>JBKBLG010000038.1:0-1130 GCA_046296295.1 Chitinophagaceae bacterium | reverse complement strand
GAATACTTAAGTGCAATAGCAACAAATGATGATAACGAAAACACAGTTAAAATAAGCGAAGTAGCAGAAAAACTAGCACGCCTAAAAACAAACAAAATAAAATACGAACAACTGCAAGAAAAGCTAAGCCAAAGTGGCGAACCACAAGTAAGTACTACTGATACCGATGCAAGAGCCTTGTTGGTACAAGGCCAAGTAGTAGAGGTAACCTATAACATGCAAGCAGCGGTAGATGATAAACACAAACTGGTAGTAGCCACACACACCATAAACCGCAACGATCGTAATGCACTATCGGCAATTGCGGTTGAAGCAAAAGAAAATTTACAAGTAGAAACACTCACGGCAATAAGTGATAAAGGCTACCACAACGGCCGACAGTTACAAGAATGTTACGACCAAAACATTGTTACCATTTGCGCACAACAAGAAATCGTGAATAGTAATGAAAAAGGTACAACCCCCGATTATTTAGTAACAAAATTCAAATACAATAAAGACCAAGACACATACACCTGCCCACAAGGACAAACCCTACACACCAAAGGAACATGGCACAACAAAACAAGTACTAACCCATACCGATTTAAAAAGTACAGAACACCTGCATGTAAAACATGCCCGGTAAAATACCTGTGTACAGGCAAACAAAAAGGAGGAAGAGAACTAGATAGGAGCGAGTTTGCTGATGTAGTAGAAGCCAACAACAAACGTTACCAAGAAAATCAAGCATTATACCGCAAACGACAAGAGATTAACGAACACATATTTGGAACCATCAAACGCAAATGGGGCTATAGTTATACTAACCTAAAAGGGTTAGCAAAAGTTAATGGCGAAATGGCCTTAATCATGACCGTTTACAACCTAAAACGTTGTATGAACATATTGGGTATTGAACCCTTATTAGAAAAACTAAAAAACTGGGTACCTAATTACAAAGGGATAACTCATGCTACTACAAAACCGACCCTTTTAGCTTACATAAGAGCCACTTTATTTCATCAACAAAATATTGCAGCATAAAAAAACGCATCGCTATAACGCATCAAAAACCTTCTAATCAAATGCTACAAACCAATCTTTTGATTACGAAAAAGTGAAATGAAGTTTTTTCACACCCTGACGTT
>JBKBLG010000037.1:0-1673 GCA_046296295.1 Chitinophagaceae bacterium | reverse complement strand
CGAAAGTCGAGTAGTTTATGGTAATACCCTTACGGTAAATGAGGAATTAAGTAGCGGTAAATAGTATGGGGCGGCCTGCGGCCGCCCCATACTATTTACCGTAAGGTATACCGCTTATTCTATTTCTAAACGTAGCCCTTCTTTTAAAGCTCGCAACATAGGATACTGTGTAGCAAGCTGTTCATAACGTTCTCGATTACTCAATGGCCGTTCGATATTCATTACCACATCGCTGGCGTTCACTTCTATCCCAAATGTAATGTTAATGTTAGTGAACGATTGCTGTATAAAATCAGACAGCATTGTTTTTTCACTCTCAATAAAGTTTTTATTAATGTGTGAGTTGGTGCGTACCATAAAACGTATGTCTGATTCTACCAACAGTTCTGCTTGCTGAAAGGCAGCAAAAGCACTCAGTTTTGTATTGGCTAAATATTTTTGTGCATACGCATCCCAAGCCGCTCTCAACTTTTCTGCTGTTAAGGCTTGTGGTTGCTTTACTGCCGATACGGTATAACCACGGGCGGCTGTATGTTGCTGTAACAGCGCTAGTAAATCGGGCTTGCCGCCACCACTAGGAGCTTGCTGCCCTAGCCCGCCACTTATCGCCGGAGTTGTTGCCGGCCTAGCCATTTCAGTAACTGTAGGCGCTGTTATTGTTGATAGCTTGTTAGATGCAGCAGCAGGTGTTTCAATGTACAATTTTGCAGCAGCATTGCTATTAGCTGCCTCGGTTGAACTGGCTTTGGCGGTAAGCGACGGTAGCGATTTAGTAGCTATGGCTATAGGGCCATCAAGTCGTTTTTTTTTTGCTACAAAACCATCTGAAGAAGTTATTTCAATAGCTTGTTGCAGGTAGTTGATTTTAATCAACATCATTTCTACATGCAAGCGTTTATTACGAGCCATTTTGTATTGCACCTCGGCCTCATTAATAATTTGTAATGCACTTACCAAAAAAGCAGTACTAATTTTTTGAGCATAACTTTTATACTTTTCTTCCATACCGGCCACAACATCGAGCAACTGCAAGGCACGTGCATCTTTACATACCAATATATTACGCAGGCAAGTAGCAAAACCGTTTAAAACAATATCGCCTTCAAATCCTTTACGGTTAATTTCATCGAATAGTAATAATGTATCTGCTAAATTTTGTGTTAATAATGCATCAATCAACTTAAAAAAGTAATCTTCATCAAGTATATTTAAATTTTCTAACGTATTTTGGTAAGTAACCGTACCACCTGTAAAGCTTACAATTTTATCGAGTATGCTCAAAGCATCACGCATGCAACCTTCGCTTTTTTGCGCTATTACTTGCAATGCTGCTTTTTCGGCTTGTATATGCTCGTTAGCAATAATTTCTGCTAAATGCTCTACAGTATCATTTGAAGTAATTCTTTTAAAGTCAAAGATTTGGCAACGACTTAGAATCGTTGGTAGAATTTTATGTTTTTCAGTTGTAGCTAAAATAAATTTCGCATAGCTGGGAGGCTCTTCCAAAGTTTTTAGAAAAGCGTTAAAGGCACTGGCACTAAGCATGTGCACCTCATCTACAATATAAATTTTATACTTACCCGCTTGTGGCGCAAAACGTACTTGTTCTACCAATGCTCTTATATCATCTACAGAGTTATTACTTGCAGCATCTAACTCATGAATATTCAGCG
>JBKBLG010000036.1:0-2198 GCA_046296295.1 Chitinophagaceae bacterium | reverse complement strand
ACTATTGGCAAGTATAGGTAACCATACAACAAAAAAAAAGAGGCTATTTCTTAGTTTTGAGACAGCCTCTTTATTATAAGTTATTGGCCCAACAAGGTGCAAGTAATTAGCTTTTGTGGCGTTGGCACCGTTCAACAATTGCAGCTACTATCATCAAAAAAGTCAGATAATACAAAGCGTAACTGCCATTTTTTCGGCTTTATGGCCTTGGCGTTACATTTGCCGTAAGGCTAACAACTATATAAAGTGTATGGAAGAGAATAAACAACAACAGGAAGTAACTGCCGAAAATGCAGAAATGAACATTAATGCCGACGAAAATACAGCCGGCACAGAGCATTTGAACGAGCCCCTGGCTGATGAAAATCCGCTTGAAAAATTAGAAGCTGCATTAGCGGAACAAAAAGATAAGTACCTCCGCCTCATGGCCGAGTTCGATAATTTTCGCCGTCGCAGCAGTAAAGAGCGTTTAGAATACATGCAAACGGCAGGTAGGGAGGTGATTGTGAGTTTGCTTGATGTGTTAGACGATTGTGAACGTGCAGAAAAGCAAATTGAAAAAGCCACCAACATTGATGCCGTGAAAGAAGGGGTATATCTTGTTTTTGCAAAACTTAAGTCTACCCTTCAGAGTAAAGGGCTTAAGCCGTTAGAGAGTATTAATACTGAGTTTGATGTAGAAAAGCATGAGGCAATTACTGAAGTTCCGGCACCAACACCTGAGTTGCAAGGTAAAGTAATTGATGAGGTTCAAAAAGGATACTATTTGAACGACAAGCTTATTCGTTTCGCAAAAGTGGTTGTAGGAAAATAACCCTATCACGCCGTTGCTATTCGTGTTGAATGCTAATGAGTAGGTGGCTTAGCAGCAGTAAAATAAATATTGTATGAGCAAGAGAGATTTTTATGAGGTACTGGGTGTTAACCGATCGGCTACTGCCGACGAGATAAAAAAAGCGTACCGTAAGGTGGCTATGCAATATCACCCCGACCGCAACCCCGGCGATAAAGAAGCAGAAGAAAAATTTAAAGAAGCTGCAGAAGCTTACGAAATTCTAAGTGATGCCGATAAGCGAGCCAAATACGATCGTTACGGTCATCAGGCATTTGGGCCTGGTACCGGTGGCTTTAGTGGTGGTGGCATGGATATGAACGATATCTTCAACCAGTTTGGCGACATTTTCGGCAACGATATGTTCGGCAGCTTTTTTGGCGGTGGTGGTAACCAGCGGGGCGGCGGCGGACGTAGCCGTGGTACTAGAGGTAGTAACCTACGTATAAAGCTAAAACTCAGTTTTGAGGAAATAGCAAATGGTGTTCAAAAAAACATCAAGGTTAAAAAGTATGTTGTTTGTAACACTTGCGGGGGTTCAGGTGCAAAAGATAAAAGTAGTATTCAAACCTGCGGTACTTGTGGCGGTAGCGGACAAGTTCGTAAGGTTACCAATACTTTCTTAGGGCAAATGCAAACCGTAACTACCTGCCCAACCTGTAATGGTAATGGTACTGTTATTACTGCCAAGTGCGGTAGTTGTAAAGGTGAAGGTCGTGTATATGGCGAAGAAACTGTAACAATTGATATACCTGCAGGTGTGCAAGATGGTATGCAACTAAGTGTTGGCGGCCGTGGTAATGCTGGCGAACGCGGTGGTCCGAATGGCGACTTAATTATTTTAATTGAAGAAGAAGCACATAAAGAGTTGCAACGTGATGGCTTGAATGTTGCTTATGAGCTGCATATATCATTCCCTGAAGCGGTATTTGGTACACAAGCGGAAGTGCCTACCATTGATGGAAGGGCAAAAATTAAAATTCCGGCTGGTACGCAAAGTGGTAAAATATTCAGATTAAAGGGGAAGGGTTTTCCTGAGGTGAATGGTTATGGCCGTGGCGACCAGTTGGTTCAGGTGAATGTATGGACGCCACAACATGTAAGCAACGAAGAAAAAGCAATGCTAGAAAAAATGGCCAACAGTATTAACTTTAAGCCTAATCCGGGTAAGAGTGAAAAGAGCTTCTTCGAAAAAATGAAGGAGATGTTTGGCTAATTAATAGCTGTACATTTTGTTTAATATGAACGAGGCTGTCTCAAAAGTGGCAGCCTTTTTTCTTTTTCACTAATGGGTGTTTGAAAAGTCTGTGAACTATATTGCTCTCAAATCAGTCTATAGGGTATGAGTAAAGCAGTATTCAAAACA
>JBKBLG010000035.1:0-2365 GCA_046296295.1 Chitinophagaceae bacterium | reverse complement strand
TTTTTTTTTTTTATTTTTTGTGGGGGCTCCACCCCCCCCCCTTCTCTATTGAATGAGTTACATGATAACCAGCATTATACACCTTGCGGTAGATGCATATAAAAGCAAGTACCTACTAACTCTTTGCTTTCAAAATAAATACTACCACCATGTGCTTCAATAATTTGCTTGCAAATAGATAGGCCCAAACCAAAGGTAGGCTCGCCTTGCGTGCCTTTACGTTTGGCTGTGGTAAATGCATCGAACACATATGGTTGCATATGTGTGGGAATACCCACACCATAGTCTTTCACATAAATTAAAGTGCCACTATCGTTCACGGTAGCACCTACTTCAATACTGCTATTTTGCTGGCTAAATTTGATAGCATTAGCAATTAAATTGGCTAAAACACGCCAAATTTTTTCTTTATTAACAAATACTGTTGCCGGTGTTTCAGGTAGCTGTAGTACAAGTGATTGGCGCTTTTCATCGGCTTTAAAACGCATCATTTCAACGGCATGCTTTAGTAACTCTTGCAGGCCAATATGGGTTTTTGTAAGTGCCTTTTGTTGTTGGAAATCGGCTGTTTCAAGCAGGTCGTTGATTAAATCTAAACTGCTATCACAACTGGCTTTAATCATACGAATAGGCTCAAGAGTGTCGCTAAAACTGTGTGGGTTTTCGATAATTAAGTTAGATAACGACGACATGGCAGCTAATGGATTGCGTAAGTCGTGTGCTACCACACGTATAATTTTATCTTTATCGGATGCTTCGGTTTCTGCTTTTTGCAAAGCACTTTTTAAAGCTGCCTTTTGTTGCTCAATGGTGGTATTTAAGGCTTTTAGTTCTTGAACATGCTGCCTGCTTTTTTGTAGCAACCACAGAATAATGCTTAAGGTGATAATAGTGATGATCACCAAACTCCAGGCAATAGTGTTGATGCGTTGCTGTTGTTTTTGTTCTTTCAACAAATTATGAAGTTCATATTGTTTTTCTAACTGCTTTAACTGTAGGGTAATATCGTTTTGAGTGAGGTTGGCTTGAGCACTATCGAACCTAAGTTTGATGCTGTCGTAAGTGGCATAGTAAGTGTTAGCTAATGCGTAATTTCTAATACCTTGTTGGTATAGCTTAGCCATACCCCTATTCCAAAATATTCTGATGCGATCAGATACATTTTGTGTTGTATCAATATACGCCCCCACCTTTTCTAATAATATTTTGCTTTCACCCCAGCGTTGTTGATGTAGATATATATTAATTAGTTTTAATGCAGAATATTGTGCATCGGCCGGCTCAGCTAGCGGCGTATTATTGGTTTGATAACTTTGCAGTAAATATTGTACTGCAGTAGCAGTATCGCCTAATACCAATAGGCTCGATGCTACATTACCGTAAATGACAGCTTTTGCAACTTCTAGTTTTTTAGCCAACTGCGGAAATTTTTGTGTGCCTCTTTCTATAAAGTTGATTGCTTTCTGATAATAATGTAAAGCACTATCGTGCATGTTTTGTTTGCTAAAACTCAATGCAGTATTGTTCAATAACTCTTATCGCTTGTAATAGTGTGTATAATTGTTGGCATCGCAATGTTCTGATTCGCTAAAGGCCTGCTGAAAATTTTTTGCTGCAAGGGTGTAATTACCTTGCCTGTAGCAGGCCATGCCTAGCCTGTAGGTGTAGCGGCTTGCTGCACAAGTATCGTTACGTTCATAGGCAATTTGTTTGGCACTAAAAAAACTGTTGGTGGCTTGCTCATATTGAAGCGAGCCAAGTTCGGCTTCGCCACGTTTGGCATAGGCATCGCTTAATAAGGCTTTATAGTTTTGATAGTTGCTTAACTTGTTAATGGTGTTAATAGCACTATCTACATAAATGTGAAGCGAATCAAAATTCTCGGCACTTCTGTAATAGTTCATCCAATAATAATATCGGAGGTAATTGTTTTGAGGTTCGTTGTTCAGTTGTTGCAGAAATATTGTGGCTTTATTGGTTTGATAGGTGCTGATAAGGCTATCTATAATGCGATAATTTGTGTTGAAAGTAAGTTCTGCTGCCGATGTTTTGTTGGTGTTAGATGTGTTGGTGCAACTTAACATGCCAATAAATACACTAAGCCCCAAAAACATCGATAAAATGAGGCGGTATGGTTGGCTCTGTTGCAACATGTAGGCGATAGAATATAGGTGTTTTACAATCAAATATAGTGTAGTAATTACATATTGCATTTTATTGCGTTAGTGATTGAAGTGTAAATACATGAGGCTGTCTCAAAACTAAGAAATAGCCTCTTTTTTTTTGTTGTATGGTTACCTATACTTGCCAATAGTAGTTTATAGAGTTGGATAATTTTTTCTGACTCAGGGGTTGTATGGCAGTA
>JBKBLG010000034.1:0-2455 GCA_046296295.1 Chitinophagaceae bacterium | reverse complement strand
TTTTGAATACTGCTTTACTCATACCCTATAGACTGATTTGAGAGCAATATAGTTCACAGACTTTTCAAACACCCATTAGTGAAAAAGAAAAAAGGCTGCCACTTTTGAGACAGCCTCTTTATTAATTATGTATAGCAATTTAAACAGTTACAGCCTTGTTACGTTGTAATAGAGCATAACCACCGAATAGCATGGCTCCAAAAATGAATGTAGCCAGCAATCCATTCCCATAAAAAGGTAAGCCATCTGTCATACACTGTAAGTAGCCTTCTAATGTTTTAGGTCTATTATACCCGCCACCACTTAACCAAACACTTGTGTTGCTGATAAGGTAGAAAAGTGTTGGTGAGGCAATACTGCCTGCTATTATACCAGTAATACTATTGGCTTTAACATAGAAGCCAACAACAGTTAAGCCTACAAACAGTAAGTAATTAAACCACTGACCACTATAGAAGCCAACCATTTCTGTTGCACCGGCCATATGAAGTAGTTGGTACAGCACATCGCTGATGAACATACTCAATAGCGGTAAGGCAAATGCCGTTTTTTTATCGTTAACGAACAAACTACCGGCAAATAAACCAATGGCCATTTGCGGTGCAAAACCGTAAGGACGGCCAGGCAATACACGATACACTGCTGCTATAACAGTTATCGCAAGCAATGTGAACAAGAATTGTTTATTGAATTTCATGTGTTAATCTTGGACAACAAAAATAGGCGTTTCAAACTTTTAACCAACGCTTGTTCGTTGTTTCATTTTCAACCTGCGTGAATAAGTTACATGGCAGGTACAAATGCTCGATACAAATTGGTTTTTTTTGAGCTCGAAATACTAAACTTTTGGTCTGCAAATACTGCAAAAGCCTGCCCTCCGATTACATCAAAATGATAATTACTGCCCAAATGCACCCTTGCAGCACCTTCGTGTACCAACCATATTTCTAAGCTATCAGTTAAGCCATGATACAAACCGTTGGCAGGCATAGTTACATAATCAATACCGAAATCGGCAACAGGACAAGGATAGTTCACCGCTCCAAACATGGTAGCATTGCCACGCATTATCTGCGGTACTACAGGCTCAAAGCGAACGTGTTTCATTAATTCAGGTACATCTACATGTTTGGGAGTAAGTCCGCCACGTAACACATTATCGCTATTGGCCATAAGTTCCACATTCTGTCCTTCAAGGTAAGCATGTAAGATACCTGCATCTTGAAAAACAGCCTCTCCCGGACTTACATGCACAATATTGAGCAGATAGATAGAGAAAATACCTTTATCGATATTTTGAACCGGTGCCCCGTTACTATAGTATTTGTGTACCCACCAGCGTGGATCGTTTTGTGTAATAGAACCTGCGACCTTCGCCTCCTTAGCATCGGCTATTAACACGTTGAGTAAGGCATCGGCTTCGGCTTCAGGCATCGTCATTACCTTTTCATACAAAGCCTTGTAACCACCTTGTTCAAATACCGTAGCCAACGGCTGTAATACAGGAAACTGCTCCCAAACCTCCTGTAATAAAGCTGGTGTTTTAAAGCCATGCAACAACCAAAACTCGCTGATGGCTACCATTACTTCTGGCTTATGGTTCGCATCTTTATAATTACGATTCGAAGCATTAACCGGAATACCTTGTGCATTTTCGGCCGCAAAACCAGCCTCAGCCGCTGCTTTGGTAGGATGCACCTGTATGCTAAGCATTTCTCTTACATCTAAAAGCTTGAACAAATAGGGCAGTGTGTCAAAAGTTTGTACTACTCTTTTCCCTAAAACAGCTTCTTTATTTACCGCAAGGGCTTCATCTAACCCTACTAATCCTTGCTCGGTTACCAACTTGCTAACCCCCAGCGGATGTGCCCCTAGCCAATATTCTGCACTTGGTGTATGAGTATCGGGCACTTCACCCAACCATTTTTTGATATAAGTATAACCACCCCATGCATAAGGTTGTATCTTGCCTTGTAATAAATATGCTCCGTATTGTAACGACATGCTTGTTGTTTGAGCGAGCAATATAATGAGGCTATGGCAGAATCAAAACATTTGCAAGTAGGTGCTTTAGGAGAACACCTTGCGGTAAATTTTTTAACGCAACAGGGTTATACCATACTACATAGAAATTGGCGACATAAACATTTAGAAATTGACATTATTGCCACAAAAAATAATTGCCTACACCTCGTTGAAGTAAAAACAAGAACTAACCATACTTATGGCCTGCCCGAACAAGCAATTAATCAGAAAAAAATGGAACTTTTAAAGCAGGCAGCAGCTATTTATATGGAAGCAAACCCAAAATGGCAACTGCTGCAATTTGATGTGGTTGCCATAACACTCAAGGGCAACAGTGCTTCAGACATCAGCTTATTTGAAGACGTGTATTGGTAAGCATTTAACTTGCTACAAGTACAAATCGTAATTTTTGTTGGTATCTTGCACCCAT
>JBKBLG010000033.1:0-4526 GCA_046296295.1 Chitinophagaceae bacterium | reverse complement strand
TATTTTTTTCATCTACTTACCCTAACTTTAAAATGTAAATCAATAACAGGACTAACAATAAACCGTAAACCTGTCGCAGGATTAAAAACAAAAAACTGTCAACTATTTTCAGGACGATACACATTCTCGATAGCAGCATTATTTACGACAGGGATTATGCGTTTGACTATTTCGGTTTTAAAACATTGGAAAAATCTTACCTGTTGAAAATTGACGGGAAGATTGCTGAACGACCACAGCATATGTACATGAGAGTTGCGGTAGGTATTCACAAGCACAACATAGATGAAGTAATTAAAACATATCATTTGATGAGTGAACGTTGGTATACTCATGCCACGCCTACCTTATTTAACGCTGGTACACCCAAACCGCAAATGAGTAGCTGTTTTTTACTGACTATGAAAGAGGATAGTATTGAAGGCATATATGAAACATTGAAACAAACTGCAAAAATTTCGCAAAGTGCCGGTGGCATTGGTTTGGCAATACATAACATTAGAGCCACAGGTAGCTACATTAGTGGTACAAACGGCACAAGCAACGGCATAATCCCAATGCTCCGTGTTTTTAACGATACTGCAAGGTATGTTGACCAAGGTGGCGGTAAACGTAAAGGTGCATTTGCAATTTATCTGGAACCGTGGCATGCCGATGTCTTTGAATTTCTAGATTTAAGAAAAAATCATGGTAAAGAGGAATTGCGTGCAAGGGATTTATTTCTTGCGTTGTGGGTGAGTGATTTATTTATGAAACGCGTAGAAGCAAATGAGGATTGGAGTTTATTCTGCCCAAATGAAGCGCCTGGATTAAGCGAATGTTGGGGAGAGGCCTTTGAAGAACTATACACTAAATATGAGCATGAAGGTAAGGCTAGAAAAATTGTTAAAGCACAGGATTTATGGTTTAAAATTTTAGAATCTCAAATTGAAACCGGCACACCATATATACTATATAAGGATGCCGCTAATAGAAAAAGTAACCAGCAAAACTTAGGTACCATTAAAAGCAGTAACCTTTGTACTGAAATTATAGAATACACATCACCGGACGAAGTAGCTGTATGTAATTTGGCTTCACTCGCTTTACCTCGATTTGTTATTGATGGAAAGTTTGATTTTGACAAACTATATGAAGTAACCTATTATGTAACCAAAAACCTAAATGCAGTTATTGATAATAATTATTACCCTGTTGAAGAAGCTCGAGTATCCAATATGAAACATCGCCCCATTGGTTTGGGAGTACAGGGCTTGGCTGATGTATTTATTTTATTGCGACTGCCTTTTGAAAGTGAAATGGCAAAAATGTTAAATAAAAACATTTTTGAAACCATCTACTTTGCTGCAATGACAGCTAGTAAAGATTTGGCAAAAGAACATGGTCCGTATGAAACCTTTGCAGGTTCGCCTGTATCAAAAGGAATATTCCAGTTTGACATGTGGGGGGTAACGCCAACAGACCGCTGGGATTGGGCAACATTAAAAGAAGAGGTAAAACAATATGGCGTAAGAAATTCCTTATTGGTTGCACCAATGCCAACAGCATCAACTTCGCAAATATTTGGAAACAACGAATGTTTTGAACCATATACCAGCAACATTTATTCAAGAAGGGTTTTAAGTGGAGAATTTATTATTGTAAACAAGCACTTGCTTAAAGACCTTGTACAGCTTGGCTTATGGGACAATGCAATGAAGAATAAAATAATTGCTGCAAATGGTTCTATTCAGAACATAGAAGAAATACCGTCAGATATAAAAGAACTCTACAAAACTGTTTGGGAAATTAAGCAACGCAATATTATTGATATGGCTGCCGACCGTGGGGCTTATATCTGCCAATCTCAATCATTAAATTTATTTGTAGATAATCCAACAACTTCCAAGCTTACTTCTATGCACTTTTATGGCTGGAAGAAAGGTTTGAAAACAGGCATGTATTACCTGCGTACACAAGCTGCTGCACAGGCAGTACAGTTTACGGTGGAAAAAGAAGGCAGTAAAGAAACAGAGCCAGTAATACCAAACATCAACACTCAAAACGCAGAAAATATAAATGACATTGAACCTGCACAAATTGATGGACCAAGTTGTAGTATGGAAGACGGCTGCGTTAGTTGTGGTTCGTAAGAGTATATCTTTAAGTGTAAGTAAAATGAGAATTGTAAATGTTATTTTAATAGCAATCTTCCTATGTAGTTGCACTTCCAGTAAACTGTCTAAGCATACAGCAAAGGCAGATGCTGACACTATTCCATTATTGTTGAAAGGAAGTTTTACCGATGATTATGGAATACGCTATACCATCAATGATACAGTTTGGACACAGCATCCTAATGTAAAGTATCATATCATTAAGTCAGATACTTTAGCCCAATACCTGCTTGCTAAAAACGATATATCAAATCCCGGTGAAAGAGAATTATATACCCGGATAGATTACATGCAGTTCACTAACATGGAGCCTTATCATTGGGGTTTTTGTCTGTCTGTTTATAATGCTAAAACTATAGAGGAAGCTCAGAATAAAGCAACGGCGGACAGAGGAAATCCAAGAAAAGGTTGCAACGGCTACCCTTTTTCAAGAATGAAAAAATCGGAATAATACTTTATTACTTATCACAAAAAGATATAATTGCTCAATATGACAATACAAAAAATCAATATTCGCTTTAGTGTGTTAGCAGCAATGATTTTACTTGCCGCTTTCAGCCGCATCATTCCCCACATGCCTAATTTTTCACCATTGGGTGCTATTAGTTTATTTGGTGCAGCCCACTTTCAGAAAAAATGGTTAGCATTGGTAGTGCCAATTGCCGCCACATGGTTGAGCGATTTATTTATCAACAATGTAATCTATGCTCAATACTATCCAAAATTTACATGGTTTTATTCAGGCTTTTACTGGCAGTACGGTAGTTATCTATTAATCGTTTTTGCAGCCCTTTTTATTTTCAAAAAGATAAATTTAAAAACGATGTTGGCTGCTACAATTACTTCTACAGTTATCTTTTTTCTTGTAAGTAATTTTGGGGTATGGCTTGGCAGTAATTTCTATCCTCAAACTTTTGATGGATTGATAACATGCTATGCTGCAGGTATTCCATTTTTGAAAGGCACTTTTCTTGGAGACGTGGTGTATTGCGGTGTTTTATTTGGTGGATTTGCCTTGGCACAAAAGCAATTTCCTGTATTACGTTTAGCTCATTATTACAAATAGGATTATGGCACATCCACTTTTATGTTGGGATATAGTAATGGAAGGAACATTCAGAAGAAAGGAGTTTGCAAGTGACATTAATGCTTTGCAACAATTGATGAAAGTTAATAACTGGGATACCATACTTGATAGAAGCCTGGACAATTGCATAATATGGGAAAACAAAACGATTTTAGTAACCAATCCTTGTTTAGAAATTGTTTTTGCAACAAAGAATATCTATAATATGAATGGCTACCGACCAGATGAAGTAATTGGCAGGCATCCAAAAATCTTTCAAGGAGAAGAAACTGCTAAGGCTTCGAGAAAGCATATTAAAATAGCTGTTGAGAAGCAACAACCATTTGGCTGCGACATTATCAATTACCGTAAAGATGGAATGTTGTACACTTGCCATATTGAGGGTTACCCCATTTTTAACAAGAAAGGACAATTAGTAAATTTTATAGCCCTTGAAAATGCAGTATAATGATAACCAATGATGAAAAAATAGAGCAATCTATTACAAGAATATTCAAAGCTGTTTTTCCAGACAGCACCAACCACTACGATACTTTATTTGGTGGTACAGCCATGCACCTGATGGACGAAGTAGCATTTATTACTGCAACGAGGTTTACAAGAAAAAAAGTAGTTACTGTTTCTTCCGACAGAATAGATTTCACAAAACCAATACCTGCTGGGACTATTATAGAATTGGTAGGTAAGGTTATATATATTGGTAATACAAGCCTTAAAGTTTTAGTAGAAATATTTATAGAGGAGATGTATAAAGAAGGGCGGGTCAAAGCTATTACCGGAACTTTTACATTTGTTGCAATTGACGAAAATAAAAAGCCAGTGAAAATTTAGCCGACGCACCAATTCAGGCACATTTGCAAGGCACAAAAAACCGACACACAAAAGCCAACCTTGCAAAAGAGCCTACCTTGTGCCAACGCACAGGCAACACTCTGCGGTTGGACACAGACCCACATTATAGAATACAGAGGAGAAGGGCGAACGTACAACAGGGGGTTTGCCAAAATACGGGCAGACGGAAGTTATCTTCAACTTTTTGTTCGCTATTGTGCTTCATATCGGGCTGGATATTTACTATTTAGCTTTTGTTTGTTAACTTCATCATCAGTTTTTCAATCATCATCGGTACCGGGCGGACGGAATACTAATACCCGTACTTCGGCAAGCCCTTTACGTTGTGCGAAATTTTGTTTAGAGGCTACAACTATAAATGAATTAAGCGTTGAAAATCAACTGGTGAATTGTCGAATTTTTAATCAATAGAAAATGAAAATAAAATCATG
>JBKBLG010000032.1:0-5020 GCA_046296295.1 Chitinophagaceae bacterium | reverse complement strand
CAGATTCCGAGTTGGCATCGGTCCGCTGTCGTCCTTCTTTTTTCCTCCAAATAGTTTGTCAAATAGTCCCATTGATATATTTTAATGGTTGTTTGTTACCGTTCCAAAATAGCACATAACGGCCAGGTATTGCCGAAGTGCAGGGAATAGAATTCCGTCCGCCCCGGCTAACTGATGCTGAGTAAAGATAAAAAAGATGATGATATGCACATAGCTAAATAAATAAGGTCAAGCTGGATATGCTGCTCAATAGAATTACAACAGTTGAAACACGGCTTCCGTCAACCTGCATTTTGGCAATACATTTGTTGTAGGTAGCCCTTCTTGTCGCACCTTTAATACTTTGTTATAGAAATAGCAAGACTTAAAAAAGAGCCTCGAAAATACGAGGCTCTTGAATAAATATACTTTATCGTGCAATTAAAATTTTCTGTCTGAAGGAGTTGCCTTTATTTTTAATTTCAACAATGTACACCCCCGATGCAAGGTTGGTCGCTTCGACGTTAAAATTATTTGTAACAACTTTTTCCGATTTCATAATTTTTCCTTGAAGTGAAAGAATTATAAGTTGTCCGCCAATTAGATTGTCAGGCAGAGTTATCGAAAACCTATTTGTGGCTGGATTTGGAAAAATATTAACAGTAGTGAACTTTGATTTTACGCCAACTACTGGTGTTTGACTGGATCTATATTCAACGTCCGGACCTCCATCGCAATTGGAAGAAAATTCAAAAATTCTTATTGCTGGTGTACCAACACCACACTCATTTTCTCCAGCGACATATATGCGATTATACTGTTGTGTGTTTTGTATTCTAATTGGTTGATAAGTACCGCTGCCTGCACCAGTATTTACAATGTTTAAATTACCGCCTGTCGCACCTTCAAAATACCCCCAAATTAGTGAACCGTTCGGCATTTGTGGGTCTATAAATGATTGATAGGAAACATTGAAGCCCATAGGTAAACAGCCACTACTTGTAATGGGATAAACAACTTCTGGCCAGCTTACTACAGGTGTTCCTACCTGAATTGTCTTTTGAAGTTGGATAGTTCCGCCACCGCAAGCTCCGTTTAATGTAGCTGTCAATGTTACAATTCCATTCGAGACCTTTGTTAAAGTGGTTGAAGTACAAGTTGTACAGCTTAGATTAACAATACCCGAAGGCGAAGCAGACCATGTTACAGTAGCCCCTCTCTGAAGTCCGGGTACAAAATATGTTTCACTGGTGCAAAGTGTTGTTCTTCCACCAACATAATATGGATTGGAGCATTCATTCGAGCAATTCAGATTATTGTTTAAATTTTCCATTTCATTGTATAACCATTGGCAATTTCTTGCTGTAAACCGAATATGGACGTTATTTGACACCAATGGATTGTTCTGAACTGTTTCCTGTGCAATAAATGTTTCTGATGAAGAGGGGAAGTTCTGGTTTGTACCGTTCACATATTTTTGAGAGAATACATTATTGTTATAAGGAGATACATCCAATGCACTCCCAACCGGAACAAATGTAAAGTTTATAGAAACCCCGGCGTTATAAGCATAAATTCCAAAGTAGCCACCCAAGAACGGGCCAAGCGGGAATGACACATACAAACTGGCAGCAAATATTGGTAGATTAGTGATTTCATTTAATGCTTCCACATCAAGCAGAGGAGAAGTTGAACCCGGTACTCCATCGACAGCTAGATGATTACCGGGAGCAAAAGCTGTATTGTTATACAGCTCCCTGAAAATATTAATAAAACCAAAAAGCCTAAGATTGTTGATGGTATAAACTCTGGCAATTTTATTGGTTGAACCACTATTGGGTAAGGCATAGGCTTCTACTTCGGCGGCTAGCCTGTAAGTTAGTATCGGCACTCTGAAAAACAGTAATCTGCCATAAATGCCTGCACTTACTCCTGCTCCGAGGTTGATAAATGTCCTACCGGGATTAAACAAAGGATTGGCGCATTCATTTCCATTGGCTGTTGCAATAAACCGATAAGTGGGTTGAGGGTCTGATGGACTAAAGGTTATCATTGGCCTGTATGTAGCATCGAGGAATACATTATTGGCGAAATTGTTTGCAGTAGTTGCCCTGTATAACAATTGCTGTTGTGTTGCAGGTGCATTCAATAAGCCGATGGCATCATCATAATCCGGGAAAATATCCCTGATACCTGTTCCGAATAATTGCACCTCGCCCATCATTCTAATCATATACTGCAATCCTAAGGGAACATTAGCTCCACGGTGAGGACTGTCATGTGTAATAAGTAATCTTGTTTCTGTAGGTGTTCCGGGAAAGTTTTTTGTCATGTTCGCTAATGCATACCGTGCACAAAGACCGCCCATGCTAAGCCCCATAACCACATTTTGCTGGCGTATGTTGCCAAATCTGTTATCATTTACTTTGTTGGCATTTACCCGGTTGATTACTTCCTGCACAATGGCGGCATTTCTTACAATATCATCAGCCCCGTCATTGAAATCAATAAATACAAGGTCGTACCCGGCAACATCGTCAAGAGCACCATTAAAATCGTATGTATTTCCTGGTTCAGTAGAAATTGCTTGAATAAAATCTCCAATCCAATAATTCCATTGCAAGTTTGGTGCAACCGTACTTACATCATAGCCTTCCACTACAATTAGCGGCTTACGCAGTGTGTTTGTTCGATTAAGATTACTGAAATTAACCCAAATTGTGGCACCACTATGCACACCTGCAACCGGATTTACAAGCCCCCATGTAGGAACGGTGCTTTGCGGAGTTTGATACCTTGCAGAACCGGATGAAGCTCTCAACACATTATAATCGTTATAGCACTGTAAAATACTGTTGTCATTGAGTGTAACTTTTATAGTCCAGCGTTTATAGCCTGTATCAGTATAGCTGATTGTTATCGGTGTGCCAATACTTACATTTTGAAAACCCTCGCCATTAGCAAAATCAATTTGTAATGAGCTAATTGTTTTGCCAGTGTTATTCCATATTGCATTTGATTTGATTATAAATGTTTCCGTTCCACGTACGGTTTCCTTTCTTACCGGAGAGGCTGCAAATAGATTATTCGTGTTATATGGACTTTCTGGTCTGCCCTGAACATCATGTACCTGATTGGTATTGCTGTTGTAAGAGAGCAGGTTGGCTGAAAACGCATTTGATTTTACCGTGCTGTAACTACCAATTAGCAGCGGGATAAGTATTGTGTCTCCGGAGTTATTTTTTATTGTCTAATTTACAGTAGTTATTGCCGGTAGTGGGTTACTTGTTGTTTTCGTCCAGCTTGTTTGCAACTGAAAATATAAAGTTCTCCATAAATGCATATCTATTCTGTTGCTATCTGTAAGTGTGCCATTAAATGTGGCCATAGGCAGCATAGGGCAGCCATATTCTTCAAGAAAGCCTGTAGGAATTTGATTTTTGTCTAATGGCTGCATAATATATTGCAGCAGCTTTTGAGTTGTGCTGGTGTCAACTTGTGCGGCAATATTTTTCAGCAGCAGGAAAATACCGATAACCGTCAGAAATAAATTCCTTTTCATAGTCGATAGCTTTGGTTATAGAAAAAATGTGATTAAAATTTCATGTCAAAACGGCCCTCTGTAATCGAAATTATCGTACAACCGTTTTTTGATACCGTGGCATTGAAGGTTCCCGAAATAATTCTGTTTGTTCGGTCAAGTTTTGTTATGGTTAGCATCCCCGTCCTCGTTATGGTGTTGTCAAAATAATCAAACGTGCAGTTGTTGTCAGAAAAATAAATACCGTACAATGAGTTATTCCCAAGAGAATATGTCTTTGGGGGAGTTAAAGTGTTTATGCTATCATTAACCCCTATCCCAAAATATGACCGGTCATTATTTGAAATAATTCTATATGCGGATATACTAAATATTCCATTTCTTAATCCTGGGTCAAAATCGATACTCAGATTGGCTGTTCCATTAAACCCTTTGGGAGTCCACGGTTGTCCGTTAAGTAGAAATCCAAGAGTATTTTTCCCTTCTTGGGTGGCTGTAGGAAGCCCGTTAAAGTCGATTTTGTCTTTTTCACACTTTGCAAAGCAGAAGGTCGTTAAAATGAAAAGGGAAAATAGAAGCTTTTTCATAGTCCTTACGTTTAATAAATTATTGTTGACAAATTTTGTATCAATTTTGCTGCATCAGACCGCATTGTTTTTCGATACTTTTCCTGCCACTTTGGGTTGTTAGTCATAGGGTTACCTACAACGTTCGTGCATTTGTGTAGTTGCAGCTTCGCTACCGTCAGTCACAACAAATGCTTGGCGTTAGATTAGAGATGAAAATTAGTTCATTTGATGATTAGAAAATGTCCAGCTGGAACAAAAGTTGATAAAAGTTCAAAAGTTGAGGATTAGTACAACACCTGCAATGACACAAATGCTTTTGTTGCACGTAGTAAAACTTCGTGGTAGACGAGTTTCGTCTACCAGCAACGGATGAAAGGTAATTACGCTGCAAATGCTGTCTACTAAAACCATTGTCAAAGTAGCAACATTCAATTTTGTCTTTTTGTCCTTACGGTAAATGCTAAATTGTGTTGCGTCAACCCATTTTGAAGCCATGAATTGCGCTTCATTGTCAACCGAAATGTTGCTACAGATAGAAAAACTAGATTAAAAAATACCATTCGCTACGTTCAAAGTCCGAATGAAGCTTTTGTAAAGCAACTGAACAGTAAACATCAAATTACTTTTTTGTCAAGCTAAAAATGTCTACGATAAATGAAAGTAGGAGAGGCATCAAACTAAAATTTCAAACAAAGCGAAATACTGTCAAACAGAAATGCTTCAGCTATTCGTAACAGTCCAAATGAAAGTTTGTCAACCAAAATAGAACCAAGTAAAAACCTGAAAACCAAATTTGGAATTTATTACGTGCAACGTTCGAGGCTTGCTGTCAGTTTGGGCATTTGAGGACTGTCAGCCCAAAACCAAAGCTCAGTGATTCCAATATTGCTGATGTTTTATTCATAAGCCAAATTTATAACGTCAAGCCCGA
>JBKBLG010000031.1:0-5270 GCA_046296295.1 Chitinophagaceae bacterium | reverse complement strand
TTAAAATGCCTTTAAAGCTTGTTTTTTATGATTACAATTGAACGCTTCGTATTATTGCATCAATCATAATTTTTTAAACGGTGCGAATTTTTGAATTAAACGGGCGGTATTTTCGCCCTTAGTTTCGAGGGTAGCCATTACTTGCATCGAATAAAAAATCACTCCCTAGGGAGTGATTTATATTGCTGAGCTGTATTTTCATTTGCCGTAAGGCGTTACAACATTTAACTAACCCCTGCGCCGGCATTAATGGCTTGCGTTGGGTGCACAAAATGCAACTTGCCATTAGCATCTTCGGCCATTAAAATCATACCTTGGCTTTCAATACCACGCATTTTGCGGGGCGCTAAATTAGCTACTACGCTTACTTGCTGGCCTATAATAGCTTCGGGCGTAAAATGCATGGCAATACCCGATACAATGGTGCGTGTTTCAAAACCTAAATCTACTTCTAGTTTGAGTAGTTTGTCGGCCTTTTGCACTTTTTCGGCACTGATAATGGTGCCAATTCTAATATCTATTTTGGCGAAATCGTCGAATTGTATTTCAGGTTTTACGGCTGTAACACTTGGTGTTGTGGCTTGGTTGGTGCTGCTACTACTATTGTTGTTTTGTTCCATGGCTTTGGCTAGTCCTGCTTTTAGTTTTGCTACTTGATGTTCTATCTCAAAATCTTCAATTTTTCTGAAGAGTAATTCAGGTGCTCGCAAGCTGTAGCCTACACTTAACAATTTTAAGCTGCCTGCATTTTCCCAAGCTAGCATGCGTTCAACCACCTTCATCATATACAACATTTTGCGGGCTGTATTGGGTAAGAAGGGTTGTATTAAAATGGAAAGATTAGCGGTTAGTTGTAAGCTAAGGTGCATACAGTTGTTAATGAGTTGCTGTGCATTGGCTTCGGTACTATTTGCTTTCTTCCAAGGTTCTTTTTTTTGCAAGTATTGGTTACCGCTGCGTGCCAAATTAATTACTTCAAAGAGTGCATCGCGGAATTTAAAATCGCTGAGAAGTTGTTCTACTTTTTGTTTGGTAGTGGTAATTTCTTGTATTAACCATTGATCGGTTTCATCTTGCAGGGCGGCAATAAATGGTGGTACTTTGCCACCACATAATTTGTGCATGAGTACAAAACTGCGATTCACAAAATTGCCAAATACAGCTACAAGTTCATTATTCACTGCATCTTGAAAGCCCTTCCAAGTGAATTCGCTATCTTTTGTTTCAGGGGCTATGCTGGTAAGGTAGTAGCGTAATGCATCGGCAAGTTGTGGTCCACCGTTTTCTTTGTTCACAAAGTCGTCGATAAAATCTTGCATTTCTAACTTCCAGTTCCTACTGGTGCTCATTTTATCGCCTTCTAAATTCATGAATTCGTTGGCGGGCACAAAGGCCGGTAAAATATTACCATGTAATTTCAACATGATTGGGAAAATGATACAATGAAAAACAATATTGTCTTTCCCAATAAAATGTACTAATTGCGTATCGTTGCTCTCCCAATATGGTTCCCACTGCTTGCCATGATCTAATGCCCACTGCTTGGTAGCAGATATGTAACCAATAGGTGCATCGAACCATACGTACAGTACTTTGCCATTGGCATCGGCAACGGGCACTTTCACGCCCCAATCTAAATCTCTTGTTACTGCTCGGGGTTGTAGGCCGCCATCTATCCAACTTTTGCATTGTCCTACAACATTGGCACGCCAATCGTTTTTATGTTCTTCTAAAATCCACTTGCGTAAAAAATCTTCGTGACGGTTCAAAGGAAGGTACCAGTGAGCAGTTTGTTTTTTAATAGGTGCTTCTCCGCTGAGGGTGCTTACAGGGTTAATGAGCATTTCAGGACTTAAACTTGTACCGCATTTTTCGCATTGGTCGCCATAAGCACTATCGTGGCCGCAGTTCGGGCAGGTTCCTTTAATGAAGCGGTCTGCCAAAAAAGTTTGTGCTTTTTCATCGAAATATTGTTCTGTTGTTTTTACTTCAAGCTCGCCAGCATCGTTCAGTTTTTTGAAAAATGCTTGTGCTGTTTCATGATGTACTTGCGATGATGTTCGATGATAAATATCGAAAGCGATACCTAAATCTTTAAAGTTTTGTTCGATAATGGGGTGATACTTATCGATAATGGCTTGTGCGGTAGTGCCTTCTTTCATGGCTTGTATGGGAATAGCTGTGCCATGCTCATCGCTACCACATACAAAAACTACATCTTTGCCTTGGGCTTTTAAAAAGCGAACATAAATGTCGGCGGGTAAGTAGGCACCTGCTAAATGCCCAATATGTTTTAAACCATTGGCATAGGGTAGTGCTGCTGTAACTAAATATCTTTTGGGTGATTGCATCGATCGAATTTTTATTTACCGTAAGGTACTTACGTAAATGTAGCCGCCATACGGGGCTGCAAAGGTAACGTTTAAGCTTATGTTGGTTTTATGTAAAACGATAGTTTCCATATTTGATGGTTGTTAAAATTTAATATTCACTTACCTTGTGCATAGCAAACTAGGGTTAAGCAATACATGAGTGAACTACAAACATTATTTGATAATGGGCATAAGCGCTACCTACCACATCTAAGTGTAGATTGTGTGATTTTTGGTTTTCACGATAATGAATTGAAGGTTTTGCTGCTCGAAAGTTGGTATACGAAAGATAAAGTATTGCCAGGGGGCTTTGTAGGGCGTCAAGAAAGCTTAATTGATGCGGCTACACGGGTGCTCAAAGAAAGAACGGGGTTGAATCATGTTTTTTTAAGTCAGTTCGAAGTATTTGGAGACCCACAACGTGAGCAACATAAGTTTTCAGGGAATGTACTCCAACAAAATGGCATTGATGCTGCTGGTAGCTGGCTGCTCGACCGTTTTATTTCTATCGGTTATTATGCGTTGGTAGAATATTCAAAAGTGCATCTGCAACCCGATGCTGCGAGTACTTGTGCTTGGTGGCCGGTGAACGATTTGCCAAAAATGTACATTGATCATGGGTTGATGATTACTAAAGCGTTAGAGAAGTTGCGGCAAAGCTTACATTTTCAACCCGTGGGGCTCAATTTACTACCCAAGAAATTCACCATGCCGCAGTTGCATCGTATGTATGAAACGTTGTTGGGTAGGCGATTAGATCGCCGAAATTTTCAAAGAAAAATTATGGCTACCGGCATTATTCAACAGTTGCCGGAAAAAGTAACAGGTGTGGCTTACAAAGCACCACACCTCTATCAATTTAAAACTAGGCAATATCAAAAAGCCTTACAAGCTGGTTTATTCTTGCTGTAAAGTGCAATCTATTGGCTCGTAAGGGCTGCGATGGCTGTTGTTATATTTGGATAGCTGAATGTGAACCCTTTTTGCTGAATGAGCTTGCTACTTACCGTGGTGCTTTTTAAAACCTCTATGCTCATTTCACCTAAAATGAGCTTGAGTAAAAATGCGGGAACATGTATTGGTATAAATAGCTTTCCGCGGATAGCTTTTGCTAACGTAAGTGTAAGTGTTTTGTTACTCACTGGCTGAGGTGCTACCGCGTTGTAGCTGCCAAACAATTGATTGTTCTCAAGTGCGAAGAGGTACATTCGGGCAAGGTCGCTTACATGAATCCAACTCACCATCTGTTGCCCATGACTCATGATGGCCGCAATGCCACCTATTAATGGCTTTTTAAATTCTACCAAAGCGCCGCCAGCGTTACTCAATACAATGCCAGTCCGCAATTTTACCAATCTGATCCCAAGTGTTTCAATCGGTGCAACACTTTGTTCCCATTTAAGGCAGGTAGTACCGAGGTAATCGTTAAATGCAGGATCTTTTTCAGCAAAACCTTCTTGTAGGCTCAAAGTAGTGTCGGGGCCATACCAACCAATAGCACTTGCGCTGATAAAGGCTTTTACTCTATGGTTGTTACGTTGTAGGGCATCTACTAATAATGCGCTGCTTTGTGTACGGCTATCGGCAATTTCTTTTTTTCGAGCTGCCGTCCAGCGTTCGTCGGCTACGCCAGCACCAGCCATGTGTATAATATAGTCGGCCGCTGTAACAGCACCATGATCAATGGTCTGCTTTTTTACATCCCAATGGGCATATGTTATTTGTGGGGTATTGTTGTAACGCTGTGGTGTGCGGGTAAGCAAAATGCAGCGATATCCTTTTGCTAAGAGTAATGGCACTAAGGTTTTTCCGATAGTGCCTGTGCCGCCTGTAATTAAAACTGTGTGTTGCATAATTAAAGAACAAAAATAGTTGTGTTCGGTTGCAGCATGGTACAATTTACTATTGACCGAAAACTCTGATGCACTTACGTAAATGCTGTAATTTTTGCACTATGAAACAAAGAATAACTGTGTTCAGCTGCTTTTTTTTAATGTTGATGGGATGTGGCAAAAAGCAGCAGGTAGATTTGATTGTGCATAATGCACAAGTATATACTGTAGATAGTGCATTTACCCAAGTGCAAGCTTTTGCAGTTAATGATGGTAACATTGTTGCACTAGGCTCTGATAGTGCTATACTTGCTGCTTATACTAGTGACAGTATAGTGAATGCACAGCAACAGTTTATTTATCCTGGGTTTATAGACGGGCATGCTCATTTTGTTGGTTATGGTCAAGGCTTGTTTCAAGTGAGTTTGTTTGGTATGGATAGTTGGAAAGCTATTGTAGATAGTGTACAAGCATTTGCCGTAAGGCACCCGCAAGAAACATGGATTCGTGGCAGAGGTTGGGATCAAAACTTATTTGCCGACAAACAATATCCTGATAATAGCTTACTCAACCAGTTGTTTCCTGATAAGCCTGTGTTGCTTACACGGGTCGATGGTCATGCTGCTATTGCTAATGCTAAAGCATTGGCATTAGCTGGCATTACGCCCAGCACAAGGCTGGTGGGTGGTGCTGTTGAAACCAAAAATGGCTTGTTAACAGGCGTGTTGATTGATAATGCAGTTGATTTGGTGACAGCTAAAATTCCTGCTGCAACTGCGGAAGATTACGAAAAATGGCTATTGGCGGCACAACGCAATTGTGTTGCTATGGGCTTAACTACCATTACCGACTGTGGCTTGATGTACAACGATGTTGCCCAAATTGATGCTTTGCACAAAGCAAATAAACTACAACAACGCTTGTATGTGATGCTGAGCGATGATACTGCTAACTACAATCGTTATTTAGCGAAAGGGCCTTATGTTACTGATCGCTTATGGGTGAAAGGAATTAAAGTGTATGCCGATGGTGCCTTGGGTAGTCGCGGTGCTTGCTTGCTAAAGCA
>JBKBLG010000030.1:0-9312 GCA_046296295.1 Chitinophagaceae bacterium | reverse complement strand
ACTGCCATACAACCCCTGAGTCAGAAAAAATTATCCAACTCTATAAACTACTATTGGCAAGTATAGGTAACCATACAACAAAAAAAAGAGGCTATTTCTTAGTTTTGAGACAGCCTCTTTTATTGTTGCTATTACTTACGTAAATATTTATACAGCAGCGGTTTGTTGTGCTAATACTTTTTGTAATACAGCTACCATTTGGGTACCTTTTTCATGAATTTGTTCCTCAGTCCAACTTAAACTAATAGCAGTACTTATACAGCGGCTCATTACCGCATCGCTTACGCTAAAGTCTTGTGTAGCCAATGCTAGTAAAGCCTCACGTTGTGCATCACTTACACGGTTTAAAGTGGCAGCTTCTTTTAAATGATGCCATTTTTTAATGTAGTGCCAATTGTTATCGAACCAGTAAAAATTGCCTGCCAATATACCTTGTGCCTTCATTTCGGTAACAAAAGCTTGCATAAGTTCGGCTGTAGGTAAGAACCAACTCAAGAAGGCAGCATTATCACCTTCGGGGTCAGGTATAACTCTAAAGCTAACTTCTGGAATTTGTTCTAAGTAACTACGGAGTAGCTTGTTATTGTGGCGTTGCATAGCCAAAATAGTATCGAGCTTTTGTATTTGTGCCAAGCCTACAGCTGCGTGTAGTTCGCTTATACGAAAGTTGTAACCAATAAATGGATGTAAATCTGCACCACGGTCAGCACCTTTATGGTCGTGACCATGATCGGTATAGCCATCGCTTTTTTCCCATACCTCCTGGTTGTTGGTCATTACTACACCGCCTTCGCCACAAGTAATTGTTTTTACAAAATCGAAGCTAAAGGTACCCGCATGGCCAATGGTACCAAGTTTTTTGCCTTTATAAGTACCACCAATACTTTGGCAAGCATCCTCTAAAAGAATTAGTTTATGTTCATTGCATATTGCTTGAAGCGCATCTAAATCGGCCATACTACCGCACATGTGAACGGGCATCACACATTTTGTACGCGGTGTAATAGCTGCTGCTACGGCGGCAGGGTTAAGTGTTAATGTTTCATCTACATCTACCAATACCGGAATGGCACCTACGCTAAGTACCGCTTCAAAACTAGCCACAAAAGTGAAGCTTGGCATAATTACTTCATCACCGGCACCAATGCCTAATGCTGCCATGGCAGTAGTAAGTGCAGCGGTACCACTACTAGTGAGATGAGCATATTGGCAACCGAAAACTTCGGTAATTGCTTTTTCAAGTTCCTGCGCTTTCCAAATGCCTTTACGGGGGCCATCAAACCCATAACGCATTAAAATGCCGGTTTCAAGCACATCGTTCACATGCTTACGTTCTTCGGCACCAAACAATTCAAATCCGGGCATACATCAAAGTTTAGTAAGCAAAAGTACATTTCCTACCGCACTTCTTTTATTTCTGTTCAAGTGTTTCGATAAAAGGTAAATACTTGAACAGCGAACGTTCGTTTGTAAAGAGCATGTTAACCTTACGGTAAATGCTTGTAAACTAACCACTGATAGTTATTTCATGGGTTACTTTTGCCTTGTTAACGCATTAATGGTTGTACCGTGCACAGATTGTACAACACAACATTTATTCGGAATACTTAGCCGAACATACTTTTAACGATTACGCTTCCATAGTTCGATTTGCTCTGTCACTGAAAATTGGTTTTTATTCAGTAACAAAAAAATGTATTTGTATGAAAAAAGTAATCGTATCTCTAGCCGTTTTAGCACAAGTGGTAGTAGCAGGTAACGCATTTGCCGGAGGTAATAACAATAACGATAAAAATGCAACGTTGCCCATAGCTGTACTATCGAACGATGATGAAGCATTGTACATTAAAGTAGATGCTAGCATTATTGATAGTAAGCGTCCTACCCTTGTAATTACCGATGCCAATGGCGAAGAGTTGTTCAGAAAAACTTATAACAAAGCCAACGCCATTCAAAATGTGAAGTTGCTAAAAGAAAACGCTACATCTAACTTGGTGTATGTAACCTTACGTAGCGAAGATGGCAAAATCTCTAAAACCTATACCGTGTCTACCAAAACACAAATAGCGGAACAGGTAGAGGTGGCAGCGCTTTAAACAAGCATCTAATTTTCAAAATTGAATCAAAAAAGCCGCTGGTAATATCAAAGAGCGGCTTTTTATTTACGTAAGTATAGCTATTTAAACACTTACGGCAGTACCGGTAGCAACTACCATAAGCATGCTACCACCGTTACCCACTGTTTCAAAATCTAAGTCAACGCCAACAATAGCATTGGCACCTAGTGCTTCAGCCTTTTGTTGCAATTCGGCCATTGCATTTTGCTTACCTTCTTCAATAACACGTTCGTACGTACCGCTACGGCCACCAACGATATCGCGGATGCCTGCAAATAAATCTTTGAAAATATTAGCACCAATAATCGCTTGAGCCGAAACAATACCACGGTACACTTTAATGGGTCGTCCTTCAATAGTGTTGGTAGTTGTAATAATCATAAAATGTACTTTTCGTAAATGTACTAAACCTTTAAAAGTATCCAGGTTGTATTAAGGTTACTATTTTCTCAAGCCAGGTTTGATCTATTGTATCAAATGTGTTTAAAGCAATGCTATCGATATCTAATACGCCCCATACCTCACCTTGGTGTATTAAGGGTATCACAATTTCACTTTTACTCAAGCTACTACAAGCAATATGTCCTGGAAATGCTTCAACATCAGGTACAATAAGTGTTTCGGCTTGTGCCCATGCCGTGCCGCAAACACCCTTACCCTTGCGAATACGAGTACACGCTATAGGTCCCTGAAAAGGCCCAAGTACCAATTCGTCGCCTTTTACCAAATAAAATCCTACCCAAAGCCAGCCGAATTGTTCTTTTAGGGCTGCTGCAACATTAGCAAGGTTGGCCACCAAATCGGTTTCGCCGGTTAGCAAACCAACTATTTGTGGATACAATGCCTCGTATTGTTCAGTTTTAGTGCCTTGTACAATATGTAAATCTTCTGCCATAAAAAATGTGATGTTGGCCTTTCGGCAAATGATAGATGGTTAAAAAATGCTTTCTAAAGCCTTTAAGTTAGTAACAGTGTACGTTGCTTTTACCGTAGGTTTCTTTTGTAAGTGATTCACCCAAACTGTATGCCAACCAGCGTTGTTGCCGCCAGCAATATCGGCTTCTTCATTATCGCCAATGATAATACTTTCTGAAACAGTTGCATTAGCGGCCTGCAAAGCATAGTCGAAAATTGCTTTTTGCGGTTTTAAACTGCCACTAGCTTCGCTTGTTATAACATGTGTGAAAAAATGTTTGATGCCGCTATGAATGATTTTGTGGTGTTGCACCTCTTCAAAACCATTGGTAATGAGGTGTAGCTTATACCCTTTCGCTTGCAGATAGGTAAGAATTTCTACTGTGTAAGGGAATAAAGCTGTGCGTTCAGGTAATCCTGCCAAAAAATCAACCGATAGTTGCTTGCTAAGTGCTTCATCGGCTACTTTATCATCAAGTAAGGTGAACCACATTCGCTTCCAACGAAGTTCTTCTTGTTTCATAAAACCATTGGTATAACGCTTCCACAAGCGTTCATTGTGTTGTATGTAGCGTTCAAAGAAAGTATCAAAATCACTTACGCCACGTGTTTGTAATGCATACTTTTCATGTAAGTGTTGCAGTGTTAGCCTACTGTTGGTATCAAAATCCCAAAGGGTATGATCTAAATCAAAGAAAAGATGGCGATAAGGCAGGTTCATACTGCGAATGTCATGTTTTTTTAACTGCAAAATGCTGCTTCTATTCGGCTTATCGGGCATTTAACAGCATCTTTGCGGTAAGTTGCTTTGGAGAGCGTATTCAAGTTTAACACCAATCGTATGCATATTGTTATCACCGGTGCTTCAAAGGGTTTAGGTAAGGCTATTGCGGTAGCATTTGCCCGTAAGGGCCAACAACATTTCTATTGTTGTGCTCGCAATATAGTGGGGTTAGAAGTGCTAAAAGCTGAGCTCTTGGCAATCAACCCTGCTCATGTGGTACATACTTTTGCCGTTGATATGGCTCATGAAACATCGGTAAAAAACTTTGCTCATAGTTGTTTAGCAATGGCTACTCCCGATATTGTAATTAACAATGCCGGACAGTTTATACCGGGTAATGTACACGATGAACCCGAAGGTGCCTTACGGCAAATGTTAGATGTTAATTTAATGAGTGCATATCACTTAACAAGAGCTTTGCTTCCAGCCATGATGCAACAGCAAAATGGGCATATTTTCAACGTTTGTTCTATTGCTTCTTTGGCGGCTTACAAGGGTGGAGGTGCGTACAGCATCAGCAAATTTGCATTGGCCGGATTGAGTCAAAACTTAAGGGAAGAACTAAAGCCATATGGCATCAAAGTAACGGCAGTATATCCTGGGGCAGCTTACACCGATAGCTGGATTGGCTCTGGTGTTAGCGAGCAACGTATTATGGAAGCCAACGATATTGCAGCAATGGTTACGGCGGCGGCAAGCTTATCGCCGCAAGCATGTGTTGAAAGTATTTTGTTGCAACCGCAACTTGGGCCATTATAAAGTTGCCGCATACTAAAATAACCTTGCAAAAAATCATTTGCTTTGCGGCATGAACATTTTACTATTGGGCAGCGGCGGAAGAGAACATGCCCTTGCACATAAAATAGCAGCAAGTAAGCTTTGCAGCCAATTATTTATTGCTCCTGGCAATGCAGGTACCCGAACCTGTGGTACTAATGTTGCACTCAATATCAGCAATGCTAACGATGTAATTCTTTTTTGCGTTGAACACGCAATTGATATCGTTGTAGTAGGGCCCGAAGAGCCGCTCGTACATGGCTTGGCCGATGTGTTACAACAATCTGAAGCAATCAAAGCAATCAAGCCGAATTTTTTTGTGGTAGGCCCTGGTGCTTTAGGTGCCCAGCTTGAGGGTAGCAAAGCATTTAGCAAGCAATTTATGCAGCGGCATGGTATACCAACGGCTGCCTATGCCGAATTTACTGCCGATAATTACGAGGCAGGCAAAGCCTACATTGCAGCACATAGCTTGCCTATTGTGCTAAAAGCCGATGGCTTAGCTGCCGGAAAAGGTGTAGTAATTGCACAAACACATGCCGAAGCACTAAACAGTTTTGAACAAATGATTGTTGGGCAACAGTTCGGCACTGCCAGCAGCAAAGTAGTAGTAGAAGCATTTTTAACAGGCATAGAGGTAAGTGTATTTGTACTTACTAATGGTAAGCAATACCAAGTAATTGGTCATGCAAAAGATTATAAACGCATAGGCGAAGGCGATACAGGCCCTAATACAGGCGGTATGGGCTGTGTAACACCAGTGCCTTTTATGAATAATGCTTTTATGCAGCAGGTTACCAACACCATTATTGAACCAACGATACAAGGGCTTGCCGCGGAGGGCATTCCTTATAATGGATTTATCTTTTTCGGATTGATTAAAGTAGGCGACCAACCCATGGTAATTGAATACAACTGCCGCATGGGCGACCCCGAAACAGAAGTGGTAATGCCACGCCTTCAAAACGATTTGGTAGCGCTCTTCTTGCACATGCACCAACAAACACTCGATACTGTAACCATTACCATGAACGAAGGAGCTTTTGCAACAGTTGTGGCGGTTAGTGGTGGCTATCCGGGTAATTATCAGAAAGGGCTGCCCATTTCGTTTAACGAAGTAGCACTCAGCAATATGCCCACAACAACGGTGTATCATGCAGGTACCACATTGCAACAACAGCAAGTGGTAACGAATGGTGGCAGGGTACTCGCAGTTACAAGTTCAGCAATAACTATTACCGATGCTGTTGCTTTAAGCAAGGCTGCCTTACGGCAAATAGACTTCGAAGGCATGTACTATCGTAACGATATTGGGTATGAGTTCGCTTCATGAAATTAGATTTTGGCTCGATTTTAGTTATTCATTTACCGTAAGGAACACACATTCGCCAATAAGTTGTTAACAAGCAAAATATTATTGCTGCGATACAATTTTGGGCTTTGTTTGTTCGATTTATTTCGTTCACCTTTGCACACATTACAAACCCCTCAGGAATACCACATCAATGGGACTTTTTAACTTTTTTACGCAAGAAATAGCAATGGATTTGGGTACTGCCAATACCCTAATTATATATAACGATGAAGTGGTTGTGAACGAGCCTAGCATCGTAGCACTTAACCGCAACAATCCGAAAGAGGTACTCGCTGTAGGTAAGCGTGCCTTAATGATGCACGAAAAAACCCACGAAAGTATACGCACCGTTCGTCCGTTGAAAGATGGCGTAATTGCCGATTTCAATGCTGCCGAGCTAATGATTCGTGAGATGATCAAAATGATCTATCCTAAAAAGCCATTATTTCCACCTACGTGGCGTATGATGATTTGTATACCTAGTAGTATTACCGAGGTAGAAAAACGTGCTGTACGCGATAGTGCAGAACAGGCCGGTGCTAAAGAAGTATATATGGTACACGAACCAATGGCCGCAGCACTAGGTATTGGTATTGATGTTGAAGAACCCGTAGGTAACATGATTATTGATATTGGTGGAGGCACAACTGGTATTACCGTAATTGCTTTGGCGGGTATCGTATGCGACCAAAGTATTCGTATTGCCGGCGATGAGTTCACCGCCGATATTATGGAAGCACTACGCCGCTATCATAGTTTACTTATTGGCGAGCGTACCGCCGAACAAATCAAAATTCAGATTGGTGCTGCCATGAAAGACCTTGATAACCCACCCGATGATATTCCGGTGAATGGTCGCGACCTTGTAACAGGTATTCCTAAGCAAATCATGGTAAGTTATCAAGAAGTGGCCGAAGCACTTGATAAAAGCATCTTTAAAATAGAAGAAGCCATTTTAAAGGCACTTGAAACCACACCGCCAGAGCTAGCAGCCGATATTTATCGCCGTGGCTTATATTTAACGGGTGGCGGTGCCCTACTGCGTGGTTTAGATAAGCGTTTGAGCCAAAAAATTAAATTGCCGGTACATATTGCCGACGATCCATTAAAAAGCGTGGTACGAGGCACCGGAATAGCACTCAAAAATTATCAACGTTATCCTTTTGTGATGCGATAAGTAATATACCTTACGGTAAATAAAAAATCCCCTCTGTTGCAACGAGGGGATTTTTATAAAGCATTATCATTTTCGCCTAACATTGCATCAGCAAACAATCGGATTGGTTATAGCACAATTACATGCGTAATATCTTTCTCTTTATACGTCGTTATTTTACGCTTCTCAGCTTTGTATTGCTGCAAATTTTTGCATGGGCAATGCTTATAAAGTATAGCCGTACACACGAAGCTATTTTCGCTAACAAGGCCAACGAAGTAACAGGTTACGTATCCGGAAAGTATAAAACAGTAGAAGACTATTTGTACCTCAAAAAGGCCAATGAAGAGTTGGCTGCTGAAAACGCACGGCTAAAAAACATGATGGCAATGAGTTTTGAGGGGCCCGATAGTACCCAACAATTTTACATTGATAGCTTATCGAAAGATACTTTAGGCCGTGTACGTAAGTTTTTATGGCTACCGGCTAAAGTGGTAAATAACGATGTTAATCATGAAGCAAACTACATTACCCTATATCGCGGTCGTAACCAAGGTGTAGAAAAAGATATGATTGTTGTAGGGCCTAACGGTATTGTCGGTAAAGTAGTGTTGGTAAGCGATAATTATGCTCGTGTAATGAGCTTACTCAACAGATTTTCGAAAGTAAGTGCCATGCTTAAAAAAGATAATTATAGTGGTATGGTAGAGTGGGATGGTAAAGACCCCCGATATGTAACGTTAAATAATATTAGTAAAAGTGCTAAAGTTGCAAAAGGTGATACGGTGATTACCAGCAATTTAAGTGAATACCCCGCCGGATTAATGATTGGAACTGTAGCGAATATAACCGCCGAAAAAGCAAGTAATTATTATACCCTTACGGTAAAAACAAGTACCAACTTTTTCACTTTGCAATATGCTTACGTGGTTGCTAATTTGCTGTATGGCGAGCAAAAACAGTTAGAAGCACAAACCCCGAAAGCACAGTAGTATATGAGCACTTTGTTAAAAAATATTATACGATTTGTATTGTTTATTTTGGTGCAAGCTTTTGTATTAGATAAGGTGCCAGCATTACACCAATACGTGAAGCCTATTTTGTATTTTTTATTTTTGCTATGGCTGCCGTTTAACTTGCCGCGTTTGGGGCTGTTGGTTATTGCATTTGTATTTGGGCTGAGTATGGATTATTTCGCAGGCTGGCCTGGCTTGCATGCTGCTCCGTGTGTGTTGATTGCTTATATACGCCCGTTTTTATTAAATATTCTGTTACCTCAAGAAAGTACGGAGCTGAGTTATGTAGAACCTAGCATTAAAAGTTTAGGATGGGCGCCTTATGCTACTTATGTAGTTATTCTCACTTTTTTGCATCATACATATTTGGTGTTAATAGAGTGGACGCAGGTAGGCGATTTTGTGTTCTTTATGGGAAAGATAATTGCTACTATGGCAGTGAGTTTGTTACTTATTTTCGTTACTGAAATGCTTTTTTTTAGAAAAGCGAAATTTAGAACTAATGCTGCGTAAGCATTTACCGTAAGGTTATCTTATGGTAAGCTTCGTAATAAGTGAATGGGGTTGGTGCTTTGCACCAACCCCATTCACTTATTGTAAGTTGATGATTACTTATGCTTGCGAGCCAATACCTTTTCGGCAGCTGCAAGAATATGTTCTGTGTCTAAACCATATTTTTTTAGCAACTGTGTTGGTGTGCCGCTTTCGCCAAATGTATCTTTAGTGCCTATCATTTCAATCGGTATCGGATGATGCATTGCTGCAACATGTGCTACTGCATCGCCCATGCCGCCAAGGATATTATGTTCTTCGCAAGTAACAGCACAACCTGTTTTTTGTATGCTGGTAATGATAGCTGCCTCATCGAGCGGCTTAATGGTGTGTAGGTTAATGAGTTCTACACTATAGCCCTTTTCTTCTAAAATACGGCCAGCTTCTATAGCCTTCCAAACAAGGTGTCCGCAAGCGAAAAGGGTAATATCTGTTCCTTCGTTTAAAATTTGTGCTTTGCCAATTACAAAATCGCTACCATCTGCTGCTGTGAAGTTGGGCCATTTGGGGCGGCCAAAACGCAGGTATACAGGCCCTTCGTAGGTGGCAATGGCTTTGGTAGCTGCTTTGGTCTGATTGAAATCGCAGGGTACAATTACCGTCATACCGGGTAGCATACGCATCATACCAATATCTTCTAA
>JBKBLG010000029.1:0-13345 GCA_046296295.1 Chitinophagaceae bacterium | reverse complement strand
ACCACAATGCGGGAGAGTAGGTAGCCGCCATTCTTATTTTAAACGCCTTATCTAGATAGATAAGGCGTTTTTTTTATAACATACCAATACAACACAACATCTTAACTCAAACAGAGCTAGCATTTATATTTACCGTAAGGCTTAGTTTGTACCATTAGTATTCAAATTATATTATTGAAAGCATCTTTTTTACGACTGCTTTGTGGCTATATACATTATTTATGTGGCTATACTTATTGGTACGTTGCTTGTATCGGTTATCTTTACGCCAATTATATTGATCATGCCCAAGCGTATTGGAATTTTTGGTTGCACAGGATCTATCGGTACACAAGCTCTGAGTGTGATAGATGCTAATCCTTCCTTATTTAGTGTTGCTATTTTAACAGCGCATACCAATGTTAAGTTACTTACTGAGCAGGCTTTGAAGTATAAGCCTGATATTGTTGTTATTGGCGACGAGAGTAAATACGAAACACTTAAAGCAAGTCTTGCGAATACAAATATTTTAGTTACAGCTGGTGAAGAAGCATTAGTAGCTGCGGCAGCTTATCCAGATTATGATATGATGTTGGCTGCTATTGTTGGCTATGCTGGGTTAAAGCCCACTTTAAAAGCAATTGAAGGCGGTAAAGTTATTGCACTTGCGAACAAGGAAACATTGGTTGTAGCTGGTGATATAGTTATGCAAATGGCACTAGAGAAGCGTGTTCCTATCATACCGGTAGATAGCGAGCATTCCGCTATTTTTCAATGTTTAGTAGGTGAGCAGAAAAATAAAATCGAAAAAATTGTATTAACTGCCAGTGGAGGTCCCTTTTTAGGCAAAAAGCCAAATTTTTTGGTGAATGTAAAGCGTGATCATGCCCTGCAACATCCTAACTGGAGTATGGGGGCTAAAATTTCTATTGATAGTGCCACTCTTATGAATAAAGGGTTGGAAATGATTGAAGCAAAATGGCTCTTCAATTTGCAACCCGATCAGATTCAAGCAGTGATACATCCTCAAAGTATTATACATAGTATCGTACAGTTTGAAGATGGTAGTATGAAAGCGCAAATGGGATTACCCGATATGAAGTTGCCCATTCAGTATGCGATGGCTTTCCCACAGCGTATTGCCAATGATTATCCTCGTTTCGACTTTCGTAAAATAAGCCAGTTAACCTTTGAAGAGCCTGATATTAAAACGTTTAGAAACTTACATCTTGCCATGGAAGCGTTGAAGCAAGGTGGTAATATGCCATGTGTTTTAAATGCTGCTAACGAAATTGCAGTTTTCGCTTTCTTGCGAAATCGTATAGGATTCTTAGACATTACAGAGGTAGTTGAACGTACTATGGATAAAATTACATTTATAGCACAACCTACACTTAACGATTATTACGAAAGTGATGGTGAAGCTCGTAACTTCGCCGCCTCATTGATTCAATTATAGTATTTTAAATAATTATTTTTACTAATGCAGTGGATCAACCTCTTTATCATACTCTCTATTCTTATTGTATTACACGAGTTAGGGCATTTTCTTGCAGCAAAAGCTACCAAAACAAAGGTTGAAAAATTTTATTTGTTCTTTGATTTTTTATTCCCTTTTGCGAATCTCTTAAATTTCTCGCTGTTTAAAAAGAAGAAAGGCGATACTGAGTATGGTATCGGCTGGTTTCCTTTGGGTGGCTATGTGAAAATTGTGGGAATGGTAGATGAAAGTATGGATAAAGAAGCATTAAAGCAACCGCCACAGCCATGGGAATTTCGCAGTAAAAATGTATGGCAGCGTTTGCTGATGATGATTGGTGGTATTTTGGTGAATGTGATCGTTGGTATCATTGCCTACATCATCTCTTTAAGTGCCTTTGGAGAAGATTATGTGAAGCCACAAGATCTCAAGTATGGTATGGCATTCGATTCAAGTGCTGCAAAACTTGGCTTGCAAAATGGCGATATCATTACCGCTGTAGATGGAGTTCAGGTTGATAATGCCGCTAAAGTTGGATACATGGTAGTGGTGAACGATGCTAAAGAACTTACCATTTTACGAGATGGTATTACAAAAAACCTTACGGTAAAAGAAGGACTCGTTAAAACCATTATTGATCAAAAAGGGAGTTTTGGATTACCTCGTATACCAACAGTTATTGCAGAAGTAACTCCAAATGGCAATGCAGAACAAGCAGGCTTACAAGCAGGTGATAGTTTAATTCAAATCAAAGGAACTGACATAAGATACTTTAACGACTTTTCTACTTACTTAGCTTCGCAAAAAAACAAAGTCATTACACTTGTAATTGATCGTGGTGGTAGCATCATTGAAAAAAATGTGACCGTTAATCAAGATGGTAAAATTGGTATTGCAGTTAATAATAATATTTTAAGCTTTTTCAACATTAGTCATAAATCGTACGGTTTCTTTGAAGCGATACCGGCAGGAGCTGCCAAGGCTTGGACAACGATGGTTGATTATTTAAAACAAATCAAACTGATATTTTTCTCGAAAGAAGTAAAAGTAAAAGACAGTTTAGGTGGTTTTGGAAGTTTCAAAAAAATTATGCCAAGCAGTTTTGATTGGCAGCCTTTCTTAGATACGCTAGCATTGATTTCATTGATACTTGCCGTTGCGAATTTCTTACCAATTCCAGGATTAGATGGTGGTTATATTTTATTCTTACTATGGGAAATGATAACAGGCAGAAAAGTAAGCGATAAGTTTCTAGAATATGCCAATTTAGTAGGTTTGGTATTACTGTTCACATTAATGATATTTGCAAACGGCTTAGATATTTGGCGCTACTTTGGTGCCAAATAATGAAGTTTAAATGTTGGGGCTGTACTTGGTTTTGACAGCATTGGTCTTTGAAAGTGTAAGCATGCCGTGCGTTGTGTAATTAGCACGATAATCTGAATACTCAAAAGATAAATGGCGAAACTTCTTACGCCATGGCTGCCTAATCTAGGATTAGACAGTCGTTAGGGCCGAGTTGAGCAGGCAGGCCTGAAGCCCCGCTCCTCCGCCGACTCATCAAAACAATTCGGGCTGCCGGGGGTGTAGGCTGTGCCACCCTCGAAAGATGATACAGCTAAGGTTATAGTTGGTTTGTTTGGTTCCTGCTATAACCCGACAATTAATTCCAAAATAAGCATGTAGAAAGCTTTTGTGGATGATGTTTGGACAGGGGTTCGACTCCCCTCAGCTCCACTAAAAACGCTTCGGTGTATTACAATATCGAAGCGTTTTTTTGTGCGTCTACATTTACCGTAAGGTGTGTATGAATACCGGCGTAAATAACTTTCAAGGTGCTTCAAGGGCTCTATTCTAGGATGGTTTTATACAGTTAGTTTACATTCTTTTGTAGTTCGTTCCATCCAATAAAATCTTATATACTTTAAAAGTAGATGCGTAGTACTACGCTTAAACGTACTGCTATGAAGTTGCTACTTGTATTGGTTGCTTTTGTGCCTATGCTGCTAAAACATGGAAAAAAGGGTGTAATGGACAAAATTGAAGCTTTTTTTGAGACGCTTGGTTCAAGTGGACATTTTTGATGCTATTTATTTTTGAGTGTTTGTTCGCTTTTTGCATTATTTCACCATTTTCATTCAATCAAGCAAAACGGAAGTAGGCACTGCTGGAGAGCAACCTGCAAGGGATAGCTTGTGAACGACGAAAATGTCAATCAAAGGATTTTCAATTCGAAGGTCCTTTGATATTTTCAGAGTTCCCTATGCCTAAAAAAACTCATCAATGAACTTCATTTTTCTAGCAACAGACAACCTGTTGAGGTTTCTCAATTTATTCTTCAGATCAGCAAAATGACCATCGATTGCATTGGTGGTAGTGGGTATTTTCAAGGTCACATTATCGTGCCAGGTAAAAAGCCAAGGCAAGTTGTTTTTGAGGCTGTTATAGGCACTCCTTAACCGCTTGTGTACATATCTTCTTTTACCTTGCTCATCAGTTTTTCGCTCATTCAAAAACGCTTGCAATTTTGTATGCCATGCAGACAACCCGCCTAAAAACTTTCTTTATCAGTATGTACCAACAGTAAAGTATGCTCCCCACCAAGCTCCTTACTGGCCTGCATCTTGGGCTTCTTGGTCAAATAACGGCGAACTATGGCTACTTGGTGGAAGTTGCACATTTGAACAGGAATATCTGCTCCAAACAACTGAAATATCCCCTTGCGACCATCGCAGATAATTGACTGTATCTTGATTCCCCTTCTCGATATTTCTTTGATTCAAAGTAAGTGTAGTTCGTTGGTTTCCTGCTTCACATATTGCTTGTAAAAGATCTTGCCATCCAGGCTATTTTTAAAAACCATCACACCAACTTTTTTCCAAAATAAGTCGTGTCTATCAGCACATTGGCACATCCCGAAAAACTTGATTCCGCTTCTGTTCTTTCCGAATGTATTTTGCGTTGGATGGTTTTTATGGAGCATCAGAATTTAACAGACAATCGGGATTAGGTCTGCTTACCTTTTATGTATTCTTGCCAAATGGTTAGGGCTTCAAGCCGCTTTCCACCGATGAATTGCCGACCACAAACGCTACATTTATACCGCTGGATTTTATTGATAAACCCATGCATCTTGATTATTGTGCTATTACAATAAAAGTACTTTTTTTATTCATGACCTTTCATTCGCTGAAAGATAAGTCTATTGAGGGTTACAGAGAATTTGAGCATCAATTTTGTCCATTAACCCAAGTATAGTAAAACAATAAAAGCGATATGCTATAGCCTACTTGTTTCACTAAAAAGATAGGCAATAAAAAAAGCCACAAATTTTTGTGGCTTTTGCGGACCGGACGGGACTCGAACCCGCGACCTCCGCCGTGACAGGGCGGCATTCTAACCAACTGAACTACCGATCCGTTCCTTTACGATACTTTATTTCTCGATTGGGAGTGCAAAAATAGGGTTGTGATTTATTTCTCCAAATTTTTACAGTGTTTTTTTCAAAAAAAATTACTCGCCTGCTTGTTGCGATGCCCACAATGCTTTGGCTTGTACAACAGTTTGCTCAAAATCTACTAAATTCAATGCATCGGTTACATTAAAATCGCCAATTTTGGTTCTTCTAAGGCTGCTTAAATAAGCGCCAACACCCAGTATTGCTCCAAAGTCGTGCGCCAAACTTCGAATATAAGTACCCGTACTGCACACAATTTCAAATGATACAATAGGCAATGCAATATGGGTAATCTGAAAGCTGCTGATATGGATAGGGCGTGGTTCTAAAATAACATCTTCGCCTTTACGAGCCTTAATATAAGCTGGCTTGCCTGCTTGTTTAATGGCCGAGTATATAGGCGGTACTTGCATAATATCGCCTGTTAATGCCAATGCGGCTTGTAGTAAATCTGTTTCGGTAATCTGATGATACGATTTAAAATTTTCAGGTTCGCTTTCTAAATCGTATGTAGGTGTTGTGGCTCCAAGCGTAAAACTGCCTGTATAGGTTTTGGGCATTCCCATATAGGTGTTAATTTGTTTGGTGAATTTGCCCGTGCAAATAATGAGTAGGCCGGTTGCAAGCGGGTCTAATGTACCTGCATGTCCAACCTTGGTAATACGAGTAAGTATTCTTATTTTTTTTACTGCGTCAAAGCTGGTCCAATTAAGAGGTTTGTCAATTAAAATAACCTTACCATCGAGGTAGGGTTGCATGGCCGGATGTATTGGAGGCTGTTTCATACGGCTGCAAAGATGCAGCATTTTCTTGCCAACTATCGTTGTAATAACATTCGCCAGTGTATGCTATACTGCCACGGTGCAGCAGGGTTATAAAATCTATTTCCAGCGGCATTGATATCGTAGCCTAATACAAATGGTTGGCCAATACCATGTATTAGGTAAATAGCGAGCTGTTGTAACGTTGTCCTTACGGTAAATGTATATTGCAACTGACAGAGTAGTTGATGATTGGCAGGGGCTGCTACCGTGTTCGCATCGTTAAGGTATTGCTTACTAACGTAACGATATTGTGTGAGCAATTCATATTTACCGTAAGGTATAATACCGCCAATGGTAACTAAATGTAATGGTGTACCTGTAATAGTATTGCCATCAAAAATATTACTGCCAATACGGTACTGCTTAAAAGTATATGGTTGGTATGCAGCGGTACACCAATACCTGATAATACCACTTTTGTAAGCAATATTACCTTCTATTTCTGCTTCAATACCTGGCTGCAGAAGTTGATTGCTATTAATGAAATATTCAGCACCGTTATTATTTAACTGGCGTACAATACCGTTGTTAACAGCGAATTGATATGCTGCCACACTTGCTTTTAATTGCTGCCATAAAGTTGTTTTGTAGCCTAATTCGTACATCCAACCTTGTTCGGCTTGTAGTGCTGTATTAAAGTTGTTATCGCTTGCTCTAAACTCGGCAAGGGTGGGTGGTGCAAAGCCTTTGGCTGCAGTGGCATAAATGGTATGTTGCCGTGCTAATTGGTATAACACACTCCAACGCGGGGCTATTACAGATGCTAAACGATAATTAGTGGTTGGGATAATATTAGGAAAATTACGTTGGTATTGGTAACGTGTTATATTGCTACTTACAGCCATCACAAATTGCCATGGGCGATATTGTGCCTGTACTTGCGTAAATACACTTTGTTGCAAGGTGCGTACTGCATCTTCAAATTGTGGCGCACCAGCTGTGCCACTGTTATTTTGATAGTTGTTAATGTTACTTTTTTGCCATTGCTGTTCTGTACCAATATGCCCTTGTATACTAAGTTGCTGCCACTGGCGTTTTGCAGTAAGCATATATCTTAATTGTATATTGTTTTCATTACGTTTTTCGTAGTTGGTAATAAAAGGATTCTGAAAGTTGGTGTTACTAACAGCTAGGGCTACTACTTGTTCTAGCCAAGGCTGTAGCTGTGTTACCGCTTGTACACCCATATATGTAGTACTATTTTTTACACCTGTTTGTTGTGTTTGGGCACTAGGTAGATTGCCAGCTGCTGGCCTCGCTTGTTGCGGATTGGCCATTACTTGCTGTAAGGTTAAACCGCCTGGCGTTTCGTAGTGGTAGTTGGTATGTGCTAAAAGGTAGGTATACTTAGTACTTTGAGTATTAATTTGACCATGTAATAAAATATCTGCACGTTGTTGTGCTGTTTGTACTCTATAACCATTAGAACGTAAGAAACTGCTAACAAGATGAAGACTTTTATTACCCACTTGTGTACCTGCTTGTAGTGTATATTGTTGTAAGCTTAAATTACCTGCCGTTGCCATGATTTGAATGGGTTGATTGGCTGGTAAGGCTTTGGGTTGTAGCACAATAACACCACCCGTGCCACTACCATACAAACTACCTGAAGCACCTTTAATAACTTCTATCTGTTGAACTTGCTGTAGGTGTAACAGGTTAGCGTAAGTATTGCCGCCTGCATCGGTAAGCGGTAAGTGTGCCCAATACATTTTTACATTTCGTACACCAAATGGAGAGCGTAAAGAACTACCTCTGATGGCAATGCGAATACTACCCGGACTACGTTCTTCTGCACATACACCTGCAATACTGTTAAGTACCGGTGTTAATTGATTGATGTAGCAAAAAGGTTGTAACTGGGCTTGCGATTTTGTACTAATGGCCGCTGCCGTTTGCAGCCAACGAGTTTGCGTTGAAAATCCGCTTACAATTACATTGAAGGTGGTGTCTTCATTTACCGTAAGGGTATCACTTGTTTGAGCAGTAGCAAGTTTTGAAAATAAAATTAGTAAGAAAATACACTTACGTAAATGAACTGCCATGACAGCGAAATTTTTTAAAAATAATTATTTATTGTTTTTCAATAAAAAATTGATGATATTAGCATTGTTAAATCAATTTTTTATGAATCAATTCAATGCAACAGTGCTTAAAATTATGCACTTTATTTTCTGGCTTGTTTTTATAGGGCTCTGTATTAAAACAGGTGCTATTGTAATATCGTTTATTGTGAGTTTATGGGTGAATAGTGTTGGGGCTAAAGATTTGTATATGGGGCTTGATTTATCGAGTGTTATGGCGCTGCATCGCTGGCATTACATTCATTTAGTGTCGCTATTGATTACCGTGCATGTATTAAAGGCTTATATGGCTTATATCATTATCAAAATATTCATGAAGTTCAACGTGGCGAAGCCTTTTGAATCGGGCATTCAAAAGCAAATTTTAAAAATTAGTTATGTTGCTTTTAGCACAGGCATAGTTGCTTTAATAAGTGCAAGTTACAGCAAGTGGTTGCTTAAAAAAGGAGCAACGATACCGGTAGATTGGGCGGCAAATGAAATTTTATTTTTCGCAGGTATTATTTATATCATTGCACTTGTTTTTGAAAAAGGTACCGAATTACAAACAGAGCAAGATTTAACCGTTTAGGCTATGGCAATTATTGTAAATCTGGATGTGATGATGGCAAAGCGAAAAATGTCGCTAAACGAGCTTTCGGCAAAGGTTGATCTCACTTTGTCTAACCTATCTATTTTAAAAACTGGCAAGGCGAAAGCGATTCGTTTTAGTACGCTTGAAGCTATTTGCAAAGCATTGGCTTGCCAGCCCGGCGATATTTTAGAATATTCCCCCGATGAGCTTACACCTTAGTTGATAGTTATTAATACAGATGTATTAAAATTTTGCAATTGTAGCGGTTACACTTATTTTCGCAGCCCGAAAAATAACTCGGGTGGTGGCGCAGCCCGGTAGCGCACTTGTATGGGGTGCAAGGGGTCGCTGGTTCGAATCCAGTCCACCCGACCAAAAGAGGTAACATAACATTATGTTACCTCTTTTTATTGCACTTTATCCATTCACCTTACGGTAAATGCCTCACTTGTAACTACCTTAGCCATTGCTATGCAATTAATTAACGATACCTTATTAATAGAAAAAATTAAATCGTCGGAATGGTGGGCTTTAGCATGTAATACTGTAGATAGCCATTACAGTAATGATAGTGGGGTAATGTTGTCGCATCATTTAGAGGCAGTATATGATAATGTGGTTGCAATTTTTACAGCCCCTCCTACAGCTTTTTATACCGCATTATTTGATCTTTTAAAACAGTTCGATTTAACGAAAGAAGCTGTATTTAGAGAGCTTAAAGTGGTGGCATTGTTACACGATATTGGTAAGCCAAAAGAAGATAAATCTTTGGTAATAGCACACCCCCTCACTGGTAAAGATGCACATAAACGGCATGGCTTGGTAAGTTTAATGGCAACAATGGAGATTTTAGGTAACGATCTTGCCGATAATCCCGCAGCACAACAACGCATTTACAGAACAGTAGAACTGCATGATATGTCGTATGGGTTGTTTAGAACCTTTCTTGCAACCGGCGATGTGCCTAAATTTGAGCGTTGGAATTATATTAATAATAAAATTTATCCAAGTACGGCTGTTGGATTATTGTATTTGATGATTTTTAAACTAGCCGACATACATGGTCATGGAAAAATTGATGATGTACTATGGTTTTACGAAACAGTGCAACAGCATTACTTCGATTATATTCAAGTAACCATCCCTATTCCGAAGGAAGAAGATATCCGTTAGATCGTTTGAACTTTTGTAATAGCTATCACGTCATTTACCGTAAGGTAGTATATCCCACGCGAGCCTACAAATTGTGGCTATAACAACAACTAAAAAAACAAATCTTACAAAACTGTTGCCTTTTAGTAATGCCAATTTAACACCAGCGTAATTACCTGCAATATTTGCAGCAGCCATAGGTAGCGCAACTGGCCATAGCACATACCCTTTGCTGCCGAAAAATAAAATACTAGCAAGGTTAGTAGCAACATTTACCAACTTGGCGTGTGCACTAGCATGCAGAAAATCGTTGCCCATCAGTGCTACAAAGGCAAGTACCAAAAAGCTTCCTGTACCAGGGCCTATAAAGCCATCGTAAAAGCCAATGATACTGCCTGCCAAAATACTGTACAAGAGTGCTTTGGTAGCATTTGGCATTTTTTGTGGTGTAATACCTAGTTGCTTTTGCGAGTAGGTGTATATAGCAACTAGTATTAAAATAAATAATACAATTGTTTTATAATAAGCATTACTTACTTGTGTTGCTAAAATAGAACCTGTTAGAGATGCTGTGAAAGCAATTGCTGCCAGTGGTATTACCCAACGCCATTGTAATTGTACTTGCTTATGGTAATGATATGCTGCAATACTGGTACCTAAAAGGCTAGGTAGTTTTACTGTTCCGAGAATGCTGGCTACGGGTTGCTGTGGCAACAGAATTAACGTAGCCGGGGTTTGAATTAAGCCACCTCCGCCAACAATGGCATCTACAAAGCCAGCCATAAAAGCAGCAAGGCATAGTAATAGAATTGTTGTTGTGGTAATCATGCTAATATGCTCTTCCTGCTTTAATAGCTTTAGCAATAATAAATCGTTTCATAAGTAAGCCTAAAAAGGCTCCAATGCCTACGCCTAATGCCAAGCCCGTGGCTAAGTTTTTCAATGTTATGCCAAGTATGCTACCAATACATATGCCTATGCCAATACCAATAGCAACGCCACTAGCATCGGTAGTGCAATACCATTTGTATTTGATACGAAGCTTTGTTTTTAAGTCCATCCATTTAAAAAGGTAAGCTCTTTCTTCGCTGCTGTTACTGTTGTTGGGTTTGGGTAATAACCGAACAACTTCATCGAACTGCGATTGCCAGTAAGCAAATTCATCGTTATTGGTTAAGTGTGTAGCCATGAGTAATGCCAGTGCACCCAAATGTTCTGCTTCGAAGCGGCGTTTTTGGTAAGCAGTATAATTTTCGAAATACGAGTTGGTAACTTGTTGTTGCTTCACCACCCAATATTGTCGTTCACTTTGTTCCATACGGAAAGGTATAAAAAAACCGCAGTGTTATTACTGCGGCGGTTTATTTCCTTACGGTAAATGTTATAATCTTTTAATCATAATATTTCTGTACCAAACGTCATCTCCATGATCTTGCAAGCAAATATGCCCTTGCTTATACGTACCAAAACCTGGGAACTCTTTGAACTTGCTTTTAGCAATCATATCAAACCATTCTTCATTCCAAAGTGTAGTGCTTACTACAAGCTTTCCGTTCAAATAAAATTCTAATTTTCCGTTCAAGCTAATGATTTCTACTTGATTCCATTGGCCTGCCGGTTTTACAGTTTCAGGACTACTTGTAATTAAATCATACAAATCGCCGGCTCTATGTTTAATGATTTTTGCATCGGGGTGGCCGGCATTATCTAATACCTGCATTTCTGGTCCGGTCATCCATGGATATTTGTATTTGGCAGTATCTTCATGTACGTAGAAGATGATGCCGCTATTGCCATTCTTTGCAATTTTCCATTCAAGTTTTAAATGAAAGTTGCTATAGCTTTCTGCGCTAATAATATCGCCACCATCTTTGGTTTGCCATCCACTTTTATTACTTGCATCTAAGTGTAAGGTTCCGTTTTCAACAATCCAGCTTTTGCCAATAGTTGTTTTGCCATAGTTATGCCATCCTTTGGTGGTTTTGCCATCAAACAATGGTACAAATCCGTTGGTGGTTTTTTGTTGACTTTTGCATGAAAAGGTGGCAATACTCAATGCAGCAATTGTTAGAATTTTTTTCATGTAAGGGTTATTTTAAAAGCAAAACATATTTAGCCATAGCTTCGGCATCGGCTTGTGACACTTGTGGGTGTGGTGTCATTGGAATTGAGCCCCAAACACCACTGCCGCCGCTAATAATTTTTTTACTCAAGTAGGCAACTGCTGTATCGGAACCTGCATATTTCTGTGCAATTTCTTTATAGGCTGGGCCTGTTAGTTTTTCTTCAATTTTATGGCATGTAAGGCAGTCGCTTTTGCTTATTAGTTCTAGCCCTTTTTGATAGTCGGGGTTACTGCTTAAGTCAACAACAGTAGAGGTACTTGCTGTTGTTGTTTCTTTTGTTTCATTGTTACTGCCGCAAGCAATCGCTAGCATCGTGGTGGCAATTGTAGTGGTAACTGATAGTAGTTTCATATTCTGATATTTTAATGTTTTTGTTGTTCATTTACCGTAAGGTAGCTTACTGTAAGCCGAGTATCTTACGATTCAGTGCTTCATTAGCGCCTGTGCTTGCAAAGTCGTCGAAGGTTTTGTTGGTTACAGGAATAATGTGCTGCTTGATGAATGCGGCACCTTCTGCTGCTCCAACTTCGGGGTGTTTGATACTGCATTCCCATTCGAGTACCGCCCAACCTTTGTAATTGTATTGTGCTAATTTGCTGAATATACGTTTGAAATCTACTTGACCATCACCTAAACTTCTAAATCGGCCGGCCCTGTCGGCCCAGTTTAAATAACCGCCATACACGCCTTGCTTACCATCGGGCCTGAATTCGGCATCTTTTACATGGCATGCTTTGATACGTTCGTGGTAATGATCGATGTAGGTAATATAATCGAGGCATTGTAATACAAAATGCGATGGATCGTACAGTAGGCAAGCCCGCGGGTGTTGCTGTACCTTATCTAAAAATCGTTCGTATGAAATTCCATCGTGTAAGTCTTCGCCGGCATGTACTTCGTAACAAAGGTCAACACCATAATTGTCAAATTCATTTAAAATAGGCAACCAACGTTTGGCGAGCTCTGCAAATCCGGTTTCAATCAAACCTTCGGGGCGTTGAGGCCAAGGGTACACATTATGCCAAAGTAGGCTGCCGCTAAAAGTAGCATGTGCATTTAAGCCCAAGTTATATGAGGCTTTAGCAGCATACATAAGTTGTTGAACTGCCCAAGCCTGCCGAGCAGTAGGGTTGTTGTGAACCGCTGGTGGTGCAAAACCATCGAATTGGGCATCGTATGCCGGATGCACAGCAACGAGCTGGCCTTGTAAGTGCGTAGAAAGTTCAGTGATGTGCATGCCGTGGCTTGTTACAATGCCTTTGATTTCGTCGGCGTAGGTTTTGCTTTCGGCAGCTTTTTGTAAATCTATAAATCGTGGATCCCAGCTTGGTATTTGTACGCCTACAAAACCAAGGCTTGCAGCCCAACCACAAATATTATTGAGGTTATTAAAAGGGGCTTCATCGGAGGCGAATTGTGCTAAGAATATAGCAGGGCCTTTTATGGTTGTCATATCGCAAGTTGATGCTTAAAATTAAAGATGTTGCATTAAAACGAAATCCATTTTTCTTGTGTGTGGCTGCTAGCTACAACACGTTCAATAAAACGCATGCCTCTAACGCCATCGCTAATAGTAGGGAAGTCGAGCATTTCAGGGGTTGGTTGTTCGTTATTGCGTTTAGCATTTACCGTAAGGGCAAAGTTGCGATAGTGATTGGCGAAAGCTTCG
>JBKBLG010000028.1:0-13646 GCA_046296295.1 Chitinophagaceae bacterium | reverse complement strand
TTAACGTACAAATAGTAGGCAAGCTAAGGCTACTATAGTAAGTACTGCATGTACCCTTAACCAAATGCGTTGGTACTTCTTACGTTGGTGAAATGGCTGTGCTTGATTGAACGGGTCGAAAGCAAGTGCCAAGCCTAAATAAATGATTGCGTTAGCGAAATTTTGTAATGCTAGAAAAATGATGCCAGCAAGGGTGAACATGCCATATACTAAACGATTGCCGTTAATAGTGCTTGGCTTTTCGGAGGTAGCGGTATTGCTCATACAATATTATTTGCTAGTATCAGTAGCACTTAGGTACAAATAATTACTGCCAACTGTATTTTTTTATAAGCGTTGTTTTACAGCCTCGTACAAAATAATGCCACAAGCTACCGATACATTTAAAGAATCAAAACTACCCAGCATAGGAATGGTAAAATGTTGGTCGGCTGCTTTTGAAATGTAAGGTTGTACACCTTTTTCTTCATTACCCATTACAATGCAGCAAGGTGCAGCTAGCGGTAGTTCAAATACTTTGGTAGCTGCCTTCATTTCACTTGTAAATACCTGAATACCATTTAAATGCAAGGTGTCAATGGCTTTCAATAAGCTGCCTACACGGCATATTTGAATATGCTCTAATGCACCGGCACTGCTTTTCATAGCATCTTCATTAAGGGCGCCTACACCTTTATCGGGTATAATAAGAGCTTGTGCACCAGAACAAAGGGCTGTTCGGGCAATAGCTCCAATATTGCGAACATCGGTTACACCATCTAGCATTACAAACAAAGGTGTTTCACCTTTCCCAACTGTAAAATCTATGACCTCCTGTAAGTCGAGATATCGAACACTACTCTTAAATGCAATAACTCCCTGATGATTAATATTGGTAAGACTGTTCAACTTTTCGTTTGGTACATATTGAATAGGTACTTGCGCTGTTTGTGCTAGCAGGCGTATTTGCTGTATTACTTCGCCGCTTGCATTCTTGAACATCAAGATTTTATCTAACGACTGTGCATTTTGTAATGCTTCTATAATGGGGTTTCTCCCTGCTATGATGTTCTTTTTGCTATGAAACATGCTCGCAAAGATAAGTGTTCGCTACACCTATGCTAGTAAGTTTGTTTCTTCGCAGCATTTTACATCGGTTATGCAGTTTCAGGTACCTATACATATAGCGCCACTTACACCACCTATCGACTATCAGCAAAAGATTATGCTTATTGGTAGTTGCTTTACAGAGCATATTGGTAATTATCTACATCAAGTGAAGTTGAATGTATTGCAAAATCCGCATGGTATTTTATTCGACCCAATAGCGGTATGCAATAGTTTAGAGCGTTATATCAGTCAACACGAATACCAGCTAAGCGATTTATTTCAACTGAACGATGCTTGGCATAACTGGGAATTTCATACACGTTTTTCGCATTACAAAGCCGAAGTTGCTTTAAAAGGCATGAACGCATCTGTAAGTGAAGCGCATCATTTTTTAAAAAATGCCGATTGGTTGATTATTACTTTAGGGTCATCGTTCATCTACCAACTGGTACACGAGCAGTTTAAACCAGTAGCTAACTGTCATAAAGCACCTGCTCAAACTTTTCAAAAGCACATGAGTACCATTGAAGCTATGATAACGGCATTAGATAGTACCTTGTATAAACTCTTCCATTTTAATCCGAAACTGAAGGTTATTTTTACAATTAGTCCTGTTCGGCATATTAGAGATGGGGTAGTAGACAATAATCGTAGTAAGGCTCGCTTGCTCGAAACGGTACATCATTTGGTGCAAAAATTTAATCGGCTGTATTATTTTCCTGCATACGAGTTGGTAATTGATGTATTACGCGACTATCGTTTTTACGATGTTGATATGGCACACCCCAACTATCAAGCCACACAATTTGTGTTATCGCACTTCACACAAACCTGCTTTACGCCCGAAGCACAGCAATTAATGAACGAGCTTCAAAAAATACAAGTGGCATACAAGCATAAACCTTTAAACCCTTATAGCGAAGAACATCGGAAGTTTTTGCTTACTATGTTGCAAAAAGTGCAACAATTGCAAGCGCAATACCCGAACTTACCATTGGCAGATGAAGCGGCCTATTTTGCCACGATACCTCATTTGCCGTAAGGCATTAGCATGTACTTAATAAATATTTTTTAAAGTGTATTTGTTGTAGCAAGTACTGCACTACATTTACCTACATGGAACCTATCATCACGCTCAATAACGTTCAGAAATATTACGGCGAAAAACAAGTGCTTAAAGGCATCAATCTTACAGTGTATCCCGGGCAAGTAATTGGTTATATTGGTCCGAACGGGGCTGGCAAGAGTACGACTGTTAAAATTTTAACCGGTCTCATCAGCGATTACGAAGGTGAGGTTTGGGTGAAAGGGGTGAATCTTAAAAACGATACCCAAGCCGTTAAACAATATATCGGTTATGTACCAGAACTTGCAGAATTATATGATGTACTTACGCCACGAGAGTTTTTGCATTTTATGGGAGCATTGTACAATATGCCCGAAACTTTGGTAGAAGAGCGCATGCTTAAAATGTTAGAAGCATTTGGCCTTACGGCAAATGTAGACCAGCGTATGGATAGCTTTAGCAAGGGTATGCGGCAGAAAGTGCTTATAACAAGCGGATTAATTCATAACCCCGATGTAATTGTGTTAGATGAACCCTTGAGTGGCCTCGATGCTAATAGCGTTATCATAGTTAAAGAGTTGATTAGCAAGCTAGCACAAGACGGTAAAACAATTTTCTATTGCAGCCACATGATGGATGTAGTAGAAAAAGTAAGCGACCGTATTGTGCTAATAGATCAAGGGGCTGTAATTGCCGATGGTAGCTTCGAAGAGTTAAAAGCGCAACAAGGCGATGCTAGCTTAGAAAAAATATTTGCACACCTTACAGCGAAAGATGGACTTAGCGATGCGGCTAGTCAGCTGATGCAAGCGTTTCAATAATTATTTTATTTTTTAACTTCATTTGCCGTAAGGCTATGCATATATTCAATCGTTTCTTTTTGTGGGTGGCCATGTTAGGTAGGCCATTATATCAAAAAATGGGGGTGCACATACCGCATCTTGAGGCGATTCTGCGAACCAAACTTACCATGGATGATCGCAGGCCTACCACAGTACATCAAACACAGCGCCATAAAAAAGAAAAACCTATTTCAGGTGCTACTTTAGGCACCATGCTTATTAGCACCATATTGGGCTGTATGTTTTTGTTTGGCTTTGCTATCGGTAACGACATGGTAACACATTTAACGGTGTTCTTTACCATGTTCATTTTTATGTTGGCAAGTACTTTAATTTCTGACTTTACCTCGGTGCTGATAGATGTGCGGGATAATTACATCATCATGCCAAAACCAGTAAATGATATTACTGTGGTTACGGCAAGGTTGCTACACATTTTTATTCATATATGTAAGTTGGTGCTGCCAATGGCGCTACCCGGACTTATTTATATTGCAGTAACCGTTAATATACTAGCGCTGTTACCGATGCTGCTGTTGCTACTCTTGGCAACCATTTTCACTATTTTTCTAATCAATGCCATTTATATTTTAATTCTGAAAATAACAACGCCGCAGAAGTTTCAAAGTATTATCAGTTGGATACAAGTAGTGTTTGCGGTATTTATTTATGCAGCCTATCAAATTGTTCCACGCTTAATTGGCGATGATGGTTTCGATAAGTTCAGCGTACATACCTATAGTACTATGATAGCTGCACCACCTTATTGGTTTGCAGCCGCATGGCAAGTATTAATGGGTTATACGGCCATTTTAAATATGTATGTGGGTACAGCTTTGGCATTTGTAATTCCACCTATTAGTATTTGGATGGTAGCTAAATTTTTAGCACCAAGCTTCAACAGAAAATTGAGTATGATTGGTGGCAGTGGCGGCGATGGACCGCAAACTGTAGCCAATACGCAGCAGCAAAAAACAGTCGCTCAAACATCGTTCGGTCACACCCTTGCTCGTTGGGTTTGCTACGGCAATCCATTACAGCGTTGGGCCTTTGCCACCGCATGGGCTATTACCGGTAGAAGCAAAGATTTTATGCTAAAAGTGTACCCCAGCATTGGCTATATTTTGGTGTATGCAGTTGTAGTGTTTATGCGTAATGGAACAAAGCTTGCGAACATTCAAGAAGATGCTTCGATGATACAACTCATACTTATAATGGCGGTATACAGTACCAGCTTTGTAATGATGACTGCCATACAGCAAATGCAATACAGCGATAAGTTTAAAGCTGCATGGGTGTACTACACCACACCCGTTCAAAAACCTGGCGATATTGTTGCCGGCATGGCCAAAGCTGTGGTGTTTAAATTTTACATTCCCATTATGCTGCTAATATTGCTGCCAGGTTTGTATTTCATTGGGCCAAGTATTCTTCCCAACTTATTGTTCGGCTTGTTCAATGTGTTGTTGATTGCAGCCATTCATGTGAAATTATCAATACGTAGTTTCCCATTTACACAAGGGCAAACTACCAGTCAAAAATCGGGTAGTTTCTTACGTTCGTTAATCATGCTACTAATACCCGTTATAACTGGGTTTGCGCACTATGCTTTGTACCATTTTACTTGGGTAATTATGTTGTGTATGTTGCTGAGTATTGCTGCTTTTTGGCTGGTGTTCGATAGCATTCGAAGAACATCTTGGCATAAAATTTTTGCACACGATATGAGTTGATACCTTACGGTAAATGATAACAATGCAACCATACCAAACTAATAATATTACAGAATGTAAGTTTTTATTAAAACCTTGTATAGCACTAAGTGGGGGTTTAGGATGCCGATGTATATGCTGCTTTGGAACTAGCACAAGAATGCAACTTAAACTACAGCAGTACAATAGCAAAAAATAAGGCTGAGCAACCCAATGTAACATAAGTTTTATTGTGTGTTACCGCTTTAAAAATGATGTAATTTTTGTGGAAAAATCATGCTACAAATTCCTATGTGTGCATTGTTACAAATGTGAATATTGGCTAAGGTTATATCCATAAAAAAAAGCCCACCGAAGTGAGCTTAAAGTTTGTGGAGAATAGCGGGGTCGAACCGCTGACCTCTTGCATGCCATGCAAGCGCTCTACCAACTGAGCTAATTCCCCTTTTGTTTAGGAGTGCAAATATAGAAGCACCATTCAAATTTCCAAAAATTATTGCGCTAGGTGTAGGGCAGTAAATATTTTTCTAACTACATATAACGGCTACATAGCGCTTTTGCAGCCGAAGGCCGGCGGATAGCAGTGGAAAGCCCACAGCCTGAATATTTTCAGGCGAGGACTTGCAGCGAATAGCCGCAACTAAAGTTGAAAAAAGTACTGCAGCTTGCCGGCCCATAAAAAAACATCCGATACCAACAGTACCGGATGTTGTATATAAATACTGAAGAATGATTATTCCCAAATTTCTTCTTTGCCTTCTAACCAAAGTTTTACCGCTTGGGTAGTTACACTCTTTGGGCGTTCAATTGGCATGTTAAGTGCTCTATCCCAACATAAGCTCGCAAGTACACCAAGTGCACGGCTTACGGCAAATAAAACAGTGTAGAATTCATATTCTTTCATACCATAGTGCACCAATAGGGCACCGCTGTGAGCATCAACATTAGGCCATGGGTTTTTGATTTTGCCAAGGCTTTGTAGAATTGGTGGTACGGTTTCGTAGATATTCCAAACGGTTCGGCACAACTTATCTTCCGGCATGTGCTTTTTGCCAAACTCCATTTGTGCAGTAAAGCGAGGGTCGGTTTTGCGAAGTACAGCGTGGCCATAGCCCGGAACTACCTTGCCTGCGCTTAAAGTATCTTGTACATATTGTGCAATTTGTTCACGTGATGGCAAGTCGGTACCCAATTTTTCTTGCATTTCAAAAATCCACTTAATCACTTCTTGGTTGGCTAAGCCGTGTAGTGGGCCTGCTAAACCGTTCATACCGGCAGCATAGCTCAAATAAGGGTCGCTCAATGCACTACCAACAAGATGTGTAGTGTGGGCACTAACGTTACCGCCTTCATGGTCGGCATGTATGGTCATGTACAAACGCATTAACTCAACAAAACCGGGGTCATTGTAACCTAACATGTGTGCAAGGTTGGCACTCCAATCGAGTAAGCCGTTGGGTTGAATATGCTCGTTGTTTTTATATTTTCTGCGATATACATAGGCTGCTACACGTGGTAAGCGAGCAATTAAATCCATGGCATCGTCGAAAGTAGGATCCCAATAGTCTTTTTTATTGATACCATTGGCGTAAGCACGTGCAAAGTTGCTTTCGGTTTGTAAGGCCATTATACCGGTAACAAACATCGTCATTGGGTGTGCAGTAATAGGTAGGGCATCAATGGCATGAAATACATGGTTGGGTACATGGCTACGGCGCTGCCATAAATCACTAATTTGTTGTGCATCATCATTGGTAGGTAACTCACCTACCAACATTAAATAGAATAAACCTTCCGGTAAAGGTTCAGTACCACCTTCGGCTTTGGGTAATTTTTCTTGTAACTCAGGAATAGAGTAACCACGAAAACGAATACCTTCTTGCGCATCTAGCAAACTGGTTTCTGTAACCAAACCGGTAATACCTCTCATGCCTTGGTAGGCTTGTGCGAGTGTTACTTCACCAATTTTCTTGTTGCCGTGTTCTTTCAATAAGTCTTTAATTTCTGCATTGGCGGCATCGGCCTTGGCTTTAAACCTGTCTTTCAGAATACCCATAAAATTTTAATTGTTTTACGATGGCAAGCTGTGTATTTAGCTCAAATTATAATCGGGCTAAAGTTAACACATGCGTTGTGTAACCTTGTTAAAAAAAGCAAATTATTCGCCTGTTGAAACAGATTTTATTGTAAAAAGTTCAACCAATAGGGGTTGTGAAAATGTTAAACAATACCGCTATTGGTTTTGTAAGCTACTTAGGAGCTTGCCGGTATAATAATATGGCTACAAAACAGAAAATGATATTTGGTGTCCAAGCTGCCAATAGTGGCGGAAAATCGCTTTTAGTGCTAAAAACAGTACTGAACTTATCCATTAAAATATAGCTTACTGCTAATACAATGCCGGCGGCCAAGTGGTTGCCACTGCCACCTCTAATTTTTCTGCTGGCAATAATGGCACCAATTAAAGTGAGTAGAATTACAGAAAAGGCAGTAGCATCGCGGCGGTAGCGTTCTACTTTAAGGGTATTTAAACCTTCCATGCCACGGGCTTCGGCACCGTCGATGTAAGCGTCGAGGGCAGGGGTTGAAAGCTTATCTTTAGCATACTCATCACGTTGTAAGTCGTAAGGCTTAAACTCCAGCGCTTTTGTATATAACTCAGTTTGAGTACTAATTTGCTCTTCTAGTCCATTAATACGGCGTTCAAAAACATTCACTAAAATCCATTTTCTGGTGGTGGTATCCCAACGAATACTCTCGGCTCTTATGTTGTAGGTAACGGTATTACCCTTTAATTCGTAGTAGAAAAAAGGTCCGCCAGATTTATACAATGTATCGTAATAGTGAATGCCAACAAAACCGTTCTTACTTGTTTGAAAATATACATTGTTATTATTACGCATTAAAGGGTTGTAAGAGCTATTACCATCTACATATTTCGCTTTAAAGGCAGTGTATATTACATTGGCTTGTGGTACAATAAAATGGTTGGCCATCAGTAATAGGGTTGCTAAACCAATACCACCCACCCAATAGCTTCTTAAAAACCGGCTGAAAGAGGTGCCACTTGCTAAGATGGCTACAATTTCGGTACGGTTGGCCAACTTACTTGTGAAAAAAATAACGGCAATAAATACAAACAAAGGAAACAGTAAAGCAATAATATGCGGTACAAATCCAATGAAATATTGCATTATGATCTGCGAAACGGGTAAGCCGCTTTTCACGAAATCATCTGTTTTTTCGCCGGTATCAATTACAACTGCTATCACTGCAAATATGAAAATGCAGAAGAAGAAAGTAGTAAGAAAATTTCTTAATAAGTACCAGTCGATTTTTTTCATTTACCGTAAGGAAAAATATGCTCACAAATGTAGGCTTTAGCCTTCAAGTGCAGCGCAGATTAACATTTTACTCGGCTTACAAGCGTTGCTTTAGTTGCGTAACCATGGTGTGCTTCCACGATGCAAAATCGCCGGCAATAATATGCTTGCGAGCTTCGCCAACAAGCCACAAATAAAAGCTCAGGTTGTGAATACTTGCCAGTTGCATTCCTAGAATTTCGTTGGCAACAAACAAGTGGCGTAGGTATGCTTTGGTATAATAGTTACTGGTTTCGTTGGGTAAGCCTGCATCAATGGGCGAAAAATCGGTAGCCCATTTTTTATTTTTAATATTCACCACACCCTGCGTTGTGAATAGCATACCGTTACGGCCATTACGTGTGGGCATCACACAATCGAACATGTCAATACCAAGTGCAATGCATGATAAGATATTCCACGGAGTGCCAACACCCATTAAATAACGCGGCTTACCTTGCGGTAAATGCTCAGTACACAAAGCCGTAAACTCGTACATCATGGCTTCGGGCTCGCCAACACTTAGGCCGCCAATAGCATTACCCGTTGCATTTTTGCTGGCAATGTATTGTGCCGAAGCCACACGCAAATCTTTATAAGTACCACCTTGTACAATGGGAAATAAATTTTGCGTATAACCATACAAATCTGGTGTTTCGGCAAGGCGTTGTACACAACGATCGAGCCAGCGATGCGTTAGCTCCATGCTTTTTTTCGCATAGCCATATTCGCTAGGATAGGGCGGACATTCATCGAATGCCATGATAATATCGGCACCAATTTTTCGCTGAATATCCATTACGTTTTCTGGGGTAAATAGGTGCTTGCTACCATCGATATGACTTTGAAACAACGCACCTTCTTCTGTGAGTTTTCTATTTGCCGCAAGGCTAAATACCTGATAACCACCACTATCAGTGAGTATCGGTTTGGGCCAGCCATTAAAACGGTGTAAGCCGCCTGCCGCCTCTAATACCTCTGTGCCTGGTCGCAAATACAAATGATAGGTATTGCCCAATATAATTTGTGCCTGAACCTCGTGTTGTAGTTGTTGTTGGGTAACAGCCTTCACGCTGCCCACCGTACCTACCGGCATGAAAATAGGTGTAAGTATATTCCCGTGATCGGTAACAATTTCGCCAGCTCTTGCTTGCGAATGGGTATCGGTATGTTGTAATGTGTAAGATAATGCAGCCATACAATGGTAACCTAGCGAGTTGAAAAAGGGTTTTCATGGCATGCCATGAAAACCCTTGTGTTATATGATACCTTACGGTAAATATTAAATATCAATGGCTTCGCCATAAGCGGCGGCAGTTGCTTCTTTCAATGCCTCACTCATCGTTGGGTGCGGGTGAATAGCATTTAAGATTTCGTGTGCGGTAGTTTCTAATTTGCGAGCTACTACTGCCTCTGCAATCATTTCGGTAACGTTAGTACCAATCATATGGCAGCCTAAAAATTCGCCATACTTTGCATCGTATATTACTTTAACGAAACCCTCGGTAGCACCTGCGGCACTTGCTTTACCACTTGCCATGAAGGGGAACTTACCTACTCTAACTTCGTAGCCTGCTTCTTTTGCAGCCTTTTCGGTGTATCCAACGCTGGCAATTTCCGGCGTGCAATAGGTACAACCCGGAACGTTATTATAATCGATACCTTCTGGTTGGTGGTGGAATTTCTTTTCTAAATATGCTATGTATTCGGCAGCGTTGATACCCTCTTTACTGGCAACGTGTGCGAGTGCTTGGCCTGGGGTACAATCGCCAATAGCAAAAATGCCTGCCACACTTGTTTGCTGGTATTTATCAACAATAATCTTTCCTTTTTCGGTTTTGATGCCAAGTGCTTCTAATCCAATATTTTCAATATTGGCAACAACACCAACTGCACTCAGAACCACATCGGCTTCGAGGGTTACGGTGCTACCGTCTTGCTTTTTCACTAGTGCTTTTACACCAGCACCGCTGGTATCAACGCTTTCAACACTACTGTTGGTAAGAATGTCGATACCTTGTTTTTTGTATTGCTTTTCTAATTCTTTAGAAATGTCTTCATCTTCAACCGGTACAATACGTGGCATAAATTCTACAATGGTAACTTTAGTACCCATGCTGTTGTATACATAAGCGAATTCAACACCAATTGCACCACTACCCACTATAATCATGCTTTTGGGTTGCTCAGGCAACACCATTGCTTCACGATAGCCAATTACTTTCTTACCATCTTGTTTTAGGTTGGGTAATTCGCGGCTGCGGCCACCGGTTGCAATTACAATGTATTTACCCTCTACGAGCTGCTTGGTACCATCGGCTGCAGTAACTTCTACCTGACCTTTAGCTTTTACGGTACCGTAGCCCATGATAACATCAATCTTATTCTTCTTCATCAAAAACTGCACGCCCTTGCTCATTTTATCGGCAACGCCACGGCTGCGTTTGATAACAGCACCAAAATCGTGCTGTACGCCGCTAGCATTGATACCGTAAGCAGTGCTGTGCTTCATATATTCGTATACATTGGCACTTTTAATTAAAGCTTTGGTAGGAATACAGCCCCAATTCAAACACACACCGCCAAGGCTCTCTTTTTCAATGATTGCTACTTTAAAACCAAGCTGTGAAGCACGAATGGCAGCCGGATACCCGCCTGGGCCACTACCTAAAACAATTACGTCGTAAGCCATATGATTTGTTTAAAAGTTGTTCAATTCTTATTTGCGATGGCGAAAATAACTGCTACCCGCCGAATACACAAAAGTTAATAGAAGATGTAGGGTAAGTAGCTACCCTGCACCGGTTCAATCAATCCATTGTTGTAGGTAGCTGTCTGCAAGTGATAGCGTTGGTGGTGTGGCCCCTTGCGGGTAAATGCCATAAACAGTACTGCCGCTGCCGCTCATTGCAGCATATAACGCCCCATGCTCGTACAACTGATCAATGATTTGTTGAATTTGTGGGTAATGTTTGGCAACGGCCGCCTGAAAATCGTTAACGATGCTATCACGCCAAGTTGTAATTGGTGCTTCAATTGCCTTTGTTAATTCAATATCAGTAGGCTTTGGCTGCAACTGTGCAAATGCCCAACCTGTGGGTATGTGAATGCCCGGGTTAATAATGTACCACTTGCAGTGCTCTAACTGTGGTATGCTGATGGGTGTGAGCACTTCACCGCGGCCTGTGGCGTAGGCTGGTGTATTTAAAATAAAAAAAGGACAATCGCTACCTAACTGTAATGCATAGGCTAATAGTTGCTGTTGTGTAAGCTGTAATTGAAATTGCTCATTGAGCATACGCAACATAAAAGCACCATCGGCACTGCCACCACCAAGGCCAGCACCTGAAGGAATGGCTTTATGTAAAAAAATTTGAACAGGCGGTAAGGTTGGAAAATCTTTACGGAGTAATTGCCATGCTTTCACACAGAGGTTGTTGGCTGGATCGCCAGCAACAGGCAAGCCGGAGGTATAAAGATGTAGTGCATCTATCTGTTGATGGTGCATGTGTGCAGAGCGGGTTGCCTCATGGTAAGCATCTATAGGTGTAATTTCTAGTGCATCTTTCCAAGCAATAGGGTAGAAAATAGTTGCCAAATTGTGGTATCCATCGGGGCGTTTGGCGATAACTTGTAAGCCTAAGTTGATTTTGCAATTCGGAAATTCTAGCATACGAGTTGGTGCTACTTTAACATTTACCGTAAGGTGTTATTAACAAAACACCGCCCAAAGGCGGTGCTATTATTTTCGTTTATTGATTTCGTCGCGGATAGCGATTGCTTTGATATAATCTTCATTTTCGAGCACCTCGTTCAATAGGTTTTGAAGTTCTTCGAGCGACATGCGATGTAACTCGCTGTTGCCGCTATTTTTTTCACTGCTGCTAGTTTGTACGTTCATATGTTGCTTGGCCTTACCTGTATCGTCCATGAGAATGCCCGCACTTTCTAGAATATGCTCGTAGGTATAAATGGGGCAACCAAAACGAACGGCTAGGGCCAGTGCATCGCTGGTGCGGCTATCAATTTCTACGGTATCGTGTTCGCTTACGCAAATGAGCTTGCTGTAGAAAATACCTTCCTGCAAATCGTTGATAACAATCTCCATGAGCTCTACGTTAAAAGCATTCATGAAGTTTTTCATTAAATCGTGGGTAAGCGGCCTGCTTGGGTGCATGCGTTCAAGTGCAACGGCAATGGCTTGCGCTTCGAAGCCGCCAATTACAATAGGTAAGCGGCGTAGGCCGTTGATTTCGCCTAACACCACAGCATAAGAATGTGTTTGTGTGATGCTGTGGCTGAGTGCTACAATTTCCAATTCAATCTTCTTCATAATATCGGAGGCGAAAATAGTGAAATTGGTGTTTAAGGTGGGCATTTACCGAAAGGTTCATTACAGTTATCCACTTGTATGTGGATAGCTTCAACAATTTAGATAATTACCGGCTGTTAGCATGTAACTTTGCAACGCATTTTTAACAACGGATAACTTCTAACAGCATGCATCTTTTTCAACAACAGCAAAACGAATTTTTAGCTCGCCATATTGGTACGGTGGGCAGTGAAGCAGCGATGTTACAAACGATTGGCGTACCAACTTTGGCCGATTTGGTAGATAGTACCATTCCTGCCGGCATTCGTATCAAAGAAGCACTGCCGATACCAGAGGCTATGAGTGAGGCCGAACTGCTCAGTTTGTTGAAAGGAATGGCTGCGAAAAATACGGTTGCCCGTAGTTTTATTGGACAGGGCTACTACAACACTTTTACGCCTAGTGTGATTTTGAGAAACATTTTTGAAAATCCGGGATGGTATACGCAATACACACCCTATCAGGCAGAAATTGCACAAGGCCGTTTAGAAAGCTTGTTGAACTACCAAACTATGGTAAGCGACCTAACAGGCTTACCTATTGCGAATGCCAGCTTGCTAGATGAAGCTACTGCTGCTGCAGAGGCGATGAACCTGATGTTTCATCAAGTTAATAAGCCTACTGCTACAAAGTTTTTTGTAGACAACCATGTGTTTGCTCAAACGAAAGATGTTATTCTTACAAGAGCTAATCCATTGAATATTGAGGTAGTGTTTGGCGATTATGCTACTGCTACCATTGATGCTTCTTACTTTGGTGCGTTGGTACAATACCCCAATAGCGAGGGTAGTATTAACGACTATAGAAACTTTATTACTCAAGTACATGCCATAGGTGGTTATGTGGCTATGGCTACCGATTTATTAGCACTAACGTTATTAACCAGTCCGGGTGAATTGGGTGCTGATATTGCCTTGGGTAGTGCTCAGCGTTTTGGTGTTCCATTAGGTTATGGCGGTCCGCATGCAGCATTTTTTGCTTGTATCGATGCATTTAAACGTGCCATCCCTGGTCGTATCATTGGTGTAAGTATTGATGCACAAGGCAACAGAGCCTTACGCATGGCCTTACAAACACGTGAGCAACACATTAAGCGTGAAAAAGCTACCAGTAATATTTGTACAGCACAGGCTTTATTGGCCAATATGGCTGCCATGTATGCTGTGTATCATGGACCCGAAGGTTTGAAGCAAATTGCTAAAC
>JBKBLG010000027.1:0-20231 GCA_046296295.1 Chitinophagaceae bacterium | reverse complement strand
GGCTTTAGGTCCGGGTTTGCTGTTCATCATGCCAGCACCGCCTGAGGTACCTGCCGGTGATTGAACAGTAGTGCCGGCTGGTGTGCCAGGGCGTGGAGTGCTAGGGGTTGGCTTGGTTGGTTGTTGTGCAATAGCACTCAACGTTCCCGCAGCTAGCATGGTAAGCAAAAAACTACGCTTCATAAATCAAATAAATGGTTATAGTGAAGTGATGAAAATAATTAAATAGCAGTAGTGAAATAAAAGAAACGGTTGAATGGTTGTTTTCTATGGATGAATTTCAAATAGTAGCAACAAATACCTTGCGGTAAATGTTTTAGCAACTTAAAAAGGGCTTTTAAGCTTTTCTTAAAATAAACGGTGTAGATTAAAGTTCGCTCGGTAAATAAAAAGTTCTGAATAATTTACTGCAAATACTTGTTTTTTCAATTTGCAAATGCTTAAAATTGCGAACTCAATTTTGTTAATTACTGATTTAAAACCTCAAAAAACCATTGTATCATGGCTGAAATGAAACCTACTGCCACTGCGGCGTCAAAACCAGCTACAGCGGCACAACCTAAGAGAGGCAGCAACATTATTTCTTGGATTGCTCCTTTCGCTTGTTTAATCGTTGGCTTTGTGTTCTGGCGTTTCTTCTTAGGTAATCCAGACAACTTTACATCTCCTGACCCAGCTGGCGGTTTCTGGCCTAACCACAAAGGTCCAAAAGGTGGCTTAGTAAAAATGTACGAAGGTGGTATCGTAGTACCAGTATTGATTGCCAACTTCTTGATTGTGATTGTTTTCGTAGTTGAACGGTTATTAACAATTTCTAAAGCTAGCGGTGCTGGTAATATCGGAGAGTTTATCCGCAAAGTACAATTCAACCTAGCTAACCGCGATATCGATAAAGCTATTGCTGAGTGCGACAAGCAAAAAGGTAGCGTTGGTAACGTTATGAAGGCTGGTTTGAAAAAGTACAAAGAAATGACTACCAACAATGAACTAGATACTGAACAAAAGGTATTAAGTATTCAAAAGGAAATCGAAGAGGCTACTTCATTAGAATTACCAATGCTAGAAAAGAACTTGGTATTCTTATCAACAATCGCTTCTGTTGCAACATTACTTGGTCTACTAGGTACCGTATTGGGTATGATTAAATCATTCTCTGCATTAGGTGAAGATAGTGGTGGTGGTGCTGCTGCTGCTGAACTTTCAAAAGGTATTTCTGAAGCCTTGTATAACACGGCTCTAGGTATCGGTACTTCAGCAATTGCTATCATTTTCTATAATATCTTCACTACTAAAATTGATGCTGTAACTTTCGGTATCGATGAGAGTGGCTTTACACTAACACAAAGCTTTGCTGCCAATTACAAATAATTGTCGGTAAGTCGGTATGGAAATATTTTCCAACCGCATCTCATTCACATTGAACGAACAGTTTCAATAACATCAAATTAGTAAAACAATGGGCGGAAGACCTAAGATAGCCAGAAAAAGTACAAACATCGACATGACGGCGATGTGTGACGTGGCCTTCCTGCTACTGTCGTTTTTTATCTTAACTACTAAGTTTAAACCAGCAGAAGCAGTGCCGGTAGAAACGCCTAACTCTGTGAGCTCAAAAGTAGCTCCTGAGAAAGACGTGGTACTGGTTACCATCAACCGCGATGGAAAAGTGTTCTTGTCCATCGAAGAAGAGGAGAAGAAAAGTGCACTCATCAATACCGTTAACCAATTAAAGAGTTTAGGTTTAACTGAAGCCGAAATGGCTAAGTTGGCAAAAGCTCCTATGTACGGTGTAGCTTTTTCTCAGCTAAAGCAACAAGCTGCTCTAGCTAGCGATCAGCTAAATGATAAAACTCTTCCAGGTATTCCTGCGAAGGATAGCACCAATAATGAAATGAAAATTTGGATGCAAGCTGTAAAAGATGTGTACACCGGTCAAAAGATGAATCTCTTGATGAAAGGTGACCTCAGCAGTAAGTATCCCGCTTTTAACAACATTATCAAGGCTTTTAAAGACAACGATTTACTCAAATTTCAAATGGTTACCAACCCTGAAGGTGTTCCTGTAGGTACAGACTTGTACATCAAGAACATGAAAACAGGCGGTAGCGGTGAAGGCGGCGGTGCCGAAGAGTAAAATCACGTTTGTTAACACCTAAAAAAGTTACCTGCTATGGCAGAAATGGATACCTCGTCCGGCGGCGGCCACAAGAAAGGGCCGGGCGTAAAAAAAGGTAAAAAACTCAGTACAAGGGTAGACTTGACTCCCATGGTGGATTTAGGTTTCCTACTCATCACTTTCTTCATCTTCACAACTACCATGAGCCAACCAACGGCCATGAAGTTGAACTTGCCTAAAGATGCAAAAGAAGAAGAGCAGAACAAGGCTAAAGAAAGTGGTGCCTTAACACTTTTACTAGGTAAAGACAACAATATCTTCTACTATGAAGGTATCTTAGATGAAACGGGTTCTAATTTCAAGTCGAGCAACTTTAAAGACATCCGTCAAGTGCTCATCGATAAGAAAAGAAGAACCAATGAAAAAGACTTTGTTGTTGTAATTAAAGCAACCGACGATTGTACTTACAGAAATGTAATTGACATTCTCGATGAAATGCAAATCAATGTTATCACGAAGTATGCATTGGTAGATATTGCCGATGTTGAAAAGCAACTTGTTAACATTTCACAACAAGGTCAGTAATCTAGCTTTACCCAAATCATTTTTAACTCACAAAACGTTGCGTACAAATGGATGCTAACAAGATCAAAGACGCAGATATTTTGGACATCATTTTTGATGGCCGAAATAAGGAGTACGGGGCGTATCAACTAAGGAAAACCTACTCTGGCCGCCTGCTTACAGGCTTGGCGGTTATGATTGGTGCCGTTTTACTGGTATTCATAGGATCTGTAATTGCAAATGCAAAAAAAGATGCTAAAACTGAGATACTAGTTCAAGACGTGAACTTAGCGGATGTTAAGCAACAAGAGGAGCCAAAACCTGAGCCTCCTCCGCCACCACCACCACCTAAGGTGGAACCTCCAAAAATCGAGATCACTAAATTCACCCCTCCCAAAATTGTAAAGGATGAAGAAGTGAAACCTGAAGACGAAATCAAACAGCAGGATGAACTCGATAACACTACAATCGGTAAGATTAACCAAGAAGGTATTAAAACCGATGTAGTTGCTCCTCCGGTTGAAGAAAAGGGTACAGGTACTGTTGAAGCTCCTAAAGTAGAAGAAGATTACGATAAAGAATTTAAAACAGTACAAATCGAAGCCAAGTTTCCAGGTGGCCTAGGCGAATGGAAACGTTTCTTAGAGCGCAACCTTAACCGCGATGTGCCTATTGATAATGGTGCACCAGTTGGTAATTACACCGTAGTGGTATCTTTCCTGGTAGATAAAGACGGTAACGTATCTGAAGTACGTGCCGAAAATAATCCGGGATACGGTACAGCTGAAGAAGCTGTACGGGTAATTAAGCGTGGCCCTAAATGGACACCAGCAGTTCAGAACGGTCGAAACGTAATCTATCGTCAAAAGCAAACTATTACCTTCCAAGTATCTGAAGAGTAATATTCACCTTACGGTAAATAAAAAGAGCCCCACGTTACGGGGCTCTTTTTATTTATAATATAAAAGTCTGGATATATAAATTCTGTTTTTCATTTATTTAACATTTGAACTTGTGTACTTCATTGGTGGTATCATCTTATTGGTATAAAACCAAAGGTTATGAACACTAATGAAATTCTTCAAGCACAAGCACTAGATATCGTGTTTGATGGTCGTAACAAAGCTTATGGCGCTTACGAACTTCGTAAAACCTATCATCAACGTCTCGCAAAAGGGTTAGCAGTAATGTTAGGCGCTTGCCTGTCGGTAGTGATTGTTACATTATGGGCAAATGACCATGCTGAGCAGACCCTTACTATGAATCTTGGGTCAGAGGTTATACTCAGTAAAGTTGATGCGCCTAAAGTAGACCCTGTTATAGCAAAGCCTAAGCCCCAAGCAATACCTCCTGCGCCTGTTCGCCAAATAGCATATACAAATTTTAACATTGTACCTGACGACGCCGACATACCTCCTATCGCCGATGTAGACGATTTCGATAAGGCTCGTATTGGTGCTATTAATGTTGATGGCGGAGCAGATGATGGTAGTATTGCACCACCTCAAGGCCCTAGTACAGGTGCTGGCACTGGTGGTGGTACACCATCATTTGCTGATAACGATGATGCTACCATTTTTACTGTAGTACAAATAGAAGCCCAGTTCCCGGGTGGCCTTGGTGCATGGAAAAAATTTTTGGAGCGTAACCTCAACCGTGATTTACCTCTCGATAACGGTGCACCAGTGGGTAGATATACCGTAATAGTATCTTTTGTAGTTGATAAGCATGGTCAAATTTCAGACGTACAAGCAGAGAATAATCCTGGTTTTGGCACCATGGAAGAGGCTGTTAGGGTGATTTTAAAAAGTCAGCAATGGACACCTGCGGTGCAGAACGGTCGTAATGTTACCTATCGTCAAAGGCAGTGTATCACATTTGTAGTAAGCGAAGATGGTTAAAGTAAAGTTGATGCCTTCTATCAAATGGCTATGGGGCGGCCGAAGGCCGCCCCATAGTAACGCTTACAACAAACTTTAATGCGACTTATTAATACAGCATGGTTGTATAGTGTCATTTACCGTAAGGTGCTTCTATTTCAATTTCGATTTTAAGTAGGCTAATGTTTTGGCATAAGCATCGGCGGTGGCTTCTTTATTAAAATTGGGGTTGCTTGGGTTGCTAAAACCATGCCCAGCATCGTAGTTATGAACAGCAAGTTGCTTGCCGGCAGTTGCCATATCGGCTTGAAACTTTTGCACTGTTTCAACGTTCGGCATTCTATCTTTTAAGCCAAAAAAGCCAATAACATCGCAATTAAGTTGCTTCAGCTTTTCAATGTTATTTTCAGGTCGGCCGTAATACATAACGCATCCTTTTGCTTGCGAACCCGCCAATATAGCGGTTTGCAGGCTCCACATGCCGCCAAAGCACCAACCAATCGTGTAAATATTGGCTTTAGGGCCGGCATATGCCAACGTTGCTTTTACAATGGTTTCTAAGCGGTCGGTACTGGTGCTACGCATATAGGCCATGGCACTATCGGGCGTAGCCGCAACACGACCATCGTACATATCAATGGCAAGTACATTCACATTGCCAAGATCGGCGGCAAGTTTTTCGGCCTCAGCTTTAATATGATCGTTTAACCCCCACCATTCTTGAATTACAAGTAAGTAGTTGTTGGTTTTTTGGGCTGCTTTTATTTCATAGGCTTGAGCCATCGTTCCATCGGCAGCTTGGTATTGCACCATTTTACCGGTAGGGTTTTGCAGTTGAAAAGCTTTAGGTGCAGGGTGCCAACTAGCAAATGCTGCATTCACATCATTCATGCGAAACTGCTCCGTAACATCGGTGGTGAAACAGCTCACATAGCATTCTTTACTCAACATTTCAGGTGCGGTTGCCTTTTGCGTGGCACTAATACCGGCTGCGGTTACAAACGCTGCCATAAATATCCATACGATTGTTTTCATTTGCTTTGTTTTAACAATTATAGTTACGAACAAAACTTGCAAGGGTTGTATTGGTACTAATACCTTTCGGTAAATATCCCTAATGCAAGGGTTAACCTTACGGTAAATGTGTGGATATGGTTACTTGTAACGAGCCATTTTTATTTTCCACAAGTACCGAACAACTGCAATTGGGATGGGCATGTAAATATGTTATCTTTGCACGACCTCTGATGGCAAGCACACTGGCTTGTTCTAAGGCTTGCCTCTGGCAGTTGCCCATAGCTACAACAGTTGAAGTGAGTGACACAACGATGTTGAGTAGTGTACCACGGTTGGTCAACACAAAACAATCATTGATTGGTAGCAACGAAGTAAGAACCTCCTTTTTATGGCTAAATATATTTTTGTGACTGGTGGTGTAACCAGCAGTTTGGGTAAAGGCATTATTGCAGCAAGCTTAGCAAAGTTGTTGCAAAGCCGTGGTTTCAAAGTAACCATCCAAAAGTTCGATCCGTATATCAACGTAGATCCGGGCACGCTCAATCCTTACGAACATGGCGAATGTTATGTTACCGAAGATGGGGCCGAAACCGATTTAGATTTAGGGCACTACGAACGTTTTTTAAACATTTTTACCAGTCAGGCCAATAATGTTACTACAGGTAGGGTGTATCAGTATGTTATCAACAAAGAAAGAGAGGGTGCTTTCCTTGGCAAAACAGTACAGGTAGTGCCGCATATTACCGATGAAATCAAGCGTAGAATGTTATTGCTCGGCCAAGATGGTAGGTATGATATTGTAATTACCGAAATTGGAGGTACCGTGGGTGATATTGAAAGCACTCCATTTATTGAAACTGTACGACAAATTCAGTGGGAGCTACCCGAAGATGATGTTGCGGTTGTGCATTTAACACTAATCCCTTATTTAAAAGCGGCGAAAGAGTTAAAAACAAAACCTACACAGCATAGTGTACGCTTACTAAGCGAAACTGGGGTGCATCCTGATATTATCGTTTGTAGAACAGAAGAACCATTAACCAACGATTTGAAAAGGAAGATTGCTTTATTCTGTAATGTGAAGCAAGATGCTGTTATTGAAGCAATGGATGCTAGTACAATTTATGAAGTGCCCCTATTAATGCTTCGTGAGAAATTAGATGTGATTTGTATGAAGAAATTGGGCATTAGTGTATACCCCGAACCTAACTTAAAAAATTGGAAAGGCTTTTTAGATAAGTTAAAATACCCCAAATCAAAAGTTACTATTGGATTAATTGGTAAGTATATAGAGTTACAAGATGCCTACAAAAGTATTCTCGAAAGCTTTATTCATGCCGGTGCTATTAACGAAGTAAAAGTGCAAGTGGTTAACGTACACAGCGAAGGCATTACTCCTGAAAATGTAGCTGAAAAGCTAGGTGGCTTAGATGGCTTGTTAGTAGCCCCTGGTTTTGGCAACAGAGGTATCGACGGAAAAATTACAGCCGTGAAATACGCCCGCGAGCATGGCTTGCCATTTTTTGGAATTTGCTTAGGTATGCAGATGGCAGTGATAGAATTTGCTCGTAACGTATTAGACTTGCCTCATGCACACAGCACAGAAATGGATGCAAATACGCCAGATCCTGTGATTAATATGATGGAAGAACAAAAGCAAGTAACCATGAAGGGGGGAACGATGCGTTTAGGAGCTTATCCTTGCGATATTCAAGCTAATAGTTTGGCACACCGTATATATGGCGCAACCAGTATTAGTGAACGCCACCGCCACCGTTACGAGTTTAACAATGCATACCTTGAGCAATTTGAGGCACATGGCATGAAAGCCACAGGCACAAACCCAACCACCGGATTGGTTGAGATTATTGAAATTCCTACACATCCATTTTTTATTGGCGTACAATATCACCCTGAGCTCAAAAGCACCGTTGAAAAACCAGCGCCTTTGTTTGTACACTTTGTAGCTGCTGCGAAAGCCTATAGTGAAGGGCAGTTGGCTATAACAAAACAACCAATGCTTGCAGAAAAAAAGTAGCTATAACAGTTGTACTGTTCTCTACTCATACCTTACGGTAAATGCATATTCAGGCATTTACCGTAAGGTATACTCATAGTGCCTTTGATACGATACCCTTACCTTTGCCGACTAAATTAATTCCACAAGGCTTATATAATGAAGACTGACAAGAATACGATTATTGGATTTGCATTGTTAGCGATATTGTTCTTCGCTTTCTTTTATGTGAATAATCAACAGCAAGCTGCATTTCAGGCCGAAAAGCAAAGGGTTGAAGATAGCTTAGCTAAAGAAAATGCCAAGCGTAAGCCCGTTGTTGATGTTGCCAAGCAAGTACAAGACAGTTTATATAACGACTCGCTGAGTAAGGTACAATCTGCCGGTGGCTTCGTTGCAGCAGCTATTGGTACTGAAAAGTTAACCACAGTTGAGAACTTACTCATGAAGGTGGTGTTCACCAACAAGGGTGGTCGTATTAAAACAGTTACACTTAAAAAGTATAACAATAGTAGTACCAAGCAGCCTGTTGTACTGGGTGGTACAGAAACCGACGATTTCGGTTATGTTATTAATACAAGTGCACAAAAAACAGCCCATACAGGCAGCTTATTTTTTAATGAGCCTACTATCACTAATGGTGCTAATGGTGCTCAGATAATTTCCTTTGCCATTCAATCGAACGATGGAAAGTCGATAACACATGAGTATACCATACCTGCCAGCGATTATATGATTGATGCTGCTATTAAAGTGAGTGGTGCACAGCAATTATTTACCGGTGGTAGCGCTAACTTGCAGTGGAATTATACCGTACTGCCACAGCAAGATGATTTGAAATACGAGCGTCAACAAAGTAACTTGTGCTTTAGCGAAGAAGGTAATTACGATTTTAAAAGAGCAGAAGCTGGCACACAAAAAGATTTTGAAAAGCCTGTGAATTGGGTGGCTTTAAAACAACAATTCTTTAGTGCAGCATTGTTATGTAAGTCTGGTACATTTAGTAGTGGTAATGCACAAGTAATTCCCAAGCCAGATTCTATCAAACAATTACTTGCCGCTAATGTGAATGTGAAAGTGCCTATTCAAGGTAATACTGCCGTTATTCCGGTGCAATGGTACTATGGCCCGAACGATTATAGCGTGTTGCGTGGATACGATAACAACTTATATCAAATGGTTGATTTGGGCAGTGGCATGTTTGCCTTTGTGAAGTATATCAACCGTTGGGTTATTATGCCAGTGTTCGATTTTTTAGCAAGCTTTATCAGCAATTTTGGTTGGGTAATTGCATTGCTAACGTTGTTCATACGTTTGGTAACGGCTCCGCTTACTTACAGCAGCTATTTAAGTGGTGCAAAAATGAAGGCGTTACGCCCAGAGTTAGATAGCTTAAAGAAGAAGTTTGGCGATGATCAGCAAGGCTATGCTATGGAGCAAATGAAGCTGTTTCGTGAAGCTGGCGTTAATCCGTTAGGAGGGTGTATACCTGCTTTGTTGCAGATACCTATTTTCTTTGCTTTATATAGCTTTTTTAACAGTGCAATTTCGCTACGTGATCAAAGTTTTTTATGGGCCGACGATTTAAGTAAGTACGATACCATTGCCACCTTACCTTTTAGCATTCCTTTTGGTTTTGGCGATCATATTAGTTTGTTCACACTTACTGCGGTGATTACCAGTTTTTTAATTTCGATTTATAATATGAGCATGACACCTCAAACGCAAGATAACCCTGCGTTAAAGTACATGCCTTACATTTTCCCATTCATTTTATTGTTCATTTTTAACCGATTGCCATCGGCATTAACATGGTACTATACCGTAAGTAATATTATTACCTTGGGCTTACAGTTTGTGATTCAGAATTATATTATTAATCACGATAAAATTCTGGCACAAATTGAACAAAAAAGGAAGCAGCCAAAGGCTAAAAGTAAGTGGGCTGAGCGTTACGAACAATTGATGGAAACGCAGAAGAAGATGCAAGAAATGAAAGATCGTAATAAAAAATAATCACATTTACCGTAAGGTAAAATGATAAAAAAATCCAGATGCATTGCATCTGGATTTTTTTGTATTGTATGCTTGTTACCTTACGGTAAATGAGGGTGCTGGTAGTGCATTATTTCAAAGTAGTGAGTTCTGCTTTTAGTTGTTCAACAGAATTGAGTATAATAGTTTTTACTTTGTTGATAGCATCGGGTAGTTGCTCTAAATTCACTTTGTTCTTAGCACTTAATTCAAGAAAGCGAATATCTTCTTTAATGCTTGCTAATCCCATGGTATCTATGGTGCTTTTGAGCTTGTGTGCTAGCTTGCCAATAGTGTCCCAGTCTTCAGCAGTGAGTGCGGTAGTCATATCGTTCACAATGAGCGGCGTATTATTAATGTATACATCGCATAGGCTGCGAACGAAATCAACGTTACCTTTTGATATTTCGTATACAAAATCGAGATTATATAGTTTTTCGGTGCTCATACTGTTGTGTTTGTATTTTGTTAAGATAAAGGTTTTATAACGCTTGCAATAACATCGTATAGTTCATTTTCTTTGAAGGGCTTGATGAGGTAGCCATTCATACCTGCATCGAAATATTGCGATTCTTCGCCTTTAAGGGCATTTGCCGTAAGGGCAATAATAGGAATATTTTTAATAGAAGGGTCGTTCAAGCTTCTGATAGCCCGTGTTGCTTCTAAACCGTTCATTTCAGGCATTTGAATATCCATGAGAATCAGATCAAAATCTCCTTGTGTTACTTTGGCAATAGCTTCTTTGCCATCGTTGGCAATTTCTGTAACAAAGCCCCAATAATCTAAAATTCGCGTGGCGAGCATTTGGTTAATTGGGTTGTCTTCGGCTAGTAGCACTTTTAGTGTGCCTAGTTTGTTAACTACCTCTGTTTGAATGGTGCTTTGCATTTGTTTTTGTAAAGAATTGGTTCGTTTGTACGGAAGGGTGAAATGAAAGGTGCTGCCTTCTTTTACATGGCTTTCCACCCAAATTTTACCGCCTTGCATGTCTAATAAATTGCGGGTAATGGCTAATCCTAAACCTGTGCCGCCATACTTACGGGCTGTTTCAGGATATGCTTGTGTAAATGGCTGGAATATTTTGATGAGTTTATTTTGGTCGATACCTATGCCGGTATCTTTAACGCTTATTTGAACGGTAATTTGATCACCTTGTTCTTGTATAATAGACCCTGTTACTGAAATGCCGCCTTTATGGGTGAATTTTACAGCATTGCTTAGTAAGTTGTTGATGATTTGACTAAACCGTGTTGGGTCGCCTAGAACCTCAAGCTTGTTGCCAAGTTTATTTTCGAACTGCATGCTAATGTTTTTCATTTCGGCAGTTACGCGAAATAGTTTGATGTTGGTATTGAGGCTATCTACCAAATCGAATGGTACTTTTTCAAACTCTATGTTGCCTGAACCTATTTTTTCAAGGTCTAAAATATCATTGATGATGTTGATGAGGTTGCGGCTGCAATCTTGTATAATTTTCAGATAATCGCTTTGTTCTTCGGTTAAGTTGGTACTTTTTTGCAACAGTTTTGTGATGCCCAAAATACCGTTCATGGGGGTGCGAATTTCGTGGCTCATATTGGCCAGAAAGCGCTCTTTTATTCTTGCAGTTTCTTCTGATACTCTTTTTGCTTCTTTCAGTTCTTTTTCAACTTTAATGCGATCGGTTACATCTTGTGCAAATGATATGATGTAAGGTTCTTCTCCGGGGTTATCGAGTAAATAGTTTTGATACAGCAAATAAGCTTTGCTACCATCTTTACGATATACTCGCATCAACCCTTTCTGTTTTTTATTAACAAGAATGGTATTGAGGTAGGTATCTTCAAAAAGCAAGGTATCTTCTTCAGGAATAAAATCTTGGATGTTTTTGCCTAGGATTTCAGATTCAGCATAGCCTAATGTTTCTAACATAGCAGGGTTGGTGCTTAATATGTAACCTTCGATATTATGTGTAGCTATAATGGCCTGGCTGTAGTTGAAAATATCTCTGTACTTTTTTTCGTTGAGTTGTATGCGTCGCTCAATTTCTTTACGATCGGTAATATCTATGCCCCAACCTAATACGAGTGTAAGTTCATCTTTCTCGTTGTAGATAGGCGTCATTCTTCTGAGGTGATGTTCTATTTTACCCGTAAGGGCATTGGTTACTGTTTCTTCCCACTCCAACTGCATTCTGGTGGTTACAACTTGGTTGAAAATGGCTCTGCGTTTGTCGGCTATGGCAATATCTCTGCCAGTATACTTACAATAATCGTAATCAGTTTTATTGATGAGCCATTTCCGCATATCCGGATTTTTAACTGATACGGGATTGATAAATAAATACTCGTGATGTTGGGAAAAAACCACCAAGTCGGCAGGAATGCTGTTCAATATTTCTTCGTAAAAACGGCGTTGTTGCTCTTTTTCTGCTTCGGCTTTTAATGTTTGGGTACTATCGGTAATTACACACAAATGGCCTTGAAAAGTATTATTAGTAATTAAGGGAACATAATCTCGTGTGATAATTTTGCCATTATTCAAATGAATAATATCGCCAATTTGGTTTTGCATTTTCAATGCGGGGTCGGTGAGCTTACTTTGTTCCGCTGCAATGTTGGGCCATAGGTGGCTTATCGTTTCAAATAAGCTGCTCAATGGAAGACCTTTAAGCGACTGGCCGCTTTTTATGTTCAATTCAAAAATGTCACAAAAACGTTGGTTGGCTTTAATTATCGTAGCATTGGCATCGGCAATAATAATACCTTCGGGTAATTTATCAATGATAAAGTTTAAAAGGCCATTGTTTTCAATATCCTGCCATTGAATTTCTTTACCCAAATTCATCAAGTCGTTAATATGTACATTGGCGCTACTCATAGTGTGTGCTATACCTTACGGTAAATGTATTAACGCTTTTGTAAATTAAGTTCGTTATTGTTAATCATTCTGTAGATCGTACTTTTCCCAATATCTAGCAATTTGGCAACATGCAATACATCGTAATTATGAATATCGAGGTAATGCTGAATTAGCTTAGTTGTATATTGTCGCAAGGTAAGTCCTTGTTTTGTAAGATTATCTAAATATAACAATCCATTACCAGATGGAGTTTCTTGAATGTGTTCCGGCTCAATTTCTGTACCATCGCAAAGTACACAAGCCAATTCAACAACGCTTTTAAGCTGCCGAATGTTGCCAGGGAATGGCATTAGCATCAATTTTTTTCTTGCCTCAACAGAAAGCACTTTTTCTGGCATGTGATTTTCCTTGCAAAATTGCTCAATGCAATGTTTGGCAATTAAAATTACATCACTATCACGGTCGCGTAAGGGAGGTAAGTGAATGGGTAGGCCTAATAAACGATAGTATAAATCTTGTCTAAAATTGCCTTTTTGTACTTCTTCTTCTAGGTTTTTATGTGTAGCAACAATAATGCGAACATCTATTTTAATGTGTTCGTTACTGCCAATGCGTGTAATTTCTTTTTCTTGTAGTACTCGCAGTAATTTAGCTTGTAAGCTAATGTCCATTTCGCCGATTTCATCGAGAAACAAAGTGCCTTGATGTGCTTCTTCAAACTTTCCGATACGTCGGCCGATTGCACCCGTAAAAGCTCCTTTTTCGTGGCCAAATAGCTCGCTTTCAATCAAATCTTTGGGTATGGCCGCAACATTTACAGGTACAAAACCAAATTTTTTTCTGTTCGAGTTAAAGTGAATGCTCTTGGCTACCAACTCTTTACCTGTGCCTGTTTCGCCAGAAATACTTACTGTAATATTGGTAGTTACAGCCTTTTCCATGAGAGCGAAAATGCGTCTGGTCGCAGCGCTATTACCAACAATACTGTTAGCAAAGGCATACTTTTTCTCAACCTCGTTTTGTAACTGTTTTACTTGTCTTTGAAGGTGTACATTTTCTTGAAGTTTTTGAATAGCCATCCACAAGCGTTCTTGTGTTTCAGCGTCTTTTACCAAATAGTCATGTGCTCCTTTTTTAAGAAGGTCTATGGCTACTTGAATATTATTTTGCCCGGAAATGATGATAACTTTGGTATCGGGTAAGCGTTCTTTAATATAGTCAATTACATCTGTTGCAGTAGCATCGGGTAGAGAATAATCAAGCGTTATAATATCTGGCTTCTCTGTAACAGCATCTTTAAATTCTTTAGCGGTGGTGAATAGCTTAACGGTGTAATCGGGGTTCAATTGCAAATAATGGCGCAACATAGCACCATAAAGTGTATCATCTTCAACAATATGTATCAGCAGGCTATTTGGTTTCATCTGGCGTAATTTGCCTTATCAAAGGTATCGTTGTATTTCAATTTGGGAATTAATTCCCAATTAGCGAGGCTTAATGTACACTTAAATAAGTTACATGCCGCCTACACCAAAAGAAAAATCTTTTAGTTTGTGTGTAATACATTTGAAATATGGAAGTAACACCAGCTTTGGTACAACAATTAGCACAATTGAGTAAGCTTTATTTCACGCCCGAAGAAATGGTACAAGTACAACAAGATTTATCGCAGATGATTTCGTTTGTAGATCAATTGTCGGCAGTAGATACCTCGGGCGTTGAACCATTGTTATTCATGAACGAGCATGTTCAACCCTTTCGGGCAGATGTGTCAACTGGTAGTATTACCACCAACGAAGCGTTACAGAATGCTCCAAAACACGATGGTACCTATGTGCTAGTTCCTAAAGTGATTCAGAAATAATCAAGCTATTAAACTATGGATGTGGCTAATCAATCAATTATACATATCGAGGGCTTACGTAAAAGTTACTTCATGGGAGCGCAAGCCGTTGAGGTGCTTAAAGGTATTTCGCTCGACATTTATCGGAACGAATACGTTGCACTCATGGGGCCGAGTGGTAGTGGTAAAAGTACCCTTATGAACATTTTAGGTTGCTTAGATAGCCCCACCGGAGGCAAATACATATTGAACGGAAAAGATGTAAGCAAAATGGCCGATAACGATTTAGCCGAGGTACGTAACCACGAAATTGGCTTCGTGTTCCAACAGTTTAATTTATTGCCTCGCCTTTCGGCTGCTGAAAATGTTGCCCTGCCCCTTATCTACGCAGGCGTAAGCAAAAAAGAACGTATAGAACGTGCCCTAGATGCCCTGAAAAAAGTGGGGCTCGATACTCGTAGCCATCACAAACCAAATGAGTTAAGTGGCGGACAAATTCAGCGTGTGGCCATTGCTCGTGCCTTGGTGAACAATCCAAGTATTCTTCTTGCCGATGAACCCACCGGTAACCTCGATACTAAAACCAGCCGTGAGGTAATGGATTTGTTTGGCGAAATTCAAGCTAATGGTAACACCGTAGTATTGGTTACTCACGAAGAAGATATTGCCGCTTACGCTAAAAGAGTAGTACGCTTACGCGATGGTATTATTGAAACCGACCTCACCCGTGAGCAGTTTTTACAAAGGGTGCATAGTGCTGCTCAAGCACATTAAAATTACATTTACCGTAAGGTTACTAATATTGCCAGCCTTTGTGGTTATACTACAAAGGTTTTTTATTTAAACCTTAGGGTGCAAGTTTTGTTACAACTAAGCATTATACAATATTATGGCTTTCAAAATATATACCAAAACCGGCGATGCTGGCAAAACATCTCTCATTGGCGGCACCAAAGTGCCTAAAAGTAATATTCGTATCGAGAGTTACGGAACTGTTGATGAACTTAATAGCTATATTGGCTTAGTAAGCGATTACTTAACCACCGATACCCTTACGGTAAATGTTTTACGCGAAATACAAGACCGACTTTTCACCATCGGTAGTAGCTTGGCCTGCGACCCCGAAAAAGAGCCATTGATGAAAATACCCGATTTAAAAGAGTCGGATATTCAATTATTAGAAGCACAAATCGATAGTATGAACGAGGTGCTGCCACCTATGAAAAGTTTTATACTACCTGGTGGTCATGTAGCTATTAGTACTGCACACATAGCACGTTGTGTATGCAGAAGAGCAGAACGCCTATGCGTACAGTTACAGCAGTCTGATGCATTTGTAGAACCCCTGGTAATTAAGTATTTGAACCGATTATCAGATTATTTATTCGTGCTGGCTCGTTACATTGGGCATCAGTTTCAGATACCAGAAATACCATGGAAGCCTAGAGTGAACGCTGCTCAATAATAACGCCGTCTTTCATTTTTAGAACACGATTGCTTTGCCTCGCTAATTGTTCGTTATGTGTAACAATTAAAAAAGCCTGACCAAAATTGTTGCGGAGCTGCACGAAAATATCGTGTAGCTGTTGTGCATTGGCGGTATCTAAATTGCCAGTTGGTTCATCGGCAAATACAATATCGGGGCGGTTAATTAAAGCTCTAGCAACTGCAACACGCTGCTGCTCACCACCACTTAGTTGATTGGGCTTGTGGTGCAATCTGTCGTTAAGGCCCAACACTTCGAGCCATTGAGTAGCTTCTTTTTGTAGTTGTGCTGTTGGTTTTTTGGCAATCCAGCCGGGTATACACACATTTTCAAGCGCAGAAAACTCAGGCAGTAAGTGATGGAATTGAAAAATAAAGCCCATATGCTTGTTACGTAGGTTGGCAAGCGCTTTGCCTTTAAGTGAATGAATTGGTTGGCCGTGTAGCGTAATGCTGCCGGCATCGGCCTGATCGAGGGTGCCTAAAACATGCAAAAGCGTGCTTTTGCCAGCGCCGGAGCTACCAACGATACTAACAATTTCACTTTTTTGTACTTCAATATCAACGCCTCTCAGTACCGATACTTGCTCATAAGCCTTTTTTATACCGCGTGCAACTAGCATATTTCTATAAATTAACAGGTTCTTATGTTGGCGTTCATAAAAAAAATACAAATGCCAATTACATTCGTGTGCAAAATATTCAATCAACAATTACATTTGCCAAAATTTTAAAAGGCTACATATGTTCTGGACTCTCGAATTAGCAAGTTATCTGGAAGATGCTCCTTGGCCTGCGACAAAAGACGAACTCATCGACTACGCTATACGCTCAGGTGCACCTATCGAAGTGGTAGAAAACCTACAAGAGCTGGAAGATGAAGGTGAAGTGTATGAAAGTATTGAAGACATTTGGCCTGATTATCCAAGTCAGGAAGATTTCATGTTCAATGAGGATGAGTACTAATGCCTTCAACATTCGCCTCAGTGCATACAAAACCATCGACTATACTGTCGGTGGTTTTTTGTTATGGGTACCTTACGGTAAATGTAGTTACAACAACATTTACCGTAAGGTAGTACGGCTACAGCTTTAGTATTTTAAACTGTAGTAGCTGTTGCGGTGTTTGAATGCGTAAAAAATATGCTCCATTCGGCAATTGAGGTAGCGTAAAACCATTGGTGCCATTGCTAAGTACCGTATTGCTTACCTGCCAAATTTGTGTTGAATTACTATTAAATAAAGCTAGTTGTACATTGGTAACTGATTGGTTTGCTTTTAATACTAATTCGTTATTAGTGATGGGGTTGTTAATTAGTTGTACTTGTAATGCAGTGGGGGTAACTACTGGTGGGGTGGGTGGATTAGGGTTGACAATGGGCGCCAAACTTGTATCGCCATTGCTTAGTTTATAACTGCTGAATACCGGGTAATGGTCGCTTGTGTTGCGTGTGTTATAATCGGGTATTACATTAACTACATCTGTTCTTACTGTTGCAGAACCGCTAATAAACATGCTATCCATAGCTTTGCTTGCCACCTGATGGTCTATTACATCGTTAAAGCCAATTGTGCTGCGCTTGCCTGCCAAACTTTCGGGTAATGTAATGGCAAAAAAACGATTGGCATCGTTCAGCCAAGTAACATAACTGCTTGGTTGGCCTGTAACAATACTTACATCGAGGTCGTCGTTATAATCGCCTACTACCAGCCAGCTTTTGTTGGCTAATTGCTGATCGATTGTATCTTTTAACTCGTTGGCTGCTGCAAATCGGCGATTCCAGTCGCTTATGGTAGCTCCGCTTTTAGCATGAATGACGATGCAGGTGATATTGCGTTTTTGTCCGTTAACAGTAGCATTCGCATTGAATAAAAACGGATAGCGGCCGCTGGCAAAATTGGTATAAGCTGCACCACTATTTCGAAGCATACCTCTTGTAACTACATTCGAAAAAATATTGCTGTTGTATAGGAAGGCAAGTTTTTGTCCTGTACGCCAGTCGGCATCGAGAGGGCTTCCGGCAAGGCTGCAGTAATCGCTTACAATAAAGCGGTATTGAGGGCCTAATGATCTTGTAATGCGGCCGAGAGCTGCAGTATCTACAATTTCGCATAGGGCATATAAATCGGCATTGAGATAGCGCAATACGGTTAGTGCATTTTGTTCTTGTTTGTTTTTATCGGCTGGACCATTGGTAGTGCTTCCTAACCATTCTATATTCCAATTCACAATATCAAGGGTGGTATCGGTGCCCACGGGTTGGGCATTTACCGTAAGGTTAGTTAACAAAAAAGATACACTCAGCAAAAAAGTCAATCGCAACATAGCTGGCATCTAAAATTTTGAAAATAAAGGCATCAAAAATACAGTATAACTGACAAGGTTGCAGCATTGTTGAGTTTGGTAGTGAATTTGCTTTCGGCGAGATAGTATAGGTAATCGCTTAAAACAGCTTGTAGTATGCACTATTGTGGAAGTGTGCAACAAAGCCGAGTTGATAAGCTATACCGAAGTTGATAAAAAAAATATTTATATTATGCAAAAAGGACAGATTCGGGTACAAACCGAGAACATCTTTCCCATCATCAAAAAATTTTTGTACAGCGATCACGAAATTTTTATTCGTGAATTGATTTCGAATGCTACTGATGCCTCGCAAAAGTTAAAAACCCTTGCCAATTTGGGTGAAACCAAAAGTGAACTTGGTGATCTGCGTATTGATGTAGCTGTTGATGCGAAGGAAAAAACTATCACCATTACCGACCGTGGTGTAGGTATGAGTGCTGAAGAGGTTGACAAGTACATTAACCAAGTGGCTTTTAGCGGTGCCGAAGAATTTGTACAGAAGTATAAAGATGCTAATATTATTGGCCATTTTGGTTTGGGCTTTTACAGCGCTTTTATGGTGGCCGAGAAAGTAGAAATTTTCTCTAAGAGCCATACCGATGCACCAGGCGTTTATTGGAGTTGCGACGGTAGCCCTGAGTTTGAATTGTATAATGTAGACTACAATCAGCGTGGTACAAAAATAGTGTTGCATGTAGCAAAAGATAGCGAAGAGTTTTTAGAAACAGGTAGGGTTGAAGGCATCTTAAAACGTTTTTGTAAGTTTTTGCCGATACCTATTTATTTCACCGATGCACAAGCTGTTAAGGAAGAGAAAAAAGATGGCGAAGAAGATGCAAAAGAAAAACCCATTAATAATACCAATCCAATTTGGGTACGTAAGCCAAGTGAGCTAACAAAAGAAGATTACGAGAAGTTTTATAGAGAGTTGTATCCGTTTGGAGAAACGCCTTTATTCTGGATTCATTTGAATGTAGATTATCCGTTTAATTTAACAGGGGTGTTATACTTCCCTAAGATTAAGCAGAGCTACGAAATTCAAAAAGATAAAATTCAGTTGTACTGCAATCAGGTATTTGTAACCGATGAGGTGAAAGATATTGTTCCTGAGTTTTTAATGTTGTTGCATGGCGTTATTGATAGTCCGGATATTCCATTAAACGTTAGTCGTAGCTATTTGCAGGGCGACCCTAACGTGAAGAAAATCAACAACCATATCACCAAGAAAGTAGCCGATAAGTTAGATGAGATGTTCCGTAACGAACGTGAAGCGTTCGAAGAAAAATGGGAAAGCTTAGGCTTGTTTGTGAAGTATGGTGCTATGACCGACGATAAGTTCGAAGAAAAAGCTAAGAAGTTTTTGGTATTTGAAGATGTAACAAAGCAAGATGGTAAAGCCAAATTTTATACCCTTGAAGAGTATAAAATGGCAACAGAAACCTTGCAGAAGAATAAAGAAGGTAAGCACGTTGTGTTGTATACTACCGATGCTATACAGCAAGATGCATATATTAAAGCAGCACAAGCGAAGGGCTATATTGTAATTAAGTTAGATACTTTAATTGATACCGCTTTCATTAATAATACAGAGCATAAGTGGGAAGTAACCTTCACACGTGTTGATGCCGATATTGTAGATAATCTTATCGATAAGCAAGAAAGTAATGAAAGCGTTTTAAGCAAAGAAGAAGCAGAACGTTTGAAAGAATTGTTCAAGCTCGATGTTGCCGACTTGCACCCAACCGTAGAAGTAAAAGGCCTCAGTGCCGATAGTGCTCCTGTGGTAGCAACTCGTCCGGAGTTTATGCGTCGTATGAAAGAAATGGCACAAACCGGTGTTGGTATGATGAGTTTCTATGGTGCCATGCCCGATGAAGTTACCCTTACGGTAAATGGTAATCACCCCATTTTTCAGCAGCTATTAAAAGAAGTTGATGCAGAAAAGCAAGCAAAGCAAATACGTAATTTGGCCGATTTAGCTTTACTAAGTCAAGGTTTATTAAAAGGTGCAGCGCTAACCGATTTTATCAATCGAAGTGTGCATTTGATGGAGGCGAAATAAGCGTATTGAAATATCTGAAAGCTGT
>JBKBLG010000026.1:0-24107 GCA_046296295.1 Chitinophagaceae bacterium | reverse complement strand
GTGAAATGGCATAAATGAAGGCTGGTCTTCACCAATATTTAATCCCGATTGAATATCCGCTTTCTTTTTTACCGGATAGTTGGGAATATTCAACCCTAATGTAATATTGTGTTCTGCGATTTGAATATTACTGTCTAAAACAATTCTTAGTAGTTCTGTTCCTGCTCTGTCAAGTTTGCCATATTTTTTCTTATGGTTTAGATACAATGGGTCATCATCAAAATAAAGGTCAGCATAATATTCGTTGATGTTTGGTTCTTTTATGGACAAGTGAATGTGTTGCGGAATATTATCATTCGGATAAGCAGCGGGTCTGCTTGTCTTAATAGTATAGTTGCCACTCTTGTCTGACTTTACCCAACCACGCAATTTACCGTGTTCTTTTGCTTGTTTAGGTGTTTGGTTATCTGACGAATATAAACCGTTATCGTCTGTATGCCAATAATAGATAACAACATCAGAAGCAGGTGTTTTGCCGTCAACGTGAAAGACTTTGCCTGTCAATATTAATTTTTGCTTTCCCTCTGTCCAACCAATACTTGTATGTTCACTTGAAATAGTTTTGGGCATTCCAACATACATTAACTCGCAGCCCTCGCAATCACCACCAACTTGTTTGGCTTGTTTCGATTCGTTAGGCGTTTGTCTTGTCTGTCCATTGCAACTTGTCAAAAAGTTTATTAAGGTAAGAACTAGTCCTATGCAAAATATTTTATTCATGTAACTCTTGATTATTTAGTTTTCCTGATTGATTTATTTTATAACCTAAAATACCAATATTTATATCAATGATAATATGTAAAAGAATGGCTGCCCATATATTCTCTGTCAAATAAATGATTATTTGAAAAAGTAATCCTAAGATAAATGAGCTAACTGTATTTTTTATTCCACTTCCAATGTGTGTGATGGCAAAAATTAGATTTGTAGTAATGAAAGAAAATATTATACTTGAATAAGATTTTAAGAATTCAAATAAGAAAACACGAAATATAATTTCTTCACAAAATCCTGCACTAACAGATAGAAAGATAAACCATTGTAATTCTTTACGAGTTTTGGGCAGATAGTAATAAATGTCTTTAAGGTGTTCCTTTAAGTTGTTAACTTGATGATTTTTCACCTTGTATGTTAATCTGTGCTGAACAATAGCAAAACCTACAATTAGAACTATCAACCATAAATTTAATGATGTAAATTTTGGGTAGAAATTTATTATTGGTGTTTTGAAAGCAACATAATTGATTAGAATAAAAAAAGTCTGTATCCAAAATAATAATAATGTGTGTTTGTAATCTGACAGGCGATATTTATCATCTCTTAGGATATTTTCATATACTTTTTTGTATGACATTAAAATGGACATGGGATAAACAATTCCTGCCAAAAGTACCAAACACAGCGTTGAGACGAAATCCATTTTTTGAATCATTTAAAACTGTTCGGCAACTCTCAAGTGTAATAGCCAGAATATGATCTTACAATTTGGTTGATTTAGGAAGTGACAATATCTTACAATTCGCATTCCCTTTCCCAAACCCTCCATGTGGTTGCTTAAGAGGGTTTAGGAAAGAGAATGCTCACCAGATATTTGTCAGATTATCTTTCAACTCATAGTAATTGTCTGGAAGATTAAATCTTGATTTTAACATCTCAAGACAACATTACCTTTTTTTCTTCCGGTATCCACATACCTATGTGCTTCTACAACAGCGTTGATGGAATATGTTTTATCAATAACTGCTCTGAGATGTCCTTGCTCAAAAAGTTGTTTTAAGAGTTGTAATTGTTGTAACCTTTCTGCCGCATAGCCATTTTTTACTGAAACAAAAACTCCACCTTTATTCAGAAAGCCCATACATAGGTTTTTATTGTATTTACCTACAGCATCAAATATAATATCAAAATTTTCTTTACATTCAAAAATGTCTTCTTTGTCATACAGCAATATCCTGTCAACTCCCAACTCTTTAATCAGTTCTTCGCCTCGCGAGCTGCAAATGGCAGTAATATCAGCCTTAAAGTATTTTGCTATTTGGATTGCAGCAGCACCTACTGAACCTGTTGCTCCCAAGATCATCACTTTGGGTTTTTGCCTTTGTTCAATTTTGGCTTTATGTAAAAAATATATGGCAGTTTGTCCACCAAAAACAATAGCAGCCGCTTCTTCAAAGCTGGCATTTTCAGGTATCGGCAAAACATGGCTTTTTTCATTTACCACTACGTACTCTGCATGAGTACCAAACTGAAACCCCGTCATACCAAATACTTTGTCTCCAATTCTGAATTTAGTAACCTTGTTGCCGATGCTCTCGACATCGCCTGAAAATGTAGTACCTAAGATGCTTTTTCGAGGTTTGGAAATTCCTAATGCCAATCTCATAAATATTTTCAACCAACCTTTTACATCAAGACTTCTTACTCTTACATCTCCAGAATTCACTGTAGTAGCAACAATTTTCACAAGAATTTCATGGTCCTTAGGTACGGGTTTTTCAACTTCTTGGATTTGCAGAACCTCAGGTGGGCCATATTGGGTATAAATAACTGCTCGCATGATGAATTTCGTTAGAAATTATACCCAATATTCAGACCAGGTTCAGGAAAAACAAATTTTGACCACTTATCGTCTAACTGCTTAAAACCATCTGGCAATTCTGTATGATAGGCACGGTGGGTCATACATATTGAAGGTTGGAAGAAAAATTTGTCTTTAAAAAGTTTTATGTGGTAACCAAAACGGTATGAATTAAAAATCTGAAAACCGTCCTTTATTTTATTGCTATTATCATTGACAAAAATTTGCCAAGTAGGCATCACGTCCAATTGGGCATACAAGCCTTTCCATAAAAACCGTTGATACGATGCGGTTACACCAAACTCACGAACATAACCCGGGAATTTTTCTTCAGGCTTTCCATACGCATCATTCAAAAATGGGTGAATACCATTAGGCCAGGCATATTTCCAGGTTTTAGGAGAAAGTCTTACGACATCTTTCCCTGTAAGGCGATAGCCAAAATCAAGTTGAACAAAATTTGGTGGGTTTTTGGTGTCTAAATTTCCAAATAGAACAAATAAGGAGGTTCCCATAAACCACTTTTTGTAAGTGGTATCTTGTTCAGTGTATTGTGCCCTTACTTGTAAATTGCATGCCAATGCTATGGCAATTCCAAACGATAAGAATTTCTTTTGCATATCTTTTTTTGATGTTAATTGATACTGCAAAAGTAGATGAGGTAGAAGCTACTGTTCGTTCACTTAAGTTAAGAAATGAATTTCAGTTAATTTTTTTATCTGAAATCCGTGCTCTTAATCGGCTTAATGATTGGGGTTTAATGCCCAAATAACTTGCTAATTGATGTTGCGGAACACGTTGTAAAAGGTCGGGTCTTTTTTTTAATAGGTTTAAATAGCGTTGTTCAGGGGAAGAAGTTTTAAACTCATCAAAGTCTAATCGTTGTTTGACTAAAAGTTCTTCAGACAAGTTTTTGCATAGTTTTTCAAACTTTGGGAATTTATTGTTTATTTCCTTTTCCATTTCAGGGTTTGAAATTAAAAGGACGGCATCCTCAACGGTGTTAACATTATATTCAGAAGGAGCATTACTAATAACACAATGAGGCGTAAATCCTTCCATTTCTGTATAAAATGCCGTTGTTTTTTCTTCTCCGTCTATAATGTAATAAACCCGAATACATCCTTTCAAAACGAAAAAGTTATTCATTGTTCTTTGTCCTTCTTGTAACAGAACTTCTCCCTTTTTAAATGTGTGAAATAGGTTTAAAGAGAGTAGTGCTTTAATTTCCTCATCTGTAAGAGAAATGTGTTTATATAAGAATTCAAATAATTTATCTTGCATTGTGCTTGAGATTTATTAATAACATTTAAACTAAGTTTATTCAGCATTTAGGTTATGGTTGCACATAACACATAAATATACGAACTTAATACCAATCATCAATAAACATAACATATTGATAATCAAATGGTATAATGTCGCTTGTTGAATTGTTGTGTCGCTTTTTAAATAACATGTCGTGTTTATTTTTTGGTTCGGCCGTTGCCTAATTTGCCTGGCTCCACCTTTTTTTGTTCTTCTACAATGTCTGAAATTCCTATGTAGCCTTGATTGAATAGGTCGTCCAAAGGACTTACAATTGATACTGCTTTTACTTTGCTTACATGTGTGTAACGCTCCGTTGTTTTGATGCTAAAATGACCGAGCATATCCTTAATAAAACGAATGTCTATCCCTTTTTCCAGCAAATGGGTTGCATAGCTATGCCGCAAGCTGTGAAACGATAACTGTTTCTGTATGCCTGCCTCTTGCTTGGCTCTCTGAAAAACCTTTTGTGCCGATCTAGCAGCATAGGGCGTTCCTGGTATATCGCCTTCGAACAGGTATACTTTTGGCCGTGGGTGGCACAGCTTTAAATAGTTACGCAATACTTCTAATACTACTTGACTCAACCCAACATATCTGTCTTTCTTACCTTTGGCATCTACCACTTTTATAACCATTCTGTCGCTATCTATGTCGGCCATTTTCAATTGTACTACTTCACTAACGCGTAAGCCGGCACTGTAGGCTGTGAATAGTATGGCTTTATGCTTAACATTATGCAACACGGTAAATAGCTTCGATATATCATTTTGTCCCATCACGTTGGGTAGTTGCAACGGCTTCTTGGGTCGTGGTATTTCGTAAAAAAATTTATCCTGCCCTAATACTTGTTCAAAATAATACTTCAATGCATTTAGGCGGCTGTGGGCTGTATGTTCACTAACCTGATCTTGCGCTAGTACAATCTGCATATAGCGCTTAATATTATTTGCCGTAAGGCTCTTTACAGGAATAGTTCCAATACGTTTGAGCAACTGCATAAACTCAACGCGATAAGTTTTAATGGTACTTTTACTGTATGCATGCAATTGCAAGTGTTGTATATACTTGGCTAGTTCTACTAAATTTTCGTCGCTTATTTTTGATGCCGCTTTAACCGTTGCCACGGGCAATGGCTGTATGGGGGCTGTTGGTTTTGCAAGTTCCGGCTTAGCAATCGCTTTCGGTTGTATGGCAGCAATTTTTCTGTGGTGTTGCAGGTAGTTTCTTAGTGCAACGTCGTGTAGTAAGGCTTTGCCATGCACTGCTTGCTTGAGTGCCGTATAACTTAACTTAGTTAAAGGTATGTGCCATGCATGCAAACTTTTACTCCAACGGGCATCGGGTAGGGTTTTGATGATCTGATTAATGTTTGGGTTCACTTTACAGTAAATGGCTATTCGTATTTCATTACGATGTGTAACCGCCTGCAACCTAACTATTGGTAGCGATGAGTTGTTAATGTGCATACAAACCTCCGGTAGCCTCAATCACAGTGTAATCGAGTAAATACATGTGATAAAAGTACATGATTGAAATTTTATATCCATAAAAAAAGCTAGTGCATTTGCACTAGCTTTTATGTGATTTTTCACTTACGTAAATGTTTTCGCATTGTTATAAGCACTTCCGATACATTTTATTGTCCCATCATACTGCCTACATCGAAGCCGCCTTCTGATTTGGTGTTTTTGCGTTTAAATAAACTTGCATCGAACTTACCAAAACGATAGTTGAAGTTAATACGCAATACCTGTGGATCTCTACGACGTTGGCTAAACTGATTGAAGAAAATGCTTTCGCTGAAAGTTTTGTACAACTGCGTACGTAGGAAGTCGTTCATACTAATAGTTAAGCTGGCTGAATTACCGCCTTTCCATGTCCAGTCTTTACGAATGGCAATATCAAAGCTAAAACGAGGGTCGATATAACCTTGTGCTGTGGTTTGTACGCCACCACCAAACATCATACCACCGCCGCCGAAACGGCCACCGCCGCCACCGCCGCTAGGAGGTAATACTGTACGGGCTTGATAATCGGCACTTAATTGTATGCTGTAACTTTTAGGTAATTTGAAGTTGTTGTTCCACTTGGCAAACCAACTCACTTGCTCTTGGCGTAAGCCACTTTCAATGTTGTTACCATTGATAATGCTGTTGTAAATATTCACATTTACCGTAAGGTCCCACCATTTTACTACTGGCATACGGTTGGTGAGTTCAATACCGTAATTGTAGCTACTGTTGGCATTTACGAAAGTGTTATAAATCACACTATCGCCGCCTACAATGGGATTGGCTCCTTTGTACTGATAACGGGTAATTAAATTCTCAGAATTTTTAAAGTAAGCGCCTACCAAGAAGTTGGCACCACGCTTGTAAGCATAGTTGTAGTTCACCTCGAAACTGTTGGTGAATTCTGGACGAAGTGCTACGTTACCAATGCTAATGTTTTGTGGATCGGTTAAATCGGGGAATGGAATGAGCTGGAAAAAGTTCGGACGATTCACACGACGGCTATAGTTGAACTGGATATCGGCTTTTTCTGTGGCTTTGTACGTTATGAAAGCACTTGGGAAAAGGCTCAACGGAAAATCAACTCTGAAGCTTGTATCTTGTCCGCTGCGAGCACCACCAATAAGGGTACCAGTGTAACGGCTGCTTTCTACACGCATACCCAATTGATAACTCCATTTTTTTACTTTAAAACCATAGCTGGCGTAAGCTGCATATACCTGATCGTTGAACTTATACTTGCTGCTAGCACGTGGTACCAAAACGAATTCACTGAGTGTGTTATCGAAACGGAATTGGTCTAAATCGTTTCTGAAATCACGAACTGCTACACGAGCACCTGCTTCAAACTTGCTATTATCGGTTAACGGATTTTCGTAATCTATTTGTGTGGTTAAGAAACGGTTGTAACCGCTGTTAACGTTGCGTTGCTTGAATGGTGCTCCCTTAGGATTGTTAGAAGGATCGTAAGTGTTGATATTCAAATTGGTTAAACCATCGTTATTGGCGCTGTTGTAGTTAACATCGGCAGAGATGTTATGGCCATTTTTAGCAAAATTGTGCTTGTAACTTAGCTGACTACCAAAATTCTCGAAGTTAGATGTTACACGAGTGATGTTATTGCTATAGCTTGAGAATACGTTACTGATAGTACTATCGATACGTTGATCTTGATTGTTGTTGAACTGACCGCGGTTGTAGTTGGCCGATACGGAAATGGTATTTCTATTATCTACAAACCAATCGAACCCGCCACGCACAAAAGCAAAATAACCATCGTTCTCGCCATCGCCTTTGGTGGTTACTTTACTTTGTAATTGCGAACCAATGGGTACATTGTTACGTTCGTTATCAATCCAACTTAAACTTCGACGCTGATTAGCTTGTGCTGCTGCAAAAAAGTTGATTTTGTTTTGACGTACGTTAATATCGCCACCACCATTCAATCGGAAACGACTATCGATACCAGCACGAATACCACCATTATAACCTACTTTTTTATTTTTCTTAAGTACCACGTTTAAAATACCAGCATTACCACCGCTAGCATCGAATTTAGCACCAGGGTTGGTGAGTAGTTCTACCTTATCAATGATATCGGCAGGTATTTGATCTAAGGTGAGTGTGGTTGGGCGACCATCTACGAAAATTTGAGGAGATGCATTCCTGATGGTTACATTACCATCGATATCTACATTCACACCTGGTAGCTGACGCATTACCTCAGTTGCAGTTTGACCTGCACTCACTAAGTTCTTGTCAACATTGAAAATCTTGCGATCTACGCCCATTTCAAACAATTGCTTGGCAGTGGTGGTAACAGTTACTGCCTCGAGGGTAGACTCGGCGACTTCTAATTTAATGTTACCTAAATCTTTGTCGGCCATGCTCATCATTTGAGCCATGCGGTTGGTGCCATCGCCACCGGCAGCCGCACCGCCTTGCGGCATTTTAATATCGAAACCTACCGGCTGTAAATAATCTTTATAGCCGATAGCGGTAATACGAAGTTTGAATTTGCTAAACACAGCTAATCCTTCAAAGCTGAAGTTACCATTGCTTGGTGTGATGATGGTATTTAAAACCACCTCTTTCATTTTTTTGGTAGTGCTATCAAAGCGGTTACCAATTAAAAGTACACTTGCACCATCTAAACCTTTACCTGTTTTGCTATCAATAACTTTACCGTAAAGGCGACCAACATTCATGTTTTGGTTAGCCCCAGCACCTCTGGCACCGCCCCCCATGATACCTGCAGGCATTTGGGCAAATGCATTAGATCCTGAGCAAAAAACCGCAGCTCCAAGAACTACAGTTGCGAAAAATGATTTCATATAAACTTGATAATTACTGTAAAACTGATGTTTAATGGCATAACGTTAGGCTAGCTTTACATCAGCGGTAATAAGACATGCAAAACAACTTAAAGGTTTGCCCGATAAGTTTCGTATTTCGGTAACAACTATTTCTTATTAGGCAAGTAGTGTTAAGAAAACTTGAACAATACCAATTATACAACCAAGTATACCACCGAGTATTTCAACAAATCTGAATTCTTTACTCATAATGGCCACCAGAATTTGCTCAAGTTTATCGCTGCTGAAGGCGGCTACTTTTTCTGTAACGATACGTTCAAGATCTAAATCGTGCTGCAGATTGCTCATATAGTTGTTCATAAGGGTAGGGAAGAGGGTTTTTAGCTCCTCCATTAATATACCCTTCATTTGAGCAATTGTTTTGTCGCCAATGAACATACTAATAACGGGCATAGCATCGGCTAGTTTTACACGTAAGAAATGATCAATATGTTCATCTACAACGGGTAAGATTTTATCGATATTAGCAGGATTGCTCACTTTTTGAGCAATATCATCGAAAGAAAGCAACTCCTGACTAACCACTTTGCCCAATTTTTGAGCAAATTGTTGTTGCCTTTTTGGGAAAATACCTTGAATGGTGAATCCTAAGAAATTAATGGGGTGCTTTGGATGAAAAAGCATCTTAATAGCAATCCAGTTAGTGAACCAACCAATAAATGCACTAATCAGTGGTAGTAGAAGGTAAGTGTAGTGAAATGTCATAATCAACGAAGTATTATCCAAAGAAAAACCCCGCTGTTTCGCAACAACAGGGCTTAGCATTGAGGGGAGATTAATGGGATTCGAACCCACGGCCTTCAGAGCCACAATCTGACGCTCTAACCAACTGAGCTATAACCTCCATGTACGTTCTTAATTTTGAACGGGTTGCAAATATAGGAAGTACTGCATTTTGAGCAAAAAAAGTTCAGAAAAATTACGTGGCTTTATCGGGCAGCCATTTGGCAAGTGCATTTCTTAATTGTTCAATGGTAAAGGGTTTGCTGATGAAATCTTTCATGCCTGCTTGAAAGCACTTGTCCTTGTCTTCATTCATAGCATTGGCGGTCATCGCAATAATTACAGGTGGTTTTTCAAGCACTTTTAAAATTTGCCGTGAGGCCTCTAACCCATCCATAACAGGCATCTGCATGTCCATTAATACCAAATCAAACTCCATTTCTTGGCATTTTTTAACTGCCTTAACTCCATTCTCAACAATAATGGGGTGAATGTTCAGCTTATTGAGCACATTTCTCGCAATAAACTGATTCAATGGGTTGTCTTCTGCTACAAGCACCCTCAGCGTTTCAAAATGTAAGGCAGCATCGGCGATACCGGTAGGATTAACTACTGTTGGTGCTTCGCCTTCTATTTCAGGTATATAAAAATGGAAAGAACTGCCCTTACCATACTCACTGGTTGCCCAAATACGTCCGCCCATCATTTCCACTAATTTCTTGCTAATACTCAACCCTAAGCCGGTACCACCATAATTTCGGGTAGTGGTAGCATCTACTTGCGTAAATGGTTGGAATAACCTAGCTAAATCGTCGGGCTTAATACCAATACCAGAATCTGTTATGGTGAATGTTATATGAGGTTCATCGTTATCTAACAATACGATCCCAACTTTAAGGATAACATATCCTTCATGCGTAAATTTGATAGCGTTACCGATAAGATTCACCAATACCTGCTTTAAACGAGCCTCATCGCCAACAATGTACTTAGCTGGCTTTTGTTCAAAAACAGCTTTTAGTGTGATGTTACGTTCTAGCTTAGCAATACTCGGACGTGTTATTTTGAGTACGTCGTTAATGCATTTTTCTAAATCAAAACTACTTTCATTCAATTCTAAACGATCTGCTTCAATTTTTGAAAGGTCTAGTACATCGTTAATAACATTTAGTAAATGATTGCTACTTGTGGTAAGGGTATCTACTAATTTTTGTTGTTCTGGCGTTAAATTGGTTAAACGAAGTAATTCGGCAGAGCCTACAATACCGTTAAGAGGTGTTCTTATTTCGTGGCTCATATTGGCTAAGAACTTCGATTTTGCAGCCGTTGCAGCCTCTGCTTGTTGTTTTGCTACGGTTAAAACTTCTTGTGTTTTGGTAAGTGAAAAATTTGACCGCTTTAGTTTTACCTGCTCAATATCGTAACCACGCTTGAAATTGTTGATGAGTAGGGCAAAAATTATCGTTGTAACAATTACGTTGGCAATCATATCTACTTGATGGCTCTCTACGTTTTTGTACCGCTGTATGTATTCAGGAAAAGCATTTTCAATAGTAAATAAAATGAGTACTTCTGCAATTACAGTTAATAAGTAAAACAAATGATGCTTGTATGGTAACAATAAAATGCCCAATACTGTAATAATGGGTACATAATACAGTGTGCTACCTAATACGCCGCCGCTTAAAAACCATATTGGCCCGATACTTAGCAGAAAAAAACCTAGTAACCAGGGTATAATTTCTTTGTGCAGTTTTTTGTATCTGCTTAAATAATAAGTTATACCACTCACCACTAAAATAATTATGAAAACATAGTCTAAATAAAAGTGGGAGTGAAGTATATAATTCAAAAAAAGACCCACCAAATTCACTATGATAGAAGAGGCAGCAATAAAATTCACCAATTTGAATTCAATGCTAGCGCCTGGTTCTTGAAAGCCAAGAAATTGCCGTATAGGTATTAGTATGTTACGCCTCGACATGGCTTTTGTTCCTAAATTGGTACGGTTGTTTGGCTAGCAATGTAAGAAAAGGTTAGATGCCTACAAACTGTAATTACATTTACCGTAAGGTATTCTAGAAAAAAAGCCGCCCTAGGGCGGCTTATAATGAACATAATTGCGCCTTTCGGCAAATGTTAACGCACGAGGTTAATACTTCCTTTTTTGAGATATCGATTACCATTTTCAAAAAGCACCCTTACACCAAAGGCAATATTTGGTTGCGTTAATAACAAACTGCCAGATTTCATGTTGAAGCTGGTTGGGGTTATAAATTGCTTAAAAGTACAATTATTTTTTATCAGATTTTAAAAACCTTTTTCTAAATGATGTAAAATTTTCCACACTCATATTTGAATATTCTACTTTTTTTTATAATAAACAACGTGGATGCCAATAAGTAATTTCATTGCTTCTATTAACCTCAGCAAAATCAAATTATAAGCAGCTACAAACCATAGGAGCACAACCTATTGCTTGGCCAAAAGCGATTTATAGAATTGAAATTAAATTAAAGGTAGGCTCCGGCCTTGCGGTAAATGATTGGTTTTTCCACATTAAAATGTGTATAATCTCTGAATAACCTGTGATTATTCTCCACGTTTTGCTCACAACAAGCCCTGATTTTTGGCGATACAAACCCAAAAAACTATGTTCGCTATCCTCAAAAAAATGGGTTAAGCAACGTGCGTTTAAAACAACTAGAAATTAAAGGATTTAAAAGCTTTGCCGACAAAACCGTCGTAAATTTCGACGAGGGCATAACCGGTATTATTGGCCCCAATGGCTGCGGCAAAAGCAATATCATCGATAGTATTCGCTGGGTTATTGGAGAACAAAAAATTTCGGCCTTACGTTCCGAAAACTTAGAAGCATTAGTATTCAATGGCTCCAAAACGCGAAGCCCAAGCGGACTAGCAGAGGTGAGTCTTACCTTCGAAAACACCAAAAACCTCTTACCCACAGAATTTAGCACCGTAACCATTACCCGCCGATTCTACAAAAATGGCGATAGCGAGTATCGTTTAAACGATGTTAGTTGCCGCCTTAAAGACATCCATAACCTTTTTATGGATACTGGTGTAAGCACCGATAGCTACGCCATTATTGAGCTAGGTATGGTAGATGATATCATTAAAGACAAGGATAACAGCCGCCGCCGTATGCTCGAACAAGCTGCCGGTATTACTATTTATAAAACGCGAAAGAAAGAAGCAAAGGCTAAACTCGATGCCACAGAACAAGATTTAAACCGAATCGAAGATTTACTCTTCGAAATCAACAACCAACTAAAAACACTCGAAAACCAAGCCCGAAAAGCCGAAAAATACTACGAAATCAAAAAAGATTATCGTGAAATCATGATCGAATTGGCGAAAGCCAGCTTAGAAGGGTTCAACATTCAATACAAAGAACTGAACGAACAACAGAACTTTGAAACCGATAAAAAAGTAAGGCTCGATGCCGAAATAGCTACTGAAGAGGCAAGTGTAGAAGCCGAAAAAGTAGGCTTTATCGAAAAAGAAAAGGCCCTTCATAGCATGCAATTCGAGTTTAACCAATTGCTACAAACACTCCGCACTAAAGAAAACGATAAGAACCTTGCCAGTCAAAAATTGAGCTTCTTGCAGGAAAAAGAAAGAGGCCTCAAAGAATTTTTACAAAAGGCCGAAGGGCAGCTTAAAACCATCGACGATAGCATTCAATACACCCAACAACAATTAGAAGAAGAACGCGAACGCCTTGCCGATATTCAAGAAAAAATAGAAATCGCAAAAGAAACAGTCGACGAAAAACGTAATGCCTTCGATAACAAACGTTCAAGTGTAGATCAATTGCGGTCGCAATACCAACACATTCAACGCCAACAATTCGATGCAGAAAAAAAAGTAGCTATTGCCGATACTAGCATTCAAAACTTACAACGTACACAACATCAATTAACTGAAGAAAAAACACAACGCGAAGTACAACTCACTCAACTACAACAAGAACTTGTTGAAAAAGAACAAACCCTTACGGTAAAAAAAGACGATTTACAACAACTACAAGCCCATCAAGAACGTACCAAACAACAAATTCTCGATACACAGGCACAACTTGAAACACTTCGTAACAAACTCAACGAAGAAAATAGAATACTCGATGCCAAACGGAACGAACATGCACTACTCAAAAGCCTTATTGATAAAATGGAAGGCTATCCTGAAAGTGTTAAATTCTTACACAATAACACTGGATGGAATCATAAAAGCCCCATTCTTTCCGATATTATTTATGTAAAAGAACAATACCGTGCTGCGGTAGAAAATGTATTAGAACCCTACCTCAATTATTACGTTGTAGCTAATACAGCCGAAGCCATGCAAGCCATTCACTTGCTCGATAACCATAAAAAAGGCAAAGCCAACTTCTTCTTACTCGATGCATTACAAGCACCACAACCAACCATAAACCCACCAGCCAATACCATTTCGGCACTCAGCGTTATTGAGGTCGATGAGCAATACCGTGCACTAGCCAATCATTTACTCGCAAGGGTATTTATACAAACCGATGGTTTTAACAGCGAAGTTGTTAAAACATTAGAAAATATAGTTATATTAGAACCTTACGGTAAATATGTACTCGGTGCTTACAGCATTAGCGGCGGTAGCGTTGGCTTATTTGAGGGCAAGAAAATCGGACGTGCCAAAAATTTAGAAAAGTTACAAGAACAAATAGAAGCTCAAGAAAAAGTTGTAAACGCTCTAAAAGATAATATACAACAAAAACATAACGAAGTAATAGGCTATAACGAACAATTAAAGGAGCAAGTAATTCGGCAAACCGAGCAAGAAATTAACCAACTCACAAACATTGTTTTTGCAATCAAAAACAAAATAGAAAACTTACAAGCTACACAACAACAAGCACAGCAGCGATTAGAAGATATTCAACATCGCCTACAAACCGAGCACGATGGTATCTACGATACAAGAGAACAATTACAATTGTTAAACGAACAACTGCATGTAACCCAAACCCAAATGCAGTTAATAGAAGCCGATTACAAACAAACAGAACAAGAGTACACTTTTGCAACCGCACAATACAACGATACCAACTTGCAGTTAACACGTCAGCAAAGCAAGTTAGGAGCATTGCAACAAGAATTGGTATTCAAAGAAAATCAACTCAGCGACCTAAAAAATCAAATCATCAACAATACCAAGCAATTATCTGAAGCAGCCAACGAAATTGAGGCTAGTGCCTTGGCACTAACCGAAGCAGAAGCGGCTTTGGTAGCTTTGATACGCCAAAAAGAAGACGAAGAAAAAAAGCTCAACGAGGCCGACCAAGCTTTTTACAATCTTCGTAATCAAATGCAAGAAAAGGAGAGTGCCTTACGGCAAAAGATTAAGCAGAAAGAACAAGCCGATGCCATTCTAAATGAAATTAAAGATAAACTAAATGAGCTGAAGTTACAGTTGGCTGGTATGAAAGAACGCTTACAGGTTGAATTTAAAATAGACATTAACGATATACTAGACCAATCTAGAGATTCAGAAACACCACAAGAAGAGTTGCAAGCTGCTGCCGACCGTATGAAAAAACGGTTAGAAAATATGGGAGAAGTGAATCCAACTGCTATCGAGGCATTCACAGAAATGAAAAAAAGGTACGAGTTTATTCTCGAACAAAAGAACGATTTGGTTTCTGCGAAAGATAGCTTACTACAAACTATTCAAGAAGTAGAAGCAACAGCTAACCAACAATTCCTCGATACTTTCAATCAGGTACGTGAAAACTTCCAAAAGGTGTTTAAAGCACTCTTTACAGAAGAAGACACAGCCGATATGGTGTTAATTAATCCTGAGAACTTAGCAGAAACAGGTATCGATATCATTGCCAAACCTAAAGGCAAGCGACCATCGAGTATCACACAATTAAGTGGTGGTGAAAAAACACTTACTGCAACAGCCTTGCTGTTTTCAATCTATCTGATTAAACCGGCACCTTTCTGTATTTTAGATGAGGTAGACGCACCATTAGATGATGCTAACGTAGGTAAGTTCACACAGATGATTAAAAAGTTCAGTGAGAATAGCCAGTTCATTATCGTTACACACAATAAACAAACGATGGCTGCAGTAGACGTAGTGTATGGCGTAACCATGCAAGAACCCGGTGTAAGCAAGCTTGTTCCTGTTGATTTTAGAAATTTAAATTAAGAAGCTTTCAACAGTAAATAGCCTGCAAGCGTTCAGTTGCAGGCTATTTTTATGCCTTGAAAATTTGAAACGAATCATCATGTAACATTACTGTTTATGAAAAAAATAGTAGTTATTATTGCTTTTTTATACAGTTCGTCAATACTGGCACAAACATTCAAATCTGGTTTTGATGCTGTTGAGTATGCGGATTTGCTAACATTAAATTTTAAAGGCTTTAGTGATACCAGTTTTAAGCAACTTAGTAACAAAGAACTGCGATATCAATACCAATTTATTAGCGTAACGCCCGAGGTTGGCTTAGCTAATAAATGTGCCTTTTACTTGCGTAAAGATGGAGTAGGTGTTATTAACTTACGAGGCACAGTTCAAAAAACTGAAAGCTGGCTAGCCAATTTTTATGCAGGCATGATACCTGCTATAGATAGTATCACATTGAACAATGGTTCAATATTCTCTTATCAGGTAGCAGCCAATAACAAATCGTATGTACATGTTGGATGGATGCTTAGCTTGGCACATTTGGCACCTTATATTAACCATTTTGTTGATAGCCTACAGCAAATAGGAGTGAAACAATTTATTATAAGTGGCCATAGCCAAGGTGGTGCTTTGGCCTTTTTAACGACCTCTTATTTGTTTTATAAAAACAACACTCAGGGTATAGCACTAAAAACATATGCTAGTGCTGCACCTAAGCCAGGTAATTTGTATTACGCCTACGATTTTGAACATATTACAAGAGATGGTTGGGGTTACCGTGTGGTAAATACTGAAGATTGGGTGCCGGAAACGCCACTAACAGTTCAAACATTAAACGATTTGAATACTGCCAACCCAATTTCTAATGCAAAATCGGTACTAAAGCAACAACAGTTTTTGGTTCGCTTATACTTAAATCGTATTTATAATAAAATGATTAAAGCTTCAACAAAAACTATGAAGCATTACCGTACCTATCTTGGTGCGAAAGTTGGTGGTTATGTTCGCAAATCTCTGCCTAAAGTAGTGGTGCCTAACTTGGTGTACAGTAGTAATTATAGTACTGCCGGAACACCTATTATCTTATCTGCCGATGATGCTTATTATCAACAATTCAGTTTTACAGGAAGTAATTTTTTTGTGCATCATATGCTGGCTCCCTATCTGTACTTATTACAAAAGCAGTATCATTTACCGTAAGGTTATAAAAGTATATTTCATGCTAAAGGCTCGCCATTGGCGAGCCTTTAGCTTATAATTACCCTAACAACAACTATAGGTTATTAAGTATAAACTTGGTCATTTTAGTGTATAGATGAAAAGTAGTATTACCTCCGCTAATGCTATGGTTTTTGTTGGGGTAGTAGGCACTTTCAAACTCAATGTTCTTCTTCACCATTTCATCTATCATCATCACTGCATTTTGAAAATGCACATTATCATCGGCTGTTCCATGAATAATCAGATACTTGCCTTTGATTTTGCTAACGTGTTTTAATGGAGCAGTATCGTCATAGTTTTTGCCATTGGTAGCAGGCAATCCCATAAAACGTTCTGTATAAATGTTATCGTAATAACGCCAGCTTGTTACTGGTGCCACGGCTATTGCTGCTGAAAATACATCGGCACCTTTAGTAATGGCTAGGCTGCTCATAAAACCTCCAAAGCTCCAACCCCAATGGCCAATACGCTTGCTATCTACAAAAGGCAGGGAGGCCATGTATTTTGCAGCATCTATTTGATCAGCAATTTCTAAATTTCCGAGTTGTCCATAAGTTTTCTTTTTAAAATCGGCGCCTTTGTAACCAGTTCCAGTGTTATCAACACATACAATAATGTATCCAAGACTGCTTAACATATGTTGCCACATGTTAATTGCACCCCAACGGTTCGCTACTTGCTGGCTGCCAGGGCCGCCATAGTTACAGAATAGTACCGGATACTTTTTAGACGCATCAAAATTGTACGGCTTCAACATCCAAGCACTTAAGGCATCGCCATTACTGTTGTTGATGGTTAAAAACTCGGCTTGCCCCAGTTGATAGTTTTTCAATGTATTGGCTAAGCGGGCATTATCTTTCAATAAACGTACAGTTCTGTTACTGCTACCGATATCTTCGGTTTTAAAAATCTGAATAACCGGTGGTGTTTTAAAATTGCTGTAGTTATTTACATAATAGGTGTAATCGGCATTGAAGCTAATATTGTGCGTGCCAATTCGTTCATCTATCAATTCTATTTTTTGTGTTGCCATGTTATAGCGACAAAAATCTTTACCAGAAGGGCCTCGCATAACACTTGTAAAATAAATAAAGCCGTTCTTTTCATCTACGCCTAGTAGGCCAGCAACGTCATAAGGTGCGTTAACAACACGTTGTAAGGTATTATTATCTAATGAACCAATGTATAAATCGCGATAGCCATCTTTTTCACTGCTAATTAAATAACGTTTTCCATCGTTAAAGAAATATGTGTCGTCGTTAATTTCAACATAACGTGTGTCTTTTTCTTCATAGAGTAGGGTGGTTTTGCCAGTGTTAGCATCGGCGAGCTTCCACTGCAAGTGGTTTTGTAGTCTGTTGAGCCATGCAATCGCCAACTGATTGTCTTGCTTAGTCCATTTAATTCTTGGGATGTATATATCGGTATTGGTGCCAATATCAACTTTTACATCTTTACCAGTAGCAATATTGTATGTATGAATTTCAATAATAGAGTTAGGTTCTCCAGCCTTAGGATATTTCCATGTAATTGTATTCGGATACAAACCCTCAAACATCGTCATGCTGAATAGTGGCACTTTGCGTTCGTCGAAACGATAATAAGCAATATAGTTGCCCTTTTCGCTCCACGCAAAAGCTTTTGTGAATTCAAATTCTTCTTCGTACACCCAATCGCAATTACCATTAATAATTTCATTCCACTTGCCATCTTTAGTAATGGCTACAACCTTGTTCGTAGCTAAGTTTTTATAATACAGGTTATTATTTTTAACGTAAGCAACTTTAGAACCATCAGGACTAAATGTTGCATGTAAAATTTTGCTAGTATCTATAAGCACTGTTTTTTTAGTAGCCAAATCAAATACATATACAATGGCTTTGCTACTGCGGCGATAAATGCTTTCTCTATCTTTAAAAATTAGAATTTTCTTTTCATCGCCACTCCATTCCATATCATAGAAATCTAGGGCCTTTCCTTTATCGTCTTTAACATCAGTACTTTTAATAAGTGTATCAACCGTTTCGCCGGTTGCAAATGCCTTACGCACCATACCTTTCGGTGTGAACTCTGTGTAGTACCTACCATCGCTCATGCTACTAAAGCCGGGTACACCTTCGCTTCTAAAAACGCCCTTGCGGTAAATATCATCTAGTGTAATTGCTTTTTTTTCTTGGGCTACAAGTAGGGTAGGTAAGCAGCAAAGTACTATCCAAAATTTTTTCATACTGAAACAATTAATGCTCGCTAAAATAAGGTAGCAGGTTTATTTTTTTTCATTTATTCGATAATCGGTGCTTAAAAGAGTGCTGTATACACCACCTTACGGTAAATGACAAACGCCGCAAGAAACTTGCGGCGTTTGTGGCAGTTGCAACTGCAATACAATTTACTTTTTAAGGATAGTTTTCACTGCCTTATTACCTTCATCGTCGGTATAAGTAATGAAATATTGCCCTGTGGATAACGGATAAATGAACATTGGTTTGGGTTTTGCCAACTTTTACCGTAAGGTTCATTATGAACTTACCATCTGCATTACTTACAACTATGTTACCTAAGTTAGTAACTGCTGGTAAAGACACCATAAATGCCTTGTGTTGGATTACTCAATAATTCAAACTTAACCGATTTTCTAGAGCAAACTTCTACAAGGTTCATGAAGGTGTGCTTAACATCGTTCTGTTCAAACTGAACGCGGTGGTAGTAAGCTCTTCGTCTTTAAAAGGTAATTCAACCGTTTGTACAATGGTACCTGTTGGCGTTAACTCAACCAAAGCAATGGGAGCAGCCTTACTAGAAAGCGAAACTATGCCATCGCCCACTCTTGTAATCACCAAATTGCCTTGTGTAAACGGCGTTTGTGCCTTTGCTACACGCACGAATGAAAGCACTATAATATAAAGTGTAAAAAATCTTTTTGTGCAGTTTGTTCTTGCGCAATCGTGAATGAAGAAGGTAGGTTTTAAAAACTGCACATACTACTCTCCAAACAAGGCATATTTTGACTTTGGCCGCTTATTGATGAGCAACGTTGCACCTCGTAATTTCAATGCCTCATGATTAGCTTGATTTATAGGGTACATTTTGCCTTTCAGTTCTGTGATAGCTTTAATTTTCTGCAGCTTCTTATTTTCAAAGTACATTTCTAAAGCATCGGCGGTTGCTCTATTAACTCCGATATACTTGTTGTCTTTATCGAGTGGATAGTACACTGTTTCTGCACCTCCTTTGGCTCTTAAGAAATTAATTTCACCATCAATAAAATAACCGGTAATTAATCGGCCTCGCACTTGATTTAGAAAACCATTATTAGCATCGTTGATGGTCAGTGCATTTTCGTATATCAAAATTTGATGTGGTTTCTGATTTTTAGTGAATAGATACATGGTATCGCCAGAAATTTGATTTTCTTGCGCCCATGCTATCGGATTTTTAAATAATCGAAATACACTATCGTATAGATTATAAAGCATACTATCGCCGACTGCTTGCAACGAGTCGCTGAAAATGCGAACATTGTAATAGGCTTCTAAATAACGATTTCTGTTACTATCAATAGCTACCTCCTTGGCATCGAGCCAGGCAATGCTATCTGTAAATAATAAATTTCTAACAGCTCTTTCGGCGATTAAATCACTAAGCTTACTTGAAAAAATGGTATCGGCTGCAATGAAAATACTATCGTTTTCTTGTTTGATAACCGCTACTGGCGATTCAGTTGCAAGTAAACTTCCTGCTTTTTTATTGGCTTTCACATTATTAGCATACAATTGCGTGCCTTGTGCCGTATCGGTAATGATAACATTGCCTCTAGCTTCGCTAAACCCCGATGTATCATCACTAGCAAATTCATCGGCTATCAGTGTTGTGCTACCATCTTGTATTATTGGTCGCTTACCGAAATAAGCTTTTTTATTTTTTAAATCGTAGTAACCATCTTTAGTGAAAATTTTTTGAGTTTTGGTAGCAATGGTTGTGGGTACTACAAAAGTTGCCAATTCAGCGTAGGTGTTGTACAATAATGTATCGGTATTAATATTATATTGTGGATCTCTCAACCGCACTTTTCTTTTAAAGTATACATCGCGTGTTTCACCGTAGTACCAACCTTGTTCACTTGTGAGTACTGTTTTGCCATTCACAACTTTACCACCATTTTTATAGATGCCCAATTTTGTATTAACATCATACTCTAATTCGTTGGTGGTAAGTACGCCACGGCCATCGGTAAGCCTAACATTGTTATTCAAATAAGCTTTTTTCTCTTTACCTAAATAGCGAACATAGTCGGCATAGGTATGTACACTATCTGCATCATTAATATGCACTTTGCCAAATGCTTCGAGCATGTTCAAAGTTTTATTTAAAACCACGCTATCGCAATCAAAGAGGGTATTTCCTTGTTGGATACGAACTTTTCCGGCTGCACTTTGAAATTCATTTAAGCTATCAGGCTGAAAAAAATTGAGCCGGTCGGCTGCAATAATGCGAATGATTTTTCCTTGCTTGCCGCTATCGGTGACAGATGTTGTAATAGGTGCCTGAGCTATTACCGTGTTATACCTTACGGTAAATGTGATTAGTGCGAGTATAATTAATACAAATTGCTTCATTGCGTTATCATTTGCAGTAAGGCTAAAAAAATGCTTCGCCTTATTTCGACGAAGCAAAGTAACTATGTTGTACATTAATTAAATGCAAAGGTTACTTTAAAAGCTAGGGCTTACTAACAGGCTTTTTGAGTGAATCAACCGGAAGCGGTTGTGTGAGATAATTGCCTTTATCTTTTTTGCCAAAAACCGATACGTTCACATAACGCTTAGGGTGTGCTCTAAGATCGTCTAGTAATATGTTTAAGCTCAATAACGTGTTTGCTAAATTTTGATATAAGGTTTCATCGTTCAATAGCTTACCCACGGTACCTTCTTTACTATTAACCTTGGTAAGTGCTGTATTCAAGCGGTCTATACTTACATTAAGTTTGTTCACCACACCATCAATATCGGTTTTGCTGAGTTTGTTGGTGGTAGCCTCTACATTAGCTAATGTTTGTGAAATTTTATCGTTGTTCGATGCAAGATTTTTAGTAAAAGCTTCTACATTTTTCATCGTTTTGCCAACGGTACCTGTTTGGTTATTAAGCATTATTTCTAGCTCTGCCGATGTTTTGGCCAAGTGAGCAGTGGTGGTTACCAAGTTAGCTATTACCTGTTGTAGATTGCCCTTGGTATTCGGGTCTAACACTGTGTTGGCATTTTTTAATAATGTATCTAAGCTAGTAAGGCTGCTTGTAATTTTGGCTGTAACAGGTTCTAACTTTTGTGTTAAATCGCCAAGCAGCCCGTTAATATTGGCGCTACGTAGTGTATCACCATTTTTAATCCAATTGGTATTATCGCCAAGCTTAATATCAATACTACTTGTTGCTAAAGGGTTGGTATTGATAACGGCCACCGAATTATTAGGTATTTTATATGCATCGAGCAGTTTGATGGTAACTATAATATAGTTCAAATATTGTTCATCGGCTTCTATTTCGTACACCTGACCAATTTGCAAGCCATTGGCAAATACCGGATTACTTGGAACCAACCCTTTTGTATCGTTGTATTTAGCGTAAATGAACGTACCTTTTTTGAATAAATTTCTGCCTTTTAAGAAGTTGAAGCCTAGTACCAACAAGGTAATTGCAATTACAGTTAAGGCACCAACTTTTGTTTCATTATTAATTTTCATACCGGTTCTGCTATTAAAGCAAGCTTGGGTGGATGGTTTAAATTTTGTTACGAAAATACACTTGCACTGCTAATGATGTGCAGATATTTGTTTAAAGGTAAGCGGTACGCCTGTGGCGTACCGCTTACCTTTACTAAAGGTTGGTCATTTACTGTAAAGCAAATACCATTACCACTTCAAAATGAAGCTTTATTTTTTTAAAATCAACTTGAATACCAGGGTCTGCAAAGTCTGCATTTTTTTCTAATTTCATCATTGCATTGGCATACATTCTTGGCTGTGGCTCAAACACTTGTTCAGATGGCTCGTTGATGGTAACCGCAACACCTACCTTTTCATTCACAGCGCCGGCCAACTTTTCGGCTTTTATTTTAGCATTTTTAATAGCTTCTATTTTAAGTTGTTCACGATACTCTTTTAGTTTGCTATGTGTTACTTTGGCAATGAAAAAGTTACTGGTAGCTTCATCATCGAGCTTGTCAATCACTTGATCAATTTGTTGCGGTGTTTTTACTTTAACCCAGTAACTTACAGTTGCTTTCATATCGGGGTTTTCTTTTTTTCGCTTACGCAAATACCAATGTTGATGGGTATAACCACTGGCATTGCTCAGTGAAATCTCCTTGTCGGTTAGCCCTAAACTTTGCATAGCATTAAGAAAACGTTGCTTTATTTGTTCAATTGTAACTTTGCCAACACCTTTTTTATCGTATTCTGTCAAATCAATTTGCAGGTATATTTCATCGGGAATGATATCTAATTCGGCACTTCCAGTAACATTAATGGTACGTGGATAAGGGTTGATGCTCGCCTGTGCAAAGCCAATACTGGTAATACATAGTGCCATGATGGCTACAAATATTTGCTTCATAAAAGTTGTTTTTTGAAGGTTAGAAAATGAAAAGTAAGAAAATTAAACTTGCTATTTTCATGTAAGATGTGTTTGTAATTGCAATTACACAAAATGAAAATTAACTTCAGAAAGGCTTAACAATTTGTTTACAACCCTATTTTTGTCGACCGCCAATAAAACCATGCTGTAAATGACACTATTGGAACGATTAAAGCAAATACACCTCTTCCGACGTGTAGTGTATGGGGTAGTAGGTGCTGTTACCTATCCGGGCTTGGTCTTGGTGAACAAGATTAAGATAGAAGGAACAGAACATTTAAGAAATTTGCCTCGTAACAACGTTTTATTCGTAAGTAATCACCAAACTTACTTTGCCGATGTAATTACCTTCTTACATATTTTTTGTGCGGTAAAGTGGCGTAAGGAGAATCGTTTGGGCTTGCCATACTATCTTTTAAATCCATTTACCAATGTGTATTATGTGGCTGCCGAAGAAACCATGAATGGTAGTTTCATCAGCAAAATTTTCAAGTTAGCAGGTGCCCTTACGGTAAAAAGAACATGGCGAGCCGATGGACAAAATGTTCAACGCAACCGCGATGAGAGTGATACACAAAAAATTGACGAAGCATTGGCCAAGAGTTGGGTTATTACCTTTCCGCAGGGTACAACTAAGCCTTTTGCTCCAGGCCGTAAAGGCACAGCGCACATCATAAAAAACAACCATCCGATTGTTGTTCCCGTAGTTATCAATGGTTTTTGGAGAGCTTTCAATAAAAAAGGATTGGCCTTTAAAAAGAAAGGTTCTCTTTTAAGCATACGTTTTAAAGAACCGCTACAATTAGATTATACCAAACCTGTAGAGGAAATACTTGACGATGTAATGGATGCCATAGAACAAAGCAAGCGTTTTATGCTTAAAGGAAAGCATCATCTCATGAATATGATTGATAAATAAGCACAGTGTTCAAGTAATTGATGAGGCTGTCTCAAAACTAAGAAATAGCCTCTTTTTTTTTGTTGTATGGTTACCTATACTTGCCAATAGTAGTTTATAGAGTTGGATAATTTTTTCTGACTCAGGGGTTGTATGGCAG
>JBKBLG010000025.1:0-24920 GCA_046296295.1 Chitinophagaceae bacterium | reverse complement strand
ATTATCCAACTCTATAAACTACTATTGGCAAGTATAGGTAACCATACAACAAAAAAAAAGAGGCTATTTCTTAGTTTTGAGACAGCCTCATTTTTTTATCCGAGAAACATCACCCGGAGTTAAGAAGATGTTGGGGTTACCAGCATCATTAATTGGTTTAAAGTTACGAACAATTATTTGCCGTAAGGCTTAAAAATTAAAGGTGCAACTTATCTTTTTTAGCCATTAACTCTTCTACCGTTTCGCGATACATTTCGTCGGGCACACAACAATCTACAGGGCAAACAGCAGCACACTGTGGCTCTTCGTGAAAGCCCTGGCACTCTGTACATTTATTCGGTGTAATGTAATAGGTATCGGTAGCTATCGGAGCAAAACGTTCGTTTGCATCTACAATAGAACCATCCATCAATACATAACTGCCCTTAACGGAGGTACCATCGGCAATGGCCCATTCTACACCACCCTCATAAATAGCATTGTTAGGGCACTCGGGCTCGCAGGCACCGCAATTAATACATTCATCTGTTATCTTAATAGCCATACTTGTAATTTTGAACTTTTGATTGCAAAACTAAGTTAGTTAAAGCAAACCTAGTTATGAGTATACAACAAAGGATTGATTTGATGGTTCAATTAGGGCAGTATATGCTAAGTGATGACGATGAATGGCTGGCAGCTAAACAACAAGCTTATGCTAAAAATCCATGGTTCATTCCTGCATTTATAGATGCAGCAACTCAAAATATTGCTACCCACTTGTTAACCCCTAATGCTTTAGCTACATGGGCACAACAATACACCATTGCAGATATTCCACAGGCACCCAAACAAGTAGGTATTGTAATGGCGGGCAACTTGCCGTTAGTTGGTTTTCATGATTTTTTATGTGTGTTCATAAGTGGCCATACTGCTGTAATAAAGCTTTCATCGAAAGATGACGTACTCCTAAAACATTTGATTAAAAAACTATACACATGGGAGGTTACGGTGCAGAATCAGGTAGCATTTGCAGAGCAACTAAAAGGTTGCGATGCATACATTGCAACTGGTAGCAACAACAGCAGCCGCTATTTCGATTATTACTTTGGCAAGTACCCCAACATTATTCGCCGCAATAGAACTTCTATAGCAGTGCTCGATGGTTCTGAAACAGTAGCCGAACTTAACGCACTTGCTAACGATTTAATGTTATACTTCGGTCAAGGCTGCCGTAACGTAACGCAACTCTATTTACCGCAAGGATATACCTTTGAATACTTATTGCAACACACAGCCACATGGCAGCATCTTATAGAGCATCATAAATACAAAAATAATTATGATTATCAACTGGCTTTGCTACTCATGAACAATAAACAGTACATGACAAACGGCTTGTATTTGTTACATGAATCAAATCAATTATTTGCAGCAATTAGCGTAGTGAATTACGCCTATTATACCGATGAAAATGCCTTACGGCAAATGCTTACACACCATGGCGATAACATACAATGCATTGTTGGTAAAAGCTATTTGCCATTTGGCACAAGCCAACAACCATCGCTTACCGATTATGCAGATGGCGTTGATACCATGGCATGGTTAACAGCCCTGTAACAAAACTACGACATCGTTCGTAAAAATACGTTAAAACCACTGCTATAATGCCAGCATATACTGCCGATTTGTAAGTTTGAGTGGTAATAGGCATAAGATTTGAAACGTTATCTTATATAAAATTGTAAAAGAATAAACCCTAGATACTATGTTGAAAACAAAAGGAATTTTATTCGTAATGGCAGTGAGCATTATCACTTCTATTGCCAGCATTTGGGGGTATCAAAAATTAACCCAAGAATCGTCTGTTGGCATTAGCAGCAATGGAAAATTGCCCGTGAACTATGCTGGCTTTTACGACAATAACAACGCACCGGCAGGCCCTGTAGATTTTACAGCTGCCAGCACCGCTGCAACGCCAGCAGTAGTGCACATTAAAGCACGTACCAAAGCCAAGCAGGTAACCAATAATATACCACGCCAACGCAACCCTTTTAGCGATTGGTTTGGCGATGGTTTTTTCGATGATTTTTTTGGCGGCCCGCGTGTACAAATGATACCAGAACAAAAAGCAAGCGGTAGTGGCGTACTCATTAGCGACGACGGCTACATTGTAACCAACAATCACGTTATTAATGGTGCCGATGAAATTAATGTTACACTTACCAACCGTAAAACATACAAAGCTACCGTTGTTGGTGCCGACCCAAGTAGCGATTTGGCAGTACTCAAAATTGATGGTAGCAAACTACCCTTTCTGTTGTATGGCAATAGCGACGATGTAAAGCTTGGCCAGTGGGTACTGGCTATTGGCTATCCACTTAATTTAGATGTTACAGTTACTGCCGGCATTGTGAGCGCCAAAGCTCGTGCCATTGGAGTGAACGACCGCCAAAGCGACCGCCCCATAGAATCTTTCATACAAACCGATGCTGCCGTTAATCCGGGCAATAGTGGCGGTGCACTTATTAATACCAATGGAGAACTGATTGGCATTAACAGTGCCATAGCCAGCCCTACAGGGTCTTACGCAGGCTACAGTTACGCCATACCAGTCAATTTGGTGAAGAAAATTGTGAACGATATGATTAAGTATGGGGCTGTACAACGTGCCTATATTGGTATATCGTATCCAAAAGAAGGACTTACCGATGAGCAAAAGAAAAGTGCAGGAATAAAAGATGGCGACGGTGTTTATGTGCTAGAAGTACCCGATGGTGGTGCTGCAAAAGCAGCCGGTATTCAAAAGGGTGATTTTATCACAAAAATCAATGGAGTTACCGTTAGCAACTCACCAGAATTACAAGAGCAAGTAGCTCGTTACAAACCAGGCGATAAAATAACAGTTACTTACGTACGTAACGGTAAAGAAAACACCGTGAACTTAACACTGAAAAATAAAGCCGGTAATTACGAAGTTGTAAAGAAAGAAACCATAGCCAGCAAGCTTGGCGGTGAATTGGTAAATATAGACAAAGCAACAGCTCAAAAGAACGATATACCCGGTGGTGTTATGGTTAAAAAACTAGGCGATGGTTTATTAGCCAAAACAAAAATTCAAGAAGGTTTTATTATCACTAGTGTTAATAACCAAGAAGTAAAAAACACAGAAGAATTATTCAAAATATTGAATCAACTTACCTCAAATGGTAGCGGTGGTACGGTTCGTTTAGAAGGTGTATACAATGGTTTTGAAGGTACTTATGGGTATCCGTTGAACCTAACACCAGATGAAAATGGAGAATAACAATCTTAAACCATACATACTTTAAAGCCTCGCAAATGCGAGGCTTTTTTATGATGGCAATATATACCTTACGGTAAATGAACTACCCTATATTGCATTTATGAACTTGAATGTAAAAAATAATAAACACTCGTATATCAGCCATTTGATTAGCATGCTATTGCTTACCTGCCTGTTAATTATGATGGGATGTAACAATAACCCTAATCCTGCCGAAGCTCGTAACGATGGTAGTAACTATGCTAAAAGCAGAGGACTAGAACGTAATCCTACCAGCATTAAATATAGTAAGCATGCTCGCTGCCGAATGGAATGCCGCCATATAACCGCAGAAGAAGTTGCATTGATTTTGAAAACAGGTATCGTGAACTATCGAAAAAGCGATTTACAAGCCGCACCTTGCAAAAAACGATATGCCGTTGAAGGCCAAAGCAACGATGGGCAACACATTCGAATTATTGTAGCACAATGCAATGGCGAAGCAACCATTATTACTGTTATTGATACAAAAGAAGAATGGAAATGTAATTGCAACTAAACATTGGGTTCAGGAATGGCATCCATTAAACGCTCTACTAGGTTGTAGGTAGCTGGGCAATACGCTACATTCTGCTGATGCACATGCATATAATCGACCGTTGGAAACTTATCAAAATGAGGAAATCCTGCACAATCGGCTGGGCGTACTTCGTAAATACTACACTTGTTATCGTTCAAATTTAGAAATTGGCAGGGCTGGCTGCGATTCATCCAATCAGTATCGTTGGGTGGCTGGTAAAGATATTTTTCTTTGAATGCTTTGGGAGTCATTTTCAAATGACTTGCAATACGCTTGATATCGGCCGAGGTAAAAGTTGGGCTCATTTTTTTACAACAATTAGCGCAACTAAGGCAATCTGTTACCTCCCACACTTTGGGTGCTTCTGCGGCCACTGTTGCATCTAATTGTTCAGGTTGTGCATCGAGTAACGATTCTAAGTAGGCATTAAATTTGGCCTTATTATGTCGTTGCTTTTGGGCAAAAGATTTTAAATTCAAAGGTGCTGGCATATATCAACAATTCTTGGGGCAATGTACTAAAGTGTAATTAAAGGGCTTCAATTTTTACCGTAAGGTTATACTGCTCTTACAACATATTTTTGAATGAATGTGGCATCCCTATATCAAAGGTTTTAAAGCCTACTTGCAGCTAGAACAATCGTTAAGTGAGCATTCTGTGAAAGCCTACTTACACGATGTAGGTTTGTTTGTACAATATGCTCAAATACAAGCTATACAAGGCTCGCCTGCCGATATTACTTTAGAACATTTGCAACTTTTTTTGCAACATTTAGCAATACTTGGGCTTAGTGCGGCTAGCCAAGCTCGTATTATTAGCGGCTTAAGAAGTTTTTATAAATATTGCCTTACAGAACAAATTGTAGTTAAAGACCCTACTGTTTTATTAGAAGCACCAAAACAAAAAAGAGCACTACCAGATGTTTTGAGTGTAGCTGAAATTGATGCAATTTTAGATACGTTTGATTTGAGTAGTAACGATGGTATTCGCAACAAAGCGATTATTGAAACTATGTACAGTTGTGGCTTGCGTGTGAGCGAAGTAGTGCAGTTGAAACTTACACAATTGTACTTTGATGATGGTTTCATAAAGGTAATTGGTAAGGGCGATAAAGAACGCCTAGTGCCTATTGGCAACTCAGCTATGAAGCATGTTGATATTTACAAAAATTATGTACGCGTACATATGCCTATACAACATGGCTTTGAAGATTTTTTATTTCTGAACAAGTTTGGCAAGCACCTGAGCAGGGTAATGATTTTTTTAATGATTAAAGATGCTGTTGCCAAAGCTGGTATTCAAAAAATAGTATCGCCGCATACATTCAGGCATTCTTTTGCAACGCACTTGGTAGAAGGTGGTGCTGATTTGAGAGCCATACAAGAAATGTTAGGCCACGCTAGTATTACCACTACAGAAATATATACGCATTTAGATAGGGCTTTCTTGCGCTCTACCTTACAAAAATATCATCCTGCTTTTAGGAAGCTATGAAGCATTGCCCCAGCCCCATTGCAAAAAACTAGGAAATGCCGCTGCCCAAGTAGGTACATCGTGCTTCCCTTCTGGTAATTCGAGGTAATGTATATGTGCATCGGTATAGCCTTTTGCTTTTAGTTCTACAATTAAATCGAGGGTATCATCAATACTATCAATAATGCCATTGTTATTACGATCGGCAGTTTCATCTAAAGCACCACATTCAAAGAAAAAACGTAACCATGGATGGAAATGACCTTTACGAACTTGCAAATGCATTAATCGGTCGTTCTCATCGGAATAGCCTTCGGTATAATCTTTACGGCGCCACCATAAACTACCGCTAAAAACGCCTACTTTACTAAATTCGGCGGCATGGTTCCAAGCAATATCTAACGCCATCAGCCCGCCTAAAGAAAAACCTGCGAATGCTTTTTCTTTAAAACTATTTATATGATATGTTTTGCGGATTAGTGGCATCAACTCATCGAACAGAAACTTGGTGTAAAGCCCGGCTTTACAGCCCCTTCCTTTAAAATCGGCAGTATACGCAACGCCATATTCGTTCTTACGATCGATACCGCAATGTATAGCAACCACCATTAAAGGTTCTAATTGTAAGGGCTCATAGGCTTCGTCGAACAATTTTTCAAAGTTCATGGTTACGAGATCTTGGCCATCGTTAACCAACAAAAGACTCACTGCATTATCATCGGGTCGTACATGTGGTAGATAAACATCTACCAAAACTTCACGGTCGAGGTACACACTACTGATGTGAATACGTTCTGTACTAATGTATTTAGGTTTGTAAGCTGTTGTTTTGGTAACCATAATTTCAAAAATATGGGAATCGCTGTGCTTTGCATCGGCAAAATTTTTTTGGTGGTTCTGTGTTTTTTAGCGGCATTCTTTAACTATATTGACGCTGTAACAAAATTCAAAAACTAAAACAAGCATTACTTATGAAAAAAATAGGCATTCTTTTTGGCCAGGAGCGTACATTTCCGCAGGCATTGATAGAACGTATTAATAGCATGAATGTTGAAGGTGTTGTTGCCGAAGCGGTAACCATTAACAAAGTAATGCAAGGCGAACCTACTGAGTACGCAGTTATTTTCGACCGTATTAGTCAGGATGTTCCTTTTTACAGAGCATATCTTAAAAATGCAGCACTTACTGGTACTGCCGTTATCAACAACCCTTTTTGGTGGAGTGCCGATGAAAAGTTTTTCAACAACTGCTTAGCCACTAAAATTGATGTGCCTGTTCCTAAAACAGTGATACTACCGAGCCGCGACTTACCACCCGATACCAGCGATAAAAGCTTTAGCAACCTTGCATACCCACTAGATTGGGAGGGTATTTTTAATTATGTTGGCTTTCCTGCATACATGAAGCCATTTGCCGGCGGCGGTTGGAAAAATGTGTACAAGCTTGAAAGTATAGAAGACTTTTTTGAAAAGCACGCAGAAACAGGCCAACTAGTGATGTTGTTGCAAGAAGAAATTGTTTTTGAAGAATACTACCGTTGCTATTGTATTGGCGGCAAGTATGTACGTATTATGCCATACGAACCTCGTAACCCGCACCACTTACGTTATGTTGCCGATTTTGCCCCTAGTAAAGAGCGTTTGGAACTAATGGAATCAATTGTATTACGTATTAATCAATATTTGGGTTACGACTTTAATACCGTTGAATTAGCCGTACGCGATGGCGTGCCTTATGCCATTGATTTCTGCAACCCTGCCCCAGATGCCGACCGTAACAGTGTTGGCGAAGAAAACTTTGCGTGGGTAGTAGAAACAGCAGCCAAATATGCCGTTGAAAAAGCTTTAGCACAGCAACCGGGTGTAGATAATCTTACTTGGGGTGAGTACATTAAACGTAGTGCTGCTAAAACTGCATTATTCTAATTAAGCCATTTTCATTTACCGTAAGGTACATACATTCATTAAGCAAGCAATAACTACTATGAGTTCTATAAGTTACAAACACTTTACCCTCGGCGTAGAAGAAGAATATATGGTGATGCATTCGCAAACATTAGAGTTGCAAAGCCATGAGCAAAAAATTGTACACGAGGCGTACAAGATTATTAAGGATAAAGTAAAAGCCGAAATGCACCAAGCGGTGGTTGAGGTTGGTACCGATATCTGCCAAAACATTGACGAAGCTTACAGAGATGTAAGTACCTTGCGGGGAACCATTGCCCAAATTGCAGGCGATTTAGGCTTTGCAATAGGTGCCGCAGGCACCCACCCCTTTAGCCATTGGGAAAGTCAGTTAATTACCGATCATGTACGCTACAACCAAATTGTAAATGAATTACAAGAAGCGGCTCGTAGCAACCTCATTTTTGGCCTGCATGTACATGTGGGCATGGAAGATCGTAAAATGGCTATTCATATTGCTAACAGCGCCCGCTACTTTTTGCCACACGTATATGCATTGAGTACCAATAGTCCTTTCTGGGAGGGCCGCCACACGGGTTATAAAAGCTTTAGAACAAAGGTTTTTGATAAGTTCCCAAGAACGGGTATCCCCGATTATTTTGAGAGTATTGAAGCTTACGATAACTATGTGAATCTGCTCATTAAAACCAATTGCATTGATAATGCCAAGAAAATTTGGTGGGATCTACGTGTGCACCCTTTCTTTAATACCGTGGAGTTTCGTATTTGCGACTGTCCAATGACTGTGCCTGAAACCATTGCTATTGCGGCATTGTTTCAGGCCATTTGCGCTAAGCTATACAAGCTTCGCAGCCAAAATATGAACTTCATCATGTATCACCGCTCGCTAATTACCGAAAATAAATGGCGTGCCGGCCGTTATGGTATTGATGGCAGCTTGATTGATTTTGGTAAAGAAGCTGAAGTGAATACCCGTGTACTGATTTATGAATTACTCGATTTTGTAGACGATGTGGTAGATCATTTAGGGTGCCGCCATGCCATTAACTATGTACATAAAATGCTAGAACAAGGCACCGGGGCCGATAGGCAGTTAAAAGTGTATCAAGATACCGGAGACCTTAAGCAAGTAGCGAAGTATATTAATCAACAATTCTTAATGGCATAAGTACACCTTACGGTAAATGATATTACAGATACAATAGGGTTGGGCAATGCCCAACCTTGTTTATTTTTAAGTAAAGTACGGGTGTAAAAAAAGCCACCGTGCTGGTGGCTTTGTGACCTCGTCAGGATTCAAACCTGAAACCTTCTGATCCGTAGTCAGATGCTCTATTCAGTTGAGCTACGAGGCCTTTTCCCGTTTGGGAGTGCAAATATGAGGCTACCACATCAACTAGCCAAATTTTATAGCACTTTTTTCGAAAATTTATTGCTGACGACGCAACAAATACAGCACAGCCATACGTACTGCCACCCCATTTTCAACTTGTTGTAGCACAATACTTTGCTCACCATCGGCCACGTCGCTATCTAGTTCTACGCCTCTGTTAATAGGCCCCGGGTGCATAATGGTAATTTTTTTATCGAGCTTATCGAGCATTGCTTTTTTAATACCATACGCCAAATTATACTCCCGTAACGATGAAAATAAAGGCTGGTTTTGTCGCTCTAGTTGTATACGTAGTACATTGGCCACATCGCACCATTGCAGTGCTTCAGCAACATTGTATGTAACATTAACCCCTAAAGCCGATTGCAAATGCTTGGGTATTAATGTGGGCGGCCCAGCCACCAACACTTCTGCACCCATTTTAGTAAGCAAGTACATATTGCTCAGTGCTACCCTGCTGTGCATAATATCGCCAATAATAGCCACTTTTAAGCCTTGCAACTTTCCACAAGCTTCTTGCATACTAAAGGCATCTAGCAATGCCTGTGTAGGATGTTCGTTAATACCATCGCCGGCGTTCACAATAGCAGCATCAATATGCTTGGCCAAAAAGTGTGGTGCCCCGCTAGCACTGTGCCGCATTACCACCATGTCTACCTTCATACTTAAAATATTGTTCACAGTATCGAGTAAGGTTTCGCCTTTAGCAGCGCTAGAGGTACTTGCGGCAAAGTTCAACACATCGGCACTTAAGCGGCGTTCGGCCAACTCAAAACTCATACGGGTACGGGTACTGTTCTCGTAGAACAAGTTCACAATAGTTACATCGCGGAGCGATGGTACTTTTTTAACGGGCCGTTGCAAAACTTCTTTAAACTGGGTAGCTGTATTGAGAATAAGCTGTATATCCTCAGGGGTGAGGTCTTTAATACCTAACAGATGCTTGGTGGAAAGTTTCATTAAAAAGCGAAGATAAAAGCTACTATCGTACGTTGTACTATTGTATCAACATTTACCGTAAGGAAACTAACTTTTATACTTAAGTAAATGCCATAAGAAAGCACCATACCCTAAAATGGTAAGCCAATACCGAGCTGAAAGGCATAATTGTTTCTTACGGCTCTACCGGGCAAATCGAACTCTGTATTACGCCAAGTGAAATCTTTCAAGCTTAACCAACCATTGTTCGATAATCGAGCCGGATCTTTCATTTTCAATGCAAAATCTAACCGAATCAGAAAATAATCGAAATCGAAGCGAATACTGGTGCCGGTGGCAATGGCCAAATCTCGCCAAAGGCGGCGGATATTAATTTCAGATTTTGGGTTGGCGGCTGTGGCCTGCAAATTCCAAATATTACCAACATCGGCAAAGAGGGCACTACCAATTTTAACTCCGCCAATTTCGGCAATGGTAAATCGGTATTCTACATTGGCTTCTAATTGTACATCGCCAAACCTATCTCTAAAAGTGCTACTCGTATCGCTTAACAACGAACTTCCTAAGCCTAACTGCCTTAAGCCCCAGGCTCGCATACTGTTAGGGCCGCCAGCTACAAACTGTTTAAAAAACGGCAGCACTTTACTTTTATCATCAACGGTATTGTAGTTATAACCTACCCCACCCAGAAACCTTCCGGCAAGCTGGTGTTTATTACTAAAAGCAATGAGCTTACGATACTCTGCCTCAAACTTCAAATACCGATAAATGTTTTGTGTTAAATCTGGTACGAACCCGAATATACCGCCGGCCTCTTCAACAGCAAATCGCAGGCTGCTGGTATTGTTGGGTCTACGAGGATTATTGAGGGCAAGCGTTACACTTAAGTTTTGACTCAGTACTGTACCTGTATTAAAGGCGGTTCTTAAAAAAGGGTTTTCAACAAATGCATTTCGCAATAACCTAAGGGTATCGAGCAAGTAAATTTCGGCGTTGAAGGGTTGGTATTTCCAAACTCTATTTTTAACACGCCATTCGTAGCCCCACCCTGCATTAAAAGAACGTAATCGGTAAAACTCTCGCCTGTCGGTGTATACTGCACCTATATTAAAAAAAGTACGTGTGCCATCGAACTTATTACGGCTCTTCACATTGAATGGCGTTATAAATCGTGGGAAGTAAAAGGTTAACCCGAATGAAGATTGTAGTGTTTGTAAAAAATTGCCTGTTGTGTTATTGGCATTACCCAAACCTAACTCAACGCCATTACGAAGAAAGGTATTCATTTGAATGGCCCTGCGAGCCACATTACGGTGTCGGTAACTAGCATTTAGGGCTACGCCAAGTAGGTTACTACCTAAAAAATCTCCGGTATTTCTACTGGTTTCAAAATCGAAACTGTAGCCTTGCCGCAGGGCAGGTATTAAAAAAATATGAATATCTACCGAATCTCCTCTAAAGGTTGGGCGGCCATCTACTTGCTGCCAAGCACCAATACTACCAAGGTTATTTAAGGTTCTGTAAAATTCATCTTCGTTATACAAACTACCTCTTTTAAAGTAGGTGTACTCACGTAAGGTTTTGTAGTGAAACGCTCCACTTCTTTCGTATACTGTAAAGTTTCTTCGTTCTGCCACTATGGGGAATGGCTTACCGATAAGGCTATCAAATATTTCGTATGATTTTGTTTCAGGATAGTAATACACGTTGCCTATGTAATACTGTTTAACAGTAGTAGTATCGGTAATATCTGCATTCAATCCTACAGATCGCTGCTTAATGGTAACGTCGATGGTTGGTTGTTCTTTGCGTTTAATAGCAGCTTCGGTAATGCGTAATGCTTGTTCAAATGGATCGGCAGATAGGTTTAATAAGTTGGCATCGAGTGTATCAACTTCGGCATAAAAATTATCTCTTGTAATTTTAAAATAACCTGCCTTACGGTAAATGTTCACCAGCCTATCTAGTTCTGCAGCTACTACTTCTTTTGAAAAAGGTGTTCCTTTACGTAAGAAACTAGTAGCACTTGCCTGCGTTGCAAGCTGCTGCAAAGCAGTATCTGCAATAGCATATGCTACACTATCAATTACAGTATTAGGGCCTGTGCTTACTTGTATGTTTATACTTGTTCTAAGTTGCTTTTTAAAAGTATCTATTGTAACATTACTGGTGAATGTGGCACCATAATACCCTTGCGAACGCATGTAACTTTGCATGTATGCAAATGTTCTTTTGATGTTGTTAGAGTCGAATACTGCCGGGTTTTTAATAACATAGAAAATACCAAACTGTTGTATGCGCCTCGATTGCAAGCTATCATCCCAATGATTTTGTAGTGCTTTGGCCAAACGTTTTTTTTCATCTTTTTTTGAAGGGCCTTTCACATTCACTTCATTATAAAAAACAAAGGGTACATCTTTGGGATAGTTTTTAACCGTAGTACGGCGTTGTTCGCTACATGCAGTTAATAATACAGCCAGTAACCAATAGCAACATATGTATTTCCAACCCGTACGTATCAAGCCCATAAAGTATGATTAGTAAAAACGAAATCAAATATATACAAACCCTATACCAGAAAAAACATAGAACGGCTGAACGGCTATTTATTGCCGAAGGCCGCAAACTTGTTGGTGATTTATTGCAGAGCAGTTTTAAAGTACACCAATTATATGCACTTCCTTCATGGCAGCCGCCAGTAAGTTATCAACTGCCTATTACCATTATTAACGAAGCTACGCTTCAAAAAATCAGTAGTGTTGATGCACCGCAACAGGTGGTTGGCATTTTTCATTTACCGCAAGGTAGGCCCTTGCCAACCCCAAATACAAAGCCTGTTATTGTACTCGATAGCATACAAGACCCTGGTAACCTCGGTACAATTATACGTACTGCCGATTGGTTTGGTTTTGAGCATATTGTTGCGTCGGAGCATACCGTAGATTGTTTTAATCCGAAAACAATACAGGCTACTATGGGTAGTATTGCACGGGTTCAGGTACACTACACATCGTTAGCAACCTATTTACCTTTATGGAAGGTGGTATATGGTGCCTTACTCAATGGTGTTAATATGTACGATTGGCAGCCTGAGCAAGCGGCAGCTATTGTAATTGGCAACGAGGGTAAAGGCATTAGCGATGCACTACACCCGCTTGTAAGCCAAGCAGTAACAATTCCAAAATTCGGTGGTGCCGAATCTCTCAATGCGGCTATGGCTGCTGGTATTATAATAGCTCGCTATAAGCAAGTATGGCCTTAAAAAAGCCTTACGGCAAATGCTTACGCGTAAGGCTAGTTACAACGGGTATATGGTTTTATATACTAATTGTTGCACCAATGGCTGGCAACAACAAATCAATGTTTTTACTTTTAAAACGTTGCTTTGCAGCTTCATGATCTATTTTAATGTAGCCGAACGTATCGTAGTGTACACCAATTACTTTATTACAATCTACAAATTCGGCAGCACGAATAGCATCATTCACATCCATTGTAAAGTTGTCGCCTATGGGCAGCACTGCAAAACTGAGCTTAGCCCAAGATGGTATAAGTTGCATATCGAGTGTTAAAGCAGTATCGCCACTGTAGTAAAAATTACCCTCGCTGGTACTAATAATAAAACCCATAGGGTTGCCACCATAGCTACCATCAGGCAGCCCGCTACTATGTTGTGCTACTACACTTTTTACTTCGCCAAATGAGAATTGCCACTTACCACCTACGTTCATAGGATGTACATCTGCAATGCCCTGCTTTTGGGCCCACTCGGCTAACTCCCAACTGGCTATTACTTTGGCTTTTGTACGCTGTGCTATTGCTACCAAATCGGCCACATGATCGGCATGGCCATGCGATACCAAAATGTAATCGGCGGCAATAGTGGTAATATCAATATGTTTGGCTAACTCGTTCGGGCTAATAAAAGGATCGAATAATAATGTTTTACCTCCAACAGTTACCTGAAAACAAGCATGGCCTAAATACGTGAATTGCATATGGTTGATTTTAAAATTTTAATACAATACTAACACCGTTTATCATATGTGCAAGTAAATGCTAAACAGTTTGCCATTAGGTTTGTTTTACTTTTTTAACCAAGTACATGCGTAATACCTTCTCATTTTTTATTGTTGCTGCGTTAATGCTAACGCTCGATTTATATGTTTTTCAGGCGGTAAAATCTGTTACTGCTTCATCACATGAACGTACCCGCTTTTGGATTCATAACGGCTACTGGACGATTAGCATTGTTGCAATTGTATTAATTGCTGCATTTCCGTTTATACAGGTATTGAACACGAATAAGTTTATTCGCAACTACTTCATTGCTATATTATTTGGTTTATTCATTGCTAAGCTAATTGCAGGTATTGTTTTTCTGATAGACGATTTGCGGCGTGGAGCCACTTGGGCAGCGTTGCGTTTGAGTAGCTCGGTAAGCAGTACCCCATGGGAAAGTGTAACTATTAGCCGTAGTCAGTTTTTAAATTGGCTGGGGTTAAGTTTGGGCACTACCCTTTTTGGTGTATTGCTTTGGGGCTTTCGTAACAAATACCGCTATCATGTGAATCCGGTAAAACTCGATTACAGTAATTTACCGCAAGGTTTTCATGGACTTAAAGTAGTACACATTAGCGATATACACAGCGGTAGCTTTCAGAACTCTAAAGCAGTAGCGCACGGCATCGATTTGATTATGCAACAAAAGCCCGATTTAATTTTATTTACCGGCGATTTGGTGAACGACCGTGCCGATGAAATGAACGAATACAAAGCTATTTTTAGCAGGCTACAAGCACCTTTAGGTGTATACAGCACCTTGGGTAATCACGATTATGGCGACTATGTGCAATGGCCTACAACAGAGGCAAAGGCAGCTAACTTGGCTAAGTTAAAAGCTATTCATGCCGAAATGGGCTGGCGTTTATTAATGAACGAGCATGTAGTGCTAGAGCGTAATGGCGATAAAATAGCCTTGCTAGGTATTGAAAACTGGGGTGCTAAAGGTAGGTTTCCAAAATATGGTAAAATGAATGAGGCCTATGCTGGTACAGAAGATATACCTTTTAAAATATTAATGAGCCACGACCCCAGCCATTGGGATGCTCAAGTACTTACACAATACCCCGACATTAATCTTACGCTAAGTGGCCACACGCATGGTATGCAGTTTGGCCTTGAAAACCCGTATTTTAAATGGAGCCCTGTACAGTGGATGTACAAGCAATGGGCAGGCTTATACGAAGCTACTCCATCGCAGAAACTGTATGTTAATCGTGGGTTTGGTTTTATTGGATATCCCGGCCGTGTAGGCATACTGCCAGAAATTACAGTGCTTGAGTTTACTAAACAAGCTTAAAGCCCGTGTACTTGTAATAGGCTTAACTCTCCTACTAAAAAAACACTGCCACAAACCAATACTACATCGGTGGTATGAGCATGTTGTAATGCTGCTGCTACAGCGGCATCAACATTTTCATACGTATTACCATAAAGGCCATGCATTAAAGCTTGCTGTTGCAATGCATCGGCAGCTAAAGCTCTGGGTATTTGTGCTTGTGTAAAATAGTACTGTGCATGCGTTGGCATTTGTGCAAGCACAGCATCAACATCTTTATCGTGTACCATACCTGTTACAATATGTAGCCTGCGGTAAGTAAGTAATGCTAACTGCTGCACAATTTGCACCATACCATCTACATTATGGCCAACATCGGCAATGAGCATAGGGAACTGTTGTAATACTTGCCAACGGCCATATAAACCAGTTTGTTGCTTTACATGTTGCAAGCCATACTGTATATGTTGCTGCGTAATAGGCCAGCCCAATGCTTGTAATTGATGTAAGGTTTCGGCAACACTGAGTACATTCTGTTTTTGATAAATTCCGTTTAAGTCTAAATGATAAGTTTGCCTATCATCTTGGTACATACCCTTACGGGAAATGGTTACTTGCAATGTATGTGCGGAGTAATGCCAATCGTGGAGTTGCCATAGTTGATCTGCGAAAAATAAGGGTGCCCTTTCGGTAAATGCTTTGGCTTCAAAAACAGGTGCCGTAAGTGCATTGGTAGTTCCAATTACTACGGGTGTTTGCTGCTTAATAATACCAGCCTTTTCGCTGGCAATCGCTGGTAAGGTATTACCTAACAGTTGCATATGATCCCAACCGATATTGGTAATAACACTTATAATAGGCTTAATGATATTCGTACTATCTAAACGGCCGCCTAACCCTGTTTCTATAATGGCAACATCAACCTGTTCTTGCTTAAAATAAGCAAATGCCATGGCTACAGTAAGCTCAAAAAAACTAGGCTGAATAGTAGTGGCGGTAGCTTGTATATCGCTTACAAATTGTGCGATGAAACTTTTACCGCAAGGTGTACCATTAATTTTAATACGTTCCCTAAAATCTTTTAAATGCGGACTCGTGTACAGCCCTACTTTATACCCTGCACTTTGTAGTACCGATGCCAACATATGGCTAGTACTACCCTTACCATTGGTACCTGCTACATGAATGCATGTGAGTGCCTCTTGGGGGTTGCCAATGGCATTACATAAAGCAATAGTATTGGTAATGTCTTTTTTATAAGCAGCAGCACCTACTCTACTAAACATAGGTAGCTGCTCGTACAACCATTGTATAGCTGCTTCGTACTGCATACACTAAAAAAAGCTTCACCGAAGTAATACTTCGGTGAAGCAAGCTATAATTACAAATTAAACTGAATACCTTGAGCTAAAGGTAATTTAGTACTGTAGTTGATGGTGTTCGTTTGCCTACGCATATAAGCTTTCCAAGCATCGCTACCACTTTCACGGCCACCGCCTGTTTCTTTTTCGCCACCAAAAGCGCCACCAATTTCGGCACCGCTGGTACCAATATTTACATTGGCAATACCACAATCGCTACCATTAGCACTCAAAAACTGTTCTGCCTCACGGAGGTTCAAAGTCATAATTGCACTTGATAAACCTTGCGGTACAGCATTTTGCATGGTAATTGCTTCGTCAAGTGTTTTGTACGACATTACGTACAAAATAGGTGCAAATGTTTCGTGTTGCACAATTGGCATATCGTTGCTTGCCGCTGCAATACAAGGCTTCACATAGCAGCCGCTTTCGTAACCTGCACCTTCGAGTACACCACCTTCTACCAAAAACTTACCTCCTTGCTGCTTACAAGCCTCAATGCTGTTCAAATACATGGTTACCGCATCCTTATCAATTAAAGGACCAACATGATTGGTAGCATCGAGCGGATTACCAATTTTAAGCTGTTGGTATGCAGCAGCTAATTTTTGAGTGAAGTTTTCGTAGATAGATTCGTGAATAATAAGGCGACGTGTGGTGGTACAACGCTGACCCGCCGTGCCTACGGCACCAAACAATGCACCAATAATACTCATTTCAATATCTGCATTTTCGGTGATAATAATAGCATTATTACCACCTAGCTCTAAGATAGTTTTGCCTAAACGACCACCCACGGCTTTGGCAACTTCTTTACCCATGCGTGTGCTGCCGGTGGCACTAATTAAAGGCACACGCGTATCGTTACTTAACCATTCACCTACTTCACGGCCACCCTGTACCAAACAGTTCACCCCTTCCGGTACATTATTTTTTTGAAAAACTTCGTTCACAATGTGTTGCACGGCAACACCGCAAAGCGGTGTTTTTTCGCTAGGCTTCCAAATACAAACATTACCGCACACCCAGGCCAAAGCACTATTCCAACTCCATACTGCTACCGGAAAATTAAATGCCGAAATAATACCTACTACACCGAGCGGATGCCACTGTTCATACATTCGATGGCCTGGCCTTTCGCTGTGCATAGTTAAGCCATATAACTGCCTGCTTAAGCCTACGGCAAAATCACAGATATCAATCATCTCTTGTACTTCGCCTAAACCTTCTTGCAAACTTTTACCCATTTCGTAGCTTACCAACTTGCCAAGTACATCTTTTTTTGCCCGTAAGGCATCACCTACCTGACGCACAATTTCGCCACGTAGCGGCGCCGGTGTATTACGCCATGTAATATATGCTGCTTGTGCCTTAGCCATTACTGCTTCGTAAGTGGCTTTATCAGTTGTTTGAACGCTGCCTATCAGCTTACCATCTACAGGCGAATAACTTTGTATGCTATTGGTACTACCCTGTAACCAATGATTACCTGTAGCTGCTGCCGGATTGTTAGATTGCAACTGTAACGCTTGCAAAAAATCGAGATTCATATGGCTCAAATTTGAGCCGGCAAGGTAACACTTAAACGTAATGAAATAGCACCGTACAGCATAAAAACATATACGGTACAACTAGGTACCTTACGGTAAATGTATTACTGCGGTAATAATGTTGCTAAACTCTCAATATATGTTTTGTACAAACAACAGTTGAAATTGTACTTGTAGTTGCGGCCTTCTTTTACCGCTCCAATTAAACCACTTTCGATTAAAATTTTGATATGGTGGCTTACTGATGGTTGTGCTAACTCAATTTCATTTTGTATATCGGCACACTGCCCACAGCCGCCATGCTTGCTAATATGCATGAGTATTTTAAGGCGATGAGCATCGCCAAGGGCTTTAGAAATTTTCTCAAGTTGTTTTGTTGTAAGTTCCATCCGTTGCAAATATATATTGCACTACGACAATCTTTTACCGTAAGGTGTGTTAAATGAAAAAACACCGCAACAATGCGGTGTTTGATAATGTGGTTACATGTAAGCTATATATTTAATACAAAGAACTGATGGCTGAGCGCATGTATTTGGCATTGGCTTTTGCAGCTTCCATAGGTGTTGTATTGGTGTATTTTTCTTGCTCTACCATTAAATGCCTAACACCGTACTGTTCTGCAATGTGTATGAGCTTAGTATAATCAATACTACCGGCACCGAGATTACAACTATCGAAGATACTCACAGCATTTTTAGTTCTGTCTTTAATGTGTACTAACCTGAAGCGGTCAGGGTATTTTTTAAAATAGGCTTCTGGGCTGGCACCTGCGGTAACTACCCAGTACATATCCATTTCAAAATCTACCAAGTTAGCATCGGTATGATTCATGAGTACATCTTGCGGCATTTGTCCGTCTAGCAACTTAAATGTATAATCGTGGTTGTGATAGGCAAATCGAATGCCATTTCGCTTACATATTTCACCTTTCTGGTTGAACTCGTCGGCAATACGTTTATAATCGTCGATTGATGCTTGAGCCCCTTTGTATGGACAAATCAAATATTCCATACCAATTTCGGCTGCCTCTGCAGCCTTACGTTCAAAATCTTTACTAATATCGCAATGACTGCTGGTTGGTTGCATACCAAGACTTTTTAGGTAGGCGGCATATTCTTTGTTCGTCATACCCCAAAAAATACCTTGTGGCCCTTCGAAGCTTTCAATTTTTTTATAGCCATATTTTGAAAGTTGCTTTAAAGTGGCCTTAGCATTTTTAGCCATCTCTTCTTTAACCGAGTATACTTGAATACCAAAGGTTTTATTACCCGCCAATACCGATGCAAAGCTGTTACGCTGTAGCAACAAAGCACCCAAAGACAAGATACTTGCCTGCTGTATAAATTTTCGACGTTGATTAAATTGCATGAACCTATAGTTTAAGCTGATGAATTACAGAGCAAAGGCTTTATCGCCTTTTTTGTACGGATAAGCTCCATCTAATTTTCCTGGTACTTCTACATAGCGAAGTTGTTTGGTTGCACCAACTTCTGATGTAAAATAACCCAATAATGTGAGTTCTTTTATCATTTTAAAGTAATGAGGTTCGGCATTGTTATCGTTATTTTTTTGAGCATGTTCTTTGGCTTCTTTATCGATCATGTTGAGTAGTTCTGTACGTTGTGCTGGCGTACATGCAAGAAAACCATTATTAAATTTAGCTTTGCAAGCTGCTTCTAAAGTTTCTAAGCCAGCCTTAAAAATAGCTTGCTCGTGAGTTTCGTAACAATCGTTCACCATCATATCCATGAACTCGCCTATTTTGGCTGCTTTGGCACCGGGTGTAGTGGTAGTGGGTATAATGGTTTCGCCCACTTCATCGAGCAGTTCTATTTGATCGGCAGTAAGCAGCATACCTTTTTTGTAGTTGCTACTTTTACAACCTGTTAAAAATAAATTACCACCTATAACTGCGCCGCCCATTAACCAGGCTACTCTTGTTAATGCATCTCTGCGGTTCATATGTTTGGTTTTATATGATTTTAGCAATATGATTACTTACGTAAATGCTTTGCGTTGAGGCATTTACCGTAAGGTGTATTTATAAATTACCTTTTTTAAGTTCTTCTACCGCATGATTGGCTGCACGTGCTGTTAATGCCATGTAAGTTAATGAAGGATTAACGCAAGCACTGCTTGTCATACAAGCGCCATCGGTTACAAATACGTTAGGAGCATCCCACACTTGGTTCCACTCATTGAGTACCGATGTTTTAGGGTCGCGGCCCATGCGAGCTGTGCCCATTTCGTGAATACCAGCACCAAAAGTGTAACCGGCATCGTAGGTGTGCACATCTTTAATGCCTGCGGCTTCGAGCATTTCAGCAGCATCGTTCATCATATCTTTACGCATGTTTATTTCATTCTCACGTATGGTACAATCTAAATCAATGGTTGGCAGGCCCCATTTATCGAGTTTGGATTTGTTAAGTACCATTTTGTTATCGTGATAGGGTAAGATTTCACCAAAACCCATAATACCCATCGACCATTGACCGGGCTCGCTTGCAGCTTCTTTGAGTGCTTCGCCAATACCAACAGCTTCGGCAATATTGCTACCCCATCCCCCACGACCTGCTCCGCCCTGATAACCAAAGCCTCTTAGATAATTTCGATCTTTACCTTTTAAATTCTGATAGCGAGGTATGTAGATGCCATTTGCTCTTCGGCCATATACAATATAATCGTCGTACCCTTCGGCACGGCCACTAGCACCCAATTTAAAATGATGATCCATTATATTATGGCCAAGCTCGCCGCTACTACTGCCGAGGCCACCCTCCCAAACATCGGTAGCACTGTTCATAAGCACCCAAGCACTGTTGAGTGCACTTGCATTTAGAAATACAATTTTGGCTTTGTAAGTGTAAGTTTTGTTGTTTTGTGCATCGAGCACTTCAACACCTGTTGCACGTTTTTTATCTTTATCGTACAGAATTTTTGTAACAATACTCCAAGGACGAAGTGTAAGATTACCCGTTGCGTTAGCAGCTGGCAGCGTGGCACTTTGCGTGCTGAAATATGCACCAAACGGACAGCCTAACCAACATTTGTTTCTATATTGACAATTCACTCGATTGTTATGGGGCACTGTTAAGTTAGCAGAACGACCAATAATCATTCTCCGAGTATCTTTGTAATGTTCTTTGATACGTTTGGCAACATCTTTTTCTACTATGAACATTTCCATGGGAGGCAAAAATTTGCCATCAGGCAGTTGCGATAATCCTTCTACTGAGCCACTAATTCCGGCAAAAGTTTCTGCATAATCGTACCATGGAGCAATATCTTTATAGCGAATAGGCCAATCGGTTCCAATACCTTCTTTCGCATTAGCTTCAAAATCTAAGTCGCTAAACCGATAACTCTGCCTACCCCACAGCAAACTTCTTCCACCTACATGATACCCTCTAAACCAGTTGAAAGGTTTCACCTCTTGGTACGGACAGTCTTTTTCATTGGCCCACCAATCAACATTCGCTTCGTATAGTGTATAGTCACGAGAGAGTACCGGATAATCTTTTTTAAGCTGTACAGGATCCATACCGCGGTGGGGAATTTCCCACGGAGCTTTGGTAGCATTTACATAATCTTTTACGTGTTCAATATTCTGTCCACGTTCAAGCATTATTACTTTTAGTCCTTTTTCGGTAAGCTCTTTAGCAGCCCATCCACCGCTAATTCCCGAGCCAATTACGATGGCATCGTATGTGTAATTGTCTGGCATTGCAATCTTTTTTATATGCAGTTTATAAGAAAGTTTATCGTTATAATATCATCAAACATCGCATACTTGAACAGCCTGCATGAGGTTGGCTGCTTTCTGTTCGTTGGTTTTTCCGGTGTTTAAAAATTCATGTGCTACATAGCCTTTATAGCCCGTTGCCACAATTGCTTTCATGATAGCAGGATAATTAAGCTCTTGTTCTGGTGTTAACTCGTGCCTGCCAGGCACACCAGCTGTATGATAATGGCCAAAGTATTGATGGTTTTGCTGAATCGTAGCAATAATGTTGCCCTCATTAATTTGCATGTGGTAGATATCGTACAACAACTTAAAGTGTTCGCTTTGCAATGCCTTACATAGTGCAATACCCCAAGTGGTGTTATCGCACATATAATCTGGATGATTCACTTTTGAATTGAACAATTCCATTTGCAATACTACACCGTGTTTTTCTGCCAACGGAAGAATCTTTTGTATGCCAGCAACACAATTTTTTAGTCCGGTTTCATCATCCATTCCGCGACGATTTCCACTAAAAAGAATCAAATTTTTATACCCATTTTTAGCTACTAAAGGTATTAGCTCACTGTAATTTTTTACTAAGACTGAATGAAATTGTGGGTCATTGAATCCATCTACTAAGTTTAGTTCGGCCCCATTGCACATACTACTATCAATGCCGTACTGTTGTAGGGTATGCCAATCTTTGGGGCCAACTAAATCAATGGCATTAAAACCTATTTGCTGCACCAACTTACATAAATCATCCAATGAAAGGTGATCGAAAGTCCACCTACAAACAGCGTGTTTTACATTGCCTTTCAATGGTTTCTCCCTTACGGTAAAAGCATTTGCCCGTAAGGGTTGCATGGCAACACTACCTGCAATTAAAGCCGACGCTGTTTGAATAAACTTTCTACGTTGTTGCATAAAATATTTATTAATTAAACCATTGCTTTATTGTTGTCTTTGAATAGTAGTGAAAACAGAACTGCTATAATTGCGGCGATAATTGCGGGAATACGCCAAATTTGTGCCCAATCGTGCCCGCCTTCGGTTAATTTATAATGTTCTGTTATGTTGCCTGCTACCCAAAAACCAACCAACATACCAACGCCATAAGTGGCTAATGTTATCATTCCTTGTGCTGCCGATCTAATGCGTTCACCAGCTTTGTTATCGGTATAAATTTGTCCGGTAACAAAAAAGAAATCATAGCAAATACCGTGCAATGCTATACCAATGTATAGCAACCACATACCACTTCCGGCATCTCCTGCAGCAAAAAACACATAACGCAATGCCCAAGCTATCATGCCAATTAGCAACATTTTTTTCACGTTAAAGCGGGCAAAGAATAAAGGCATTAGAAATAGAAAAGCCGTTTCACTCATTTGGCCAATACTCATTTTGCCTGCTGCTTTCTCAACACCAATTTCATTTAAAAACAAGTTGGTTTCTTGATAATAAAATGCCAGCGGAATACAAATAAGCATAGATGCTAAGAAGAAGATCAAATAATTCTTATTTGCCAGTAGCTTTAATGCATCTAAGCCAATAATTTCTGCAAAGCTAGCTTGATGATCTTTCTTACCTGGCGGTGTGTTGGGCAAGAAAAAGCTAAATACTCCGAGTATCGCTGAGATGATTGCAGCCGCAATAAAAGTATTATTAAGCGCTTTGCTTTGCTCCCACTCAAAGTAACCAAGAAGCAATCCGGCTGCAATCCAACCCAAAGTACCAAATACTCGAATTAACGAAAATTCTTTTTCAGCATTATGAATTTGCCCTAGGGCAATTGCATTAACCAATGCAAGAGTTGGCATGAATAAAATCATATAGCCCAACAATGCAGGATAAAATTCTGCAAAGTTGTTAACCGTTGAAATGTAATAAAGTATGGCAGCACCTACTAAATGTAATACACCTAGAATTTTTTGTGCTGCGAAAAATCTATCGGCAATCATACCAATAATAAATGGGGCTATTATGGCGCCCCAAGCCTGTGTTCCATAAGCCAAGCCTATTTCAGTATCTTTAGCAGATAAGCTTTTAGATAAGTAAGTTCCCATTGTTACAAACCAAAAACCCCATATTAGGAAGTTCAAAAACATCATAGCTGATAGCTGAAGGCGAACAGAAAATTTCATTGTAGCAAGCAGATTGTTTTGGTAAAATATCTTGTATAAATGTAGCGTAAAAATGACATAATGAAACAAACAAATCTTTTTTTCGGCAAAATTTTTATGCGTTACCGCTAATGGCTTTCTATTGGCATAAAATATTTACCGTAAGGTAATCTTAAATAAAAAAAACACAATAACATTGTGTCAAACTAACATTATGCAACCATTACGTATGGGCATGATTGGTGGTGGCCCGGGTGCTTTTATTGGTGCCATCCACCGGATTGCAGCCAGAATCGACGGACATATTTCTTTAGTAGCAGGTGCTTTTAGTAGCAGTTATGAAAAGTGTGTAGCAATGGGCACTTCTTTAGGTATTAACCCCGAACGTTGTTATGCTTCTTACGAACAAATGATAACTACCGAGGCACAGTTACCTGCTCATGAAAGGATTGATTTTGTTAGCATTGTAACGCCCAACCACCTTCACTTTGCACCTGCAAAAATGGCGATGGAACATGGGTTTGATGTTGTACTCGATAAGCCTGCTACCTTTACCCTACAAGAGGCTGAACATCTTGCTAATATTGTACAATCTACCAATCGTACCTTCTGTTTAACCCATACCTACACCGGGTACCCGATGGTAAAGCAAGCACGACAAATGATTGCGAGTGGCGTGTTCGGTACAATCAGAAAAGTATATGTAGAGTATCCGCAAGGCTGGCTAAGTACGTTCTTAGAAAGCGAAGCCAACAAGCAAGCAAGTTGGCGTACCGACCCTGCCAAAAGTGGTATTGCCGGTAGCATGGGCGACATTGGTACACACGCATTTAACTTGGCCGAATATGTGAGTGGCCTCCAAGTAACAGCCCTATGCAGCAGCTTACAAATTGTTGTTCCCGGCCGACTTTTAGATGACGATGGTGCAGCATTACTACGCTTTAATAACGGTGCCACAGGTGTATTAATGGCCACGCAAATAGCAGCAGGCGAAGAAAATAACATAAAAGTGCGTGTATATGGTGAAAAAGGAGGCATTGAATGGCAACAGCAAGATGCAAATACCTTACAAGTAAAATGGCTCGATGCACCTACACAAATCTACAGAACAGGTACCAGCTACGTTGGCAGCTATGCACGGCATAACAGTCGTACACCAGCAGGCCACCCCGAAGGTTACCTCGAAGCTTTCGCCAATCACTATCGCAACTTTGCCCTTACGGTAAATGCT
>JBKBLG010000024.1:0-27506 GCA_046296295.1 Chitinophagaceae bacterium | reverse complement strand
TTACCAGGGGGTCGCCTGCAAAGCAGCCGACCCCTTGCAATTGAAACTGTTGTTATTTTACCTTAGTTTTTCTTTGCTCTATCTAGTTTTTCCTTTCTTTTTTTAGCTGCTTCTTCTTTTTGTTTTTGTTCAGTTTCGGCTGCCTGTTTGGCTTTTGCAGCATTTTGAAGCGATTGCTCCATCAGTTTTTGTTCATCAATTTTTCCGCTTGCATCTCTAATAGTTGCATCTTTCGGAGCATTGCCAAGAAGCGGATCTATACCTCTCATATCGGCAGATTCATTAAATAGTTTAGGTATATGTACCCATGCGCCATTTTGCCAGCGAAACGCCTCATAATCACCATCGGGTATTAAGGTGAATTTTTTCGATGGGTCGTTCGTTTCACTCACCAGATGGTCAAAAATGATGAGCTTTAAATCTTTATCGTAATTCAATTTCGCTCTCCCATCTTTTTTATATTCAAGTACAAATCTATAGGCTGGTTGTGCCGGCTTTGAACTATCTGGTTTGTATTTAAAAATAGGTGCTCCAAATTGTGGTTTTCCTTGTTCATCGAAGGTTAAAACATCAATCCATTTGCGTACTGCTAAGTCGCTGTAATCATCAAATCCAAAAAGGGTATAGTACTTTTTCCCATTGTATTCGTGAAGGGTAATGTTGTAATAAATAGCACCAATCCACTGATTAACAGAGCGAACACTATCTGTTGGTTTTGTTGTGAAATCACTTACGTCTATCAACGGATATAATTGTAAGCTACCATCATTCGTACGCATTTGAATAGCACCACGTTGTCTGAAATAGTTAGCATCGCGTTCGAACTGCCATGTGAATATTCTGAAAGTACTATCTGGTGCATACAACTTGCTTACTGTTTCTACAGAATCGAAAGGGAAGTAAAAGCTATGTGGTACACGCAGTGCTCTAACCAATGTTCTAATAAAAGCACTATCGTTTTTAATACGCAATACCGTGAGTGGATTGTTAATCATTTCACGGCTTAAATCTTTTAACGTGTCTTCAATTTGAAGTAGCCTTGTTTCATTGTTTTCGGTAAGTAACGTTGGTTGTGCATAACTACTTACGTAAATGAAAAAACAAGCTGCCACCGAACATATAAAACGCATAGTATGGTTTGAAATTTAAAAATATTGCTTGCAATTGGTTTCAAAAATACTTTAACGTTCTTGTGCTTGGGTTATTGCTGCTGCTAATGCTGGCAAGTGATCAAATCTTACATCAATTGCTTCGTGTGGAAATGGTGTTTCGGGGTTGGTGGTAGCTACAAAAGCTGTGTGCATGCCTGCATTTCTGCCAAATTGCATATCGCTTAGTTTATTACCCACCATGAGTGATTTACGCAAGTCTATATCAGGAAAGGCTGCCACTGCTTGGAGTGCCATGCCTGGCTGTGGTTTTCTGTTGATGCTGTCGTCGGCAAGGTCAGAACAATAATATATAGCATCAATCTTACCGCCTGCCTCTTGTACCTCTGCACATAGCTTTTGATGAATCGTTGCTAGATCTTCATGCGTCATTAAACCTTTGCCAATACCTTTTTGATTGGTAACTATGATGATGTATTTGAAAAAATTTGAAAGTTTTGCAATCGCTTCTAGTATACCATCATATAACTGAAATTCGGCTACGTTTCTAATGTAATCGTTCTTTTTTTCATGGTTAATAACACCATCTCTGTCTAAAAATAAAGTCCACGAAGTATCTATGTCGCTTAATTGTAACATGTATTTGTATTATGCAAGTTCTTGTTGTGCTCGTTCAAAATCTGAAGGTATGCCAATGTCTATAAAATAAGCATCTTGCTTACAACCGTACATGGCTAATTGTTGGTAATAAGCCTCTAAAAAATCTTTTTCGAACGAAAATTTTTCTGGTAGTTTTAATGCTGTTAATGCATTTACCGTAAGGTAATAAATACCTCCGTTAATAAGCCCTTCATCGTACCATTGCTTTTCTTGAAATGCAGTAATTCTATGTTGTTCGTTAATAGTCACAACGCCGTATCTATCGAATTGATGCATGGGTTTTAATGCTAATGTAATAGTGGCATTATGTTGTTGGTGCATTTGTATAAGTTCACCTATGTTAACTTTAAAAAGGGTATCGCCATTGGTTATAAGTACTTGTTTTGAGTGGGTATGCTTACAAGCAAGTTGTATGGCACCACCTGTACCAAGTGGTTCATCTTCTATAACAACGGTGTATTGTTGCTGCGGCAACATTTGCCGTAAGGCGTCTTCAAAAGCATGGTGTAAGTAACCCAGCGAAAAAATAAAATGTTCTACGCCTTGTGCTTGCAAGTACTTTACTACATGCGTAATAAAGGGCTTACCCGCTACCGGCGCCATGCACTTTGGAAGGTTAGGTACTGCACTACGCAGACGCGTACCTAAACCACCTGCTAAAATGATAGCTGTTAATGGCTCATTCATGTGGCAAAAAAATAGCTTGTTATTGGTTCGTACAAAAAAAAAGCTTCGCCGAAGCGAAGCTTTAAAAGGTTTGTACCTTACGGTAAATAAGGTTACGCCATATTATTTATTGCAATTCCCAAGCCAAGGCACTAGCACCAAGAATAGCAGCATCGCTTTCTTTAAGGTGGCTTACTAATATTTTAACCTTATTTTGGAATATTTGAATGAGGTTGGCCTCCATATGTTCTTTTGTTGGCTTTAGAATAAGCTCGCCTGCTTTAGTAAGGCCGCCAAAAAGTACAATAGCTTCGGGACTGCTAAACATTACTGCATTCGCAAGTGCCATACCCAATACCTTGCCCGTGAATTCAAATACTTCTTTCGCCAAAGCATCGCCTTGCATGGCAGCATCGAATACAGCCTTAGAATCAAGTTGCTCACGAGGAATATCTCTTAACAAGCTAGGTGTATCATCTCTATCTAAAAACTCGATAGCGGTGTACTTAACGCCCGTTGCCGAAGCGTAACTTTCTAAAGAGCCTTTCTTGCCTGTACCAGGGTGTAAACGACCATCTGGGATAGTAATGGTATGGCCAAGTTCGCCTGCGAACCCATCGTGTCCGTAAATAAGCTTACCATTGGCAACAATGCCACTACCAACACCTGTTCCAAGCGTAATCATGATAAAATCTTGCATTCCTTTAGCACAGCCGTAAGTCATTTCGCCAATGGCAGCGGCGTTAGCATCGTTTGTGAGTACTACGGGTAAGCCAAATTTATCTTGTATCATTTTGGCAAGAGGAATGATACCTTTCCAAGGTAGGTTAGGAGCGTACTCAACGGTTCCGGTGTAATAGTTGCCATTAGGAGCACCTACACCAATTCCTTTAATTCGTCCTTTGCCACCAATCTGCTCAATAAAAGGTAGTAAGTTGTTGTATAATGTTTCAATATAGTCGGCAACTTCATCATATCCACGTGTGCTCATTTCACTGCTAAAAAGCACGTTGCCATTACGGTCTACAATACCAAATTTGGTACCTGTACCACCAATATCAATTCCTATAACTAGCGTATCCATGGTTTATATTTTAATGAAATGAATTAGTGACCTCCACCTGTTGTTGTAACAGTATCGAAATCAATGCCTTGTGCTTGTAATATTTTTTTAGAGCGAATAGCATAAAAAGCGAGGTAAGCGAAGCAAGCAACACCTGCAATAAAACTGTATTGAATTCCAATAAAACTATCTGCTAATATGCCTTGCAAAACACTAATGATACCGCCACCCATAATCATCATAATAAGATACCCGCTGCCTTCATTCGTATGCTTGCCTAAGCCGCTTACAGCAAGGGTGAAAATACAAGGCCATAATGTACTACAGAAAAGCCCAACGCTTGCAAATGCAAACACACTTACCATGCCGCTACCAAGCATACCAACTATAAGGGCTGTAATACCCATAAGTGAAAATATTAGTAGCTGCCTTGCTGGGTTGCCTTTGCTTAGTAAATCTCCAATAATCATTACAACAATTACAAGGCCATATATGTAAAACTGACTAACCTCGTGTTTTGCGATGAGGTTAACCAATAAGAATACACTAAATGCAATGTAGGGCATTAAGAAGTTCAATATTTTCTTTGTAAGGCCTGTTACGCCAAATGCACCAACTGCACCAGTCCAACGGCCAATCATTAAACTTGCCCAATATAGTGATACGAATGGGGCTATTTTTTCTGTAGGAAATTTTTCGCCATTAGCTCCGGTTAAATGTTGTCTCATAAATTCTGGCATATTGCTAGCAGTACTAACTTCAACACCTACGTATACAAAAATACCTATCATGCCCAACCATAATTGAGGATAAGATAAAGCAGATTTTCCGCCTTCAGAACTACTTGATTCAGTGGTTTCACTTACTGTAGGAATTTTGTTGGGTAAAGATGAAAATTTAAATAATAAAGCTGCTAACAAAAATGCAACTCCTAATATCAAGTAAGGTGTTTTAACACTTTCAATGCTGGCTACTGCGGCACTACCATCTAAGTCTCCGAAAATGGCATAACTAACAATAAGTGGTCCGATGGTGGTACCAAAATTGTTAACCCCACCTGTCATACTCAATCGTTGTGCACCTGTTTTTGGATCGCCAATAACAATAGCGAGAGGGTTCGCAGCAGTTTGTTGCAAGCTAAAACCTAAGCCAACAATGAATAAACCTGTGAGCATTAATGGGAATGATGCGTTATTCGCTGCTGGATAAAATAGCAATGTACCAGCCGCAGATATGGTTAAGCCTAGTGCAATACCGTTTTTATAGCCAAGGCTATTCAATAAATCGGCTTTAATAATTTTAGAACCTATGGTATAAATGATGGCACCAACAGTATAAGCCACATAAAAACAAAAAGAAATCATTTGACTTTGCCATTGTTCTAAATGAAGTTTTTCTTTAAATACCGGAATCAGAATATCATTAGAGGCGGCAACGAACCCCCAAAAGAAAAAAACAGATACCAGCGTGAGGAATGCAGAGGTTTTGGTTCTTTGCATTTGCGTTTTTGCATGCATAAGGCAGGTGGTTATTATTGTGCTTTAAAGGCTTCTAAAATAAATGGATATTCATCTGAAAGAAAATTTTTTTAGAAAATATACAAGCAATCGGCTATAATGCTAATTTGTATGCCTATTAACTGCTTATTTTTTTGCGATGGAAATTTTACACGTAAGTGCCGAATGCTACCCTATGGCCAAAGCCGGAGGCTTGGGCGATGTTGTAGGTGCACTCCCAAAATATCAAAATGCATTAGGGCATGTAGCTAAAGTTGTAATGCCCATGTATCGTACCCAGTTTTTGTACAACAATGAGTGGGTGGTCGATGCTAAGGGCCGCACCAACATGGGCGACTTTTTTTTCGATTACACCATTATTAAAGAGCAAACTAACAAACTCGGTTTTGATCTGTATTTAGTAGATATTAACGGCCTTACCGACCGCGAAAAAATTTATGGCTATAACGATGATACAGAACGCTTCACAGCGTTTCAAATTGCAGTGTTGCATTGGGTGAATCAGTGGGAGCATTCGCCTAGCGTTATTCACTGTCACGATCATCATACAGGTTTAATTCCATTTATGATGAAGTACAGTTTTGCATTTGCAAAATTAGCACAAATACCCTCCATCGTTACCATTCACAATGCTCAATATCAAGGTTGGATGGGCTGGGATAAAAGCATTTACATACCCGCTTACGATACTTGGAAGGCTGGCCTGCTAGAATGGGCAGGCACCATTAATCCCTTGGCCGCCGCTATTAAATGCAGTTGGGCTGTTACTACTGTTAGTTGGAGCTATCTCGAAGAGTTACGCCAACAAGCCAATGGGCTGGAGGCACTTTTCGAGTATGAAAAAGGTAAATGCTATGGTATTCTTAACGGTATAGATACCGATGTTTGGAACCCTGCCACAGATAGTTACCTTACGGTAAATTACGATGTAACTACTGTTGCCACTGGCAAGGCTGCCAATAAAGCCGCTCTATGCGAACGCTTTGGCTTACAAGCCGATGTACCATTATTTGTTTTCATAGGACGTTTAGTAGGTGAGAAAGCAGCCGATATATTGCCAGACGCAATTTTATCGGCTATGTATCGTCATCCTAACAAAGCAAGCTTTTTAATATTAGGTAGCGGAGATCCTTCATTAGAAGATCGTTTTAAGAGTATGGCTTCGGCCTTTACAGGCAAATACAATGCCTTCATAGGTTACAACGAAGCATTAAGTCACCTCATGTATGCAGGAGCCGATTTTTTACTTATGCCTAGCAGGGTAGAGCCATGTGGCCTCAATCAAATGTATGCCATGAAATATGGAACCGTAGCAATGGTACGTAATACCGGAGGCTTAAGAGATACTGTTACCGACATGGGCGACTGGCAAGGTTGGGGTATTCGTTTCAATCAAGCCACTGCACAAGATGTTGGACAAGCCATTGATAGAGCCATTGAAGTATTCAACGATACCACACAACTTAATTGGATGCGCCAACACATGATGCAGATAGATCATAGCTGGGAAAGCTCGGTACAGCAATACATAGAAGTGTATCAAAAAGTAGGGGCTATCTAGTTTTTTAAAGTATCTTTTACGTAGTGTCAAATACCCTCTTTATATTTAGAGCATAGCAAAAAATGTTAACACCAATGAATATATCAAAATCTGTTTTAGCACTTATTTTGGGTGGAGGTGCAGGAACCCGTTTATATCCGCTCACTGCAAGTCGTAGTAAGCCCGCCGTACCTATTGCAGGTAAGTACCGCTTGGTAGATATACCTATTAGTAACTGCATTAATAGCGGTATCAACAGAATGTTTGTACTCACACAGTTCAACAGTGCTTCTTTAAACAAGCACATTAAAAATACCTACCAATTCAGCTTATTCAGTACTGGGTTTGTAGATATTCTTGCAGCAGAACAAACACCAGACAATCCGGGATGGTACCAAGGCACTGCCGATGCTGTCCGCCAATGTATACGCCACATCAACAATATAGAGAACGATTATATTCTAATTCTGAGTGGCGACCAGTTGTATCAAATGGATTTTGCAGAAATGCTCAATAACCATATTGAAAAAGGTGCTCACATATCAATTGCTACCATTCCGGTAGGCGATAGAGAGGCACCAGAGTTTGGTATCTTAAAAAGCAACGAGCAAAGCCTTATCACCAGTTTTATAGAAAAGCCCAAACCAGACTTACTACCCGAGTGGGTAAGCGATACAGGTACATTAATGCAACAGCAAGGCCGTATTTATTTGGCCAGCATGGGTATCTATATTTTCAACAAGCAAGTATTAATTGATTTGTTGAACAACACCTACCCCAATGCAACCGACTTCGGTAAAGAAATCATACCTAATAGTATACACAACCATACTGTCATCAGCTATCAATACGATGGTTATTGGACAGATATCGGAAACATATATTCATTCTACGAAGCCAACCTTGCACTTACCGATGATATTCCACCCTTCAATTTGTTCGATAACGGCAAAACAGTATTTACCAGAGCTCGTATGCTACCACCTGCTAAAATAAGTGGCACCACATTAGAAAAAACCATTATTGCCGATGGCTCCATCATTTTAGCAAGCAGGGTAGAAGCTTCAGTAGTAGGTATTCGTAGCAGAATAGGTCATGGTACAACTGTTGTAGCCAGCTACATTATGGGTAACGATTATTACGAAACGTTAGACCAAATGAAAGAAAATCAAGAACGTGGTATTCCTAAAATTGGTATAGGAGAACGTTGCTACATTCGTAATGCCATCATCGATAAAAATACACGTATCGGTAACGATGTTCGCATCAATGGCGGCCCTCATTTAGAAAAAACAGATACACCATTATACACCGTTAAAGACGGTATCGTAGTGGTTAAAAAAGGAGCTGTATTACCCGACGGTTTTGTGATATAACCTTACGGTAAATGACATTTCTGTGCTAACCCACAATAACTTGAAAGGGATATGGGGCTGCTACGCTGCCCCATATCCCTTTCAAGTACACCATTTACCGTAAGGTATATGGCGATGCAGCGGCCTATACTGCTACATTAAAATCTCTCAAAGCATCGTTTAAACTGGTTTTTAAATCGGTACTCGCCTTACGCTTACCAATAATTAAAGCACAATTTACCCCAAAACTGCCCGCCGGAAAATCTTTCTGATATGTACCCGGAATTACTACACTACGTGCTGGTACACGGCCTTTCATTTCAATAGGTTCGCTACCACTTACATCAATAATTTTAGTGCTTTGCGTTAATACCACATTGGCGCCTAGTACTGCTTCTTTTTCAACAATAACACCCTCTACAACTATGCTGCGGCTCCCTAGAAAGCACCCATCTTCAATAATTACGGGGCTGGCCTGAAGCGGTTCAAGAACACCACCAATACCTACACCACCACTCAGGTGCACACCTTTACCAATCTGTGCACAACTACCAACCGTTGCCCAAGTATCAACCATAGTTCCTTCATCTACATAAGCACCAATATTCACATAGCTAGGCATGAGTACTACATTTTTAGCCAAATAAGCACCATAGCGAGCAACTGCATGCGGCACCGCACGTACACCTAAGCTGGCATAATCTTTTTTCAACAACATCTTATCGTAGAATTCAAAAGGGGCTAGCTCCCAAGTTTGCATTTTTTGAATACCGAAATACATAAGAATAGCCTGCTTAACCCACTCATTCACCTTCCAGCCATCGTTGGTTGGTTCGGCAGTACGTAACTGGCCCTTATCTACGGCTTCAATTACAGCCCTTACAGCCTCTTCGTAACGGCTTTCTGCCAATAAACTACGGTTGGCAAATGCTTCTTTTATCAATTGTTCTAGTTGCATAGAATTGATGCTTTTGGCGGCAAAACTAATTGTAACCATCTATCAAAACCCTCTATTCAGAACAAAAAAGCATTTGCTCGGTGAACGAAAGTTGCCCTTACGGGTAAAAGTAATACCACAATTGAACGAACTGCCACTTGTACGGTTATCTTTGCAGCCGCCCAAATCGTATAGTCGTGCTGGGATAAAATTTTGAGAGTATAGCAATCATGAAGCATTTACGTAACTTCTGCATCATCGCACATATCGATCATGGTAAAAGTACCTTAGCAGATCGCCTTTTAGAACATACCAAAACTATTGGTGACCGCGACATGATGGATCAGGTACTCGACGACATGGACCTAGAACGTGAGAAAGGTATTACCATCAAAAGTCATGCTATTCAGCTACAATACAAATACACCGGTTCACGCACCGACCTACATGGTACTTACACCCTAAATTTAATAGATACACCAGGCCACGTTGATTTTAGCTACGAAGTTAGCCGTGCCTTAGCTGCTTGCGAAGGTGCACTGTTATTGGTTGATGCTAGCCAAGGTATTCAAGCACAAACTATAAGCAATCTGTACTTGGCTATTGATAACGATTTAGAAATCATACCGGTAATCAATAAAATTGATGCCGAAGGTGCCATGATACCTGAGGTTAAAGATCAAATCATTGAACTAATAGGCTGTAAAGAAGAAGATATATTATTAGCAAGTGGCCGTGCCGGTATTGGTATAGAAGAAATATTACAAGCCATTGTTGAACGCATACCACCGCCTGTTGGCGAAACAGATGCCCCTTTACAAGCCCTTATATTCGATAGTGTATTTAATAGCTATCGTGGTATAATTGTATACTTCAAGGTAATCAGTGGAAAAATTAAAAAGGGAGAGAAAATTCGATTTTTCAATACTGGTGCCGAATACGAGGCCATGGAAGTGGGTATCTTAAAATTAGGATTAGACCCTAGAGGCGAGGTGAATACAGGTGATGTAGGTTATATTGTTACCGGCATTAAAAATGCAAAAGAAATTAAAGTAGGTGATACCATTACCACCGTTGCCAACCCTTGTAGCGAAGGCATTAAAGGTTTCGAAGAAGTAAAACCAATGGTATTCGCTGGTATTTTCCCAGTGAATACAGATGAGTTTGAAGAACTCCGCGATTGTATGGAGAAACTTCAGTTGAACGATGCTAGTTTAACATTCGAACTTGAAACATCGCAAGCACTTGGTTTTGGTTTTCGATGCGGGTTTTTAGGCCTCCTACACATGGAAATTATACAGGAACGCTTAGAAAGAGAGTTCAACCAAACTGTTATTACCACTGTACCTAACGTAAGTTTTATTGCATATACCACTCGTGAAGAACGCATTATTGTGAACAATCCGGCAGAAATGCCTGAACAAACCAAACTCGAGCGAATAGAAGAACCCTTCATTAGAGCGCAAATCATTACCCTGCCCGAGTACATTGGTAATATCATGACACTTTGCCTTGGCAAGCGTGGTATACTTATCAACCAAAGTTATCTTACCACCACCCGTGTTGAGCTTATTTTCGAAATGCCACTTACCGAAATTGTGTTCGACTTTTACGATAAGCTCAAGAGCCAAACCCGTGGTTATGCAAGTTTCGATTATAACCCTATTGGCTACCGCGAAGCCGATATTGTAAAAATGGATATTCTACTTAATGGTGATAAGGTAGATGCTTTGAGTGCTTTGATTCACCGCAGCAGAGCACAAGATTTCGGCCGTAAGCTTTGCGAAAAATTAAAAGAATTGTTACCACGTCAGCAGTTTCAAATTGCCATACAGGCAGCTATTGGTGCTAAAGTGGTGGCACGTGAAAATATCAGCGCCTTACGTAAAGATGTAACTGCCAAATGTTATGGTGGCGATATTAGTCGTAAGCGTAAATTACTTGAAAAGCAAAAAGAAGGTAAAAAGCGCATGCGCCAAATTGGTAATGTAGAAGTACCTCAAGAAGCTTTTTTAGCAGTACTCAAACTCGATTAATCATTTGCCGTAAGGCGGCATCTACAATTACAAAAAAAGCAACTCTATGAGTTGCCTTTTTTTGTTTGATGTTACATTCTAAAGCCTGTTAAAAATGCAGTTACAGGTAGTTTTTTCTTGCCTTCTAATTGCAATTCTAGCACTTCTATAAAACCATCGGTACATGCAAAACGTAAGTATGTTTTACCATCGGTATCAAAGGTACCTTGCGGTAAATGATGTGCTGCAAGGATAGGTGAACTACGAAAAATTTTGCAGGTTTTGCCTTGTAATGTGGTGAATGCACCCGGAAAAGGAGAGAGCCCACGAATGAGGTTATGAATAGCTACAGCACTTTGCTCCCAGTTTATCTTACAAGTTTCTGTGAATATTTTAGGGGCATGTTTTAACGTGCTTTCATCGGCAAGTGCATGCTGTGGTTGCGGTTGAATACTACCGTTGAGAATACCTTGTATGGTTTGTACTAATGTAGTAGCACCAAGCACCTTCATAGCATCGTGTAGTTCTCCTGCCGTAGTATCGGGGCCAATAGGTAAGCTAGCACGTAAGAGTATATTACCGGTATCTATGGCGTGTTGTAGTTGAAAAGTGGTGACACCTGTTTGGGTTTCGCCATTAATAATGGCCCAGTTAATAGGCGCTGCACCTCTGTACTGCGGTAATAAAGAGCCGTGTACATTAATGGTGCCTAAAGGTGGCATGTTCCAAACTATTTCGGGTAACATTCTAAAAGCTACTACCACTTGTATATCGGCCTTGAGGGCTTTTAATGCGGCTAAAAAGTCTGGATTTTTTAGTTTTTCGGGTTGTAAAACCGGAAGGTTGTGCCTTACGGCAAATTGCTTAACAGCACTTTGTTGTAACTGCATGCCACGGCCTGCTGGCTTATCGGGTGCTGTAACTACACCAACTACATTGAACCCTGCTGCTAATAAAGCTTCTAAACTTGCAACTGCAAAATCGGGTGTTCCTAAAAAAACAATTCGGGGATATGCTTGCATACATTGCAAATAAACTAAGGATAAAGCAAATATTTGCGTCGTATGGCTTTAAATGTATTTAATGCTGGTTGCCAACTTTTTCTAATTTCGGCTTCGCTAGTACCGTTGATGATTTGTTGCATCAAAGTACTATTACCTGCAAGTTTGTTGAAAAAGTAATCGGTTGGTTGGCCAGATTTGGGATGCAAGAAAAAGCTATCTTTCTGAGGAAATGCTTGATAGCTTTCGATTAAATAGCGTAGTTGCAATTGTCCATTTACCGCAAGGTACACACTATCGGCAGGCCCATAGAGGTTGTAACCATAGCAAAGCTGGTTTTTTAGTTTTGGTTCTTTAGCACCATCGCGGCTGGTGGGAGTAAATGCATACCCGCTTTTGGGTAGGTTAGGGTGCCCTATAATGCAGAATGGATGTGCTGTGCCTCGGCCTTCGCTTAGTACTGTGCCCTCGAATAAGCAAGTGCTTGGATACCAATAAATACTGGTAGCATGAGGTAAATTAGGGCTTGGCTTTACAGGTAAATGATATACCGATTGATGGGAGTAGTTGCTGTTATGAACCACTGTTACCGGGGTAGTTTGTTTTGTAGTACTGATGATGTATGTAGTTGTGGTTGCTGTTTTAGTGGTTGTATAGGTGTAATTCTTTGGTTGTATCCATTTTTCGCCGATGAGCATGAGGGCGTATTCGCCTATCGTCATGCCATATACTATGGGTACAGGTTGCATACCTACGAAGCTTTTGTAGGCGGTATCAAGTACAGGCCCATCGATATAATGACCGTTCGGGTTGGGGCGGTCGAGTATAACTAATGGTTTTTGAAAGCTCACTGCTGCTTCTATAAATGCTTCGAGGCTGCTGATGAAAGTGTAAAATCGAACACCTACATCTTGTATATCAAAAAGTAATACATCAACATCTGCTACATCTTCGGCCGAAGGCTTTCTTTTTTTGCCGTAGAGACTAATGACTTGAATGCCGGTGGCTTTATCGGTATAAGAATCTACTTTTTCGCCTGCATCGGCAGTGCCTCTAAACCCATGTTCGGGTCCGAATATTTTGCTGATGGTAATGCCAAGTTGTTGTAGGGTGTCTACTAAATGTGTGCTGTTGATGGTGCTAGTGTGATTGGCAAAAATGCCAACTCGCTTCCCTTTTAAAAGGGGGAGATATGCATTGATATTGTGTGCTGCCGGTATTACTGTTTTTGCTGTTTTGTGCTTGTTTTGGGCATTGCTAGTGCAGAGTATGGTGCAATAAGCAGCAATAATCGTTGTTAAAAGCTTGAGATTCATGCAATAAAGATAGGAGTTTGCAGGTATCGAAGTTGATGCGATGATTATACCTGCCCACTATAGTAATGATAGGCTAGTGTGCCATTGTGCGGCAATATCTATTCTATTTACCGTAAGGTGTAGGGCTTTGTTGGATAATTGTAAATACGAATAGTACCTAAAAGTGGCCATTTAGTAAAATGGAAGGTAATTTTCTTAAAAAAAAATGTAAAAAATTATGCTACTTTAGAAAAATGTGTAATTTTAACACATTACTTAACAAATGACGATTTTATGAAAAAAATTTTTACTCTATGCTTGCTTGCAGTAACATCTGCTATAATGGCGCAAAGTCCTACGATCGATGGGGTGTATAGTACTTCAGAAGGTTGGGGGGCCGCTAAAGGTACCGGTACACAAGTTGGTGCTAGTAATGGTTGGCAAGGTACAGATGCTATGGCTTTATACGTTACTTACGATGCCAACTATGTTTATTTTGGTGCACAATGTAAAGCTGCGAGTTGGATGCAGTTTATTTTCGCAGTAAATACTCAAAGTGGCGGTAATGGTACTGATCCTTGGGAAAGAACTATTACTTATGCTCAAACGAACCTGCCTGACTATTTGTTCAGAGGCGATATCGCAGGAACTAATTATGCCCAATTTCAAAAATGGAATGGTACAAGCTGGGATCGTTGGAATGGTACCGGCTATGCTGGAGCAGATGTAAATGCTAATCAGGCTGGCACAGAGGTTAAAGGTACCTTTAACGCGAATAACGAAGGCTTCATTGAATTGAGAGTGCCAAGAGCTGCTATTACTGGTACACCAACTGTTGCCGATGTTCAGTTTATTATTACTGGTAACAATGGTGGTACTGCTAATGGTCATGGTATTTTTGATGCAATACCTGACGCTAATAACGTTACTTCTTGGACATCTCCAGGTAATGCCAGCACTGCTACAAGCTATGTAGAAGGCATCGCAATCAGCTCATTAACATTGCCAATCAATCTTACAGCATTCAGAGGGGCATTAAAAAGTAATACCATTGCTTTGGAGTGGAATACTACCAACGAATTGAATGCTAAGGGTTTTGAAATTGAAAAATTAGATGGTAATAGTTGGAGAAATGTTGGTTTTGTAGCTGCTTTAAATAACGCTAATGGTAGTGCATACACCTTCATTGATGCAAATGTTGCTGCTAGTAACGTATATAGAATTAAATCTGTTGGCAAGTCTGGTGAGTATAAGTTTAGCCAAGTAATTGCTATAAACGGCCGTGCTGCTACTGCAACTATTCAAGTATTTCCAACGATTGTTAAGGGTAACAACATCAATATCAGAACTACTGAATTAGTAGAAGGTAAAGCTAATGTACGTGTATACGATTTTGCGGGAAGAGTGGTTACACAAGCCAATTTGAATGTTGCCAAAGGCGATTTCACTCAAGCTTTGAGCTTACCTAGCTTACAACCCGGTATGTATTTTATAGAAGTAAAAACAGCTACAAAAGCAACAACAGTTAAGGTAATTGTTGATTAGTTATCAGTATAAGGTTATAAACCACAAACGCCACTCATATGAGTGGCGTTTGTGGTTATAGTACTGTTTTACTTGAAGATGTATTATTTACTTTTTGTATAAAGTTTCGTAAGTATCAATCCATTCTTTCACACTTATTTTTTGCATTAGCTTACCGATAAGTTCGTAGGGGATATCATCCATTTTTTTGAAGCGGATACAGCTTTTGCCCATATCAAGCTTTTGCTTGCAGTAATTCGGATACTCACTTACAAACCATGATAACAAATCTGGTTTGGCATAAATACCCATGTGATAAAAATTGATAGTGTTTTTCTGCGAAGCAATACCTGCAAAGGGTAGTGGTTCTGCCGGCTTGCAATGATAACCAGCAGGGTATAACGAATGTGGTACAACATAGCCCAAACCGCCGTAGCTGATAGCAGCTTCGAAACCCTTAGGAAGATTGTTAAGAATGGTTTGATGTAGCTTATTAAAAGGTGCTAATCTATCAGCTGGCAGATTGGCTAAGATTGCATCTACAGTTTGTCCGTTCGCTTTCATAATGTATGTTTTAAAGGGCTATAATACCTATTAGGTTGCATCTATAAAACTTAAAAATAGCTGTTTTAAAACAATATTATAAAGGTATATACTTACGTAAATGAGAACGCTTGCCAAAGTATAGCTTTAGAATGTTACCCGTAGTGTAGTAAATATATTTCTTGGAATCAGTGGGATGCTATAAAAGCTTTGCATTACAAGGCTATTGTTCGAATTGAAATAACGGGTTTGATTAGATAAATTTTCGGCTCGTACAATCAAATGAAAAGGACTTTCTTTCCAACTATAATTCCATTCTAGATCTATGTAAGTGAATGCAGCTTGATTATTAGAAAATATATTGTTGTTGTAAAAAGATATGTTTGATGCTAATTGCATTGCTTTAGAAATAACAAGTCGCTGCGATAGCTTTACAAGTAAGTTAAATGTATTAGTAGGTCGGGTGTCACCTAACAGGTTGGTTATTTTGAAGTTAAAGCCCGAAATAGCATTTTCAAGTTTAATATAGTACTTCTTTTTCCAGTTTCTTTTGATGCTTGCGTTTATCCAATAAAATCTATAACTCGTAGGTTGTGTTGTTATGATATCGGTGCCTTGTGCTAAAAATGCTGTTTTGTAAGTGTAGCCTGCATCTATATTAATTAAAGCATTCAATACCACAGATGGAATGGTGTAATGGTAAGAGCATGTGTACACATTGGTGGGAAGTTGTACTATACTATCTCTATTAAACAATACAAACCCTCTATAATTCGGTAGCGATAATGTGCTAGTAAGGTTGCCGAAATAGCTTAATACTAAAAAACTACTTGTTAAATTTTTTTTGCCGCTCCATGCCCAACTATAACTGGCATCAAGTACACGCCTAGGTATATTGGTATTCGTTGCTTTTACGTAAGTATTGGTTTGTTTTGGATAAAAAATTTCTTCGTTTAAATTAAAAGAAGAAAGTTGATTTTGTTTGTATGACAGCGTTAACATACCATCGAAATTATAGTACCGATGTTTGTTTTCTATAGCTATATTCACCGTTGGGGTAACAATGTGTCGTGTAACTTGGGTAGTATTATTGATGAAGGCAGTTTTTACACCTACAGCCGCATCTACCGAAAAGGGTGTTTTCATTAACAATCGAATATCTCTTTTATAAAAAGCTTCTAAGCTTGTTATATGATAATTGTTAGCATTAATACTATTGTTAATATAGTAAATAAGTTGTGTAGCATTTTTATCTTGCAAGAAGTTACTGGTATGCGTTTTTAAGTATAAACTACTCCATGAAATACCTTGTTGTACGATTACCCCTTTTGCTTTTTTACTTATTCTAAAATCACCTTTAAGTAGATGTACATTGTTGTTAACTAAATTTGAAAGATGGGTATAGGCAGCCGGTAATACAAAAATGGAAGAAAAGTCGGATGAAATGCTTCCCGCATTTTGAAGTATAGATTGATAATTATAGCTCATGTTAAACTCTAATGCTTTTTTAGCATGTACTCTTTGGGTGTACTTTGTTCGTAAAGCAATACTATTCCAGTTGCTGTTGGTATTACTTTGTAGGTTATTGGCATTGTTGAGCCTCCCGTATATACTATGTAGATTACTACTTGAAGCGTCGCGAAAGAAATTACCTTCTATGTCTAGTGCTTTGGTGCTATCTATACTCCATTTAATGCATTGTTGAACGGTTATAAAAGTGGGATTATAGTGCATATTATTTGTATCTGAACGGTCAATAAAATCGACTGTATTGTAGAAAATAGAATTGTAATAGCTACTTTGAGATTGCCTATCTGAAATAAAATTAATTTCAGTTGTAGCTATTGTTTTTTTTGATAATGGAATATTTATCTGAAAGCGGTTATCTTTTTGGTTATTTCTAATATACCATCTATTTTCAAAATTATTAATAAGCTGTAATGAATTATTATTCATGAGCCAATTTTCGGTAGCTCTTTCGTTTTCTTTTTTTAGCTCATTTGTTTGTTGAATACTTACACCATTGCCAATATTGTTCCAATTAGCAATAAAACCAAGTTTTATTTTATTATATAATGAAAAAATTACTGGCGCTACTGTATATCTCCCGCCACTTCCAATACCCAATTCACCATCTCCGAATGCAGTTTTTATGCTTACTTTATTTAGCCCAATATTTAAGAATACTTTCCCATCGCCGTAAAGCCCTTTTAGTAGTTTATTGTCGTTTTGGTTTTCAATAGCTTGTATAGTATTGAGTACATGTACAGGAAAATTAGTAAGTAATAAGTTTGTTTTATCGGCAAAAATTTCTTCACCCTCAATCATAATCTTTTCAACGTTTTTCTTTTTATACAACAGCTGTCCCGATTCACTTATTTCAAAGCCTGGAATTTTTTCAATAATGTCTTTAAGCTTTTTTTCGCCCCCTTCTTTAAAGGCATTAACACGAAAAAAAGTAGTATCGCCACGTTTCCAAACAGGTGGCGTTTTAACGGTTACGGTATCTAAATTGTTATATTGTGGTTGTAATACTACACGTAATTCTAACGTATCGTTAATGCTATTATTGAATGTAAGTTGTTGTTTGAATTTAGCATACCCCAAACTACTAATATCAATAATAAATGTATCGGTTTTTTGAACCGATACATTTATGCTGAAACTATTCCGATCAGCTGTGTTTAAATAATGAAGTACAACGCCATTTTTAGCGGATAGAATTTTTATGAAACAATTGGATACTTCAACCCCAGTGTATGCAAATATTTTTCCCTTTAATTGCAATTGCTTTTTTTGTGATAGAGCATTATTAAATAGTAGTACTATTAGCCCTAATAACAGCGTAATTCTAACAATCAAAATATTATTGATTTGATAATAATTCTACTTGCTTTTGTGTTTTGTTTTTCGGTGCAACCGTAGTTTTTCGCTTACGATCGGCTAATACTTCAAATCGTTGCTTAAACTCATTGGGCCAAAAAATACTATCATCAATGGGGGTAGTAGTACTATACTGTTGCAGGTAGTATTTACTTTTTATTGGAATACACTCAGCTTCAACCACAAGCCCCGGTAAATCTAAAATATTATCTACCCCCGCTTGCATGGGTATATCTGGACAAAACCATGCAATCCATTGTGGATAACCATTAATAGCCAGCGTTGCTTTTTGGCAGCGTAAGCCTTGTATCTCTTTTATTTCAGGCAAATACACCCAATTAAAGACATTTAGTTCAAATTTTTGAACATAATTAAAATCTACCTGTCCGGCTCCACCCATATTTGGCCTGAAGCGCAGTATTAAGCTATCCATTGCGGTGTAGTTGATACTTTGTAAGGTATCCGTACATAAAAGGTGGTTGTGTACATACTTGTCTTTAACAAGGGTTGTAATGGTACCGTTAGGGTATTGTGCTAAATAGTTGGGTTTTTGGAAGTAGATATACCTATTTTGCTTTTTATACAAAAAACCAGTACTTTCTAGGGTAAGCGTTTTTTCTACCTTTCCATTAATAGTAATGTCTACGTTTTCTATTACCTGATAAGTAGCTTCTAACGATGATACTTGCCCGTAAGATTGAATACCTAGCAGTAACAGTATTGTTGTAATGTATTTCATGGTATTAAAATTTTAAGGTATGGCTTTTATTAGCCATACCTTACAGTAGAATTAAGGTTGTGTAGTGCCACCGCCGCCGTTATCAGGGCCGCATAATTGTGCCACTTTTGAAGTGTTCTCTCTAGCTTTTTTCGAAGCTTTTAAATTAGCACAAATTGAAGCAACAATGTATGCTTCATCGCAATTTGATGCAGTTTGGGTGCATTCTTCAGTAAATGTTACAGAAATTTTGCTGCCACTTTGGCATGTTACTGTCACGGTGTTTGAGCCGGAGGCTGTTACTGTACACACATCACGTTTAGTTTTTTCTTCAATACTTGTTGTAGCCATAGCAAGCGCAGTTGTGCACAATAGACTCGCTAACAAAATGATTTTTTTCATATTTTTTTTGCAATTATATATACATTTATGTAATGAAAAAAATTATTTATTTTGTATGTAATTAAAGTTATTCTAGTCGTGTGCTGCATGATTGATGGAGATGAGTCCATTGTGAATTTCGTCAATGACGGAGAGTTTGAATTCGAAACTGACTTTTTGATACTGGTTTTTTCGGCGGTCTACCTTTTTAACGTATGCCATAGTGTTGCTAAAACTATTTAAATTTTAGTCAACCTATTTTAGGGTTTGGCATTCGGGCTTATTGTCTTGCATCAAATAAGTTCTCAATTATTTTGTTGATTGTTGTCTTTATCCTGTGTGTGTTGTCAGTTTGCAAATACTCTTGCAGTCTTACTGCTACTATTTCTGGCTTAGGATTGTCAATGAGTTTGGGTTGAATTTTTCGCATCCAAATAGATTGATTTAATCTTTCATCAACTGTTGTGCAAAACATTATTGCGTCCAATGCAACTAGGCTTAAAGGTCGTCCGGATGTTAACCATTTACTGGCTCTGTCCAAACTCAAATACGAACTTGCAGCTAAGTGTCCCCAGTTAAGTCCGATGTTTGTTGTGCGGTGAATATTGTTTTCAATCCAATCAAGAACTTTGGCGTTACGGATAAAATTTAATGCAGTTAAATAATCATTTAGATACTTGTCTTCACAGTTGCTGATTTCCTTAGAAATGATTATAAACGCCTCATCCTTGTCCGCACTTTTTGCAAGCTTTTCGGAACGGGAAATAAATTCATCTACTTTTTCTTGGTCGTACATATTTTGAAGTGTCGTCATAGCCTGACCGCTAACGTTCGTGGCTTTGTGCAGGATGTGGACTTAGCTAACTGTCAGCCCGTAACAAAAGCCTAAAGTTGATTTATTGCTCAAATTTAAGCAAGTAGGTGAGTAGAATTCCGTCTAGCTGGAACAAAAGTTCAATTGTAAATGACTGACGATTGCTTCAACGTCAAGCCACAATTGCACCAAACCTTTTGTTAGTGGCAGTGTTTGTCGGATGAATTCAAAAGAATTGTCCGACCAATAATGCAACTAAATACACTGGAAAACATAATAAACCATAGTAGCCACTATAATATTTTTTGTCAACACAAATTGTGTATGGTTCAGAATTAAAATAGTCAGCTCCCATAGATTTTTTATCCTCTTCTTCTTGTCTTAATTGTTGTCGCCTTATGTTTCTCGAAAATAAAAATGCAGTCAACCCCGGGATAACAACAAGTCCAATAATTACCATTCTTACGAGTAGTGTCATTGGATTAAAAGTAAGTGTCAGCCAAGCACAAAAGATACTCCACGAAATCCAAATTATTGTCCAGAGAACAACAGAAATAACTGAAACTTTTTTAGTCGCTTTGGTTTCAGCTTCCCAAAAGTCAAGTGTCCCAATGTAGGTTATGTAAGAAATAATGTAAATACCTATTGAACTAAATAAGAACCATCGAAAAAGTTTGCCATTGTCAACAAACAATTTTTTGACATCAGGAATTTTGTCAAACGTTTTGCCTATAAAAAAGAAAAAAGCAATACAGAGTGCAATACCAAAAATTGCTTTGAAGAAGTTCTTCTCAAAAGTGTGGTCTGTGTCCTTAAAGTTTTGAAGTATAGACATTGTCAATTATAAACAAGGTGTCAAATAACATTGCCACTAACGTTCGTGGCTTTGTGCATGTTGTGGACTTAGCTAACTGTCAGCCTGTTACAAAAGCCCAAACTTGATTTATTGTTCGAATTTAAAGAAAGTAGGTGAGTAGAATTCCGTCAAGCTGGAACAAAAGTTGAGTTGAAAACTACTGCCGATTGCTTCAACGTCAAGCCACAATTGCACAAAACCTTTTGTTGTATGGCGTAAAAAGTCTTGCTAGACGAAATTTCGTCTGCAAGGCTTTTTAAAATGATTTAGCAAGAGTCAAGTCAATTTGGTCAGCAAGTACTGCTTAAGTTTTTTGTTTGAGATTAAAAATGTCCTTACGGTAAATGTGAATTGCGTCTTTGTCAACTTATAAAGCTGTTTAAGAATGACGTTATTTGTCACCAAGCAAAGCACAAAAATTCACAGCGTTTATAAAATTTCATTTTGTCTTTCATAAAAACATTCAAATACAATTCAAATTAAAAGCGTCTTGGCTCAAAGTAAATCAAGTTTCAAAGTTCTAATGTTGTCAGCAAATTTATCTTATGAATAGTTTTTGTTTTCAACAATAAACGAAAGTCTTTAAGCAAATTCTAAAACTCAAGTTGTTATTGATTTTGTTTGTGTCAACCGAAGTTCATCGCAATTTTGAGTAAAATCAAAGTTGGAAATTTATGCCATACAACGTTCAAGGCTTTGTGCAGGTGTGGACTTAGTTAACTGTCAGCCCGTTACAAAAGCCCAAAGATGATTTGTTGTTCAAATTTAGGAAAGTCGGTGAGTAGAATTCCGTCTAGCTGGTGTATCGTCCTGAAAATAGTTGACAGTTTTTTGTTGTTAATCCTGCGACAGGTTTACGGTTTTTTGTTAGTCCTGTTATTGGTTTACATTTCAAAGTTAGGGTAGTAGATCAAAAAATATTTTGTAGCAGATTATACAATATTTTTTTAATAGGTACATTTCATAAGGCAATTCAACATTTAGTGTTTCTTTGAAATGCTATCCTCAAAGCTGGGAACCCTTACCCGCAAGCGTAGCCGACCGTCAAACAAAAACTAAATATCGTCAACTGCAACTTTGTAAGTAGGGTCTTCCAAGACATTGACATCTATTATTCCTTCTGCATTTTTCAACAACTGACGACAATCTGCACTTAAATGTTTTAAGTGTACTTTTTTACCCACTTTATGATAGCGTTCAGTGATTTTATTGAGTGCCTCTATGGCTGACATATCAACAACACGACTTTCTGCAAAATCAATGATCACTTCATTGGGATCGTTTAAGACATCAAATTTTTCATTAAAAGCGGTTACAGAACCAAAGAAAAGCGGACCGTAAATTTCATAATGCTTCACACCGTTTTCATCTACATATTTTCTTGCCCTGATTCGCTTTGCATTATCCCAGGCAAACACCAAGGCAGCTATAATAACACCGATGATTACAGCCAATGCAAGGTTGTGAAGAAAAACGGTTACTAATGTTACAACCACCATTACGAAAATATCCGATTTAGGAAACCTGGTAAATGTTTTTAAACTTGCCCATTCAAAGGTTCCAATGGAAACCATAATCATCAATCCTGTCAGTGCAGCCATGGGCACTTTTTCAATTAGTGATGACCCAAACATCACAAATACAAGTAACATGATAGCAGCTACTATGCCTGACAATCTTGCTCTGGCACCATTTGACACATTGATCAAACTTTGACCAATCATAGCACAACCACCCATGCCGGAAAATAAACCCGATAAAATATTAGCAGCACCTTGTGCAACCGCTTCTTTATTGCCTCTGCCTCGTGTTTCAGTAATTTCATCAACTATGTTTAAGGTCAACAAACTTTCAATTAAACCAACACCTGCAACAATGGCAGCATAAGGGAAAATCAGTTGTAGTGTTTCAAAATTGAATGGAATATTTGGAATATGAAAAGGCGGAAAGCCACCTTGAATAGAGGCGATATCACCAACTGTTTTCGTTTCAATTCCGAAAAAAGCAACGATTCCAAACACCACTAAAATGGCAGTAAGTGATGCAGGAATGGCTTTCGTAAGCTTTGGCAAAAAATAAATAATGACCATAGTGAGTAAAACCAATCCTAGCAAAATATAGAGCGGTGAACCTGTTAGCCAATTGCCCGATGCATCTTTAAATTGTGTTAACTGCGACATAAAAATGATAATTGCCAATCCATTTACAAATCCAAAAATCACCGGATGCGGAACTAACCGAATTAACTTGCCCAATCGTAAAAAACCTGCTGCCATTTGAATAATTCCTGCCAAAACAACGGTTGCAAAAATGTATTCCACTCCGTGCGACTTTGCCAAGGTAACTAACACTACTGCAACCGCACCGGTTGCCCCGGAAATCATTGCCGGACGACCACCAAATATAGAAGTAACCAAGCCCATCATAAATGCGGCATACAAGCCGGTTAACGGAGACAGACCAGCGATTAGTGCGAATGCCACTGCTTCAGGAACAAGCGCCAATGCAACAGTAAGACCCGATAATATTTCAGTTTTGTAATCAACTTTTTGTGACGTATCAAATAGATTAAAATATTTATTCATTATATTTTTTATTAATTTTATAGAATCGCGAATTTCTATAACACTGATAAAGACAAATTAATTGTACACATGGGAAAGTTCTACTTCAAGCCAGAGTGACTGCGGGAAAATTATATGTAGAGACTTTAAATTTGCTGAGTTCAATTGATTAGTGCAATTTTTAGAAACAAATGACAAAATGCTTTTAAGGGCATTTTGCCATTTGACTGAGTAGTGCAACCTTTGGATTATCTATGTCTAAAAATTACAAACAACTCAGTTTGGTACAAAGGTATCAGATTCAGGCCTTTCTCAAGGCTGGAATTAGTCAAAAAAGGATTGCTCAGGAAATTGGGGTTCATCCCTCCACAGTAAGTAGAGAACTGAACCGGAACATCGCTAAGCGAGGCAGATTGGCCGACGAATATGTTGCGGATAACGCTCAACGTAGAACGGAGCAACGCCACCATCAGAAGCCTAAGTGGGTCAAGTTCACAAAGCCTATGAAAGAGCAAGCGGTAAAATGGCTGACGCATGAGAAGTGGAGTCCTGAGATTATTAGTGTTGAAGGTCATAAAACCGGTAAATGCCCGGTTAGTATAGAATGGTTGTATCACTGGATATGGAAGAGTAAACACAGTAATAAACGTTCCGACAAAAGCTTTAATCAGATCTATCAGTTGCTTAAACATGGTAAACGAAGACGGAAACGGGGAGCCAGAAAAGACAGCAGAGGCGTGATCCATGATCGGGTTCCGATTGAAAAGCGGCCAAAGATTGTTCAGAAGCGAGTTTGCCCTGGCGATATCGAAGTGGATTTTATGATGGGCAAAGACCATAAAGGCGCAATATCGGTGATGACGGATAGGGCGACCTTGCATACAAGCCTTCAAAAACTCCAAAACCGACACAGTCGTATGGTTAGTAAAGCCATTGTGAAAAAGCTTAGCCAGGCAGGATATCCAATGCATACAATCACGTTTGACAATGACAAAGGCTTTGCTGACCATATGGCTGTTGCTAAAAAGCTGAACGTGAAAACCTATTTTACCAGGCCCTATACCAGCCAGGATAAAGGGACTGTTGAAAATAGAATTGGACAGCTCAGAAGATTTTTTCCTAAAAAAACAGACCTTAGTATGGTTACTAGCGAACAAATAAAAGATGTTGAACGATTATTGAATAACAGGCCAGTAAGGAAATTTAATTATAAAACCCCTAAACAAGTGCTACAAGAAAAAATTGCACTTATTAGTTGAACTTAGAAAATATAATCCTGACGACCATCTTGGTTGAAGTCATAAGTGAGAAACTTATATTCCTTACCTCGAAATGCATTTAATAGATTAGCTTTTCCTTGCTTTAAGATTGTCCCCCCAGTAATTGTTAGGTAAGGGCATTTTGTTGGCGAAGACAATTGGGCGCTTGCAGATTTTACAAACCCACTGATTGTCAAAATGAAAATAATTAGCTTTAGAACTTTGGTGATTTTTGTCATAATGCATTTTTTAAAATCTTAATCTGTCATTTAGGCTTGCTTACAACGGATACGGCTTGGCGATGTGGCGGTATTTGAAAATTGTCAGATATTAACCGAAGCTAAATTCATAAAATAAAAGTTGATGATAAGAACTAAGGCCAAATAGTTGTTCGTATTCCGGAACAAAAGCCGAATAGCGAACAAAAAGCTGAGAGTGTATTCATCGCCCCGCCATATTGCCAAACCGCCTGTTGTAGGCAGTACTTTCAATAGCAAAACTCCTTTTCACAGTCAATAACTATATTACCAACTGGACTCAGCTTTACTTTTTTTCCATCTGCATTCCTGAATTCTAAAAAAGTTTGCTTTGGTAGTCTTTTGTTTACAAGTTTTGAAAATTCTTTTTTATTTTTTTTAGTTAGCCCCAAATTGTTTACTCTATCGTCATAAATAAGTACCAACTTGTCCTTAATAGTGGTATAGAAAATAGGAAATTTGCTTACACTATCTTTTTCATTGAAATAATAATAACTTACGGATAAAGAAAAGCAATTGCTAAATGTAGCATTTGCTTCTTGAAACCGTTTCTTGAAAACGAGCTTTAAATATCCTGAAGTTCGAAAAGCAGAATCTTTCTTTTTTACATCCAAAACATAATTCACAATTTCATTAATTATTGAAGTGTCGCAGAGCGACACTTCAATAATTTTAGCAAAGCTTATGCAAATGCTATTAGGCATTTTTTTTTGTTCATAAGTACTACTTTGACCATAACTACAAATAAACATGTTTGCCAAAAAAGATAAATAAAACAATATTAGCTTCTGTCTCATAGTAAATAGATTAGTTAATTGTGCTGCAAGTGTTAGATAACGGACCTGATTGGACATTGAAAAAGTTTGAATTAGAGCCGTCAAATTGTGCGACAGCACCGCAACCAATAACCCAATTCCGTAATCCGGGATGGTTTGTAGCTAATGCTTGATCTTCTGGACCAACTTGATGTGAAACTCCATTTGTACCATCTGTACGACACGGAGTATGAGTATGTACTGATGCTACGACTGGTATAAAATAATACTGTCCATTATTAACCATGCCTGTATAGGATTGCGATGGTGCACCTTGTGATACAGGATAAGTGTAATAATATTGAGTTGTATTCGTAACTGGATCATTGTACTTATATAACCCTCTTGTTGAACCACCGCTTAAAGGAAGAATATCAGTAACAATAAGTTTTCCATCTGCGGTAATAAAAGACATCACTTCATTGTTAGTGTAGTTGTTCCAAATATCCTGAAGCCCTTGACACTTTGCTGTATCTGCGTACTCAGAGACTGGTTTGCCTCCACTTCCGTTGTAGAGATTAAAGAAGTTAAAGTCGTAAGGAAAACCTAAACTACCAGTTGAACCGCTGGCCCCACCAGAAGTCCACCAAGGATATAACCAACTGTTATAATTGTAGTTATTCCAATAAGGGACATTATTGTAACCTGTTCCCCAATTATACCAGCCCCCGGAACCGCCATTGCCTGGGTCATAGCCTCCTCCGCCACCACCACTGCTGCAATCACCTTGAAAAACAGCTACTACACTTACTTCATATGATTCATAGTGATAGACTAACTCTCCGTTTACATATACATTAATTTCCGTCCATGTTTCAGTTATAGTGATGCTATAACTACAACCTGATGTTAATGATGTAGAAAGTGAATTAGAATTTATACCAGATTGGTTTGAGGGTTCTGTATCACTTAGGTTTAGGTCAGGATTCTTGAACTCAACAACTTCATTATTTGATAGATTGTAATGAGAAATTTCTTGACCATTTATTGATTTTTCAAAAAATGCCAAAATACCTAATGAATTTACAAGTGCCTTCTTTGTATCACCGTCTTTGTAACTATTTGATGAAAGGGAGTCTTTGTTGTACAACTTATAGGTGTAAGCACTATCACCATGCTTATATGCAGTTATGTAAGACTTTATTTCTTGCGAATTTTGGGATTGCAATGGAATAAAAAATACACCTTGGTTATCATTATTACTTGTCGAAGAAGAACTTTTTGTTGATGTAGTAATTGAATTTGTTGAAATAGAAGAATTTTGCCTTCCAGCAACTTTTGAATTGCTACTTGTCTTATAAATTACTTTGTCCCACTTCGGTAATCCATTTTTGCGAACAAAGTCGGGTAAAAATCTAAAAATGGAGTCTTGTTTTTTTATGTCAGCAGCGAGTTTTTTAATCTCAATGTCAGCCGTAGAATTGGTGTTAAAAAACTTAGATTTAAGTTCTTCATAGTTCTGACCTGTGTCAGGTAAAATACTGTCATACTTGCGACAGCCTGCAAAAAATGCAAATGTCAAAACAATAGCAGTTGCCCATTTAAGGAAATGTCCGTTGTGTCTTTTTTGTTTCATACTTTTTAAATTTAGAGTGTTTAAATTGTATTGCCTACAACGAACAGGGCTTTGTGCAGGTTTGGTATTTCGAGTTCCGTCTGCTTGAACCAAAGTTTGTTTTTGATTAAAAGTTGATTGTTTATTCTGTTGCTAAATGTATAACGTCCTGCTGAAAA
>JBKBLG010000023.1:0-29205 GCA_046296295.1 Chitinophagaceae bacterium | reverse complement strand
CTCTATAAACTACTATTGGCAAGTATAGGTAACCATACAACAAAAAAAAGAGGCTATTTCTTAGTTTTGAGACAGCCTCTTTTAAGTGCCCAAGACTGGATTCGAACCAGCACGCCCTTGCGGGCACCACCACCTCAAAGTGGCTTGTCTACCAATTTCAACACCTGGGCCGCGGGTTGCAAATATAGCTAGCGTGCTATTTTTTCCAAGTTTTTTCTATGCACTTGTAACAGGTAGTACAATAACAAATGTAGTTCCCTTACCCACTTCACTGCTTTTTACGGTAATACTGCCTTTATGATAATACTCAATAATTCGTTTGGAGAGGGTTAAACCTAAGCCCCAACCACGCTTTTTAGTAGTAAAACCAGGGTCAAATACTTTCGAAATTTCGTGCTTTGGAATGCCCTTACCCGAATCGGTTACGCTAATAGTTACTTTATCTAATTGTTGTGTAATAGTAAAGCTGATACTGCCTGTGCCCTGCATAGCATCAAGGGCATTTTTGATTAAATTCTCGATTACCCAATCAAATAAAGGCGGGTTCACCATCGCTTCAATATCGCCGGTATAATCAATTGCAAACATTACTCCTTTCCCACTGCGCTTTTTCATATAAGCAACCATCTGTTCAATTTGCCGCGGAATATGTACCATTTGTAATTGTGGTGTACTACCAATTTTGCTAAACCTGTCACTGATTAGCTGCAAGCGTTCAATGTCTTTATCCATTTCCATTACCAGCTTACTATGCTTCTCATCATCGCGGAGTAGTTCAATCCAACCTTTCAGGCTGGTTAGGGGAGTTCCTAATTGATGTGCTGTTTCTTTTGCTAGACCTGCCCAAGTTTGGTTTTGAATACTTGCAAAATGGGTGCGCTGAGTAACTATAAGTAGCGTCACAAAAACGCCCACAACCAACAACTGTAATAGCGGAAACCACTCGATAGCCGTTTGCAAGTTGCTTTCGCCATAATAATATTTGTTAGCCAAGTAAGGCGAATCACTAATTACCATGACAATAGGTGGATGTGCCTGTTTAAAAGCTTTCAAATAGGTTTTTAAAGCATTGGTATCGGGCACAAGTGTACGGTCGATATTAATGAAGTTGCCTGTAAGCACATCTTGCTCTGTAGTTTCTATGATAGGGATATCGGTATTATCTGCAGATATTCTGGCCGCCAAGTTGAGTTGATCTGCTGCACCGGCACTGTTTAAAATGGTTTTTTGAGCTTCTACCCAATGCTCTACCTTTAAGCGTTCTGTTGTTGCCAAAGCATTACTTAGTACACGACTATACCATGCACTCACCACAACAATTATGATAGCAATGATAACAAGTAGCCGATTTCCTCGCAATGATCTGCTAACATTCATTCAACTAAAATAAGTGTGTTATTTCACTTACGTAAATGTTATTGCACAAAGCAATGTTCTAAGAGATTTGTTGTAGCTATTTGTAGGTCTATTTACCGTAAGGTGTACCTCGCCTACTTTAAAAAAAAATACATCGCAACACATTTTGTAAAAGTAGTGCACAGTTTGGCCCTCAAATTCGAAACAGATTTCGCCGACAAAAAACCATATTTCAAAGCACCTTATAACTAATACATCAAATGATGTAGTGTTGATGTAGTGCTTTTTAGGAAATTTTAATGTGTTTTCGCAATTTGATGTAGTGAAGTTGTGCGAAAATATTAGCATTTCTATGCGTTGGCAATAAGTTTTGTATAAGGCTTTTCGGCCATCATTATTCAACTTTAAAATTGCCAAAATGAACATGAAACGAATTCTACTTGCCACGTTCGTTCTTGCCTCGGCAAAGCTATTTGCACAACCAGCAACACCAGCTTCGCCACCTCCGAACAGAAACGCCACCGATGTGATTTCGATTTACAGTGGTGCTTACACCAATAGACCTGGAGTTGATTTTAATCCAAATTGGGGTCAATCAGGTTTCTCAGGCGCCACAACCTATACCGTTGCTGGCGACGAAATGCTATTTTACCCGAACATGAACTATCAAGGTGTTGATTTTAATGGTAGCGTTAATGTATCGAATATGACGCACGTACACTTTGACATTTGGACACCGGCATCTGGTGCTACGGCTACTAACTTTGATTTTTTCTTAATTAGCCCCGGCCCTCAAGAGCAAGCATCAGCAACAGTGCCAACTCCCGGCGGGTGGAAGAGTGTAGATATACCACTTTCTAGCTTCCCTAACGTTCAGCTTCACGATCTTATTCAATTGAAGTTTGTTGCAACACCATTCGGCGGATCCAATATTTATATTGATAACATTTATTTCTACAAGGCTCCGAATGTTCCAACGCTTACAAACTTCACTATCGCACCACGAACTATTGGTGCACCGCCCTTTACCATTACGCCACCTACAAGCAACAGCGCAGGAGCATTTACTTACACTAGCTCCAACAGCAATGTGGCCACCATTTCAGGCAATACAGTTACTGTTGTAGGTGTTGGTAACACAACCATTACGGCCACCCAAGCCGCTAACGGTTCTTTTGTTGCAGGTAGCGTTTCTACAACCTTCTCCGTGAACCCTGCTGCTGTGGCGCCTACCGCAGGTGCTTCAGACCCAACCTTACCTAGTGGTCAAGTAATTTCATTGTTCAGTAATGTGTACACCAACCGAGCTGTTGATACATGGCGTACTAGCTGGAGTGCTGCTACATTAACCGATACTGTAATTGGCGGTAACAACATGAAACGCTACAGCAACCTCAACTTTGTTGGTGTTGAATTCCATAGTCCTGGCCCCCAAGTGAATGCCACCTCAGTTGACAGCTTTCATATAGATGTATGGACACCCAACGCAACAACTTTTAGAATTAAATTGGTAGATTTTGGTGCGGGTGGCACTTTTGGTGGTGGCGATGATAGAGAAGCTGAAATTATTTTTAGTTCAGACCCTGCTGATGCCAACTTGCCTAACCGTTATGGTAACGCCTTAACACAAGGTCAATGGAATAAGGTGAGCATCCCGATGAGCTTTTTTGTTAGCAACGGGCTTACTACCAGAGCGAACCTCTCGCAACTAATTTTTTCAGCAATACCAGTAGGTAGCAGTACTGTGTTTGTAGATAACATATTTTTCTCTACAGGCACTACCCTCCCGGTTGATTTCACAGACTTTACTGCTAAACTTGTGAACAATGCTGCCAACTTAGTTTGGCAAGTAGCTGCTGAAACAAATGTAAAAGCCTACAATATTGAAAGAAGTGTTGATGGCAAAAACTTCAACACTATAGGTAGCATTGCAGCTAGCCAACGTAATCAGTACACTTTCACCGATAAGCAATTATTGAACGGCGTAGCTTACTACCGCATTAGAGCTATTGATAACGATGGTTCTTATAAGTTTTCACTTACACGTGCTATCAACAATCGTACAAAAGATATTAGCTATGCTATTTATCCAAATCCGGCTAAAGATGTATTGATTGTGAAAAATTTGGAAGGAACCAACACTATCAGCTTGATTGATGCTACTGGTAAAACAGTACTAAGAACAGCTCCTACCAACAACAATATGGTATCGCTAGCAATCAGTAATATACCCACTGGTATGTACACTGTGCTTATACATAACGGAACAGAAAGCACATCATTAAAATTGGTAATTGAGAAATAATCTCTCACTTTAACTTTATAATTTCAACAAAAACGCCATGGCCATGAGCCATGGCGTTTTTGTTGAAACACTTTAAGTAACCAGCAGAGCACAATGCTATAATAGTGAATTTTTCATAAATATTAAAATAATAACCAATAATTCAGTCTGAGAAAATAGAACTTACGATTGAAAATGTAACAAAAAGTTTCAATTTAGATATTCACGAGTATTGCACTTTCTTGATAGCAGGTGGTTACTATACTTGGGAAAAGGCAGGCTTAGAAACTGAACCAAGTAATCTTGGTGTTAGGAATAATATAGCGTAGCTTAGTTTTTTTCCAAACATAGAAATCAGCAACTGCTGAATACATTCAAGAGTACAATAGTGAAATTGCAGTCATTACTGAGGGCTCTCGAAATCGCTACCGTTCGTGAGTGTTAGCTGGTACGTACCTTGCGGTAAATGCGCTACGCTCAACTGCAACAAGTTGCTGCCGGCAAGGTTAATACCGCTCTGCTGGTACACTACCTGGCCTTTACTGTCTACCACCCTTGCTGCTAACTGCCCTTTCACCGGCTGGCTTAACTGTACACTTAACTGGCTCTGTACATTGAATCTGCCCATCCACATTTTGCACATTTGGGTTTGCCCATCACACTAGCCGACCCTTCGCAAAACCAAAAAAGCAAAATTTTCCCACCGCGAAGGGTAACCGATTCAAATAAAGTATTAAATTGGACACTTCTGTCCAAAACAATTTGTCTAAATGAGCTCCAAAACATTTGGTGACTATATCAGAAAGCGTAGAGAAGAAATAGAACTTCCGTTAAGGAAAGTTGCTGCTTATCTCGATATTGACACATCAACACTTAGTAAGGTTGAACGTGGTGAAAGACCTGCATCGCCAGACTATTTAAAACCACTTTCTGAAATCTTGGAACTGGACTTGAAAGAAGTTCAAACAACTTACATAGCAGATAAAATAAGCAAAGACTTTGGAGGACTGGAACATTTAAGCGAAGGACTAAAAGAGGCAGAAAAACAGATAAAAAGCAAAAAGAAATAATGTCATCTAAATTTTTTACAAATAACAGCGAACGAAGCATGTTCGATAAATTCAAAGGAATTATCGAACACATGAAAAACTTATATGCCTTTCATGCGGTTGTAGGTTACTTCCGTTCCTCGGGTTACTTCGCTTTACAACCATACCTTAAAGACTTAAAAGAAATCAAAATATTAGTCGGCATTAATGTTGACCAAATGTTTGCCGAATCGCAACGCAAAGGACTTTTGTATTTCGGTGATGAAGAAAAAACGAAAGAAGAATTTTTGAAATGGTTTATTCAAGACATCAAAGAAGCCAAGTATTCAGAAGAAGTTGAAAAAGGTGTTTTACAATTCGTAAATGACTTGATTGATGGACGAATTGAAGTAAGGGCACACAATTCAAAAGCGATTCATGCCAAGTTTTATTTGTTTTTACCTGAGCATCACAGCGAGCATTCAGATGGTTGGGTTATTATGGGTTCATCAAACTTGACAGAAGCGGGACTTGGTATTAAGAAATCACCAAACTATGAATTGAATATTGCACTCAAAGACTATGACGATGTTCAGTTTACCAAAAAAGAGTTTGTTGAATTATGGGAACATTCAACGCCAATCCTACCAGCAGACATTCAGCAGTTCAAACAGAAAACACATATCGGTCAAACGTTCACGCCATATGAACTTTACATCAAATTCTTGATTGAATACTTCGGAAAGAATATTGATTACGACCCAGACACGGTTGGTGATTTACCAAAGACCTACAAAAAACTTTCCTATCAGATTGATGCCGTAAACCAAGGCTTTCAAATGCTAATGGAACACAATGGCTTTTTCCTATCAGACGTGGTTGGTTTAGGAAAAACAGTTATTGCAGCCATGATTGCCAAACGATTTTTAATTGCTAATGGCTCTTTGAACACTAAAATATTGGTTGTATTTCCACCTGCATTGGAAAAGAACTGGAAAAACACTTTCAGACTTTTCGGTATTGACAGACACACCAAATTCATTACCAACGGAAGATTAGACAAAATTGTAAACGGTGATGATTTGAACTATTGGGCAAAAGAAGATTACGATTTGGTTTTAGTTGACGAAGCTCACCGATACAGAAATCACACTTCGCAATCATTCGGATTATTGCAACGAATTTGCAAAGCTCCAAGAAATGGTGAAGGTTTAGTTCCGGGCAAGAAGAAAAAAGTCATTCTTATCTCTGCTACACCACTAAACAACAGACCACAAGATTTATACTATCAGTTGCTTTTGTTTCAAGATGCAAGACGAAGCACATTACCAGTAACTAATTTGCAAAGTTTCTTTGGGCCAATCATTCGTGAGTTCAGAGAAATCATGCAACAAGACGAACCGAACATTGAACGCATAAGAGAACTGTATTCAATCATTCGTGAAAAAGTCATTTCTCAAATAACGGTTCGAAGAACCAGACGAGATTTAAAGAACTATCCAAAATACATTGAGGATTTAAAGGCACAAGGAATTGTTTTTCCTGAAATAGCTGCACCCAAACCCAAAATTTATGCGTTTGATGCCAAGTTGAGCAAATTGTTTTATCATACAATTTTTTACCTGACTGACGATGATAAAATTCAATATTACCGCTATCAGGCAATCAAATATTTAAAACCTGAATTAAGAGAGAACTATTACGAACAAGCGATTTTAGTTTCTCAATCTTTGGCGGGCATCATGAAAACTTTAATGGTGAAAAGATTAGAAAGCAGTTTCACTGCTTTTAAATCATCACTAAAAAATCTGACTACCGCCACAGGCAGAATGATTGAAATGTTTGACAAAGGCAAAGTATTAATCGCTCCCGACTTGCGTGTAAACGACTTGATGGAAAAAGGAGTCAGCATTGAAGATTTGGAAGTGATGATTTTAGAAATGAGTGCTGAAAATCCGCGAAACAATGTATTCAGTCCTGATGATTTTGATAGTGGTTTTATTGACGGTTTGCGAAAAGACCATTTGCTGTTGCAGGAATTAGTAAAGGAATGGAGCAAAGTAACGCAAGACCCAAAACTGGATGCTTTTTTAAAAGCGTTAAAAGAAGAATTACTGAATACTCAAATCAACCCAACAGGTAAATTAGTTGTGTTTACCGAAAGCACCGATACAGCAAATTACCTGACTGAAAAAGTGGAAGCATTCCTGAATACGAAGATCCTGAATGTTTCAAGCGACAACCGAAGCAAGATTTTTGAAACCATTCAGGAAAACTTTGATGCTAACTACGTTGGTGAAAGAAAGAACGATTACAATATCATCATCACAACCGATGTATTGGCAGAAGGTGTAAACCTTCATCGTGCCAACGTAATTGTAAACTATGACACGCCTTGGAATGCAACACGTTTAATGCAACGCATCGGACGTGTTAATCGAATTGGCAGTGTGGCAGGAGTTATTTACAACTACAATTTCTACCCTTCTCAACAAGGCGATGAAGAAATAAAACTATACAAGAATGCTTTAATTAAATTGCAAGGATTTCACACCACCTTTGGTGAGGATGCACAGATATACACACACGAAGAAATGTTAGAACAATTTAAACTTTTTGATGAAGGTGTGCCGGATGATGAAGACAAGCGATTGCATTATTTGCGTTTCATCCGTGAGTTTAAAGACAACAACCCGAAAGAATTTAAACGCATCAAATCTTTTCCTCTAAAGGCAAGAACGGCAAGAAGTAACCAGTATGCTCAAAAAGCAGACACTCAGGGTTCAACCATTGTTTTTTTAAAATCGCCCTATAAGACTGAGTTTTATAAAGTAACTGCTAATAATCAGGTAAACCCATTAACCTTTTTAGAAGCAGCCCAAATTTTTGAGGCGCAAGCTACCGAGCCGCCATTTGCATTACCGGATAATCACTATGAACAAGTTCAAGCTGCTTTAAAAGCATTTGATGAAGATTTTTTGGGCGGAACAACCGAAAAAGTTACAACAACAGACAAGGCTGATGCAAATACCAAACAGGCTTTGAAATTCTTACGTGACTTCAAAGCAATTACACATCAAGCTATTGTAAAAGAAACTTGCCAAACCTTACAACCTATTGTTGAAAGCGGAACTTACACTCCCTTAGCCAATGAGTTGAAAAAGCTAAGTCAGCAATTTTTCAGTAAAAAACAAATTACCATTTCGCAAGTGGACAATTTACTAATTGCCTTGGCTAAAAAATACGATGCTTTTGCCGGTGTCGAAGATGAAAGCAAACTGGAAGAAATTGACACCAACATTGCACCGGAAATTGTCCTTTCAGAAACTTTTATTAATTAAACATGAATAAGCCAGGAAACACGAATACCGAATTCAAGCAGATTGTTTTACTGATTGAAGAAGCCAGAAATAGGGCTTTTCATAAAGTAAATGAAGAATTGATATTGCTGTATTTTAAGGTGGGCAATATAGTTTCAGAGAAGGTTTCAGCAGGAGCGTGGGGTGACAATACGGTAGAAGAATTGGCTTCATTTATTCAAGACAATTACCCTGGACTTAAGGGATTTAATCGAAGAGGACTTTATAGAATGAAACAATTTTATGAAACCTATTCCTCCCCCGAATTTGTGACAACACTGATGACACAATTGGAGACTTATTTTGCTGAGAATAAAGACAATACAAAAGTGTCCGCAATGCAGACACAATTAAATCGTTTGGATTTATTGAAGGAAAAACTTGTATCATCTCTACTGACCCAAATTAGCTGGACCAATCACCGTTTAATCCTTTCAAAAACAAAATCAGCAGAGGAGAAATTCTATTACCTCATTACAACCATTAGAGAAAGATATAGCAGTCGCGACTTGGAACGAGCATTAAATTCTGCCCAATTCGAAAGAGTTATGCTTTCAAATCCAGTTGTGTCCGCACTGCGGACACAATTACCTCAAAACCTTTTTAAAGACCCTTATATTTTTGAATTTCTTGATTTACCCGATGGACATTCTGAAAAAGACCTGGAAAAGGCGTTGATTCTTAACCTCCAAAAATTCATTCTTGAAATAGGTAAGGGGTTCACCTACATGGGTAATCAGTTTCGTTTACAGGTAGGCAATAAAGATTACTATACCGACCTGTTGTTTTACCATCGGGATTTGCAATGTTTGGTATTGTTTGAACTCAAAATACAGGAATTTGAACCCGAATTTTTGGGTAAACTCAATTTCTATTTAGAGGCATTAGACCGCGATGTAAAACGACCTTTTGAAAACCCCAGTATCGGCATTTTACTATGCAAAGGCAAAGATACCGAGGTGGTAGAATATGCCATGGCTCGCAATACTTCGCCTGCCATTATTGCCGATTATGAAACTAAACTAATCCCGAAAAGGGTATTGGCCAACAAACTTCATCAATTAGTGGAGCAACTTACTAAAGACGAATTGGAATAATGGATAAGAAAACATTACAAAGCATATTATCTAAGCCTTTTGTGCTTGCTGACTGGCAGAATTTATTGACAGAGGTTTTTGGCGTAAAAAACTTTCTGCAAAAACCTGCTGCAATTCCTTTGGCAAACAATAAAAAAGCAGAATCGGCTTTTGAGTTGGGGAGCTTCAATACGGCAGATGACAGAATTATCGGTTTGTATTTGGTAAAGGTAAAACCCGAAGTTTGGCTCGAAAGAAACAAAGTCGGATTAAGAGAATTGCTTCGTTCCGTTTACAAATATGATGTGGATGGCGCTTTAATCGTTTTTGAGCAGGCAGACAAATGGAGATTAAGTTTTGTTAGCGAAATCAGAACGTTTGATGAAGAAGGTAACATAACCCAAAAAATAACTGAGCCCAAACGATACACTTATTTATTGGGTAAAGGAGAAAAAACAAAAACACCGGTTGACCGGCTTTTCAGTATTGCGGGAAAGAAACTGTATCTGGAAGAAATCCGAAATGCCTTTAGCGTTGAAGCACTCAATGAAGAATTTTATAAAATCGTTGCACGACACTTTTATCAGTTGGTTGGTGCTACAGAAGGCAAAGGAGCCAAGGCCATTACTTACGATAGAGTGTTGAATTTACCTATTGGAAAACCTGCTGATAATGCTTCAAAAAAGATTTACCAGGAATTTGCAGTAAGGCTCATTGGTAGAACGGTGTTTTGTTGGTTTTTGAAAGTAAAGAAATCCGATAAAGGCATATCGCTTTTACCCGAGCATCTTTTGAGTAGCGAAGCGGTGAAGAAAAACCCCAATTACTACCATTCCATTTTAGAGCAACTCTTTTTTCAAACCTTGAACACGCCTATTCCTGAAAGATGGAAAAATTTACCTGATGGCTGCGAACAGATACCTTTCTTAAATGGTGGTTTGTTTGAGCCTCAAACAGAAGACTACTACAAGCCTAATAAATCAACCGGACTTTCTGAACATATCAATACGCTTAAAATCCCTGATGAATGGTTCAAATCGTTTTTTGAACATCTGGAACAATACAATTTTACCATAGACGAGAACAGCGTAGTGGATATTGAAGTAAGTGTTGACCCGGAAATGTTAGGTAGAATTTTTGAAAACCTATTAGCCGAAATTGACCCGGATAGTGGTGAAACTGCCCGTAAAGCGACTGGGAGTTTTTATACCCCAAGGGAGATTGTGGACTACATGGCGACAGAAAGTTTGGTGCTCTACCTTCATAACCAGACCCAAATTGACAAGGAGGTACTTAAACCTATTTTTAAGATTGATAGCGAAGTTTCTTTTTCAAAGTCAGATTCTGAAAAAATATTGGACGCGCTGGACCGTTTAAAGGTTCTTGACCCTGCGTGTGGCTCTGGAGCTTTCCCAATGGGTGTGCTGCAAAAAATAGTGATGGCTTTGCAGAAACTTGACCCTGATGCCAAATGGTGGAAAGCCAGACAAATAAGCCGCATCGAAAATGCCGTACTTAGAAAACAGCTTAAAGAAAAACTGGAGCAAACAACTGTTGAATATGCCCGAAAAATTGGTGTAATACAAAATTCGCTTTTTGGGGTGGATATTCAGCCCATTGCAGCCGAAATATCAAAACTGCGTTGCTTTCTAACCTTGGTTGTTGATGAAAATATTGACGAATCAAAACCCAACAGAGGAGTTGAACCTTTGCCTAACCTTGAGTTCAAGTTTGTAACTGCTGATGCTCTATTGAAATTACCTGATGAAAAAGATTTTGGTGGTCTGTTCAATTCATTTGATGATTTAGAACAGCTAAAGCAAATTCGTTTAGACTACTTGCAAAGCTACGGTGAGCATAAAAATGAATTAAAGGCTGAGTTTAAACGCATTCAAAACAAGATTTCTAAGCAACAAATAAAATTAGGTGTTGCAGATGTTAATAGCAGAGCCTTTTTAATCAGTTCATGGAATCCATTTAGTAACGAGAAAGTGGATTGGTTTGACCCTTCTTGGATGTATGGTGTAGATGATTTCGATATTGTAATTGGGAATCCTCCTTATGTGGAGTTCAAGAATCTTCAGAAGTCAGCCAAATCAAAGTTGACCCATTTTAAAACAACGAGGGGTAAATACGACTATTATATTCCCTTTGTTGAACGACCATTTTCTTTGCTTGCTGAAAATGGAATTCTGAGTTATATATGCCCCACAAGGTTTATGCATAGAGATTATGGTGAGGAATTGCGTAAGTTCTTAATAAATGAATCTAAAATCAAAATTATAGTAGATTTCGGTGACAAACAGGTGTTTAATTCTGCCACAACATACACAGGTGTTTTTGTATTTGAAAAATCAAAAAGTAAGGAATATACTTTCTCTTATTCAAATAATATTGATGGTAAAAACACACTTGAAGTCGAATCTAAAAAGCTAAGTTCTCAACCTTGGTATTTTGAGAATGATTCAATTACAGAATTGTTTGAAAGAATGAGGTTAAATTCAACAAAACTTGAAAAATTAGCAGAAGGCATATATCAAGGCATTGCCACAGGGAAAGATTCAGTTTTTCTATTAAAAAAAGCTGAGATTGAGAAACACTCAATAGAAATGGAAATACTTCAGCCTTTTTTAATGGGAAAAGACATAGATAAATATGAAATAAAATGGAGTGGAACTTACTGTATTTATCCTTACAAGTCAGATGGGAAGGTGATTCCAGAAAACGAATTACAGAGGAAATACCCCAATGCATACAAATATTTAACAGAGAATCGGTCAATCTTGTCAGGTAGAGAATATTTTGATAAATCACCAAAGCTATGGTATGAACTATGGAACCAACGCAATTTGAGTAGATTTTGTCAACCTAAAATTGTTACACTTGATAACGCTTCAAAAAATTCGTTTGCCTTTGATGACAACAACTTTATTGGTACAACAACAACCTACTCAATAATCATCACGAATTCCAAGCTTAATATAAAATACTTGTTAGGAGTTCTTAATTCGAAATTGCTCACATACTATCATAAAAAAAATACAACTCCCCAATCAAATGGATTTTATCGCTACCAGGCAACTTTCATCAAAGGTTTTCCTATTTACATTGCAAAATTTGAGCAGCAAAGCACCTTAGCAATATTGGCTGATTATCTCACCTTCTTAAAAAAATTAAAAGAAACCGAACTCATAAATAGTTTTGTTCCAAATAGCCATCTAGTTCAATTGTTTGAAGAAGTCATTGATGCCTTAGTTTATGAATTATATTTTGAAGAAGATTTCAAGAAAGCAGGCATTGAATTTATGAAATATGCTCAACGAGATTTTGAAAGCATAGAAGGCAAAGGCGAAAAAGAAGCGATAGAGATTATACACAATGCTTACCAAACCTTGCGGGAAAAAGACAACGAAATCCGAAACAACCTGAAATTAATGGAGATCAAACTGGCTGATTTAATCATGCCTATTAAAACGGCTAAGTGATGAATAAGATGAACCTGCCCCACCCGAGGACAAATTCAATTTTTTTCTTCCCACCCTTCGGTGTTTTTATCTGCTCACTCCAAACCTTCACTCGATTATGCTTGGCATCTACTGTAGCAAATGCAGGATAAAACCTTTGATCTTCACCGGCTATTTCAAAACCTGTTATGCTTTGTTCATTCATTTTCAACCCTGCACCAACATGCTTAAACAGTGTACAACTACAGTGCCGTTATTTTGAAAAATTGCTTTCTTATAAAGAATACTTCTAGCATGCACAACTTTTTTATGATAGGTTTCGGCTAAAGCCCACGCTGCCAAACGTTCGCCTACCTGTTGCTTTTTTCGTGGGTGAATACTTGCATACTCTCCCACATCTAATGTTACAACCATTCCCGTATTTGGTACTGTTAACATAGTTTGTTGCTGTGCTTCACGCAAGTATCCAGCGTTCAACTCTTTATACCCAAAGGGTGCAATTTGAACAAAATAAAATGGCAACTTACCCATACCCCACTGCCTACGCCAAGTGCTAATCATTGCTGAAAACAAAGCCTGATATTCATTGGCATTTGCTCTATTAGCTTATCCCTGATACCATGTAAATCCTTTAATACCGAAACCCACAAAAGGATGTAGCATTGCATTGTACATAATGGTAGGTGCTCTGTTTGGTTCTTTACTAGGCAATTCCTGCGGTATAGGTAAGTTAGGCTTTACAGTTTGTAATGCTGCGGCATCCATCCAACTTTCAATGGTGGATGCACCCCACGATGTATGTAAGATACCTACAGGCACTTTTAAAATAGATTGCAGTTTTCTAGCAAAAAAATAAGCAGTAGCACTTGCGTTACCCGTGGTGGTTGAATCAACAATCTGCCATTTCCCTTTTACATCGTATTGTGGTGTTATAGCACTTGCTTTCGTTGCATTAAAAAAACGAATTGCATAATTAGCCGAATTGAGAATAGCTTCTTTTCCACCTTCAATAGGTTGATTAGCCCAACCTTTCATTGGCATTTCCATGTTCGATTGACCAGAGCACAACCACACCTCTCCAATCAGTACATCTTGCAACGCTATGGTATTTGAACCCTTTATTTCCAAATAATACGGTCCGCCCGCTTGGGGTGTTGCCACCCGCAATTTCCATTTGCCGGTGGCATCTGCTACTGTAGTTGCTTTAGCACCCCATGAGCAGGTAACTGCTATCCTGGTATTAGGCCGATCACTTCCCCAAACAGCAACTTTTTGTTGCTGTTGTAATATCATATGATCACTAAAAAATGAGGGTAATTGTAGTTGTGCTGTTGCAACCAAATACATCAGTAGCAACGCGTGTAATGCAACTATCTTTTTCATATTGTATGTATGGCGCCTTCACAGGCAAATGAGGATGTTGTTGGGCATAAAAAAAGGCCGTAAAACCACTTACTTAAGTAAATACTTGCCTACAGCCTTTGTGACGATTGAAAACTAAACTACTACAATTACTAAGGTATTAACGTGGCATCTAAAACATTGTTTGAAGTAAATGCTTTAGGCGATGTAAGCGATTTCCAATAAGCACCAACATTTGTGAGTGTGTTATTACTATTCACACCTGGCACTGTTGTCGGAAAAAAGTATGAATACCGTTCTATATATAATATGCTATTCATCCAATCTGAAGATAACTTCATGAAATAACGATGTATCGTTTCTGAGCTACGGTTAATATTAGCGTTATACTCTGTTACCCATATAGGATAGTCAGGATACGCTGCACGAACACGCTCTATATAAGTCACAAATCTTGAGAATATGCGTTCTGCTGTTAATGAATCGGTAGCAGCATTATTGGTTTGATTACCCCAATCGTACCAATGCACAGCAATAGCATTTACGCTTAGCTTTTGAGCTTGTGCTTTGGTTATAAATTCTGTGAGCCACTTACCCGTACCGAAAGCTTCATCTTGTGTTACAACAGGCGAAACATAGCGCAAGCCTGTTTTTTGCATTACTTTATAACGTTGCACAGCAGTATCAACGGGAACATTCGACTGCGATGTATTATCTGGCTCATTAAACGATAATAAATGATCTACATCACAAAGATTATTCAAGCACCAAATACGTGGTAAGTGTTGTAACGAACAATATTTCCGACGATTGTAAATCGATTGCAATTGCCGGCAATAATATATTTTATAAACCGGCCAAATCTGATAATGCTATCACTTTGTACACTTCTGTTAACGGCAGAAAATGACCGCACACCAGGCATTTGCAATATAACCATAGTAAGCCCCTAAAGTGGGGTTTTAAGCCAATACTCTAACAGCAAGCAATACCCCGCGTTGAATTGTCGAATACTAACTATCAAGCAAAGAAAATCAGTGCCTTATGTATTAGGGAATAACAAAGCATTCATCAAAAAAGTAGTCCCGACAGGAATCGAACCTGTATCTGGAGTTTAGGAAACTCTTATTCTATCCATTGAACTACGGGACCATACCACGCTTGCAGTGGCGCAAAAATAAGGGTTCGCCATGTTGATAATCACAACAATTACATTAGCTTCCTACAAATTTTTCATATGCGCTACTATCTATTACTTACAGTGCTCATATACCATTTGAATACTGCAGCAGCACAGCAAGTAGAGCATATTGCCATACCTGTAAAGCAGTTGGCCATAGCCAATCACTTTTACCGTAAGGTGCTTCAACTCGATACTATTGCCAACCCCTTTAACGATGGTAAGCACACATGGTATCGCCTTACGGCAAATGTGCAACTGCACGTTATAGCAATATCAGCACCATTTACACCACCTGTAAAGCACCAACACATTTGCCTTCGCATCCGCGATATGAATGCTTTTATCAGCAAGCTAAACCAACAGCATATTCCGTTTGAAGATTGGGCGGGCAAGCTGCAACAAATTACTACCCGGCCTGATGGCGTGCATCAAATTTATCTGCAAGATCCCGATGGCTACTGGTGGGAAATCAACGATACCCCCTGATAATGCCTCTTGCAGCCTATATTTGCCAACTAATTGATGTTACATGAAGTTGTATAATTGGCTTATCAAGTACCGTTTAGCGGTAGGTGTTTTTACTCTGGCCTTGGCCATTTTCGTGAATGTTACCAGCGGTTTCTGGCCGGCTTTTATCTTGTATTTTGGTGCAATTGTTGCTGTTGTATCACACTTTTTAATTGGTCCGTTACGCTTAGTACAAGACCCCATGGAGCGTGGCGATATTGAAGCTGTAGAAAAAATATTAAACAGTATTTGGTTCCCTAACTTACTTATAAAACCTATTCGCAGTACCTATTACACGCTCAAAGGCAACCTTGCTATGATGAAGCAAGACTACACAAGTGCAGAAGCACACCTCAAAAAAAGCAACGAACTAGGCGCCCCCGTACCAGAAGCCGAAGGCGCTAATAAGCTGCAAATTGGTATGATGGCTATGCAACGTGGCGATTTTAAAGCCGCCGAAAGTAATATTAGAGCAGCCTTGCGTTCCGGTATTCCTGATAAAGAGAGTGAAGCAGTAGCTTACTTAGGCATGGTACAAATTTTTATGAACAAACGGGAGTTTAGGGCCGCGAAAGACTTTTACCGTAAGGCAAAAGCTTGCAACCCCAAACAAAAGCAAGTAGTAGATCAAATTAAGCAGCTCGAAAAATATATCAGCCGTATCCCAGGTTAAGCACCTGTTATTGAACAATTTTCACTTTTCAACTTGTTATATGAAGTCAACTCCATTCACACATTTCCATATTGCTTTAGGAGCCAAGATGGCACCTTTTGCGGGCTATAACATGCCTATTAGCTACAGCGGCATAAACGATGAACATACTACAGTGCGTAACAATGCCGGCGTGTTCGATGTTAGCCACATGGGCGAATTTATTTTGAAAGGCGAGCATGCCCTCGATTTAATACAGCGTGTAACCAGCAACGATGCTAGTAAGCTTACGGCAGGCAAAGCTCAATACAGCTGCCTACCGAATAACGAAGGTGGTATTGTAGATGATCTTTTAGTGTACTGCATCGAAGAAAATAAGGTGTACATGTTGGTTGTAAATGCCAGCAATATTGAAAAAGATTGGAATTGGATTATGCAACACAATACCCTACAGGTAGAAATGCATAACATTAGCGACCGCACTGCATTATTAGCCGTACAAGGCCCCAACGCCACCAAAATATTGCAGCAACTCACCGACCTCGATATCATGAACTTGAAGTACTACACTTTTGTGAAAGGTACCTTCGCCGGAGTTGATAATGTGCTTATCAGTGCCACAGGTTATACAGGTGCAGGCGGCGTTGAAATTTATTTTGAAGCTGCCGATGGTGCTGCCGAAAAAATATGGAACGCTATTTTTGAAGTAGGCACACCGCAAGGCCTAAAACCCATTGGTTTAGGTGCTCGCGATACACTTCGCTTAGAAATGGGCTATTGCCTCTACGGCAACGATATCAACGATACCACCAACCCGCTCGAAGCAGGCCTCGGTTGGATTACCAAACTCAGCAAGCCTGAATTCACCGCCAAAAATATAATTGCACAAGTAAAGGAGCAGGGCGTACAACGCAAACTCATTGGTTTTGAAATGGTTGAACGTGGCATTCCGCGTCACGATTATATCATTCAAAATGCTGCCGGCGAAAACATTGGTATTGTTACTAGTGGTACACAATCGCCTAGTTTGGGCAAAGCCATTGGTTTGGGCTATGTTGCAACAGCTTATAGTGCTATTGATAGCGAAATATTTATTAACATCCGTAATCAACCGGTGAAAGCCAAAGTATCAAAAGTACCTTTCGAATAGTAGCCTACACCTACCTTACGGTAAATGTATTCACACCTCAACAGCTGTTGCATTTGTTTGCGACAGCTGTTTTATTTTCCGATGCATTATTTTAAACCATAACGGCGGTATGGTAGCCAACAACATACTACCCGGATAACCCGTAGGTAATTGCGGCGCACTATCGTGATGTCGTAAAACTTGATACTTACGACTTGCCAAATAGTGATGATCGCTGTGGCGGCTAAGTTCAAAAAGTATCAATCTACCTATTACATGATTACTATTCCAGCTATGATGCGGCATAGTTCTTTCAAAACTGCCAGTTGCTGTTTGCTTTCTACTTAAACCATAGTGCTCAACATAATTCACTGTTTCGAGCAATAAAAACCCAACTACTGCAGCTGCGATATAATACAAGGTTACTAAGCCGCCAAACAAAAAGTAAATACCTGCTACCCAAAGCAACTGTAACAATTGCAGTTGCAGCATTTCGTTGTACCAACCATACCTAGCTTTACCAGCTTTAGCCGCATCGTCGGCAGCTATTTGCCAAGCTTTTAGATAAGTGCCTTTGATAGTTCGTATCCAAAAACGATACAATGTATAACCATAGGGTGCACTACTAGGATCGTTAGGTGTACTTACATGCTTATGATGCCCTTTATTATGCTCAATAAAAAAGTGCGTGTATAAACTTGTAAGTAACAAAGCTTTCGCCATCGCCTGCTCGTACCAAGTATTTCTATGCCCTAACTCGTGGCCAACATTAATCCCAAACGTACCACATAACATCCCTAAGCTTACAATACGGCCTGCTATCTCCCAACCATGCTGCAGGGTATTGCCGCTAAGCGATTGCAAGCAAAACCAAACGGCAGCATATTGCAGTGGCACAATAATGTACAGCAGCACGTCGTACTTCGCATCGGCTTTGGCAATAGCTTCTTCGGCTGCATCTAAGTTTTGTGCGTTTGGTTGAATAAACAACTCAAGTATCGGTATCAGAAAAAAACCTATCAATACAGGTAACCAGGTGAATATACCATCCTCACTAAACGCCAGATATGCTGCAGCAAAAATGAATAATGGTAAGGTATATTTCAGAAATCGAATTTGAAACATGGCATACAGTTGTATCGCCTAAGTTAATAATTTTTATTCCTTACGGTAAATGTGTGTTTTAGCAACAAAACCATTTACCGTAAGGTATTCCTAACAAAAAAGCTATCGCAATATTGCGATAGCTTTAGGATAGAGCATTGGTTTAAGGTTGTTGGTTCAATTTCTTCTTGCTCTAAAAGTACCATTAACGGCAACAGTAACATTTGAACTACTATCTCTTAAAGGCACTAAGAAAGTACCTGCAATGAATGAGCCGGGCTGTGTACCAAACTCAGTAATATTGATGCTTCCTTGCGAAGTATAATTACCTTGAAAAGGCGGCTGCGAACTAAATAAACTGCTGCTCAATACTGTACCTGCTCCAATAGCTGTTGCATTAAAGCTTAGCTGAAAGTTGGTACCAGTATTGGGGGTTTGTCCAATGCGTGTGCCTTGTAACATAAACGAACCACCTTGTGCAGCACTCACATACAATGCAATGCTATCTTGTGGTGTACTTAAGGCTAAACTAGCGCCTGTATAGGTTAAATTAATAAACTGACTCACCGATGTTCCACAGGCATTAAAGCTCGGTAGCGTTGTTGAACCTGTATTGAGGGTTGCATTTTGCACACTACCTTGTTGCATATTGCTGCCATCTACTGCATAGTAATTAACCACTGCAGTATTACTACAAGTACTAAAGCTAGCACTAAAAGTACCATTGGTTATTTGTGTTCTTACGTATTGAAAGTTGTTATAACGAACATCTACATATCCATTCGCTACGGGTGCGTTGCTACAATTAACAACGCTTCCACTAACGGTGTAAGTGCTTAAGCCAGGTGTGTTAACTGTAATAGTTCCTAAATCTACATTACCATTAGTAGGTAGTACATTTTGTGTGTGCAATACTTGTGCCCCACAGTACACCGTTCCAAATAATTGTAAGGTAAGTGCCTCATTAACAGGTATAATACCACGTACCACACCTGAAGTATCTGTGAAGCCATAAGCATACCCACCCACATTATTACGCGTAAGTTTAACACCATGGTGGCGCAGCGGATTACCACTCTGATCTACAAATTTGGCCTTTAAAATCGCTTGTTGAAATGGTGCATCGCAATTCCAAAAACTAAAATGGCTTACTTGAGCTACATAGTTATTACCTACTCTGTTAGCCCTGCCCTCTTTCTTCCAAATAATGGCACTATCACCAAAGCTCCACAAATCAATGGCATTAGGTGCTACACTTTGTATACCCAACGGAATAGGGAATGTAAGTGTTGCCGTACGGCCAGGAGCAATTTGTAATTTTTCGCCACCACTTCCCGTAAGTTCAACACCTATCATACCAAAAGTTGTTAGTCCCACTTCTCTGCCGGTACTATCAACACCTCTTAAATCGCCAGGCATTTGCCGATGCAAATCGGCACCTATAGGATTAATCCATGCAATATCAACCGTAACCTGACCGCTGTAAGCAGCGCCAGTAGTAGCATGCACAAAACCACCTTGCGGTAAAAGAATACTCGCACCACTACTGTGTGTAAGCAAGCCCCCTGTAGCAGCGCTAACAGTACCTAATGCATTACGCTTTAGCATTTGTACTTCTACAAAATGACGTTGATTTTCTGCAGCAATAAACAATCGACCCGTTCTAAAGTAACCGGCTTTGGTAACTTGCACAAAGGCTCGTGCTGCTTCAACAGCAACATTGTTAAGTGAGAACTCTCCGTTAATATTGGTTTGTGAAGTGGCACCACCTGCCATAACCGTTGCGCCAGCAATAGGTTTATTATCTTCATCAATAATACGGCCATTGATACTTGTTGTAACAGTTGGGTTCGGCGTGGGAGGCACATGTGTATTTGTAATGCCATTTTCACTAAGTTCTTTTTGACATCCAATAGCAACAACAGCTAATAATAATGCTACAGATAACCAGCGTTGTAAAATATTCATGTATTTGTGTTTAAGGTTTTTTGTACAGCTAAGGGATACAAGCTACACAAAAGATGTTGCCCGATTATTTTGAAAATACTTAAACCTAGCTTAGAACAAAAAGTCCATAACCATATAAATCGCAGCATATGGCCGCTAGCCTTCTTCAAAAAAATTCGCATTTACTACAAAGAGCCACTTTTGGTATTGCAGCGAACGATATACCACAGCTCAGTCAAAAAAATACCCATGAATGGTGGCAAGAGCTCGTTAACAATGCGGCTACACCACCAACGTACATTGATGTAGCTAGCAATGTAATTAAAGAGGTATTAACAGCAGCTAAAGCTAACTTCACAATCAATGAAATGGCCCGTGGTAATGCCGAACGATTGCTTACGCAAGAACAACGTAAGCAAATACGCGACCAAAGCCGAGAAGATCTAAAACAATTGAATCTTACATGGCTACAACAAATGGTTGAAAGCAAAGCACAACTGCGTGAAAAAATGGCTTTCTTCTGGCACAACCACTTTGCATGCCGAGAAATCAATAGTTATTACCAACAACAACTCTTACATGTAATTAGAACCAATGCCCTAGAAAACTTTGGAGATTTGCTAAAAGCAGTGAGCAAATCGGCTAGCATGTTGAGTTTCTTAAACAACCAACAAAACCGCAAAGCCAAACCCAACGAAAATTTTGCACGTGAGGTAATGGAACTCTTCACCATGGGCCGTGGTAATTACACAGAAAACGATATTAAAGAAGCAGCAAGAGCCTTTACAGGTTGGGGCTATACCATAGATGGTAATTTTGTGTTCCGCCGATTTTTTCACGATACTGGTAGCAAAACCATTTTAGGAAAAGCAGGCAACTTCACCGGCGATGATGTTATAAACATATTGCTCAGCCAAAAGCAAACAGCCTACCACATCACAGAAAAAATATACAAACAATTTGTACATCAAAACACCAATAAAAAGCATATTCAATGGCTAGCCGAACGCTTCTATAAAAATAATTATGCCATTACGCCGTTGCTAACCGACATTTTCACAAGCAGTTGGTTTTTTGAAACCAACAACATGGCTGCACAAATCAAAAGTCCTATTGAATTATTGGTGGGCATACAACGCCTATTACCCATGCAAGTAGCGAACCCGCAAGTATTATTGCTCTTACAACGCGGGCTCGGACAAACCTTATTTTTTCCGCCTAACGTTGCAGGATGGCCCGGAGGGTTCGCTTGGATTGACAGCAGCAGCCTAATGCTTCGCTTACGTATACCACAACTCATGAAAGACGATGATGCCTTTGCTATTCAAACAAAGCAAGACGATGATGTACAAATGGGCATGCGTGAACAACTACAAGCAAAAATCAAAAACAATCATGGCTACGGATTTCAACTCAATGCTAACATCAATTGGGAGGCATACATACAACGCTTCGATGGTGTTGCCAAGGAACAACTGCTTAAACGTATTGCACAAGTAGTAGTACCTAATCAAACAACATTGGCAACGCTTCCCGCTGTTACCAATGCTATCGATCATAGTACCCGAAACAACTACATTCAAACTGCCACCATAGCACTAATGGCAACACCTGAATATCAAATGTGCTAACTCATTTACCGCAAGGTTTTAACCATTAAAAAAAATACTTTATGCTTATCCGCAGAAGAAATTTTATACAACTAGGTGGTTTGGCAACAGCCAGTATGATGGTTCCTAAACTGCTAAAGGCATTTGAAAATCCGCTATCGCCTTTAGTGCCTGCAGGTAATAAAGTATTGGTGGTATTACAATTGAGCGGTGGTAACGATGGTTTAAATACCGTGATACCGATTCGTAACGATATTTATTACAAAGAACGCCCAAGGCTGGCAATTGAAAAAGAGAAAGCCCTTACGGTAAATGATGAAGCAGCACTGCATCCGGCATTAACAGCTTTAGCAACATTGTATCAAGAAGGGAATATGGCTATTCTCAACAATGTAGGTTACCCGGAACCCAATCGTAGCCATTTTAGAAGTATGGATATTTGGCATACCGCCAGCGAAAGCAATACCATTTGGCAAACAGGTTGGTTAGGTCGCTACCTCGATAGCCAATGCAAAGCATGCGATAAGCCCACACAAGCACTAGAAATAGACGATACATTAAGTCTTGCCTTAAAAGGTGATGTAGAAAAAGCATTGGCGTTAAAAGACCCTCGCAGGTTGTATGGTACAAGCCAGCAAGCATACTTCAAACAACTAGCAGCACAGCACAATGCAGAGCACGAAAAACCTGTAAGCTACTTGTATAAAACCATGCGTTCTACCATAAGTAGTGCCGAATATATTTTTCAACAAAGTAAGTTACGCACTACAACAGCTAGTTACCCCAGTAGCGATTTAGGTAATAGTTTTAAAACCATTGCATCCCTCATTCTTAGCGATATTAATACCAAAGTGTACTATGTTAACTTGGGAAGTTTTGATACACATGTGAACCAACAAGCTACACAACAGCGCTTATTTACCGAAATGAATCATGCAATAGATGCGTTTGTGAAAGACATGAAAGCCAATGGCAGATTTAACGATGTGTTGTTAACAACATTCAGCGAATTTGGTCGCCGTGTAGCACAAAATGCCAGCGGCGGCACCGATCATGGAACTGCTAACAATATGTTTTTTATCAGTGGTGCATTACAACAAAAAGGATTGCTTAACCCTATGGCCGATTTAAGTAATCTTGTTGATGGCGACTTGCAATATGCCGTTGATTTTAAAGAGGTATATGCCACCTTACTTGATAAATGGTTGGGTGCCGATGCCGATACCATACTAAAACGTAAGTACAATCGGCTTAACTTCATTTAGCTCTTTTCTATATATTGATTGAATCTGTGTACATCATGGGGCGGCCGAAGGCCGCCCCATGATGTACCAACTCAAATACAAACTACATTACCGGATAAATCAACTTTGTTTTCCACTGCGTAGTATCTTTTACCGCAAGGCGATTAACAATTAAACTTTGATATGGTATTGCAGGCGATGTGTAGTTATAGTTCGATTTATAACGCTCTAGTTGTTGCAATCCATCAAGTACACTTGCTTCACCTCCACGCACCACACCATTGATGTTTTTGCCCAATATCATTCTCTTGATAAAAAACGTATTCGTTTCAGGAATAAGATATTGAATAGGCAGGGCTGTCATAGCAATGAATTGGCCATTGCTATCTTTAAAAACATGCACCATCGGGCTATCGGTAACGGCTACGTGCTGTTGTTGAGCATAGGCTCTCAAACTAGCTATTTGTGCATAATAATCGTTCGTAGTAGGATAGTACGAATATGTTTTTTTAGTAGCAATAAACACTGTATCTTTCATTCGACCTTCTGTAATCGCATACCCATAAATATTAATGCTATTACTTAAAAATTGCTGTAACCGATTTAAGTACACTTGCAATTGGGCATTCAACGCAGCAGGCAGTGGCACCGTATTGGGTGCTGCTATCCATTTCACAATGGTACTGTCTTTAGCACCAGGCAATACCATCAACAAGGTATTGTAAGTAGCGCCTTTCCAACGAACGTTAAAAGCTCTTGTACCATGAAAAGTAGTTGTTATTGTAGCCTCAAAATTATTATCGGTTAATTGCATTGCATGCACCTTGCCCGGCCACCATTTTTGAACCAACGCTGCTTCAGTAATGTGTTTAAATGCTTCTGATTCAACCGTTGCAACAGCTACCGTTGCAGGCTTCGATTGTTTGTTGGCACATTGTACTAATAGTATTACAACAACAAAAAAAACACTTAGCCGTACCGCAAACTTCAGCTTCATATGAACATTGCATTTAACAATGCAACATACAAGAAAGGCACACACAAACTGCAAGTATTAAAGTTTTTTTAACCCTACACCATTAGCTTAAAAATTACAATAAGTTTAAACGGCAGTTGATTGCAAATGATTATTCAAGTATGTTTACAAGATAAAGCATTGCATTTGAAACAATTTGCCGCCATATGCTTATTAGCCATTGTGTGCCTACAAACCATAGGGTACCGAATTGCTATTAATTACGCTACTACGCAGGCCGATGTTCAAATAGAAGCACGCATTGCAACCGGCAACATTGCTAACCAAACATTTACCGTAAGGGTACCTATACAACTGCCTTATCAAACCAATTGGGCACAACCTGAAAGTATTAGAGGCGAGTTCGAATTAAAAGGAATCATCTATCAATATATTAGTCGGCAGCTTGTGAACGATACTATGATTTTCACCTGCATACCGCATACCGAAAAAAACAGGGTACAAGCAAAAGCCGCTCATGTATTTGAAACAATGAACGACCTTCAACAGTCCAAAAATAGTCAGGGTAAAAAACTTGCGTTGTACAAGCAACTAGTTGTTGAGTTCAACGAGCCTACACCTATATTCGAATACAATAATAGCCTTACGGCAAATACTGTAGCACCCATTACCCATTGGGTTAATTTTTATCGTTCTATTGCTTTAGAAGTACAAGAACAGCCACCGTCAGTGTAGAACAAACGAGTCCGGTTACCAATGATGTAGCCTTACTTAATTATTTGTTCAACACTCAATAATTTTTCATGAAACGGATATTACTACTAGTAATGCCCATAGTGCTACTATGTGCTTGTACACAAAACAACAACTACAAACAATACACCAACAGTAGTTGGCTTTATGCCCGTACTGTAAAACAGCTTAACAATGTTGTTTTAGAAAACAACTTTCCACCCATGATTGCAAGCCGTAATTATGTATATGCCAATATTGCTGCATACGAAGTAATGGCTGCGGGCAACCAACAATATCTAACGTTGGCAAAGCAAATAACCCACATGCCAGCCATGCCATTACCAGAAGGCGATACAGCAAATATCGATTTTCCATTAGCTGCAATGCTTGCTTTCTGCAAAGTAGGTGGTACTGTTACCTTTCCCGAAGGCAGTATGGATACTTACGTTACGCAACTTCTCCACGAAGCCGATAGTGTAGGTATGCCTAACAACATAATTAAAGCCAGTCAAACATATGCGAATAAAGTAGCCGATGCAGTTATTGCTTGGAGCAAAGGCGATAACTATGCCAAGCTTCGCAGTGCACCAAAATATACCGTTACTAACGAACCAGGGCGTTGGGTGCCAACACCACCCATGTATGCAAGTGCCGTTGAACCACATTGGCGTGAAATGCGTACCATGGTACTCGATAGTGCTGCAGCATGCAAGCCTGTTCCGCCACCACCATTTAGCCTAAAGCCTGGCAGTACTTTTTATGCACAAGCCAAAGAGGTACAACAAATAACTGATAGCCTTACCGATGAGCAAAAACACATTGCAGATTTTTGGGATGATAATCCTTTTAAAATGAATGTGATTGGTCATGCTTCATATGCAACAAAAAAATTCAGTCCTCCAGGCCACTGGATGAATATTGTTGGTATCGCAGCCAAATATCGCAATGCCGATTTTGCTACTACAGTCATGGCCTATACGCAAAGTGCTATTGCCTTATACGATGCCTTTATAAGTTGCTGGGATGAAAAATATCGCAGCAATTATGTACGCCCAGAAACGGTAATCAAAGAGTATTGGAAGAACGATAATTGGCAACCCTACATTCAAACACCGCCGTTCCCTGAATACACCAGCGGCCATGCTGTAATAAGTGCAGCTACAGCAGAAGTACTCACCCATATTTTCGGCGATAACGTAGCTTATACCGATAGTTCTTCTACCGAATTTGGCATTGCTGCACGCAGTTTTAAAAGTTTTAGAGCTGCAGCTTTAGAAGCAGGACTTAGCCGTGTATATGGTGGTATTCACTATCGTAACAGTTGCCTCGTTGGTACCGAACAAGGTAAGCGTGTTGGCACATTAGTAGTGCAACGTATCCGTTTCAAGAAATAATGATTATCGCCTTACGGCAAATGATGTAACGCTTGTAATAACAAACTATTACTGTGTGCGTAAGCATTTACGTAAGTGTATCACCCCATCCAAAAACCAAAACCATGCAATTAAAATATATTTTGATTTTAGCCATATTGTGCACATGCTGCTATAGTACCCGAGCACAAAACGAGTTCGATGGTATTATGATGAGTAAGCAACAATTTTGCACCGGATTTATGTATGGCAATAGTAGTTGGACTAACTACTGGGAAGGCACCTTAGAACGTAATAACCTAAACCTTGGCCGCGTACGTACACAAAGCATCATGTACGGTGCGAACTATGGCATTACCGACCGATTGAACGTACTCGTAGGGCTGCCTTATGTAATAACCAAGGCAAGTGCCGGACAGTTAGCAGGCATGCAAGGCATACAAGATGGTAGCCTTACGGTAAAGTATATGCCGCTAGAAATTACAAAAGGCAAAAGTACTTATGCCATCTATGCTGTAGGTACAGCTAGCACGCCACTCAGTAATTACGTGAAAGATTATCTGCCACTTTCTATTGGTTTAGGCAGCACCAACCTAAGCATAAGAGCTATGTTTGATTATCAGTATAAGCGTTGGTTTGCTACCCTAAGTAGCAGTTATATCAGACGCAGTAATATTACACTCGACCGTAATGCTTATTTCACAACGCAAATGCATTACACCAATGAGGTAGCAATGCCCAATGCATGGCAACACCAAATTAGAGCCGGATATAGAAGCAGTAATCTTATAGCCGAGTTAATGGCCACTCGTTTTACAACAGCAGGTGGCTTCGATATTACTCGTAATAACATGCCGTTCCCAAGCAACCGCATGAACAGTACCGCTATTGAAACACACATTAAATATTACCTACCTGGCAACTGGAGCAGCATAAGCCTCGATGTTAATGCTAGCACTGTTGTGGCTGGCCGCAATGTAGGCAAGAGTACCATGTGGGGGTTAGGCATTTTCTACCTGTTCGATTTTTCAAACACCAGCCAAAAAAAGACCTCACCAACTACTCCCCAACCTTAAATCAACAAACATGAAAAAGTTAATACAATACCACTCAATACTTGCTAGCATATTGGTAGTTATCATTGGTTGCTCTAAAGATATTGTTGATAGAAGTGAGCAGTTCCCTGCACTAGCACCTGTACAAACCGATACCAATGCAGGCAGGTGGAAGCCTATTCTGCTAAGTGCTGCCGATGCTATTACTATCAATACACCATTGGCTACTACACACCCTAATTATGTGCTCGAGCTAAACGAAATTAAAAGCTATCAGGCTAATCTAACTGCCGAGCAACGAGCTACAATACAGTATTGGAGCGCCGGTGCAGTGTTACGCTGGAACGAAATTCTTAGAACACTGATTGCCAAGCGAAATTTACCACCTTATCAAAACGCTGATGGTACTTACCCTTTTCCGAATGCTAATAACCCTTTAGCATATCCTGTATTTCCGTTTGCCAATCCGCCGTATGCTGCACGAGCTTACGCCTATGTAGCAGCAGCCCAGTACGATGCTTTAGTAGCTGCGTATTACTACAAAAATCAATATCGTAGAGATGCTCCTTACAAAGTAGACAGGGCAATTCAATTACTGGTTCCTGAACAAACAGATGTATATTCCTACCCTAGTGAAGATGCTGTGGTACTTGGCGCTACTTTGGCAGTACTACAACTACTCTTTCCTGCCGATGGTGCTTATTTACAAGAAAAAGCCAATGAACACCGCAACTACCGCATTATGGCAGGTGCTAATACGCGTAGCGATATAGAGGCTGGCGAGGCTTTGGGCCGAGCCGTAGCACAGTTGTACATTACACGTGCTGGTACCGATAGAGCGGGTGCAGCTGCAGGTAATGCTACTATTTGGCAACAGTTCGAAACCGATGCCATCAATCGCAACGAAACCCCTTGGATAAGTTTAGAATCACCACGCCGCCCACCCATGCTCCCACTTTTTGGTAAGGTTCGTGGCTTTTTTATTGATAGTGCTACCATGGTAAGTTTGCGCCCCGCACCACCGCCAAGCGTACATAGCGCTCAATTCAAAACAGAACTAGCAGAAGTGTTACACTTCAGCAAAAATGCTACGAGAGAACAAATTCGTATTGCCCATTTTTGGGCCGATGGCGTGGGCACTTACACGCCGCCTGGGCATTGGAATGCGATTGCCGCCGAAGCATTTGTTCCAAAGCGTTTTAGCGAAGTACGCTGGGCTCGTAATATGGCTTTACTCAATATTGCTATGTTCGAAGGAGCCATTAATTGTTGGGATACCAAGTATACTTATTTCAACCCTCGTCCTTCGCAGATAGACCCTACAATTAAGAGTGTTACCGGCGTACCCAACTTCCCTGCCTATACCAGCGGTCATAGTACTTTTAGTGCAGCAGCAGCTACTGTTTTAACCTATTTATTACCTGAGCAAGCCAACAACTGGAATGCTATGGCTAAAGAAGCATCGCTTAGTAGGCTGTATGGCGCTATTCATTACCGCAGCGACTGTGAGGTAGGCTTGCAATGTGGCAACCGTGTGGGTAGTTACGCAGTTGCACGTGGCCGTATCGATGGGGCGAATTAATACCTTACGGTAAATGATGCCGCAAACATTTCAACCTATTTATGGGGTATATCAGAAGGAGGCTGTCTCAAAACTAAGAAATAGCCTCTTTTTTTTTGTTGTATGGTTACCTATACTTGCCAATAGTAGTTTATAGAGTTGGATAATTTTTTCTGACTCAGGGGTTGTATGGCAGTAAT
>JBKBLG010000022.1:0-31390 GCA_046296295.1 Chitinophagaceae bacterium | reverse complement strand
CTGCCATACAACCCCTGAGTCAGAAAAAATTATCCAACTCTATAAACTACTATTGGCAAGTATAGGTAACCATACAACAAAAAAAAAGAGGCTATTTCTTAGTTTTGAGACAGCCTCATCACTCTATTAACACTATTTTTTGAAAGCTTCTACCGCAAGCTATCGCCTTGCTTTGCTTCTGGAGCAATTACTTTATTCAACATGTTATACTGTTGTTTCAACTGTTCTAATTGTTCCAACAAACGGCTATTGGTATCAATTTCGTAACCCATTGCTTCGGCATGTTTAGGGCTTAGTGTTTCGTAGTAGATTTTTTGTTGCTTCAAATCTTTTTCAACGCTTTTCAACACTTTATCGGCAAGTTCTGTTGCATCGGCCATGTAACAAGCTTGCAGGAACATTAAGCTTAGGCGGTTGTGCTCGTTGCCTCTGCTAACCATTCCGTAAGGGAAATTTTCTTGGAGCAACATAGCATCGGCTTTTTGAAGTACCTTCTTAGCATCTTCTTTTCTGCCTTTGATGGCTAAATCGAATGCAAGCTCTGTATTAGCACGACGAATCGTATTTAAGTGACGGCGGTTTTCTTCATCGAAATATACACCTGGTAAGTTAGCATTACCATAGCGGAATTTGTTCATTACTACATCGTACATTTTGTTGGTATTTACAAAATCGCCTGCAACAGGAACGAGTCTGTAAGAGAGTCCATCTTTACGTAAGTAATTACCAAAACCTAGCTCGCCATAATTGCTAGTAAAGTAAATAGGGCGCTTCCATTGGTTGGCTGCAATTACGGCTAAAATGGCTAAATCGTTTTTGTACAAACCGCCTTTTTTAATTTCAAATTTGAGTTGTGGCACTACACTATCGGTTGCATTTACTGTTTTGTTAGCTCGCACAATATTTACATCTACCGGTACTGTTACCGTTCTTGTTGGGAAGGTGTTAAACTCATCACCGCCGCCACGGTTGGTTTTTTTAGCAGGATCTTCACTACCTACCCAATCTTTAAGCATGGTGTATAAATCCATTTCTGTAATACTACCATTAGGGGCAAAGCTTACATAATCTCTCTTACGACCTTCTATTTGTGATGGATTGAAAATAACATCAATGGCATCGCTACCATTTACTTTATAACGTAATTGATTAATGTACCAGTCAATCCCTAATAAGCTGGTATTGATTACTCTAATATCGGGGCGTACACCTTCAACTTCTTGTGCGTACCACAGAGGATATGTATCGTTATCGCCAAACGTGAATAAAATGGCATTTTGATCGCAGCTTTCAAGGTAATCACGAGCTAAATCGCCAGCAAGTACTTTTTTACTACGGTCGTGATCATCCCACTCTTGTTGTGCCATGAGTACAGGTACAGCTATCATGCAGGCAGCAAAGGCAATACCAGCAGATGCAGTAGTACTTTTGATTGCTTTTGAAAGCCAAACTTGAACTGCCATTACGCCAAGGCCAATCCAAACGGCGAAGGCATAAAAACTTCCAACATATGCATAATCTCGTTCACGCGGTTGGTAGCCCGCCTGATTCAAATAAATTACAATAGCAAAACCGGTAAAGAAAAACATGAGGAAGTTCACAATGGCATCGTCGTTACGCTTGCGGAAATGGAAGAACAAACCTACCATGCCTAATAAGAAAGGTAGCATGTAAAGTTTGTTATGTGCTTTATTATGCTTTAAGCTATCAGGTAATGCAGATTGATCTCCATAAAGGATGTTATCAATAAAATCAATACCAGTAATCCAGTTTCCATCGCGTACGCCGCCGTTGAATAAACCTTGAATATCGTTTTGACGACCGCTAAAGTTCCACATGAAGTAGCGGATATACATAAAATAGTTCTGATACCCTATGAAATACTTTAAATTGTCTAAGAAATTGGGGGCACGTTCGTACTCTTCTCTACCATCCTTTGTTTGTATCTTCTGTATGTTGGAGAAGAAGGCATAATAATCGGCATGGCCTTGTTCATTAGACATATCCCACATACGAGGGAATACCATTTTATCTTCAGGTAAGAATACATAGTGGCCATCTTTCCCCGTTTTGATATAACGGTCTTTGCCATTCTCATCTTTACCCTTCTGGTATTTGTCGCCATCTTCTTTGTAATCTACTGGTTGAGCAGTGAATTTCTGACCGTACAATAAAGGAAAATCACCATACTGCTCACGGCTTAAATAACCCACCAAGCTGTTAGGATTATCAACATTGTACATATCTACGCTAGGGTCGGCACTACTGCGAATCATGGTTGTTAGGTAAGTACTGTACCCAATAAGCATGAAAGAAAAGCACCATAAGGCCAAACGCAAGTAAGGCCAATTTTTTCGAACGCTGTATTGCAACCCTCTCCACACAGCAATAGCAAGTACAATAAAGAAAAAAGCAAAGCCACTAAAGAAGGGTAAGCCAAAGCTGTTCACAAAAACACGGTCGAAGGCACCTGCCATTTTAATGCTATACTGTATTACCCCTACCTGTACAATACCTGTAAGCATACATCCAAGTACAAAGAAAATGTAAGCTCCACCAGCAAAAGACTTATCCTTACCACGCTTTTCAAAAAAAACAAGTAAGCCATAAGCAGCCGCAACACCTAAAATTACAAGACCAGCCAACGTACCATCGAACGGAACACCTCGCTCAGGATTTGCTTCTTTGTTACCAACATACATGGCTGCTAACAATGCTACTGCACCACCTATGAAAAGACTATAGTTAAAGTACTTTCTTACTACTTCGTAATTAAATGTTGGACGCTTTCTGAAATAGTAAACCATAACAATAGCAGGTATTGTTAATAGGTTCAATAAGTGTACGCCTATTGACAAACCCATCATAAAGAAGATAAATACGATCCAACGATCGGCGCTGCTATCATCGGCTTCATTCTCCCATTTTAAAATAGCCCAGAATACAATCGCTGTGAAAAATGAACTTAAGGCATATACCTCACCTTCAACAGCACTGTACCAAAAGCTATCGCTGAAAGTGTAAGCCAAAGCTCCAACAATACCAGCACCCATAACACTAAAGGTTTGTGTACCAGTGAGTGCTACTTTTTCGGAACCTTCTACTATTTTTCTACCAAAGTGGGTAATCGTCCAAAACAAAAACAAAATAGTAAAACCACTTGCCAGAGCACTCATGGCATTGACCGCATGGGCGGCTGTGTTTGGATCATCGCCAAAAGCAATGATGAAAATCCGACCTAACAATACGAACAACGGTGCACCTGGCGGGTGGGGAATTTGTAGTTTAAATGCACTACTCACAAACTCGCCGCAATCCCAAAGGCTACCTGCCGCTTCGGCAGTAAGTAAGTACACGGCACAAGCAATAAAACACACTACCCAACCGGTAATGGTATTAATACGATTAAAACTCATATTGGCTATAATTGAAGCGGAGCGAAACTAAGGGAAATGGGGCAAGATTGAGCACCCAAACCTATGAATGGTGATGTTTTCAGTACTTTTCAGTTGATTAAGCTAGGGGTCGGTGCGCTTCGCTAGTAAAGCAACAAAGCAACCCAATACAGCAATTAACACAAAACTCCATCTTAAAGAGGCAGTTTGTGCAATGAATCCAATCAACGGCGGACCTAATAAAAAACCAAAGTTACCAATAGTACTCACAGCGGTTAATGCAAGTCCTGGCGGCATGTGTTTACTTTTACCCGCAAGGGCATACACCAAAGGCACCACACTACTCACTCCAAAACCAACCAGCATAAAACCAATGGCAGCTAACCATATGTACGGGAAAATAACGCTCAACAACAACCCAAACATGATAAGTACACCACTCGCCTGTAAAACAACAATTGCACTCCATCGCGTTACCAAATGGTCGCTGATAAAACGCCCTAACGACATACAGCACATAAAAGCAACATAACCCAGCGGTACCCAAGCCGTAGGAGCTGCAACTACTTTTTTGAAGTACACCCCACTCCAATCGAACATAGTTCCCTCACAAATAAGGCAACAAAAAGCCATGATACCCAAGCCCAGCAAGGCTTTGTCGGGCACCACAAATAGCTTTTCGCCTTTGTTAACGGTAGGCTTATCGGGCAACGCCCATCGATACACGAATAATGCAACTACCCAAACAGCTATTAACACCATGCTAAAATGTGCTCTGGGTGGTATTTGTAATTGCACCATGAGGGCACCGACTGCAGCACCCGAAAAGCCCGCTATACTCCAAATGCCATGGAATGTGGCCATAATACTCTTTGAAAAATGGGTTTGCACGGCAATTGCCATTGTATTCACCGCTACGTTGTACAAATTGCCAAACACACCAAATAACAACAACACAAACGCCAACAGATACACATGCTGCGCCCAGCCGATAGCCCATAAGCAAAGGCTGTAACACAATGCCGAAAGCAAGGTGGTAGCTTTTGCACCCCATCGGCTTACTAGCCAGCCGCATAGCGGTAATCCAGCCATTAATCCTATCGGGATAGCCATTAATAAGGTACCCAACTGTGCCTCACTCAGCAGCAACTGTTGCTGTATATCGGGGATACGGCTCGCCCAACTGGCAAACGTAATACCGGCTATAAAAAAGTACACCGAAGCTACCCAACGGTAAGTAAAGGCACTATGGTTGCTTTGCATGGTGCAAATCTAACAGATACGTTTATTGCTATCAGCTACCTCCTATCTTTGCAGCCGCTTTTGGCAGTACTGTTTGCGATTTTTTACCTTGCGGTAAATGTATAAGCACAACCTCATTTGCCGTAAGGCGAAAGCAAGCAAAACCATTCAGATTTACCTTACGGTAAATGGATATTAACATCATAACCAATGTATAGAACGCATACTTGTGGCGAATTACGCTTAACGCATGTTGGCAATACCGTAACCCTTGCAGGATGGGTACAAACAGTAAGAAAGTTTGGTAGCATTACGTTTGTTGATCTTAGAGATCGCTATGGCATCACACAGTTACTATTTGGAGAAACACTGAACCCTCAACTCGATGCGCAACCACTCGGCCGTGAATATGTTATTCAGGTAACAGGTGTTGTTACAGAACGTAGCAATAAAAACCCGAATATACCTACTGGCGATATTGAAATTACACTTAGCAGTTTTACCGTATTAAATAAAAGCGAAGTACCGCCTTTCACCATACAAGATGATACCGACGGCGGCGATGACCTTCGTATGAAGTATCGTTATCTAGATTTGCGCCGTAATGCTGTGAAACGCAATCTAGAGTTACGTTATGCTGTGAACCGTAGTGCTCGCAACTACTTGCACGAGCTTGGTTTCATGGATATTGAAACGCCTTTTTTAATTAAAAGTACGCCTGAAGGTGCCAGAGATTTTGTGGTACCTAGCCGTATGAATCCGGGTGAGTTTTATGCATTACCGCAAAGTCCGCAAACATTCAAGCAATTATTAATGGTCAGTGGCTACGACCGCTACTATCAAATTGTAAAGTGCTTTAGAGATGAGGACTTACGTGCAGATAGACAACCAGAGTTCACACAGATTGATTGTGAAATGGCTTTTGTAGAACAAGAAGACATTTTACAAACTTTTGAAGGATTGGTTAAACGTATTTTTAAAGATGTAAAAGGTATCGATTACACCGAAGCTGTTGCCCGTATTACTTGGGAAGAAGCTATGTGGACTTACGGTAACGACAAACCAGACATTCGCTTTGGTATGCAATTGTGCAACTTAAAGTATCCGCAACACACATTTGCCGCAAGGCCAATATTGCAACACTTAATTGATGGTGCCGACTTTAAAGTATTTGATGAAGCCGAAACCGTTATTGCCATTAGTGTACCCGGCTGTAGCGATTATAGCCGCAAGCAAACCGATGAACTTACCGAATGGGTGAAGCGTCCGCAAATAGGTATGAAAGGGTTGGTATTTATCAAAGTAAATACTGATGGCACCTATAAAAGCAGCGTAGATAAATTCTATAGCGAACAACGCTTAAAAGCCATTGCTGAAGCAACAAATGCACAAGCAGGCGATTTAATTTTAATACTTGCCGGTGCAGAAGAACGAACCCGTAAAGCAATGAGTGAACTACGCTTAGAAATGGGTAAGCGTTTGGGGCTACGTAAAGAAAATGAGTTCAAATTATTGTGGGTATTAGACTTCCCACTATTTGAATATGCTGAAGAAGAAAATCGCTGGGTAGCAAGGCACCACCCATTCACATCACCGAAGCCTAGCGATATTGCAACCATGATTGAAAATAGTCCGTGTATTGATAACCCTGCCGAATATTTAAAGCATCCGTACACAAATATCAAAGCCAATGCTTACGATATGGTATTAAACGGTAATGAAATTGGCGGTGGTAGTATTCGTATTTATCAGAAAGAGTTACAGCAAAAAATGTTTGCTGCACTCGGTATGGATGAAGCAGAACAAAAACATAAGTTCGGTTTTTTACTGGGAGCTTTTGAATATGGTGCTCCGCCACATGGTGGCATTGCCTTTGGTTTCGATCGCTTATGCTCAATATTGGGTGGCAGTGAAAGTATTAGAGATTTTATTGCTTTTCCTAAAAACAATAGTGGCCGCGATGTTATGCTCGATGCACCGAGTAGTATTGATCAAAAGCAGTTCGATGAATTACAAATTCAATTGAATTTGACTAACAACAAATAACAACTATGAAGTTGATTAACATATACCGTATCTTAAGCTTTTTATTATTGCCTATTGCAGTACTTATTGCACCGATGGCAATGATTTCTTTGCTTGGAGGTTTAGCCAATCCTTTAATTTTACTACCTGCATTTATATTAACTTGTATTGTAATTTATACTTGGTGTAGTTTTAGATTTCTCATTATTGGTATTGATCAACAACGACCACTCAAACAAAACCTCAAAGATTGGCTTAAGGTGAATGCTTACGTTAGTATTGCTTTCGCTGCATTGAGTGTAATTGATGGTATTGCTGCATTATCCAATCCACAAGTATTAGATCAAGCATTACAGCAAGCAATGGAACAATCTGCTATGAACGGTGTTGATCCAAACATGCTGCAAACCATGATGCATTTTATAGTTTACTTTTTATTAATTTATGGAGTATTACTTTTAGTGCACATTATCTTATCGCTTCGCTTGGTTAAACTTTATTCGTTTTTATTTTCAAAAGAAAAGTAATGCAACAACCCCTCGCCGAACGTATGCGACCCACTCAATTGCAAGCAATTGCAGGGCAGCAGCATATTATTGGCGAGGGCACTGTATTACAAACCGCTATTGCAAATGGCTACATTCCGAGTATGATACTCTGGGGGCCGCCCGGCGTTGGCAAAACCACGCTTGCCAACGTTATTGCACATACCCTAAATATTCCATTTTATCAACTTAGTGCTATTAATAGCGGCGTTAAAGAAATTAGAGAGGTACTCACCCTTGCCCAATCACAGCATAAAGCCATTTTATTCATAGATGAAATTCATCGTTTCAATAAAAGTCAGCAAGATGCACTCTTAAATGCCGTTGAAAAAGGTGTTATTACGCTAATTGGTGCTACTACAGAAAACCCAAGTTTTGAAGTGAATAGCGCATTACTTAGCCGATGCCAAGTTTATGTGTTAAAAGCATTAGAACATAATGATTTACAACAACTCATAACACACGCAATAGCTACCGATAGCTGGCTGCAACAATTCAATATTCATATAGAAAGCTACGAAGCATTACTACAACTCAGTGGTGGCGATGGCAGAAAACTACTTAACCTATTTGAATTAGTAGTACAACAAGCTGCCAATAATGCCCACCTTACGGTAAATGAGAAGCCAATAGTAACCATTACCAATGCTTTAGTACAGCAAATTGCACAACAGAAAGTTGCACTGTACGATAAAAATGGCGAACAGCATTACGATATTATTTCAGCCTTCATTAAAAGCATGCGTGGCAGCGACCCCAACGGTGCAGTGTATTGGTTAGCACGTATGATTGAAGGTGGTGAAACGGTGGAGTTTATTGCACGCCGCATGCTCATTTTTGCAAGTGAAGATATTGGTAATGCGAACCCCAATGCCTTACTACTAGCCAATACAACCTTTGATGCTGTTCAAAAAATTGGCTGGCCCGAAAGCAGAATTATATTAAGCCAATGTGCTATTTATTTAGCTAGTAGTGCTAAAAGCAATGCCAGCTACGAGGCCATTAATCAAGCACAACAAATGGTACGTAGTACCGGCGACTTACCAGTTCCATTGCATATTCGTAACGCACCTACCCAACTCATGAAAAACATGGGCTATGCACAAAATTATCAATACAGCCATTTAGGCGAAAATAACTTCATCACGCAAGAATATTTACCGCAAGGTATTACAGGTACTCGCTTTTACAATCCGGGCAATAATGCCAGAGAAAATGAAATGCGAAAATTTTTGAAAGAACGTTGGAAAGATAAATACGATTACTAGCATAGCTTTTACTGAAAAAAATTTGATACTCACCTTACGGTAAATGAGGATACAGTTTTATAATAACCTGCTTTGTATCTTAACCGTATGAAAAAGATATTCATCACTACCCTACTGATAAGCAGTTCGCTTGCAACTGCTTATACACAAGTAATTATTCAGCGCCATAGTACCATTGAAACTATGGTACAAAATGTTCATAGCGATAGTTTGAAAGCCCATATTAATGGTATGGTGCAGTTCACAACGCGTCATACGTTAAGCGATGCCAGCGAAACTGGCAAGGGCATTGGAGCTGCAAGACGTTGGGTATTGGAACAAATGCAACGCTATGCTCAACAAAGCAACGGACGTATGATTGCTTTCTTAGATACGGTTACATTACCAGCCGATGGTAAGCGTGTAGATAAACCAACTTTATTGGGTAATGTTATGGCAGTATTGAAAGGAACTGACCCTAACGATAAAAGAATATTTATTATATCTGGACATCTCGACAGTAGAGTTACCGACATTATGAATCGTAACTCATTCTCACCGGGTGCTAACGACGATGGCAGCGGCGTTGCCGCCGTAATGGAATGTGCTCGTGTAATGAGTAAGCAAAGCTTTCCGGCCACAATCGTTTTTGTAGCTGTAAGCGGCGAAGAGCAAAGCTTATTGGGTAGTGGCTACCTTGCCGAAAAAGCCAAAAAAGAAAATTGGCAAATAGAGGCTGTACTCAACAACGATATTATGGGCAGTAACAACAGTAACGAAACTTTAATAATTGATAATACCAAGCTACGTGTTTTTAGCGAAGGCTTGCCAGCTTTTGAAACAGAAAAACAAGCTGCTCAAATTAGAATGCTGGGCAATGAAAATGATGGTAAGAGCCGACAATTGGCACGATATGTGAAGGAGATTGGCGAACGCTATGTTGACCAACTAGAAGTTAAACTCATTTATAGAAACGACCGATTCTTACGTGGCGGCGATCATACCCCTTTTGTACAACGCGGTTTTGCAGCCGTTCGCCTTACCGAAATGAATGAAAACTTCGATCACCAACATCAAGATGTTCGCATAGAAAATGGTAAACAATATGGCGACTTACCTGAGTTGATGGATTTTGAATACTTACGTAAAAATACCGCAGTTAACCTTGCAGTATTAGCCAATGCAGCAATGGCTCCAAGTGCTCCGGTTGATGTAAAAATTGATGTTAAAAACCTTACCAATAGCACGCTGCTTTATTGGAAGCCACCAACAACAGGAAAAGTAAAAGGCTATTATGTATTAGTAAGAGAAACAACCGATGCAACATGGCAGAAAAAGTTCTTCACTACGGCTACAGAATTAAGATTACCTTACAGCAAAGACAATTACTTTTTTGCTGTACAATCCGTTGGTGAGAACAACTGTGAAAGTTTAATAGTTACACCCACTGTTGGTAGATAAACAAATTGAATATGCACCCATTATTAGAAAAATTTGCTCTACATCACGAAAAAGAAGATTACGTTGATACCATCACTGCCATTGAACGCGGTGTAGTTTTTAGAGGAACCAATTTATGGGTACTTATCATTGCTATTTTTGTAGCGTCGCTAGGTCTAAATGTTAATTCTACTGCGGTAATTATTGGCGCAATGCTTATATCGCCACTCATGGGGCCCATCATGGGCTTAGGCCTGAGTTTAGGCATTTACGATGTACCGCTTTTAAAAAAGTCTGGCTACAATTATGCTATCGCAACATTGGTGGCATTAACTACATCAACCATATACTTTTTGGTATCGCCAATTAACGATGCACACTCCGAAATTCTAGCACGTACGTCGCCAAATATATATGATGTTTTAATTGCATTTTTTGGTGGTGGTGCCGGCATGTTAGCAACAGCAAGTAAGCAGAAAGGAAATGTTGTTACAGGTGTGGCCATTGCAACAGCACTCATGCCACCACTATGTACAGCAGGCTATGGCCTAGCAACCCAACAATGGCAGTACTTTTTTGGTGCATTTTATTTGTATTTCATCAACACAGTTTTTATTGCATTTGCAACTTATGTAGTAACACGCTTACTGAAGTTCCCGTTGGTTGATTTTAAAGATATCAAAAAATTTAAATCGCACCAGCGAATTGCAGGCATACTTACACTACTTACGGTATTACCAAGTATTTACTTTGGATATGAAATGATAAAGGAAAATCATTTCGAAAAGGTAGCGAATACTTTTATTGATAAAGAGGCCCACTTCCCTAACGACTATCTCTTACAAAAGAAAATAGAACCTAAAACAAAGAAAATTACATTGGTATTTGGTGGTGCTAAAATTAGCGACACTTCTATTGAACAACTGCAACATAAACTTAACACCTACTACTTACCCAATGCTACGGTTAATGTTATGCAAGGCTTCACCTATCTTACAGAAAACGATGCAATCAAAAATCAGCAATTAGCTTTGCTACTTGCCGATGCTGCACAGAAAAAGCAAGCATCTGTTCATAAGCAACAACTCTTTAATGAACTCGTTGCCATTAGTCCCGATGTAAGTAGTATAGAACTTTATCCTACAGAAAGCATTTATAAAGATAGTATCATAACAAACGGCTATACAATAATTGCTAATACCGCAAAAAACAATGATTCCATTGATACACTAACCCTAAAAAATTGGCTGCAACAAAAACTACAAACCAGTAGTATTAACCTAATCATAACACCATGATATCAGTAGTAATCCCAGCTTTAAATGAAGAAAGTACCATTAGCCATGTAGTAAAGCTAGCTATACAAACACCACAAGTATCCGAAGTAATTGTTGTAGACGATAAGTCGCTTGACAATACTGCAACCCTTGCGGTAAATGCTGGCGCAAAAGTTATTACCAGTACAAAACTTGGCAAAGGTGCTTCAATGAAAGATGGTGTGCTATATGCTAAAAATGAAGTTATTGTATTTTTAGATGCCGATATAACTACCTATGCAGCAGATACCGTAACAAAATTAGCTACCCCAATACTAAACAATGAAGCCGATTTTGTGAAGTCTTACTTTACAAGGCAAGCAGGTAGAGTTACTGAATTGGTGGCCAAACCACTATTACACATCATCAATCCATCTTTTCCACCATTTGAACAACCACTGAGTGGCATGGTTGCCGGGCGAAAATCAATGTTAAAAGAGTGCGATTTTGAAGATGGCTATGGCGTTGATATTGGATTGCTGATAGACATGTACAATGCTAATGCCGTAATAAAAGAAGTGAATATAGGAATCATAGAAAACAGAATGCAACCCTTAGAGCAACTTGGCAAAATGTCGCTTGAAGTAGCTAGAACAATTCTCAAAAAATCAAAAGATAAAAACTTCCAAAATCTCGAAACTTATGAAGACATTCAGGTAATTAGAGATCAGATGGAATATGCTATTAGAGAACAGTTATTACACCTCAAAAAAATTGCTGTTTTTGATATGGATAATACCATCTTAAGAAACAGTTTTATCCAAACTGCAACAAAGGTATTTGGCTGTAACGAGCAACTATTGCATATTGTTACCAGTTCAGACAACCCGTTTATACGTACAAAGCAAATAGCACAACTACTTAAAGGCAGAAATATTGGCGAATTAATACATATTGCCGATAGTATTACTGTTACCCCTGGCTTAGAAGCATTAATACAAGTACTAAAACAACAAGGTTACATTATTGGTATTATCAGCGATAGCTACAACTGCATCACCAATCATATCAAAAACAAATTTGGTTTCGATTTCACAATTGCCAACGAATTAGAATTTTCTAAGAGTATTGCTACGGGTGAAGTTAAAATACCCTCGCTTTTTTTGAATAACGAACAGAGCATGTGCAAGCATGATTATTGTAAACTGAATGCCTTAATTTCAGTATGCAATCTTTATCATGTAGATATTAAAAATACTATTTACATTGGTGATGGAGAAAACGATATTTGTTGTGTTAAAAAAGCAGGCATTGGTATTGCTTTTTGTACTACACATCACACATTAGATATGGTTGCAGATTATGTAATTAAAGAACCAGACTTCACTTATGTTATTCCAACATTACAGTAAGTATAGCACTTATATATTACCAGATTTGTTACGTATGAAAGCACCATTAATCTTACTAGTATTTGCTATTGCAATTACTGGTTCAAGTTGCTCTAAATCTGCCGAAACTACCAGCAACGGCGAGCTTGCTGCACAAACCCTAATTGATGTAGCATATGGAACAGATCCGTTACAAAAAATGGATATTTATTTACCGCAAGGTAGAACTACTACCAATACAAAAGTTGCAGTGTTAATACATGGCGGTGCTTGGCTAGCCGGCGATAAAGCTGATTTTAATAACGATATACCCACACTTAGAGCACAACTACCTGATTACGCATTTTTTAATATCAACTACCGATTAGCTACCTTACAAGGTGCTAACAGGTGGCCCACACAATTAAACGATGTTAATGCAGCTTACCAATTTTTAAGAAATAAGTTCAACGAATATCAAGTGAATGGCGATAAGGTGATTGTGTTAGGTGCAAGTGCCGGGGCACAACTTGCGTTGATGCTAGCCTATCAAAACAATAACGATAGAAAAATTAAAGCAGTAGTTGATTTGTTTGGGCCTACTGATTTAACAGATTTGTACAACAATCCTCCCGATCCACAATATCCGAACCTGCTACAAATTTTCATGAATGGAACACCTACAACAAATGCTACTAATTATAACAGTGCTAGTCCGCTGCGTTTTATCAATAATCAAGTGCCGCCAACCATCATATTTCATGGCACAAATGATAATATTGTACCCATAAAACAAAGCGATAGCTTATATGCTCAGTTACAGCGAGTGAATGTAATTACACAATACACCAAATACAATGGTGAAGCACATGGTTGGAGTGGTAATAACCTTGTAGACACCTATAACAAAAGTATAGCATTTATTACACAATACAACCCATAAAACATGCAAGTGCAATGGCATATTACACCATTTCATGAATTATCGTCTAAAGTATTGTACGATATTTTACAACTGCGTAGTGTGGTATTTGTAGTAGAACAAAACTGTGTGTACCTAGATGCCGATGGTAAAGATGAACATGCACTACATTTATATGGATTGCTTGATACAACTATTGTAGCATATGCCCGACTTTTACCGCAAGGTATTTCATACGATAACTATTGCTCCATTGGCCGTGTAGTTAGTAACCCCAACTTTCGTAAACATGGTTTTGGTAAGCAGTTATTGCAAGTTGCAATTCAGGCATGTAACGTACATTTTCAACATACACCAATCAAAATTGGAGCACAACAATATCTACAAGACTTTTATGAAAGCTTTGGCTTTGTAGTGGCAAGCGATATGTATTTAGAAGATGGTATCCCACATATTACAATGGTGCTCGAACGATAGAGCACCATTGCAGTATATACCCTTACGGTAAATGTAACTTACGCTTTGCCAGAGCCAACTCTGTTTTTAAAAATCGGGCTGTGTGGCTTTCAGTAACATCTACCATGGCTTCCGGTGTTCCTTCAAATAAAATTTTTCCACCGCCATCGCCACCTTCCGGCCCTAAATCAATAATATGATCTGCAACTTTAATTACATCTAAGTTGTGTTCAATTACCAAAACTGTGTTACCTCTATCTACTAATTTTTGAAGTACCTCTAACAATAACTTTATATCTTGAAAATGCAAGCCAGTGGTAGGCTCATCAAGAATATAAAAAGTTTTTCCAGTATCACGCTTACCTAGTTCAGTACTCAACTTAACACGTTGTGCCTCACCACCTGATAATGTTGTAGCACTTTGCCCAAGGGTTATATAACCCAAACCAACATCTTGCAAAACTTTTATCTTACGATACAAATAATGTACGGGTTGAAAAAAATCGCAGGCTTCATCTACACTCATATTCAAAACATCGCTGATACTTTTACCCTTATATCTGATCTCTAATGTTTCGCGGTTGTAACGCTTACCATTACACTTTTCACAAGGCACATACACATCTGGCAAAAAATTCATTTCAATTACACGCATACCGCCACCTTCACAAGCGTCGCATCGGCCACCTTTCACATTAAATGAAAAACGACCAGCATTGTACCCTCTAATTTTAGCTTCGGGTACAGTTGCAAAAAGGGTTCGTATTTCAGTAAAAAAACCACAATATGTAGCAGGATTACTACGAGGTGTTCTTCCAATAGGGCTTTGATCAATTTCAATAACCTTATCAATGTTTTCTAGACCTTTAACAGATTTAAACGGCATACTAGGCATTCTACTTCCAAAGGTATGCTTGCTTAAAATAGGATACAGTGTTTCATTGATAAGTGTGCTTTTACCGCTGCCACTAACACCGCTTACAACAATTAGTTTTCCTAATGGAAATTTCACATCTACACCTTTCAAATTATTTCCAACAACACCCTTTAATTCAATAAATTTTCCACTGCCTTTTCTACGTTCTACAGGCACTTCAATCATTTTTTTACCGCTCAAAAACTGAGCGGTTTCACTGTTCGACTTTAATACCTCATCAGGCGTTCCTATAGCTACAATATTGCCACCATGCCGCCCTGCTTTTGGTCCAATATCCACCAACACATCGCTAGCCATCATAATATCTTTATCGTGCTCTACCACTAGCACACTATTACCAATATCACGCAGGTTTTGTAAGGCTTTAATCAGACGTTCATTATCGCGTTGATGCAATCCAATAGAGGGCTCATCTAGTATGTAAGTAATGCCTTGCAATTGGCTACCTATTTGTGTTGCCAAACGTATACGCTGGCTCTCGCCACCACTTAAAGTTTTTGTACCCCGATTTAATGTTAAATAAGTAAGACCAACATCTACGAGAAACTGTAAGCGTTCTCTAATTTCTTTTAAAATATCTTTTGCAATAACATTTTGCTTATCACTCAAGCGCTTCTCAATTCCAGCAAACCAAAATGCTAGTTTGCTTAAATTCATAGCACTTAATTCAGAAATATTTTTTCCATCAATTTTAAACCACAAGCTTTCTTTTTTTAAACGAGCACCATTACAAGTAGTACAAGTTTGTAATTGCATAAACTTCTCACTCCACTCACGTACAGCATCGCTTGTTCCGCTACCTGCGAACCATCGTTTAAGCATAGGAACAATACCTTCAAACTCGCCCTCGTACCAATCTTTATCGGGTAAATTATCAAAATCTAACACTGCTTCTGCACTATTATTTTGCCCATATAACAGTAGGTCAATCACTTCTTTAGAGAGGCTACAAATAGGTACGTTCGTTTTAAACTTATGCTTCCTTGCAAGTTGTTGTACCTGTTTAAAAATATAAGCATCTCTCGCCTCACCTAATGGAGCAATACCACCTTCATCAATTGTTTTAGAGCTATCCGGTATTATAGCATCCATATCTACAGCATATACAGTACCTAAGCCTTTACAGGTGGTACATGCACCATATGGCGAATTAAAAGAAAAGCTATTGGGGTTAGGCTCTTCATAAGAAATACCTGTTGTTTCGCACATAAGATGTTTGCTGTATTGCACCACCGAATTGCTATTGTTTAACAACACATACATTAAGTCTTTGCCAAGTTTCAAACACTGTTGCGCACTTTGGCTGATACGAACTTTAAATTCATCGCTTACTAGTAAGCGATCTACCACTACTTCAATATCATGAATTTTATACCGATCCAGTTGCATTTTAGGTGTTATATCTTTCACCTCACCATCAACACGTACTTTCACGAAACCACGTTTTCTTATATCTTCAAACAGTTCTCTGTAATGGCCTTTTCTACCACGCACTAACGGTGCTAATAGGCTGATTTTATGACCATGGAAGCGTTGAAAAATATTAGCAACAATTTCTTCTTCACTAAACTTCACCATTTTCTTACCCGTATTATAGCTGTAAGCCTCCCCAATACGAGCATACAACAAACGCAAGAAATCATAAATCTCCGTGATAGTTCCAACGGTAGAACGAGGGTTCTTATTGGTAGTTTTCTGTTCTATCGAAATTACAGGAGAAAGCCCTGTAATACTATCTACATCGGGCCGCTCCATATCCCCCATAAACTGGCGAGCATAAGCACTAAAACTCTCCATATAACGGCGTTGGCCCTCGTTATAAATCGTATCAAAGGCCAACGAACTCTTCCCACTTCCACTTACACCTGTGAATACCACTAGTTTATTCTTAGGTATCTGTAACGAAATATTTTTAAGGTTATGTTCCCTTGCACCCAACACTTCAATTACCTCTTGTGGTAGTTCTTGCTTAGTTACTTTTTTCTTCGCCATAAAATTTTGCAATGAGCAAATGTATCAACAAGCAAGATTGCAAATAGTTATGGTTTTTACCTTACGGCAAATGCTTACCGCAAAAAAGTTTTGCCATTTCAAAAAGGCAATTACATTTTCAATAGTTCTTTACATCACTATCAAGAAAGACAGAGGGAAAAGGCTCCAAAAAGTATTGGCAACACTTATAGTGTACACCGCTGTAAGAAGGTGCAAAATCCAACCCTATATGGAAAGATAAGTCAGCGTATCAGTTTCAATTTTACGACCTCGTTATACTAAGCTCATCCTGACTTCCTAGAATAAGGTTTTTTTATTGGCCAACCTCAGCCTTCATCATAAGTGTTGCCGAACTAAGTATACACAATTCATTCATCTCATTTAAAACAATTAAGATGAAGCTTTTGCAACAAATTTCAAGAAGGCTGGCAGTGATTTTCACTTGCGAGTATATGTTCGTTTTAACGAAGCCGATCTAATTCCGAAAGCAGATTTTGTAGCCATTGGAGAATCTACAGAAGAAAAGCTTAGCATTGGCAGGGGCAGCAGTGGCTTAATGCCGCTGCTGCTCTTGCAATTGTCGCATACGCTTGGCGTCTTGCAAAAAATCGCTGGCGAATATAAACTGGTTGAGCAGTTTGTTATCGCTATAAATAATTTCATGATTACTACCCTCCCATTCTTTTTGCCCCTGGTGAAAGTACATGATATGATCACCAATTTCCATCACACTATTCATATCGTGAGTTACCACAATTGTAGTGGTTTGAAACTCTTCGGTGATATTACGAATCAACTTATCAATTACTAAACTTGTTTGTGGGTCTAAGCCACTATTAGGTTCATCGCAAAAAAGATACTTCGGATTTAGTACAATGGCTCTCGCAATACCTACACGCTTTTTCATACCGCCGCTTATTTCGGCTGGATATTTTTTGTGTGCATCTTTAAGGTTCACTTTATCAAGTACCTCGTTCACACGGTCGCGTTTTTGTTTGACCGATAATTTTTCAGCAAACATTTCGAGCGGGAACATTACGTTTTGCTCCACCGTCATGCTATCAAATAAAGCTGCCCCTTGAAATAGCATACCAATTTGTTGACGCAGATCTTTGCGATCATCTTCCGACATTTGTAACATACTCTTACCATCGTATAGTACATCGCCACCTGCATCTGGAGCAAATAAGCCTACCATAATTTTCGTCATCACACTTTTCCCGCTACCACTTGCACCAATAATCAAATTACACTTACCAGGCTCCATAGTAGCATCTATACCCTTCAGTACCTGTTTATCCCCAAAAGTTTTGCTAACGTTACGTAACTCAATCATACATACGAAATTACTTCAGTAAGGCATACAAACATTTACCGTAAGGTAATTATTAGCCTTACGGCAAATGACTTACGCAGGCGGAACCATTTGCTTGTAAAATTTACGATGATAAGAAAGGCAACTGCACCGCCAATTGCTATCTTCGCCCACTATGAGTAAAGAGGTAGTATTAAGCGGTATCAGACCTACGGGTTTCTTGCACTTAGGTAATTATTTTGGCGCAATGCGTAACTACGTTCGCATGCAACACGATTATGAATGTTATTTTTTTGTAGCCGATTGGCATAGTTTAACCACCCACCCCGATACCAAAACCTTACAGCAAAGTGTTTTGAGAGTGGTTGCAGAGAACATTGCCTGTGGCCTCGACCCTGAAAAGGCTGCCTTTTATGTACAGAGTAGTGTACCCGAAATTTCAGAATTGTACTTGTACTTAAACATGCTTGCTTACAAAGGTGAACTTGAAAAAACCACCACTTTTAAAGATAAGGTTCGATTACAACCTGAAAATGTGAATGCGGGCTTACTCACCTATCCGGTATTACAAGCTGCTGATATTTTAATACATAGAGCCGTTAAAGTACCAGTGGGCAAAGACCAAGAGCAGCACTTAGAAATGGCAAGAAATTTTGCAGAGCGTTTTAATTATCGGTATGGCAACGTATTTCCATCGCCACAGGCTTTTAACTATGGTAGCGAATTAGTAAAAGTGATGAGTTTAGATGGTAATGGCAAAATGAGTAAAAGCGAAAACCAAATGGCTACATTATACCTTGCCGATACAGATGAAGACATCCGTAAAAAAATTATGAAGGCCAAAACTGATAGCGGTCCAACAGAACCTAACAGTATTAAGCCAGATTATATTCAAAACTTATTCACTCTAATGGGGCTAGTAAGTAATGCCGATACCGTAGCCCATTTTGAACATCAATTTAACCAATGTACCATACGTTATGGGGATATGAAAAAGCAATTAGCAGAAGATATGGTGCAATTTATTGCACCCATTAGAGAAAAGGCTGCTGCTTTACAAAACGATACCAAGCAATTGAAAGAAATCATTGAACACGGCGCTGCCAAAGCTCGTTCAAGTGCACAACAAACTTTGCAGCTTGTTCGTGATGCAGTAGGTGTAAATTATCTGTAACATTGTAACCTTTCGCAAAAAATTGAAAACTACAGGTTTTGAAACAGCAGAGAAAACCAAAACATATTGCAGTTGCCGGTAACATTGGTGCTGGCAAAACAACGCTTACTGAAATGTTAAGTAAGCATTACAAATGGATTCCACAGTTTGAAGATGTTGATCACAACCCTTACCTCAATGATTTTTATGAGGATATGCCACGTTGGAGCTTCAACCTTCAAATTTATTTTTTGAATAGCCGTTTAAACCAACTGCTAGAAATACAGCGGGGCACTGAAACTGTTATTCAAGATCGTACGATTTATGAAGACGCCAACATTTTTGCCCCCAACCTACATGAAATGGGATTGATGACGAAGCGTGATTTTGAAAACTACTATCAGTTTTTTCAAACATTGAAGTCGATGGTACAACCACCTGATTTAATGATTTATCTAAAAGCTTCGGTACCAACTTTAGTTGGACAAATTCAAAAACGTGGCCGTGAATATGAAGAAAACATCAGGCTCGATTATTTAAAGAAATTAAACGAGTTGTATAATAAGTGGATAGAAAATTATAATGAAGGCCCGATTTTGGTGATTGATGTAGATAAAAATAAATTTGGCGAGCGAGAAGAGGATTTCGGTGAAATCATCACTAAAATTGATGGTAGCTTGTTCGGTCTTTTTTAGAAACTTCATAATATTAACAACAGCAAAGGCTCGCCAGAGGCGAGCCTTTGCTGTTGTTAACGCATGTATGTAATTGTGCTTGCGTAAATGTGTTACGCTTGTTCATCGGCATTTCTAAACACTACAATATTATCAAACACATCTACCAATACCGGATGTGCTTTATCGATAGCACCACTCAAAATTTTCTTACTCAAAGCATTCACAATTTCTTTTTGTATCAATCGTTTTAGCGGACGTGCACCAAACTGCATATCAAAGCCATGCTCTGCAAGGAAGTCGTAGAGGTAATCGCTGAACTGTAGCTGAACACCATTTTTTTGTACCAACTGTTGCAACGCCTGCAACTGAATATGAATTATCTCTTTAATATTATTTTTTAGCAATGGGTGAAACATTATGATTTCATCTACCCGATTTAAAAACTCTGGCCGTACTGTTTGTTTCAAGAGTTCCATTACTTGCTGCTTCGCATGATCAGCAGCTTCTTCTACCGCTCTTGGTGGTACGCGTTCAAACGTTTCTTGAATAATGTGGCTACCTAAATTGCTCGTCATAATGATGATGGTATTTTTGAAATTAACCACACGACCTTTATTATCGGTAAGCCTACCATCGTCGAGTACTTGTAATAGTACGTTCCAAACATCGGGGTGTGCTTTTTCAATTTCATCGAGTAGCACCACGCTATATGGTTTTCTGCGAACAGCTTCGGTAAGTTGCCCGCCCTCATCGTAACCAACATAGCCCGGAGGCGCACCTACTAATCTACTTACGGTATGCTTTTCTTGGTACTCACTCATATCAATTCGGGTGAGTAAGTTTTCATCATCGAAAAGATAATCGGCCAAAGCTTTCGCAAGCTCTGTTTTACCCACGCCGGTAGTACCTAAAAATATGAAGCTGCCTATTGGTTTTTTAGGATCACTTAATCCAGCTCTACTTCTTCGAATAGCATCGGCAACGGCTGTGATAGCCTCTTCTTGCCCTACCACACGCTTATGCAATTCATCTTCTAGCAACAGTAATTTCTCACGTTCACTTTGCAGCATTTTACTTACAGGTATACCAGTTGCTTTAGCTACACTTTCTGCAATATCCTCTGCATCTACTTCTTCTTTCATGATGCGCTTATCGGCACTTGCATTAATTTCTGCACTTAACTTAGCGACAAGTTTTTCTTGCTCTTGCAGCTTACCGTAACGTATTTCCGCCACCTTACCGTAGTCGCCATTACGTTCTGCCTTTTCCGCCTCTTGCTTAAGTTGCTCAATTTGTAGCTTTGCATTTTGAAGTGCATCTACCCTTTCTTTTTCTCCTTGCCACTTTGCTTTAAAGCTATCACGTTCTACCAGCAAGTTAGCAATTTCAACGCCGAGTACTTTTAGCTTTTCCTCATCATTCTCCCTTTTAATAGCTTCTCTTTCAATCTCTAATTGTCGGATCTGTCGTTCTAATCGATCTAACTCTTCAGGCATACTATTCATTTCTAAACGCAACTTAGCGGCACTCTCATCAACTAAATCAATGGCTTTGTCAGGCAAGAAACGATCTGTTATGTAACGGTGGCTTAATTCAACTGCTGCAATAATAGCTTCATCTTTAATGCGTACATGGTGGTGTGCTTCGTATCTATCTTTCAAACCTCTCAAAATGCTGATAGCATCTTCAACTGTAGGCTCACTTACCATTACTTTTTGGAATCTACGCTCAAGCGCTTTGTCTTTTTCAAAATATTTTTGGTATTCGTTGAGTGTAGTAGCACCCACTGCACGTAATTCGCCACGAGCTAATGCTGGCTTTAAAATATTAGCGGCATCCATAGCACCTTCACCGCCACCGGCACCTACCAGTGTGTGAATTTCATCGATGAATAAAATAATTTCTCCATCACTTGCAGCCACTTCTTTAACTACACCTTTTAAGCGTTCTTCAAACTCACCTTTGTATTTAGCACCGGCAATTAAAAGTCCCATGTCAAGTGCGTAAATAGTCTTTGATTTTAAATTCTCCGGCACATCACCATTTACAATTCTATGTGCCAAACCTTCAACAATAGCTGTTTTACCCACGCCAGGCTCACCAACTAAAATGGGGTTGTTTTTACTGCGGCGGCTAAGAATATGTAGTGTTCTTCGAATTTCTTCATCTCTACCAATAACCGGATCTAGCTTACCGGCACTGGCTAACTCGTTCAAATTTTTAGCATACTTCTGTAGTGCGTTGAACTGCTGACTCTGTGTGGCACTATTGACTGTAGAGCCTTTTCGAACATCTTTAATGGCTGCGATTAATCCTTTTACCGTAAGGCCAGCATCTTTTAAAATGGTAGCAGTATTATCGTTACCATCGGCCAAGCCTAGCAGTATATGCTCAACACTCACAAATTCGTCGCCAAAAGTTTTTAGCTGGCTATTGGCTCGAAGCAGTGCATTATTAGCTTCGCGGCTAATTACTTGCGCAGGTTCGCCACTGGTATTTTTAGGTAATTTCCGTAGTGCATCTTGCAGTTTTTGCTCTACATAGGTGAGATTCACATTATTTTTTTTAAGTAAAAATGGTATAGTGCTCTCTTTATCAGCAAGTAATGCTAATAACAAATGTTCTGTTTCAATATTAGGATGATTACCGTTGAACGCCAATTGCTGTGCCGCTTGCAGTAATTCCTGAGCTTTAATGGTATAATTGCTTAGATTCATACTTCACTTTTTTTAGGGTATTGGTAACTTTCTGCAATCGTTAAAGTCTTTACTTTGATTGCTTTGTTATTACTTTCCAAATGTTTCACCAAATACAAAAAATCAGAAAAAATGTCGTTTTTGAACTTACGCAAATGCATAAATGTCAGTACAGCACTAATTTTACTGCTAAAATTTCAGGTAGTGTGTGCTCAGGTAGATACAGCACTGCTATCGAGTATGCTTATAAAAAACAAAAAAGCAATTGGTAATGATGCGGTAATGATGATTTGGAAAGATGGTAAAACCATTTATAAAAAAGAACTCGGCGACATGAAGGCAAGTACGGCTGCTCCAATAGCAAGCGCAAGCAAGTGGTTAACGGCAGCCGTTGTTTTGATGTTGATTGATGAAGGTAAGTTAGGCCTTGATGATAAAGTGGTAGATTATATTCCCATATTCGGGAAATACAATAAGAGCTATATTACAATAAGGCATTGTCTTACACATCAAACCGGTATTGAAGCCGATAGAGGGCTTCGTGCATTAATTCAACGTGGCAAATATGAAAACTTAGAAGCTGAGGTAAATGATTTTGCAAGCAAGAGAGATATTGTTGAAAATGCTGGCGAAGCTTTCAGATACAGCGGTGTAGGCTTAAACATTGCCGCACGTATTTGCGAAATTGTTACCAAAAAGCCCTTCGACAGAATTGCACAAGAAAAGTTATTTAGGCCTTTGGGAATGAAGCAAACGAGCTTTAGCAACGAAAGTGGTGTGGGCGCCCCCAACCCTAGCGGCGGTGCAAGAAGTACAGCCGACGACTATGGCAAGTTCTTAAACATGATTTTAGCGGGTGGTACCGTTAACGGTCGCAAATTTTTATCGACAGAGAGTATTGCACTTATGAAAACGCAACAAGTAGATGCCGGCAAAATGAAGTTTGCCCCCAAGAATGCACAAGGCTTTAGCTATGGCTTGGGTGTATGGCTACAAGAAACCGATGAAAAAGGTAATGGTGTAGTTATATCTAGCCCTGGCTTATTTGGCACTTGGCCTATCATTGATTTCAAAAAGAAATATGCTGCTATCATTTTCACGAAAGACTTATTAAATGAGGAGAAGAGAGAACTATATCTTCAATTATTTAATTTGGTGAGTGATGGTTTATAAACAATTTTTCGAAGTTTGAACATATCATCAAGTATATGGGGCTCGCCTTCGGCGAGCCCCATATACTTGATGATACAACACCTTGCGGTAAATCATTTACGCAAGTACACAACAAAACTACCAACGATCTATATTAAAAAAGATACCGGCCTGATACACCCGATTACGAACTGGTACACCTGCTATAGCATCGGAACGATTCAATTGTTTGAAGCCATGATTATACCTTACATAAAAACCCCAATCTGGATTAATAGCCCAACCTACGCCCAACAAAGCCTCAACATCACTCACCCAAAATTTATTTCTAATACGAAAGTTATTTTGATTACCATATACGAAATATGTAACTGTTACTGGCTGAAAGCCGAACTGAAAATAAGGGCCTTTGTATTTTTTGGGGGTATATATGAACGTAAGAGGAAGCAACACGTTACTCGTGTACAACTCTCTTATTTCGCCAATTCTGTTTTTAACAATAGCCCCTTGTAATGAAAACTGTATTTCCGGCTGAAACTCCCAATGCGGAGTTAATCGAAATGTAAAATATCCACCAACGTGAAATGCGCTTCGATGTTTAACGGTTGCTTTTGCTAGGTTGCTATTATTGTAGCCAAAAAACATGCCTGCCGATATTTCTTCTGGCCTCACCACAAGCGGGTATTTTAAACGCCCCGACTTTGTTCTTTGTGGTATACTAACAGCACTATCGCTTTGTGCCTGTACCACAGAAACCATCAACAAAAACAACCCCATCATCAAAAAATAAAGTAAGTGTTTCTTCATGTCGCCGTACTGGGGTATTAAATTAGTTTTGATTATTACAAATATACATCCTACAAAGCAGTAGTACAATGTTACCAATCCGATAAGTTTGCCTAAAATACCTCATCATGTACAAAAATGCCATTTGGCGTTACATTATTCTAAGCCTTACAGTTATTTTCTTGACTACATTGGTTGCAAATGCACAAACAACCTACATTCTTGTGCGACATGCCGAGAAAGATACTAGCACGCAAGGCAGCCAAATGATGGCCGCCAACCCATCGCTATCAACAGCAGGTGCAGCCAGAGCACAACGGTTAGTACAAATTTTAGAATCGTACGCAGTAACACAAGTATATAGTACCAACTTTACCAGAACCCAGCAAACGGCCGCCCCATTTGCTACCAAAAAGCAATTAGCAATACAAACTTATGAATACAAGAATGGAGCATTAAACAATTTTGCACAAGCGCTACTTGCCTTACAAAAAGAGGTTGTTCTGGTGGTTGGCCATAGCAATACAACACCTGCACTTGCTAATTTATTGCTCAACGAACAGCGATTTAGTCCGCTCCCTGAAACAGAATATGGCAAAATATTTATACTGCACCGTAATACAAACAGTACTTGGAAAGTAGAAGTTATTGATTATTAAACAACAAAGGAGCCTTTACAGCTCCCTTTGTTATAAGTATGCCTTACGGTAAATGAAAATAAATTAACTACCGCCAAATACTTTTTTCAGCAAATCAGTAGTTCTCGCCGCAGGATTTTTTCTAATATTCACTTCTTCTTGTGCTACCTGATAAAACACACCATATAGCGCTTTATCAGTTACATAACCGGTCAAATCAGGATTTACTTTATTAAAGCTTACTTTGTTATAAGCATTAATCATATCTGCCCAATATTTGGTAGCACCTACTTTTTCGAGGCTACCTTGAATTACCGGCCGAAACACATCTGTTAATGGTGCTAAAGTTTTGTTACGCAAATAACTTGTTGCACTTGTATCGGCACCTCGCAAAATAGCAAAACCATCTTGTACGGTCATTTGCTTGATAGCATTCAAAAATATTGGCGCTGCCTGGCCTGCTGCATCTTCAGCAGCACGATTCATACTTGTAATAGCATCGTCTACTAATTTACCCATACCAAGCTTGCGCAACGATTGTTCTACTTGTTGTAACTCGGGTGGCAACAATACCTTTACTGCTGCATTCTTTAAAAAACCATCTACACTAGCCAACTGACTAGTGCTTCGGTTCACACCCTGACTCAAAGCTTGCTTTAATCCTTCTGCCACATCTTCTTGTGTTAAACCCATGCCACTGCGTCCGTTAAAAACCTTACCTATAATAGTACCCGAAGTAGGTGCTGTTGTGGCAGGTTTTGTGGTATCACTACCTCCGGTAGCATTTTTCATTAAACCTTTTATGCCTTGAGCATCGGCTTCATGCATGATTGCGGTAAGAAATGCTAATACTACAAACGTCTTTTTCATAATAAGTTGCTTATAAAGCAATAATACAAAGCTTCCTGAGAAATCAATGTTAAAGGCAATTACATTTACCGTAAGGTTACTACTATGAATATTAGTTTTTGGGAACAGCCCGTTTGGTATCAGCCGTTCGATATTATCATTGTTGGAGCAGGCATTCTTGGCTTGAGTTGTGCTATTCACGCCAAACAACAACACCCTACATGGCGTATATTGGTTGTAGAAGCACATGCCATACCTACCGGTGCCAGTACACGCAATGCAGGATTCGCCTGCTTTGGCAGCCCTACAGAGTTACTGCACGATATAGAACAAACCAGCGAATCTGAAACCCTAGCTATTGTTGAAATGCGCTACAAAGGTATTGCTCAATTAAGGCAGTGGCTAGGCGATGAAAAACTTTGCTTTAACCCTTGTGGCGGTTTTGAGTGCCTTACGGCAAATGATACCTCTGCCCTAGATGCACTTCCGTATTTGAATGGGCTACTTACCAATATTACTGCCACCGAAAACACATTTCAAGTAGTTACGGAAACATTATCACAACAAGGTTTGCGGAATTTTTCGGCACTTATTAAGAGTTCTGCTGAAGGCAGCATACACAGTGGCTACGCCATGTATCATTTGGCTAACTATGCAGTAGCACAAGGTGTAACAATAAGATATGGTTGCAATGTAATTAGTTGGAACCGTGTTGGAACTTATGTTAATGTTCAAACTAATAGGGGCATTTTAACAACCGAACGCCTACTGTTATGCACCAATGCATTTAGCATGCAGCTTGCACCTCAAATACTGTGGCTACCAGGCCGCGGCCAAGTAATTGTTACTGCCCCTATCAAAGGCCTAACATTAAAGGGAACTTTTCATAGCGAGGCAGGATACTACTACTTTAGAAATGTTGAAAATCGTATTTTAATTGGCGGTGGCCGCCATACTTGCTTTGAAGCAGAAACAACTACCGACTTAAATACAACTGACCTAACAGAACACTTAATAAGCTACCTACAAAATCATACTAGCTATGAAATTCCTTGCATTGAATATGCATGGGCAGGTATTATGTGCTTTACCAACAATAAGCAACCAACATTACAACCCCTAAGTGAAGGGGTATGGGCAGCAACCGCATGTAACGGAATGGGGGTTGCAACATCACCAAGCTTTGCCGAAAAAATTATAGCAACGGTATAAGAGTTTCTTTCTAAAATTGTAATTTACGGCGATAAAAAAGTAAACATGAAAAAATTTCTACTAACCTGCTTAACACTTGCAGGGCTTCAAGCTTATGCTCAGGTTAACTATTCATTCACGGCCTCAAGCGGCACTTACGCTCCATTATCTGGTGGTACAGCAAGTACACTAACAAGTGCAGGCGTAACAGGTGCTGGGCCAGCCGACGAAGGATATCAAAACAAAATACCTATTGGTTTCACTTTCGTGTACAATGGAACTTCTTACGATAGTATTAGCCTGCATTCAAATGGCGTACTCGGATTTGGTAATTTTCCGAATGGATTTGTTAATAATAATCTAGGCACAGGCTTTGCTGCTGCTCGCCCGTTAATTGCTCCTTTATGGGACGATCTAGATGTTCAATCGTCGGCCAATATTACCTATGCTATTCAAGGTAGTGCACCTAATAGGGTTTTTGTAGTGCAGTACAGCAACGTATTATGGGATTGGGAAGCAACAAGCCCTGCAGTAAGTTTTCAAGTAAGACTAGCAGAAGGTAGCAACATCATCCAATTCGTTTATAACAACGAAGGTGGTACTCCAAATTCTGCAAGCGCCAGCGTTGGCTTAACTGCTGCAGGCGGAACATTTTTATCTATAAATGGACTAAGTACAAATGCAACAGCAAGTAATACTACAGAAACTAATACTATTTCTACAGCACCCCCATCAGGGCTAACTTATACATTTACGCCTGTAGCTGCACCTCAATTCGATGTAGCTGTAACTAATGTTTATTCTTATTTAACAGCAGGTAGAGGAGCCATTGCTCCAGTACGTGTTCGTTTAGCCAACTTTGGTACTGATACTGCTCGTAACTTCAAAGTATACTTAAATGTTACAGGCAGCAATACTTTCAGCGACTCTGCAACAATTACAACATTCGCACCTGGTGCTGCTGGCACTCTCACTTTTAGCACTTTTAGACCATCTAACATTGGTACTAACACTATTAGTTCAAGTGTTGTGCTAGCAGGTGATCTTGTATCTAATAACAATTCAGCTACTGCAGCAGCACAAACAGTTAGTGATAACGAATTAAGTTATGCTACAAGTGCAACACCAGGATCTTTAAATGTTGGAGAAAGTGCACAAATTGTAGCTCGTTTTAATGGTGGTGCCAACAATGTATCACAAGTGAAAATTGGTTTGGGTACTGCCGGAAACTTTACAGTAGTGTTATATAATGCCGTCGGTGCCAACTTAACACCTGGCACTTTAATTGATAGCGTTTCGAACATTACTGGTGTACAAGGGCTTAATACAATCAATATCCCAAGCCAACCAGCAGTTAATGGCGATTTCTTTGTAGGTATTCGCCAATTAGCAGGAGCTGTAAGAATTGGTTTTGAACAAGAAAATCCCATTCGTACTAGTACTTTCTATTTTAGAGGAGTAACATCAACTGTTTGGTCAGATTTATCACCTAACAATTTCCGTCCGCAGATTGGTGTAGTATTTGCCACTAACTTACCTGTAAGTTTTGGTACCTTCCAAGGAACCTTAAAGGGTAACGATGCTCTTTTAAATTGGAACACACTTTCTGAGCAAAACAATAAAGGCTTCAATGTTGAACGTAGCCTAGATGGTAAAAACTTCTCTACAATTGGTTTTGTAAAAGGCAGTAACATTGCTAACGGTGCATCGTACAGCTTTACAGATGCTAATGTGAAGGGTGGTGTTGTGTACTATCGCATACAACAAGTTGATTTTGATGGCAAAACCTCATACAGCAGAATTGTAACTATCAACAAAGCAAAATTTGTTTGGGATATCTTACCTAACCCCATTCAAAAAGAAGGTGCTGTACGTTTGAATCTTGATCAAAAAGCACAAGTGAGCATTCAGATCACAGGGCTCGATGGTAAAGTAGTTACATCTATCAATAAAGGTGAGCTAGCAGAAGGCACCCATACAGTTCCATTCTACTTAACAACACCAGGCACTTATGTTGTACGACTTCTTGTAAATGGTGAAGCATTCACAAAAACAGTAATTAAGCAATAAGCATTTACTTACGTAAATATTTAATACACAGCCGCTACAAATTAGCGGCTGTTGTATTTTTAGCACCTTATAATTACAATCATGCGCTTACATTTTATCGGAATAATCATTGCCACTTTAACCTTACAAGCTTGTGGCTCTGATGCTACTACCAATAATGATAACAACAATAGTAGCACTTATGAAAATATTTCGACCTTTCAAATTGCCGATATCCCATTTACCGTAAGGAAAATATACCCACACGATACCAGTAGCTATACCCAAGGCCTAGTGTTTGTTAATGGAAAATTACTGGAAGGCACGGGCCGCAATGGTTTTAGTAAATTAATGTACACAAACCTACAAGATGGCAAGAGTACTAAAGCCATCAGCTTGCCATATGCCTATTTTGGAGAAGGTGTAACATTACTTAATGGTAAAATTTATCAGCTTACCTGGCAGAATAATGAAGTTTTCGTGTACGATGCTAATACACTACAAAAGCTGCAAACATTTGAATGGCCTTATGAAGGTTGGGGCTTAACACATGATGGAAAACATTTGATTATTAGTACAGGATCGAGCAACCTATATTTTGTTGAACCCTCTAGTTTTAAAATTTTAAAAACAGTTGGCGTTACTGATAATAACGGGCCTGTGGGTAATATTAATGAGCTTGAATACATACACGGCTATGTGTATGCCAACCAATATGGTGCTAATATTATTTACAAAATTGATCCAACAAGTGGCCGTGTAGTAGGCAAGATGGATTTAACAGGCATTCGAGAAAAAAATAGTATTCCCTACAACCCCAACGATGAAATGTTGGGTAACGTTTTAAATGGCATTGCTTACGATAGTGCAACACAACGTATGTATGTAACAGGTAAGCTTTGGGCTGCTATGTTTGAACTAGAAAACGAAAAAGGTTTTCGTTAATGGTAATTCAACATATCGCTGCTTAAGATTATTTTGAAAAAAATTGCTTGTACATGCAGAAATCAATGTTGTTGATGTTGGCAGCGATTGCTGGCATTAATGCTACAGCCCAAGACTCATTACCCAAATTTCAGTTTGAGGATGTAGATGCTACTCCTACTAAAACTTATTGTTCTCCAAAAGTATTAAACCAATCTGCCAATAAGTTTATAAGCATCGGATACGAAATACAAGGAGCTTTCCCTATTAGTTATATCACTTCTACACCTACAAGCATTACACCATATCGGCATCAGGTGAATAATGTTCGTGGCTTACGCTTAGGTTTCAGCACACCGGTAATATCTACCAACAAATTGGTTGCCAATGTTAATGCTAACTATTGGCGAAGTGGTTTTGGCCTAAGTGGTCATCAACATTACAACACCCCTATTCAAAGTGTACTTAACAACGGTATGCATACTGCAGGTATTGGAACTATTATTTTTAAACCTTTGAACGATAAAAATTTTTTTCTCTTACAAACCAATGCCGATGCCAACTGGAGTGCCAATAGCCTAAGTAATATTACTACTAAAGCCCTTACGGTAAATGGAAGCCTGTTATATGGATGGAAGAAAAGCGACAATAGTATGATTGCTGTAGGTGCTAGCAGAACATATCGCCTAGGCCGTCCACTTATCATACCCGTAATTTTATGGAACAAAACCTTTAATGATAAATGGGGTATGGAATTACTACTACCTGCCCGGGGGCATATTCGCTACAACGTTAATCCGAAATCTATGTTGTTCGCAGGTTTTGAATTAGAGGGTAATCAATACTTATTGTATCAAAGCAACAGTAATGGTACCTTATACTTGCAAAGAGGCGAAATAAAACCTAGGTTATTGTATGAAAGGAGTGTTGCCGGTTTTTGGTGGGTTAGTATTCAAGCAGGTGTACGAATTAATGGGCGCTTTAACGTAGTGAATCAGTATAATGGCGATGAAGCAAGAGAGGTACTTACTACCAGCCTTGGTACTACCTGGTATAGTAGTATTAGCTTGCAATTAATTAGCTTATAAAATTGAAGTTGTTATAAAGATGGTGGGGCGGCCTCAGGCCGCCCC
>JBKBLG010000021.1:0-32915 GCA_046296295.1 Chitinophagaceae bacterium | reverse complement strand
TATTTACGGTACGTTTTTTTCTGCGTTACAGCTTAAATTGGCTGTAAGCCGCACCGTTTGTGCATTTGTCGCACATTTTGTATTTAGTATTGAATTTATACGGTATGTATTCCCCCCCTTACAATAACCTGAAGGTATAGAATTAAACAAAAAAACTTGCATTCAGTATTTGGGTACGTAAGTATTACAAAGGTACCTTTAATCTTGCAGCTCCGCAACTGCAACCAATTATTTAATAAACTTTATAGTGCTTCTACAACCATGTATCAGCATTTATTATTCAACCAAAGCTTCATAAATAATCAGTGGCTATCTGCTGCAACAACCTTTGATGTGGTTAATCCTGCAACACAACAAGTTATTACCTCGGTAACCAATGCCGATGCACACCTTACGGTAAATGCAGTTGAAGCAGCACACACTGCTTTTCAAACATGGCAACACACTACAGTGCAGCAACGTAGTACCATACTATTACAGTGGCATCAATTGATTATAAACAATGCAACTGCACTAGCAGCATTGCTAACAGCCGAGCAAGGCAAGCCTATTCATGAAGCCCTTGGCGAGGTGCAATATGGTGCCAGTTTCATCAGTTGGTTTGCTAACGAAGCATTCAGAACCAATGGTATTACAATGCCTACGGTAGCAGCACAAAAGCAGCTTTTAACTTTAAAAGCACCTGTGGGTGTGGTAGCCGCTATTACTCCTTGGAACTTTCCGATAGCCATGGTAACAAGAAAGTTAGCACCTGCATTGGCTGCCGGCTGTACGGTAGTATTAAAGCCTGCGGAAGACACGCCTCTTTGTGCATTAGCCCTAGCACACCTAGCTGCCGAAGCAGGCTTGCCTGCTGGCGTACTTAATGTAGTTACTACCGCACAGCCACAAACGGTAGGAGAGGTGTTAGCAACACATCCGCTAGTACAAAAAATTACTTTTACTGGCAGTACTGCTACGGGTCGTTGGCTCATGGAAAAAGCTGCAACAACGGTAAAGCGTTTGTCCTTAGAGCTGGGAGGGAATGCTCCTTTAATAGTTACTAATAATGCAGATATACCAACGGCAGTTCGGGGTACGTTACAAAGTAAGTATCGTAATGCCGGACAAACCTGCGTTTGTGCCAATCGCATTTATGTACAACGGGGCGTCTACAATGCTTTTCTAGCTGCCTACACAAAAGAAGTACAAGCCATGAAAGTAGGCGATGGAGCACACAAAGGCACACAAATCGGGCCACTCATTAATGAAAAAGCTCTACAAAAAGTATTGCATCTTATCAACGATGCTACCCAAAAAGGAGCACAGGTAGTATGTGGTGGCAAGCGCCTTACGGCAAATACATTACTGTTACAACCAACGATACTTACACAATGTAATACAACCATGCAGTTACATCAAGATGAAATTTTTGGTCCTGTTACTGCTATTTATGTGTACGATACCGAGGCCGAAGTAATTGCCATGGCGAACGATACTATTTATGGTTTGGCAGCATACCTATTTACCGATAATATTCACGAGGCATGGCGTATTACCAAAGCACTGCAGTATGGTATTGTAGGTGTGAACGAAGGATTGATTTCACATGCCGAAGCACCTTTCGGTGGCATTAAACAAAGTGGCTACGGTAAAGAAGGCGGAGCCGAGGGTATTAGCGATTATATGTATACCAAGTATGTATGCATGGGTATTAACGATATAATACCTAACGCCTCGCTTTAAAGAAGTTTTTCATTAATGCAGCACATTCATTAGCCAGTATACCACTAATAATTTCTGTTTTAGGGTGCATAGCATTGTTGTTGCCATAAAAATGGCGATAGCCATGCTTTATATCGCTGGCACCATATACCACCCTGCCAATTTTACTCCAATACAAAGCACCGGCACACATATGGCAAGGCTCTAGCGTTACGTACAAAGTAGCATCGGGTAAGTACTTTGCCCCAATGTAGTTAAAGGCTGCTGTTAAAGCCAATATTTCGGCATGTGCTGTAACATCGTTCAATTGTTCTGTCATGTTATGTGCCCTGCCAATAATTTTATCTTGCAATACAACGATAGCACCAACCGGAATTTCTTCTTTTTCAAATGCCAATTGAGCTTGTTGTAAGGCCTTGTGCATGTACCATTCGTGCGTGTAAGGTGCGTAATGCATGCTTGCAAAGTACAACGAAAGCAAGAACAGAAGCTTATTATTTACCGTAAGGTATGTACTTTGCTGCCATGTGTGGCATAGCAGGCATTATATCACCGCATCGGGCATTGGTAACACACCAATTAGGGCAACGCATGGCACACCGCTTGCAGCACCGTGGCCCCGATGATGGCGGCATGTGGCAGAGCGATGATGAACACACTTTGCTGGTACATAGAAGGCTCAGCATCATTGATATTTCTGAGGCAGGCCACCAGCCCATGCAACGTAATGGATACACCATTGTGTACAATGGCGAGCTGTATAATTATGTAGAGTTACGCACCGCTTTGCAAGCAATAGGAGCAACTTTTGTAACGCAATCAGATACTGAAGTAATACTGGCTGCTGTAGCGGTGTGGGGCATTACCGAGGCTTTGCACCAGTTTGATGGCATGTTTGCATTTGCCATACATCATCAACCAACACAAACCGTTTGGATAGCACGTGATAGGTATGGCGAAAAACCATTGTACTACCATGTTAGGTACGGCCTGCAAAACAGAGCCTTTGAAAGTATGGTGTTCGCAAGTGAAATTAAAGCTTTATGGGAGGTTGGTGCACCCAAAAATATTAATGGTACGAGGGTGCTTAATTACCTTACACTTGGTATGGTTCAAAACCCGTTGCAGCCAACCCAAACCTTTTATAACGATATACTGCAATTGCCTCCGGGTAATTTTATAACTGTGCAACCTGCATTAGGTAAGTTGCAAATGCGTAGGTGGTATAAGCCTGAATTGCAACGCCAACAAGCTTGGGAGCAGTATGGTAACCTTACGGTAAATGATGCTGTAACTGTATATCAACAACTATTACAAACATCGGTACAGCGCCGCCTTCGTAGCGATGTTGCCGTTGGGATGAGTGTTAGTGGCGGTATTGATAGTGCCGCCATTGCTGCTACAGCGTTACAACTATCAAACACACAACATTTTCATTTTTTTACAGCAGGCTTTCCGGGGTTTGAGAAAGATGAAACAGTATTTGCACAGCAAGTAGCGGTACATTATCAGAACCGTGTTACACACCACATTGTTACACCAACAGCGAACGATTTAGCCACACAGTGGCAACGTTTTATGTCGCATCAAGAAATGCCGGTGCAAAGTGCCAGTGTATTTACCCAGTATTGTATTTACCAGGCAGCTAAAGCAGCGGGTGTTACCGTACTGCTAGATGGCCAGGGTGCCGATGAGGTGTTGGGCGGTTATGAACGTTTTGTACAATGGTATTTGGTACAACTATGGCGAACTAATAAAAAAGCTTACTGGAGCGAACGAAAACAAATGGTGGCTAATGGCTTTGTAGCTAATGCTGGCTTTGCACAAATTGCCGCAGGATATTTTCCTGAAAAAGCAGCTGCACATTTGCAAAAAAAGGCAATCAATCAACAATACGGTACAGCGTATATCGATATAGATTTTAGCTGGAAGTATCGTAACCCTGATACGCTTGAAAAGCCAGTAATTCATACAGTAGAAGATATTTTATGGTACAGTACGCACATTATGGGCTTACAAGCGCTGTTACAATATGCCGATAGAAATAGCATGGCATTCGGAAGCGAAATTCGGTTGCCCTATCTCATGCACGATTTGGTGAATTTTTCATTTGCACAACCATCGCATTACAAGTTTAAAAATGGGTACACCAAGTGGTTGCTGCGAAAAGCTGTAGAGCCACATTTACCGCAAGGTATTACTTGGCGTAAGGGTAAGATAGGTTATGAACCACCACAGCAACAATGGTTGTTGCAACCTGCTATGAAAGCTTTGATTCATGAGGCTCGACACAAGTTGGTACAAGCTAAAATGCTGCATAAATCGGTATTGCAAGCACCTATTAATGCTGCCGACGCACATGCCTCCAATAATTTCGATTGGCGTTATTTGTGCGTAGCTGCAATGTTGTAACCAACAATTGTTGGCTTTTGTTAATGAACTAAATAGCATCTTTGCGCTTTCAATTTTCAATATGGCACAACATCATATCAACACCAAGTGTATTCATGCAGGCGTAGCACCCGACCCAACCACCGGTGCTATAATGACGCCCATTTACCAAACCAGTACTTATGTGCAAGAAGCACCGGCTACGCATAAAGGTTACGAATATGCACGCAGCCAAAATCCTACCCGTTTTGCTTTAGAAAATGCCATAGCCGAGTTAGAAAATGCAAAGCATGGTTTAGTTTTTAGCAGTGGTGTTGCCGCTACCGATGCTGTAATAAAATTATTACAACCCGGCGATGAGGTGGTTGCAGCTAACGATATGTATGGTGGTACATATCGCTTGTTTTCAAAAGTATTTGCCAAGTTTGGCATTGTGTTTAAATATGTAGATACTACCGATGTTGCAAATATTGCGGCAGCAATTACACCGGCTACCAAACTACTTTGGATAGAAACACCTACCAACCCGCTGATGAATATTACTGATATCGCTGCGGTAAGTGCTATTGCAAAAAAGCATGGGGTGTTATTATGTGTTGATAATACTTGTGCTAGTCCATATTTACAAAATCCACTTACACTAGGTGCCGATATTGTAATGCATAGTGCTACCAAATATTTGGGTGGCCATAGCGATGTAATACAAGGTTGCCTTGCGGTAAATGACGATACACTAAGAGAGCAACTTTATTTTATTCAAAAAAGTTGTGGAGCCGTGCCAGGCCCTCAAGATTGTTTCTTGGTGTTACGTGGTATTAAAACGTTGCATGTACGTATGCAACGCCATTGCGAGAATGGTGCACAAATAGCACATTGGTTACGCTCGCATCCTAAAGTGGGCCAAGTGTACTGGCCTGGTTTTGAAGATAATAAGGGCTATGCTATTGCTAAACAGCAAATGCGTGGTTTTGGAGGTATGATAAGTTTTGTATTGGCAAATGATAGCGTTGAAGAAGCAAAGCGTGTACTAAGTAGCACACATTTATTTGCATTAGCGGAAAGCCTTGGTGGTGTGGAGAGTTTAATTAATCATCCGGCGAGTATGACGCATGCTAGCATACCACGCGAAGAGCGTTTGAAAAATGGATTAAGTGATAGCTTAATTCGCTTGAGTGTTGGTATTGAGCAAGTAGATGATTTGATTGCTGATTTAGCACAAGCCATTGGTTAATTGTAACTATGAAATTAGGTTCTTCTTTAGCTATTGGGCTCGCCTGCGGCGAGCCCAATAGCTAAAAGCAACTGGTAGTGGCAGTAAGCGATATGAATATTACTATCTGGCAGAGGCCTAGCTAGAAATTGAGTACAAAGCCAGGTGTAGTGAAAAAATTGCCTATAAAGCAGATGATACAGAAAATACGATGCTCAAAGAAAAAGCTAATGTATTGCCCGAAATAGTATTGTATGGTTGTTGGAGCATAGATATGCGTTGGTACGTTGAAAATACATTTGTAATTATAGCACTATCATTTTTGTTGTATCAAGTTAAAGGAATGTTTAGCACAACCTTACGGTAAATAGGTGTGCACTCAATAAATGTTGTGTTACCATTTACCGTAAGGGTATTACAAATAGCAAACAAGCCATGCGGAAAACATGGCTTGTAGTATTAGAGCTTAATTTGTTCTTCGTTCGCATCGAAGAATTGAAATTCAGTAATATAATAATCGGTATTGGCTACTATTTTAATATTGGTTTTGTAACGCCACCACCATTGACGTCGTAAGCTCCAAAAACCTTTTGTAAGATGGCTATGTACAATCGGGTGTACCGCAATGGTAAGCTGTTTATGGCCATGTGTGAGTAGGTAGTGTAAGCGTTTCTCAATATCGTCTACCAACAAGTGCGTACTTGTAATTTTGCCCGTTCCATTGCAAGAAGGGCACACTTCCATGGTATTAATGTTCATTTCAGGTTTCATGCGTTGGCGTGTAACCTGCATAAGTCCGAACTTGCTAATGGGTAGTACAGCGTGTTTGGCACGGTCGGCACGCATAAAGCTTTCCATGGCTTCTTGCAACTTCTTTTTGTTATCGGGCAACTTCATATCAATGAAGTCTATTACAATAATACCGCCAATATCGCGTAAGCGAAGTTGGCGTGCTATTTCTGCCGCTGCTTCTAGGTTGGTTTCTAAAGCATTATCTTCTTGATTATTGCTTACACTTTTATAACCGCTATTTACATCTATTACGTGCAGCGCTTCGGTATGTTCAATAATTAGGTAAGCACCGCTAGGTAGGTTAACAGTTTTGCCAAAACTTGCTTTTACCTGTTTTGAAACACCGTATTGCTCGAAAATGGGGTAGCCGTTGTTGTGAAACGATACAATGTTTTGCTTTTCAGGAGCTATTTTTTGAAGATAGCTGTACGTTTCGTTGTAAATGTTTTTATCGTTCACTACAATGCGATTGAAATCGGCATTGAGTAAATCGCGAAGCATACTGGTGGTTTTGTTTTGTTCGCTTAATATTTTGGCGGGTGCTTCGGCACCTTTTAAATTTTGTTGAATTTGCTTCCAAGTGGTAACAAGCTGTTGCAAATCTTCGTGTAGTTCGGCGGTATTCTTTCCTTCGGCGGCTGTGCGTACAATTACGCCAAAGTTTTTAGGTTTAATGCTTTCAACAATTTTTTGAAGTCGTTTTCGTTCGTCGGAAGAGTGAATTTTTTTGCTAACAGCAACAATATCATTGAAAGGTGTAATTACGATAAAACGGCCTGGTAGGCTTAATTCGCAACTTAAACGCGGCCCTTTAGAGGCAATAGGTTCTTTTAAAATTTGAACGAGTACATGTGGCTTACCATTAAGTACTTCGTTGACCTTGCCGGTTTTTACAATTTCGGGTTCAACGGTGAATTTGCTGAAATCAAGGCCTTCATCTCTTTTATCAACCATACTCATTTGCGTGAATTTGAGTATGCTTCTGATGTAAGGACTTAAATCGGTGTAGTGCAAAAAACCATCTTTATCGGCACCAACATCAACAAAAGCGGCATTCATACCAGGCACCAGTTTTTTAACCTTTCCAAGGTAAAGGTCTCCAACAGTGAAATTGGCGTTGGCCTGCTCATGATGCAGTTCAACGAGCTTTTTATCTTCGAGAAGGGCTATTTCTACACCAGTGGGCGTAGCATTTATAATGAGTTCTTTATTCACAAATGGCAACTATAAAGTAATAGATAATTAGGGCGAAAAACAAAACAATGCCATAACACTCGTTTTGGATTTCGCTGTAAGTACTTTAGGAAAGGAAAGGTAAAGTTGCCAGCGTATTCAACTAAGTGAGGTAGTGTGTTATCAGAAAATAATGCCGATGGAGGACTCCGCCGGCATTATTTTGATATAATTTTTGAACTTTCTAAGAAGCGAAAGAACTATTTGTTCTTTTTCTTATGGCGGTTCTTACGAAGTCTCTTTTTTCTTTTGTGCGTCGCAATCTTATGACGTTTTCTTTTTTTACCGCAAGGCATTGTTGTTCAAATTTTAGTTAACAAATACAGTTTTATTGTTGAAGCGTTTTGATACGCTCTTCAATGTCTTTTTTAGCTTCGGGTATTTGAATGAGGTTGCTGGCTTTGCGGTACCAACTTACAGCATTCATTTTATCCCCTTTTCTGTCGTATGCATCGGCTAGCAATAAAGTTGCTTCGATATTGCTTGGTTGCTTTTCAGTAACTTTTAAAAAGCGTTCGATGGCTTTATCGATTTGTCCGCTTCTTAAACCACCTAGACCAAGCATGAACTGAGCATACATATTGTTCGGGTCTTTTTCTGCGATGGATCGTACTTTTAAAATACCTTCCATTGGGTTAGCAGCAATATTGCCGAACATATAACATGCGCCAATTGCAATAACAGCCGAATCGTTGTTTGGATTTTGTGCTACCAGCTTTTCAAAAAATCCTTTCGCTTCATTTGCCATCCAGCTTTGTAGGGCTGGTTGGGCTCCTTGCATCACTTCGTCTAACAACAAACGGGCTGCAAAGGTGAGGTTTTTCTCAGAATTTTCCAACAGAGCCGCTTTTCCTAAATAATAGGCTCCTAAAATATGGTTGTGCAAAGTATCGCCCCAAAAGGTAGCAGCTTGTTTGTATAGGCCTATGGCATTGGCTCCGGTTGCATTTTTAGTTTGCTCCCAAAGGTATCTGGCGGTGGCTTGCTCGGTGCTTTTAAGTTCTTTAATGGCACCTAAAATAACGGTATCAGCCGATACAATGTTTACACTTGGCGGGGTTGCAGGTGCTGCCGCCATGTTGGCAGGTGCCTTTTGTTTAGCTTGGGTAGGTGCTAGAAAATAAATAACTAGTGTTACCGCAAGCGTACCTGCTACCCAGTACCATTGTTTCTTTTGCATGCTTTCAGTTAAGGCTGCAAAATTACTGTAAGCGGGTTAAAGCAGGTTCAGTGAAATTAGGTTTTAACGATTTTAATCGTCTACAATTACCTCTTGACTTGCAGGGGCGTCTTTTATTTCTGCTAAAAATTCTTTTGAAGGCTTGAAAGCAGGTATGGTATGTGCGGGAATATCAATAGCAATATTCTTTTTGATATTGCGACCAACTTTGGCAGCTCTACGTTTGGTTAAGAAGCTACCAAACCCACGTAAATAAACGGTTGTACCTTGTTTAAGGCTTAGTTTTACTTCTTTAATGAAAGCTTCAACCACTACTAAAATATCTACTTTCGGTATGCCTGTTTGTTCTGCAATTCTATCTATAAGGTCAGACTTTCTCATCGATAGTGTTTAATAGATTGTCTTTAATTCTTCTTTAAAGTTATACAAAATGCATGATTTAACAACACTAAACAATAATGTGTTAAGCATAAAGCATTGATTCTTTGGGTATTGCATATGGTAAAAATATTATTGTAAAACTGCTTACACAAGTTATTAAGCAGAATTTTCAAAAAATTCATACGGCCATACGAATGTTTTAACCTTGTATTCGTTTTTATTGTTACAACCAATATGGCAGTGAGCAATTCTTTTTTTACAACTGTATTATTACAATGGCATAACACAAAAAATGTACGCAACATGCCGTGGAAGGGTATTAAAGACCCTTATAAAATTTGGCTGAGCGAAATTATTTTGCAGCAAACAAGGGTAGAACAGGGCCTGCCTTACTATGAAAAGTTCATTGAAGCTTACCCAACAATACACGCACTGGCCGCTGCTAAAGATGAAGCCATATTCAAATTATGGGAAGGATTGGGCTACTACAATCGTTGCCGTAATCTTTTATTTACCGCAAGGTATATTGCGGCACAAGGGGGCAATTTTCCCAATAATTACAACGATTTATTGGCACTAAAAGGCGTTGGCCCTTACACGGCGGCTGCTATTGCATCATTCGCATTTAACCTACCATATGCGGTTATTGATGGTAATGTATACCGTGTACTTGCCCGTTTTAGCGGCAACAATACACCTACCGATAGCATCGAAGGGCAACTTTTATTCAAAGCACTGGCCCAGCAAATGCTAGCCACCGATACCCCTGCCGAGTATAACCAAGCCATCATGGATTTTGGCGCTACCGTATGTACGCCATTACAACCTAAATGCGGTAGCTGCCCCTTACAACAAAATTGTGTTGCTTATGCAACTGGTAAGGTACATCACCTTCCGGTAAAAGCAAAAACACTTGTTAAGAAGAACCGCTGGCTCACCTATTTTGTTATAGAACACAATGGCAAATGGCTCATTCATCAGCGGAATGGTAGCGATATTTGGCAGCAATTACACGAATTTTATTTGGTAGAAACAGGCGAAAAGCAAGTTTTCAATTCCCAAGATGCCCGTAAGTGGTGGAACGAACAATGGCCCAATACTTTATTACGTATTAAGCATGTTAGCCGGCCATTAAAGCAGCAACTAACGCATCAAACCATACATGCACAGTTTGTGGCTTTGCAACTTGTTACAATACCAGCCAGTTTGCAGCATTACGAATACCTTACGGTAAATGAAATTAAGCAGTTAGCATTTCCTAAAATTATTAATCAGTACCTCGATGCAGCCCCTTTAACCTAAAATATGTCCTTGATAACAATGATGTAAAAACCTGATACTTGTTTTGAAATTTCTGTATCTTTCATTTTAAAGATTTTTAGAAGAACGTAAAATAATTTTTATGCGTGGCGTAAACCGTGTAATGCTGATTGGTAATTTGGGAAAAGAGCCTGATATTCAGTATTTGGAAGGCAATATCGCTGTGGCAAAATTTCCGTTAGCAACAACTGAAACTTACAAAGACAGAACAGGCCGTTTGATTTCACAAACAGAATGGCATACCGTTGTTCTGTGGCGCGGGCTGGCCGAGTTAGCTCAAAAGTATTTGCATAAGGGAAGCCTAGTATATATAGAAGGTCGTTTAAAAACACGCCATTGGGAAGATAAGGAAGGAGTAAAAAAGCATGCTACTGAAATTGTAGGTGATAACCTTATTATGCTTGAAAAACGTGGTGATGGGCATCAACATTTACCGCAAGGTAACGATGATATCGAAAACTTAGGTGGCGACGAAATACCACCTTATGGCCCTGAAAATGATGGAAATTTACCTTTCTAAAACTTGTTACAACCGTTTCGGTATTTTTGCTGCTTTGTAAAAGTGCTTAAGCCAGTTTGGCTATTATACCTTTTACTTTAGTAAACCTAGTACCTCATTGAATTTGTTCGCAACATTATTACAATATACTACGCCTATACTCGATGCAAGTCCGTTGCCAACGGAGGGTACCACTATACTCATTATTTTATTGATTGTATTACTGAGTATCAGCTTTGCAGTTTCAGGTGCCGAAGTGGCTTTTTTTTCGTTGAGCTATAAGGATATTAATATGCTCAAAACCAAGCAGCAGTTAGCTTACAAGCGAATCGTTGCCTTGCTGGAAAACCCTAAAACACTACTTGCCACATTACTAATTACAAACAGCTTTGTTAATATAGCCATCATTATTATCAGCGACTTAATTATCGGTAATATGATGTATGCCGGAAGCATTAATAATATTTGGCTTGAGTTTGGTATCAAAGTGTTTTTAGTTACTTGCTTATTGGTATTGTTCGGAGAAATTATGCCTAAGGTAATGGCACAACAAAACAACATTCGTTTTGCGAAAGATGTTGGGCTTATTATTGAGGCTTTCAGTTATTTGTTTAGTGGCTTGGCAGCTTGGTTGGTTCGTAACTCAGATATGATTGAGAAAAAAATTGATAGTCGTAACAAAGCTATTACTTTAGAAGAACTCGATCATGCTATTGATATTACTACTGAAAATGCCGCTTCTGAGAAGGAAAAAAATATCTTGAAAGGCATTGTTAAGTTTGGCAACATATCCGTAAAGCAAATTATGCGTACCCGTATGGATGTGAATGGTATTGAGTATAAATCGCCTTTTAATGAGGTGGTTAAAAAAGCAGAGGAATTACATTATAGTCGCTTACCGGTATACAAAAACAAACTTGATGAAGTAGTTGGGATATTGCATACCAAAGATTTATTGCCGTATCTAGATCAACCCCCTAGCTTCGATTGGCATCAATTACTCAGGCAACCCTATTTTGTACACGAGCAAAAGTTAATTGAAGATTTACTAAAAGAGTTCCAACAAAAGCGTATTCACTTTGCCGTAGTAGTTGATGAATTTGGTGGCACGAGTGGTATTGTTACTTTGGAAGATATCATCGAAGAAATTATTGGCGATATTAAAGATGAGTTTGATGATGATGATAGCGATTATAAAAAGCTTGATGATAATAACTACATCTTTGAAGGTAAGAGCATGATTCATGATGTATGCAAAGCCATGAAACTTGCTACTGATACTTTCGATGGTGTTAAAGGACAAAGCGATTCGCTTGCCGGTCTTGTACTTGAAGTTGCGGGTGAAATACCCCAGCCAAATCAGGTAATTAGTGTAGGTGATTTTGATTTCACCGTACTAGAAGTGGTGAAAAATCGTTTGAAGAAAATTAAGGTAACCATCAAACCGTTACAAACAGATTAAGTGCGCATGAAGTATTTTTTGTTAGTGGTGTTATGCGGTATAGCTGCTTGTAATAGCCATTACACGCCTAAACCCAAAGGTTACTTTCAATTGCAATTTCCTGAAAAGCAATATCAAACTTTCAATGTAGCAGGGTATCCTTACAGTTTCGAGTATCCCAAATATGCAATTGTTGAAAAAGATAGCCTGTTCTTTGGTGAGAAAGCCGAAAACGATTGGTGGATCAATATAGTGTTCCCTTCATTTAATGGTCGGTTGCACATTAGTTACAAGCGAATTGGTCCACAAAATCAATTTGACTCCTTATTGCGAGATAGTTATGAGCTTACGCAAAAGCATACACAAAAGGCATATGCTATTGAAGATAGCATCATTACAACAGTCAATGGTATCGAAGGTGTGTTCTTCAAAGTACAAGGCGATGTTGCAACAGAAACACAGTTCTTTTTAACCGATAGCACCCGACATTTTTTGCGAGGTGCCTTATATTTTGAAGCTACCCCTAACCAAGATTCAATACAGCCGGTACAACAGTTTATTGTACAAGATATCAAACACCTCATACAAACATTTCGCTGGAAAAATTAAAACAAACACAGTATGATTGCGATAGATAATGTGCTTATTAGCGATGAAGTGATAAAAGAACAGTTTGTATGCGACCTCACCCGTTGCAAAGGAGGCTGTTGTGAAGATGGCGATGCAGGTGCACCCATTACAAAGGAAGAAAAGCTAGAAATAGAAAAAGCACTACCACATGTGTTGCCATATCTAACTAAAAAAGGCATAAAAAATATTGAGCAGCAAGGCAAGTATGTATTCGATGATAGCTTTGGTTGGGTAACCCCAACCATTGATGGCGAAATGTGCGTATACGGCTTTAAAGATGAGCAAGGTATTTTAAAATGCGGCTTTGAACAGGCTTACTACGATGGAAAAACCCAATGGAAAAAACCCATTAGCTGTCATTTATTCCCAATTAAAATTCAACAGAGCGAAATAAACCCCGATGTAGAGTATATGAACTACGAGCCACGAACCGATCTGTGCAGTGCTGCTTGTAGTTTAGGTCAAAAATTAAAAGTGCCGGTACATCATTTTCTGAAAGAAGCCATCATTAGAAAATACGGTTTTGAGTTTTACGAAACCCTCGATGCTACAGCAACGCATTTGAAAAATAGTCAATAACTTACGTAAATGAACCCCGTGTGTTATGAATAATGCAGCAGTAAGTTTCTTACATAAAAGTGCCGCAAAAGCAATAGATAAAGAACATCGCCGCAAAATCAATTTTAATATCGGCAAATACAATGCAACTGTTCCAAAAGGTAAGCAGCAATTTGCACAGCTAATGCCTGCACGAGAACGTGCTAAAAATGTAAAGTGGCGTGCAATCGAAAATCTTGATAGCTATTTAGAAGCTTTTGAGCGAAAAATTACAGCAAGGGGTGCCAAAGTAATTTGGGCCGAAACAGCACAACAAGCACTACAAGCCATCGACAAAATTTGTACTGAAAAAAAATGTACAACACTGGTGAAAAGCAAAAGCATGGTAACAGAAGAAATTCGTTTAAATGATTTTCTCGAGAACCGTGGCATCGAAAGTGTAGAAACAGATTTAGGAGAATATATTCAACAGCTCGATGGTGAACCACCGTATCATATTGTTACACCAGCCATGCATAAAAGCAAGGAAGATGTTGCTGCACTATTTGCAAAAAAGCTGGGCGTACCCGAAGGGCTAAGTCCGGAAAAGCTAACACAAATTGCCAGAGAAAAACTACGCGAAAAATATACCGCTGCACAAATAGGTGTAACAGGTGCCAACTTTATAATTGCCGATACGGGTAGTATTGCTATTACTGAGAACGAGGGCAATGCACGCCTTAGCTGCGCCTTTCCAAAAACACATATTGTTATTTGTGGTATCGAAAAAGTAATACCTAGTTTAAACGATCTATCCCTGTTTTGGCCACTCTTAGCAACATACGGTACAGGCCAGCAAGTAACAGTATATAATACTATTGTTTCCGGCCCTCGCCAAGCCAATGAAACCGATGGACCAGAAGAAATGTATGTGATATTACTCGATAACGGTCGTACCAACTTACTAGCCGATGAAAAAGCACGAGAAGCACTCTACTGCATACGTTGTGGCGCTTGTTTAAATGCTTGTCCGGTATATAAAAATATTGGTGGCCATAGTTACGAAACCACCTACAGTGGCCCAATAGGCAAGGTTATTACCCCCCACTTGCGTGGTAAAGCATACAAACATTTAAGCTATGCAAGCAGCTTATGTGGTAATTGTACCGAAGTATGCCCCGTACGTATTAACCTGCACGAGTTGTTATTACACAACCGCCACAAAGCAGTACAAACAGGCGATAGCACCCTAACTGAAAGGTTAGCCTGGAAAGCATGGAAGCAAGCAAGCCTCAATAGAAAATGGATGAATATGGGCAGTGCCAATATGAAAAATTGGGTTGTAAATAAAGTGTTTAAAGGTTGGACAGCCCACCGAAGCGAACTCAACTTCAGTCAAAAAACATTTAATCAGTTGTGGCTCGAAAAACATAACATCACATCATAACATTGTATGCTGCCAACCTTATTGGTATATAGCGAACAATCATCGCCACGCTTACAATACATCGTAAGTCAGCTACAATATATCCTTACGGTAAATGTAACCCTCACACACGATTGGGATGCTTACTGCCAGCATCAAGCATTACGACTAGCCTATGTAACACATTTACCGCAAGGTGCACCTAATGGATGGCATATTGTACCCGCAGATATATTGTGGGAAAAAAATATACAAAAGCAACTTCTACAGCTCGATAGTTGGCAATCGCTAACCACCTTATTTAATCATTTTAAGGCAGAAATACCTTTTGATATCCTTGCTGCGAGTTTTTACCTAATAAGTCGTTACGAAGAGTATTTGCCACACCGAAAAGATAGTTATGGCAGGTATGCACATACCGAAAGTATTGCTTACAAGCAGCAATTTTTACATCAACCTTTGGTACAGTTATGGTGGTTAGCAATGTTACAATTGGCCGTTGCAAAGGGTTGGGGCAAGCCCTATGAACAAGTGCTAGCTGCTTTGCCAAATACCTACCGATGGCTGCCAACATACGATATTGATATTGCTGTTGGGTATAAGCATAAACCGTTATGGTTACAAATAGCTAATGCCCTACGCCATTGGCGTTCAGGTAAGTTGGCCTATTGGTGGCAACAACACCAAGCATTGGTAGATGTGTATGCTGAACCATGCTATTGGCTACAACAATTACATTCACAGCATCAGTTGCCAGCCATACATTTTTGGTTGGTAGCATCGCACCGCAGCCGCTACGATAAAAACATAGCACCAAGTAGTAAAGCAGTACAACGTTTAATACAAAGTATTGATACACAACATGGGTTACACCCAAGTTGGCAGGCGGCACAACAAGCACCGTTAGTGGCTATAGAACGCAACGCCTTACGGCAAATAGTAAAGCAATCTGTTACTATCAGTCGGCAACATTATATAGCACAAACCTTGCCTACCAATTATCGTTGGTGGGCACAAGCCGGCATACAAACCGATTACAGTATGGGTTATGGCAGTATCAACGGTTTTAGAGCGTCTATTGCCAAAAAATACGATTTTTTCGATGTCTTAGAAAATCAAACACTACCTATACAAGTAGTACCTTTCAGCTATATGGATGCCAATGCCATATTCGAAGAAAAGCTTAATACAACTGCTGCCATGCAGCAAGCAGCAGCGCAGCAACAACTAGTACAACAGGTAGGTGGCACATGGGTAACCATTGCCCACAATCACTTTTTAACTACAACGGCCGAGTATATGCCTTGGCGCAACTTATACGCAGAAATGTTACAAACCTTTGGTGGTTAATTGTGAGTACCTCACAGCTAATGAATAGCATTATACACATTGTTGTAGCATAGGGCGTGTAACTGTATTTTGCAGTAACAAGTTATAAGTATGTCGCAATCATTCGCAACCATTACCGATTTTTTAGAGCCTATTAGTATCGCCGCATTATCGAAAGATGAAGGGTATAAAGAAACCCAACTTGGCAAGCATATTGCAGTATTTGATGAAGATGGCTTCCCTGATATTTCTCATGCCGATATGGTATTGGTTGGCACCAACGAAACACGTGGTGCCGGCATACCTTCCGCAAAGCAATCGGCGGCCGATGCCATCCGCAGTGCCTTTTATAGCCTGTATCACTGGCACGATACAGTACAAATTGCAGATATAGGTAATGTTAAAACAGGTGCTACCCTACAAGATAGCTATGCTGCCTTACAATCGGTGGTGAACGATTTGGTAGCCGCCGGCAAAAAGGTAATAATCGTGGGAGGCAGCCACGATATTAGCTTGGCACAGTATCGGGTGTATGCTTCGAACGAACAAATCATAGAAGCAAGTTGTATCGATGCCAAAATTGATATCGATTTTGATGCACCCCTACCAGCCGACCACTTTTTACTACCAATGCTAACTGGCGATCCCAATTATATCAGACATTACAATCATATCGGTTTTCAAAGCTACATGGTGCACCCCCGCATGTTAGAAACAATCGACAAACTTCGGTTCGATTGCTATCGTGTAGGCCGCGTAAAAGAGCATTTAGAAGAAATGGAGCCGGTACTACGAAATAGTCATATGTTAACGGTAGATATTACTGCTATTGCTCATGCTTTTGCACCGGCTAATTTATTAACACCGAATGGTTTCAATGGCGAAGAAATTTGTACACTCATGCAATATGCCGGAATGAGTACACATACAAGTACCATTGGTATTTATGGTTACCTTACGGTAAATGATGAACGCAACCTTACAGCGGTACAAATTAGCCACATGCTATGGTATGTAATGGATGGTATTCATAAAGGCAAGTTCGAAGCTGCATTAGAAGATAGAGATAATTTCAATGAATTTTATATGGCATTTGCAGAAACTGATACGGTATTCTTACAAAGTAAGCGTACCGGCCGTTGGTGGATGCAACTGCCCAACAAAACTTGGATGGCCTGTAGCTATAAAGATTATCAAATAGCCTGCAATAACGATATACCAGAGCGTTGGTTTAGAGCAATTGAACGCATGTAATTGCAGTGTTCTAGTAAAGTTTTAACGTTATGGGGCTCGCCGAAGGCGAGCCCCATAACGTTAGCATTATCCCAATCAAATTTATTACTTACCAGCAGATGTTAAGCTTCTAAATATTTCTTCCAAATTATTACCGCCAGTTTGTAGGCTAACAATGTTTAAATCTTGCGCAAGGGCAAGTTCCATTACTTGTTTTTTTGCCGCAGTAGTATCTGTTGTTTGAAGTTGCCAAGTAACATTATCTTTTTTACTAACATTTTGAACAGCAGGCAAACGTTGCAACCATTCTGCTTCTAATGACTCTTTGAATACCACTGATACTAAGTTTTTTTGATGATTGCCTTGCAGGTTATGTAAGCTATCGTTGGCCACAATTTGTCCTTTATGAATAATGATGACTCTATTACAAACCGCTTGTACTTCTTGCATGATATGACTGCTAAAAAGTACTGTTTTATGTTGCCCTTGCGACTTTATCAGGTTTCTGATTTCAATAATTTGATTGGGGTCTAAGCCTGTAGTAGGCTCATCTAGTATCAACACCTCCGGTTGATGGATGAGTGCTGCAGCCAAGCCAACACGTTGCTTATAACCTTTAGAAAGTTGTCCTGTTTTTTTGTGTTGCTCAATTCCTAATCCGGTTAATTCAATCACATCTGCAACTGCTTTATCGGTTTGAGGTACTTTGAAAATATGGGCAATAAAATGTAAATATTCCTTTACATACATATCGTAGTACAAAGGGTTGGCCTCTGCCAAATACCCAATCTTAGCCTTTGCAGCAATGTTATTCGTGTTCATAGGTAATCCGCATACCTGAATGCTACCGGCCGTGGGTGCCAAAAAGCCTGTAATCATTTTCATAGTAGTGCTTTTGCCAGCACCATTGGGTCCTAAAAAGCCAACAATTTCTCCAGGCTGAATACTGAAGCTTACATCATTAACTGCTATTTGAGTTCCATAAGTTTTACGCAAGTGTTGCACTACAATGCTCATACTACTGATGCCTTTAAGTTCAAAGATAGGGAGCTGCTTGAGCGGCTACACATTTACCGTAAGGTTATCAACAGTTTTTGGAAAAAAATTCGTGATAAAACGTATGATACATTGCAATACTGTAATAACTTACAAGGCGTAATTACAAATACCCATCACATGGCCAAAGTATTAAAAAAATCATCACCCAAAAAAGCCGCGAAGCCAGCCGCTAAAGTTGCACCCGCAAAAAAAGCTGCTGCTAAAAAAGTAGCGAAAGCTGCACCTAAAAAAGCTGCTAAACCAGCTGCTAAAAAAGTTGCGAAAAAGGTTGCTGCGCCAGCCAAAAAAACCGCAGCAAAAAAAGCAGTGAAACCAGCAGTGAAGCCAACTAAAAAAGCTGCTGCTAAAAAAGTAGCGAAAGCTGTACCTAAAAAAGCTGCTAAACCAGCTGCTAAAAAGGTTGCTAAAAAGGTTGCTGCACCCGCTAAAAAAGTTGTGGCAAAAAAAGCAGTGAAACCAGCTGGTAAGCCGGCCGCTAAAGCTGCTCCTGCTAAGAAGGCGGCGGCAAAAAAAGTACTAGCCAAAGCTACTTCTAAAAAAAGTACACAGCCGGTTGTTAAGCCAGCACCTATTGCAAAAAAGCCGGCGCCTAAAAAGCCACGTGCTAAAAAGGTGGTTGCCACAGTTGCACCAGAAACAACGCCACCAGTAGTAGAGGTGGTAGTTACTCCTTCAGCAACCGACGTTGCACCTACTGAAAATGGCAACGAAGCATCTGCGTAGCAATATTTGAGTATTATAAAGCGTGGCTGTCTCAACTTTGAGGGTAGCCACGCTTTTTTATATGGTTGTTAATGATTGTACAGTTTAACTGGCAACTATGCTCTAATTAACCTTACGGTAAATGCTTGCGAGGGTTTTAAAACAGCCATGAAGTTGTGTTGAAAATTTGTTAAAGATCCTTGGATTTCGTGATATAGATATGATTGAAATACCAAGAAATTCACCATACTCAAGGCTTTTGAAAGTAGGCTCCATTAGTGTTTGGTGGAGCTATCACTGGGTAAGCGGTATTGTTTGTGTTCACAATAATTTAATTTTGCCGCGCTATAAAAAAACACATTCCTATGCAGTTACAGCCCGTGCCTGTAGTCAACGATATTACGCCTGCCGATTTTAAGCGATTGTATTATCATCCGCAAAAGCCAGTAGTTATCAAAAACATGGCAAAAGCTTGGCCTGCCTACCACAAGTGGAATTGGAGTTATTTCAAATCGCTGGTAGGCGACAAAGTGGTGGGTATTTATAACAATACTAAAAGCGATGCATATACACCTATTAACAAAGCCGATGATTATACTACGTTTGGCAAGTACATTGATATGGTGAGTGCAGGGCCTGCCTCGTGGCGTATTTTTCTGTTTAATATCTTTAGTCATGCACCGCAGTTAGTGAACGATTTTACTTGGCCCGATGCTTATATGAAAGGCTTTGTAAAGCGTGTACCCATGCTGTTTGTAGGTGGGCAGGGCAGCATTACACACATGCATTTCGATATCGATTTAAGTCATATCCTGCATACACAGTTTATTGGTCGTAAGCGTGTATTGTTGTTTCCGTATGCAGAGCAGTATAAACTGTATCGCAAGCCTTTTGAAGTACTGAGCTTGGCAGATTTTAGTCATTATTACGATGCAGCCAATAGCAAATTATCGTACGAACAATTTCCAGCGATAAAGGCTGCTAAAGGCTATGAAATTATTTTAGAACATGGCGATACGCTTTTTATGCCCGGTGGTTATTGGCATCATATGGAATATCTAGAGAGTGGTTTTGCAATGAGCCTACGAGCCCTCAACCCCAGCTTAAGTTTGAAGCTAAAGGGGTTATGGAATATAGCAGGTATGCGTAACATCGATACCCTATTCAAGAAAACCATGCCTATGCAATGGTATGCATGGAAAGAAAAGCAAATTTTCAGCAACGCAACTAAAGCACTTGTATGATAAGGGATTAACCTTTCGGTAAATAATTTCTGCTTTCATAAAGCGTCTTTCTACGAATGGAGAGGCGCTTTTTCATTTACCGTAAGGTACTCACTTATCTTTGCCATCTTATGCAACAACCTGCGTTATATACAGTATTAAGTCCGAAGTTATTATCGTTATATCCCGTTAAAGATGCGGTAGTCGTTATTATCGATGTTTTTAGAGCTACAAGTACCATTGCTACTGCGTTGTACAATGGTGCTCACAAAATTTATCCTGTTGATTCTGTTGAGCAATGCAAATTATTAGGTGCACAACTGAATGCTATTACCGCTGGCGAACGTGATGGTAAGGTAATTGAAGGGTTACAGTATGGGAATAGTCCGGCAGAATATCCGAGAAGCTTTATAGCGGGCAAAACGATGGTGCTTACTACAACCAATGGCACCAAATTATTACACATGGCACTGCGTGAAGGTGCTAGCGAAGTGATTACGGGTAGCTTTCCGAACTTAGAGGCGGTGTGTAATTTTTTAGTAGCACAAAACAAGCCTGTGATACTTGGATGCAGTGCTTGGAAAGATCGATTTAATTTAGAAGATACCCTTTTTGCAGGTGCTGTAATAGATGCTGTTGGGCAGCACTTTACCATTCATTGCGATAGTAGTTTGATGGCGGTTGAAATGTATCGCCAACACCGAAATGATATGTATCAGTTTATTCGAAAAACTACCCATTGGCACCGCTTGGCTAATTACGGATTAGAAAAAGATTTAGAATATTGTGTAACACCAAACGTGGCCAACACACTATGTATATACCGCGATAATGCCCTGGTGGCACAATAACTGTTACAAGTATATTACCTTACGGTAAATGAGTGTACAAACATTTGCCGTAAGGCAAAAACGATATTTTTACTAAGTAAATTTTATTATGATACAATACGAAAAGTTTACATTAGATAATGGCTTACGTGTATTGGTACATGAAGATTCAAGTACACCTATGGCCGTTGTAAATGTGATGTACGATGTTGGTGCTAAAGATGAAAATCCGCAGAAAACAGGGTTTGCTCATTTGTTCGAGCATTTGATGTTCGGCGGCAGTATCAATATACCCGATTACGACGAACCTTTGCAACGAGCTGGTGGCGAAAACAATGCTTACACTACTAACGACTTAACCAATTATTACTGCCAACTACCCGCTCAAAATATTGAAACTGCTTTTTGGTTAGAAAGCGATAGAATGCTTAGCCTCGCCTTTAGCAAAAAAAGTTTAGATGTACAACGTAAGGTTGTATGCGAAGAGTTTAAAGAGCATTATATCAACAAACCTTATGGTAATGTATGGCATTTAATGCGTGGTTTAGCATATACCACACATCCGTATAAATGGATGACGATTGGCCAAGAATTGAGCCATGTTGAAAATGCAACTTTAGAAGATGTTAAGGCATTCTTTTTTAAGCATTACAGGCCTATTAATGCTGTGTTGGTAGTAGCGGGTAATGTTAAAACAGAGCACATGAAACGTTTGGCTGAAAAGTGGTTTGGGCCTATTCCTATGGGCGATAAGTACGAACGTAACTTGCCTGCCGAACCTATACAAACCCAAGCCCGTGTATTAGATTATGAGGCTAATGTGCCACTCGATGCTTTAGTTAAAACATGGCATATCGATAGCCGATTGGCGAAAGGCTATTACGTTGCCGACTTAATTACAGAGGTAATGGGCGGTGGCGGAAGCAGTCGCTTATTCCAACGATTGGTAAAAGAACGACGCTTATTTAGTAATCTCGATTGTTATCATTTCGGATCGGTTGATAAAGGCTTACTAGCCATAGATGGTAAGCTTGTTGCCGGTGTAACTATGGATGCAGCCGAAGCTGCTGTGAACGAAGAAATTGAACAGTTAGTACAAGAAGGTATTAGCGAACAAGAGTTGCAAAAAACCATTAATCGTACGGAAAGTGTAATGGCTTTTGAAGACATGGCTGTAATGAGCCGTGCTAATAGCCTTGCCTTTTACGAGTTGCTGGGTAATGCAGCACTTATGAACGATGAACTCAAAAAATACCAAGCTGTAACTGTTGCCGATATTAAGCAATATAGTCAACATATTTTTAGAAAAGAAAACAGTAATACGCTACGCTACTATAGCAAAGCGAACTAAAGCCTATGCTTAACAGAACACAATCGCCACTAATTTATAATGCTGTAGATTTCGATTTGCAGTTGCCTCCATTACAAACCCATATCCTCGATAATGGAGTGCCGGTGCATTACTTGCCTTTAGGTGAGCAAGATGTAATGCAAGTAGAACTCGTTTTTTATGCGGGTAACTGGTATGAGCAAAAAAATATGGTAGCAGCTGCTACTAATTTTCTGCTTAAAAACGGAACAAGCAGCAAAACAGCATTTGAAATTAATGAGCATTTCGATTTTTATGGGGCCTATCTGAACCGTAATTGTTATAGCGAAACAGCCACGCTAACTCTACATTGCTTAAGCAAGCACTTATCGGTTTTGTTACCCGTAATGGCAGAGCTATTGCAAGATGCTACTATGCCTGCCGATGAGTTAGCCATTTATCAACAAAACCAACAGCAGCGCCTTGCGGTAAATTTAAAAAAGTGCGACTTCGTAGCGAATAGATACATCGATGCATACCTGTACGGTAAGCAACACCCTTATGGTAAATATGCTGAAGCAGCCGATTATGCAGCTATTACACAAGCCGATGTAAAAGCATTTTATGAACAATACTATCAACAAGGGCATTGCATGATAATGGTGGCAGGTAAGTTGCCTGCCAATGTACTAACACAAATGAATGAAGCATTTGGGAAGTTGCCATTAAAATCAGGTAAGCCAAATGCAGAAATGCATGACATACAACCTGCTATGGTAAAAAAATACCGTGTGGTAAATGACGAAGCAGGCGTACAAGGGGCTATACGCATGGCCCGACATTTTCCTCCGCGAACGCACCCCGACTTTAAAGGTGTACAAATACTCAACAATATTTTCGGAGGGTACTTTGGTAGTCGGTTGATGACTAATATTCGAGAAGTTAAAGGCTATACCTACGGCATTCACAGTTACCTACAAAACAATCTTCAAGATAGTGCATGGATGATTAGTACTGAAGCAGGTAGAGATGTATGCGAAGCAACAATAGCAGAAGTATATAAAGAAATGGAATTGCTACGGAACGAGCCTGTGGATGCAGAAGAGCTTGATTTAGTGCGTAATTACATGATGGGTACATTGCTTGGCGATTTGGATGGACCATTTCAAATGATTGCCCGTTGGAAAAATTACATCTTACATGGCTTAGATGAACATTACTTCAACGATAGTATTCAAACTATTAGAACTATTACGCCAGAGGTAATACAAGCACTAGCTAACAAATACTTGCAGCCTAACGATTTTTATGAATTGATTGTAGTATAATTGAATACGAGTCGTGTACTTACTTCGGTAAGTCAGTATCGGTTAAAGCTTTTAAAAAAGCCACTAAATCTGCTTGCTCTTGAGCGGTAAGGTTTAGTGGCTTTTGTAGCAATGGGTCTGTATTAATACTACCTTTCACAAAAGCGTTAGGGTTGTTATAGTAAGCTACCACTTCTTCAAGTGTTTTGAACATGCCATTATGCATGTAAGGTGCAGTTAATGCTATATTTCGTAATCCTGGTGTTTTGAATTTGCCAATATCGCTTTTCTTTTTGGTAATGGCGTATCTACCAACGTCATTAAGGTCTTTTCCGTTGTATAAACCAATATTTCTAAACTCATCGCCAGTATAATCAACACCAAAATGGCAATCAAAACATTTGGCTTTATCACCAATAAATAATTGCCTGCCACGTTCTTCACTTTCATTAAGGGCGGTACTATCATCAATAGATTTATCGGCTTTGCTGCCACTTGTTTCAAGCGTTTCTTCAAAGGCTTGAATTGCTAATGCCAAATTATTACTGTTCGGTGCTTGCCTAAAAACCTGATAAAACCATTGGCGATATGTAGCATTTTTGCGTAAGCGATCAATGGCTTCTGCAATTGGCAACCCCATTTCATTCGGATGTTGAATAGGTTGTAAGGCTTGTGCTGCTAAAGTTGCAGAACGGCCATCCCAAAAAAGGGCATCTCTATTAGCTATATTCAAAACCGAAGGTGTATTTCTGACTGTTTTCTTTCCGAAAATTCCGGTGCTAAAGGCGGCAGTATCTGCAAATGCAAAAGCGGGCTTGTGGCAGCTTGCACAACTAACGCTATAATCTTTACTTAAAATAGGGTCAAAAAAAAGTTGCCTTCCTAGTGCTGCTTTAGTTAATGGAGAGCTAGTATTAACCCTATTCGGCGGTTCAAACCAGCTCATTGCAATAACGGCAAGTAACGCACTGCAAATAATTACAATAAAATTAGCTGCTTTTTTCATGTATTACAAAAGTAGGCAATGCAACATAATAATTGGTTTCACTTATAATTTTGTGCCCATTAAACTAGTATTTTATGATGCTTACTGCAGATAATAGATTTAAGAAGTTGATTGTTATTGGTGATCGTGTACTCATAAAGCCAAGTAAGCCAAACGAACGCACTAGTAGCGGATTATATTTGCCGGTAGGTGTACAAGAAAAAGAAAAAGTGCAGCAAGGTTATGTGGTACGAACCGGCCCTGGCTATGCCATACCTGTTCCGGTTGAAAATGAATCATGGAAGTCAGATGAAGAACAAATAAAATATGTTCCTTTGCAGGCAAAAGAAGGCGACCTTGCTATTTATCTAATGAGTAGCGCAACAGAGGTGTTGTATGAAGGAGAGAAATATCATATTGTTCCACAAAGTGCCATACTAATGTTAGAACGTGAAGAAGATTTATAGAGCATAGAACAGCGATTCTCTTTTAGAAGTTTATGCTGCAATGTTTCTATACATCAAATGCACGTCCTATTTTCGCATCATGAAAATGAAGGTGATTTTCACAACCATGTTAACATTAGCATTTGTACTTCAAATGTTTAACAGGTACTTCATTTTCTTAGGTTATCAAGTGAATCAAGAAGATTACATTAAAAATTGTATTAATAAATATAGGCCGGCATTGCATTGTAAAGGAAAGTGCCAGATGCTCTCTAAATTAAAGCAAGAAGAAAAAAAAGATCAGAATAATCCTGATAGAAAAGGGGAAAAAAAAGAGGTTACATCACAGTACATTAATACTACGGAGAATGTAGTTGTTTTTTCTAACATATCACTTTACATTACTTACCCACCTCAAATCAACGACTTAACTATTATACACAAGTCGTTCGCAATGTTTAGGCCACCCTGCAGCTAACTTATAAGTTACAACTATCTATTTCCATTTTCAAACTCTTTTATTGTATGGAGCATACAAATCATTGGTATGCACCACAACTGATTCGTCGTGTACGTATTGCTATTAATTTTATTATAATATTAATAGTGCTATTAATACTGTACATCAATCACGAGTGGTTGCTACGTCTGTTATCTAAATAATATAGACACTAAAGTAAATTAATTTTTAATATGAAGTATCTCAAACTTCTAGTGGCATTGCTTTGTCTTCACCTTTCTAAGGCACAACCCAATAAATCAACATCCATTGTAGTTTTTAATGCAGTTACAAATGAAGCAATACCGTTTGCAAGTATCACTTGTTTAAAAACAAACATTACCGCCGTTGCTAATGGCAATGGAATCAGTAATATACCATGTAGTATAGAAGATTCTATTCGTATTACAGCTATTGGTTTTAAAACTATTACAGTTGCCAATGTACAACGCGTTGCGCTGCAACCAGCCGACGATTTTTTGAATGATATCGTTGTATCGGCCAGTCGTAGTGCACAAAAGCGTATCGATGCACCCATTGCCATTAGCAAAATTTCGGCAGCAACTATTGCGAATACAAAACCGAAAGATGTTTTTGAGTTGCTCAATAAAGTAAGTGGCGTTGTAATGAGCAACTTCAATAACGAACAACATGGTATGAGTATTAGGCAACCCATGGCTAATTTAAGTCCATATTTTTTGTATTTAGAAGATGGCCTACCTATTCGTACAATGGGCATATTTAACCACAATGCTTTGATTGAAATGAACGTTCCTGCTATTCAAAGTATTGAAGTTATTAAAGGGCCAGCCTCAAGTATCTATGGTCCAGAGGCTATCGGTGGGTCTGTTAATTTTATACAACTAAAACCAACAGTAGTAACGCAATTAAAAGCAGGTATTCAGGCCGATAACTACGGTTATTATCGTGTACATGCAACAGCGTCGGGTGCTATAAATAAAAAGCTGGGGTATGCCCTTGCGGTAAATAGAACGCAGCAGACTGATGGTTGGATTATCAATAGCGATTATACTAAAAATGCCTACTTATTTCGTTTCGATTATGCTTTAAATAACAAAACAAAGTTGTGGGCTAGTTACAATCAAATAGATTATGATAGCCAAACAAGCGGCAGCGTAGATAGTATTGCCTTTTACAGTAGAAAATACACAAGTACCACTGATTTTACATATCGTAAAGTGTTCGCTAAAAGAGCTAGGGTTACACTTGAACACCAATGGAACGATAATCATCAAACTATGATAACAGCTTTTTGGCGTGATAATGAAATAGCTCAAAATCCAACATTTACCGTAAGGTGGGTAACAGGCCGCGATAGTGCTCAAAATGAAGTCAACAACAATCAATTCACTAGCCGAGGTATTGTGGTACAGCATACGGCTGGTTTTAAATGGTTGCAATCGAAATTAATTGCTGGTGCAAGTATTGATAATTCGCCCAACCGTTATTATGCTAATTTACAAATTCTAAATGCAATACTTAGGCCCGATCGAAGAAGCGTTGAACGCTACACTGTTCGTCAATTATATAACGATAAATTCATTGCAAACTACAGTGCTAATTTGTTCAATGCTGGTTTGTGGTTACAGGGCGAACTATCGCCTTTTAAGAATATGAAGCTTGTAGCAGGCTTACGATACGATAAGCTTACGTTTGATTACACAAGTTTGCCCACTATAACTCAAACAACTACAGCTAGTGGTACAAAAATGTATAATCAAATTAATCCACGTATAGCAATAAGTTATAAGGTAGCAAAACAAGTATCGGTTTATGCGAATTATGCAAAAGGTTTCGCCCCTGCCAGCCTTTCTACATTATTCAACCCACAAAATCCACAAGGTCTTAATCTAGCACCCGCCACTTTTGATAGTTATGAAGTAGGAGCATGGGCCGCTTTATATAACAACAAGTTATTACTCGATATTGCTTTGTATCAAAATAAAGGTAATAATGAAGTTGTTAGTATACGTCAACCCGATAACAGCACGGTACCAACATCTAGTGGTGCAACATTGCATCGAGGTGTTGAACTAGGCATCACCTACAAAATAAGCAATTCCTTAGAGGTACGTTACAGTGGTACTGTTGCTTTACATCGCTTCGAAAATTTTATTTTGAGTACACGTGCAAGCGATGCTATAAAAAATGTGAATGGAAAAATAATGCCGCAATCTCCTGCTTATATGGCTAATACAGAAATTACATTCAAGCCAAGCTGGTTTAAAGGTTTTAGAGTTGCGGCAGAGTGGCAGTATATGAGTAGTTGGTATCAAAATCAAATTAATACCATACGTTATAACGATAAAGGTTTCTTAGGTGCAAGGGGTATTAGTTTGCTTCATATTAGAGCAGGATATACCTATCAACGCTTCGAAGTTTTTACCAATATTATGAATGTTACAAACGAGCTATACGCCAATACAGCAACGGTAGGCAATGCTGTAACAGATCGGTCTACCTATAACCCAGGTGCTCCATTTATAATCAACATTGGTATTCAGTATGCCTTTACAGGCAAATGATAACTGTAGTAACCACAATTAAAACAAAGCATTATGCTTAAATATATATATAAATGGCATAGATACACGAGTTTAATCATTGCCTTGCCTTTAATACTGTGGGCTATCAGTGGGTTTATGCATCCTATAATGACAAGCTTCAGACCTGCCATTGCTACACAATTTCTAATGCCACGCCCTATTGATACTTCAAAGCTTACTGTAACAATACAGCAAGCCTTACGGCAAAACAACATAAACAAGCTACAGCAAGTTAGAATAGTTCGTATCGATACACATTATTTCTATCAGGTTATTGTTAATGCTGAAAAGCCGGCATTATATCTCAGTGCTAGTACAGGAGAACATTTGCAAAATGGCGATGCTTTGTATGCTCAATATTTAGCCAAGCAATTTTTGCAAGGCCAACGAGGTGCAAAAAACAATGTAGTACAACCAACTACAAGCCATGCTAATTGTTGCGATGCTGCAACCGCCTGTATATTATACGATACTGTTGGCGCAAGTGTTGCTAGTGTAGATTATATTACAACATATACCAATGAATATAAAACTATTAATCGATTATTACCGGTATATAAAGTAGCTTTTAAACGAAACGATGGTATTCGTGTATATGTACAAACACACACCGATAAGTTCGCCTATGCAGTAGACGATAGAAGGGCAGTATTCGATAGTTTTTTCACCAACTTTCATACTTGGGCATGGTTAGATTTTTTAGGACAGGGAAGGTATTGGATTGAAGTACTGCTCATGATACTTGCATTCGCAACTACTATTATGGGGCTGTATATCTTTTTCAAAACAAAGAGTAAGCATATTCAAGGTAATGCACTCTCAAAGGCTCGCCGGAACCATAGATACACCGCAGTAGCGGTAAGTATTTTCACTGCAATGTTCACCCTTAGTGGTGCGATACACGCCTTTGAAAAAGTACGCGTGCCTACTTTCACCCCAAAATTCATTACGGCAAGTTTTTCTACAGATAGTTTAGCACTCAATTGGCAACTGTTAGCACAAACAGTAGGAAGGCCTATTAGTAATGTACAGTTGGTACAAATTAACGGAGCTAACTATTGGCAAGTATTTACAGCATCGGCAAAGCCAAACAATTCGCAGCGAAAAGATGCTATGAAAGATAAAGTAGTACCTCCGCCCAATGCGGTGTATGTACATGCCGATACGTATCAAATTTTACCGCAAGGTGAGTTAGTGTATGCAAAATACTTAGCAAGTTATTATAGCATGCAATCAGTAGATAAAATTACAGCAATAGATACCATAACCAAGTTTGCCGGTGAGTATGGTTTCATTAATAAACGACTACCCGTTTTTAAAGTGCAGTTTGCACATAATAATGCAGTGCGTTATTATGTTGAAACTAGTACCGGAGCCTTAGCTGCTATTATTAATGATATTGATTTAGTTGATGGTTATAGTTTTTCTATCTTACACAAACATCATTTTTTAGATGCAGGAGGTAAGGTATTACGCGATTTTAGTACCATGTTTTGGGCCGCAGCTCAAATAGCAATGGTATCCATCGGGTTGTGGTATTGGCAAAAAAAATATTTTAAAAAGTAAAATAACCTATAAGGGCTTCGCATAGCGAAGCCCTTATAGGTTTTGAACCATCACTATATGGTTAGGTTGCTATCTTGTTGTAATAAAAATGCCTTACGGTAAATGTCGGCAAACCAAAGGCACACAATACCGAGCCACAATTGAAAGCCATTTTGTGCAGTGGTAGCTAAAACAAAGTTGCCATTGGTAAGTGTTTTTACTTCTCTTAAGGCCAAATATTGTTGCAGTAGCACAAAGAAATAGAACAAGATACAAACGATGCCGGCGTATCGTAAAAGCTTCGAAACATCTGCTTGTAAGTGTAGAATTTCTTTTGAGCGTTTGCGAATTAAAAAGTAGATGATCCCTAAGGTTATAACCAACAAATTATCAAGTATGTTGAAGCTGCTTACTAGTGATGGTAGTATTAATCGTTGAAAGAAATTAGCATCATTTACCGTAAGGGTACCATAATTATTCAAAGTTACCAAACCTATCTTGGTAGCAGGCTGTTGGTACAATGCACTTGTTGCTGCGGGCCGCACGGCTACTTCACGTTCTGGGGTGGTTAACGCTACTATCAATCCAAAGGTGGCGGCACCAATAGATAAGCTTATAATCAAAGCCCAAGCCGAAAAACCACCTGTGCCGTGTACCTTACGTTGTTCAAATGCAGATTTCATGGTTTACAATTTTGCTGTCAAATAAATAAAATTTTACCGATTATCGCTAAATAATTTATTTTTAAAAATAATTTTACCGTAAAGATTCATATGAACACTTATTGGTAAAAACCGCTTTTTTAGGTTACATTCGCTCAAACAATTTATTAGACGATATGAAGAAGATTTTGCTATCGGTTGCGGTGCTATTATTAGTGCTTCGCAGCTTTGCCGATGAAGGCATGTGGATTCCGCTGTTGCTGGGCCAGCAAGTGTATAAAGATATGGTGAAGCGTGGTTTAAAGCTAAAGCCAGAGCAACTTTACAGCATTAATAAAGCAAGTATTAAAGATGCCATCATTATTTTCGGCGGTGGTTGTACCGGCGAAATTGTGAGTAACCAAGGATTGATTTTTACCAACCACCACTGCGGTTACGATGCAATTGCTACCGCAAGTTCAGTAGAAAACAATTACTTACGCGATGGTTTTTGGGCGGCAGAAAAGAGCAAAGAGATCCCTACTAGCCTTACGGTAAAATTTTTGAATCGGATTGAAGATGTTACTACACGTGTAAATGCAGAGTTGGGTAATAGTGTAGGTGCAGAACGCTTAAAAAAGCAAGATGCTATCACCAAAAAAATTATCGATGAAGTGGTTGGTACCGATGAATTTAAAAGTGCTGTAGTAGCTAGCATGTTCAAAGGCAATCAGTTCTTTTTATATGTGTACGATGTATTTAAAGATGTTCGCTTTGTAGGTACTCCGCCCGAAAGCATAGGAAAGTTTGGCGGCGATACCGATAACTGGGAGTGGCCCCGCCATACCGGCGATTTCAGCGTGTTTCGTGTGTATGCCGGTAAAGACAATAAGCCTGCTGCTTATAGCAAAGACAATGTGCCTTACACCCCTAAATACTTTTTACCTGTAAGCATCAAAGGTTTGAACGATGGCGATTATGCCATGATTTTTGGTTACCCAGGCGGTACTAATCGCTACGAAACCAGCTATGGCGTTAAGCTAAAAACAGATATTGAAAACCCAACACTCGTAAAGCTGCGTGACATGCGTTTGAAATACATGTACGCAGAAATGATTAAAGACCCCGCCGTTAAATTACAATTGGCAAGTAGCTATGCAGGCATTGCCAATTACTGGAAGTTTTTTGATGGCGAGAAAAAACAACTGTTAAAGTTTGATACTTACGGTCAAAAACAAAAAGCCGAAACCGAGTTTATTACATGGGCTAAGGGTAAGCCAGAGTTTGAAAATATATTCAGTGAATATGCTAAAACATACGATGCTTGGAGGCCGTATGCTGAATACCGTACCTACATAATAGAAGGTATTCAGGGCAGCCCGCTCATTCGTTTTGTAGCCTCTTGGCGTGGCGTTTTAAATCGTTTGATGATGAAGGATAATAACCCAGAAGCCATCAAAAAAATGCTAGCACAAGCCGATGCAGCCCGCAAAGCATTCTTAGAAAGCGAAAATAAAAAAAGCGATCAAAATATCTTGGCTACGGCACTCAGCATGTTTAATAGCGATGTAGATCCAAGCCTCCACCCGAAAGATTTCTATGCCAACTTATTTGCCAAATACAGCAGCATTGAAACCAATCCATACAAACAATTTGCTGCCGACGTATTCGAAAATACGATGGTGTTCGATGATGCTAAATGGAAGGCTTTTTTAGAAAAGCCAACTGCCGATGCTATTGCCAACGACCCTGCCTATAAAGTAGCTAATGCATTTGTGGTAGAGTATGCCACCAAAGTAGCACCGAAATATCAAGAGTTCATGGAGAAAAATGCCGAATTAGGTCGTTTGTACCTTAAAGGTATCATGCAAATGAACCCCGAAAAAGTGGCCAAAATGTATCCCGATGCCAATTTCACCATGCGTACCACCTACGGTAATGTTAAGAGCTATCAACCTAAAGATGCTGTAACCTACGACTATGTTTGTACACTCAATGGCACTTTAGCGAAGTATGTACCAGGCGATTACGAATTCGATTTGCCACAAAAGTTTATTGATTTGGTAAAGGCAAAAGATTACGGTCAGTACGCCGATCCAAAGCGTAAAGATGTTGTGGTAACATTTATTACTACCAACGATATTACAGGCGGTAACAGTGGTAGCCCTGTATTAAATGCCAATGGCGAGCTCATTGGTTTAGCCTTCGATGGTAACTACGAAGCCTTGAGCCATAAAATTGCTTTCGATAGTAATCTTAACCGTACTATTTGTGTAGATGCTCGCTATGTGTTATGGTGCATCGAAAAGTTAGGCGGTGCCAAACATATTATCGACGAGTTGAAAATTGTGAAGTAACACAAATACACTATAACCAAAAGAGGCTGTCTCAAAAGTGGCAGCCTTTTTTCTTTTTCACTAATGGGTGTTTGAAAAGTCTGTGAACTATATTGCTCTCAAATCAGTCTATAGGGTATGAGTAAAGCAGTATTCAAAA
>JBKBLG010000020.1:0-34261 GCA_046296295.1 Chitinophagaceae bacterium | reverse complement strand
ATATCCTCAATGTGAGTGATACACGTATAGAAATGGTAAAGGTGAAGTTGTTAAGATAGCACGGCGAACACTTTTAAGCCAACGGTACCACTATCTTTGCCGCCATTTATTAGCAACTAGTACAATCGCATGGCCGGTATTTTCAACAGACGTAACAACAATAGCAGTGCTGCCGAAATGAGTTTTGTAGACCATCTCGAGGCATTACGCTGGCATGTACTACGCTCTTTCATTGTAGTGTTGGTAATTGCAGTACTCTGCTTTATCAACATGAAGTGGCTTTTCGAAAATATCATTGCAGGCCCTATCAATCCGAACTTTATTAGTTACAGAGCGCTCTGCGATTTTAGTCATTGGATACATGCTGGCGAAGCTTTGTGTATGCCGCCCATTAAGGTATCGATGCAAACCACCACTTTCGGCGGACAGTTCATGAGTAGCATTACCATTGCTTTTGTATCGGGCTTTATCATTGGCTTTCCTTACATTTTTTGGGAGTTTTGGCGTTTTGTAAAACCTGCACTTACCCCCAAAGAGCTTAGTGGCACTCGTTTTGCCATTTTCTGGGTATCGTTGTTCTTTTTCATGGGGGCATCGTTCGGATATTTTCTTTTGGGGCCATTCACGTTCAATTTTCTCGCCAACTTCAATTTGGGTTTCATGATAGAAACCAAACCCACCATCAACGATTATCTCGATAACCTCATTAATATCATCATTGGTTGTGGCTTGGCGTTCGAGTTGCCAGTATTGGCACATGTACTTACCCGTATTGGCCTTATTACACCCAATACTCTAAAAGAAGGGCGCCGCTTTGCTATTGTTATCATGTTGGTGGTAGCCGCTATTATTACACCAAGTCCCGATTGGATGAGCCAAATGTTGGTTTTCATTCCACTATTTTGTTTGTATCAGTTAAGTATTTGGGTAAGCGGCAGGGCATACAAAGACATGGAAAAGAAAGAAAAAGAAGAGTGGAGTTAAAATAGCATACGCCTTACGGCAAATGTTAACGCACATGCTATCTTAGCGTACAACATTGTAGTTATGCCTACCTCACAACAACTGGCGCAACACTTATATCAAGTATTTTTTGGTGGCAACTGGAGTTGTTCGAACTTTCAAGCACAATTGGCAGCCGTTACATGGGAAGAAGCGATTGCACCTAACCCTTTTGGTAACAATATTGCCACACTTACCTATCATATCGGATATTATGTAGATGCTATCATACCCGTACTTCAAGGAGGCGAACTAATAGCGAAAGATGCACATAGCTTCAACCATCCACCCATTTCCAATGCACACGATTGGAATCAGTTAGTACAGCATATTTGTGATAGAGTGATTGTGTTACAGCAGTTGGTACATGCCTTGCCAGATACCATTTGGGATGAAACTTTTGTAGCACCGCAATATGGTACGTATTACCGCAACTTGTTAGGCTTGATAGAACACACGCATTACCACCTCGGACAAATTACTATCGTTAAAAAAATAATACAGCAAACGCATGTTACACTTACGTAAATGGTTACTCTTGGTAGTACTGCAACTAACAATGGCAGGTGTTAGTGGGTTGGCACAGTCTAACGCCAGTACCACTATTCAAAACCTGTTACAGCAGCAAGCCGCGGCTTGGAATAAAGGCGATCTCGAAAGCTTTATGTCGATTGCTTATTGGAACAACGATTCACTCATGTTTATTGGTAGTCGTGGGCCTACCTACGGATATGCTGCTACGTTAGCCAACTATAAAAAAAGCTATCCAGATACTGCCACTATGGGCAAGTTGCGCTTTGAAGTATTGCAGCTAAAACCTTTGAGTAAAGATTGTTACTTTATGGTAGGTAAGTGGTTTTTACAACGTAGTAAAGGTAATGTTGGTGGCCATTTTACATTAGTTTGGCGCTACATCAACCAGCGGTGGGTGATTGTTGCCGATCATAGCAGCTAGCGTAAGCATTTACCGTAAGGTATACAATAGCTGTAGGCTACGGTTGTTGTAATGTTTCGTAATAATCGGCTGGCGTTGGTATTTTCCAGTCGATTTTGTTTTTCCAGAGGCGTAGTAAATACAAGGCCAGCCCCAAGCCGCTAACAAAAGCAAAGCCCCAGTATAAATAATTACCCAAAACGGGTGCTGCTTTTGGAAAGCCCCAACCGAACATAATGCCAACGGTGCAGTTCACCATCATCCATACGAAGGTTACGAATAAACTCCACCCGATACGTTTGAGAAAGCGTGTAACTTCTGGCTCCATGTTAACGGTAATTTCTGGTAATGCTGTAACCTAACAAGCTTCTAGCAGAAAAGTTGTTATTGTAGTAGCAACTTGGCAAACTCAGTACTATCGCCGTTAAACACATTCATATCAATAGGACCTACCACGCCATTCACACGACCTTTTTCGCTGTGTTGCCAAAAATGCCATTGGCGTTGAATGCGAGGTTGTTCTGGTTGAAAATAGTGGGCAGCCCAAAGGGTGTAATCATTAAAATCGTCACCTAAAAAGCGTTCGTAAAAGTTAACATAAGTGTATAAAATAGGACGAACGCCAGTAGCATTTTCTACGGTAGTGAGCCAAGCTTTTACCTCTTTTCGCATTTTTTCAGGAGATACGCCATACAATTGTTCAATATCAAGCACAGGTGGCAGATCGCCGGGTGCTAAGGTTACCGTACGTAAAAAGTGCTTGGCTTGAGCCTTACCATCTTTAGTAGGCAGAAAAAAGTGATAAGCGCCACGCACCATACCTGCTTTTTTGCTTTCGTGCCAATTACGTTCAAATTGAGCATCTATCTTACCCAAACCTTCAGTGGCTTTGATAAAAGCAAAGTGCAAGCGAATATCTTTTTCTCGCATTTGTTGTAGCTTTTTCCATGCCACAAAACCTTGGTATTTGCTAACATCTACGCCATGTATTTCATAGCCTGTTGGAATCGGTATTTGAAATCCTGTATAAACAGCAAACTCAGCTGCATCCATCTTTGTTTTCTGCCACCACCAATAACCCCCTGCTGCTAGTAGCAGTAATAGGAGGGCAAGCGTTGCTACTACAACATATGGTGTTTTTACGATTTTAGAAGTTGTTGGTGTTGCCATATCATTATTAGTACAAATGTGCTTGCATGTAATTACATGGCAAAAAAATGTTGCCCTATCTTCGGGGCATGCCTTATTTCAATTGGAACGATACAGTTAACCTGATTACAAAGCTCACCCCTAGCCGCATTATCAACATGGCTAAAGTGTGGAGTAGCTATCAAATCAGTAAGCTCACGGGTAAGCCTATACAATGGGGGCAGCCTATTTCTATATCGTTTGAACCTACTACCAGTTGTAACCTACGTTGTCCGGAATGTCCGAGTGGGTTAAGAGAATTTACCCGCCCAACGGGTATGTTGCAGCAAGATTTTTTTACGGAAACCATCGACCAAATACACCGTAAGTTATTGTACTTGGTATTTTATTTTCAGGGAGAGCCTTACCTCAATCCAAAATTCTTGGATATGGTCAAGTATGCTTCAGCGAAAGGTATTTATACTGCTACCAGCACCAATGCACACTATTTGAACGATGAACGTGCTAAAGCAACGGTAGAGAGCGGCCTCGATAGGCTCATTATTTCTATTGATGGTACAACACAAGATGTATATCAATCGTACCGCGTAGGGGGTAAGCTTGAAAAAGTGTTAGAAGGGGCTCGCAATATTGTAAAATGGAAAAAGCAACTCAATAGCAAAAAGCCTTTTGTGTTCTTTCAGTTTTTGGTGGTAAAACCCAATGAACATCAAATAGAGGATATTAAAAAGTTGGCTGCTGAAATAGGGGTTGATCAAGTGCGTTTTAAAACGGCACAAGTGTACGATTACGAAAACGATCCGAATCAACTCATTCCTACCATCGATAAGTATAGTCGTTATAAAAAGGCTGAAGATGGTACCATGAAAATCAAAAGCGGCTTGAATAACCATTGTTGGCGTTTGTGGAGTGCCAATGTAATTACCTGGGATGGCCTCGTTGTACCTTGCTGCTTTGATAAAGATGCCATGCATCGCTTAGGTAACTTGAAGATGCAAAACTTTGCAGATATCTGGAAAAATGATAATTATCAGCAGTTTCGTAGACAACTAATGACTAGCCGTAAGAACATTGATATTTGTGCTAATTGTAGTGAAGGTCTTAAAGTTTGGGAAACGTAGTGTATTACGTACAATTGTAACATTTACCGTAAGGTAAATTGCTTGCTCTACTTTATGAAATAGTCTTTGTTGTTGAATTTATATTAGTTATTTTAGACAAAGTAACACACAATCTAATTCCCCCCATTCGGTTGGTGTAGCCAAAACTAATTCTGTATGGGTATTGAATCAGACATTCAGCAAAACAGCTTTCGCAATGCCTTTCAAAAGGTAATGATCAATGTTTTCTACACACATACTTGGTTGGCCGAACGAGTAAAGCAATTTCTTGCTAAAGAAGACATTACACCTCAGCAATACAATATTCTACGCATTTTGCGTGGTAGTAAAGAACCGTTGAGTACCCTTCAAATTAGGGCTCGCATGCTCGATAAAATGAGTGATACCAGCCGCATTGTAGATCGTATGGTGTTGAAACATTTGGTATGCAAAAAAGCGAATCCGCTCGATAAACGTTTGGTAGATATAACCATTGCAGCGCATGGGTTGGCTGTGCTTGAAAGGCTCGATGCCATTAACCATGAGTTAGATAGTATAGTGAGTAATCAGTTAAGCGAACAAGAGTGCGAACAACTAAGTAACCTACTCGATAAAATGAGAGGTAACAATACCAAACGTAGGCTCGTATCTTAGCAGCATCATGAAGTTAAGATTGCCAAAAAAATTTCACACACAGTCATTATCATGGTTTAGTATTGCCATGATGATATGTTTATGCTGTAATCTTACGGTAAATGCTCAGCCGAAATTTGAGTTTAGAGCCGTATGGATAGCCACCGTTGAAAACATTGATTGGCCCAGCAAAAGAACCCTAAACGTTGAACAACAAAAAGCAGAGTTTATTCGCTTACTCGATTTGCATCAACGCAATGGCATGAATGCAATCATAATGCAGGTGCGTCCGGCTGCCGATGCATTTTATCCGAGTACATTAGAACCTTGGAGCGAATATTTAACAGGTACACAGGGCAAGCCCCCCACGCCTTTTTACGATCCGCTGCAGTTTATGATTGAAGCAACGCATCAACGTGGTATGGAATTTCATGCATGGCTAAACCCCTACCGAGCTGTTTTTAACGTGAGTAAAAGTTCGGTAGCGCCAACACATATTACCAAAGTGCATCCTAATTGGTTCATAACATTTGAGGGCAAAAAATATTTCGACCCCGGTGAGCCAGAAGTGTTAAAACATGTGGCTCGTGTAGTAAAAGATATTGTACGCCGTTACGATGTGGACGCTATACATATGGACGATTATTTTTATCCGTATAGAGTGCCCGGGAAAGATTTTCCTGATCAAAAGAATTATGCGAAATACTCACGCGGTTTAAATAAAGACGATTGGCGTAGAAGTAATTGCGACAGCATTATTAAGTTGTTGCATGAAACCATTCGTAACGAAAGGCCTACTGTTAAGTTTGGAATTAGCCCGTTCGGTGTTTGGCGCAACTCAAGTAAAGACCCCATGGGCAGCAATACCAAAGCCGGACAAACCAATTACGACGATTTATATGCCGATATTCTACTATGGATGCGTGAAGGTTGGATTGATTATGTAGTGCCGCAATTGTACTGGGAAACAGGCCACAAACTGTGCGATTACGAAACCCTAACCCAATGGTGGGCCGAACATAGTTATGGTAAGCATGTATATATCGGGCATGGCATTTATAGAGCTGGTACCACAAGTGCTTGGAAAGATAGTAACCAAATTCCTAAACAAATTACCATAGCTCGTAATACCCCTAATGTATATGGTAGTGCTTATTTCAGTAGTAAAACTTTTGAGAAAAATCCTATGGGTTGGAACGATTCGTTGCAGCAAGTATACTACCGCTATCCGAGTTTAGTGCCGCCTATGCCTTGGATAGATAGTGTGCCTCCGCCAGCACCTCGCTTGCAACAACCTAAAGAGAAACATTTCACTGCTACAGGTATTACTATTAAAGGAGCTATAAATGATACTACGGAACAGGTGGTTTGTAAGTTAGTACTGTATTATAACGATGACTTAAGTAGTTTGTACCGCACGCCAAGAACCATTACCGTGATCAACGATAATCAAAAAGAGGGAGATATCAGTTTGATATTTGAACAGCTACCAGCCTCGTGGGAGCGTTGCTTTATTGCCGCAACCGTTGTTGATATTGAGAATAATGAGAGCTCGCCAAGTAATACCCTTCAGCTTGTTAAAACCAATAAAGGTTGGTCGCTTGTAAAGCAGAAATAAGTAATACTTACGTAAATGATAAACGCCGAAGTAAAAGCTTACTTCGGCGTTATTTATTTTACCGTAAGGTGTGCCTTACATGTTACGGCGATATTGACCACCAACTTGATAGAGTGCATTGGTAATTTGTCCGAGGCTACAATACTTTACTGTTTCCATTAATTCGGCAAAAAGGTTGCCATTGTTAATAGCCACTTGTTGTAAGCGTTGCAACATTTCGGCCGATTTATTTTGGTTACGTTTATGAAATGCAGCAAGGTTTTGAATTTGTTGTTCTTTTTCTTCGGTGGTACTACGAATTACTTCAGCTGGTAATACAGTGGGGCTTCCGTTTTTATTTAAAAACGTATTCACACCAATAATAGGCAAGTCGCCGGTATGCTTCAGGTGTTCGTAGTATAAACTTTCTTCTTGAATTTTATTACGTTGATACATACGTTCCATGGCACCGAGTACACCGCCACGATCGGTAATTCTATGGAACTCATTCATCACAGCTTCTTCTACTAAATCGGTTAATTCTTCTATAGCAAAGCTGCCTTGAATAAAGTTTTCAGTTTTAGCGCTGCCTAACTCTCGGTTTATAATAAGCTGTATAGCCATAGCCCGGCGAACACTTTCTTCTGTTGGCGTGGTAATAGCTTCATCGTAGGCATTGGTGTGTAAGCTGTTGCAGTTGTCGTAAATAGCATACAGGGCTTGTAAGGTGGTACGTATATCGTTGAAATCTATTTCCTGTGCATGTAGGCTACGACCGCTGGTTTGAATGTGATATTTTAGTTTTTGGCTGCGTTCGTTGCCTTTGTATTTATACTTCATGGCCTTAGCCCAAATACGACGAGCAACTCTTCCTATAACACTATACTCCGGATCCATGCCATTGCTAAAGAAGAAAGAGAGGTTAGGTGCAAAATCATCGATATGCATGCCTCTGCTGAGGTAGTATTCTACATAAGTGAAGCCATTGGCAAGTGTAAATGCGAGCTGAGTAATTGGGTTGGCACCAGCTTCGGCAATATGGTAGCCACTAATACTTACGCTATAGAAATTTCGCACCTTTTTTTCAATAAAATAAGCTTGTACGTCGCCCATGAGTTTAAGGGCAAATTCAGTACTGAAAATACAGGTGTTTTGTGCCTGATCTTCTTTAAGTATATCGGCTTGTACAGTACCACGAACTTGTTGCAGGGCTTGTGTTTTGCATTGCTCATATACATCGGCAGGTAATACCTCATCGCCACTAAGGCCAAGCAATTGTAAGCCTAATCCGTTGTTGCCTTCGGGTAAGCGTTCCGGTGCTAGCGGATTATAATACGTTGGGCGTGGCAGTTGTGCATACTTAGCAGTTGCATAAGCTTTCACCTGATCCCAAAGGCCGAGTTCTGTAATCTTTTTTTCGCATTGCTGATCAATGGCAGCGTTCATGAAAAATGCCAATATAATTGGAGCTGGTCCATTGATAGTCATACTAACCGATGTGTTAGGAGCACATAAATCGAAACCGCTGTACAATTTTTTAGCATCGTCTACAGTAGCAATACTTACACCACTGTTGCCAATTTTACCATAGATGTCAGGGCGATAAGCTGGGTCTTCACCGTAAAGTGTAACGCTATCAAAGGCTGTACTCAAGCGTTTGGCAGGCTGGCCCATACTAACATAATGAAAGCGCTTATTGGTACGTTCAGGGCCGCCTTCGCCAGCAAACATACGAGTAGGGTCTTCGCCGGCTCGTTTCAATTCAAATACGCCTGCTGTATATGGAAATTCGCCTGGAACATTTTCTTGCATTTGCCAACGTAGTATGTCGCCCCAATCTTTGTATCGAGGTAGTACTACTTTTTTGATAGTAGTGCCACTTAAAGAGGTGGTTGTAAGCTCTTGGCGAATCGTTTTATCGCGTACCTGATATTCAAATATAGGGTTGTTATACTTGTGTACTACTTGTGGCCAAGCCTCAATTAAAGCTTTGCATTCGGGGTGAAGTTGACGTTCAAAGTGCTTTTGCATTTGCCGTAAGGCACCAATATCGCTCATGCCAGGTTCGCTAATAACGCCATTGATTTGGTATAGCTTGCTGGCAATGGTGCACTGTTCGGTAACCCAGGTATCGTAGCGTTTGGCTTCTTCGGCAATTTCGCTGAGGTAGCGAACGCGGCTTGGGGGAATAACCGATTGGTTAACCTTTGCTGTTTCTGAAAAGGTAACATCGCCTAGTGTTAGGCTGGTTTTTTCGCTAAGTTTTTGGATGAGTATGGCGAAGAGTTGGTTCACACCATCGTCGTTGAATTTGCTGGCCATGGTGCCTACAATGGGTAGCTCTTCATCTTTAGCCATCCAAAGTTGATGATTGCGTTTGTATTGCTTGCGAACATCGGCAATTGCATCGAGTGCACCCGCTTTATCGAATTTGTTAATGGCAATTACATCGGCATAATCGAGCATATTTATTTTCTCAAGTTGACTAGCGGCGCCATATTCCGGTGTCATCACATAGAGGCTTACATCGCAGTAATCGAGAATACTGGCATCGCTTTGTCCAACCCCAGCACTTTCTAATACAATTAAATCGAAGCCCGCCTTACGGCAAATGTCTAGTGCTTGCTGCACTGCCCCGCTAAGTGCTGTATTATCATCGCGGGTGGCAAGGCTACGCATATAGGCCCTTGGGTGGCTGATGCTATTCATACGGATACGATCGCCAAGCAAAGCACCTCCGGTTTTTTTCTTAGATGGGTCTACCGAAATAACTGCAATGGTTTTATCGGTATAGTGGTTTAAGAACCTGCGAACAATTTCATCGGTAACAGAGCTTTTGCCTGCACCACCGGTGCCGGTAATGCCTAATACTGCACTGGTTACTGTTGTTGTGGGGGTTATTTCTGTAATAATAGGTGTGTAATCATTGCCATTTTCAGCTAAAGAAATAGCTCTTGCAATGCGGCGAACATCTTTTGTTTCGTTGAGGGGTAACTTACCGTTCCAACTGTGTGTGGCTGTAAGTAGTTGCTTGCTGCGTTCAATAACATCTTCAATCATACCTTCAAGGCCAAGTTGACGGCCATCGTCGGGGCTGTAGATACGCGTAATACCGTAGTTGTGTAGTTCTCTTATTTCTTCAGGTAATATGGTGCCACCGCCACCGCCAAATATTTTAATATGGCCACAGCCGTTTTGGTCTAGAAGATCTTTCATGTATTTGAAAAATTCTACGTGGCCTCCTTGGTAGCTTGTAATTGCAATGGCATGTGCATCTTCTTCAATAGCGGCTTCTACAATTTCGTGTACACTTCTATTATGCCCAAGATGAATAATTTCGGCACCTTTGGCTTGCATAATTCTCCGCATGATGTTAATGGCAGCATCATGACCATCGAAAAGGCTAGCGGCGGTTACAATACGTACTTTGGGTGTTACGGTAGTAGTCATGTATCAATTTGAATTTCGTAGCAAAAATACAACATTGCCATCCATTGTGAACGATTGTTAGTTTTCGTAAAAAAGTTCGCATTTTAAACGTGTTATTGTATTTTTCCGCAAACATGATGTATGCAATTTTTTGCCAATGCAGCACAATTAGTTAATGGTTATACCGTAGTTACATTGAGTGGCTCAGCACCTAATAATAGTGTAACCATTTACAGTAATGGTGCTTTTTTAAATGCTTGGGAAATTACTACCGCCAACGGAGAACAGCTACATGTTATCGATGGTTATCCAACGCAAGAATTATCGATTGAACCAGCGACTCAGTTTTTTAAAAGTAGTAAGTTAGCACCTTTTGTATGCCGTACCTACAACGGCACCTACCAATGGCAGGGGCGTGGGTACAAGTTCAATAAGTTTTATCTGAATGGTAGCGCCTTGCATGGTTTGTTATACGATGCACCTTTTGCTTTAGTAAGTTATGGTGCTATGCAGCAGAAGGCATGGGCAAGTTTTGAGTATCATTATCAGGGCACAGATCCCGGATATCCTTTTGCTTTTAGCATGCATGTAACTTATCAGTTACTGGCCAATCAAGAATTACGGTTGATAACACATATCACCAATAATAGCGAAGTAGATATTCCTTTTGCCGATGGCTGGCATCCGTATTTCACCTTGGGTGGTTTGGTGAACGATTATACCTTGCAGGTACAAGCGGTGCAGCAATTGGTTATGAACGAAGCGGTTATACCAACAGGTAGCTTTACTGCTCCTGCTTTTGTATCGCCAACCAAACTGCACCATCAGCATTTAGATGACTGTTTTGAGGTAACGCCCGATGCTACTATACCTGTTTGTATTGTACAAGGCGGTGCTGCAACCTTACGTATTATTACCAACGATTATAAGTATTTGCAAGTGTACACACCCGACCATCGGAGTTCGATAGCTGTAGAAAATTTATCGGGTGCTCCCGATTGTTTTAATAATGGCATTGGCTTACAACAGATTGCACCTGGTGTGGGTGTTAGCTACACTACAACCTATCAAATAACATAGGCGTTCTATCGTCAGAACGCCTATGTTATTTACCGCAAGGTAGTTGTTATGACTAACTTTATTCGAAACTGGCAATCATGCTAATTTCAACATTTACGCCTTTGGGTAAGCCACGTACAGCAACGGTTTCACGAGCGGGAGCGTTATCGCCAAAAAAGCTTCCGTATATTTCATTCACATCGGAGAAATAAGCCATGTCAGTTAAAAAAATAGTTGTTTTAGCCACATGATTAAAGTTAAGGCCAGCCGCTGTTAAAATGGCTTGTAGGTTAAGCATACACTGTTGTGCTTCGGCTTTAGGGTCGCCAATAATGAGCTCGCCTGTAGCAGGTACCAATGGAATTTGTCCGCTAATAAACAATAGATTACCAGCTCTAACACTTTGGTTGTAAGGCCCAATGGGTGCAGGTGCATGCGGGGTATTAATGATTTGATTTGGCATATTGTTCACAATTTGAACGGCAAATTGCAGTATTTGTATAAAGCTGCCAACTTTACCTTTGCTACCCAAATGAAACACATGACTATTGCCATTTATGCCAACGAGCTTCAGCAGCAAGTACTTGAACAAAAATTTACCGAAAGGTATGTGCTACTTTTTGTGCATAGCTTCGAAGCATTAGCGGCATCTGATGCGAATGTGTACATTGATTTATTTTTTGATGAGCACTTACAACAACTCGATAAACCTAACGCTTGGGTACTGGCTCAAGCACTCACCGTAACCAACGAGCAATTACCCACCAACTATATTAGAATCAACGGCTGGTATGGGTTGCTACAACATGGTGGGTTACAAGTAAGTACCCACCTTACGGTAAAAGATGACGCATTAGCTTTAATAACCACTTTGGGTTGGAAGCCAGTTGCTTGTCCGGATATTATAGGGCTAATTAGCGCAAGAGGTATTGCAATGATTATCAACGAAGCATACTTTGCTTTAGAGGAAGGTGTTGCATCAAAAGCCGATATAGATGTGGCTATGCAACTGGGAACCAATTATCCTTTTGGGCCATTTGATTGGAGCGAAAAAATAGGGTTGCGGCAGATACATCAACTATTATTGGCATTAGCTGCAACCGACGATCGCTATACACCAGCACCTGCATTAATTCAAGCCTTATCGTAGTTACATGCAACCAATACTATTGCACATTCATACAGCAACAGAACAAGCTTATGTTGCATTGAGCAAAGGCGATATGCTGTTAGCAGAGCGTTTTAATAACGATAGTAAGCAGCATGCTGCTTTTTTGCATGTAGCCATTGCGGAAATGATGAATTCTTTATCTGAATCGCTGCAAGTGTTAGATGCTATTAGCATAAGCAATGGGCCGGGTAGTTATACAGGATTACGCGTAGGGCTTGCAGCCGCAAAGGGATTATGCTTTGCATTGCAAAAACCCTTACTTATATTAAATACTTTAGAAGTAATGGCTGCTGCTATGCAAGCATATTTACATGGGCAAGCGATTGTTATGAATAATAACTGCTTGCTGTGCCCTATGATAGACGCAAGAAGAACAGAGCTTTTTATGGCCGGTTACAATGGTATGCTCGAACCATTATTAGAGCCTTCGGCTATTGATATGCGTGAATATGACAGATTGGAAGCATTGCTTAGAAAGCAAAATAGCATATTTGTTTTCGGAAGTGGTGCACCAAAATTTGCAGATTCTTTCAGTCAGTTTAACATTAATATGATACCTAATATACCACTTGTTTTAGCACAAGTGCGGTTGGCGTTAAATGCCTATGAAAATAGCCTTTTCGCCGATGTTGCATATAGTGAGCCATACTACCTTAAACAAGTACATATTTCTGGTAGACATTAAAATCTTATAATAATTATTTAAAAGTTTGGATTAAAGAAATGTTTGCATATATATTTGCTAGTCAGCATTTCTTATAACTTAAAAAATCCTCATCATGGCTAGTTCATTAAACAGTTTTAGCATTACAAATCCTGCAGATAAGAGCAGCATACGTATTGATACTGTAGCTAGTAAAAAAGCCGCTCTAACTTTAAGAGCTTTGAACCACAAGTTGCGTCAGCAAATGATTAAATTGATTGACGACAACAAACAAATGCCAGTTACTCAGATTTATGTTAAGCTTCGTTTAGAGCAATCTGTTGCTTCTCAACACTTAGCAATCCTTCGCCGTGCTGAGTTGGTTGAAACTCGCCGCGATGGTAAGTTTATTTTCTACACTGTTAATTATGCTCGTATTAAAGAGGTAATGAAGTTTGTAGAAGATTTAACTAAAAAGTAATTCAGATACACCCCGTAATTCTTTAACCTTTTGGCTTGTTACCGTATGGTATATTTGCCAAAAGGTTTTTTATGTATATACAACAGTTATACACCAACTGCTTAAGTGAAGCAGCCTATTACATTGAAAGCAATGGCGAAGCGGCAATCATAGATCCATTACGTGATATTGATGTCTATTTGCAATTGGCAAAAGAGCGCAACACCACTATTAAGTATATTTTTGAAACGCACTTTCATGCCGATTTTGTTAGTGGCCACCTCGATTTAAGTAAAGCAACAGGGGCACCGATCATCTATGGTCCAAATACAGTTACCCAATTTCCGGTAACGGTTGCTACCGATGGGCAAATTTTTCCATTAGGTAACATTAGTTTCAAAGTATTACATACGCCCGGCCATACCATGGAAAGTAGCTGTTATTTGTTGCTGAACGAACAAGGGGAAGCCGATGCTATTTTCACAGGCGATACATTGTTCGTTGGCGATGTTGGTAGGCCTGATTTGGCTCAAAAAGGTGCCGACTTAACCATGGAAGATTTAGCTGGTACTTTATACGATAGTCTGCAGCATAAAATCATGCCCTTAGCCGATCATGTGAAAGTATATCCGGCACATGGCCCCGGTAGTAGCTGCGGCAAAAAATTGGGCCCGAATACGCATAGTACTATTGGCGAAGAAAAAGCTACCAATTATGCGTTGCAACCTCAATCAAAAGCTGAATTTATAAAAGCAGTAACAGAAGGCTTACAAGCTCCCCCGCAGTATTTCCCTATTAATGCAATGATTAACAGGGAAGGGTATGAGGCATTGGATGCTGTGATAGCAAAAGGTATGCAAGCCCTTGATATTGCTTCGGTAAAAGTATTATTAAAAAAAGATAATGTATTGCTTCTCGATACCAGAAAAGCAACCACCTTCACACAAGGTTTTATACCAAGTAGTATTAATATTGGTTTAGAAGGCCGCTTTGCAGAATGGGCTGGTAGTTTATTACCTTTCGATGCTACGCTACTACTTGTTACAGAGCAAGGCAAAGAGCAAGAAAGCATTGTACGATTGGCACGGGTTGGTTTCAGCAATTTTGCAGGCCATGTGGCCGGAGGTTTTGAGGCTTGGAAGGATGCCGGCGAACGTACTGATATGATTATTGACGTTGAAGCCGATGAAATGGCCATGGACTTGCCTTTTGATGATAATTTAGTGGTTGTAGATGTACGTAAAGAAGTGGAATATGCCGATGGCCATGTGAAAGGTGCTGTGAATATTCCTTTACATACCTTAACAGATCCTGGAAGCATGTCGCAAATTGAAGATACTGATAACTTGTATGTGCATTGTGCAGGTGGTTATCGTAGCGTAATTGCAGCAAGCATGCTTAAGAAGCAGGGTATTCACAACCTGCGTAATGTTTTGGGTGGTTGGAACAGTATTAAGCAGCAAGAAAAAATTACCATTGAAAAAGAGAAGGCAGTACTGAACTAAATGCGTTTTCATTTGCCGTAAGGCATTTCATAAGCATACAAAAGGAGCTTTAAAGCCCCTTTGTATATTGCATTGTAACCTTGCGGTAAATGAACGGATAATCAATGAATAATTACAATAAATTATTGTTGAGCAAATAACGAGCTATTTGTACGGCATTGGTAGCTGCACCTTTACGAAGGTTATCGCTTACAATCCACATGTTGAGGGTGTTGGGTTGTGTTTCATCCCTACGTAAGCGGCCTACAAAAACTTCATCTTTCTCATGTGCCCATAAAGGCATAGGATATATTTGAGCCGCCACATCATCTTGTAATACCACGCCGGGAGCATTGCTTAATAAAGTACGTACCGTTGCAATATCAAAGTCTTGTTCAAATTCAACATTTACGCTCTCACTGTGGCCACCCATTACAGGGATACGCACAGTAGTACTAGTAACTTTAATGTTATTGCTGCCCATAATTTTTTGTGTTTCCAAAATCATCTTCATCTCTTCTTTCGTGTATCCATTTTCTAAGAACACATCTATTTGCGGAATCACATTCAAATCAATGGGGTATTTGTATGCCATTGGGTAATCGGTTGCTTTATTGCGTTCGCCCATTAATTGTTCTACTGCTTTAACGCCGGTTCCGGTAACACTTTGATAGGTACTTACTACAATTCTTTTAATGGTATATGCTTGATGTAGTGGTTGCAGTGCTACTACCATTTGTATGGTGCTACAGTTGGGGTTAGCAATAATAAAATCGTCTTTAGTAAGTACATGTGCATTCACTTCGGGTACTACTAATTTTTTGGTAGCATCCATACGCCAGGCACTACTGTTATCAATTACTTTGATACCTGCAGCTGCAAATTGAGGTGCCCATTCCAACGAGGTACTGCCGCCTGCACTGAACAAAGCAATTGCGGGCTTTGCATCAATGGCATCTTGCATGCTTACAACATGGTAAGTTTTGCCTTGAAATTCAATGGCCTTACCTACCGATTTTTCAGAGGCAACAGGTATGAGTTCCGTTACCGGAAATTGCTGTTCGGCCAGCACTTGCAACATTTTGGTACCTACTAAGCCGGTGGCACCTACAACGGCTACTTTCATTGGTTTTTATTTTTGCTTGCTTTATAAAAAAAGCCCTCCGTTGTTGGGAAGGCACTATCATATGATGGTACATAAAAGCACAAAGCCTTACCTTTTGGTAAGGTTCTGTTTCTTAGTTGCTTTTAGGTAGTTTATTTTCATGATGGTGCGAAAATATTATGTTGTCCTTTATAGGCAAAAAATATCATTTTGCTGCATCTTTCCATTGCCAAAGATGTAGGCATGCATAGGTTTTGTAGGGCTCCCACTTCTTTGAAATTGTAAGCATGCGTTGTTTCATAGCTTTTTTATCGGTGGCATCAATTTTGTAAAGTTTACACATGGCTTGTTGAATACCGAGATCGTCAACTGCAAAAACATTGGGTCGTGCTAGGCTAAACATTAACAGCATTTCTATTGTCCAGCGACCAACCCCTTTGATAGGAAGTAGTAGTTCAATAATGGCATCGTCAGTGTATTTGGCCAAAGCGGTATCGGTAATACGATGTTCTAAGCAGTATGCAGCTACATTTTTTACGTAAGTAACTTTTGCATAACTCAATCCAATATTTCTAAGTGCTTCATCTGATAAGGTTAAAACCTTTCTAGGTGAAGGGTTTTTAGTACCACATTGTTTAAGAAAACGTTGGTAAATGACATCGGCTACTTTGGTGCTCAGTTGTTGCCCCATAATACTCCGCATAAGTTGTAGTGGGATATTTTTTTGTAAGGTTAGTGCAGGTAATGGTTCCCGAACAATTGAAGCTAATTTTTTGTCTTTTTGCAAGAAGTGTTGAACGTATTCCATCGGTACAAAATAACCAATAAAATGAAGCTACAGCAGTTATGTTACGAACGGTACAAATAACAAAAGATGGTAGTGCTACCATTGCTATTCCAGATATGCAGGTAACTTATCACAGCCATCATGGTGCAGTGCAAGAAAGCCGACATGTATTTATTAATGCAGGGCTTATGCATCAGCGCCATCGCCCTGAAATTGAGGTGTTTGAAATGGGTTTAGGTACGGGCCTCAATGCTTTATTAACCTTTGAAATGGCTTTAGCGCAAGCATTTACCGTAAGGTACACCAGTATAGAAAAATTTCCCTTACGGGCAAATGAATGGTCGGAAATTGATTACAGCGAATACATTAAAATACCCGATACTAATGCATACTTAAACACCTTACATGAAAGTACTTGGAACGAATGGCACCAATGGCATGCAAAATTTTCGTTGCATAAAATAATGGGCAGTTTGTTGGAGGTTCAGCTGCCAGCGAATACCTATCATGTAATTTATTTCGATGCCTTTGCTCCCACCGCACAGCCCGAATTGTGGAGTATAGCCGTTTTTGCAACATGTTTCAATGCTTTGGTAAGTGGAGGCTGTTTGGTAACGTATTGTAGTAAAGGTGTTGTGCGCAGGGCTATGGAATCAGTGGGTTTTTTGGTAGAAAAACTACCCGGCCCACCGGGTAAGCGAGAAATGGTACGGGCAATAAAGCCTTAAACCACCGAGAGAAAAGGCCGTTTGTCACATAGATATACCAATAAGGGATAAGGTTGATTATTTTGAGCCAAATAACAAATTTCAGTTATGAAGTTGATGAAGTTTTTCACGGCGGTTGCCATGTTCGCAAGCACTGCATTACAAGCCCAAACCGCACCTAAATGGCTGCGTTATGCTGCTATTTCGCCCGATGGTACTACCATTGCTTTTACGTATAAAGGCGATATTTATACAGTGCCGGCAAGTGGTGGTAATGCTACCATACTCACCATGCACGAAGCTCACGACTTCATGCCTGTTTGGAGCCGCGATGGTAAGCAGCTTGCTTTTGCCAGCGACCGTTATGGTAACTTTGATGTGTTTGTGATTGCTGCCAATGGTGGAACAGCACAGCGTATAACCTATCATTCAACCAATGAGTATCCTTATGATTTTACACCTGATGGTAAATTTGTAGTGTTCGGAGCTACTCGTGGCGATGTTGCCAATAGTCGGTTATATCCTACAAGTTATATGCCCGAATTGTATCAAGTTGCAGTAACGGGTGGCCGCCCTAAGCAAATATTAGGAACGCCGGCAGAAGATATTCGCTTTAATACAAAAGGCACTCAATTTTTATATCACGATAAAAAAGGGCAGGAGAATGCTTGGCGTAAGCACCAAACATCTTCTGTTGCCAGAGATATTTGGCTGTACGATGTTGCTACTGGTAAGCATACCAAACTAACCAACTTTGCGGGTGAAGATAGAACACCTGTTTTTGCAGAAGGTGATAAAGCTATTTACTACCTCAGTGAAGCTAGTGGTAGTTTTAATGTGTACAAAATGGCAGCTAATGGAAGCAATTCACAGCAAGTAACTAAGTTTAAAAAACATCCTGTACGGTTTTTAACAGCAGCGAACAATGGTTTACTCTGTTTTAGTTACGATGGCGAATTATATACCATGCAGCCTAATGGCAGCCCCAAAAAAGTCAACATTAATGTAATTGCCGATGCTCATAGTAACAGCGAGCAGTTGGTACGCGTTAACAGCGGTGGCAGTATTGCTGTGTCGCCTAATGGTAAAGAAGTTGCATTTATTTTTAGAGGCGAAGTATTTGTAAATAGTGTAGAAGGTGGCTTCACCAAACGTATTACCAATACCCCGGAACAAGAAGTAGGTGTACAGTTTTCTCCCGACGGACAATCGCTTATTTATGCTTCGGAGCGTAACAATAAATGGAGTATTTACGAAACTAAAAGAGTTCGCAAAGAAGAAGCTTATTTTTTCAATGCTACTTTACTTAAAGAAACGCCTGTACTCGATAATGCTAACGATAATACCCAACCAGTGTACAGCAATAATGGTAAAGAACTAGCCTATATAGAAAATCGTAATCAGTTACGCATCTTGAATCTTGCTACTAAAAAATCGAGAACAATATTATCAACAGCACACATTTTCGCATGGACAGAGAACGATCAATACTTTCAATGGAGCCCCGATGATCAATGGTTATTGTTTGATTATGCAGTACCGGGTAGTGCTGTAGGCGAAGTTGGCTTGGTAAGTGCAGATGGTAGCAAAATTGTGAATCTGACAGAAAGCGGATTTAATGATTATCGTCCACGTTGGGCGATGGGTGGCAAAGCCATGATTTGGCTTAGCAATCGTGATGGCCTACGCGGAGCAGCTATGAGTGGCGGTTCGCAAAGCGATGCCTACGCTATGTTTTTTGCACAAGAAGCATGGGATAAATTCAAACTCACTAAAGATGAAGCGACCTTAGCCAAAGAACTTGAAGAAAAGCAAGCAAAAGCCGATACATCTAAGAATAAAAAAGCATCTAAAGACACTGTTATTATTGATTGGGATGGCTTAGCACAACGTAAATCTAAACTTACCATTCATTCCTCTAGCATGGGCGATGCGCTTGTAAGTAAAGATGGTGAAACCCTCTACTACCTTGCTCGTTTTGAACGGGGCATGAATTTGTGGACTACCAACTTACGTACACGTGAAACTAAAATGCTAGTACCACTTAATGCAGGTTTCGCAAGTATGGTGTGGGATAAAGAACAGAAAAATATTTTTATTAGTACCGATGGTAGCATTATTAAGTTAGATCCAACAAGCACCAAGCAAGATCGTATTGCTATTAATGGTGAAATGATGGTTGATGTTAACAGAGAGCGTCAAGCCATGCTCGATCATGTTTGGCGTAGAACCAAAAAAACATTTTATACCAACACTTACCACGGTGCCGATTGGGATGGCCTCAAGCCCGATTACGATGCTTATATCAGCTCTATTGGTAACATGTACGAATTGGCAGAAATGCTTAGCGAACTACTTGGCGAGCTTAACGTAAGCCACAGTGGCGCTGCTTATAGTAACTTCAATCCGAATGGTGATGTTACTGCATCGTTAGGTGTTATCTACGATGCCAATTACACAGGCGATGGTGTTCGTATTGAAGAAGTAATCAAAGGTGGTCCACTCGATAAAGCAGGCTTCAACATTACCGCAGGCACCATTATTGAAGCTATTGATGGCGAAACCATTACGGCCAATACAGATGTAGCACTGTACTTGAATCGCAAGGTTGGAAAGCAAGTATTACTCGCCTTACGGCAAAATGATACGCGTCGCGAAATTGTGGTGAAACCTGTAAGCTTGGGAGAAGAAAACAATCTTTTATATAAGCGTTGGGTAAAGCGTAATGCCGATGAGGTAGAACGCTTAAGTAAAGGTGCTTTAGGCTATGTACATATCCCAGGTATGAGTGATGGCGTGTTTAGAACTACCTACGAAGAAATGATGGGTAAGTACTTTCATAAACAAGCTATTGTAGTAGATACACGCAACAATGGTGGTGGCGATTTGGTGGCCGATTTAGCAACCTTTCTCAGTGGTAAAAAGTTTATGGATTACACCAATGATATTCGTAGCAACGGTTATGAACCCAATTTCCGTTGGACGAAGCCTAGTATTTCACTAGCCAACGAAGCCAACTATAGCGATGGACATTGTTACTCGTTTATGGTAATTGATCAGCAGATTGGTAAGTTGGTAGGTGCACCCGTGCCAGGCACTTGCTCGTTCGCTGCATGGGAATCGTTAATGGATAGCGGCATACGTTGGGGTGCCCCAACAGTAGGGGTAAAAGCCAACGATGGTCGCTACTTAGAAAATAGTCAAACACAACCCGATATCTTAGTTTTAAATGCACCAGAACAAGTAGTGAAAGGTGTTGATCAACAACTTGAAGCGGCTGTTAAAGCTTTGCTACAAGCATTGGGTAATAAATAGTAGGTCATTTACCTTTCGGTAAATGATGGATAAGATGTAATCAGCTATATGGGCGGCCTTAGACCGCCCATATAGCTGATTTTTTATTTATATCATGCCATAAAATACCAACTTGTTGGTATTTTATGCAGTACACGCTTGGTATACTTTTGAAATAAAATTATATTATGATAAGAAGAATACTCATTCAAACTTGTTTTCTTTTATTAATGGCTAACTTGTCTTTTTGTCAAGGCTGGATAAATAGTAGTAACGGTATAGAGCAAAACATGTATCTCTCGGGGGTTTCATTTTCTAATCCATCCAAGGGCTGGTGTGTTTCTTCTAGCGGTGGCCGAATTTTTACAACTAACGATGGAGGCGCTAATTGGTCTAGAAACATTTTTTATGATGGCATAGGGTTTATAGGTGTTCAAGCAATCAATGATAGTACGGTTTGGGCAGTACGAGACCTAGGACAGGCCTTTAGAACCACTAACGGTGGAGCATCATGGACTTCTTCGGCAACTGTCGGTTTCCAAGTAATTAGAGATTTTTCCTTTATTTCAGCTGGTACAGGTTGGTTACTTGGAGGTGGTACTGGTGTGGGGTTGTGGAGAACAACCGATAGCGGTAATACCTGGGTTAATCAATCTGGTGGTTGGCCTAATATCTTTCAACTATCTTTGAATGCTGTTTGTTTTGTAGATGCCAATAACGGTTGGGCTGTTGGTAGTAATGGAGTAGTTTTAAGAACATCTAATGGCGGTAGTACTTGGGTACAACAAGCTTCGAACACAACTACTATTTTAAGAGATGTTTTTTTTATCAATAGTACAACTGGTTGGGCAATTGGTGATAATGGCACCATCATTCGTACAAGTAACGGTGGTGCTACATGGACTCCAAGCACTAACGCTGGCACAACCAATGTACTTTTTAGAGTTCATTTTGCATCTTCTATGTTGGGCTGGGCAGTAGGAGAGAATGGTACCATTATTCAATCTACAGACGGAGGAGCTACGTGGGTAAGTTTAATTTCAGGAACAACTTCCCTTTTAAGAGATATTTTTCTAATTAGTCCAAATCGCGGTTGGGCCGTTGGACATGAAAATACTGTGCTGCAATTCGGTAGCGCCACCTTACCTACGAACTTCACTGCTATCTACGCCAAGGCGAAACAAGATAACAAAGCAGCAGATGTGATATGGACGGTAGGCAGCGATAAGCAAGTCGTAAGCTATACGGTAGAACGCAGCACCGATGGTCGCAACTACAAAGCAGTAGGCAGTGTAGCGAGCCAACAAAGCAACCAAGCAGTAAGCTATAGCTACACCGACAACCAAGCCATCAGCACAGTAGTATACTACCGCGTGAAAGCAACAGCTGCCGATGGTAGCTACAAGTACAGTGCGGTAGCGAAGTTGAATGGCAAGGCAAGCAGCATAGAACTAAGCTTATACCCGAACCCGGTACAGAGCCAATTAAGTGTACAGTTAAGTCAACCAGTGAAAGGACAGTTAGCAGCAAGGGTGATAGACAGCAAAGGACAGGTGGTGTACCAGCAGAGCGGCATTAACCTAGCCGGCAGTAACCTATTACAGTTGAGCGTAGCGCATTTACCGCAAGGTAGCTATCAGTTGTTGCTATTGCATAACAATTCATTATTAGCAGCAGGTAAGTTTGTGAAATAAACTGCAGCATGATGTTATTGTAACAAAAAAGCTCCGCCTCAAGCGGAGCTTTTTTGTTGGTTGGAACTACAATCGTTACGTAAGTAACTTATCTATTTGTGCATTCAGTTTGGCAATAGTATTTTCAAACTGATACAGTTGTACGGTATCTTTCACATCGCGTTGTTGTTCGGTAGCCAACCAAATGAGTACCATGGCAATGTAGTCTTGCATGTCTTTGCCGGCAAACTCAGTTTTGAACGTTAGAATTTTTTCGTTCACAAGCTTTAGTGTTGCACGTACCTGCCCTTCGTCTTGTGGCGCAATTTTAATACGGTAAGTGCGGTCGCCAATAACAATATTAATTGGAATTAGTGTTTCTGTCATAGTTATGCATTCAACAGGCTCAGGCATTTTTCAATATCTTTCAAATAGGTATCTATGGTTTTCTGAAGTGCTTTGCGTTGCTCAGGTCCCCAATCTTGTACACCCAATTTCATCACCTGTACTTGCGCTTGTAATTGTTGATTAATGGTTTGTTGTTGTTGTATTTGTTGTTGCAGCAGTGCATTGTCTTTTTCTAAAGCAGCATGCTTTTTCTGTAGTTCGGCATAGGCCGTAACCAACTGTTGTACTTTGGCTTCGAGCTGCGAAAGTTGCAAGCCTGCTGCATCTGTGTTCATAAATCGTTATTTACGTATTTCAGCATTTACTTCTTTTTCAAAACCTTGTATGAGCTTTTGCATCATACTATCTATTTCTTTGTCGGTAAGGGTTTTTTCATCGTCTTCAAAGCTAAAGTTAATCGCCATCGATTTTTTGCCAACACCTAATTTGTCGCTTTCAAACACATCGAACAAGCGCATGCGTTTGAGTTTTTGAATACGGTATTTTTTGGTAACAGCTTCTAGCTGCTCGTATGTGGTTGTACTTGGTACTACCAATGCTAAATCGCGTTGCACAGCCGGAAATTTGTTCAATTCTTTGTAGCTGATGCGTTGCTTTTCAACCAATTGCATTAATGTGTTGAAGCTAATATCGGCTGCAAAAACAGGTTGCTTAATACCCATTTGCTGCAGTTGTGACGTAGGTACAATTTGTAGGGTGCCTATTACTTGCTTTTGTGTTACGATTGATAATACTACACCTGCTGCTGTTGTATCGTGTATAAGCGATACATCTTGTAGGCCACAAAGCTGTAATACGGCGCTTACTATACCTTTCAGGTGAAAAAAATCTTGCGGCTTGCCTTTGCTAACCCAAGTGTCGGCGTGTGTATTTCCCGTAAGGTAAATACATAGATGTTCAACCTCGTTATAGTTGCCAACACCTTCGGTATGGTAGGTTTTACCAAATTCAAATAAGGTAAGATTGCCTTGCCTACGGTTCAGGTTGTGTGCTATGGTTTCTAAGCCTGTGGGCAACATGTTCGGACGTAATACATTCAACTCAACACTCAAATTGTTGAGCATGTGTACTGTGTTTGATAATACCCTTTCGGTAAAATAAGCACTGTTAGTGATGCTATTCGTCAATATTTCGTTATAGCCCTGACCAACCAAATAGTTGGCTATTTTTTCGCGGAGTTGTTCTTTGAGGGATAATGTTTCTACTGCCGGTGCAATGGTAATTTTCTCGGGAATTTCAACATTGTCAAGACCATCAATGCGAAGAATTTCTTCTACAATATCGGCTTGTAACGTAACATCGGGTTTGCTGTATGGCACATTCACCCAAAGTTCATCCATCCCTTCTTTCACAATTTCAAAGCCCAAGGCTGTTAAAATGCGTTTTACAGCATCGGGGTGGTAGTTTTTGCCTGAGAGCTTTTTGAGATAATGATGCTTAAGCGCAAGCTGCAGCTTGTCTTTCGGTTTTGGATAAATATCTACAATATCACTGCTAATATCGCCGCCTGCTACTTCTTTAATCAGTAATGCAGCACGCTTTAATACTTGTACCGTTTGCGAAATATCAACTCCTTTTTCAAAGCGAGTGGCAGCATCTGTACGAAGTTGGTGATGCACTGATGTTCTTCTAATGTAAGTTGGATTAAAGCATGCACTTTCTAAGAAAATGCTGGTGGTTTGTTCTGTAACACCGCTGTGTAATCCGCCAAATACGCCACCGATACACATAGGTGCTTCGGCGTTGCATATCATGAGATCATTTACCGTAAGGTTACGTTCTTTTTCATCGAGTGTTACGAACTTGGTGTCAGCTGGTAATGTTTTTACAATCACCTGATTGCCTTTGATGGCAGCGGCATCGAACGCATGTAAGGGTTGCCCTGTTTCGTGTAAGATGTAGTTGGTAACATCTACAATATTGTTAATGGGTCGCAGACCAATACTTAGTAAAGCGTTTTGCAACCATTGTGGCGATGCTGTTACTTTCACATTGCTAATGGTTACGCCGGCATAACGTGGACAGGCTTCGGTGTTTTCTACCGTTACTTGTATCGGTAGATTTTGGTTATCGGCTTTGTAACCGTTGGCGTTCGGTTGTTTGACGCGTAGCTCTTTTTTATGATGGTGCGTAAGATAAGCACATACATCGCGAGCTACACCTAAGTGGCTCATAGCATCCATACGGTTGGGTGTGAGGCCAATTTCAAATATGGTATCGCTGTAAGGTTTAAAGTAATCGGCAGCAGGCATTCCGGCTGTTAACTCATCGGGTAAAATCATAATACCTGCATGACTATTACCCAAGCCAATTTCATCTTCGGCACAAATCATGCCTTGGCTTTCTTCGCCTCGAATTTTAGCGAGTTTCATGGTAAGCGGCTCACCATTAGTAGGGTAAATGGTGGTTCCAACTGGTGCTACAACAACGGTTTGTCCAACAGCAACGTTGGGCGCTCCACACACAATTTTGAGCAATGTCTCGCTACCAACATTTACAGTGGTAAGTTTAAGCTTATCGGCATTTGGGTGCTGCTCGCAGGTTACAACCTTGCCAATAACTAAGCCTTGTAAGCTGCCTTTCACTTGTTCGTAAGGCTCCATGCTTTCTACTTCTAAGCCAATAGCGGTAAGTATTTTGCTTAGTTTTTCAGGTTCAATGGTTTCTGGTAAGTATTGGCTGAGCCATTTATAAGAAATCGTCATCTATTGCTTGCATTAAGGGTGCAAATATAACGTAGAGTAAGTACCAAGCTTGTATTGGCTCGTATGTTATCCCAATCGGGTGTAAGCTGTCTTTAAATTTGTACACTTTTTTGGGCCGTAGTAGGTTTGTGTTATCCAATTGAAAAGCTGCTGTTAAAAGCATTTTCGAATAGCCAATATCCTAATGTAAGAGCCTACTGCTGTAGCGGCAAGTAATTTGTTACACGCTACCTACACGGTTTTTATCTTTTTGTGGATGTACAGCTGTTCAAACGAAACTGTCGCAAAGCAGAATTCGTAGATAATATTAACGCAGTGTTTAACTAAAATCCATTGCTATGAAAGAACGCGTACATCCTATTTGGTGGCTAACAGCCTTTGGGCTTATTGCCCTTCAAATTGCTTACTTGGTGCGGGGTAGTAAAAAATATGTAGATGGTTATCCGCAAAGAAATGTAAGTACAGATTTTGATTTACCTATTCTTAACCAGCCCGATGTTATGTTAGGTATTGTAGCGTTGGTGTTGGTATTATTCCTTGCGAACATTATTAAAAATCGTATGGAAGAAGCGTAGTTCCCTACTAGTGTATACCCTTATTTTTCCGCATATGAAAAGTTGGCAATTAACAGCTCCGGATCGCATAGAACAGTGGCAACGAATTCAGTGTAAAGCACCTGAAACATCCCAAATAACTGATACAGAATCTTTATTTGAGCAACGTTTTTTACGGGAAACAGAACGAACAGTGAATCGGCAAGCCTTGCGTGGAGCCATCATCTTAATTACACTATTTACTGTTACTGTAACAACTGTATGGTGGTTGTGGCATTAACAAATCAACATAGTTTTAGGAAGAAGGAAGATTAAAAGCGGTTGTTATTCTTAGCTGACCGCTTTTTTATTTGCCGTAAGGCACATTAAAACAATAGCCTTACGGTAAATGTGTTACATAAATGTTATACACCTTACGGTAAATAAAAAGTCCTCAGCTATTCGCCGAGGACTTTTGTTGCTTGTGTATGTGGAAAGCATTACTGCTTTAACACTCTGATACTTTGTTGTTGCTCACCAACATTAATTTTGAAAAGGTACATACCTGTAGGTTGTTGAACCAATACATTACTGAGGCTTTGTTGTGCTTGTTGTAAGCTGCCTTTGAAGGTGCTGATACGTGCACCGTGCATATTCACTACTTCAATACTTACTTCTGTAGCAGCATCAATGCCATTGCTAATTAAATTCACTTGATGAACAACAGGGTTGGGTACAATACTAATTTGCTTGCCCGTTAATGTGAATTGAACAATAGCTGTTTTGCTGTAAGCATAAGTACCATCGTTGTCAATCATTTTCAAGCGATAGAATTGCTTTGCCTTTTGCATCGCATCGCTGAAGAAGTAGGTCGGTTTTTGGCTAGCAGCTACAAAGCCAATGGTAGTGAAGTTGCTACCATCGAACGAACGTTCTATTTCGTAGCCTTTAGTGTTGGTTTCGGCTGCTACATCCCAACGCAATTGCACTTGCTTATCGCCACGCAAGCTAGCAGCAAAGTTGGTAAGTTGTACAGGCAAAGCACCATTGGTACTAAATACAGCGTATGAAGCATTAAGGCTAATATTAGCTGCACTTACGGTAAATGGGTTGCTGCCAACTGCGCTAGTGGTAGTAATAGCTTGTTGCCACTCTGTGCCACTGCCATTGGTATTGCTAGCAACAAATAAACTATTGCGAAGTAGTGTAGCATTTTCATCGGCAGCATTCCATTGGAATACCACTGTGGCAGTGGTAGCTCCGCTGCTGCCTACCAAGTTCCACATTTTGTTAACGCGGTTGGTGGCACTCATAGCATTACCATTGAAACCGCTGCTTAATACTTGTTCTGTAACGCTAACAGTGATAACACCTGTAGCGTTAGGTGTTACCGTGATTGGTGTGTAATTAGTATTACCTACGGGGATAAGTTCAGGCGTGCCGCTTGTTACATTGCGTTGAACCATTGGAGCATTGGTGGTGCTATTACCAAGCTGGATAAAGCTTGTAGCACTAACACCAATAAGCGTGCTAGCATTTAGGTTAAGTACATTGGCGCTACCGTTCACTATCAATCGACCCGTAGTAAAACGTAATGTTCCATTAATGCTTAAGCTGCTACTTATCTCCACATTTTGAGCATTATTAATTTCAACCTCTCCTGTAAAACCACTTGGGTTAGTAGCATTATTGTTGGCAAAGGTTTGTGTTGTGGTACCTTCAAAAATTATGCGTCCGCTTCCGGTAATACTACCGTTGCTTAAAACATTGCCACGTATGCGAAGTGTACCAGCACTTGTAATATTAACACTAGCACCAGTTTCTAGAATAACATCTTTCGCAATTACGTTGCCAGTAATAATTGGCATTGGGCTGCTATAAGCAGGAACTACCAAGTTGCGTGTAGCATCTGGTAAGCGACCTTCTTCCCAATTGCCACAATCAGTAACATCTGTGGTTCCTTTATTGCCTGTCCAAATAGCGGCACGGGTAGTAACTGCATTCGCAGTATTACGTGTGTCTACGGTAGCAGGGGCTTTGTAAGTTACATTCACCCATGCACGTTGCATAGCTTGGTTGCTAGCACCTTGGCGTACTTTAATGGTAACCCAACCTGTGAAGTTCGGAGTAAAGCTGCCACTTAGAGGTGTTGTACTGCTTGATGTTCCGCTAATGCTATGTAACATGATGCCATCTAAATTCCAAAGGCTAGCTACTACCTGAGTACCGTTTGTTTCAGGTGTTATGAAGTAGTTGATTGGTTGGCCGGCCTCAACAAAAATTTTACCTGCTACACGCTGATTGGTACTATTTGCCGGAAGGCTACCACCTTGTCCTAGGCTTTCGCAATGGCTATCGCCTAAATCGTTGGCCATTTCCCACTCTTGCGTTGTTGTTCTTGCAAGCGGTTGATCGTAAGTGCTTAAGTAATTGTATAAGTCATTCACGGAAGTAACGGTTACGCCCGGAGGTGCAGGTGCCCAAATAGAATAGCCATGGCCAAACGCATTTGGAATGGTATGCCCAACAGGTGCTGTAGCAATTAGAACACGACGATCGGCGGGTATAGTAACAGTATTAATACCATGAGCGCCGGAATAATCGTATAATACCGTACCTACAGGCCATGCATCGTTAACACGAACAAATACTTGTTGATCTGCACTATTGGTGGCTGTGTTATTGAACACATCAGTAACACCGATAATAGCACGGCCTGCACGTTCAAATACGATGTGATCTGTAGCATTGCCTTGTTGGAAGAAGGGGGCGTTAGAAGCTGTAGGTACACCATAATCGCCATCCTTGAAACTGAGGCGTTGGTGTGCTTGCATGATGTTGATGATATCGGCGTTGTGAGGCAAATCGGTAAGACTGGTAGGTAAGTGGCTGTAACGCTTACCTGTGCTCCACACATTGTATAAATCTTCAAAAAATACTTGAGGGTTACCATCTACAGCAAAAATTACAGCGTAAGCTGCTGCTAAACGTGGTTCACGTGGATCAACGTTGGTTGCTAATTGAGAACCATTATTCCAGCCACTTGAAACGCCCAATGGTTGAGAAAAGTTACCATTAGCACTAACAATAGGGCGATAAGTATCGTGGTTATTAATGAAAGGTACAGTTCTATGTACACGCTTACCATCGGGGTAAGTCATTACACGATTACTTTGTTGCTGACCAGGAATGTTTTGCATATTATAACTGCCATTACCAGTAATCATGGTAAATAAGCCCTGATTGCCGCTATTAAATCCGCGTAAGCCAAAATCGAAAGTGCCAGTACTAATTTCGTTGCTAACACCGCCTGGAGCACTGCCATGACGTGTGTTGAACATGTATGCATCTAACTCAGCAGCACCGCCAACCCATTCGCCAATATTGAGCATGTTTTGACCGCCATTAGCAAAGCCAGCGTTGTACTTGGTATTATAGATGATATCTTCTTGTACAGAGAGCGGAAAATGCTTTACAGCATCCCAACGCCAGCCATCGGCTCCAGTTTGCTTCTTCATCCAAACCAACCAGTTGCGTGCATTATTAAGCATGTAGCCATTGGTTTGAACAGGGTTGTGATAAGGACGCGAAATACCACCTGAAAAAGTAGCATTACCTGTAGTGGGAATATTTGAACTCTGGCCAAAAGCTGTTACATCGTAATTGATATCTGGACCCCAGAACATGCTGTTGATATCATTACAGCCAGAAGTACAATTGTAGAAGTTTTGCCAGTTTTTAGACCAGCGACCAGAACGGCTCCAATAATCTACTGCTGTTTCATCAATAGCCGGAGAAGCATAACTTACATAACGAAAATTTTTAAAGCCATTGGCGGTTGCCATAGAAGGCGAAATTGGGTCTTGCCCACCTGCACCAGCTTGACCGGCAGGTCCACTAGCTCCATAGGTTTGAACACCACCACCGGCACCACCGTTGTGGTTTAATACGATATCATGAATTACTTCAATACCGTTGGCGTGCATCACAGCAATCATACGGAGTAAATCATCTTTGGTACCTACACGTGTACGTAGGCGATCGTTAAGGGGGTGGCCATTCCCTTTTTGGCGCTTATCGCCGAGGTCGTAGTTATCGAAAGGCATATAGCCAACGAAGTCGGGATTTTCGTTTTTATAGGCTGGCGGAATCCAAACTGCATTAAAGCCAGCCGCCTTTAAGCGTGGGGCTAATTCTGTGAGATAATTGGCCCAACCAAAGCGGAAATTCTCGTTCCAGTAATCCCACCAAAATGCTTGGAAAACCACCTTCTTTACTCGTTCTTGGCCTTGGCTTGGGTGGTACAGCAATACCACCGCCAACACTGCCATACATAGGCTGCGTAGTAGTTTTTTCATACAGCAAATAATTGTTTTCTTAAAGTGAAATTAGGATTTGTGTAAAATGTACACAAAAAATTTTGTACAAAAACTTTTCACTGTTATTTTTAGATAACGAAAACGATTGTTAACAAGAAAACAAAAGCTATATGAGGAAAGTTTTACTCGGCTTTTTAAAGAATGTTTTATTTCAGGCATTCATTTTATTGACTTGTATCTCAAATATTGCTGGTCAAAATATTTATAGCCTTGAGCCAGTTCAGGTGGTTGGACAGATGAACGGATACAGCACAGCTGCTAGTTCTAACTCTGCATACAGGCGTGTTTCTGTTAGTGCTGGAACCCCTACTGATGGTAGAGGGCAATGGTTCAAAACCTATAATGTGCAGCCGTCTGGTGGTGATTTTATACCAATTAATATGGCAGGTGGCGGTGGTAATGGTTTTTTATTCATTTCAGGTCCGGAATCGGGTCGTGTTTATAATAAAATGGTTTTTATTTGTGTAGGGGAAGCAGCAGTTAATGCTATTAACAATAATAGTGCCTACAATAGCGGTAATGATATGGGCTTAAATATGAGTACCGCAGGTTATTATAGCTTCGTTTTTAACGATGTAGGATATACCCTTACTAATGCTAAATTTTACATAGCTCGCACTCAAAATACTCCTGTAACAGTATCAAGAGCTTCAGAAACATTGAACTTCAATAGAAGTGCGACAATAGCCATCACCACAAGTGCTACTCCTTCTGCTGGTGAGAATGTATATGTTAGATATACAACAGGGGTAGACTTTAGCAATTCTTCATCTACAACTATTGTACAAGCTTCAGGAGGTGGTACAAGTTGGACTGCAACTATCCCACCACAAACTATTGGATCTACGGTTCGATACTACATTTTCACATCGACCATTGATTTAGCTACCTTAAATGCTATGTCTGAAATTGATAAGACCATGTCAGTACTTAATTATGATGACAATGCAGGTAGCAATTACTCTTATACTTTAACTAGTACATTTACATCTTCAACAACAGGTAATTTCAGTAGTGCAGCTACTTGGGGAGGAAATCAACCATTTGATGGGGCAAGTTATAATGTATCAAATAACCATACTATTACAGTTGATATAGATGCTTCTATTGTTGACTTAGCAGTGGGTACAGGTGGCAATATAGCAGTTAGTAACACAAGAACTTTAACTACCAGTGGTACTGTTACTGTTAATGGAACACTCCATGTAGAAGCTGGTGGTACGCTTGCTGTTGCAGGAGGAACTGTAACTACTAACAATAATATAGTTTTCAAATCTTCTGCAACGGGTACTGGTCGTTTAGCATATACAAGCGGTACAATCACAGGCAATGTAACGGTAGAACGCTTTATACCTAGTAAAACAGCACGCAAGTCTATTTTCTTGGCTTCACCGGTTAGCCAAACCATTAGCAGTGCTTGGCAACAACAAATTCACATTACAGGTACTGGTACAGGAGGTACGATTTGTCCAACCTTAACAGCACATACCAATGGTTTCGATGCTACACTCACCAATGCACCTAGTATGTTTATTTATAACCATGCAGGGGGTAATGGTAACAGATGGCAGAGCATTGCCAACACAAATAGTACCAGCTTAACACCAGGTGTTGGTTACCGCGTTATTGTTCGTGGCCCACGTTCTGCAGGTTGTAGTTTGTTAGATGCTTCTACTAACGAACAAGCTGCGGTTACACTCGCAGCAACTGGTGCGCCGCAAACCGGTAATGTAGCTGCTACTATTGCAGGCAGTAATGGGTTCTCATTGGTAGGTAATCCATATATCAGTCCAATCAATTGGAACAATAGTACTTGGGTTACAGACAGAGGAACTAATGGCATTGCAGGTTCTTACTGGTTGTATAATCCTGAAAATGCAGCAGGTACTTACAGCGTGTACAATGGTGTAAGCATGACCAATCAAGGTACTATTACAAATCCTAACATTATTGGCATCGGTCAATCGTTCTTTGTACAAAAAACAACTGCTGGCGATGGTGCTATTAGTGATTTCTTTAAACCTAATTATCAAGTGGCTACCAATCAGGTAGGCGCCTTCAGAACAGCTAATACTTGGTTGGGTCAGGTGCGTGTTAAAATGTTTGTTGCTGGTGCACCAACTGCCACCGATGAAGTAATTCTATTGTACGGTAATGGCAGTAGCATCAATAATAATAGCATAGGCTCTTTCGATGCAGTTACTTTAAACCAAGGTGCTGTTAATATGATTGCCAGCTATAAAAATGCTGATTTATTAGCTATTAATACACGTGAGCAACTTGGAGCAGCTTCTAACGATACTATTCAGCTTTTCATACAAAATGCCGATGGTAATTACAACCTTACCGTTGCCGAGTTAAACACTTTGCCTTACGAAGCTTTCTTAATTGATGGTTTCAATAACAATGTAGTCAACTTGCAAAGTCAACCTAGCTACAGTTACACAGTAACCGGCGATCCGGCAACAAAAGGCAATCGTTTCAAAATTGTTTTCCGTACAGCAGGTACCTTGCCCGTAGCATTTTTAAATATCAATGCTACTACTAAAGCCGGAAGCAATACAATTCATTGGACTGTTGCTCAGAGCAATGCAGTTACTTATATAGTAGAGCGTAGTGCCAACGGTCGTAACTTCACAGAGATTGCTAAGTTGAATGCTAGCAATGTTACTAGTTATAGTCATGTTGATGTTATTAACACTAGCACAACGCAATACTACCGCGTGAAGGCTGTTGCCGCCAACGGTGCTTTCAAGTATAGCAGTGTTGTGAAAGTGAACGGCGAAGCAAGCATCGACTTAAGTTTGTATCCAAACCCTGTACAAAATACATTGAACATACAATTAGGCCAGCAAGTGAAAGGTCAGGTGAATCTTCGGGTGTTCGATAGCAAAGGAACAGTGGTATTAGAGCGTAGTAGTTTATATCTTGCTAATACAAACTTCCTTCAAGTAGAGGTAGGTCATTTACCTTACGGTAAATATTTACTCCAACTTAACAACGGAGCCGATTTTGTGGCAAGCGGTAGCTTTGTGAAATAACATTTACCGCAAGGAACATTAAAAAAAAATAAAAAACACCTTAGGGCGAAGTTCCTAGGGTGTTTTTTTATGGTTGGGGCAGCATATCAATTTGTTCTGCCCTCTAAACCTTAGCTTTATGGGGGAGTCTTTACAAACAAAGCCCAAAGTAACCATCATTACACTCTACAAACTGCTATTACAATGAGAAAATCGGCTTTCTTTTGCCGTACCGTTGTGGCTATTACAACGCTAGCAATTATTTTTTTGAATACCCTAGTAGCCAACACTGCCTATGCCCAACTTTCTAACTACACCAGATCGGTACTGAGTGCACAAAGCTATACCAACATTAGCGGTGCAACTATTATTAACAGCGATGCCGGCCTAAGTGCTGGTATGAGTAACAATGCCGACGATGGTGTTGTACTTATTAATCTGCCCTTTAGTTTCACGTTTAATGGTACTGCTTATACGCAAGTAACCATGTGTACCAATGGTTGGATAGCAATGGGCAATGCTACCAATGTAGCTACCTTGAACGGAAGATCTGCCACGGCATTTTTCTCTAATCAGGCTCCATATAATGTGATTGCAGCTTGGTATGGCAATGGTAATGCTAACTACATAGCACCTGGTATTGGCTCATTGGCACATGGTGCCGTAAGCACCAATGTATATGCTTTTGAGTGGCGTAACGTTAGTGCACAAGGCAATTTATCGAGTGCAACCAATACAATTAATTTTAAGATTGTTATCTACGGGCCTGCAAGTAGTACACCTGGTAGAATTGAAATTTTGTATGGTGCCTTATCTGGTACAGCATCGGGGGCATGTGCTGTTGGTTTAAAAAATGCAACAGGTGGTTAGGGTAATTTTATCAATGCATTAGATGGTACATTTACTAGTACTACAACAACCTCTACCTGGCCTGGTAATGGAACGGGTTACCGGTTTGATATTTTAACACCTTGTACCGGAACTCCGAG
>JBKBLG010000019.1:0-38345 GCA_046296295.1 Chitinophagaceae bacterium | reverse complement strand
ACCACAATGCGGGAGAGTAGGTAGCCGCCATTCTTATTTTAAACGCCTTATCTAGATAGATAAGGCGTTTTTTTTATAACATACCAATACAACACAACATCTTAACTCAAACAGAGCTAGCCATAAAAAGAGGGATAGGTTAAGGAATATCACGCCCCAAAGCAGTACTGTATAGTTCAAAAAAATCTTGATTGCTTAGTGTTATATCTTGAAATGCTAAGCATTTTTCCATTCGTTCTGTATTACTTGTTCCTATCACACTTATTATTTTGCTAGGATGTTTTGCAAGAAAGCTTAGCATAATGGCTTCTTCTGTTGCTGCATATTGTGCTGCAATTTTTTGGGTAATAGCTTGTAATTTCTGATGTGCAGATATATTTCCACCTGCCAACGGCGACCACGCCATAGGTTTAATTTTCTTTTCAATACATTGGTCTAGCGTGCCATCTGTAAAACTTGATAGTTGCAGGAGTGATGCTTCTATTTGATTGTATGTTGGCATAATCGAAGTGGCTAGCATAGCAACTTGGCTAGGTTTAAAATTGCTTACACCAAATGCTTTTATTTTACACGAAGTAGTTAGGTTTTCAACGGCTTTTGCAATTTCGTCAGGATGCATTAGCGGGCTAGGGCGGTGTATCAATAGTATGTCTATATACTCTGTTTGTAAGTTTCTTAAACTCCGCTCTACACTCTCAATAATATAGGCTGTACTAGTATCATAAGCCTTTACTTGATATTCTGGCCTAGAGTTACAAGGCATATTAATGCCACACTTAGTAATAAGTTGGATGGATTCACGTTGAATCTTCATTTGCCGTAAGGCGTTCCCAAATTCTACTTCTGTAGTGTAATCGCCATATATATCAGCATGGTCGAAGCTGGTGAGCCCTTTATTAATGCACCACTCAATAGTTTTCTGATATTGGTGTATATTAAATTTTGCTCCCCATATACCCCAACGCATACAACCAATAATCAGTTTACTGAGGGTTACATTTGCTTGATTCATAAATAGTTTTGTTATTGTTATGGAAATTTAAGGTACTATATTTTGTCAGTTCAATCCTTATAGTATCTTCGTAGAGATATTCCATTGGTGCAGTTCTCACGTTCGAGCGTTTCTTGCGTAAATGTTTTGGGTGCTGGGTTCACTGTTTTCTTTGGCTTTTTATTTTTTTCAATTTTTGAAGATGAACATTTACGTTGGAAATCTTAGCTGGACTTTAACCAGTGAAGATCTTGAAAACCTTTTCGCACCTTACGGCGAAGTAAGCAGTGCAAAAGTAGTTACTGACAAATTTAACAACGATCGCAGCAAAGGTTTCGGTTTCGTTGAAATGGCTGATGATGATGCAGCACGTGCTGCTATCACTGCTTTAAACGAGCAAGAAATTGGTGGTCGTAAGTTGGTAGTTAACGAAAGCCAGCCACGCCCAGCCGGCGAAGGTGGTTTCAAAAAGCGCAGCTTCGGCAGCGATCGTAACAGCGGCGGTGGTAGCCGTGGTGGTTACGGTGGCGGTGGTAGCCGTAATGGCGGTGGTGGTTACGGTGGCGGCAGCCGCGGTGGCTACGGTGGTGGTAACCGTTACTAATAGTATAGGAACACAACCATATTTAAACCCTGTAAGCTTTGCTTACAGGGTTTTTCTTATTTTAGGCTTTTAGATTCAATTATCTCTAAGCTATGAAATGCCTATTAATACTGCATATGCTATCAATCCGCTTGCTCAAAACTGTAATACCTACTATTTTATTCTTTACTGCATGTAGTAGTGCACAAATGCAATTTGCTCCTATCCAGGGTACGCAACTTATTCCGATAGATGCAAAGCGCTGGTATAGTATGAACCACGAACCAGATGCAATTGCTCAGCTTTTTGATAGTAGCATTTATAGTAATATTGATATTAGTTGGCACAAGCTACTCCCAAATTACGAGAGCTATTATCGTTTTGAACCAACAGAGAAGGTAACCTTACGGCAAATTCGTTTTTTTGATTGGAACGGTGGTAGCACTACAAAACCCATGCGGTTATTTGTAATTGATAGCAATTGGCAACGCAAGCTAATAGCCACTTTTACCGGAAGTCGTTGGAACACTTGGGTAGGGCCTTATCCTGATAGTCCGGCGAATGTATTTACACTTGACACCCCTGTGGCGCATCCTCGTTATTTGGTGATAGATGGCTGGAACGATTATCCATCGGAAATGATGTTGTATGGTAATTACCTTACGGTAAATGACAGTAGCAACGCACCCACAGTTAGCAGTTATACTTATGCACCACTTGCTGAAATGACAGGTATCAATGCCTTTGAATGGGATTATATGCGACCGCAACAACCAGATGTCATAGATAGTGTACGATGGTGTGGAATGCAAGCATTTAAAGGATTTCGGCATTATTTAGATTGGAAACGATTGCAGCCATCTGCTGCAGGCTACACTTTTAATCCATCTGGCGAGGGCAGTTGGAACTACGATACTTTATACCAGTTCTTACAACAACAGCAAGTTCATGTATTGGCATGTATCAAAACCATTCCAGATTGGTTATTGCAACAGTGGTATCCATATGCAGATAGGGATCATGAAAATATTCCTGCAGCTAGTACTGCTAACTTACAAGACCCTGCCAGCTACATCGAACAAGCTCGATTAGCCTTTCAATTTACCGCAAGGTATGGCCGTAATACCTTAATATCACCAGCTTTATTACACGTGAATGCAACACCTCGTTGGAATCAAGACCCAATTAATCAGGTTCGCATAGGACTTAACACCGTACAGTACATAGAATGTGATAACGAACGTGATAAATGGTGGAAGGGGCGAAAAGCATATCAAACAGGGAGGGAATATGCAGCGAATTTATCGGCCTTTTACGATGGACATAAAGGAACATTAGGTGCAGGTGTAGGGGTAAAACAAGCCGATCCTACTATGCAGGTGGTAATGGCTGGCACTGCTAATGCTAGTACCGATTATTTAAACGGTATGATTGATTGGTGTGCCGAACATCGGGGCTTTAAATTAGATGGTACTGTTGATGTTTGTTGGGATATCATCAATTATCATTACTATGCTACCGATGCCGGCACCTCGCAAAGTGGTAACCCTACACGTGGAGCTGCGCCCGAAGTAACCAATGCTATGGAAACCGCAAAAGCGTTTATTCGCGTAGCACAACAACGGTTACATCAAATGCCGGTTTGGGTAACTGAAACAGGCTACGATATGCATCCACAGAGTAAGTATAGAGCTATTAGCATTGGTAGTAAATCGGCACTCGCAACACATGCCGATTGGATCTTACGTACTAGTTTGCTGTATGCCAAAGCTGGCATTTCGAAGGTTTTCTTTTACATGGCGCATGATGTTGATAGTACGAATGCTACGCAGTTTGCTACATCAGGGCTTTTATTCGATAACTATACACGTAAGCCTGCTGCTAATTATTTATTACAGCTGCAAAAGTTGTTTGGTAGCTATGTATTTTCAACAACGATTGATACGCTGCCTGTGATTGATACCTATCGTAATCCTGCAACAGATAGCTTGATGTATGCAGTATACATGCCAACTGAAAATGGTAGTACACAAGCATGTACCATCGAACTGCCGAGGTATACTACTGCAGTGAGGGTGTATCAACCACAACTGTATGCAAATGAAATGTATATGATAACGCTTCCGGTAAGTGATGATAGGGTTACGATTACAGCAACAGAAACGCCTGTTTTTATTGTTCCAATACCTGCAACTTCATTTGCCGTAAGGCCACAAAAAAATACCCGTAAGTGATTACTTACGGGTATTTCATATAAAAAAAGCCGTTAGCATTAAGCATGTGCTAACGGCCCGAAATATCATGAGCCTCTACCACTAATTAGTGAGCAGCTGCGGTATGTGTTTTACGAGCTAATTTACTTTTCAAGTTAGCAGCTTTATTTTTGTGAATGATGCCACGCTTAGCTAGCTTATCGATCATTGAGGCAACCAGAGGCAGATTTTCGTCGTAAGCCTTCTCATCTTTTTGGGCTTTCAAATCACGAATGGCGTTACGGGTAGTTTTACCATAGTAACGATTTCTTTCTCTGCGTTTAGCTGCTTGACGAACGTCTTTTTTTGTTGCTTTATGGTTTGCCATGATTTTCTTTTTTCGGACGGCAAAAGTAGGGTATTTTTTAAAACGAAAAGATTTTTTTTGAAAAATACCATGAAATCTAAAACTACTTAGCCAAGTATCGAAAGCATAACTGTAGGTACCGGCAGCGTTTTTGGGTAATTAAGAAAATACTGAAGAATATCGCTTAAAGCTTCTAAAATACAGCCTTCCGTATGTTGCATTTGCCGATATTTGCCAACCAACATTCTAACAGTACAAATATTGCCAGATAATGAAGGATTTTTCTTACATCACTAATTCTCATCCCGCTTACATAGAAAGTCTCTACAGAGCTTTCGAAGCTGATCCAGGTAGCGTGGATCCTGATTTAAAAAAATTTTTTGAGGGTTTTGACTTTGCAGTAAATATTGGAGCAGTTAGTGAGGGAAAACCATCTGCAAATGGTGCTGCTGTTAGTACAGGCAATTTGAGTAAGGAATTTGCAGTATATCAACTTATTCAAGCATACCGCAAAAAAGGTCATTTAATTGCTAAAACCAATCCCATTCGTCCGAGAAAGGATAGAAAGGCCAATTTAGACTTAAGCTATTTCGGCTTATCAGAGTCGGATCTTGCCACCAAGTTTGATGCTGGAAGGTTTATAGGCTTAGAACAAGCCACATTAAAAGATATTCTTGCGAAGCTCACAAAATGTTATGCCAGCAGTGTTGGTGTAGAATACAGTGCATTGAACGATATGGAGCGTATTCAATGGTTGGCCGACGCGGTAGAAACTCGTTTTGCACAACCATTCAGCATTGAAGAACGTCGTAGAATTCTAGAGAAGCTTAATCAAGGTGTTTTATTTGAAAAGTTTTTACATACTAAATACATTGGCCAAAAACGCTTCTCTTTAGAAGGCGGCGAAAATACCATACCAGCACTTGACAGTATTATTTCAACATCAGCGAAAGATGGTGTTGAAGAAGTGATTATTGGCATGGCACACCGTGGACGATTAAACGTATTGGCCAATATCTTAGGCAAAACATACGAACAAATTTTTACTGAGTTCGAGGGTAAGGCGGTGCCTGATACAACCATGGGTAGTGGCGATGTTAAGTATCACATGGGCTATAGTGGGGTTATGGAAACCGCCGATGGCCATCGTGTGAATCTAAAATTAGCACCTAACCCAAGTCACCTTGAGGCAGTAGATCCTGTAGTACTTGGTTTTGCCAGAGCAAAGGCCGATGTACTGTACAACAGCGATTACAAAAAAGTACTGCCCGTACTTATTCATGGCGATGCTTCTATAGCTGGTCAAGGTATTGTGTATGAGATTGTACAGATGAGCAATCTTCGTGGTTATTACACTGGTGGTACCATCCACTTTGTAATTAATAACCAAATTGGCTTCACAACAGATTTTGATGATGCACGAAGCAGTGATTATTGTACCTCGCTTGCAGCAATGATTCAGGCTCCTGTATTACACGTTAATGGCGATGATGCAGAAGCTGTTGTTCGTGCGGCGCAAATTGCAGCCGAGTACCGTCAACGCTTTAATGCAGATATTTTTATAGATATGCTATGTTATCGTCGCCATGGCCACAACGAAGGCGATGATCCAAAATATACGCAACCACATTTGTATGCCTTAATTGACAAGCATCCGAATCCGAGAGAAGTATATACTCAATTCTTAATGAACAATGGTAAGCCAGAAGCACAAGCGCTTGCTAAAGAAATGGAGCAAAAATTCTGGAACGATTTGCAAGAGCGATTAGACGAAATCAAACAGAATCCGATACCATACAAATTTCAATTGCCCGAAGAGTGGTGGCGCAGCTTACGCAAGGCAACAGCAGCCGATTTTGAACAAAGCCCTGCTACCGCTATCAGCGAATCAGAGTTTCGTAGATTGTTCCATGGTTTAATGCAGTGGCCAGATAGTATAAAGCCACTCAAAAAAGTAGAAAAACTGTTACAAGATAAAATTAAGCTTTTCGAATCCGAACAAAAAGTAGATTGGAGCACGGGCGAACTTTTAGCCTATGCCAGTTTGTTGGTTGATGGTAAGATTGTTCGCATGAGCGGACAAGATGTTAAGCGTGGAACTTTTAGCCACCGCCATGCAGTAATTCGTGATGAAGCAACCGATAAGGGATACAACCGCTTAAATCATTTCCAAGAAAATCAACAGCGTTTCCTTATTTACAATTCATTGCTAAGCGAATATGGAGTATTAGGTTTTGAATACGGTTATGCCATGGCTAATCCCAACGCATTAGTACTTTGGGAAGCGCAGTTTGGCGATTTCTGCAACGGTGCTCAAACCATGATAGATCAGTTCATTAGCAGTGGCGAGCAAAAGTGGCAACGTATGAACGGTATTGTAATGCTTTTACCACACGGTTACGAAGGGCAAGGCCCCGAACACAGCAGTGCACGTTTGGAACGTTTCTTACAAATGTGTGCCGAATTCAACATGGTTGTTACCAATATCACTACTGCTGCTAACTTCTTCCACGTATTGCGTCGCCAACTTACTTGGGATTTCCGTAAGCCACTTATTAACTTTTCACCGAAGGCCAACTTACGTCATCCGGGCAGTTATAGCCACATGAATGAATTCATCAACGGAAGATTCCAGGAAGTGATTGACGATGCAAGCATCGCCGAAGCGAGCACTGTTAAAAAGGTACTGTTCTGTAGCGGAAAAATTTACTTTGATCTTGCAGAAAAACAACAAAAAGAAAATAGAACCGATGTTGCCATTATACGTGTAGAGCAACTGTATCCATTGCCAGAAAAGCAATTGGCAGCACTCTATAAAAAATATGCTAAAGCGGTATGGTTCTGGGTGCAAGAAGAGCCACTCAATATGGGTGCAGCAGCATTTTTGCGTATGAATTTAACCAGCATCAACTATGGCATCATTAGTCGCCAAGCAAGTGCCGCCACAGCTACTGGTTATATGAAAGTACACCAACAAGAGCAAGCCGAAATAATTGAAACAGCATTTAGTATTTAACAGCCCTACATTTACAGTAATGTAATTGTAATATATAAATCATAACTTCTCCCTTACGGGAAATGCAAAGCGAACGCCATGATCGATATTAAAGTACCAACGGTAGGTGAAAGTATTACAGAAGTTACCTTGTTAAAATGGGTAAAAAAAGATGGAGCCTACGTACAACGCGATGAAGTAATTGCCGAATTAGAAAGTGAAAAAGCCACATTCGAAGTGAATGCCGAAAAGGCGGGCATTTTGCATACCAAGTTTGCCGAAGGCGACACCATTAACATTGGCGATGTAATGGCACAAATCGATGAAACTGCCACAGCTCCTACCGCATCAATACCAACAGGCGTAGTGCCTGCTGAGGTTGCCGAACCTGCCGCTACGAACCTTACGGTAAATGAAGCAGCAAAAGCCGCTGGTAAAGGTATTATTGAAATGAAAGTACCCGTAATTGGCGAAAGCATTACAGAAGTTACGGTACTAAAATGGGTAAAAAAATCAGGCGAACTTGTACAACGCGATGAAGTAATTGCCGAGTTAGAAAGTGAAAAAGCAACCTTCGAACTTAATGCAGAAGAAGCTGGGCAATTAGAAACCCTTGCTGCCGAAGGCGATGTGATAAAAATTGGCGATGTAATTGCCAAAATCAATTCCGATGTTGCGGTACTAACCACTAGCACTCCAACCGTTGCCTCGGCACCAAACACCAACACAACAACAACAACAACAACAACTTCTCAAGCCCCTGTAACAAGCGTATCAAACGATGTTAAAGCAACACCTGTTGCATCGGCCATTATTGCTGATAAAAAAGTAAATCCAGCAGATATTAAGCCATCAGGCTACGGTGGTAAGATTATGAAAAACGACGTGCTCGATGCACTCAACAATCCTGGCAAAAAAGCTTTTGCAGATGGTGGCACACTATTCAGTCGTAACGAGCGTAAAGAGAAGATGAGTAATCTTCGTAGAACCATTAGCCGCCGCTTAGTAGAGGCTAAAAATACCACAGCCATGCTCACTACCTTCAACGAAGTAGATATGACGCGAATTATGGAGGTGCGTAAGCAATATAAAGACAAGTTCAAAGAACTGCATAATGTGAATCTAGGCTTTATGAGCTTCTTTGCAAAAGCTTGTGCGGTAGCACTTGGCGAATGGCCTGCTGTAAATGCATATATCGATGGTGATAGCATTATTTATCACGATTATGCAGACATATCTATTGCGGTAAGCACTCCACGTGGTTTAACAGTACCGGTAATACGCAATGTTGAAAGTCTTAGCATGGCCGACATTGAGAAAAAAGTGGTAGAATTAGCCGGTAAAGCACGTGACAGCAAGCTTACTGCCGAAGATTTGCAAGGTGGTACATTTACCATTACCAATGGTGGTGTATTTGGTAGCTTAATGAGTACCCCTATCATTAATATTCCGCAAAGTGCCATTTTGGGTATGCATAAAATCCAAGAACGTCCTATGGCAATAAATGGTAAGGTAGAAATTCGACCAATGATGTATCTTGCTTTAAGCTACGACCACCGTATTATTGATGGTCGTGAAAGTGTAAGCTTTTTAGTTAGAGTAAAAGAATTACTAGAAAATCCAGCATTATTGCTCATTGGTAAAGATCCTGTAAAAGCTTTACTTGAGCTTTAATTTTAAATAGTTAAAAAAATATGAGCAGTGGAGGTTCCTTCACTGCTTTTTTGTTATTTCTTACTACATATATATCAAACCTATGTAAAGCATTATAACGTTGCTACTCGCCAACCATCGTATTTGTGAGTTGTCAAAAAAAAGCTCAGTTATTAAACCAATAGTGCTGTAGTAGATATTCTTGGAGGGGAAGTGGTGCTAGTTCTGGCACAAAAAACCATTTATTGTTCAGATACATCAATCATCAACACAAGCATTCGTTCAGCTACTCGTTTTACCTATGATGCTGTTAATAGGGTTAGATATTATAGTAGTATTCAAAGTAATATAACACTCTTGTTCACTTTAATTAGAGTAGTTGCTCCTTTAAAGCGTCATACAAATGGCAGTATTCATATTGTATATATTGCTCAAAAAACACCAATAAGCAGTGTACCTCTTTCCATTTAGCATTATTATGTTTTAGTACCGATGATTCTTTGCTGACAATACAAATTTCAACCCAGCAATTGTGGGGTTTTGTTTTCTTTGTATATGGGTACAAACGTACAGCACAACTTTGCACATCGTTACCTGCAATATGCAGCCGAAATTATTGAAGCATACAATGGCAAGGTTCCATTGCATTACTTTATTAAACAAAGTTTTGCAAAGCAGAAGAAATTTGGTAGCCGCGATAGAAAAGCTATCTCCCAAGTAGTATATAGCTATTACCGTGTGAGTAACGCCTTACGGCAAATGGCGTTGCCGCAGGCATTACCATTGGCATTATTGCTTACTACAATGCCATCGCCAATGTGGCAAAACGTAGTGCCTGTAGCGTGGCATACCATTTGGCAAGCTGCTCCTATAGAAAAGTGGAATTGGGCACAACAACATTTTGCACTTAACGCTTCTATTTTTCCGCATACCCACTTTGTAAGTGAGCAAATAGATAAGATTGCTTTTGAAATAAGCCACTTACAACAGCCCGATGTATTTATTCGTATTCGTAATACCGCTAATACGCAACATATTATACAGCAACTAACAGATCATAACATTTCTTTCGAAGTATTCGATAACTGTATACGCCTACCACAACAAACAGCAGTTGATACCTTTCTTGCCATCGATAAAGATGTTGTTATTCAAGATTATAGTAGCCAGCAAGTGGCAAGTATGTTTGCCTTAATACAATCCAACATTAAACAAACGAAGCAGCCCATTACATGGTGGGATTGTTGCGCTGCAAGCGGCGGAAAATCAATTGCTGCCTACGATTATTTTGGTAAGCAATTACAGCTTACTGCCACCGATGTTCGCAGTAGTATTTTGCATAATTTAAAAAAACGTTTTTCAACTGCCGGCATTAACAATGCGAAAATATTTGTGCATAATGCAGCTACGCCAAGCTTGCCTTTTCACGAAAAGTTTGAGGTAGTACTCGCCGATGTGCCTTGCTCTGGTTCTGGCACTTGGGGGCGTACACCAGAGCAACTTTTTTTTAGTGAGGAGGCAAGTATAGCCCAGTACCAGCAACTACAACGAAACATAGCAAACAATGTTGTTTCTAATGTGAAACAAGGTGGTTTTTTATTGTATGTTACTTGTTCTGTTTTTAATGACGAGAACGAAATCAATGTGCAGCATCTACTGGCTACACATCAACATCTTACATTAGTAGCACAAAAATATTTCATCGGTTATCATCACAAAGCCGATACCCTTTTTGCTGCACTATTGCAAAAGTTATAATAGCATGCATCCTCATTTACCGTAAGGTATATTTTATTGTTTGATGAAGCTACTTGTAAGTGTTTGGTTGTTTGTATTTAATTGAATGATATAACTACCTTTCGGTAAATGTTGTACATTTAGTTGTAATGTATTATTTCCTTGCAGCGATAGGTTAGATAACTGCTGCATCATTTGTCCTTGTTGATTGTAAATGTATACCCCAACCTTTTCGTGCAGTGGTTGATTGAGTTGCACTTGTAGTGTTTGTTGTACGGGGTTTGGAAAAGCATACATGCTAAGACCAACTTCTTTAGGGTTATATACCACTACAGCACTGTATTTGAAACTATTATCAATGCCAATGGCTTTGATTCTGTAATATGTAGTTTGTGTGGCAGCTGCATCGTTCCATTGATATATAGAAGTAAGGTTGCTTGAGGTACTACGAACATTGCCTATAGTGCTATAAGTACGACCATTGGTGCTACTTTCAATATGGTAGCTTTGAACATTTACATCGTTCGTTACCTTCCAAGTAATCACGGTTTGCGAACCTGCCTGCTTAGCATCAATGGCAATAAAGGTTGTTGGTAATACTGTACTTTGTTTGTTGAGCGTAATCGCATTTGCCGTAAGGCTATCGCTATATCGAATGGTATATACACCATTCGGTAAGTTAGCTAAGTTGTTGAAATGCAATGTGTACATTTCTTCCTTTTCGTATACACCACGTATACTATCAACAACCATGTTGCTGCTGTTAATAATGCTGATACTTGCAGTACCATCGACCTGTGCAATGAATCGAACCTGAATGGTATCGTTAAATGGATTAGGTGTAGCCCATAGAGTGGTACTACCATACAGTTGTTGGTTTTGTTGGGCTCTAAGTATTTGCCATGCTTTTCTAAAGTTTGGGATACCATAGCCAAAGCGGTCGTTAGGTGTATTGTAGCGGTCGCTGCTACGATATACTGCGTTTAAAATGGCCATGTTATTGAACTCTGGGAAGGCTTGCCATAAGCAAGCAATTAAGCCAGCAATATTGGGGTTGCTAAAACTGGTGCCACTATTGGTAACAGCAGTGGTGGTACCTGCAACAATGGTATTGCGACCAACACTGGTAATATTGGGTTTTATCTTGCCCGGGTAGCCCCAACTGCTAAAACTAGCAATTACCCCAAGTGTATCCATTGCCGCAACTGCACATACACTATCGGCATCGGCAGGAAAGCCAATGTAACGCCATGTTTGTGCTCCGCTATTGCCTGCACTGTTCATAACAATCATTCCTTTTTTTGCCGCAAGGCTGGCACCTTGCGTTACCATAGCGGTATTGTTGTAAAAGTTGCTGTAGCTGTAGTTGAAGCGAGCATCATCAAAATCAATATAGCCAAGGCTGCTGCTTATCATATCGGCACCTGCACTGTCGGCAAATTCGGCACCTACTACCCAGTTAAATTCTTCGATGGGGTATTCGTTGTTGGCATTCTCGGTACGCAACAACCAAAAGCTAGCTTTTGGGCTGGTGCCTACCATTTCTCCGGGCCAGTTAGCCGCCATATTACTAAGGCATTGGCGGCCATGGCTATCGTCTTCATTAACACTGTTATCGAAATCAACAAAGTCGCGAACACCTAAAATGCGATTTTCTAGCCGGGCACTATCAAAGGCTCTAATGGTTAGGTATCTATCGAAGCCTGCATCTAGCACTGCAATTGCCATACCATCGCCGCGAAAGCCTTTGTTATGTAGGTATTCGCCTTGGTGTATTCGAACTTGAGCACTGGCTTTAAAGTAGTTGTAGTAATTACCTGTTGTGTTTTCTGTTCTATTAGCTGTAAGCACTTGTGGCGTTGGGTAACCCTCGCCTTCAAATTTACTCATCCAAAATCTTGACACTTGTGTACTTGGTGCAGCACGCAAGCCAATATCGGTACTTGATTGAACAAAGGAGAGGTTGTTGATACGTTGTACAGTAGCAGCATCGGTACAGCGTATAAGAATGGCATTGAGCCACTTACTGGTGCTTAGTAATTGAACATTGCCTTGTGCTAAAACGCTATCTATATAACGTTGTGTAACAGGTAAGTCGGTACTATCTATACTAATGTTATAACGTGTACGGCGTTGTATTGCCTTGTTCGATAAATAAGTACTTGGGTTTTGTAATGTGCCGCTTGTGCCAGCTTTATTCTTAAAGCGAACTACCAGTTTGGGCAATTGGGCATGCAACGCTGTACCACTACCGATACATGCAATAATGATGAATAAACAACTTACACCACGCAACAAGGCCTTTACACACATAATACCAAATTATTTGTAGTTAATTAAGTTGAGTTTGATGCCATAAGTACCTGATTCGTAGCCAGGGGCGGGGCTTGTTTGCCAGGTATAATGCAAAAATTCTTTGTAAATCAGCCCAACATTCTTACCGTACACTTCCATGCTGTAATCTTTTTGTTGGAAGTTGTTCGGGTCAAATGGGCCTGGCGGGCTGGTTTCGTCTCGTTGCATTACTGTTATTGTACTGTCTATAACACCTTTACGAGTAGTGTAAGGTGCTAATACATTTTCGTAAGTGTAATCCCACCCATCAAGATATTTATAGCTGCTATTAATGCTACGTGTATCAATATAACTGTTGCCTTTCCAAGAAAACCCCTCACTAATTACTTTATGCAGCTTAATGAAACGCAGGTTATCTTCTATGTATTCAACATTATTAGCTCTATATACTACTTGTATGGTGGTGCGATATTGCCAAGCTTGTACACCAAGGGTATCTCTTATGTGCCTGTGCAATGTATAAGTGGTATTACCTTGTGAATCGGTACCGCTGCTTACAACACTGTCTCTGCATTGATATTTTTTAGTTACAAATGTGCTTCCAAAGCTGGGTACCACTGTGCTATCGAGCCGATAAAACCACACTTTGCCTAATGTAACGTTAGCCATATTTGCTAATGTTGGCACATCGAGCGTTTCGGTTGATTTGCTACACGAGGTGGCAGCTATTAAAAACCCAACAATACAAGCCAATAAAAATCTACACTTCATACTTGGCAAGATAGTTAAAAGCAGCATTGTGTTGCTTGATTTTATTAGAGAAGATAGGTTTAATACTAACTTACGGAAATGAGTAGTAGTGTAAGCCCCACAAGTGTTGCAACACTGCCGAGTAGTAACAACCAGCGACCACTTTGTACGCTACCGGCATCGTATACTTGCACAATAGTTCCGTTCGGTAATGTTTTAGTGCTATACAATAAAATAGCTCCGCCCAAACTACTAACAACACCTAATGCAAATGATAGTGCAGGCCACCAAATCAAAAACAGTACTCCCGAGGCCGCAAATAACCAACTCAGGGTAAGTTTTACGGTGTTTGCCTTTTTCGGAGTTGCCATTTGCCGTAAGGCTTGCTGTTTGTAGTGATTCAATGCTTCATCGGTATACATATAGCCTTGTGATTGCATTTGCCGTAAAGCATATGCGTATACTTCGGCCGACCAACTAAACGGTGCTTCTATAATTTGCTGCCATTCCGCGGCGGTATAGTCTGTGAATTCCTTCGGAAGCGGCTGATCGTTATGCTGCGATGCAAGCACATGTTCTGCTGCTGCAAAATGCGTGGTAGGTAATAATACATGAAACGGACTTTCAAAAATTTCACCTACATACACTTTATCGAGGTGAGGTTTTTGTTCTTGTACCCTTACGGGTAAATGATTGGCCGCGAGTAAAGCAACTAATGCCTCGGCTGCTTCACGGGTAGGTAGCTGCCTGAAACTAGCCCAATCAATATGATTTGATGTTATGCTCATGCACTTTGAATGAGTAGGCCCAAAGTTCGATTTGCTTAGTTTTTTGATGAAAATGGGCAGATTTCCCTATTTTGCCCCACATTTTCGATTTCTTTTGCTGTTAAAACGTGTTAAAACCCCAAATAAACTTTGCTATATGGATTTGAAACAAATTCACGAGCTTATCAAAATTATCAATAAAAGTAATATTGGTGAGATAAGCATTGAGGACAAAGACGGAAAGGTAACCATCAAGCAGAAAGAAGATGCTACCGTTACTGTTGCAGCGCCTACCCAACAAGTGTTTCATGTGCCAGCCGCACAACCCGCTGCTGCTCCTGCACAGGCTCCTGCAGCCCCAGCGCCCGCTGCACCTGCCGCAGCTCCGGCTGCTCCAAAAGCTGCCGACAACCTTATTACCATAAAAAGCCCGATGATTGGTACTTTCTACCGTCGCTCATCGCCAGATAAGCCCCCATTTGTAGAGGTAGGTTCAGAAGTTGCTCCGGGCAAAGTGGTATGTATCATTGAAGCAATGAAGTTGTTTAATGAAATTGAAAGCGAAGTAAAAGGTAAGATTGTAAAAGTATTGGTAGACGATGCTAGTCCGGTAGAATACGATCAGCCTTTATTCTTGGTAGAGCCATAACCAATTGACTACATCGGCTAGTAGTTTAATATTACTGGCTTGGATTGCGTGTTTCTCGTGTGTTGCAGGTTTGTTATTGTAGCACCGTGCAGCAAGTTGTTCATTTTCTAATAGTCAAATTGAAATACATTGTTTAAAAAAATACTTATCGCCAACCGTGGCGAAATTGCTTTACGCGTTATACGTACAGCCCGCGAAATGGGCATTAAAACAGTAGCGGTATATTCTACAGCCGATAAAGACAGCCTGCATGTGAAATTTGCCGATGAAGCTGTTTGTATTGGTAAGCCACAGAGTAGCGAAAGCTACCTCAATATACCACACATTATGGCGGCTGCCGAAATTACCAATGCCGATGCTATACATCCGGGCTATGGTTTTTTGGCCGAGAACGCTAAATTCTCTCAAATCTGTGCCGATCATGGTATTAAGTTCATTGGGCCTACGCCTGAAATGATTAATGCCATGGGCGATAAAATTACGGCTAAAGAAACCATGATTAAAGCAGGTGTTCCTGTTATTCCTGGTTCAGATGGCTTGCTAAAGAGTTACGATGAAGCCAAATACCTTGCAAAAGAGGTAGTGGGTTATCCGGTAATTTTAAAAGCAACTGCAGGTGGCGGTGGTAAGGGTATGCGTGTGGTTTGGAGCGAAGAAGAGTTAGAACGTGCCTACAATACTGCTAAAGCAGAAGCCGCTGCGGCCTTTAAAAATGATGGAATTTATATGGAGAAGTTCGTTGAAGAACCTCGCCATATTGAAATACAAGTTGCCGGCGATCAGTATGGTAATGTATGCCATTTGAGTGAACGTGATTGTTCAATTCAACGTCGCCACCAAAAGTTGGTGGAAGAGTCGCCATCGCCGTTTATGACACCCGAATTGCGTAAGGCAATGGGTGATGCTGCTATTAAAGCAGCCAAAGCTATTAATTACGAAAGTGTTGGTACCATTGAGTTTCTGGTAGATAAGCATCGCAACTTCTACTTTATGGAAATGAATACACGTATTCAAGTAGAGCATTGCGTTACTGAAGAGGTAATTAACTTCGATTTAATTAAAGAGCAGATTAAAATTGCCATGGGTGAGCGTATCAGTGGGCAGAACTATGAACCTCAAATGTACGCCATTGAGTGCCGCATTAATGCTGAAGATCCGTACAACGATTTTAGACCTAGTCCGGGTAAGATTACTGTGTTACATACCCCTGGTGGCCATGGTGTGCGTGTAGATAGCCATGTGTATGCCGGTTATGTGATACCACCTTACTACGATAGTATGATTGGCAAGTTGATTACAGTGGCTCGAACACGTGAAGAGGCTATTGATACCATGTATAGAGCTTTAAGTGAATATGTGATTGAGGGTGTGAAAACTACCATTCCATTCCATTTACAACTTATGCAGAACGAAGATTTCCGCAGTGGTAACTTCAATACCAAGTTTTTGGAAAGTTTCAAAATGAAATAATATTTACCGCAAGGTGTTATTAGTACAATCATAAAGGGCTGCTCGCAGAGCAGCCCTTTATGATGTTAAATGTTACACTTACGTAAATATATCAGCGTTTGCTTGGTTAGTTGATTTTTCTCACAGAACCGCTACCATGAATGTTAGAGTTAACGGTGGCATTTCCTTTGTAGCGAACATCGCCACTACCACTTACATCGGCCTTAAGTTCAACATCGGCAAATACTTTAATATCGCCACTACCAACAAGGCTTACTGTAGCATTTTCGGCCATGAGTTTTTCGGTATTTACATCGCCACTGCCCGATAGGTGAATGTTAACCTGTTGCGTTTCGCCAGCTACAAATACATCGCCGCTGCCGGTAACATCGGCCTCTACGAGTGGTGTATTTACTGTAAGGCGAATGTCGCCACTACCTGAAACGTTTAGGTGTGTTGCCGATGCTCCAGTGAATTTATTGTTGCTAATTACACTGCCGCTGCCGTTAAGTGCAATACTTGTAATGAGCGGCAATGTTACTTTGATACGAATAGGTTTGTATGCTCTTATGCTAGTACCATTTTTAAAGCGGATATCTAACGTGTTATTCCTTACTTCTGTAATAATGTACTGTTGTAGGTTTTCCTCGGCTTCTACACTTAAGCTAGGCGAATCGCCTTGAGTAATGATTACATCCATAGAACCGTTCACATTCAGTTTTTCTGCGGCGGCAATGCTCCGTTGTTCTATCGTTACTTTTTTATTACCCCTTACCCGATCGCAACTAGCGATGAGCAGGGGCAAGCAGGCTATAACAATTAGTTTTAGGAATGTTCGCATATTGTTCGGTTTAGAGCAGCAAATTACTACGCTTGTATTTAAAACTAAAACCACTTATCAGTTCCGAAAACCAATAAGCGATACCTTACCTTCGCATCCATCTTCGCAAAGCCTTCATTTGAGTTAACAATGACACATAAAATTATCATCCTCGATTTTGGTAGCCAGTATACACAACTAATTGCACGTGCTGTACGTGAAGCCAATGTATATTGTGAGATACTACCTTACGGTAAATACTTTGAGCTTTCTGCAGATATCAAAGGTGTTATTTTAAGCGGTAGCCCTTGTAGCGTGAACGATGATAATGCCCCAATGGTAGATGTTGCCCGTTTGGTACAGCATGTTCCGGTTTTAGGGGTATGTTACGGGGCTCAACTTACAGCTAAATTAATGGGCGGCCATGTAGATAAAAGTAATAAGCGTGAATATGGCAGAGCTCACTTGCATTTGCAATTAAACAATGATGTATTGTTACAAGGAATTACTGAAGGCAGTCAGGTATGGATGAGCCATAGCGATAGCATTAAGCATTTACCGCAAGGTTTCGAAATACTTGCTACTACTGAAAGTATACCTGTTGCTGCTTTTCGGAGTGTGAACAATACTGCTCATAAGCCTTTGTATGGCTTACAGTTTCACCCAGAGGTATATCACAGTACAGAAGGTAAGCATATGCTTTGGAATTTTTTAGTAAGGGTTTGCGGCTGTGACCAAAGCTTTACACCTGCCAGTTTTGTTCATGAAACCATTACTGCATTACAGCAGCAAATTGGACCCGATGCTCATGTAATTATGGCGTTGAGCGGAGGCGTAGATAGCACTGTTGCGGCTACATTAATTAGTAGAGCCATTGGTAAGCGATTACATGGCATTTTTGTTGACAACGGTGTATTGCGAAAGCAAGAATTCGAACAAGTACTTAACACCTACAAACAACTTGATTTGAATGTTACTGGTGTTGATGCGAAAGATTTATTCTATAAAGAACTTGCTGGTGTAAGCGACCCCGAAACCAAGCGTAAGATTATCGGCAAGTTGTTTATTGATGTGTTTCAGCAAGAAGCTGCAAAAATTACAGCGGCTAAGTTTTTAGGTCAGGGTACTATTTATCCGGATGTTATTGAAAGTGTGAGTGTGCATGGTCCTTCGGTAACAATTAAGAGTCATCATAACGTTGGTGGCTTGCCAGCTACAATGAAGCTTGATTTGGTAGAACCGCTTCGATTTTTATTTAAAGATGAAGTACGTAGAGTGGGCTTAGAACTTGGTATTCCGGCAGATATGATTCAGCGTCACCCGTTCCCGGGGCCTGGGTTAGCCATTCGTATTTTAGGCGATATTACGCCCGAAAAAGTAGCCTTGTTGCAAGCTGCCGATGCTGTGTACATCAATGCTTTAAAGGAGCATCAGTTGTACGATAAGGTATGGCAAGCTGGAACTATTTTATTGCCTGTAAAAAGTGTTGGTGTAATGGGCGATGAACGTACCTATGAATACACCGTTGCCTTACGTGCAGTTACCAGTGTAGATGGTATGACGGCCGATTGGGCACACTTACCATATGATTTCTTGGCTAAGGTTAGCAACGATATTATTAACAATGTACGCGGTATCAATCGAGTGGTGTACGATATTAGTAGCAAGCCACCTGCCACCATCGAATGGGAATAATTTTTTATTGAAATGATTAAGATTCATTATATTCGTAAAAAAAATATGAAAAACACTTTGTTACTTCTCTTACTTTCTTTGATTATAGGTTGCACTAAGCCAGATCAAAGTAATACATCCAATGAGTTGTTGTTTAATAAGTCTAAAATCCAAGTGTCTCGTAGAGACATAGCCGATGATTCTATAAAAGTTAAAGAATATATACAAAGATATAATATTTTAAAAGAAGGTATTGGGCATCTTAAAGGTAAAAACCAAGAAACTAGCTCTATTGAACTTAACTGGGATCTCCATTATTATGTAAAGTCTGGACTAAAAAGATATTTAATTGTACCATTTACGAGTCTTGATGGAATAACTGAAATTGATTTGTTTGATAATGAGACTTCATTTTTAAAATACTCAATAGCATTTGAGTTTGATGAAAACTCAAATGGGATAAAAAAATCTGCATTCTTAAGTCAACAAATGAATTTCCCAGGTAATCCTTTCGGGAATGGGTTTAATAATTCTACTATCAGTGTTTTTACAAATTGTATTACGAAAAAAATTGATGCGATTTTCATACAAGATAGTGTTGGAAAAGAAGGTTTGATAGAAGTAAGTAGTGAAAATTTAACTAGTGGTTGCAACTCTTATGTAATACATAATGTTTCTTTAAATTGTACAGTGAATCCAGAGCTACCCACTGATGATCCTTTGCATACTGTATGTACTCACGTTGTAACAACTCGAACTGTTTTAATTTGCATATCAACGCCACCCGTTTCAACAGGAGGTGGAGGAAATTGGTTCCCTCCTTCTGGAGGCTCTGGTTCTCCGACAATAATTGAATTACCTCAATTCCAGACTTCAAAAAATAAATTATGTCCTGATAGCCGATATAGTTTTGGACGTATTGGAGCAGCAGATGCTCTTACAGCAACTATAGTGGGATTGTCAGTTTATTTCATTCGTGAAAATGGTGAGAGTTTCTCTATCCCGCCATTTGAAGCATGTGTTACTATCCCACCTAATAGAAGCCAACATCCAGCAACAAGCTATCAGGCAAGTGAAATTTTAAATGATGCGTGGAATCAAGCTGTTAGAGACTTGACTGATGAATTAAACGCAGGATTGATCGGCATGGGAGATATCACTTTGCGAAGTCGATTAAAACATTTAATTAATTTAAATTTACAAGCGAGTAATCCTGGAAGTAGTTTTACAACTCGGAGGTGTAGCGGTGGACGAGGTACTACAATTCCAACTTCCAAACCTAAGTATTGTGTTGTATAATATACACGATGTTTTTTTAAATGCATTAGTTTCCATTCATCCAACCTTGCTATTGGATTCAAATACGATATTAACTAGTACGGAAGAAAAAAAGTGGAATGCTCATAGTGTTTGTGGTAATATTTTTGAATATGACCTCTTTGATATTCATTTTTTAAATAGCCCTAAATATTTTTTGGGGCTTAGCATTCAAGTTATATCTGCTTTCACTCTATCTATTTATAATACCTCAAATGATTACACCCTCACCTTAAAAATTAAATTTAAAAGTAGTGCGGATATTGATAAGGCTGTTATGTTGATTGAGAGGATTGTTATAAAACAACAGAAAAATAGTGAAAAAAACTCTTATAAATTTTACAAAATAAAAAATCTATTAACTGAAATAGAAAATACGCTAATTATTATAGGGGCATTTAAAAGCAAATCTTTTTATAAGAATAGTCATATGGATATTAAAGTTTATACTTAATTTTATTTTAAGCAATATCAGCCGTTCTTAAATCTTTACGTATAGTAACCAGTATAAATGGCATGACGGTCGATTGGGCACACTTACCATATGATTTCTTGGCTAAGGTTAGCAACGATATTATTAACAATGTACGCGGTATCAATCGAGTGGTGTACGATATTAGTAGCAAGCCACCTGCAACCATCGAATGGGAATAATTTTTTATTGATGGTTTATTTACCGTAAGGTGGTACTTAATAAAAAAGCCGATAACTTTTGTGTTATCGGCTTTTGCTTTTAGCGCTTTTTTACTAAGCTATCCATGGGGTACTGTGCCTTCATGGTATTCATAACACCGTTGGCCCAGTTGATTAATAGTTGTTTTTGAGCATCGGTTAAGCGGGCATTGCTATGTGCTAATTGGTAGCTTTTCATAGGCATTTCGTTTTCGTCTACCTGCTCTATTACTTCTTCCATTTTGTGGTATTGCCTACGTAAGTTGTAGGTGGTGTAAGCATCGAAGTTGAGGTGTTTTTTACCATCTTCAACATGATCGGCGAGCCACCAAGCAACAGGCTGTATGTTGCTATACCAAGGATATACCGTGTTGTTGCTATGACAGTCGTAGCAGGCATTTACTAAAATTTGTTCAACATCGGCAGGTACAGCATACAACTTACTGATATGTGTAGTAGCAGGTTGTGTATTGATATTTTTTTCTGGTCTGAAAAACTGAATTACAACGAGTACTATCGCTAAGGCGATGCCTATCTTCTGGGCAATTTTTTTCATATTTCTGGTTTAAAGGAATACCAAAGTAGTAACCTCAATTGTTGGTAGGTTACGAAGTTCGATATTTTGAGCATAGAAAGCTAAGATAACCTTACGGTAAATTGAAAGTGCTTTGTTACATTTACTTCAAATTACGTTACATGAAAAAGTTTATGTGGTTGCCTTTGGTAGCCTTTATGTTGAGTGCTGTAGCTTTTGTGGTTGACGAATGGAAAACTGTAGCACTTTCAAGTGAAATTAGTGTGAAGTTGCCAGCAGGCTTTGAAAAGCAAGGCAACGAACAACAAGAAGTGTACATTGCAAAAGCGAAGGATAGTGCAACGTTCACTGCTATGAACATTAACTTCGGCAATTTTGGATTAGATGAAGCTACACTACAATCGATGGTTGATACAGATATGTTTAAGTCGCAGTTTAAATCAGGCTTTTCTGGTAATGGAAAGAATGAAATTATCGATGAAAAGTATGGTAAGTATAAAGATAAATATACCTTCTACGAGTATGTTTCAAAAACAACTACCGATGATGGCAAAACTGTAACCGGCTATTCAAAAACCATTTTTTATAAGGCAAATGGTATTACTTTAGTTTATACAACTGGTAATAGCAAAGATTTGAAAGACAAAGAGTTATTCTTCAATAGCATTGATATTAAAGAATAATATGAGGATGATAGCTTTTAAAAAATGGGAGCCAATTTGGCTCCCATTTTTGTTTATTTCGCTAAAAGGTAAGCAAATATCTCTGGTAATCGTGCTTGCCATGCAGCCTCGTTGTGGGCCGCACCTTCAAACTTACGGCAGCGATAGTGTTTGTTATTGTAACCTTTCTTTTTAAATATTTCATTAGCTTGTAATTGATATGGCTCATACCATGCATCGAGGGTTGCTGTTCCATAATCAAAATACCAAATGTGTTGATTGGGTTTTGGTAAATACTTTTCGAGGTATTGCATAAAGCCTTTCGCAATAGCAGGTTCGTTTCTGAACACAGAGCCTGTCCAATGTGTTGATAAGCAGGCAGCACCACCAAATACTTGAGGGTATTCGCACATGGCATACATCGATATTAAACCGCCCATGCTACTACCTGCAACGTAGGTGTTACTTTTGTCGGTAAGTGTTGGGTAAGTATGATCGATAAATGGCTTTAGTTCTGTTACCATAAATTTTAAATAGTCGTCGCCCAGTGGTATTGCTTGTGGGTTGCCTAAATCTTTACGCAAGCTATCTTTCCAAATATCAGGCACCATATCAAATACTTTTTTAGGGTAATATTCTTGCCGTCTGAGGGTGGTATTCCAAATGCCTACTACGATACAATCTTTGATTTTTTTGGAAACTTGTAGTTGAGATAAAGCCTCATCAACACCCCACTCTTGATGATTAAAAGTGATGGTGGTATCGAACAAGTTCTGACCATCGTGCATGTATAACACTGCATATTTTTTTTGTGGGTTGTAGCCTATAGGTAGCCATACATCTATGTTTCGAGATTTTACAAATTTTGAAGGAAATTGTGCATGGCGAATTACTTGTCCGTAGCTTGGCGTAGCTTCTTGTGCAAAGGCAATACATTTGCACGCAAGAGTTATTAAAAATATGATCAAATAACGCATGTGTTTTTATTTTACTGTAAAGTATTAACTAATTCGTTTGAACTGTACTGTAAAGCGATTGATATTTTCTGGTAGGGCAGTGTAATGAATAGTACCCTGATGTAGCTCAACAATACGTTTTACAATGCTTAAGCCTAAACCAAATCCTTTTTTGCGTTGTGCATTTTGACCTCTGAAAAATGGAATGAATAAACGTTCTTGATCGGCTGGGGCTACATGCTGCCCCTGGTTATCGATATGTATTTTAAAATATTGTGCATCGGCATCTATGGTAACTACAATGCGTTGGTTGGTGCTATACTGATATGCGTTTTTAATGAGGTTTCGAAAAGCTGAACGCAGCAGCGCATCGTTACCATGCAAGCTTAACATCATTTCATCGTCGGGTACTTGTGCAAATTCTAAGGCAATATTCACTTGCGTAAATACTCGTTTAATAGCTGTTATTAATTCATATAAAATTTCATCTATTCGTATCAGTGGCCAGTCTGTACTGTACGTTAACTTGGCATATTGTGAGAGTAGTAAAAGGCTATTGGTAAGATCAATCATTTCTTGTTGATCTTCTTTAAGGCTTACTAATACTTTCTTTGCTTCTTCTAAGGTTAAATCATCTCTACTGAGTGCTGCTTCTGTATGCGATAACATGCTAGCGAGTGGCGTGCGTAATTCGTGGCTTGCGTGGTGCACAAAACTTTTTTGAAATTCAAAAGCTTGCTGTAAGCGATCAAGCATGGCATTAAATGCTTGTGCTGTTCTGTTTAAATCTGTATCGTAGTTAGCCAATGGCATGCGTTCATTCAAATTACTTTCTGAAATACGTTCCATTTGACTATTGAACTTATTGAGCGGCTTGGTTATTTGACCAATAAAAATAAATGCGATGATGGCAGTAGATATAATACCTCCTATAATAGCTAAAATGATGATGCGTTTTAGTTGCTCTTGCTTACTTAGGCCGTACTTATCAAATGCTCCAATGAGTATGATACAGTTAGGATCATTGAAGCTGATGCCAACACATTCATGCTTATCATCGCTGAATGCAACTCGCTGTTTTTTTTGAATTTCAAAGAGTAACGATTGATTGAATCGGATGGCGCTTTTTTGATTCGTAAGAAGTTTAACATTATCGAGATTACTATTGAATACTACTATTCGTAAATCAAACATATTGTCATCACTAATCTGTCCTACTGTTTCTTTCGGATTAGCGATATATGAACGATATTGCTCATGCACTTTTTGGGCTTGTGCTGTTAGCCTATCATTGAATACTTGTTTTCTTATTTGGGCATATAAAAAGTAAATCGTAGTGCCACTGAGTACCACTACGATTGAAACTAAAGCAGAGAATATAAGGGTGAACCTTAATTTGGCATTCATTACATCAAAGGCGTTTCTCTCACGTAATAACCAAAGCCCGGTTTGGTGTGAATGAGTTTTTGTTCAAATGGCTTGTCAATTTTATTGCGTAAGAAACTGATATATACTTCAATGGTGTTGGTGCCAGTATCGAAGCTTAAATCCCATACTTTTTCTAAAATATCTTGCTTGCTAATAACCTTGCCTTTATTATGGCTAAGTAATACCAACAATGCGAATTCTTTTGCCGTAAGGTTAATGTTTTTTCCAGCTCTTGTAACGGTTTTATTTTCCATGTCTATTTCAAGGTCGGCAACAATAATTTTTTCCTTGATTTCACTATGGTTATCGGCTCGTTTTAGAAATACACGAATGCGTGCTAATAATTCATCGAAGTGAAAAGGTTTAACAATGTAATCATCAGCACCAAGATTAAAAGCATCTACTTTATCTTGAATTTCTCCGAGTGCAGTGAGCATAATAATAGGTATCTGACTGTTTTTTTCCCGAAACTCTTTGCAAAGAGCAAGTCCGTTTTTATAAGGAAGATTAATATCTAATAGCACCAAGTGATAGCTGTGTTGTGCGAACATTTTTTCAGCTACAGCACCATCGTAAGCTACATCGGCTTGGTAACCTTTGCGGGTAAGTTCTTCCTGAATAATTTGGCTGAGTTTAGGTTCATCCTCAGCAATGAGTATTCGGTATGCGTTTTCCATTACTTTGTAGTGTTTACAAAAACGATTTAAAGTAATGAAAAAACTATTAACACTACTTCAACTTTTTTTAATAAATCTTGCTTGGGCACAAAATCTCACCACTATTTTTGAAACATCCGATGGTAAAGCAACGGCTACGTACGAGCAGTGTATACAATTTTACCAACAATTGGCGAAGCAAAGTGCTAAAGTTCAGTTGCATTGTTTCGATACTACCGATGCGGGAGAGCCCTTACACTTAGTAGTGTTGAGCAGTCAAAAGGTGGATATAAAAAAAGTTGCCCTTACGGGTAAATTAGTAGTGTTGGTGAACAATGGCATTCATCCCGGTGAGCCCGATGGTATTGATGCAAGTATGCTTTTAGCAAGAAATATTGCTGCCGGAAAAGTACACTTACCCAACAATATGATACTTGCAATTATACCCATATACAATATTGGAGGTGCATTGAATAGAGGTAGTTTTAGTCGTGTGAATCAAAATGGGCCTATCGCTTATGGCTTCAGGGGCAATGCCCAAAACCTCGATTTGAACCGCGATTTCATTAAAATGGATAGTAAAGATGCCTTTGCCTTTGCTCGTATTTTTCATACTTTAAAGCCACATGTTTTTATAGATAATCATGTAAGCGATGGTGCCGATTATCAACATACCTTCACTTTGTTATCAACACAACACAGCAAGTTGGGGGGTGTAGCGGGCAAGTACTTACACGAAAGTTTAGAGCCTGCTTTGTATGAACAGATGAAAAGCTTAGGGTGGCCTATCATACCATATGTGAATTTTGAAACTGCATTACCACAAAAAGGCTGGCCTGCTTTTTTTGATTTACCACGTTACAGTTGTGGTTATACAACATTATTCGGTACAATTGGCTTCACGCCCGAAACGCATATGTTAAAACCTTACCCCAAAAGGGTACAAAGTACGTACGATTTTATGCTTAGTATTATTCGGTTAGCTGGTGCAAAAGCAAGTGAAATAGTGCATGTAGTAACACAGCAACGGCAACAAATAGCACAACAACAAGTGTATCCATTAACATGGAAACTAGATACCTCAAAACATCAAATCATTACATTCAAAGGGTACGCTGTAGATACCATTTTAAGTGAAGTAACAGGTATGCAACGTATTAGGTATAATCATAATAAGCCTTACGAAAGAGAGGTGCTTTTTCACAATTATTATCAGCCCAATGTGCTCGTTACAAAGCCCAAGGCATATCTTTTACCGCAAGGTTGGCATCAGGTTGTAGATCGGCTACAAGCCAATGGTGTAGCCATGTATCGGCTAAAGAACGATACTGTTATTAGAGTGGCAGCTTACTACATTCAGCAGTATCAAAGTAGTAGTAAGCCGTACGAAAAGCATCATCGAAATACGAATATCAAACTGGTTACAAAACAATTAGAAATGCATTTTCGTAAAGGTGATTGGGTAATACCTTGCGGTAAATGGACGGACCGTTATGTAGTAGAAACTTTAGAACCTTTAGGTGATGATAGCTTTTTTAGCTGGAATTTTTTTGATGCCATTTTACAACAAAAAGAAGGCTATAGCGATTATAGATGGGAAGATATAGCATCACAATTTTTACAAGAGAATCCAACTGTAAAAGCGGCTTTAGAAACCAAAAAAAGGGAAGATGCTGCTTTTGCTAAAGATGCAAGTGCACAGCTTTATTTTGTGTATCAGCAAAGCCCTTGGTATGAGCAGGTACACATGCAATATCCGGTTTTTAGGTTAGTAGATTAAGGTTCTATTTGCCGTACTTATTAGGTTACAGGCATCTATTGAGTATAAAAGTATTGGGCCGCCTTCGGCGGCCCAACTCGCATTTATTACTAACCCATCCACTCCATCATAGCTCAATGGAATATTTTAGTTCAACTTAATTCAACTTCTTTTTAAGCGTAGTTACTTGCTCTTGTAAGTTGCTTACCAAGCTGCCAAGTTGATTCATATCCCAACGTGGTTGAGCTGCGGCTTTAGATATCACCATTTGTGCCTGCCAAAGCTCTAGTATATCTTCAGTATTCACCTGGTAAGGCTCATAAATAGGGTTATCGCTTACTAAAGTAACTTTAGCTTTTTGCTTGTTGTTACGTTGTACTCGCTTGTATACGATGCCTTCGGAGCGACTAACTATAATGTAGGCGTAGTTATTTTTAACATCTTCTAAGCCTTGTATTTTTTCACCTACGATAACACTGCCACTTGGGGTTGGTAGCATACTATCGCCAACAATTTCAAAAGCTCTGTATTGGCCTGGTGCTAGCATAGGTAGGGTAAAAGTGTTCAATTCATCAATAAATTCAGGATCGGCGTAGCCCGTAAGGTAACCGGCGGCAGCTTTTACAGGAACAAATTGAATAAGTTGTGCTTCGCCAGTGTTTTTAAGCATACGGCGTTTTTCGAGGTAGCTACTACCTGTATTTTCTGCTGCTAAGTCTTGCAGTAAAAGTGTATCAAGACTTAGTTTGAAAAGACTGCTTAATTGTTCGAGCACTTCGAGGCGGGGCTCGGCACGTTCTTCTTCATACGCACCTACTAGGCTGCGTTTGATGTTGAGTTTGATGGCAAATTCTTCTTGGGTCCAACCACGAAGCTTGCGTAAATACTTAAAATTTTTACCTGCGTAACTCATACGCTAATTGATTTAGCGGCAAAATACTAATATTTTTAGTTTTTAAAAATAATTTTTTTAGTTTTTTTGACGATAGTGGTTGTAACTGTTGAACTGAGCGTAGCAACGAAGCTACATTTGGGTATTTTTGATCACCTAACTGTTCTTAATAGCAAAGGGTTGCAACGCAACCCTTTGCTATTAATTGTGGTAGTATTGTGCTGATGGTACTTTGTAAACGTTGCTTCGCATCCATTTCCAAAAGTTATTGGCTTCTGTTGGATTTTGTTGCTGCCATTGGTCATAACTACCGTAAGCACCTAGTAACCATTTATTATAAGCTTTTAAGTACGATTGTTGTTGTAATGTAATCCACCAATTAATGATGTGCCAAGGTGTTTTGTTGGTATATTGATTTCGTTGCCAATCGGCTAGCAGCAGTTCACGTACTTCTGCAATAACTTCGGGTGTTATGCCTTCATTAAAGCGGTTTCGCTGCTCCCAAAAGGTTGTAAGTTGTGCTTGTGCAAAACTGCTTTGTGCTGCCGCAGCTTGTAATAGTTTTGGGTTGCTTAGCAACTGTTTATACGCATCTATGATGAGCTTGCGTACTTCGGTATTTCTGTTACTTAGCTTATCAATATTTACGAATACTTCGCCATAAATAATAACCCAAAATGGTTGGTGGAATGTTGCATAGTACTTGGTAGCGTAATAGTAGTTATTGGCTTCTTGGGGTGCAAACGCAATACCTCGCTCCCATGTAGCAATAGCAACATTTTCTTTCTTTTGGCTAGCATACCATTCGCCTAATTCGGCATATAGCTTTCCGCTATTAGGAAAGCGCTGAATGCCTTCTTTGTAGGTTTTTTCTACTTTTTTATTTTCACCAATGCCATTATATACCGCCGCCATTATCTGATATAATTGATCATCGGCTTGGGCTGATTTGAGCAATGGTTCGCCGTATTGTAATGCTGTAGTGAAATCGCTTCTTAGTTGCGATGCGAACACATAAGTTTTTACAACTTCGTAATTAGTTGGTGTTGTAGTTGCCAGTTTTTTGAACAGCATCAATGCATTATCGTAATCGCCTTGCATTAAAAAGTTGTTGGCTTTTTGATACAATACGGTATCGTATGGCTGTGCATTACTAACCCATGTAATGCATGTTACTTGCAGGAGAAAAAGTAGTAAAAAACGCATCATATTAATCTATCAAGTGTGTTAATAGTCCGTCACGTAATTTGGGTTCGAACCAAGTGCTCTTAGGTGGCATTACATTGCCGCTATCGGCAATATCAAAAAGCTGATCGATGCTTACCGGATATAAGCTAAATGCAATTGCCATATCGCCACTGTTCACTCTTTTTTCTAATTCGCCTAAGCCTCGGATGCCGCCTACAAAATCGATACGCTTATCTGTACGCGGGTCGCCAACGCCAAGAATGGGGGTGAGAATTTTCTCTTGCAAAATGGTTACATCTAACACGCCGATAGGGTCGTTGCTATAGCTTCCTTCATTTGCCGTAAGGCGATACCATTTGTTAGCTAAATACATGCCAAATTCGTGTAAGCTGTTGGGTTTAACAGCTTCGCTGGCTTCACTTACGGTAAAATGAGTTGCGAGGGCTGCAAGTATGCTTGCTGGTGTATGGCCGTTGAGGTCTTTAACCACACGGTTATAATCCATAATGTGCAACTGATTGCTTGGGAACAATGTGGTAAGAAAATAATTTGCACCTGCCGCGGCTTGGTTGCCTAATGCGTTTTTCACTTTGGCTGCGCTTGCTGCACGGTGGTGGCCATCGGCTATATAAGTGCAAGGTACTTGTGTGGCAAATACATCGGTTATTTGTGCAATAACTGCTTCATCATTTACCACCCAAATGGTGTGTTGAATGTTATCGTCGGCTATAAAATCGTACACAGCAGTTTTATGTTGCTTCCAATGTTCAATAATGGTATCAATGGTGTTGATAGCTCTATATGCTAAAAAAACATTACCCGTTTGTGCTTTGGTGGTTGCGATATGATTGATTCGGTCTTGTTCTTTTTCGGGGCGTGTGAATTCGTGTTTTTTGATGATATTGTTTTCGTAATCGGCAACACTGCTTACACACACTAAGCCTGTTTGGCTACGGCCATTCATAACAAGTTGGTAGATGTAATAACAAGGCTTGCTTTCGCGAAATAATATTTCTCTTTTGATGAATGCTTCTAGGTTTTGTTTTGCTGCTTCATATACTGGTGTACTATGAATATCGATACCTTCGGGTAGGCTAATTTCACTTTTAGTTACATGTAAAAAACTGTTTGGATTGCCTTGGGCTTCTATTCTTGCTTCGCTGCTGTTGAGTACATCGTAAGGGCGACTAGCTACTTGCTTGGCAAATGGTGCTTGCGGACGTAATGCTTTGAATGGAGCAATCTGAGCCATATATCTATTTGTTTTTTATTGATGTGATTTATTAAATGCAATCATTAAATCTCCTAGTGCTTGTACACTTTGCAAGGGCATGGCGTTGTACATGCTTACACGTAAGCCACCAACACTGCGATGGCCTTTGATACCAATCATGCCGTGTTTGTTACAAAGGTCTAAAAATGTAGTTTCTAGCGATGCATTGGGTAATGTGAAGACTGCATTCATTAAACTGCGGTCTTCGGTTACTACTTTTGGTGTGAAAATACTGAGTTCATCGAGTAATTGGTACAGGTATTTAGCACGTTCTTTGGCTCTAGTTTCCATGACGGTTAATCCGCCTTCGGCAACAATCCAACGGAGTGTCAGTAGCATTACATATACTGCAAATACTGGTGGTGTGTTTAATAAGCTGCCTGCTTCTATGTGGTTGCGATAATCCATAATGGCAGGAATGTTTCTGTGCAGGTTGCCAAGTATTGATTTTTTTACCACTACTAATGTAACACCTGCGGCGCCAATATTCTTTTGTGCTCCTGCATATATCAGGCTGTGTTGGTTGAATGCCCATGGCCTACAAAAAATATCGCTACTCATGTCTGCTACCAGCGGTACGTGGCTGGAAGGTGGCTGATGCCATTGCGTTCCTTCTACTGTGTTATTAGAGGTGTAATGCAGGTAACAGGCATCGTTTGGTATGGTAAACTGTTTTTGAATATAGCTATGGTGCTTATCGGCACTGCTAGCAACAACAGCTACATTACCCCAAACTTTAGCTTCTTTAATGGCTTTATTACCCCAAATGCCATTATCGCAATAGGCGGCAGTTGCATTTGTATCAAGTAAGTTCATAGGTACTTGCATGAATTGGGTAGTAGCACCGCCATGCAGGAGGAGTACTTCATAATCGTCGCCCAGTTGCATTAATTGCTTAACGGTGGCTTGCACTTCGGCGATTACTTCTTGAAACCAAGTTGTTCGATGGCCTATTTCTAAAATAGATAGTCCTGTGTTATTGAAATTATGAATGGCAGCACTTGCTTCGGCAAGTACCGATGCTGGAAGAATGGATGGCCCAGAGTTGAAATTATGTTTCATGCAAATGCTAAAAGAGCAAAGTAAAGTAAAGCTACACTAGTAAAAATCCTTTTTTATTGTGAAAATACCCTTAAATGGGTATTTATTGGCGGGGGTGGTATCGTGAAATTTGTTCATTCATTTACCGTAAGGTATTAAAAGATGCTCTTATGTTGCATCAAATGTATAAAGGTGCTATTAAGGCAATATTGTTACTGTTGGCAGGTGTATTTGTGCATGAAGTAGTTGCTCAAAATAATATTAGGTGTTCGCGGTAATATAAATGCCGATGGTCACCAATTGCTATATGGCCGTAACGTACTTCTCTCAGATAGGATTTAAAATAGCATTTTGGGGGGAATGTAATCTTGGGAATATTTGCAGTTGCTAATAAGGCAGAGATGTCTTTGGGCAATTCATTTTTTGGTGTTAATTAGTGGGCAAGCAACTCGCGGCTACTATAATAGTTTTTTTTTAGCGCTACAAGTGTTACAGTACAAATTGCAGTAATGCAGTAACAGCAAATTCAATTTTAACATTGCCTTACGGCAAATAAAGGTGCGTTCACTACTATGAATGCACCTTTATTATTTTGTTATCAATCGTAGGGGTTGTGAATACACCAATCTTGAAAATTGGTGTTTGAAATTGTGTTAAATATGCAGCCTCAAAAGCATCGGTATCACTAGCCGCTACTGCTACCAGTAGACCTCCATTAGTTTGTGGGTCAGATAATATATTAAACGCCTCCATTGTGGGAACATTGCTTGTTATTTGAACATTGCTACCATAAGCTCCCCAGTTTTTATATACGGCATCGGGAACAATACGTGCATTTACCAATGGTATAACATCGGCTGCAATAGGTATTTGTTGATAGTGCAGGGTTACTGCTAGGTTATTACTCATGGCCATTTCTTGCACATGACCTAATAAGCCAAAGCCGGTTACATCTGTCATGGCATGTACACCTTGCTGCTGCGCTATCCATATACCCTGATGATTAAGGGCTGTTGTTAATGATATTAAAGTTTCGTATTGCGATTCATGAATCTGATTACGCTTTAGTGCTGCAGCTAAAATACCTGAACCAAGTGGTTTGGTGAGGTACAAAACATCGCCAGTTTGTGCATTGCTATTGGTGGTAATGTGTTGGGTGGCAACTAATCCGTTAACACTTAGGCCAAAAAAGGGTTCTGTGCTTTCAATACTATGGCCACCTGCAAGTGGAATGCCTGCTTGCTTACAAGTGTATCTTGCACCTTCTATTACCTGATTGGCAACACTGGCTGGGAGCTTTTCTAATGGCCAACCAAGTATTGCTAGTGCAAGTGTGGGGGTGCCCCCCATAGCATACACATCGCTAATGGCATTAGCAGCTGCAATACGACCGAAGGTGTAAGCATCGTTCACAATGGGCGTAAAAAAATCGGTAGTTGCAATGAGTGCGGTGCCGTTACCTAAATCGTATACTGCGGCATCGTCGTTAGTATTATTACCTACCAATAGCTGTGTTGAGGGTGCTTGTTGTTGCGATTCTAATATTGCTTGTAAGGCAGCAGGAGCAATCTTACAGCCGCAACCGCTGCTCTTTGCAAAAGCTGTTAATGTTGGGTTATTGTTGTTAGCTGTTTCCATAGTATGCATTGGCTTGTGCTAGTAGTTGTATGGCATTTACCGTAAGGTTATCGTTAGTAATGGTTACAGGTACTTGCGGACGAACATGTTTGTGTAAATCTTGCTCGTAATAGCGGTCGTAATAGTCTAACAACAAATCGAAAGCTTCGGTATAGTTGCGGTTCATCAGGTGGGTTACAATGGTTTTTGCGAGCATACCGCCCAAGCGTTTTTCAATACGCATAACGCCATCTATAAGTGCGGTGGCTTCAAAAATGCCATAATCTTTAACGATGTTTTGAAGCCTTTGTTCTTTGGCTACTTGCAATACAAACGTGGGTTGCTGATGCAAATATTGGTACCATGCTAACGGTATAAATACATTACCTACACGTTGATTTTCATCTTCCACCCAAATGGGCTGGTTGGGGTACTGCACTTGTAGCTTGTGTATATGAAATGCCAATAAATTTTCAAATTGCTCTTGACTTGGTTGTGGCGGCATACCTAACTGCCCGAAACTGCTGCCGCGGTGGTTGGCTAACTGCTCTAAATCAAGCACGGGCTGATCAAAAGATTGTGCTAATGTTTGTAATAAAGCCGTTTTGCCACTTCCTGTATTGCCTGCAAGTACATTAAACTTACCTTGCGGTAAATGTTGCTGCGCTAATACCCAATTGCGAAATGCTTTGTAACCTCCCTTTAACTGATATACCTCATAACCATAAAGATACAACAGCCAAGCCATGGTGCCACTGCGTAGGCCGCCGCGCCAACAGTACACTATAACCGGAGAATCTATGGGTGTTATTGACTTGATGGTGGCCAATAACGAAAGCATATTAGGTGCAAAATATTGTAAGCCTGCCTCTACCGCTGCCTGGCGACTTGTTTTTTTATACAATGTGCCTATGTGTATTCGTTGCTCATTTGTAAAAATGGGAACATTTACCGCAAGGGGAATATGTGCATGCGAATATTCGGCAGGTGTACGTACATCTATTAATGCTGTACCGTTTTGCTGCATTTCAAATGCCTCCGCTATGGTAATAGATTTAAACAGTGCCATATGTGGAGCTTCTATGGGCAGATGGGCGTTGCCATGCATAAAATGCAATGCCGATAACAAGGTAGCAGATATAGTTGAATACATCGTGATGATTGAGGTTGAAAGCAAAATGTGTATCATCGTTCCAAAAACGGGCAATTAAAAAAATACGCCAGCTATTAAGTAGATACACGAACAAGAGCATGCTTATGATGAATGCTAACCTGCTTTTGATGGTTTTATCTGGGAAGCTAATACCAACTGCAATAATAAGGGCATACATACCAATGCCAATACAGCTATAACCCACGTTCACCTGTGTGTGATTTTTTAAAACTAAACTGTATAGTGTAGTGGTATGTTCTAGTTGAAAAAGCGATGCCCATGTACTAGAAAGATAAAGTAGTCCGCTACGTAACCACGCAATATAGTTGAGGTGTTTTTCTATAAAAGCACTGTAAGTATTGCCCCCAGGTGCAGCTAATCCAATCCAAAAAAATGTACCATAGTCGAGCACCAAATAAATGCCTACAAGTAGTGCAAGAAACTTGATTTGGGGCTTATACAAACCTATCTGGCTCGCAAATTCTGCCTTCATTCTTATAACATTGATAATATGGTTGAGCGTACTTTTCTTGAACCGAAAATAGGGCTTGGTGTACTATCTTCAAGTTTTTTTCGGGTTGTAAGAATGTTTAGTAACTTTGTAATGTATGCTTAGTTGTGAAATCCTAACATGATGTGTATAAATATTGCACACTATCGGTAAAATCAACAACGCATATCTGTAAACATACCCTTATGAAGAAGTTTTACCGTTTATTGATAACAACCTTGGTAGCTGTTGCAGCATTTCAAGCGATGGCACAATTCCAATACATGGGCACCTTTGATGGTAGTGGTAGGCCCAATTATTTGGTTACTCCCGATGTTGTTACACAGGATTTTTTAGACAGAATTGCCAACTCGTTGCCGGAATATATTAGCGTTCCGCTCACTAAGCCAGAGTATTTAGCCAATTCTCCAAGTGACTTACGCTTATTACAAGCTGCCGATGTTTGGGTGACTTATGTAAGTGAGGGCGCTAGCTATAGAAACGTACTAGGCTATTACACCTATCCTACCAATAATCCGCCATTAACGGCACCGGCGCACAGTAGTGTGAAAATTATCTTCCCCAACGCCTCTAATGATGGCTTTGGTGGTGCTTTGAACCCTGGCGACAAGGTTTTCTTAGGTAATTTTCCTGCCGGTACTAGCATCGGTTGGGTACTTATTGCCGATGGTTGGAATGGTTCAAGTGTAGATTTAGGGCGTTGGATTTTGTATTCAACACCAGCCTATAATCCAGAGTCAGATCCGAATCTCAAGCGGCATAACGTACAAATATTAGATACTCTTACCAGTCGGTTGGTAATTGGTTTTGAAGATCGTAGAAGAGACAGTGCCGATTGCGATAACGATTTCAATGATTTGATATTTTACCTTACGGTAAATCCCTTCTCAGCGGTAGATACAACGGGCATGCCAGGTTCTATTGATACTTCTGGCACACCTGGCGGCGGCAATAATGGTGGTTTGGAAAGTGAGCGTATGGGCGATAAAATCATTAAAAGAGACTTTAACCGCATTAAGCAAGGCACACGCCACTTCAACTATGCCAACGCCATTGCAAACAATAAATTCAAAGATGTTGCTCAACGCACCAATAACGTTAATACCATTGGATATTACTTCCCTAACACCAATGCTCTTGTAGAAACAGGTTTTTCTGCTGTGAATGTTACACCTACAGATTTATTGGGTTTAACTGCAGCCGTAGATGTATACAGCATTGATTTCATGAAATCAGGTAAGCCAAGTGCAACCGTACTGGGTATTGAAACACGAGGTCGTGCATACAGCCATACAAAGAGTATTTGCGACCGCTTCAGAGGTGCTCAACTATTGAGCCGCGATAGCATCCGTATTAATGGTTTCAACTTTGTTCGTTTCACCTTACGTCAACCCGATGGTGCAATCGAATACGCTATTGCATTTGTTATGAGTAAAAAAGCCGGGCGAAATGCTTTTGCACTACAAACCAACTGGCTTATTAGCGAATTTGAGCGTGAAGATACCATATATAATTTTCAGGTTTGGGCTTCTTTGCCACATCATACAGTATTGTTAGCAAAGGATATCATTGGTCGATTCCAAACGGTACGTCCGGTACAGCAGCTCAATACGTTAACGTTGCCGCAAGCTTTTGTTACCATGGGTCAGCGTGTGAAAGATAAATTGTTAGTATACATTCAAAATAACTTGGGCAATACTGCCAATATGGAGTTGCGTTTTGATTATGCCAATAACGAAACCGATAACCTGCACCAAATGACAATACCTGTTACTAGAAATATGGGTAAATATTATTTGGCAGAAATTGATACCAAAGATGGTTATGAATATGATGGTGCATTGTATGTGAATGGCGTACGCCATGATATGGTGTATCTAACCGATGGTGGTTGGGGTATGGATGTAGACAGAACATACACTTCTATTCTCAATTATAAAGTGAGAAATAACCCAACAAGAGTATATCCTGATAATGAAATGCCATTGTATCGTACCGCTGATGTTGAAATTAATAGTAGCGATTACATCACCCTATTTAAGTTTTTAAAGCCGGGCTCTGGTCCAATGGATATTAGCGAATACAAAACACTAAAACTAACTGCTAAGGCAGCAGGTGTATCAGCTATTGAAGTTCGTTTAATTAAAGATGGTATTACACGTTATAAAGATCAATACCGTTACACATTAAAAGTTGATACTAGCAGTAAAACATATAAAATTAGTTTTGAAGACTTCATCTCCGATGCTTCAAAAGATTTATTGAAAGCGAATGATGTTGTGAATGTAGCATTTACAGCTATCATTAATACTGGAAACCAGCGCAGAAGAGTAGCTTTACAGATTGGCGATATTTCATTCACAAAAGAGAAAATTATCAGCGATCGAAGTTTAAGTAGCAAGGATATTAAAGTGATGCCTAACCCAACGAATGGTAGATTTAGTGTTGCAGTAGATGCTGAGGCAGATAGAGAAGTTACACTACAAGTAGTTGGTATTAATGGTAAAGTACTTTACAGTAAAGTATATAATTTATTGCGTGGTAATAATTTACTAAATGTAGATATGGGTACCAGCGGATTTGGTAAAATCACAGCTTTTGTAACCTTAAAGGCCAATGATGCTAAGTATGTAACTAAACAAATTGTATTGGAATAGTTGCTCACCCTTTTCAATTTCCTTATTATTTTGATAATGCGTCAGCGAGCCTAGAAAAGCTCGCTGATTTTTTTAGGTCTATTTAGGTGCTGCATTAGTCTAATTTTAATCGCATTTACCGTAAGAAAACTTCATTTTTGCATTGTAAACTTGATAACCATGTATTTGAAGCAATGGATGGTGTTGGGGGTTATGGGGTTACTCTCGTTTAAAACGCCGCACACAAACCGGATTCATAACGATAAAAATCCGGGAAAGAAAATGCCCACTTTGTTAACTGGCGCTTACAATGCCCCACAGGCAGTAGCTAAATTGGTAGATAGTATTTATAATCAAATGCATCTATCTGCCTATGGTTTAGATAGAAATGTTTTTTTTATTGCTTACAAAGGCTACTTGCATTTGCTTTCTCAAAAGCATCTCAAAAAGCCTGGTATTATTACTGTGTGTGATTATAGTCAACCTAGTTCACGTAAAAGATTGTATGTGCTTGATTTAAATGTAGGTACATTGCTTTTTAATACTTATGTAGCTCATGGAAAAAATTCTGGCGGTACCTATACCTCTAGTTTCAGCAACATGAACAGTTCTCACAAGAGTAGTCTAGGTTTTATGATTACCGATGATACTTATTTTGGAAGTAACGGCTACAGCTTACGGTTTAATGGTTTAGAAAGAGGAATTAACGATCAGGTGCGTAACAGGGCTATTGTAATGCATGGAAGCTATTATGTAAATGCTGAACGTGCTATGCGTGGTACTATGATGGGGCGTAGCTATGGCTGCCCTGCAGTGCCAGCTAGTGAGGTATACGAAATTATTGAAACGATTAAAGGCGGTACCTGTTATTTTGCTTATTACCCGAATCAGTGGTATCTGAATAGTTCTGCTATTATTAATGCTCCAAATTTTTCATGGCCAACAGAGGTTATGGCGGCAAATGTCGCTACTCATAGTAAGGTAACTACTAAGTAGCTATCAAATAAAATGAGGCTGTCTCAAAAGTGGCAGCCTTTTTTCTTTTTCACTAATGGGTGTTTGAAAAGTCTGTGAACTATATTGCTCTCAAATCAGTCTATAGGGTATGAGTAAAGCAGTATTCAAAA
>JBKBLG010000018.1:0-67802 GCA_046296295.1 Chitinophagaceae bacterium | reverse complement strand
TATTTACGGTACGTTTTTTTCTGCGTTACAGCTTAAATTGGCTGTAAGCCGCACCGTTTGTGCATTTGTCGCACATTTTGTATTTAGTATTGAATTTATACGGTATGTATTCCCCCCCTTAAAACCACATTTACCGTAAGGTAAAAGAAAGCGTTAAAATAGTTAGCTATGCAACTAATTTTCCCTTAGTTTTGAAACCACTAAAATGCTTTTTACCATATGAAACGTTCTATCAAAAACGTAGCAGTGTTGGGTTCGGGCGTAATGGGTAGCCGTATTGCCTGCCATTTTGCTGGCATTGGCGTGCAGGTGTTGTTGCTCGATATTCAGCCAAAAGACACACCCGCCGATGCACCGGCATCTGTAAAAAACAAGATTGTGAACGATGCACTTGCTGCGGCCGTGAAAAGCAATCCTAGTCCGGTGTACACCAAAGATGTTGTTAAGCGTATTACCACAGGCAACTTCACCGACAATATGAAAGACGTAGCCAATGCCGATTGGATTATCGAAGTAGTGGTGGAACGTCTTGATATTAAGCAACAGGTATATGAACAAGTAGAAAAGTATCGTAAGCCTGGTACACTAATAACATCCAACACATCGGGCATACCTATACATTTATTATCGCAAGGCCGTAGCGACGATTTTAAAAAGCATTTCTGTGGCACACATTTTTTTAACCCGCCGCGTTACTTACGCTTGTTAGAAATTATTCCTACCCCTGATACCGATAACAGTGTGGTTGAGTTTTTAATGCACTACGGCGATGTATTTTTAGGCAAAACCACAGTACTAGCAAAAGACACACCTGCTTTTATTGCGAACCGTATTGGTGTATTCGGCATCATGGCCATTTTCAATAGCATGGAGAAAATGGGCCTAACTATTGACGAGGTTGATGCATTAACCGGCCCGTTGATTGGCAGACCTAAGAGTGCTACCTTCCGTACAGCCGATGTAGTGGGCATTGATACCTTAGTGAAAGTAGCCAAAGGCGTTGCTGATAATTGCCCTAACGATGAAGCTCGCAACATCTTTACCATCCCTTCATGGTTAGAAACAATGGTAAATAATAATTGGTTAGGCGATAAAAGCGGACAAGGTTTCTTCAAAAAAGTAAAAACACCGGAAGGCAAAAAAGATATTCAAACGCTGAATCTTACAACGCTGAGTTACGAACCACGTAAGAAGCCAAAGTTTGCCTCGGTTGAAGCTGCCAAACCCATTGACAACTTGCATAAGCGTTTAAAAACCTTGGTAAGTGGTACTGATAAAGCGGCTGAGTTTTTGCGCCACTTTCATTATGCATTGTTCTCTTACATTTCTTTCCGAATACCAGAAATTAGCGATGAACTGTATCGTGTAGATGATGCCATGATGGCTGGTTTTGGTTGGGAAATTGGAGCTTTCGAAAGTTGGGATACACTTGGTGTTGCCAACACTGTTGACGCTATGAAGAAAGCGGGCTACCAAGTAGCACCTTGGGTTGAAACAATGTTAGCAGCTGGCCACACTAGCTTTTACAAAGTACAACAGGGCAAGAAACTGTATTACCAACAACATGCAACGAATGAAAGCGAAGCCGGTAACTACAAAGCACTACCTGGCGGAGATGCCTTTATTATATTGAACAACTACAAAGACAAGCTAGTTTGGAAAAACAGCAATGCTGCTTTATACGATATAGGCGATGATGTAGTAGGCCTACAATGGAATACTAAAATGAACAGTATTGGCAGCGAAGTACTAGAAGCAGTTAATAAAAGCATCAATATTGCAGAAGAGCAATTTAAAGGACTTGTTATTGCCAACGACGGCGCCAACTTTAGTGCTGGGGCTAACGTAGGAATGATATTTATGTTCGCTATTGAACAAGAGTACGATGAACTTGATATGGCTATTCGCATGTTCCAGAACACCATGATGCGTTGCCGTTATTCATCAGTACCAGTGGTAGTTGCTCCACACGGGTTAACCTTAGGTGGTGGTTGCGAAATGAACCTCCATGCCGATAAAGTAGTTGCCGCTGCTGAAACCTATATTGGCCTAGTTGAATTAGGCGTTGGCTTAATTCCTGGTGGTGGTGGTACTAAAGAATTTGTATTGCGTGCTGCAGATGAAATGCATGAAGATGAGCCTGAAACAATTACACTCAAACATCGCTTCTTAAATATTGCTACGGCAAAAGTAGCCACTAGTGGCTTTGAAGCATTTGAAGCAGGTATCTTACGTAAAGGAATTGATGAAGTAGTTGTAAACCAAGGCCGGCGTATTGCCGTTGCGAAACAAGCAGTTTTAGATTTGCACGCCAAAGGTTATACACAACCGCAGCAGCGTAAAGATGTTAAAGTATTGGGCCGCAGTGCTTTGGGTGCATTATATGCTGGCATTAATGGTATGTGGCGTGCCAATTATGCTACCGAACACGATGCATTGGTGGCTCGTAAGCTTGCTTATGTAATGTGTGGTGGCGATTTGAGCGAACCAACTTTTGTATCTGAACAATACTTATTAGATCTTGAACGTGAGGCCTTCTTAAGCTTGTGTGGCGAACGTAAAACTTTAGAACGTATCCAGGGAGTATTAACTACTGGTAAGCCCTTACGCAACTAAGTCTCGATACTTCATTTACCGTAAGGTATACTTTGTTTTTAAAAAAAGCAGCTTCTACATCGAAGCTGCTTTTTGGTGTTATAGGTAATATGTGTTACACAGTAATAGCAACGGTATTTTGCAAAGTTTTTAGGGTACTATTACCACCGATTCTAAGAATGGTACCATTGGTGTTGTATTCAATCGTGTAATCAACCAATAGCTGATCATCATTACTTACATTGGGAATACGTATATTTTTTAATAATGCGGCACTGCTTTGCTGAGGGAACTCATTGAGCTGCATAGGAGCAACTTCTGTTTGATACACCGGTGTTACTACGCGGCCATCTACTTTGCTTACTGCTACAATTACTCGAGCATAAGCTTGTGTATAGATAGGTGCAGTATAATTTTTATTAGCGTAAATAGCGAGTTGAATGTTCTGTTCTTTCACATCGCTACAAGTTTGCTGATCTTGATGTGGTACTAATAAGAGCCCTGTAGTAAACAGGCTAGCGAGTAAAGTGATCCAGAAAGTTTTCATAACAATATGTTGTTGCGTTGAGTTATTATTTATTGACACTGCAAAGCAACAGACATACTGCGTTAAAAAAATTTAAAGGGCTGATGAAGGCATAGGTAAGGGGATGTGTGGTAAGCTTATTTGGATGAGTGGTAAAAGCTTATGCTCCGGGGAACTGAACTGTAAAGGCATTTCCATGAGCATTGTTACTTTGGTAATGTAATTGGCCTCCCATTTTCTCGGTTAACTGCCGTGCAATACTAAGTCCTAAACCTTTCACATCTGTTAAATCTCTATCGCCTTCAGACTGTTGTAATTTATTGAACAACTCATCAAGCTTAGTCTGCCCAATCAAAGCACCTGTACTTTTGCAGGTTACTACTACATCGGTTCCTACAACGCCTGAAACAATTTTAACTACACTTGCTACTGCTGACAACCGAATAACATTACTCAAGAGTTTGTACATGAGTTGATAGGTTACCTGTTCATCTAAATACACCGGAAGTATACCAGGTTGCAACTGTAGTTGCAGTTGCACTTGATGCACCATTGCTACTTGCTGCAAGTTGGCGGCAGCTTCTGTTACAATTCTATTGATATCAAATTCAGTGTAATGAAAAGAGTTGCGATGTTGATCGTCTATACTCGCTTTTGCCATTTTCTTAGCAAAAAAAGCAAAGCGTTCATTGGCTTTTTCAATCAATTCAACCACTTGTTGTTGTTGCGGTGTTAAATGATCATCTTTTAATAAATCAACCCCACTTTGTATACTTGTATTAAACCCATTCAAATCGTGTAATAACATTTGGAAAGTAGTATTACGTGTTTCAGAAACCTTATCTAAATGTCGCTGAATAGATGCAGCCCTAACCTTAAGATCCATCAATAATTCTTGCTGCTCAGAAAGCATACTGTTACTTGCTTCTATAATTTCATTCTTATGGATATCGTGTAATAATTTCCGGCGTTGGCTATAACTGAATGCAATTGCGAGTATACCAAGAATAATCAACCATCCGTAGTAATAAGATTCAAAAAGTGATTGTGCCGATGCTGCACCTTGCCACAAAAAGCAACTCAAATAGGTAAGCGACCATGCTAGTAAGGTAAGTACCATTGTATAACGTGTACGCCAGCTACTGCTCCAAGCAATTCCTAATAACAATAAACCAGTGCAAGTAATATGTATGGGCAATGCCCTTGCTGGTAAAAAAGCAGTTTGTAACGATTGCACCGTTACCAAAATAAGCGATACTAAAAAGCTACTAATAAATACTGTTTTTAGGTTAGCAGTTTTTACAGCAACAATGCTAACAATGGCAAGAATGCTCATGAGTGCTACTTCAATCGGCCATTGCTGTTGCATCCATAGTAAGTTCATTATTAAAAGAATAGGCAATGCCGATACCAACCTAGCCAATAAACGCCTTGCATGTAGCCGCTGAAAACGTATTAATGAGTTATGAATATCTTCTTGGTTAGCTTGTGCTAGAGCAAGAGGAATTGGAGTTAACATACTGCTCATAAAAAATCAACAAAAATTACCGAATGAAGTTAGCACTTTGAATCCATAAAGTCAGACTACCGCTGATAATCATTTCTCAACGATGTACCTTTTTTACCGTAAGGTATTGTTCAAAACCAATAATTATGTAACCGCAACTTTTATTACATATGAGTACTGTATTATCACTGTATCAACTATCTAAAAACTATGGCAAGGTACAAGCCTTACAACAAGTAAGTTTCGATGTACCTCATGGCTGTGTTTTTGGCATTTTAGGCCCTAACGGTAGCGGCAAAACCACGCTTTTGGGAATTATCATGAATGTACTGCAGCCCACCAATGGTAGCTTTACACTTTTAGGAAAACAACCATCGAACGAGGTACGCAAACAAATTGGTACACTGCTAGAAACACCTAACTTTTATCATTATTTGAGTGGTGAACGTAATTTAGAAATAGCAGCCAACATTAAAGGTGTATATAAAGCCGATATTACAACAGTACTAGAGAAAGTAAATTTATACCAACGTAGGCATAGTAAATTCAGCACTTATAGTTTGGGCATGAAACAACGCTTAGCCATTGCAAGTGCATTACTTGGCAACCCCGATGTACTAGTACTAGACGAGCCAACCAATGGGCTCGACCCTGTTGGTATTGCAGAAATTCGTAACCTTATTATTCAATTAGCCAACGAGGGCAAAACCATTATTATGGCTAGCCATCTACTCGATGAAGTTGAAAAAGTATGTACCCATGTGGCTGTATTGCAACAAGGAAAACTTCTCAATACAGGAACTGTTGATGAAGTATTTGCCACAGGCGATAGCATTGCTATACTTCAAGCAGATGATTTAGACCAATTAGTAACTGTCATCAAAACATTAGAAGGTATTCAAAAAATACAAATCAAGAACAACACTTTACAGGTGCATTTCGATACTGCAATACACTCTTTAAAAAGCATCAACTTACATTGCTTTAATAATGGTATTGTACTCAGTAGCTTACACCTACAAAAGCAAAGTTTAGAAAGTAAATTTTTAGCACTAACGGGTGGCCTTTCGGTTAATCATTAATCAATAATAATATGTTACACTTACTTTACATAGAGTGGCTTAAACTCAAAAACTATCGCACCTTCTGGATTCTTGCGGCTTTATATTTAATCAGCATATCAGGCATCAACTATATTACACTAGAATTCATCAAAAAAGCTTACGAAAACCCAGCTGCCAAAATTATTGCCGGAGCACATCCTTTCGCATTCCCCGATGTATGGCAAACAGTAACTTACATGAGTAGCTTCACGTTGTTCTTACCGGGCTTACTCATTATTATCAACTACACCAATGAGTTCAGTTACAAAACACATCGTCAAAACATCATTGATGGATATAGCCGCCAACAATACATTTCAATCAAAATCATACTTGTATTGTTGCTTGCCCTAATCAGTACACTGCTGGTAACAATCAATGCGGCGGCTTTCGGCATAGCACATAACGAAACGACTTTCTCCTTTGAGAAAGCACATTATATCGGCTTGTATTTCGTACAATGCTTAAACTATTTTGGGTTGGCACTATTACTCAGCGTACTCTTTAAAAGAGCAGCATTAGCCGTAGGCGTGTATTTTATATATATTGCAATCTTAGAAGATATGATTGGTGGCATTATCAACCGCTTTAAAGCACCGATAGGTAACTTTTTCCCTATTGATAGTGCTGATAGCCTTATTACCTTTCCTATGTTTAAAGAAGCACAAAAAACATTACCCATTGTAAGGCCAGAGTTATGGCAAGTAGCCATTGCGTGCAGTATTTACATTATACTTTATTACACCATCAGCTACTGGCGATTTAGCAAACAAGATTTATAAACAAGCTACATAACCAACCTGAAGGTTGGTTTTTTTTTGTACACTACCTTACGGTAAATGATGAAGCATAAATTTACCCTACTATCGTAATAACCTCATGCAACGAAAAACCTTTTTACTGCAATCGGCAGCAGCACTTGGCAGTGCTCTATTATACTCCAATCAAGCATTTACCGCAAGGAAAAAATCCAAAAAAATTATTCAACCACCATTTTTAAAAGCGGGTGATACTATTGGCATTGTAGCACCCTCAGGCTATGTTACCGAAGCTACCGTTAAGGCTGCTATGGAACGCATTCAAGCATGGGGCTTTAAGGTTGTGCTAGGTAACACCATTGGCCAACGTTGGGGCACTTTTGCCGACACCGACGAAGCCCGTGCAGCCGATGTACAAACTATGTTACTCGATAGCAGCATCAAAGCAATTTTATGTGCTCGCGGCGGTTATGGATGGACTAGGTTAATGCATCGCATTGATTGGAAATTGCTACTGCAACAACCCAAATGGATCATTGGATTTAGCGATGCAACAGTAGCTCATAGTTACCTTAACACGCACTTACACATAGCTAGTATTCACAGTAAAATGTGCAATAGTTTCCCCGACGATTGGGCTACAGCAACACCCGAACAACAAGCTACTATTAACAGCATTGAACAAGCTATCACCGGCAAGCCGCTTCGCTACAACCTACCAACAGATACCAACAATCAATTAGGTACTGTATCAGCTCCAATTATCGGTGGCAACTTGCGTTGCATCGAAAACCTTGCAGGAACACCCTATGCACTTCAAACAGCAGGAAAAATACTTGTTCTTGAAGATGTTGAAGAACCACGTTACAATATAGACCGTATGTTTTGGAACCTCTATCATAGCGGCGTACTAGCTTCATTAAAAGGACTTATTATCGGCGGATTCAGAGAAAAAGCTGCCTCTGACCCAAACGATGAGTTTGGCTTAACGCTTCCACAAATTGTACTCGAAAAAGTACAAGCATATAACTACCCTGTTGCATTTCAAATGCCAATTGGGCATCAACGAAATAACTTTGCCATCAAACTAGGTGTTACACATCAATTAAACGTGAATACCGAATATTGCAGTTTAGAAGCACTTGCGTAAATGACAACAACCGTAACTCCACCTTACTTACAACCCGGCGATACTATTGCCATTACTTGCCCCGCTGGTTTCTTACCATATCATAAAGTAGAAGCTTGTGTAGCAACTTTGCAACTTTGGGGCTTTCGTGTAATCGTTGGCAAAACTGTTGGCAATCAACATTATTATTTCGCAGGCACTATCGAAGAAAGAAAAACAGAAATTCAAAACTTCTTAAACGATACCACCATTCAAGCCATTTTGTGTGGCAGAGGCGGTTACGGTGTTAGTCAAATAATTGATGCACTAGATTTTGAGGTATTCAAGCAGCATCCAAAATGGTTATTAGGATTTAGCGATATTACCCTACTGCTCAACCATGTACTAGCTAATTATCAAGTAGCAAGTATGCACTGTTCAATGGCGGCAGCATTTACAAAGGAGCAACCTCAACCATTGCATATTCAAGCAATACACACATTACTTACGGGAGGCAAGCAGGCTATTACGCAAGCTTTCAATCAACATAATGTACAAGGCAAAGCAGCCGGAACGCTTATTGGTGGCAACCTCACTTTAATGGCACATATAATGGGTACAAATAGTTTACCGCAAGGTAACAACTACCTACTTTTCCTAGAAGATGTAGGCGAGTATTTGTACAATATCGATCGTATGTTGCACCAATTAAAGCGAGCTGGTTTGTGGCAGCAAGTGAAAGGCATTATCGTCGGCGGATTTACCGATATGAAAGATACTACGATACCTTACGGTAAAAGTATAAACGCTATTATTAGCGAGCACCTGCATGCGTTGAACATACCAGTGGCATTCGATATGCCTATCAGCCACGGCGAGCCTAACTATCCTGTAAAAGTGGGCGGATATTACCAACTACACGTACACGAAGCCGGCGCTATACTACAAGAAGTGTAACAACGCTACAACGAAGCACACTTCCGTTAATATTGATACAAAGCAGGGCAATTACTGATAAATTCCATTGGTTACTCAACAGTTTTCGCCCACCTTTGCCGCACAAAATTATTGCCATGGAATACCGTATAGAAAAAGATACGATGGGTAAGGTACAAGTACCTGCTCACGTGTATTGGGGCGCTCAAACGCAACGCAGCATCGAGAATTTCAAAATTGCGCAAGACATCAACAAAATGCCGAAAGAAATCATTCAGGCATTTGCATACTTAAAGCATGCTGCGGCACTTGCCAATAACGAATTGGGCGTTTTACCCACTGAAAAGAAAGATGCTATTGCTACCGTGTGCCAAGAAATTTTAGAAGGTAAGTTAGCCGATCAATTTCCATTGGTAGTATGGCAAACTGGTAGCGGCACACAAAGCAACATGAACGTGAACGAGGTAATTGCCTACCGTGCACACGTAATTAACGGTGGTTCATTACTCGATGAACAAAAATTCTTACATCCAAACGACGATGTGAACAAGAGCCAAAGCTCTAACGATACGTTTCCAACAGCCATGCACATTGCAGCATATAAAATGTTGGTAGAGGTAACAATACCGGGGATTGAAAAACTACGTGATACCCTTGCGGCAAAAAGCAAAGCTTTTATGAACGTAGTTAAAATTGGGCGCACCCATTTTATGGATGCAACTCCACTTACCTTGGGTCAAGAATTTAGTGGTTATGTGAGCCAATTAAATCATGGTTTAAAAGCCATCAAAAATAGCTTAGCACACCTCAGCGAATTAGCTTTGGGCGGCACCGCTGTGGGTACTGGCATTAATACACCAAATGGCTACGATGTGTTAGTTGCCAAACATATTGCTGCACTTACGGGCCTACCTTTTGTAACAGCAGAAAACAAATTCGAAGCATTGGCAGCCCACGATGCCATTGTAGAAGCACATGGGGCATTGAAAACAGTAGCCGTAAGCCTAATGAAAATTGCTAACGATATCCGCATGTTATCATCTGGCCCACGCTCAGGTATTGGCGAAATTTTCATCCCCGATAACGAGCCAGGAAGCTCTATCATGCCCGGTAAGGTTAACCCAACCCAATGTGAGGCACTTACTATGATTGCAGCACAGGTATTGGGTAACGACGTTGCTATTAACATTGGTGGTGCCAATGGCCACTTTGAGCTAAACGTGTTCAAGCCGGTAATGATTTATAACTTCTTGCACAGTGCCCGCTTAATTGGCGATGGCTGTGTTAGCTTCAACGATAAATGTGCAGAAGGTATTGAACCGCTACACGATAACATCAAAAAACACGTTGATAACAGTTTAATGTTGGTAACCGCTTTAAACACTAAAATTGGCTACTACAAAGCAGCCGAAATTGCACAAACAGCTCATAAAAACGGCAGCACATTAAAAGAAACTGCTGTTGCTCTTGGCTATCTTACCGCTGAAGAATTTGACCAATGGGTAGTTCCGGGTAATATGGTTGGCGATATTAAGTAAGCTACACTTACGTGTAAATGATTGCATTTTAAAAGCCCCGTTTAATCAAGCGGGGCTTTTGCTTGCTTACTACTATTTACCTACACCATAATTACACTACTTGAAAAAACATCCCAACATTCACCCTTTTATCCCATCATTTCGCCACTCATCACACATACATTACCAATAGTATAGATGTACTTACCAATCATACCGATTGCACTAGGTGCATGAATAGCCGTAGGTATATCTTTAACACTTCAAACTAATCAGCGCTGCGGCGCATTATTATGACTGCTTATATTGCTTCGTTATTATTCAATTTTCGCCAAAGAGTGAAACCACCAGAAGCATAATCTATTCATCTCATATTAATATTTCTTCTTGTTGTTGGCTGCATGTTGGCATACATGTTTTGCCGGTAATACTTGCTTTGCTGCTTATCCAATAACACAAGACTTAATATTCTATTTACCGTAAGGTATTCATTATGGTTCACGCCTTTGCTGTATAAAAAACACAACACTAGCAAGCCTAAAACCATCCTAAAAAGTATTTAATTTGATATATCAACTCATACACATGTCACGTATTACAACTACCGCCCTTGCAGCTATAATGCTAGTGCTATTTAGCTGCAACGATAAAAATGAAGATATCACAGATGATGTTAACCGTAAAGGAGCTGTTGAAAGCAGCATGAGTGTTGAACATATTGATAGCCTGCACGACCTACTCATTACCAAACATACCGTTTGGCACAACGGAGCCGTTGCAAGGGTATTTGAACATAGAGATACCTTACCGGCACTCGGCGATACACTTACAGAAGCCGAAAACAACGAAGGCGATACCAAACAAATTCTGGTAAAAAAAGATTATGAAATTTTTATTACCATTAAGTAACCAAGTAACAATACATGAAAAAATCTAAGCATATAGAATTAGTGTTAATTACCGCAGCATTAGCAAGTTGTAACCAACCCAAATACAAAAACAACGAGTGGGAAAGCGGTAACAAAACCTATGTTCGTGCCGATAGTACAGCACCATATACCCGTACCCATTACCACGGTGGTGGTATAGGCCCCTGGTTCTATGCTTTCAGACCTTATGGCCAGTATAACAGTTTTCAAAATAGCTACCGTAAAGCCGGTTATTATTCAAACGCCATCAGCGAAAAAAGCAACATTGGTTATAACAACAATAAATTCGGCATTGTACGTGGCGGCTTTGGCCGTAGTGCTTACAGTGCTAGTAGCTAAGCATTTACCGTAAGGTAATAACTGCCTTACGGCAAATGCTAACACTATCATTATTATTTTAATATTATTGCATGCAACGACATATTATTACACCGCGACATCAATGGCAACATGCCGTAGAAAAATTAGGCTTTGGCTTTCACACACATCCCATTACCTATTGGGATGAATCAACAGCCTACAGCTTTTCTATGAACGAAATAGTAGCATTTGAAAAAGCTACATCAACACTTTGGGATATGTGCCTTAGCGCAGTACAACACATTATTGATGAAGAACGCTATACACAATTAAGTATACCAACAACAGCAATACACCTCATAGAAAAAAGTTGGCAAGAAGATCATCCGTCTATTTACGGACGCTTCGATTTGTGCTATAAAAACAATGAAATCAAACTTTTAGAATTCAATGCCGATACACCTACCAGCTTGTTTGAAGCAGGCATTGTACAATGGTTTTGGCTGAAAGATATTGATGCGAATAAAGACCAATTCAACAGCATACACGAGCAGTTAATAGATTATTGGAAGTACCTTAAAAACTACCTACATAACGATACGCTTTACTTCGCTTGCTTAAAAGAAACTTTAGAAGATTTAACCAATACCGAATATCTACGCGATTGTGCAATACAAGCAGGCTTGAATACGTCACTCATTTTTATTGACGATATCGGTTGGGATGCAACACAAAGTCGTTTTGTAGATGAAGATGGCAATACCATTAAAAAAATATTCAAATTGTATCCATGGGAGTGGCTTTTGGCCGACGAGTTTGGTAAGAATATTACACTCGACGCACAAAGAACATTTTGGATAGAGCCTGCATGGAAAATGCTGTTAAGCAATAAAGGCATCTTACCAATATTGTGGGAACTGTATCCAGAACATCCCTTGTTATTGCCGGCATATTTCACACCCAACAACCTAACGCAGTATGTTAAAAAACCAATGCTATCAAGAGAAGGAGCCAACATCAATATCGTAGATGGCACACAAACACTCGCTGCAACGACGGGCATATATGGCAAGGAGGGCTTTGTTTATCAGGCTTTGTGCACCCTACCCGAATTTAATGGCAACTATCCGGTAATTGGTAGTTGGGTGATCGGACAAGCACCTGCGGGTATCGGCATCAGAGAAGCCAATCAGCTCATTACCAATAATGAAAGCCGCTTTGTGCCGCATTACATTGAAGGGTAATACCTTACGGTAAATGATGGATTGAATATGATGATATCTACTGCAAAACAAGCTTCACAGATGTTTAAACTGTGCGATTTCTCTGGTCGATATTGAGATAAAGTCAAAAAGCTTTATCTCAATACAGACTTTACAACCAAAATTCAATTAAAAAAACAATTATTTATCTACTGGTTTCAGACATAAGAAGTCACAATAAACTCTTGGCAGATAGTATTTACTTAAAAAAGAGAAAAGAGTTTTCTCCTATAGGCCAAGCATTCCAGTTTTCTTGATATACAAGACGACCGTCAACGTATCTTACAAAATTATGATTGATTGAAACACCCCATCTTACTCGACTTAAATCCACAGGACTAATGCCTCTGCCAAGAAAAGCCGTACTTAAATTCTCACTTCGCGTTAAATCAGTTGGGGTACCGGACCTTGCATTATTAATAAAATACATAATACTATTTCCATCCCCATAAAAACTAAGAAATTTTAAATTTATAGAACTACTTGTAGCACCGTTATTTGCACTAAATACAATCTTGATGCTATCTGCCGATATTTTTGAGACTGTAACAGACCCTCTGTAATCGCTACCACCTGTCGAGTTTCCATTATTTGAGATTCTCCAAATTAAAGGTGAAAAATTCAAACCCGTGTAGGTACCCACTATTGAATCTATATTAGGTGGATTAGGCATATTAGGCGTTACACCATCATTACTTCTTGTACAAGCAGTATGCAATAGTGCTATGGCTAAAATAATATATGATAATCGCATAGAATTATGTTATAAATGTTGGGTTAGTATTAATAGAACGCTAACCCAACATTTACTTAAAAAAAACCAGTCCACTTTCACCTCGAGGTGAAGTCGTCCAAAGTTCTTGATATACAGGGAGAGTGCGGCCACTTGCGTATCTTATAAGATTATAATTTGCATACATACCCCACCTTACCCTTGACAAATCTGTGAGACTCGTCCCACGACCAAAAAGAGCAGCACCCCAATTTTCACTCCATGTTACATCAGTTGGTATACCAGTTTGCACATAACTACTGAAATTTAAATAACCACCCGCTGAAACACCAATAAGCCTCAAATTAAATGAACTAGTTACAGTACCGTTATTAGCATTGAATACAATCTTAATGCTATCTGCTGATATTTTTGAAACTGTAACAGACCCTCTGTAATCACTACCACCCCCTGTCGGTAACCCATTATTTGAGATTGTCCAACTTAAGGGTGAAAAATTCAACCCCGTATAGGTACCCACTATTGAATCGACAGTAGGTGGATTAGTTGTACTAGGTGTATTAGGCGTTACACCATCATTGCTTCTTGTACAAGCAGTATGCAATAGTGCTATAGCTAAAATAATATATGATAATCGCATAAAATTGTGTTAAGTATGTTGGGTTAGCATTTTATTGATACTAACCCAACATGTAATGAACATGCTTAAAACTTAAGGTTTAAACCAGCACGTAAGTAAGGTGTTGCATATCCGGCCTCACCAAATATGCCAATGGTTTCACTGAACTTATAGCGAGCACCAACATAAACTCCTGGTATAAATGCACTTATACCAAAGTTATATGAAGGGTCTGTACCAGTTCCTTCCCACTTAGAGTTAAACAAGTTGTACGCTAGTAAAACACCTGCATAAGGATCCAAAGTCTCTGAACTTGCAAAGTGATAGTTAACCCTTGCACCAATAACGGTATAGGTTAATTTGTACTTACCAAAACCATAATCCCAGTTAGAACTTGAATAGTTAACCAACCCACCAATACTAATGCGTTCATTGAGATTGTAATCAACACTCAAGCCAACAGGAGGTAATGAAATTTTACCACTAGTAGCAAAAGACAAGCCCGCTCCAACACCAGCATTGATGTTAATATCGCCAGCTTCAGGCTGAGCCATAGCATTTGATGCTATCAACGTTGCAACAGCAATTAAAAGGGTTTTTACATGTTTCATAAGTATAATTTCTTCGAAGGTATTACAAATAATTAAATAAAGCAAATTTGCTCTTATTTAGCCGACATTATTCTGTGAGTTTCAACAAGTGAAATACAGCAGGAATAACGAGGTAATTATTTTATTTGGGAAACGAATAAAAGCCTTGAGAAAAGCTAAAAAGCTATCTCAGGAAGCCTTAGCTCTTAACTGTGGACTAGAGTACAGTCAAATTTCACGTATTGAACGAGGCATTATTAATACCAGCATTTCACAAGCCGCAACCATTGCAACAGCCTTACAAGTAGAACTAAAAGACTTATTTGAGTTTGAAACCCTGCCCAAAAAATGAGTTCTATGAAACATTGACGGGATTGCAAACATGGTATCAAAGAATTATCCTTATCACATGTAAAACGGCTGTCTCTAATTAGAGACAGCCGTTTGTGCGTTATTATTCCAATAAGGTTACAAATACTATACAATCAACATCGCATCACCATAAGTGAAGAAACGGTATTTGTCTTTAATCGCTTTATCGTATGCTTCAACTGTTAAGTCGTAACCTGCAAAAGCACAAGTCATTATGTACAAACTTGTTTTGGGCAGATGAAAGTTGGTAACCATGCTATCGGCAACGCTAAAATCGTACGGTGGGTGAATAAAGTTATTCGTCCAACCTTCGCTTGGCTTCAATAAATGGCTAGCGGTGAAACTAGTTTCTAAGCATCGCATTGTGGTAGTACCAATACTACAAATACGCTTACCTAATTCTTTAGCACGGTTCACAATACGGCAAGCTTCTTCGGTTATCTGGTAGTACTCAGCATCCATTTTATGCTTGCTTAAATCTTCTACTTCAATAGGTCTAAAAGTACCTAAGCCAGTGTGTAAGGTTACTTCGGCGAAGCGAATACCTTTAATTTCACAACGCTTAATTAACTCTTTACTAAAGTGCATACCGGCAGTAGGTGCAGCAACGGCACCTTCGTGCTTAGCATATACCGTTTGATAACGCTCACGATCTTCTTCATCGGGCTTACGCTTAATGTATTTAGGTAATGGTGTTTCACCTAAAAATTCAAGCATTTTTTTGAAACTCTCATCGTCATCGTCCCATAAAAATTTAATGGTACGTCCACGACTGGTAGTGTTATCAATTACTTCTGCTACAAGCTCATCGTTATCACCGAAATACAATTTGTTACCAACACGAATTTTTCTTGCGGGATCAACAATTACATCCCATAAGCGATTAGGCTTATTTAACTCACGAAGCAAAAACACTTCAATTTTGGCACCTGTTTTTTCTTTACGACCATACATACGTGCGGGGAACACTTTGGTGTTGTTCACTACAAACGTGTCTTTGTCGTCAAAATAATCGAGAATGTCTTTGAAGGTCTTGTCTTCAATTTTGCCCGTTTTGCGATGAACCACCATTAAACGGCTGTCTTCGCGTCGCTTCGTTGGGTTTTGAGCAATTAAATTCAGAGGCAGATCGAACTTGAACTGAGAAAGCTTCATGTGTCTATCAAAGTTTTGTTTGAATAGCCAGCATGTATTATTCGCAGCCGCCTTACGGGGCAGCGTACAATCATGTTACGGCATGATGATAAAAGTGTGCAAAAATAGGGTTTCAGACCTTAGTAACCGAAAGCCATCTAAAAATTATATCGTATAGTCACCTTACGGTAAATGAAAAGGCCTTTACTAAGCACTTATTTTGAAGCTGGCAACTGCCATCTAATACCCAAAAACCAACGCCTCGCTTGCAGCGGAGCATAGTTATAGTTAGGATCAAATGTACCGCCAACCGGGTTTAACTGCGGGTTACCAAATGTATTGTTCGTATCTCTATCGAACGGGTCGGCCGGCCGAATAATGGGCAGTTGTGGTAAGAAGTTAAAGATATTTTTTATACCTGCATACACTTGAAAGCGCTGCCACTTTTTTGTAGCCTGTAGGTTCCACAAGCTATACGCAGGGCTACGCTCAGGGCGTGGATCATTATCAATGACAGGCAGATACATTCTATCGGTATAGTTGCCAGTAATATCTAACGTTGTACGCCACTGTACAATATCGTAAGAGGCAGTAAACGTTGCCGTTAATGGCGGTGTTTGTACAATGGGCATGCGTTCATATTTGCCCGTAAGGGTATTTTTCTCTGTTTGAAAAGCCTCTACCCATGTAATGCCTGCATTGATACGTAAGGGCACTGCAAAGCTGGTGGTAGTATTCACGCTAAAGCCGCGACTCACAGCCGTACCATTAAGATTGTTATAAATCACCTCATTATCGTTAGTAAAGTAATCGGCAATAATTTTATTGGTGAAGTGATTGTAAAAAATACCAGCCTCTATGCTTGTATGTACGCCAGCCATATGCACATGTGTGCTGTAGTTGAGGTTGACATTAAAACTTTTTTCAGGAGCCAGTGCTTCAGCTATTACCACCCGCCTTGCACCAGTATACGCCGCATGATCTTCACTAAACACATTGACTACCCTAAAGCCATTACCTACCCCTAAACGAAGCGTATGCTTATCGTTTAATTGTAGTTTATAATTGATACGAGGTGCTGTTATCAACCCATGTGCAGGATGGTGATCTAAACGAATACCAGTTACCAACTGCTGTCGCTTACCGATGGTACTTTCATTTTGTACAAAAACACCTGGCAACCAAGTGCGTTGTGGTTGGTTTTTTGGTTGCGTAATACTACCATTGGTAGTTATGCCTGTGTTATCATCGTACCAAGTATAACGCAAAGTTGCACCTGCCAATAACTGCTGATGGCGATGCCATTGTTTATCCCAAACCAACTGTGCAAAAGCGATGTGTTGCGAGGCGATATAAGGTGTATTACCATACACCGAGTTTTGAGCATGATAGTTGTAACTCCATTGAAGATTTATTTTCTCTTTATTGATAGGCAGTTGATACAACCCAAGTAATTCCAGTCGATTGGTATAAATACTTTCACCATATACCACATCGCCACCGCGATATTTTGGCTGCCAATGGTTTTGTCCGCCCCAACGATCTTCATATACATAACGAGCTACCAAGCTAGCGGCTCGTTGTAGTTTTCGTTCCCACGTTATTTTCTGAAAAACTGAGGTTCTACTTTGTAATGTAACATCGGTAAAGCCATCGTTATTAATATCCCAAATACGATTGAAGTTAAAATGGTTAAAACCTGTTAATACATGAGTACGCTTGCCCCAACGGTAGGCAGCACTTATGTCGATGTTATGTTCACCATAACTCGTACTACTAATATCAGCACTAAATTGTGGTGCTTTGAGTGGACTCTTGGTAATAATATTAATTACGCCGGCTACGGCCTCGCTACCATATAAGGTACTGAATGGCCCCTTTACAATTTCTACACGTTCTATTATGCTATTAGGGATGCCATTGTAACCATATACGGTACCTAACGCACTAACAATAGGCATACCATCGATAGTAACCATGGTGTACGGCCCCTCTAAGCCGTTCATACGTATTTCGCCGGTATTACAAACATTACAGGTGAGCTGTGGCCGAATACCATTCACCATTTCTAATGCCTGAAACAAACTTGTAGATGGGTTTTTCTGAAAATGACTTGCCTGATATACTTCTACCGCCACCGGACTTGCTGCTAACTTTCCAGGACGCATGGTACCTGTTACTACCACCTGCTCTAAGTGGGCACTATCCCAACGATAAGTACTATCCTTTACATTTTGCTGCGCTTTTGTGCTGCCAACAAATCCTACTAATAACCCTGTAATTATCCAAACATGGTGCTTCATAACGAGGTCCAACTTTAAATACCTGCTTGCAAAAATATATTTTTAGACTAGTCTAAAAATAAAATTATCAAATTCTAAACATATTCTGCTTAGATAATAAAAAATAGCACCCATATTTACCGTAAGGTGTACTGTATTTTTGTCGCACATGCAATACACACTCAAAAAGCAACTAGGGCAGCATTTTTTGAAAGATGAGCAACTGTGCCAGCGAATTGTAAGAGCTACACAAGCTGCTATGCAAGAACATCAGTTACAGCAGTTGGTAGAGGTAGGGCCGGGTGCAGGTGCAATTACAAAATACCTCCATCGGTTAGAAGGCATTAATTTTAAGGCGATTGAGTTAGATGCTGAGAAAGTGGCATACTTACAACACACTTATCCTATGTTAAGCAATAAGCTAATTCATGAAAGTATTTTAAATACTGCTCCACCTTTTGAAGGGGCCTTTGCGGTAGTGGGCAATTTCCCTTACAATATTTCTAGTCAGATTTTGTTTCGTATGCTCGATTGGCGAAACCAAGTACCCACTATTGTAGGTATGTTTCAAAAAGAGGTAGCACAACGTGTGGCAGCTTCGGCCGGCAGCAAAGTATATGGTGTAATTAGCGTGTTAATGCAAGCTTACTTTAACATTACCTATTTGTTCGATGTACCACCAGAAGCGTTTAATCCGCCTCCTAAGGTAATGAGTGGGGTTATTGTACTACATCGAAAAGCAACGTTGCCTAATTTTTATAGCGACAAAGCATTCAACACCCTAGTAAAAATGGCTTTTAACCAACGTCGTAAAACTTTACGCAATGCTACACGCAGTCTTTTTGCAGCAGAAGTATTGGCACAACCCATTTTTGAAAAGCGAGCCGAACAGTTAACGGTTGCCGATTTTGCCGATCTTACCCATCACATGTTGTTGGCCAAAGCCAACAAGTAAATATGTGTTTATAGTGAACTTAGTGCAGGTGGCAGCTTCGTTGCGTCGCACACTTGTACCTATTAACGTTACTCAGCTATGCTAAAAAAAGTAATTATCACCGCACCTGTACACGAATGGCTGCCGCAATACCTACATTCAAAAGGTTACGAAATTGTATATCAACCTGCCATCACTTATAATGAATTACTGGCAATAATTAGTGACGCTTGCGGACTTATAGTAACCACCCGACTTACGATTGACCAACCTATGATTGATGCTGCTACTAACCTACAATGGATTGGACGCTTAGGTAGTGGCATGGAACTTATTGATGTTAGTTATGCCCATAGCAAGGGCATACGCTGCGAGAGTAGCCCAGAGGGTAATCGTAATGCGGTGGCAGAGCACGCCTTAGGTATGTTACTTGGGCTTATGCGTAACATCCCCAAAAGCTTCGCCGAAGTACAACAATTACATTGGCTACGTAACGAAAACCGAGGCATAGAACTAAGCGGTAAAACAGTAGGTATTATTGGTTATGGAAATACCGGTAGTGCATTCGCCAAATTACTGCAACCTTTCGGTGTTACAGTACTAGCACATGATATATATAAATTTGGTTTTGCATACGATTACATACGCGAAAGTGGGTTAGCACAAATAGCACGTTATGCCGATGTGGTAAGCTTGCACCTACCCTTAACACCAACCACTAAGCATTATGCCAACGAAGCTTTTTTTAACAGCTTAGAACGTTGCCCTTATTTCATTAGTACTTGTCGTGGTAAGGTTACCGATACAGCAGCCTTAATACAGGCCTTACGGCAAAAAAAAATCGCGGGAGCTGCATTAGATGTGCTAGAAAACGAAAAACTAACAACATACAGTGCCTTAGAAAAAGAACAATTACAATGGTTGAGCACACAAACGAATGTAATCATTACACCACATATTGCAGGCTACACCCATGAAGCTTATTTATTGATGGCACAAGTAATAGTAAAAAAGTTAGAATTATAGCCTCAATTTTAAAAAACCTTTTACACTATTTTTTTCTGTATTAAGCATAAATTTTTATCTTGCACAATCATGCAACGCTACGCATTCAATATACGTGGCGTTGTATTTTTTTTATATGTTCTAAAAAAGATGCAGCTATGAGTGATGTTCAATATGTAACAAAAGAAACGCTTGAGAAAATGAAAGAAGAGTTGCAACACATGAAATCTGTATTGCGACCAGCTGCTGCAAAAGCTATTGCAGAGGCACGAGAAAAAGGCGATTTAAGAGAAAATGCCGAGTACGACGCAGCCAAAGAAGCGCAAGGTATTCTTGAAGCTAAAATGGCTTTACTTGAATCGCAAATTGCAAATGCCCGTGTGGTAGATGCTAGCGAAGTTGATACTAGCAAAGCAAGTATCTTAACTAAGGTTACTATTACCAATGTAGCTACTAAAAAAACATTTACGTACCAACTGGTAGGTGAAAAAGAAGCCGACTTAAAACAAGGAAAAATATCTATCAACTCTCCTATTGGCAAAGGCATTCTTGGCAAAGCCGTTGGTGAGATAGCAGAAGTGCATGCACCCAATGGAGTAATGAAATTCACCATTGATAGTATTTCTATTTAATCGCCTTTATGGCTAATACATACGAATGGGGCGGCCAAAGGCCGCCCCATTCGTATGTGAAGTAAGCACCTTACCAATAAAACTACTCACTTAAACTATATATTTACTAAATTCAATAACTTAGCTGTACTTAACCAAAATATATGTCGAACGTTTTATTGCAAGTACAATCAACCTTTAGTGAAAAAAACACCAATGGTTTTTTCAAGCGCTATGCAAAGCCATTATTTTGGATATACCTTTTCATATTTATCAGCTATATCATTTTGACTATTGCAGATTGGATTAATACACCAACGAAGCCATTTGAAATTTTTCTAAGATGCACACAAATAGTATTCTTTGCATTGTTAGTGTACGACAATGGCAAGCGTGCTTTCGGCCATGTGAAGGCACCGGCTACCAATAGTTACCTGAATATTACAACAAATGGTATTCACTTTTTAAATCTTGGAAGTACTACACCAGAATTTTCACCCTTTTCAACCATTAAGGCATTGGTTGTTGGCGAGCATTCCCTACGCATAAAACATCACCATCAAGCCGATGCAGTTTTCTATTTCGAAGGTATCTCTATTAACGATCGTGAAGCGCTGCGTGCTTGGATACAGCAACATGCTAACGCTTATATTACTACCCCATAACTTCATTTGCCGTAAGGCACTTACCTTGCGGTAAATTTTTTTAAAACCCTTACTATATGACACTGTTTTCGAAAATTATTGCTGGCGATATACCGAGTTATAAAATTGCAGAGAACGATTTATATTTTGCTTTCTTAGATATATTTCCAGCAGCAGAAGGTCATACATTGGTGGTTCCTAAAATAGAGGTAGATCGTATTTTCGACTTACCTACGCAGTATTTAGCAGGTATGTTATTATTCGCACAACCTATTGCAAAAGCAATACAACAAGCATACCCTTGCGACAGAGTGAATATACTTACGCTGGGTTTTGAAGTGCCACACACACATATTCATTTATTACCTATGAATAGCATGGCCGATGCTGCTCTGATGAACAACAAAAAAGCAGCATCAGCCGAAGCATTAGCAGCAGCACAAGAAAAAATTCAATCTTTTCTACAAGCGTAATCATTTGCCGTAAGGCATAATTACTTTAACAGTAAAGGGTTGCACCATGCAACCCTTTTTTAATTTCACCTTACGGTAAATATTATTGCCCTTGAGGTGCTAATGATATACGAACTTGAATACCTGCTCTTGTATTAACTGTAGGTGCAGAAGTAGAAATATAGGGTATAACACGGCGTTGATCGAAATACAACTTCACGTTAAAGCGATTGTTCAAAATATAATCGATGCTTGGCTGTATGGTAATTACTTTTTGTCCGCCAGTGCTATAATTGTTTTCTTGGTCTAAACGACTATTGCTTTGAACATCATCTCTAAAAGCCAAATCGAGCCGAAGGTTAATATCGTTCTCTAATTTTTTGCCTTTCATACCTGGTAATTTGAATGGCAAGTGTACACCACGCTTTCTGAAGCTACCCCCAAATACCCATTCGGTACTCTTCACTTCGCTTAATTGATAATCTATCAAGCTCAAACTAAGTTGACGGCTTTTACGATACTCAAACTTTAAATTCATTTGACTTACGGTGGTAACATCAAAACCAAATACCGGCATAAACTGCTCTTGAATGGTAATGTTAGGCACTAAGAAAAACGGTACATAGTTACCGGAAATAGTATCGATAAATCCGGGTGCACTTAAGACCAATGGATCTGCGAAACTTAATGCACTGCTATAACTGTTCATGCTTAGTGTTCCATTGTAACCATGCGATAAACTAATGTTGCTAAACTTGCCGGCCACACTTGGTATGCGTGTTAAGCCGGTGTACGTTGCACGCCAGTTAGGCATTGCTTTGATACCCGAAAACGGGTTCGTACTTATCTTACTATTGTTCTGATTGATAAGTGGTACTGTACCTGCATCTTGCTTTTGATAGGCTGCAATAAAAGCAGGTATCAATACATCTTGTGCATAACGGCCATAACCTGTTGCATAACCATCGGGTGTAAATTTTTGTGCTGCAGGTAAGCTTTGCCAATAAGGGTTTGTTTCGGCTACACGGCGGCTTACAATAATTCTGTTATTTTGAAACTGCTTAAATGTTTCACTAACAGACCCTGCTCTGGTTGGCTCAAATAAGGTTTTAAAACTAATGTAGCTTACACTGAAACCACCACTTGCGTAAGGGCTAAGGTGTGCAAAGTTATTACCAGTACCTGTGGTATCTTTAAAGAGTTGGGTGTACTCTTTATTGAAAGACTTATCAATATTTAAATCGATGGTTAATTCACGAATAGGCTCAATTTGTGCTGTAATGCTTAAGCGTTGTTCAAAGTTTTGACGATACAACACATTGAATGTACTGTCGCGGGTAATTAAACCTCTACGTGCCTTATCATCGAGCCATGCCCGATTAGGCTGACGGCCAAATACATAATCGAGGCCGGGTTGCATACTCGCAAAGTTTTGACCTAATACTCTAGTACTATCCATATAACCCGGAACACGACTACGGTAGTTTTCGCTATAATTAATACTTACTCGCTTTAACATAGTAACCAAACGTCCTGTGGCTCGTGCAACACCACCTATATCTATAGGTTCATTGAAGTGCTGCTGACGTTCTTGAATGCGTAGGTTACGCTTTTGAGCCCGCCACTGCCTTAGTGCTTCACGTTTAGCTTTGCCTTTTTTACCTTTTATTACCTCCTCACGCGGTGGCAAGGTATTTAAGCTACTTTGCTTACTTGTTTTTTGGTTATTGTTAAGCTGTGCTTGCGGTGCATTGCCTTTTTTGCCACCGTTTGTAGTACTTGCACTATAGCTTGCATTATCGAGCTGACTAAAGAAACGAACTTTGTTATACAAACGTCCAAAATCTAACTCTGCGTTCAAACTATTTTCTTGTCCGTTTTCTAAGAAGTTACCCAAGTTACGAGCCAATAAGCTGGCGGCTATCCAATTGTAATTGGTGGTGTAATTATAACGTGCTGTTATCCAATCTGTTAAAGGTAGCTTGCCTAACGGGAAGTTATAACTGATAACAGTTTTTTGTTTGTAGTCGATGTTACGGCCACCAGCAAAGAAATTTTTACGTAAGCTATCTTTTTTCTCACGTGTGTTTATGGCTCCGAAAGGTTCATCTACACGAGCCATGTTAGAGGCTGTAAAATCTAAATTAAGACTACGGCTCAAATCCCAACGAAGGTTATAAAAACGATCGAAATTGAAGTATTTATCGTAAGTGGTATCTACTCGTTCTATCTTACCATCGAAGCTAACAATTCTAGGGATGTACTGACCGAACTGACGATTAATATCGACTCTAAAGCCAAGTAAGGCAGGCGTTAAGTTAAAGTTGAAATCTTTGATCCAATTCAGCCAAATACTGTTGTTTTTAATGATTTTCTTGAAAGGTTCAATGAACTTATTCTGCCCATTAAAAGTATAACCCATGCCAAAACGGTGCCTAATAATATCGTTGCGATCTACAATAGGTGTACTAGCACTTGTTTTGATATAGCTATAACTAAAATCAAAGTTTTTTAAATTCCAGATACGATTTTTTCTAGTTGCTTGCCCAAACCTCACATTCGTGAAATTAATAGTTGTAATAGTGGTTTGGTCTATGGCAGCTTTTCGAACAGAATCTTTATTACGAGAAGCATTTAATTTGTCTTTATACTTTACATCTTGATCGAAGGGATCGTATTCTGGCGTTTTGATGGTTTTATTTAAACTGAAGTATACTGGAATAGTAATACCAGCTTTTCGGGGGGTTAATTTTCCTAAATCGAGCTGGGTGGCAATATCATATTGAACCATATTATCTCGAGCACGTTCATTAACCCTTTGTTCGATAGCCCCGAAACCTTTTGTGTAGGTGTTGGCACTTAGACTAAGTGTTCCTAAATCGGCTAATTGAAAATCTACCCTTCCTAATGCTGCATAACCACCCGCCTCGTCGAGTGCACTTAAACGTAATTCGTTGAACCAAACTTCGGTACTTAGTTCTGCTGTTGTGCCACCAAGTGCATTTTCGACCCCTAGTAGAAATACGCGAACCTCGGCAAGGTTAGGATTACCCATTACGCTGAACGTTCTATTGCCAATACGTTCTCTGTAAATGGTTGTTAAACTAGCATTTGGGATATTGTTCCTACGCAATTTAAGGTTCACTAATTCTTGTAAAGAGAAATCAAGATTATTTGCTGTTGGCCAAATAGCAGTATCTGTAGTAGCACCGAATGGTGTTACTTGCAAAGGAATTTTTATTTCATAATAGTTGTTCAAATAATCTTGGCCTATACGAATAACTGCGTTTAAATCGCCATTATTGAGTGGTCTGGCACCTTGTACACTTTCGGCATGTATGAACATATTTAAACGACCATACTGGCGAAAATCCATGTTCAGGGTTTTAAATACTGCCCGTGCATCGCCTTCGCGTAAGTCGTTGATACGCAAACTCATACTCTGTTCGTTTTGCAACAAGTTGACGCCGTTGTTACTTAACATTTGAACGCGTTCAATACCGGGTGGTATACGATATGGCACAGGTTGGCGACTACTGTTTTCTTCAAGATTTACCGCAAGGACATTCAATTTCGTATTGCTATTGGCAGGTATTGGTTGATAGCTTCCGGTAGTATCGAGCAAGTAGGTGAAACTTCGCCATTGATTACGCACTAAATCGAGGCGAGCAAAGCGTAGGGTAACGCTGTCTTCGAAATCGGTGAGATACATGCGAATGAAACGTATACTTTTAAAGTCGGGGATGTTACCTACTTTACGTGTGTAGTTACGAATGGGTATGCGGAACAAATACCACAATTCATTTCCAGAAGTTCCATTGGCATAAGTAATGGGCACATTACGTACATCGGTGATGTAAGGGTTGTTAATGGTATTCATGCCCGGCTTTAAATCGATTTCATACTCATAGTATTCTTCAGTTTCATTCAGGGTATTATCGCGGTTTAAATCTTCGTTATCTGGATAGAGTGTTGCTGCACTGCTAAACTGGCTGGTTGTACTTGCAACAGCACTATTACCTTCAGAGCCATTGAATCGTTTATAACGGCCTAGTATGCCAGTTCCTGCTGCATCGTATCGACTATCACGATACCACACATAGTTATCGTTACTCGGATCGGCTTGAATGGCTTGCAACACGGCACCACTTACAATGGCACTAACACTTGCGATATAACTGCTGCGTTTAACACGTTCTGCTGTGTCACTTAAACCATCGAAGCCAATATCTTGAAATGGTCGGTCGGCAGGATCGTTACTAAATGCTTGTGTAACCTGAATTGGATTTAAAGGTACCCGACCCCAGGTGGTATTATTATCGATAGCACTAGGTTGGTTAGGTGTGGGTAACCCATTTTCATAAAAACGCTTTCCATCGCGAAGTACATCTTCGCTAATGTTACCTAGGTTTAAATACATTTTGCCGCCGCGGCTCGCAGGAATGTTGATAAATGGATTTTGCACCCAGAACTCAACAAATTCAACGTTACCTGTTTCAAAATCGGTTTGATCGATATTACGCATGATACCGCCCCAACGTTGGCGGGGGTTACGCAATCGGCCATTAGCATCTAAATCGGCAGCAGTTCTACTGAAATTATAAGGCCCTCTTTCGGTAGGATAGAATGTTAAATCGAAGGTGCTGGTTTGTACGTCGGTAATATTGGTGGTACGTTGTGGAAACAGTTCTTTCGTAAATACAGCTCTTACACGAGGGTCGCTCAATTCATTTAAGTTTCTGCGTAAGGGATTGTTGGCACCGTTTTTATCTTGTAGCACCGGTTCGATATTATACCAACTTAATAGGGCACGATTTTTACCATAATCTATGCTATCCATTAAAGTGGCTTCGGGGAAGCGGTTGGTGCCTTGTGGGGTGCTAGCTAACGTCCATGCAACATATGGGAATCGTAAATCAACACTGTTACGTGTACCTTCAAAATCGTCGATATAAATTAAGCCTTCTTTACCATTACCAATTTGTTTGGGATGCCCTGGTTTTAAATAAGCTCCTTCACCATATGCAGTAATGGTACTCATAGCATTGGTGCTATAGAATGGTAACTTATCGAGCATTTTTGTAAGACCGGGGAGATTTTTGCGGTAGCTAAAATCGAGCCCGTACATGGTATTCTTGATAGGATCTTCGCCATAACTCATTTTGGTGAAGAATGGGCGTTCTGCCAACCGTGCTATGGTACCACCTACGGTAAAATTTTTACTCGCAAGATAATCTAATCGCAAGCCAAAAAAGCTACGCTGTTGAATACCAAAGGTACCGTTGTTTTCGAACTGCACTTGAACGGGAACGCCGGCATTGGTGATAGCACTATTAATGATTTTGAGAGAGCCTAGGTTATAATCTACGATGTAATCAACACCTTCTCTGAGTACTTGCCCGCCGGCAGTTACCGATACCGAACCTTGTGGAATATTAAATGCTCCTAGGTATATATCGCTGTTACTACTACCCTTGGCGGTGCCTTGAAAAACATATCTATTATAGTTGGCATACGTTTGAGCAATTGCTTTAATACTATCATATAATTGATAGTACACGTACTTGTTTTTAATATTTGCAGGTTGGCCTGCGAATGCAAGCGTATCTAAATCTTTACCGAAAGGTTCTAATACTGGGAAGATAATTTTTCCTTGCTGGCTCAAAATAGTAAACCCTTCTACATAATCGAATAACCCATCAGGCATAGGATCGTTTCGGTTATTCAATCTATCTGCTCGCAAAATAGAAATAAGTGGGCGGCCTTCTACATTGGGTGCACTTTCGGGAAGATAGCGTTTAAAACCGCCGCTTGGCTCTTCGTATAAAATGTTAAGTTTAAAGTCTTCTCGATTCAGTCCAGGCAAGTCTAGGCTGTACACGTTCTTCATCATTAAACGCCAAATAGGTAAGTTCACCCGGGCACTTGTTGCTTTTAGCATTTTTAAGAAGAGTACTTTTTGAACGCCACTGGTACTATCAACTGCAACATCTTGCGTGAACTCACCTACCTGATAGGTACGCCCATTATAACTGTATTGAAAAGCAACACCTAATACCTCATCGGGTTGCAATTGTTGGTTTAATGATAAGAAGCCAATTTGTGGATTAAAGTAGTACTCGTTGGGTGTTAACTTACGTGCAAATGTTTTTTCAAAATCTTCTACAGGACGTAATCCATAACCTTGTAACACGCTTGTAATGCCACTCGGGTTACGATAATTGGGGCTTGATGTTAAGAAACTATACAATGAGTTGGCACCGTTATTCGGTAGCGGGTTGCCGGTTAAACTTTGAATGGGCGGGTTACGAAAAGGTGCACTTTCTCCTAAGTCCATTAACGCTACTACATCGCGTGTTTCTGTGGTAGCACTGGTACGGTTGGTAACCCATACTTCTATACGTTGAATTTGTACCTGACTATTGGTAATAGGCAGGTTACTCATGGCACTATTGTACTGATCTTTAAAAAAGTTTGCCAATAAAAAGTGCCTATTATCTTCATAATCATCAAGTTTTTTTTGAATGCGTTGGCTAATGCCGCCACCCTGTAAGTTCACACTCTGGCGTTGTGCTCGTTGATTGGCTAATGCTGTTGTTACAAAGAGCTTTCCAAATTGTAGTTGTGTTTTAACACCAAATAAGCTTTGTGTACTTGGTATTAAAGTTCCTTTACTTGAAAATGAAATATTACCGGCTTCAATACTTTTAATTATTTCATCATCTTTGCCTCGATAATCGAGTTTTAACTGATTTTCAAAATCAAAGTTGGCAAGTGTATTATAATTGATCGGAAGTTTCAGCTTGTCGCCAATATTACCAATTACATTCAAGTTGGCATTCATATCAAAATCAAAACCACCGTTACGGCGTGCCCTTTCGGGTAAAGTTGGGTTTTTGATTTGCTGCCCCTGATACCCTAAAAACAAATCAACGTTACCTTGCGGACGAATATCAACCTTTAGCCCACCAGGGCCAACACCGAAAATCCGATCGAATAAGCTTGGATAAGCTTGCAATGGAGGCCGCTTTGTTTTGCGATTCAAAGTAGCTAAGGTTCTGTTACGCAACTGAAAATATTCGGTTTCAGAACGTTGATTTTGTAAGCGCCAGAACTCCTCAAAAGTAAGGTTGGTAGGTTGGCGATAGGTTCTGCCGCCAATTTTTTCTACAATTACATATTGCTTGGTGGTGGGGTCGTATTCGATGGTGCGTTTAACAATACCAGAATCTCTAAAATCAAAAATTTGTGGGCGGCCTAAAAAACGGCTGCCACGGGTATCGCGAATGGGATAACGCAGTTTATTGGTATCGGTGTTAGTAGTGCCTGCATTATTTTGGGCATGCAAAATATTTCCAATGCCTGCCATAGTTAGCACCAGTAAACAAAACTGAACAATATATCGTAAAGTCAATGTATCTAAGCCTTAGTTAAGTAGAAGTATCCTCTATAAGCCTATAAATTTTTAAGTGCAAGTTTTATTAAAGTTTCGGTGTCGGTGTTTCCATTGTTATTGGTTAGTGCTGCTTTAACGGCATTTTCAGCAATATTCTTGTGTATTCCTAATGCAATTAGTGCTTCTACTGCATCGTACTCGGGTGCACTACCAGCGCCTGTATTACTACTACCGACGCTCAATACATTTCCCGTAAGGCTAGGATTTTGCAAACTAGCTTTTCCTAATTTTTCTCTGAGTTCAACAATTAATCTTTCAGCCGTTTTTTTACCAATTCCTTTGATACTTTCTAGTTGCTTCACGTTGCCCTGTACAATGCTCCGCACAATTTCTTCGGGCCGCATACCAGACAACATAAGCCTTGCAGTTGCTGCACCTACGCCCGATACGCTAATCAAGTGCAAGAACAAGGTTTTTTCGCCCACTTCGGCAAACCCGTATAATGTATGTGCATTCTCGGTAATCTGCAAATGAGTGTATAAAAAAGCCGATTTGGCATTAGCAATGGCTTCATAGGTATTGCTGCTAATATGCAGTTCGTAACCCACGCCATGTACGTTTAACCAAACCCAAGCAGGAGTTATAGTTTGTATTTCGCCTTGTAAGAATGCTATCATACGAATGTTTCAAAAATAAAGGGATTTTTGAATGTTTTGGTGTTATGTATACCTTACGGTAAAAATCTACGCAGGCACCGATTGCCAAATACGCCAATTTTCTTCGGCTTGTAGCACCAACATGTCATAACCATTCTTTATGGTAGCACCCGCCTGCTTTCCCCATGCGAGAAATTGTGTAAGATTGGGGTTATACACTACATCGAACAAATAATGTTGGGTAGTTAATACTTCATAAGGGAGTGGCGGTGCTTCATGCACATTAGGATAAGTGCCTAACGGTGTTGTATTAATAACAATGGGGTGTGCTGCCAGCACTTCAGGGGTAATAGCATCGTAGGTAATTGTTGCTTGTGTTGCAGTTCTGCTGACTGCTGTATAGCGAATGTTCATTTGCCGTAAGGCGTACATAATTGCGGCGGCGGCACCACCCGTACCCAATACCAATGCTTGTTGGTGGTGGTGTTGCAATAATGGCTCGAACGATTGCCGAAAGCCAATATAATCGGTATTGTACCCCCAAAGTTGGCCATCAATCAAACGAACGCAGTTGCATGCACCGATGGCTTGTACAGCATCGTTGGTATGATGCAACCAAGGCAAAATATTTTTTTTATGTGGTATGGTAATGCAAAAACCTTGCAGTGATGGTGTTTGTAACAGCGCATTCTGCAAGGTTTGATCATTCAGTTCCGGGATTTCAAAGTTGCGGAACGACCAATGCCTTAGGTTTTCGCTAGCCGCAAACTTGTCGGTAAAGTAGCGTTTAGAAAAGCTATGACTTAGCGGATAACCTAGTAAGCCTACTACTTTATCGTTTGTATCCACCATTTATTTTTTATCAAGATAAAGCATAAATGTATCGCCACGCAAGCCTATACGCATGGCTTCGAGCGGAATTACTTCGGTTGGTGCTATATTGCCCAAGTTAACATTGCAGCCTAGCAACTCTAGGAAATATAGCTGCTGTGCTTTTTGTGGTGCTTCCCAAATAATGCGTTCACCGGGAATTTGGGTTAAAATTTCTTGCACTAAGCCTTCGCGTACTTCACCACTACCACGATAAATGCCTACGTTACCGGCTTCACGGGCTTCGGCAATTACGTAAGTGCTGCCCGCTTCTAACTCGGCCTTCATTAATTCGATCCACTTATACGGTGGTATAATGTGTGCTGCATCTTTACTACCTACTTCGCTAAGTACAATACCGTGCTGGGTAAGTTTTTCAATGTATCCGCACTTTTCGGCATGAGGTATGGTAATACTACCATCGCTAACCTCCATATACGTAATGCCATAATCTTTACAAATAGCGATATAATCTTCGAACTGATTACGAATGAGAAATGCTTCGAAAAGTGTACCACCAAAGTAAATGGGGATATTATAAGTTTTATATACTTCAATTTTTTCTCTAAGGTTCGGTGTAACATAGCTGGTGCCAAAGCCTAGCTTTACAACATCTACATGCGGGGCTGCAATGCTTAAAAAATTATGTACATCTTGTATACTCAAGCCCTTATCCATAACCATAGTTAATCCGTTGGTACGTGGTTTCACCAAGCGGTCGGGCATTTGTGATAAATTAAAATTCATTCGGCTGCTTTTTTTCTAAAGTGCGGCGAAAATAATAAATACAGCCTAAATGCTATAATCTACTGAATAAATAGACTAGATTTTTTTATAGTTTTTTGCTCCTTTTATACCGTGCAATTACATCTACCACTTGATGGCTTTGTAAAATAGCGGGGTTAAGTTCTACAAATTTTTTCAGCAATTTAGGAGACTCTTCCATGCCTTTTTCGAGTTGAAGTACGGCTTCTTTGGTTTTGCCGAGGGCAAAATAACAAGCACTTATAAGGAATAAGAAAACAGGCTTATGCTCAGTTGCCTGCAATGCAGCATGGCATTGTTGTATGGCTTCTTCAAAATAACCAGCTTTAAATAAACAGCTAATCAAAGCCTCCCAGCTATTGCTATTACGAGGGCGTGCACGAACGGCAATACTTAAATAATGAACGGCTTCTTTGTATTGGCCTAACTGAAAATAGCATTCGCCCATTGTCAAATTATATTCCGGCACTTGCCTATGTACTCGCATAGCAGTTTCTAACTGCTTTATAGCTTGGTGATATTGGCCTTCATTTACGTAAGTGCAGGCTATTTTGTAGTATAACTTACTATCATCGGGGCTTAAATGTGAGGCTTTGCGGTAATGAAAGCGGGCTTGTGCAAAATTTCCTAACCGTTCAAAACAATGGCCAATGGCTTCAAAAATTACATCTTCGGGGCGTGCCAACTCTGTTACACGTTTTAACACTTCGATTGCTTCTTTGTATTTGCGTAAGCGTATGTAGGCATCGCCCATGTTACGGTAAGCATAATCGAACTTTTCATCGATTGTAATGGCGAATTGATAGGCATCGATTGCCTTTTCGTACAGTTTAATACCCTGGTAGGCACAGGCTAAATTGAACCAAGCCAACTCGTTGTATGGAAAAGCATCAATGATAGACATGTGCAGTCTGATACTTTCTTCATTTCGGCCGGTGAAATCGGTCCAAAAGCAAATTTTATAGAGTGCTTCTTCGTTATTAGGTTCTTGTTCAAGAATGAGCTTTAAGCAATCGAAAACCTTATCAAAATCTTCGTAATCATCGTACACATCGGCGAGTTCAAATAGCAGATCCACCTTTTCATCGCCATCGAAAATGCGTATGGCTTCTTCTAGCAAGGCCACTGCTTGCGGTTGCCTATCGAGTGCTAAGTAAGCGTCGGTTTTTAAGATATATAGGTTAATATCGCTACTATCGAACAGTTCTGCTTGTTCTAAAATATCTAATGCTTCTTGATAACGGCGAGTTGCAAGTAATAAATCGGCCTTTTTGATGAGCAGGTGCGACGAATAAGGAAAATATTCCAACCCAGTTTCCGCAGCTTCGAGTGCAGCAGGAAGGTCGTCAGTGTCATCAAAATAGTCGATGATACGTTCATAGGCCTCTTCTTCTAAAAAAGCAGCACCACTACCGTGGCGTAAGTTATGATACTGTTGTACCAAACTAGCTAGCTCTTCACGGCTATGATCATCATCCTGATATGGAAAATCTTCAGACATACACCGATTGTTACTGAAAAGTAATGGGTACAACTGAAAAAAATAAATTTTTGGTGTAACATTTTTATGAAGGCAACGTTTTAACAAAAAAAGCGTCTATATCTTAAACCTTTCTTAAAAAAACCTATCTTCGTATTATGGCAAATACTATCAACATCAAAAAAATGGTGGCAATAAGCATATGCTTTGTGCTTGTGCAGATAGCATTTGCTTCATATACTGGCAAAAGCGGTGACAAAAAACAAAGTACAGTAAGCCTTATTAGTTTAAAATCACTCGCTTTATACAAAAAAAATTATAGCCTTACAACGTTGCGCCCTACTACATGGCAGTTTAAAGGAGCATTTGAGGTTCCGGCACCGCAGCAATCGAGCAGTGTAAGTTTGGTTCGTATGGAAAAGGGAAATACCACTTATGTATTTCCCTACAAGTTCAAACCCGTGAAAGTGCCTAGGTTTATTACACCAATGCCTAAACAACAATAACTTTATCAAAAGCCTCTTTACGAGGCTTTTTTGTTGCACTACTTTTACCTTACGGTAAATGATTATTGCTATTCAAAACTAAAATGCTATGCGACAAATACTTACTATTATAATTACCGCGACATTTTTCCTATTGAGTTTTAACAATCGCACTACAGAGAATGAAACCACTAAAATTCAAGCTTTATACAAAGCTTATGAAACAGCGGTAGACAACAAAGATACGAAAGCCATTTTGAGCATGTTGAGTACCAGCTCAAAGCAATACTTCGATAAAATCTTACGCTTGGCCCAAAAAGCAAAAAAATCAGAAGTGATGCAGCTTCCGCTGAGTGACAAGATTGCTGTTTTAACCTTACGACATACCACTACTGATCAAGAATTACTTACCATGAATGCACAAAGTTTTATGATGCAATCAATGGATAAAGGGCTGAAGAAAAAGATTAATACTGTAACCACACTTGGAACTGTGAACATTAAAGGAAATACTGCAACAGCACCTTTGATAGTAAATGGCAAACCCTCGCCCGTTACTATGACATTTGTGAAAGAAGGCACGACTTGGAAATACGATTACACTGCCCTTTTAAACAACATGAATCAAATGATGCAAATGCTAGCAGCCCAAGCAAATAATGAAGCATTTTTGATGCAAATGCTACAAGGTATTAACGGGAAGAAACCAGATGCCACCATTTGGAATACTGTGCTTAACTAAGCTGAGGACGAAAACTGTTTTTGATGTCTGGTGTAAATTTTGATTGCACAAACAAGCCAGCCCAAATACTAGCAACAGCAACCAACATACCTGCAGCAACATCGAGCGGAAAGTGTTGTGCTACATAAATACGTGAGTAGGCTACTAATACGGCATACACTAAGCCTACCCATAACCACCACGACTTACGAATAAACAAGGTTAACAGCAAATAAATGCAAAAAGCTGTGGCAGTATGCCCAGATGGGAAACTGTTAATTTCATGCGGCTTGATAAAACTTACGGTATGAATTAAAGACTTATCGGCAATAGCACTATACGGGCGGGCCTCGTTCGGTAGAATTACGTACTTACAAAACTGTACTAAAGCTGTACTTGTGAGAAATGTGGTAAGTACTAATGGAAAAAAGTGTTTTTTCTTAAATTGGTACACCACTAATAAAAGTGCAACTAACCACATGGCTCCATCGCCGGTATTAGTGAAAATACCTAAGAAATAATCTACGCCAATACCAAGATTAGCATTCAGATATAAAAACAGTTGCTGCTTCCCAATAAGTTGAGAAACAATTAATATAGTAACGCCTAACGTAGTAACTGCAATACTAGCTTTTCTTATGCAGTTGGCGTTCACAATACAACATTGTGCCATACAGTGGTAATACTGGTAATATGCTTCAAATATAAAGTTTCAGTATGGGGCTTCCTAATGCTTCAATAAAAAAATAAAGGGGTTGCATTAGAATGCACCCCCATTTACCGTAAGGTTATACCAATTCTACTCTCCTGTATTATTTTCTATACCCATTTTTTGCATTACGATATCGCTAACACCAGTGTTCACATATCCGCCATCGTGGAATAAGTTTTGCATGGTTACCATACGTGTTAAATCGCTGAATAAAGTAATGCAATAGTTTGCACAATCTTCGGCACTTGCATTACCTAAAGGTGCTATAGCTTCGGCATAGTCGAAGAAATCGCCAAATCCTTTAATACCAGTGCCGGCAGTTGTTTTAGTAGGGCTTTGAGATACTGTATTAATACGTACTTTTTTGCGAAGACCATAATGATAACCAAAACTTCGTGCAATACTTTCTAGCATAGCTTTGATATCGGCCATATCAGTGTAGAATGGGAAGGTGCGCTGTGCGGCCATGTATGATAGTGCTACCACACTACCCCACTCGTTAATAGCATCGAGCTTCCATGCTACCGATAGCATTTTATGAAGGCTCATAGCACTTACATCGAGCCCTTTCATGAAAAAATCGTAATTGCTTTCAGGATAGCTAATTTTCTTACGAATGTTAACGCTCATGCCAATGCTATGGAGTACAAAATCGATTTTTCCGCCTAGTACTTCTTGGCTTTCGGTAAATAACTTAGTTAAATCTTCTATGCTGGTAGCATCGGCAGGAATGATGGTACTACCTGTTTTCTCTGCAAGTTTGTTGATTTCGCCCATACGCATTGCAATGGGTGCGTTTGTAAGTACGAATGTGGCACCTTCTTCATGTGCTTTTTCGGCCACCTTCCATGCAATTGAATTTTGATCGAGTGCGCCTGTAATAATACCACGCTTGCCTTTAAGTAAGTTATATGCCATGTGTAATTGTTTTTAATACGAACAAATTGAGAACAAATAAACAGTAAGTTTTGAATTTATGGAGCGAATAATGTTTGTAACTGCTCTTTTGCGACCCAAAGCACAATATAAAAATAACTAAAACAAAGAAGTATTACGGCACTTGCCCACACTAAAAAACGAAGGATACTTTGTTTAGGCTTAAGCTTTGTATTAAGCCAACGACCTGCATACCAGCAAGGTAAGCTTAACAATACTAATGGCACTAAAAATGAGATGATGTACATATTATACCATAGCTTTCATTTCTCGTGCACTTGCCAAGGCTGCCTCGCTTGGATTTTCGCCTCCAAGCATTTGAGCAATTGCTTCTATACTTTCATCTGTACTAAGCAGTTTAATATTGGTGGTAACAGCACCGGTAGCATTAGCTTGTTTATATACATAGAAATGTTGCTGTGCTTTTGCGGCAATTTGAGGTTGATGGGTAATACAGATTACCTGACGCCCTTGTGCCAGTTGATACATGATAGTACCCACTTGCTTGGCAGCTTCACCGGAAATACCGGTATCAATTTCATCGAAAATGAGTGTTGGCAGATTCATTTTTTGTGCAACCAAACTTTTAATACAGAGCATTAGTCGACTCAGCTCACCGCCACTAGCAACTTTGGCGATTGGTTCGTAACGACCGCTTTTGTTGCCATCGAACAAGAAGGTAATAGCATCGCTACCGTGTTGTTGCAAGGCAGTAGGCCGTATCTGTACTTGTATACTTGCATTAGGCATACCTACTTTCTTTAGCAGTTCATTAACTGCAAGGGAAAATGGGTGCGCTTGAGCATGTCGGGCTTTGCTGATAATAGCTGCTTGAGCAATGCATTGCTGTTCGAGTTGGTGAACTTGCTGCTGCTGCTTATCGATAGCTTCATCTATATTAAGCACTGCTTGTAACTTTTGATCGAGTTCGGCTTGCAATGCGAGCAATTCGTTGGTATGGTTAAGATTGTGCTTTTTCAGCAGCTTATACCCAATATTAATGCGTTCGTTTAAATGCTCGATGCGAGCAGCATCATAAATTATATCATCGGCCAGTGAGGCCACTTCGCTGGCAATATCTTGTAGTTCAATGTACGCAGCTTGTAACCTTTCTGTAAGCACTGGTAATTTCGGGTGCTGCTGGTGTTGTAACTGCTGTAGTAATTGTTTTATTGTTGCATTAATGGGCTGTTCACCTTCTGTAAAAGCATAGGCCACGTTGGTCAAAGCCGCTTTGATACCTTCTGCATTGTTTAATATATCTAGCTCTGCTGTAGCATCTTCTAATTCGTTGGGTTGAAAATTGGCTTCGGCTAACTCATTGAACTGAAACTGGTTAAAATCGAATTCTTTTTTAAACTGTTGCTGTTGTTGTAGTAGTTGTGCAAGCACTTGTTTTGCTTGCTGCCATGCAATATATACATCTTTGTACTGTTGCAATTGCTTACCATTTACCGCAAGGGCATCTATTACCTCACGTTGAAAATCTTGCTCACCTAATTCTAGGGTATCTAATTGTTGGTGTACATCTACCAAAGCCGAAGCTATGAAACGAAGCTGTTGTAGGTTAACAGGTGTATCGTTAACAAAAGCTCTGCTTTTGCCATTAGCTGCAATTTCGCGGCGTATAACTACTTCGTTTTCATCGGCATCAACCTCAATGATAGCGAGTTTTTCAGTTAACGCTGGTTGCATGGTAAAAACACCTTCTACTACGCACTTTTGGGTATTATCGAATAAGGTATTGGTATCGGCACGGCTGCCTAAAATTAGTTGAAGAGCACCCATTACAATACTCTTACCGGCACCTGTTTCGCCAGTAATAATTTGTAGGCCTTGCGTAAATGATATGTCTAACGCTGCGATGATAGCGTAGTTACGTATATGCAACTTTTGAAGCATGGCGTAAAAATAACTTTAGGTAGTTAATGGCGAAAATTAAAGTCCTTTGCAGCGGGCAATACCACTTTTAGCACGTTGGTCGAGGCTATCTTTATACTCATGATTATTCATAGAGATACAGCGCTCAAAGTATTGAATAGCAAGCTCTTTGTTGCCTTTAGCTTCGTACAACATACCTAACTGAAGGGCAGCACGTGCTGCAAAATATTCTGTTCGATGCTCGCCTAATTGTATGGCTTTGAGGTAAAATTGAATGGCATCTTCATCTTTACCAAGTTCATCGTAGATACGAGCAACACGATATACGAACTCTAATTGTTCGGCTTCTGTTTCAAAATCGTTGGCCGTTTTGCCGTGCAGTAAAGTAATAGCATCTTTATTATAACCGCCATCATTCAATAAGCGAGCCTTCAGTAGTAGCGGATGTGGCCACTTTCCGGTTTTAGCATCTTTATAGGCTTTTTTATCGGCATCGGTATCGGTACCACCTTTGGTTAACACCCATTGGCGTGCTGCGTTAGCAGCTTGCATATTACCTTGTAAATAATAACACCAACTTAGTTTTTGGGCAGCATCTTTCACATAAAACTTACCCTTAAAGTGGCGTAAAAAACTATCGTAATGCTTGGCGGCTTCGGCGTATTCTAAATGATGCAGCCGTACAAAACCCAATTCAAAATCCCAAACGGGTGTACTTAAATATTCGGTTGATGGATTACGCTTAGTAATAACAGTTCTAGCATAATCGGTGTTTTTGCTGTTGATACCTAAGTTGCTAGCGAGGTAGGCATATAAGTGATTATTCACAACATCGAGTTGGCGTTGCTGTATGTAGCTAATTGTTTCTTGTTGTTTATTTTCTACATAAAACTGTAAATAGCAATAGTAGAAGTTAGCTTCTTCTTGATAAAACTTTCCCCACGCATCTTTGGTATCTACCAAGTTTCGCATGATATTCATGCCTGTTTTCACAGAGCCTTTTAAACCAAACAAGCTAGCTAACCATTTGTAGCCATCGGGAATAACGCCTGCCGCAACTTGCACTGGCCCATAGATTAGATCGTTCGGAACGAAAGCAGGATATTTTTTCCGGTTGTCTTTCACTAACATGAAAGCTTTTCGCAAATCCCATCCGGCACTCCACCGCTCACTAAATTTAATGGCCACAACTGCCTTTTGCAGATGCACCACACTGCGGGTATATAAATACCAAGGTGTATTCGTTGGCCCGTCGGCTAGTTTTTCTATGATTGCTTCAAACCTTGCTTTGCGCCAACTATATTCGGAAGGATTTTCATTAAAAAATAAAATAAAAAAATGTACGTAGCCTTCTAAATAATCTACGATCAAATTTTCTGAATTTTGAGCTCTTGCTTCTGCAAGTAGCGTTTCTCCCTCGGCAATACGCAATTGCACCAGCTCTTTATATGCCTTTTGACAGGTTGGGCTGAAATCAAATACAGGTGCTGCCCATAACCGATTGATATTTACCGTAAGGGTTAACAGTAATAACATCCACCACTTTCGCATATTTCAAAAATAAAACTAACCAACGGCTTAGCTGGCTTTAGTTTGTTAAATAAAAAAGGTAGCCTTTTTTAAAGACTACCCTTGCGGTAAATATGTTATCAAATATGATTATAAAAACACATCGCCGGCTGTAAAGTTACGTGTTACCGTTTGGTTGTACGTTTTACCATAACGATAAGGACGACCAAGATAATCGGCAGGGAAGGTTACAGTAAGTTTCAAATTGCTGCCTTCGTAAATGTTCATGGTTTGTATAGCACCACCAGGGTTACTTAAACTATTGAATTCAAACCGTTGAAACGCATCTAAAGCAACAGCAGTAGCACTTACACCACTACTATTATTGCTAGTACTGTTTAAAAAAGTGAACACGTTATTGTAATCGGGCGTAACATCTAACTTATTATATGTATCTACATAACTGGTACCTACAATAGTGATGTTGTTACCTCTAATGTAACGGCCATAGATAGTGATGCGACTATTTGTTCCTAAAAAGGTTAAACGGCTATTAGATTGCATTACAAAATCGCCATATACTTTTAAATGACCTTCCACCATTAAATGACCACCACTCCTTACGGTAAATGGAGCACCCGTTCCGGCTGGATATTGACCTTGCGAAAATGCACCATGCACTTCTAAAGTACCACCATTATTAACATTCACAGCATCTAACACGGTTACCGTACCGCAATGATACAAACGACCATTGACCGTCAGGCTCTGTAAGCCTAGTGCCTGACCATGTACTAAATTTTCGTTAGCTCCAACTACCAAGTCGCTACTACCTGCATAATCAGGGAATGTGTTACAGTTAATACCATGAATGGTACCGCGTACCAAACGAATGATTTTTATACCACCTCGGCCATTAGCTACATAAATGTAGTTGCCTACACTTTTTACAAAGTTGGCACTACCGTTCAAATCGATCCGACCAACTACGTTGAAGTTGTTCACCGGCGTCATATCGGCAACATAAATACCAGCAGCACCATTAGCAGCAGCAAAGTAGCCGTCGTTGTTGGTTACACCATTGGTTACAATTTCATCGGGATTGATGTTCGGCAGTGAAGTAGGCAATAAAATTTCATCGGTTTTTGTTCCTGTTGGATCAAACAACTGTACTCCACGCTTACCGGCACTTACAATCAAATAGTCGTTATGAAAGGCTATGGTACGCTTGGCTTCTGCCCAATCGGCCGGCAAATCAACTGTGCGAATAAGATTTAAATTACTCTTGTTGAAGTAGCGTAATTTACTATCGCCACTGTATAAGGCAACTGTTGAGTTATTAACTGCTACACTCCGCAAATCGGCAAAGCCATTACTTGATACAACGGTTTCGCTTGTTAAATCAAACGTTATGAATACTCCATCGTTGCCAGAGGTAATATAAGCTCTGTTGCCATCAATGGTTAAGTCGGTAGCCACACGACCTGGCATATTGAATGTACGCCCTGTACCAGCGAACTGGGTACCATTGTTGGTAAGATCTAAGTAACCAAAAATGGCAGGCGTTGTAAAGCCCGGATAATTCGGCATATGGCATGCTCCCACGAAATACAAGCGATTGTTATGATAAGTAACAGCACTAATATCTCTATCAGGAAATAATACTTGGGAAACAACACTTGGGTTTAGGGGATTACTTACATCTACAATTTCAATACCACCCACATAACCATCTAAACGCTGATTGTAAGCTACATAAGCTACAGAACCATTGGCATCTACATGGCTTGCTTGAATTTCTTGTCCGTTGACCGTTGGTGGAAACAATTCTGCAATCAATTCAATCGGATATTGATTGGCTACGGGTACCGGCTGCATACCTCTGCCACCTGTTTTATTAGCCGATTGATAGCCAAGTACACCAATATTTTTAAAACTTAACCGCTTATTGTGTGCTGCTGCATCGTTACTGAAACGGGCAGAATCAAGCATATCGTTGTCTGCTTTTTTACATGATACCAATGCCACTACTGCGGCTGTGGCCATAAACAGCATCTTCTTCATAAAGTACGGTTGAGCAACAAAAGTAACATTATCTACCAAAGCAGTACTATTAATTAACCGAAGAGGGTCGCTTTTTAAGTAAAACCTAACTTTAATTTATAAAAAAATCAAGATAAGCATCAAGCGTTGCAACATCAAGCGCAGCTTGGCTTTGAAATGGTTACTTAAGTGTTGCAACACAGATTTTTTTATCACCATTACAACTCAACTAGATAGTGGTTGTTATCTTAACCTCATGCAATCGGTAGGTAGTTCTATAATTCATCAATGGTTGGCTAGCAAGCAATGGCAGCCATTTGCTTTTCAAACTGAAGCTTGGGAAGCTATCGCTGCCGGAGAAAGTGGTATTGTGAATGCCCCTACCGGTTGTGGCAAAACTTTTTCTGTTTTTCTAGGGGCAGTTATTCAATACATCAACGAGCATCCACAGCGATACCAGCATCAAAAAAATAACGGATTGCAACTGTTATGGGTTACTCCACTGAGAGCATTAGCTAAAGATATTGCCCGTGCTATGGAAGAGGTACTAGCAGAGCTATCTATTCCTTGGAAAGTTGCCATCAGAAATGGCGATACCGATATTCAAGAAAGGCAACGCCAAAAAAGAAATATGCCTGAGGTGCTCGTAATTACACCGGAGAGCCTGCACCTTCTGTTAGCACAAAAAAACTGTAGCAATACATTCAAGCAGCTTCGTATTGTAGCTGTAGATGAATGGCATGAGCTTATTGGTGGTAAGCGTGGCGTTTTAGTAGAACTCGCCATAAGCAGACTAGTAAGCTTTGCACGGCAACATTTACCGCAAGGTACACCCCTGCAAGTATGGGGCATTTCTGCAACTATTGGCAACTTACAAACAGCAGGCCATGTATTAATGGCCCCTTTACAACCTTACGGTAAATGTAATTGGCGCTTGATAAAAGCCAATATAGATAAGCAAATCTCCATTATTCCGGTAATACCCGATGAAATTGAAACATACCCTTGGGCCGGACATTTAGGAATACAACTTGCACACAAAGTTGTACCTATTATTGAAGCAAGTAGTACCACATTACTATTCATTAATACCAGAGGCATGAGTGAAAACTGGTACCAAACCTTGCTTACGGTGGCACCGCATTTGGCTGGAGCAATTGCACTGCACCATGGTAGTATTGAGCAAGAGCTACGCCTATGGGTAGAAGATGCCTTGCACACACAAAAACTAAAAGCAGTAGTATGCACAGCCAGCCTCGATTTAGGTGTAGATTTTCGACCGGTAGATACCGTTATTCAAGTAGGTAGCCCTAAAGGCGTTGCTCGGTTTTTACAACGTGCCGGCCGTAGTGGTCACCGCCCGGGAGAAGTAAGTAAAGTTTATTTCTTGCCCACCCACTCGCTGGAACTGATGGAAGTGGCTGCTATTAAAAATGCCATTGAAGAAAAGGTAATTGAACACCGCGAACCCATGGTATTATGTTTTGATGTATTAGCGCAGTATTTATGCACGCTTGCCGTTGGCGAAGGTTTTTATCCAACAGAAACTTTCGAAGAAATTCGCAGCACCTACTGCTTTGAAAGCATTACCCTTGAAGAATGGAACGAGGTGCTAGCTTACATTACCACAGGTGGCCCAGCCTTGCAAGCATACGATGAATATCAAAAAGTAGTAATACAAGAAGATGGTTGTTATGCAATTAAAAACAGGGGTATTGCCATGCGCCACCGATTACACATTGGCACCATTGTAAGTGATGCCATGCTGAAGGTAAAAACACTACAAGGCAAATTTTTAGGAGTAATAGAAGAATGGTTTATTAGTAAGTTAACACCCGGCGATAGCTTCACCTTAGCTGGCCGCAATTTGGAATTGATTCAAATAAAAGACATGACGGTGATGGTGCGGCCATCAAAAGCCAAGAAAAGTATCATACCCAGTTGGATGGGGGGGCGCATGTCGCTTAGTGCCAATTTAGGTAGGCACCTTCGGCAAGCCCTTGATAAAGCCACCGCTGCCACTACAACACAAGCAATTGAATTAGCTGTATTACAACCACTTTTTAACTTGCAGCAATCATTAAGCCATGTTCCCAAAAGCAATGAATTACTGATTGAATTGATAGACACTAAAGATGGTTATCACTTATTTTGCTACACCTTTGAAGGCCGCATGGTACACGAAGCAATGGCTAGTATTTTGGCCTATCGCTTAAGCAAAATTCAGCCTATTACTTTCAGCTTTGCTATGAACGATTATGGCTTTGAATTACTAAGCGACCAACCCATTCCTATCACCCAAGCAAATGCATATCAACTTTTTTCGTTAGATAACTTAAGTGCCGATATTCAACGCAGTGTTAATAGTACTGAAATGGCAAAGCGTAAGTTTAGAGACATTGCAGTAATTAGTGGACTTGTGTTTCAAGGTTACCCGGGCGAGCAAAAAAAAGCAAAACATCTACAAAGCAGTGCCAGCCTGCTGTTTAAAGTATTTCAAGAGTTTAATAGCAACAGTATGTTGCTACGCCAAGCCTATCAAGAAATTTACGATCAACAGTTAGAAGAAGCCCGCCTACGCGATATGCTGCAACGCATTGCCAACAGCACCATTGTTATTACACGCCCCACGCAATTCACACCATTTAGCTTTCCTATAAAAGTAGATTCTATGAGAGAAAGTATTAGTAGTGAAAAACTCGAAGATCGTGTTGCTAAAATGACGCGGCATCTTAAAAGATAACCATACCTTACGGTAAATGTGTAGTTAAAACAACCTCATTTACCGCAAGGTATAGCACACATAAAAAGGAGCCCGTACAGGCTCCTTAGCATAGAGAATAGTTTTTTATCGTAAGTATTAGATTTCTACAGCATTGTTCAAATCTTCGTCTACTAAAATTCTACCACAGTTTTCGCATACCAACACTTTTTTGCGTTGTTTAATTTCGCTTTGGCGTTGCGGAGGAATACTGTTGTAACAACCACCACAAGCATCACGCTCAATAGGCACTACTGCCAAGCCGTTGCGATAGCTTTTGCGAATACGATCGTAGCTGTACAATAAACGTTCTTCAATGGAGCTTCTGGCGGCTTCAATATTTTTGCGATATTCTGTTTCTTCTTTATCAGTTTCGGCAATAATTTTTTCTAATTCGCTTTTTTTGTGGGTTAAAACACCCTCTTTAGTAGCAATTGTTTTTTTAGCATTATCGAGGCTACGCACTTTTTCCGCCATTTCTTCATTGGCATCGCGAATGTGCTTTTCTGCCAACTTAGCCTCGAGTTGTTGCATTTCAATTTCTTTATTGATAGCTTCAAACTCACGGCTATTTTTAACGGCCTCGCTTTGTTTTTCGTATTTTTTAATCAGCTCTTCAGCTTCTGCAATGGCGGCTTTACGTCCTTCAATGTATTCAGCGATACCATTAATTTCTTCCTCAATACGGGTTTTGCGGCTGTTTAAACCTTGAATTTCATCTTCTAAGTCACTTACTTCCATCGGAAGTTCGCCCTTTAGAATTTGAATTTGATCAAGTTTGCTATCAATTTTCTGCAACTTGATGAGGGCCAACAATTTTTCTTCAACAGAAAAGTCCTTAACGGTAGCCATATGATTATATCTGATTATAGAGTTACAACAAATTTAAAAGTAATGTACCGGGTTGGTGCCGGTAGCACTACTAAAAATGGCAGCAAATGTAGGGAAATTGGCTCGCAAAACCTCGAAAAGCAATTCAGAGGTGAATTGTTCGCTCTCGAAATGGCCCACATCGGCTATTATAATTCGGTCATCGGCATCAAAAAATTCATGATATTTTACATCGGCTGTAACATATATGTCGGCACCCGCGCTTATTGCCCGCTTGGTTAAAAAGCTGCCTGCACCACCGCAAATGGCTACTTTTTGTATGTATTCACGCACAATTTTAGTGTGGCGTACCACAGGCACTTGCAGCACATCTTTAATCCATGCTAATGCTTCAATGGCTGTTTTGGGCTTTGGCCAACTACCCACCATACCACTACCCACTGCTTGATGCTCATTGGCTAAGGGAATAACCTCGTACGCCACTTCTTCATACAAATGTGCTGCACGAACGGCGGCCAATACCTTGTTTTGTAAGTGTATCGGTATGATTACTTCTATACGCTGTTCGGCAGCAATTGTTCGTTCGCCTTTGTAGCCCAATTGTGGATTACTGTGCTCATTACCTTTAAAAGTGCCGCTACCGGCAAATGAAAAACTGCACTCACTGTAATTACCGATATTGCCACCACCGGCTTGCCAAATGGCAGTTTTCACCTGCTCGGCATGCGAATCGGGAACATACGTAATAAATTTAGCAAGCATACCTGCTTTAGGTGCTAGTACAGAAATGTTTTCTAACCCTAATTTGAATGCAAGCCTTGCATTAACCCCTGTAATTACATTATCGGCATTGGTATGAATGGCATAAATAGCAATATTGTTTTGTAGTGCGAGCATTACAGTGCGTTCTACATAATTGCTTCCATTTAACCGTTTTAACCCACTAAATATAATGGGGTGATGTGCTACAATAAGATTGCATTGCTTGGCTATAGCTTCTTCAACAACGGCTTCGGTACAATCGAGTGTGCAGAGAATACCTGTAACTACTGTGCTACCGCTACCCAATAGTAACCCACAATTATCGTACGACTCTTGGTAAGGCAATGGTGCCCATGCTTCTAGTGCTTTGCAAACTTGTGTTATGGTAATCATGTTGTAAAAATATAACTACCAATAATGTTGGAGCATCTAATTTTGGTGCATGCCCACTCCACATTTTTTATGGTATAACGGTACTTTTATTCGTAACGATAAGCCGATTGTAAGTGCGAATAATAGAAGTTTTCGCTACGGCGATGGTTGTTTTGAAACCATGAAAATTATTCGTGGCCAATTAGTTAATGAGGCATTACATATGCAACGCTTATTTGCAAGCCTTGCAACACTTGCATTTTCGCTGCCAAGCTTTTTCACACCAACTTATGTAGCAGAACAAATCATACAGTTGGCACAAAAAAATTACCACACAACATTAGCACGTGTTCGACTAAGTGTTTTTAGAGGTAATGGTGGTTTGTACGACCCTGAAAACCATTTCCCCAATATGGTAATACAAACCTGGGAACTTAATCCGGCCAACCAACTTCTGAATGAAAATGGGCTGGTTATCAACTTTTACCGTAAGGCACAAAAAACAACCGATACGTTTGCCAATATTAAAAGTAATAACTACCTAGGCTATGCTATGGCTGCTTTATGGGCTAAAGAGCAACATTTGAACGATGCTATCATTTTAAATCATTACAATAACGTTGCCGATACAACCATTGCTAATTTATGGTGCGTTACTGATGGTTTATTAATAACCCCTCCATTATCCGATGGCGGTGTTAATGGCGTTATGCGTAAGCATCTACTGCAAAGTATTTCAGCGGCAGGCCTTACGTGCCTCGAAAAAAGTATAACTGAAACCATGCTTGCCAAAGCAGAAGCAGTATTTCTAAGTAATAGCATTTATGGTATTCGTTGGGTGCAATCGGTAGGCGATTTTACATATAATCGTGGACCGGCACCTGCAATTCACAACAACTGCATTATGCCGCTTTGGCAATAATTGGCACGGTTATTTCATTACTTTTAGCACAACAGAACGTTTATGAAGCCATTATTCCTATTATTTAGCAGCTTGGTATTAGGTACAGCTATTGTTAACCTTACGGTAAATGCTCCGCAACAGGGAACCCAACAAGCACGACAAAAACTTGTTGCCGAAGCCACCGTTGAATTCACCATTACAAGTGATTCGGCGGTTGATGCCAATCTCAAAATCATTTTACAACAAACTACGAAAACCTTATACATCAAGGGATCGCAATGTCGCGTTGATATTTTTGGCCCTGCTTACAAGCAAACTACCATAATAGATGGAAAACAAAATACGGCCACTATTTTTAGAGAAATAGGCGATAACAAGTTTGTAAGCATTCTTAATACTTCAGATTGGAAAGCCTTCAATAGTAAGTACGACGACATGAAAGTTGAACTCTTAAAAGTAACGAAGAAAATTCTCAACTACGATTGCCTACAAGCTATTGCCACTTTGAAAGATGGTAATCAATACACTATTTGGTATGCACCAAATATCTACCCAAGTACAGGCGAAAACAGTTATCAGTTTAAAGGCGTACCTGGGTTTGTTTTAGAATATGATAGCCAAATGGAAGGTGCACAAAAAAGCACCATTAGGTATACCGCTACAAAAATTAGCTTATTACCCGTACCAACAGCTATGTTCCAAATTTCAACACAAGGCTATCGGTTGTTGCAACAATAACTACTACTAACCCCTATCTTGACAAAGCTCCATCAACACGCCATTCGTGTTTTTAGGATGCACAAAGCAAATCCACTTATTATCGGCCCCGGCCTTAGGCTCTGAATTTAACAAAGTGTATCCTGCCGCTTTCAAACGCTCCATTTCGGCTTTAATATCTGTAACAGCATAGGCAATATGGTGCAAACCCTCACCACGTTTTTCGATAAACTTGGCAATAACACCATCGGGGCTCGTACTTTGTAATAGCTCAATTTTATTGATGCCCGTTGCAAAAAATGCGGTTTCAACACCTTCACTAGCCACCAACTCACGTTTGTAGCAAGGTGTGTTTAAAAGTTGTTCATAAAGGGGAATGGCAGTTGTTAAATCTTTAACAGCTATTCCAATATGCTCAATATGCTCCATGATCATCGCTTTTGAATATGGGAAAATAGATGCTTTCAATAAGCCTAACAGCAGCAAAATTCATTGTTTGACTTAGTTTTGCATCATAATATACCGAAAACCATTTTATTACTATGCTAAGTTTACCAATTTATTTAGATAACAACGCAACAACGCCAATGGACCCGCGGGTGTTGGAGGCTATGATTCCATACTTTACCAAACAATTTGGCAATGCTGCAAGCCGTAACCACCCATTTGGCTGGCAAGCAGAAGAAGCGGTTGATTATGCACGTGAGCAAGTAGCCAAGTTAATTGGTGCCGATGCTAAAGAAATCATTTTCACTAGTGGCGCTACCGAAGGCGACAACCTTGGCATTAAAGGTGTATTTGAAATGTATGCCAGCAAGGGCAACCACATTATTACATGCACCACAGAACATAAAGCTGTACTTGATACTTGCAAGCATCTTGAAAAGCTAGGTGCAGAAATCACTTACCTTCCGGTAAAAGCTGATGGTCTTATAGATTTAGCCGAACTTGAAGCAGCCATAAAGCCCACTACCATTTTAGTGGCTATTATGTATGCCAACAATGAAATTGGCGTTATACAACCCATACGTGAAATTAGTGCTATTGCTAAAAAACATGGTGCATTATTTTTTACCGATGGTACTCAGGCTGTAGGAAAAATTCCGGTAGACGTTCAAAAAGATGGTATCGACATCATGGCATTTACAGCGCACAAAATGTATGGCCCTAAAGGTGTTGGAGCCTTGTATGTTCGTCGTAAAAACCCACGTGTTAAAGTTACTGCCCAAATGGATGGTGGCGGCCACGAACGTGGTATGCGTAGTGGTACATTAAACGTGCCTGGCATTGTTGGTTTTGGTAAAGCTTGTGAACTATGCCGCACCGAAATGGAGGCCGATACAGCTCGTATTGTAAAACTCCGCGACAAGCTAGAAAATGCTTTACTACAAATTGAAGAAAGCTACTTAAACGGTCATAAAGACTACCGCTTACCACACGTAACCAATATTTCTTTCAAATATGTTGAAGGAGAAGGCTTACTTATGGGCTTTAACAAAAATATCGCTTTAAGTTCAGGTTCTGCATGTACGAGTGCCTCACTAGAACCAAGCTATGTTTTAAAAGCACTTGGCTTAGGCGATGATTTAGCACACAGCAGCCTACGCTTTGGCTTAAGCCGCTTTACCACAGAAGAAGAAATTGATTATACCATTGAGCAAATCACTAATACAGTATTGAAATTACGTGAAATGAGCCCGCTTTGGGAAATGTACAAAGAAGGTATCGATTTAAATTCTGTGGCTTGGGTACACCATTAATTAGTACCCCTTTACCAATTACCAAATTGATTTAAAAACAATAAACACAATAACTATGGCTTACTCAGATAAAGTAATTGATCATTACCAAAATCCTAAAAACGTTGGAACGCTCGACAAATCAAAGAAAAACGTTGGTACCGGTTTAGTTGGTGCTCCTGAATGTGGCGACGTGATGCGTTTGCAAATTGAGGTTGATGAAGCTACAGGTATCATTACTGATGCCAAATTCAAAACATTCGGTTGCGGTTCTGCTATTGCTAGCAGTAGCCTTGCTACAGAATGGTTAAAAGGCAAAACAGTAGATCAGGCATTGAATATTGATAATATGGAGATTGTTGAAGAATTAAACCTGCCTCCGGTTAAAATTCACTGCTCTGTACTAGCTGAAGATGCCATTAAGGCAGCCATCAACGATTATCGTGTTAAAAATGGCTTAGAAGCATTACAGTTCGAAGAAAAAGGTGTGCATTAATTTACGAAAGCAGATTCGGCACTATTTTCTCTCACAAGTATTTAAATCGAATTATGGTAGCAACTGAGAATAGCATTTACGTAAGTGAAAAAGCAAAAGCAAAGGTGTTGCAATTAATGAACGATGCTGGCATAGCCGATGACCCAACATATTTCTTAAGAGTTGGCGTAGTTGGCGGTGGTTGTAGTGGTTTAAGCTACAAGCTAGATTTCGACAATGAGCAAAAACCTATGGATCAAGTATTTGAAGATAATGGCATTAAAATTGTTACTGACCTCAAAAGTTTTTTATACTTGGTAAATACAGAGTTGGATTTCAGCGACGGCCTTAATGGCAAAGGTTTTTACTTCAACAACCCTAATGCAAGCCGAAGCTGCGGCTGTGGAGAAAGTTTTGCAGTGTAACCTCTACTTTAATTTAACATTTTGCAAGCGACATACGATGCATTCGTATGTCGCTTGTTCGTTTTAAAAAAGTTATTTGCAACAGCTTCACGTATTTTTGACCCATGCTCGAAATTTGCAAAAAAGAATGGCAGCAATTTTTTGGTAGCCTTACAGGCTATTTGGCCATCATTATCTTTTTACTTATTAATAGCCTTATTCTATTTGTTTTTCCCGACACTAGCATTTTGCAATTTGGCTATGCAACCTTACAAGGTTTTTTTACTAACGTAGTTTGGGTATTATTGTTTTTAGTACCCGTTATTACCATGCGTAGCATAGCCGATGAACTAAAAACAGGCACTTTCGAATTATTAGCCACACTGCCGCTTAGTAACTGGCATATTGTTTTGGGCAAATTCTTTGGCTGCTTGTTAGTAGCTACAACGGCCTTAATACCAACCATTGTGTACGCTGTTAGTGTACAACAGTTAAGTGCTACAGGAGGTATTGATATTGGCGGCACCATTGGTAGTTATGTTGGCTTATGGTTACTAACAGCAGCATTCACTGCTATTGGCATTGCGGCCAGTAGTTACACCAACAATACTGTTGTTGCCTTTGTTATAGCAGCTTCTGCGAGTTTTATTGTTTTCAGTGGCTTTACTGCCATTAGTAAGCTATCAGTTGTTGCGGCTATTGCCTATTACATTGAATTATTAGGCATACAATTTCATTACCAAAGCTTAAGTAGGGGTGTAATAGACACTCGTGACGTTATTTATTTTCTGGCGCTCATTTTTCTTTGCTTGAGCATTACTAAACAAAATTTAGAACAACGTTCATAACCTTATGCTTCGTAATAAAAATTACAACATACTCATTACTATACTAGGTTTCATTGCAGTTATACTGCTGGCACAACAGTGGCATTACAGAGCCGATGTTACAGCCGAAAAACGTTTTACCATTACAGCTGCAACTGAAAACTTAATCGATAGCATAACAGAACCTATTCATATAAAAGTACTGTTAACTGGCAACTTACCTGCCGATTATAAAAAGTTAGCTATTGCAACTTCTGATTTGTTAGAAGAATTTTCGACTCGCAGCAACAGAAAAATAACAGTTAGCTACGAAACACCAGGCGAAGGCCTTAACGATACTACAAAATACCAATTGTTTGATAGCCTTCAACGTATGGGTGTGGTATTTGAACGAAGCAGTGAAATAGTAACCAACGATAATAAGAATACTGAGCAACTCATTACGCCTTCGGCCATTGTAAGCAATACAAATGGTAAAGCGGTTGTGGTAGATCTTCGCAGTAGCAAAAAGGTATTCAAGCAATATAATATTTTAACAGATATACCTGAAGAAGATAAAGAAGCAACTCGCAACGCCGCCGAAGCATTATTAGAATTCAAATTTGCCAACGCAATCGATAAACTCACTAGAAAACGAGTGCCTACCATAGCTTATGTGGTAGGTAATGGCGAGCCTATAGACCTTACGGTAAATGACCTTGGCGAAAGCTTACGTAACGATTATCGCTTAGCCATCTTCGATCTTAAAAAAGGCTATCCGCAAGCCAATCAAATTGATGCACTATTAATTGTAAAGCCAACACAAGCCTTTACCGATGAAGACAAGCTAAAACTCGACCAATACGTAATGAATGGAGGCAATATTATTTGGTGTATAGATAAGGTATATGCCGAGTTAGATAGCCTCATGCGTAGCCAAGCCGATTTTGTTGCCTTTGATCGTAATTTAAATATCGACGATTTATTGTTCAAACAAGGGGTACGTATCAACAACGATTTAGTGCAAGACTTAAACTGCAGCAAAATCCCTTTGGTTATTGGATACAACCCAGATAATAGTCCTCGCATACAACGCATCCCTTGGCCTTATTATCCTTTTGTAAGTGGCTTAGGTAATAGTGCTATTACTAAAAATCTCGACCGTGTATTACCGATATTCCCCGGCAGTATCGATACTGTTAAAGCACCCAATATTCAAAAAACCATTTTACTTGCTACAGATACCAATAGTAAGCGAGTAGCTAGCCCCGCGCTAGTTACGTTGAACAACATTCGTAGCGAGAACGATTTTTTACAATTCAACAAAAGTTATGTACCTATTGCAGTGCTTTGTGAAGGTAGCTTTAACTCATTGTATGCCAACCGAATTTCGACAGCCTTAAAAGATAGTGTGCAGGCTGCTACCGGCTTACCATTTACCGCAAGGGCCAACCAACCATCTAAACAAATTTTTATTGCCGATGCGGATATTGTAACCAACGTTGTTACAAAAACCGATGGCCCGCTTGAAATGGGCATGCTACCTTTTGAAGCCTATCGTTTCGCCAACAGAGAATTTTTATTAAACTGTGTTGATTATTTAGTAAGTGAGCGGCCACTGTACGAAGCTCGTAACAAAGAATTACAGCTACGCTTACTAGATAAAGAAAAACTAAAAAATAACAGTAGCTTTTGGCAATTAATAAACACCTTATTGCCCATACTACTTGTTCTATTGTTTGGCATTAGTTTTAATAGCCTACGCAAAAGAAAATATGCTACTCCGTAATAACAAACACGCATGACTAAAGACCAAATTGTATATCTCGTATTCGGTATTGTACTAGTACTTGCACTACTGCTAGACTTAGTAATTCTCAATAAGAAAAATAAAATTACAACCTTGCGACAAGCATTGAATCAAACCCTTTTTTGGGTTGGACTTGCTTTGAGTTTTGGAGTATTCATTTACTTTGAAGAAGGCCAAAAAGGCCCTACCATGGCATTAGAATACATTAGCGCCTACCTGATGGAATGGAGCCTAAGTGTAGACAACATTTTTGTGTTCATTCTCATATTTACATCTTTTAATGTAAAGGAAAAGCACTATGGCAGAGTGCTATTAATTGGCATTTTAATGGCCATTATTTTCAGGGCTTTATTTATTACGGCAGGGGTTGTATTGGTAGATAAATTTCATTGGATATTGTATTTGTTCGGTGTTTTCTTGGTGTATACAGGCTATCATATGTTCACCACAAATGACGATGAAGCTTTTGAACCACACGATAGCAAAGTATATAAGTTCTTGAATAAATTTTTGCCATTAGCACCACACGATGGCAATGGGAGGTATGTAGTACGTGATGCTAAAGGAAGGCCCCAGTACACTACACTATTTGTAGTAGTAGTAATGTTAGCTACAATTGATTTGGTATTTGCACTCGATAGTATTCCGGCAGTAATGGGTATTAGTCGCGAAAAGTTGGTAATTTATACCAGTAATATTTTTGCTGTATTAGGCCTACGTTCTTTGTTTTTTTTATTACGTGGTGCTGTAAGCAAGTTCGATTTTCTACAACAAGGTATTGCCATTGTATTAGTATTCATTGGTATTAAAATGCTTGCAGAACATTGGATTAACGAGTGGATTCCGAGTAAAGGCGTACAAGTAACCATTAGCCTTGGTATGATTTTGCTTTGCATTGGAGGTTCTATCGTATACTCCATTTATCATAAGAAAAAGTACTTACCACACGATGTAGATGATAATACATTATAAATATGCCAATGGTGTATTCACTTCAACATATTGCAAAAATTATACAAGCCAATATCATTGGCGATATGCCACCTCATGCAAGCATTCAATTTTTAGTTACCGATAGTCGCAAAATTGTTTTCCCGGAACAGAGTATTTTTTTTGCCTTACCCGGTGCTGGCCGCGATGGGCATAGTTTTATTGATGAAGTATACCAACGAGGTGTTACCGCTTTTGTAGTAAGTAAGCCTGTGGCCATACAGCAATATTCAAATGCTGTTTTCTTAATGGTAACCAACACCTTACATGCGCTACAACAACTTGCAGCTTATCACCGAAAGCAATTTCAATATCCGGTAATTGCAATTACGGGGAGTAACGGCAAAACAATCGTGAAAGAATGGTTGTACCAATTACTGCAATCGAACGAACGTATTGTGCGTAGCCCGCGCAGTTATAATAGTCAAATTGGCGTTCCATTAAGCTTGTGGCAGCTAAGTACACAACACACCATGGCCATTATAGAAGCAGGCATTTCAGAACAAGGAGAAATGCAAGCCTTACGGCAAATGATAGCGCCAACTGCAGCCATATTCACCACTTTAGGTGCAGCCCACAGTGCGGGCTTTGAAAATCTTAGGCACAAAGCCACCGAAAAATGGCAATTACTAACAGGGGTTGGTAAGCAATACGTACATGCCGATACCGTTGCACCACATTTACCGCAAGGTATATTATCACAACCGCAGGTACGCAGTTTTGGCAAGTTACCTAATTGCACGCTGCATATTCAAAATGTTCAAAAACAAGCGACCGGCACCACTATAACAGCAAGTTATCAAAATGCCTTACGGCAAATAACCATTCCCTTTACCGACGATGCCAGCATTAACAATGCATGTTGTTGCTGGCTATTTCTGTTAGATTATGGTATGAACGATGCTACCATTGCGGAACGTATGTTACAGCTAACACCTGTTAATATGCGATTACAATTAACGGTAGGCGTACATCAGTCATATTTAATCAACGATAGCTATAGTAACGATGTATCATCGCTTACTATTGCACTCGATTATCTACAACAGCAAGCAGGCGCTGGCAATAAAATAGTGGTACTTTCCGATGTATTGCAAGCCGGCATACCTGCTGCACAACTATACACTGAAATAGGCCAGCTATTACAACAATTTGGCATTCGACAATGCATTGGTATTGGTACTGCCATTGGTGCACATAGAGCCATATTGCAAGCATACGTACCGCAATGTTTGTTTTTTGATAGTATTACGGCTTTGCAGCAAAGCCTAACAACACAACATTTTCAGCAAGCTTATGTGTTGCTAAAAGGGGCTCGCCAATTTCAGTTTGAAACATTACATCAATGGTTACAGTTGCAGAGCCATCAAACTAGGCTCGATATTCATTTAGGAGCCATGCAACATAACCTACAACAATTCAGGCAACTACTTACACCCGGCACCAAACTAATGGCGGTGGTGAAAGCTTATGGTTACGGTAGTGGCAGTGCCGAGGTTGGTAGATTGCTACAATTTCAAAAAGTAGATTACTTAGCGGTAGCCTATGCCGACGAAGGTGTACAGCTTCGTAAAGCCGGTATTAGCTTACCAATACTCGTACTAAATATTGATGCGGCAGCTTTTGATGCTTTAGTAACTTATCAACTAGAGCCAGAAATATTTTCGTTTGGCATCTTACAACAGTTTATAGCTTATTTGCAACAGCAGGCAATTGAATCGTATCCTATCCATATTAAGCTAGATACGGGCATGCATCGCCTTGGCTTTGAATCGAAGGATATACAACAGCTTACGCAAATATTAGCTACACAAAGCAATGTGGTAATAAAAAGTGTATTTAGCCACCTTGCGGCAAGCGATGCTGCCGAACACGATGCATTTACCGTAAGGCAAATAGCTTTATTCCAAGAAATGATTGCGGCCATACAAAAAGTTATTCCTTATACATTCCTGCAACACATTGGTAATTCGGCTGCTATTGAACGGCATAGTGAATGGCAATTAAGTATGGTGCGTTTAGGCATTGGTTTATATGGTGTTGCTCCCTACGCAGCAAGCCATCTGCAGCTACAACCTGTTGCACGCCTATACACCACCATTGCACAAATTCGCAATGTTGCAGCTGGTGAAACGGTTGGGTACAATCGTAGAGGTGTAGTTGCCGCTAATGCTCGTATAGCTACCATTCGCATTGGCTATGCCGATGGTTTTAGCAGGCAGCTTAGTAATGGTGTTGGAAAGGTGTGGTTACACGGTAAGTTAGCGCCTGTTATTGGTACCGTATGCATGGATATGACCATGATTGATGTAACCAACATACCTGAAGCACAAGAAAATGATGAAGTAGAAATTTTTGGCACACACTTACCCGTACAACAACATGCAGATTGGTGTAACACCATTGCTTACGAAATACTTACCAGTATTGGCTTACGCGTACCAAGAGTATATATTACAGAGTAATTAACTGTTATCAGTTTCTGTAGAAGCGGGTTCGCTTGTTGCAGCGGCTGGTTTATTATCGGGCATCCATTTTTTTTGCCATATGAACAAGGCAATTACCCCTGTTGATATAGCAGCATCGGCAAGATTGAAAACAGGACTAAAAAACTCGAAAGGCTGGCCGCCTAAAAAAGGCATCCATGCAGGCATTTTCTCGATTTGTATGATCGGGAAATACAACATATCTACCACTTTACCATGCAAAAAACTAGCATAACCTTTACCAAAAGCAGTGAAGTTGGCTACGTTTTGTACGTAGTAATCTGAGTTTTCGAAAATCATCCCATAGAACATGCTATCAATTAAATTACCGGCAGCCCCAGCATATATTAACGATGCACATACAATAAAACCTTTGTGCATTTGCTTCTGTATAATATGCCTTAAATAAAAAGTACCTGCTATTACAGCTACCAGCCTGAATAATGTTAGGGCAATTTTACCAAAGCCATCGCCAAATTCCCAACCCCAAGCCATGCCTTTGTTTTCTACAAAATGTAGGCGAAACCAACTACCTAGCATATTATGTTCTTCACCCAAATAATAATTTGTTTTTATATATATCTTCAGTATTTGGTCGGCCACTAAAATGGCGATGATTAACAGTGCTACGTGCTTACCCTTCACAATAAGAATTTTGGCGCCAAAGATAAGAGGATGCTAGCTAGTTAACGCTTGTATCTGTGACACATTAACAAAGCCACAAAAAGGCCCCGCCAAAGGCGGGGCCGAACTTGAACAACAATGTTGGTTGCTATTGTTTGATAAACCTTGTAGTATAACTACCTTCTGCTGTTTGTAAAGTAATGTAATAAGTACCTTGCGGTAAATGACTTACGCTAACAGGCCATTGCATTGTTCCTGCAACTGTGGTAAATGGTTGCTGCATAAAACGTGTGCCTTGGATGTTAACCATATACCAAGTTCCTGATACTGGTTTAGACGATGTAATTTGTAGCTGTAACTTATCGGTTGTAATGGTTGGTGTGGCTACAATATTTACCGTAAGGTTCGATTGTTTCAATTGAATTATACCACTGTAGGCAACTTCACCATTCTTACCAACCAACTTTAAGCGATAATACATTATAGGAGCTACTCGCTGATGCAAAAATTGATATTGTACTTGCTTTGCCGCCTGCTGATGTACACTTTCGAATTGTTGCGTATTAGTGCTCGCTTCTAACTCGTAATAGGCAATATCGACTTCGTTGGCGGCCTTCCAGCTTAATAAATTACCTTGATGCGTTGCAACGCCATGAAACTGCTGTACAAATAACGGCAATGTACTTGCTACACGCCCGATAGCATACTGCCCACCCAATGTAATTGCTGTTCTTCGAAGGGTATCGGCGGAAGTACCCGTTACATGTGTTCCGGTAAACTGCCATACAGCACTTGCATCTGTACGTTGTATAATACGGTTTTCAGCTATGTTATCGGCTAAGTTCGCAAAGCCTGTTGGTATCAATCGAATATTAGGAGTGCCTGCTAAAGTTCCTTCAGATTGAATGTTCCAATAACCCTCTGTGTTTAGGTTGCTGATGGTAACCGTATTTTCTGTAGGCAAGTTACCATTGATGCCCGGATTAGCTGCAACAAACGATGCACTGATATAACCAAAACCAGTTGGGGCAGTAGCATAGTTAATAGCTACGTATTGGTTTTGTGTTGCTGTACCTATAGGGAATAAAGCTCTCGTATCGTTTTCTGTGAAGGTGTTTGTGCTTAATGCTCTTCGGAAAGTACCATTAATACGTGCGTTGGTTCCTACTGCTAACGAACCAATTATTGGTGTTCCATCGTTCCACCCTAAGGTTAATCGGTTGTTACCAGTATTAACAACGGCGTTGGTGAACAATTGTAACGTATTTAATACTGTTAACGATTGGTTGATGGTAAGATTATTAGCTACCGCTAAACTGTTAACATCGGCCACTTTTGCAATTCCGTTATTGGTTTGCAATATTGTATTGATGAGGCAGCCAGTGCCTGAACCTCCTGTAAAGAAATATGGAGATGTTAGGTTAGATAAACAACTTCCAGGATCTACTACAGAAAGTGTTAATATACCACCACTTGCATTAACATTACGAACTACAAAAGTTGGCGGCTGTGCACATGCACCACCATCAAATAAAGTTAGTACATCTCCAACACTATAACCATTACCAGGCACATCGGGTGCGAAGCTTGGATAATTAGCATAAATATTACTATTGGTGGTGAACACGCTGTTATCGCTACTCGCTACAATACTATTATTGCTTGGGTTAAAATCACCAAAAGCAAGCTGTGCCCGTGAGAAATAACGACCCTGATTGGTGAAGTTTTTGCGTACTACAATAACGCTAGATGTTCTTAAATCGGCGTTAGGCGCTACTGTAAGGTTGCCATTTGCGAAAATAGAACCGCCAATAAACCAACGACCAGGAACGTTACCGCCATCTATCACTACATTACCAAGCTTTAATGCTACGTTCAGGCCGCTTGCTTGCAGATTAATAAGATAACCGTTGAGCGACGCATCGCGTTGTGTTGATGTAGTGGTACCAAATTTAATGGTATGATTTGGGCTAGCATCTATGGTTGTATTTCCAAGATAGTTGATTGCATTGAGGCCATTAGGATCGATAAAGGTGATAGTGCCTCCCTGTAACAATAGTTGGTTTGTTAAGTTGGTAACAGATTCCCCCAACTGTAATACATGGGCTTTAAGTGTGTCGGTATTACCAACTGGATCTAGTAAAATGTTGCCGCCTGTTTGTATTAAAGCACCCGTATTGCGTAACAGTATACCTCCATTTACCGCAAGGGTTGCCCCATCGGCTACTGTTACCCTACCTATGATATCAAGTAGAGCATTTCCGCCAGTTGGCATGTTACAACCAATGTTTAAAGTTTGTGCATCGCCAATGTTTATTGACGTGTTGAGTCCTAAAATTAGACCGGCACATTGTACAGGTGTTGTGCCTAATTCAATGGTTCTAAATGGTTCTGAAATGGTTACTACATCGTTACAAGTTGGCACGGTATTACCCGACCAGTTGGCAGCATCGAACCAATTGTAAGTGCCCGCTCCGCCTGTCCATGTTTTTAAAAATCCGCCTTGTGTTAAGCCCACAGCATAAAATGCATCGTTGTTATAATTACCTCGGGCAGTAACTAATAATGCAGGCGTTGCAGTACTTGCACCTGCTGGCACCACACTGTAAGTTCCATTGATAGTTGCTGACGTAGCAATGCGTCGGTTCAAAGAATCGCTGCTTGTAAAACCTTCGGCTGCAACATCGTACTCAAATGCTATAGAATCTACGCTGGTAAGTGTTCCACTAAGTGTACGTACTTCCCATACGAATTGATTAGCTAAAGCTGCTATACCTGAACCATTGGTACCGTTAGCATAAGCTTTGGTAGCTATTAGTACACGTGCATTATCGGCCGTAATTCTACGAAGCGTTACGGCTCTACGTGTATTCCCCCAACCCACTGGGAAATTATAGCTGGCAACATTGTTACCGTTGAGTACTCGTACAATATTACCTTTTACTAGGCCATTATTGGCTACGTTAAAGGTTGCTGCAGGATTGGTAAATACTAAGGCTGCATTATCTGCAACATCTACGCGGCCAAACAGGGTTAAGCAGTTAGTTGCACCGCTTACGCGTAAGCTATCATTCACTTGAAGGTTAACATTCACGGAGCCGATCTGCAGCGATGTGACAGTTCTATCTAAGGGTAGTTCGTTGCGGCTACCTGCTATTAAAGAAACTGGGATTGTAGCAGTAACCTGAGAATACAATAAGTTAATAGAAGCATTGGCAGCAACTGGTACACGACTTGCAAAACTGCCATCTACCACTGCGATGGTTACAGTATTAAAACCTACAACTAATGTGTTATTTAATCGTAATACGTTGTTATGTGTTAGTACTCCACGGGTAGCACCAATTCTAAGTAGTAGCTCTAGTACACCTGTATTTGCATTTACCGTAAGGCCTGCGTTGTTGTTACAAACAACTGCTCCGATATACTGGCCTACAAATTGATTGGCATTATCGAAGTTGAATTCTTGTGCTGTATTGCCGTTAAAAGTGAGTGTAACTCTTTGCCAACTAATGCTTGCACCTGCTGCAATATTTAGGTTACCAGCCACATTGTATGAATACGCACTATTGGTAGGAACGGTGAAGGCGCCCGAACTGTTCACACTAAGATTACCTAAAACATTAAAAATACTGTTTGCACCAACAACAGCAGTGAGCGTACCATTAATGGTAAGATCGTTACAGAAATGTTGAATGTTATCTTGAAAGACAACACTACTGCCTTGCGGAATTATAATATTATCATACGCAGTAGGGAATGCATTATTTGTCCAAGTAGTTGGCGTACCCCAGTTACCTCCCGTGTTCGTACTAGTAAATGTTAAACGGTTAGCCCGTGTTACTACGCCAATTGAATCGACCGCCGGGCCTGTTATCGTAGCATTGTTCGTGAAAGATGCCGGCGTACTAGAAGAAAACACAAGTCGTACTGTTTTGCCTGCGAACATTGGCGATACTGTTGCTTGAACTACCGTCCAAACATCGTTTGTTCCGGTTATAGCGTTATATACAACTGCTCCTTGGGCTGTTACTCCTGAAGTTGGCACGTTAATCATAGCAGAATCAATAGCCACTCTGAGTAAGGCTGTACCACTACTTGTGTAGTTAGCCTTCCATTTAAAGCTAATAAGAATAGCAGAATCGCTAGCAGGCAAAGTAATAGTAGTGTATATGTGTGTTGTTACAGCAGTACCAGCCGTAATGGTTGTAGCTGGATTCGCTGCATTAAAATCGTTACTTAAATAAGCTGCACGATTACCAATAATATTTGTGGGTCTGCTACCTAATACCCAGCGATTGACTTCGGATGATGCCGAGTTAATCCATCCATTATCTGCAAAAGTGTTACCAAGTTCAAAGCCGCCAGCACCGTTAGGATTGAGCACTGTTGTTTGGCTATACAATCGAATGCTTAAAAGCAACAAGCATATCCAGAGTATACTTCTCATATACATAGGCATTTATATTTGATTTTGCAAAATCCTATTTATATGAAAGCAGTTTTGATAGATTTCATCAAAACAATATCTCATTTTAAGAAAACAGTAAATGCTATGAAAATTTAAACATCTGCTTTATAATCTTCGGTTTTCAATTTGCCAAGGTAGAGCAATACCATATATGGTAAAGGACTAATAAGTAAATGCCGGAGACTACTTACAAAATTTCTAAAACCTGTAGTTGCCCACTCGGGATACAAGAAAGCAGCAGCCCCGTATGTAGCAAGCACTATCATTTCAAAAATGTATATGCCCCACCATACATACTGTAGCCACTTAGCTGCATGCTGCTTAAGTGCTACGAACCCTATAACTGCCGTAATAAACAATGCAGGAAAGTTCAGTATACGACGCACTTGTTCTTTAATGGCAAAAGCATTGTTAGGTTCAATCGCAATTACATAAGCTACTAACCCAAATGCAGCCATGCACCAAAGCATTTTTTTTTCGAGACGCGTCATTTACAGCTGGGGTAATTTTAAGGCACTTGTTTTGGCATAACGTGTCCAAAACCAAAATACCACTGCGTATACAATTAATTTAAAAATGTAATGATGTGCAATATCAAAAAACTCTTTGTAATGTAAGTGCAGCCACCCTAAAGCAACTACACGCAGCACATTCATAAAAAAAGTTACAGTTAGGCCTACAATGATATATTTCAATAAGCGTTGTGGCGTGGTAGGCACACAAAGCAAAAAACCCACATATAATACAAATACCTCAAAGCCATTACAACCATCAGTAACACCTACTACTTGTGTTGCATCTTTCATGATCCAAATATGCGGTATACCTTCTGCATACAATTCGTATTTCATGCCTGTTTTAAGCTGAATAGTACTGTTTGGATATAACCATTGAAAACACTTGGCCGATAGCACTGCATTCACTGCTGTTAGTTGTTGGTCGGGCACTCTGTTAGGCAACAAAAAAGTATGATACAATAACTTCCAAGCAACAAATAATACCAATGCTCGCAATAAAAAATTTCGTGCAGCAAGCGGCATGCTTTGGTACGAAGTTTTGATTTGAGCTATCAACTGTTTCATGGGTAACAATAGTAGTGCAAAAAACAACATAAAAGCCGCTCAGTGCAATCGGAGCGGCTTTCCTAAAATCTATATTTTATTGCTGATGATTATCTTGTTTATGAACAGTTTGCTTTTTTCGATCATGATATTTGCTAGCACCATAACCAATACCTGCAGCCAGCAGCAAAGATAACCCTCCATCTAAAGGTACATCTGCACTATCGGCATCATCCCACGGATCAGGACTTTGTGCTTGAACAGCTACAATACTGGTGCATGCTGCTATCAGCAAACAGGTTAAAAATTTGTATGACGCCTTCATAAGCAGTGTTTAGTGGTTTGAAAATACCTATTCTATTTTATACAATCAAGCGGAATACACATATAATTATTTCACAAAGCTACCTGTAGCCGTGAAGTCGCTACCGTTCGTGAGTGTTAGCTGGTACGTACCTTGCGGTAAATGCGCTACGCTCAACTGCAACAAGTTGCTGCCGGCAAGGTTAATACCGCTCTGCCGGTACACTACCTGGCCTTTGCTGTCTACCACCCTTGCTGCTAACTGCCCTTTCACCGGCTGGCTTAACTGTACACTTAACTGGCTCTGTACAGGGTTCGGATACAAGCTCAATTCAATGCTGCTTGCCTTGCCATTCAACTTCGCTACTGCACTGTACTTATAACTGCCATCGGCGGCTATTGCTTGAACACGGTAGTATACTACCGTGGTAATGGCTTGGTTGTCGGTATAGCTATAGCTTACTGCTTGGTTGCTTTGTTGGCTCGCTACACTGCCTACTGCTTTGTAGTTGCGACCATCGGTGCTGCGTTCTACCGTATAGCTTACTACTTGCTTATCGCTGCCCACTGTCCATATCACGTCTGCTGCTTTGTTATCTTGTTTCGCTCTGGCGTAAATGGCAGTGAAGTTCGTAGGTAAGGTGGCACTGCTGCGGAATAGTAACATAAAGCGATTGGCAGCTTGCGTTGCAGGCTCGTTAACATTTACTGTAAAGTAATAAGTACTGTTATCTGTTATACGGATTAGCGATTGTGTATAAGCATCGCGTAACCAAGCTTCGTTGGCACCAAAATCAACCTCACTGAATTGCAATTGGTAGTTGCCGGTAGCTGAAGCCTTCACTTGTAGCAGCACTGAATCTGATGCTTGTAAAGCAGTGCGTGTTTGAATACTGTAAGCCTCGTTACCCTTAACCAATGCAATAGTATTACTAGCTTCGCTAATACTCAAAGCATCTAAATCTGTTTCTTGTGTATTGCTTGCCACTGCATCGTTGGTGAAACGTAGTACTGCTTCATCTAAATGAGTATTATCATTGGCCCGCAAGGCTATTCTTACAAAACCATCCCAATTTGGGTTTCTAAATAAACCGGTTTGAGCGGTGGTAGATTTATATTCTTCTCTAAAAAAGTTACTCAGCACAGCATTGTTTGCAGTGGTTTTACGCACAAAGAAGGATTGTCCACTAGCAATGATACCCACATTGCTGATGCCTGCAGTATTATTGGTAAGCGTTCCAGCGTTGTACACGCTATAAACACCATTGGCATTAGCAGGATCGTAGGTCCAGTAGCTTGCACTAATGTTGTTTGTATTACGGGCAGTAACCCAGTTGGTAGCCATCCAATTGATTTCACTAGCATAAGGATTACCAACAAATGTGAATCCATTACCACGTATTGTAGCAGCAACATTACCAACCACTACACTACCTGTAGCGCTTAATGTAACAGCTGTTGGTGCGGTTGCACTACCATCGAGCAAGGAACAGCCAACACTACGTGGGCCGCGAACCAATACGCGGTAACCAGTACCCGGTGTTAAATTTGTATTGAGTGTGTTGGCAATACGAACCCATTTGCTGCCTGTTGCATTTGCATCGTTATAGGTGAACATGCTAGGATTGCCGGTAATAGTTGCATCGAAACCTGTTGATGGATCGGTATTCGGGCAAGTTCCTACGGCTCCGGTAATATGAATTTGTTGCTGCCAGCCTTGGTTAATACGTTGTGTTACCGGACTTGCTAAGAAAATACTCTTTCTAACTGCCTTTGCAGGTAAAAATCGTTCTACAGTTACACTTCCGGTGATACCACCAGATGTTATCTGATTGATACGAGCCGTAGCTGTTGCTGTGCTACGTAAGGTTAGGTTGTTATTGGTATTAAAAGTACCGGCAATAATTCTTAAGTTACCGGTTAGGTTTAACGCACCATTAAGAGCAACACCAGCCGCATTATTGATGGTTACATTGGCGATGGTGGGCGTATTGAATACTGCCGGATTTATTACTTGTGCTGCAGTACCTCTAAATTCTATGGTACCATTGGTAGCATTAATGCTGCTATTGGTTACCCCTACCGACACATTACCTGCCACTTGTAGGGTACCATTTACCGTAAGGGTTGCACCAGCTTGTAAGATCATATCTTTCACAGCGAAGGTGTTGGCCGATGCAATGTCGGGTTTTGTTACAGTATTAGGAATTACAACATTATCGCTTAGGTTATTTGGTACAGTGGCAGACTGCCAGTTAGCAGCATTATTCCAATCGGTACTTACTACGCCGCTCCAAATATGTGCTGTTGAAAAATTATTAATGGTACATGTAGGGCTAAAACCTGCGTTATTTTTAGCAACCACATACCAATAATAGGTTACGCCGTTGAGCAGCGTTCCGGTATTGTAAGATGTGGCAGTAACATCGGTAGCCACCAAATCTGCTGGTGGGTTGCTGGTACCTAAGTATACATCGTACCCTTGTGCACCGGTTGCAGCCGACCACTGTAAGGTAATGCCGTTAACATTTTGGAATGTATTTGATTGCGGGAAGAAATTAGTTGGACATACAGGCGGTGTTGCGAGTGCACAAATAGTAAATTCACCATCGCCGGCACCACTTGGTGCGTGGTACACACGAATGAAATAGGTATTGCCAGGAACGAGATTATTAGGTGCGAAGGTTTCTAAACCTGCAGTTCCGGTAAAGTTAACACAAGCAATTGATGTTAACGTTCCGTTACATGTATTATCGCTACTACTAAATACTTGAATTTGCGGATTAAACCCTGGTAAGCCTTGTACACGAATAATATCGTTGGGCGTGTTACAAATAAAAGAGTACCAAACATCATCATCGGGAAATCCGGCACAAATAGCCGTAGTGCTTTGCGTTGCTGCAAGTGTACTACCTGTTACGGGGGTACATGCAGTATTTACCGCAAGGTCTATGGCTCCACAAATATCATCGTTCGCTGGTGGTGGCTGGGTTTCGTACACACCTAAATAAAAGTATCCCGTACCATTGGTGTTGAACGATCCAACACCGGCATGATACACCCTGATGTAGTAGTTACCTGCGGCAAATTGTTGATTGGTGATATTTTCAGACAATCCATCGAGTGTTGCATTAACGCAAACAATCGGTGTGGTACCGGCATCGCTAAATACCTGTAACACACCATCGAAAGCACCGCTTGAGCGGAGTGTAATATTGAGGTTTTTGGCTTGTGCTAATGAGAACTTAAACCAAACATCATCGTCGGGTGTACCGGCAATTGCTGCATTACAAGTTGCAATATTGGCAGAAGCCGTGGCACCATTCGTTGTATATAATTCGCAAAAATCGGTAGGGATAAAATTAAGTACGCTGAGCGGTAGAGCATTACTTGGCTCATCGTTAGTAATACCCGGCAATGTGGTACCACCGCCATAGGTACCCGGTGTGAATAATAATCTGGTGAAACAGAATGGCACTTGCCGTAAAGTGTTTGCTGAAGAATTATTTAAATTGGCATTAGCACTTGAAAACAAATTGGTGTTAAATGCTTGTAAAGCAAATACTTCTCCAGCACCTAGCACCGCAGCGGTACTAAAGCTGTTCATACCAACAGAGTAGGTGTACAATGTGTTTCTGCTACCATCGAAGCCAGTCATATTACCATACACAAACTCAATTCGGTTGGTTGTTTCATACAACTTCACCTGAAAGTTCAAATCTGGGCCAGGGTTATTGAACAACTCCATACCAGCCCACTCTACGGTTAAAACCCGATTAGGTGCACTGCCAGCAACCTGGTACTTCACGTAATTAATGTTAGCAAAAACACCACCTGGTACAACTAAATCGTCCCAAAAAGGTGCAACAATGGCCTGTCTATTGATGGTATTAGAGCCAATATTATTCATGTATGCATTGTCAGTAGTTGTTGCAGGAGCTAGTGAAATAAACCCGTTAGTACTTGCTTTAAAGCTTGTTACAGTTTGACCTTGATATATGAAATTGAAGCCTATACTGGTAGTAGTACTTAGATTATCATCGCCATTGTTTGTGACCCAAGTGAAGTTGTTACCGGTATTTTGAATAGAGTTGAAGTTGACACCTGTTGTTCTGGCCACTTGATAGTTTAACGGACTTAGCGTACTTGCACTCGCAGGGTTACCTGTACCTAATACTGTATTATAATAGTATGTATTCGGTAGTATCGCAGTACATTTTTGCACTTCATAAGCTCTAAAATAATAGGTTGCCCCAGGCGTTAAGTTGGTTACTGTTACATTAGCAGCATTACCATCGTACACCAACTGCTGACCATTATTCTGCCAAACGGTACTGGCTGCTCCCGGACTATTGGGTGTTGTTGGATCTATAAAGAAGTTGTTATCACTTACGTAAATAACACGGTTGTTGCCATTACCAGCCGTTGCACTAATGGTAATACTGGTGGCATTGATGCTTGTAGCAACAATATTGGTGGTTTGCACACCTGGTGCCGATGGTGATGTTAAACGAATTACTGCACTTATACTTGTTTCGTTACTATTGGTACAAGTAGCTACCAACCTATAAAAGCTATCTACACCTGAGTATGGTGCCGAGGTGTAAGCTGCACTGTTAGCACCAACACCCGCACCTACACTTTGCCAACCATTTGAACCGTTAGCCGATTTTTGCCATTGGTAATTGATGCCACTTGTAAGCGTAGAAGAACCGTTAAAACTAATATTAGCTGTATTACCCGGACAAACATTAAACTGGAAAGCGTTTGGCTGGCCAAGGCTCGGAGTTCCGGTACAAGGTGTTAAAATATCAAACCGGTAACCCGTTCCATTACCAGGCCAGGTAGAGGTTGTTGTAGTACTAGTAAATGTACCATCTAATGCATTGATAAAATTACCCGAACCACCTGTTGC
>JBKBLG010000017.1:0-75104 GCA_046296295.1 Chitinophagaceae bacterium | reverse complement strand
CTGCCATACAACCCCTGAGTCAGAAAAAATTATCCAACTCTATAAACTACTATTGGCAAGTATAGGTAACCATACAACAAAAAAAAGAGGCTATTTCTTAGTTTTGAGACAGCCTCTTTTTATTTTTTAGGTTATGATTTTGTCTAATGCGGTGTAATGGACTAAATAGGCTGCTGTTTTGATCAAAATCAAGTTGAATTTTGAGTTGATAAACAATAGCAGAAGTTGGCTCTGCTGAGGAGCAACCAACGTAGGAATATGTTTATCCGACCGGGATGGTCAAGGTAGGGTTTTCGCCCTGACTTTTTTGTATCATCCCAAGCGTTTGATGCTTAAAAAAACTATCTCGATAGTAGCGCATCAATCAGTTTTTTGTTTGCGATGTTTTTTTTAATCGGGCATGAACTCTGATTTTATTTTTCAGATTAGTAAATACTCCTTCGAGGCTGTTTTTTGTGTTGGATATTTTCAAATCATAATGGTCGTGCCAGGTGAATAAAAACGGCAGGTTGGTGCTTAAACTTCTAACAAACACTTCTGAGCCGATGATATTTGTATTGTTATTAATTTCTATGCATCAAATACTTTCTCATTCATGTAATTCTTCCATTGTTCGTGCCAGTGGTTTAATGCTCCTACAAAGCTTCTTTATCTGTTCTACCCATTAGATATACCACATCAAGCAATGCTCTGTATGCATTTATTTTACTGCGTTTGATGATATATCGGGTTACGATGGCTACCTGATGAAACTGAAGATTTGAACCGGAATATGGCAAATGACTTTAGCAATCCTCGCTTGCCATCTTATATTACAGCTTTGATTTTATAGCCTTGTTCCTCAATGATTTTTACCCCTTCAAGATAATCTTCTAAAGCCTCGTGTTGAACATATCTCCAGTAGATGTTGTTGCTTCGTTCATAAGCCCTGAAACCATCACACCAAAACCTCTACCGAAGTAAGTTGTATTTGTTAACAAAATAATGGCTCAGTTATCTTTGGGGTACTATTTTGACTGCTCTATGGCACCTATCTATCGCTGTTTGGTTTTCTACTTACCCGATATTTTGAAGCTAATTGAGTAGAGGTTTATTTTCCAAAAACTCACTGTTCTCAAAACGCTTTTATAGTGCTGTCGAACAAAGCATTCCTGCCATTAAAAGTCTTAAAGTATTTTTGAGGAAGAAGTGTTGGTGCCCATTTTTTACCATTCTTTTGGGTGCTTTTGAGTTCGCAATGAGGGCAATTTTTTCGCTCTTATACCTCAAAACTTCCTTAAAGCTTTTGCTAACGTGCTTTTTAAACGATTTGAGTAACCTATTTTGTCCAATAAATAAAAAATCCCCACTTTGTAGTGAGGATTTTTTATTGTCGGGAGGACAGGATTCGAACCTGCGACCCCCTGGTCCCAAACCAGGTATTCTACCGGGCTGAACTACCTCCCGAACATACAAACTACCAAGCTTGTAACCCGGCAGTTGCAATGAGTTAGTGGCGGTGAGGGAGGGATTCGAACCCTCGGTACATCTTGAAGGACGTACGACGGTTTAGCAAACCGTTGATTTCAGCCACTCATCCACCTCACCGTGGAGCATAGTATTAAGTACTATTGAGCTACCAAAACTACTATTCTTTTCAGAATGGGCTGCAAAAATAGGGATGTGATTGTAATAATGAAATTTTAGAGCAAGTTTTTTTGTGTGGCTGCTAAATATTTACCGTAAGGTATCGTTTTTTAATATGTTTAAGACATAGGTAGGCTACCAGTTTGACGTTTGCTTTTTTCCCATGCGGCACTCTGATTTTTGCGTAAGTAGCGAATAATGCCTGCTATTACAGCGTAGTTCATCATGCAGAAATAATATGGTACAAAGAGTGCTTTGATTTTAATGTTGCGGGTTTCTAGCAGCCATCCTAATACGGCGGCAATATAAAAGGCGGCTTGTGCTGCTAAAAAAATTGCATACACAAGATGCTCTGGTTGCTGTATTACCAGGGTAAGATTAGCTACAAAAGTGATTATCATGAAAAATGGGGTAACTGTCCAACGCAGTACTCGATGGCTGATGTATTGGAACGATAGTATAGGGTATTTGAAGGGGTTCATTAGTTGTGTTAGCCTTACTATACTCTGAATACCGCCTGCGGCGATACGTACTTTTCGTTTCAACTCTTCTGTAATGTTGGCACTGCTTGTTTCCATGGCATAGGCCGTTGGTTCATATACAATTCTATAGCCTTTTGCGGCAATGAGTAATGAAATCATAAAATCGTCTAGAATAGTATCGGGTGGTACGGGTTGGTAGAGGTTGGTGCGAATACTGAATAGTTCGCCTGCAGCACCAACTACACTGAATAGTTCACTATCCCATTTTTTTAAAGTGCTTTCATATTTCCAATAAATGCCTTCGCCGGCTGTAGCATCGTTATTGGGGCTGTATACGCGTTTTTCGCCACTTACAGCACCAACGCTAGCGTCTTTATAATGTCGGGCAATATGTACTAAGGCTTCGGTATTGAGGAAGGTGTTAGCATCGGTGAAGATGGCTACTTCGGTAGTTACTTCTTTCATAGCACGGTGAACTGCTGCAATTTTTCCGGCACGTTCAGGGCGGTGCATGAGTTTAATTTCGGGATAGCGTGCAATGATATCGGGGCTTGCATCGCTACTGCCATCGGTTACAAAGATGAAATTACATTTACCGTAAGGGTAATTGAGTGATAATGTGTTTTTGATTTTAGCTTCAAGAATATCTGCTTCGTTAAATACGGCTACAATGAGTGTAACGGTAGGTAGTTCTTCGAAATTGTACCAATTAAATTGAGCGGGTTTAACAATGCGTTTGATTTTGATAATGGCATATAACACGATGCCATAACCGATAAAGGTATAACCAACAATGGCAAGGCTGATCCAAAATAGAAGTTCCATAAAAGTTGTTTCGGGTTATTTGGGAATATATATATAGGTGCTGTTACGATTATTGGTAAGGTTCCACCAAAGGGCTAGTAATAATCCTTTGATTAAATCGAAACGGCCTTTAGATATGTAGCTGATAAGGTTGCGTGGGGTTACGATGAGTAAAAAGTAAATGGTGAAAATCCATGTTTGATAGAACCATGCATTACGGCGTACAAAGAGAATGCGATTACGGTTCATGAAGTATTCTTTCAGTAAGCTTTGTTGCCCAACGGCAGCACTTTCTTTATGGTAAATAAGTGCTTGCGGATGCACCCATATTTCGTAATGGTGTCGCTTGAATTTTTCGCACCAATCTACTTCTTCGTAGTATAAAAAAAAGTTTTCTGACATAGAGCCTACTTGTTGCAACGCAGTAGCACGAACCATCATTGCAGCCCCGTGTATGTAAGCAGTTGGGCCGGGTTGTAAGTGGTTATATTGACCTTTATCGGGTTCTTGATAACCAATACATTTATTACGGCATACATAAAAATTCATGGGGGTGAAACCTACATACTGTATTAAATTTTTATCGTGATGATAATGAATGCGAGGGCTAATCATACCAACGTTTGGGTTGGCTTCCATTACATCAACTAACTGTTGTATAACGGTAGCGGTAAGCTCAGTATCGTTATTAATTAGAAACAGATAATCGCCTTGTGCTTGTGCAATGCCAACATTATTACCGCCTGCAAAACCTAAATTTTCTTCGCAACGAATAAAGGTGTATTCGGGGTATTGTTGTATCCATCGTGGAATAGGGTTGTCTTTGCTAGCATTATCAACTATAATAACCTCGTAGTTGGTATATGTATTTATTTGCGTAAGCGAAGCTAGCATTGCTTCTGTAACAGCTGCTTGATTATAGTTAACACTAATGATGGAAACTAATTTCATACATGGGTAACTTTAACGACCGATTGGGTGATGTTATTAACTTACGTAAATGAGCACTGCAAATACAACCAACTTACTTTGTAGCTTTAGCAAGTTAACACCGTGAAAGTATTTAGAATTGTCGACTCAGAAAAGCAAAATAGCACTCCGAACGGGTTTAAATAATGCAAAAACAATACCCGATGCACATCTGCGAGCTGCAGTTGAAAATCTTGTGCAGCAGGTGAAACAATGCAATATCAGTACAACCACTTTGTTGCATGTGAAAGAAGCTTTGGATGAGGCCATCGATAATAAAATAAAATTACAACAGAGTATTGAGGCGTTTCAGCAAGTAGCAGATCAAGATGGTATGAGTCGCTTAGAATTGCTTGATAATTTTTCAGTGTTATTAGAACAGCATGAGGTAGATAGTACCATGACTAGCACTTACCTAAAACGTCATTGGGTAAATAAGTTGCTGAAATCGTTGATTGGTATGGTGTTGATAACACTTGGCTTTGCCATGATTGTATTGCCAACACCCGATGTGTTTGAAATGTATACCATCTTTTACCTATCAGAGCAAGATGGTGTAACCTTAATGGATTTAATATCTTTATTGATAGTTTTAACAGGTGTATTTTTTGCGATTACACCATGGTTTAAAAATTCGAACTCGTAGCATCAATTTTCCTCCCTTATGAACAAACAAAATAAAAAGAGCATTTTGATTGTAGACGATAACCTACTGATGCTTAAAGTAATTGAGAAAAACTTTGCCGACGATGGCTTTATATGCTATACCGCGGGCAGTGCCGAAGAAGGTTTAGAAGTATTGCAACGTACCGTACCATCAGTAATACTCTCCGATTATGAAATGCCCGGATTGAATGGTTTTGAATTTAGAGAAAAAGTATTAGCACACGAACGTACGCAAAATATACCCTTCGTTTTTTTAACAGCACACGATAACACACAGCTTCGCTTGAAGGGCCTCGATTTACAAGCGATTGATTACATCACAAAAGATACACCCTTTCCTGTGATTGTAAGTAAAGTGAATAACATATTATTGAGTTTAAGGCAGCAGCATTTGCAATCGGTAGAAGAGTTAAAAAAAGCTGCTAATGCTTTGCAATACACCGCTGTACCTAGGCAGTTACCTGTGATAGACGGGTGGGAGTTGCATTATTTCTATCAATCGTTTCAAGATTATCCGGGTGGTGATTTTATCGATTGTATTAAAGTGAATCAACACCTAACCTATTGCGTCATTGGTGATGTGGTCGGAAAAAAATGGAAAGCATGGTTCTTCACATTTGGTATCCTAAGTTATATACGTAGTGCCATTCGCTTATGTGTGTTAGATAATCAAATGAGCCCCGCTGCTATTTTACAGAAAATCAATTATGTAATTAGTGACGACGAAACCTTGCAAGATATTTTATGTAGTTTAAGCATTATACTCATAGATAATAGCTCTTCATGTATTCGGTATGCTGGTGCAGGCGATTTGCCCTTATTGATTTATAGGCAACAGCAGCAAATACAAGAACGTATACAACACAACGGAATACTACTAGGCTTACAAAAAAATGCAGCCTATACCGATATTGAACTAACCTTGCATAAAGGCGATATTATTACTGCATTTACAGACGGATTAATTGATATGAAAGTGAACGATGTAAGTACAACCGATTATGATGCCTTTGCGCAGTACATGCAGGCTTTATTCAAAACAAGCTCAAAATTCACATCCCTAGAACAGGCACTTAAAAAGCATAGCTTTATTGACGATGCCACTTTGCTCTGGATTAAAAATATATAACCATGGTTATACAGATTTCAGAAAGCACTCCTTACACTATTGCTACTATTAATGTAACAGAAGCCAATTTAGAATGTTCAGAAGCATTCAAGCTACAAATGATGCGATTAATTGACGATGGCCACAAAAAAGTAATTGTTTCCTTCGAAAAAGTAAGTTATGTAGATAGCTCTTTTCTTGGTGCATTGGTAGCATCATTAAAGTATGCCATAAATAAGCATGCCGATATTACACTAACTCACCTTAATAAAGATGTTGCTAACTTGCTGCAACTCATCCGGCTCGATAAAGTGTTCACAATATATCCTACCAATGCTCTTGCTATGCAACAGTAATTTATGAAAATCCAATATCATGGCCAATACGTTTTCTATCATTGTGCCTTGTAAAGCAGGTGAAGTATTAAGTTTGAGTAATAGCATTATGTATTACTTGCAGCATTATACCACTGCATTAAAAGAACTCACCATTTTGCGTTGTAAGCATGTGTTGGTCGAGTTATTTACTAATGCTATTAAACATGCGGGTTGTGCAACGGTACACTTTACAGTAAATGTGAACGCAGATGCTATCATCATTCAAAAAGTAGATACAGGATTACGCTTACAACTCAAACAGTTTAATATCCGTTGGGATGAATCAGTTATAGGCATAAAACAGCATTTATACAATGCTTTATACGTAGAAGTTATCAGTACTAATGAATTGTATTTTCATATTTTGCCCCCACCAACCCCCGATGCCATTGTAAGTGGCACCTTTGTAATGCACGAACATTTCGGCTTACAGATTATTGCTTCTGCATGTAGTAGTTTTCGCTATTACTATAACACTACTACCAGAGAAAATATATACACTGCCACAATTCCCTTAAACGATCTATAATTTATTGCTTACCAAGCATTTTTAAAACAAGTTGTTTGAGCTCATAAGGCCCAGTGGCGAATACACTCCAAAAGCTAAATGGTTGATATTGCTGTAAGTATTTATAACCTACTAACAAGCCTATCAATATCGGCATCAAAGTGCCAAGTGCAATACCATAAATATTATTAAATAAGTAAATGCCGATAAAGTCTGCAATTACATTAGCAGCCAGCATTGCTAACACCTTCATGAAATTAATCTTAGGTTTTTTAATTACATCTAACCCTAATGCATAAAAACGATCTGCAGGATATAGCAAAGCGAAAGTCATATATATCCGCATTACATTACTAGCTTGTTGAATACCTGTTGTATCAATATTTTTATTGCCACCAATTAATGGAATTACAAAACCCGCAAGCAAAACTGCCATTACCAAAGCAGGTAATAATGCAGTAGTAACAAGACCAATATATTTACGTAAGGTATCTACAAAAGCATTTTTATTGTTTTGGTTAAAGCAAGCTGCAAGCTCCGACATGCCCGTAGCTGCAAAGCTACGTAGCGGAATTTCTACCACTTCCATCAGGCGAACCCCCAAATTGTAAATAGCTAAAGCACGGTCGCCCAACATAAAATTGATAATCATGTTATCGGTAACACGAAACAAACTACTACTCAAGTAACTACCAAAGCTATATTTACCAAAGTCGTACAATTCTATTATACACTGTTTTGTTTTATACTTAATATGCTCAATGCCGCTCCAGCCAAGTAATAAACATGCAATACTAACAATTGCATTAGAAGCAATATTGGCAATAGCCACCCATTGTAGCGTAACACCGTATTGCCAATGAATAAACAATAAAAAGCTTATGAATAAAGCCTGATTAGTGAAACGTATATATAAAAATCGATCAAATTTATTTTGTGCTTGTACTAAACCCGCAGCAATAAAAGCAGGTAATCCTGTAATAAAAGTGAGGCCACCCCACCATAAAAAAAGCTTTACGCCCTGATTATCTATTAAAGGTTGAAAGAAGTTACATGCCAATGTAATAGCGCTTAAGCCAAATGTAATTATACCAGCTATGTACCAACAACTAGCAATTACCTCTTGCTTTCGTGCATCGGTATTGCCGGCATAAAATGTAATGATAGCAGTATTTAAAAACCCCGATCTAAAGGTTTCTAATAGCGTGAAAAGTGTTTGAAAAAATACCCAAGCCCCAATAGCAGCGTCGCTTGGCAGCACCCTGTAGATGATGGCAAACGATACCATGGCTAACAACGAAACACTCGCATTACCACTAAGCGAAAAAAAATGTTTGTTATTAATCTTCTGCCAAAGCTTAGCTAACATAATAGCAATGATAACTCAATTTTTTTAAGCTACTACATTCATTTTGTACCTTACGGTAAATGCCTTAACTATTGCTTAATTTATTGGTAATGATGCACTAAGTCACCATATGTACTTAAGATTAGTTGTACATTTATAGCTACAATCGGCAGCATTGATATAGAAACGTTATGAAGATTGCTCATTTATTACTTGTACACAAAGCTCCAGCAATGGTAGAGCGGCTTGTAAAAAAAATGCAGCATCCGGCGTTCTATTTCTTCATACATGTAGATAAAAAGGCCAATAAAGCAGCTTTTGAATACTTAGCAGATATACCCAATGTAATACTACTGCAACATCAAATTGATGTTAAGTGGGGCGGTTATAGTATTGTACAAGCTACCTTGTATGCGCTAAATGAAGCCTTAGCGTACGATGTACATTTCAGCACTTATACTGTAATGAGTGGCCAAGATTATCCACTTTTATCGAACGATGCACTTTATAAGTTTTACGAATCTAATGTTGGCAAAAACTTCATTTATCACGAAGATGACAATAGCGAATGGTGGAAAACTGCCTACGGAAGGGTAGATAGATACCACCTTACCGATATGAACTTCAAAGGAAAAGATCGATTAGCAGCATTCATTAGTTCTATTTTTCCTAAGCGTAAAATACCTTTTGGTGGCCGATTATATGGCGGCCCCGGAAGCGGTTGGTGGAGTATTTCAGCAGCCTCAGCTTTGTATTTAACCGATTTAATTGAACACGATAGAAAGCTAGAAGAATTCACCAAATTCACTTGGGCGCCCGATGAATTTTTTATTCAAACACTCATCTTGAACTCGCCTTTAGCAGAACATACCATTATTCGAAACTTATGGTACATGGATTGGTCGGAAGGTAAGCCAAGCCCAAAAATTTTCACTGCTGCCGATTTTGAAACACTATCGCAGGTGCCTTACATCTTTGCCCGAAAGTTTGATAGTGGAGTAGATAGTACCATCCTCGATTTGTTAGATCAATGGCATGCTAAGCAGTAATAAGTTGTACCAAAAACGCACTGTTGTTCACTTTCGATGATGTTGTTAATAAGATGGCTCGCCGCAGGCGAGCCATCTTATTAAAGTAGCTTTCATCATTACATGTAATGATGAAAGCTACAACCACATATTTACCGTAAGGTAATACAATTACTTACCTATAAATATCGGCTTACGCTTTTCTAAAAATGCAGTAGTACCCTCTACTTTATCGGCAGTTGCAAAGCATGCTCCAAAAGCAGCAATTTCGGTTTCATAACCTTTGGTGGTATGATCAAAAGCATTTACGCAAGTAACAACTTTGGCTATAGCTAGCGGCGCTTTTGCATGAATTATTTGTAATATTTGTTTTGCTTCCTCTAATAAGGTTTCAGGTGTTACCACCTTGTTGGCAAGGCCCCAAGCCGCTGCTTGCTCTGCACCAATCATTTCACCTGTCATTAATAATTGCATAGCACGACCTTTACCAATAGCTTGTACCAAACGTTGTGTGCCACCATAGCCGGGTATTAAACCAAGGTTCACTTCTGGCTGGCCAAATTTGGCGGTTGAAGCTGCAATGATAAAATGACATGCCATCGCTAATTCGCAGCCGCCACCCAAAGCAAATCCGTTGACCGCCGCAATAATTGGTTTGCCACTAGCAGCAATTTTATCGAACACTTCTCTTTGTCCTTTACGAGCCAAGGCTTCGCCTTCGGCGGCATTCAACTGAATAAATTCGCTAATGTCGGCACCGGCAACAAAGCTTTTTGCGCCACTACCTGTAATAATAGCCGATTGAATGGCGCTATTTTGATACACCTCATCAATAGCCTTACCAAGCTCGCTAATCACCGTAGCGTTGAGGGCATTCAACTTATCGGGGCGGTTAATAGTAATAATAGCCGTGCCGTTTTCAATGGCAAAAAGTAAAGTTTCAAATTGCATATCGTTGGTATTAAAGCGGCGTGAAGGTACTACTAGTTACCTTACGGTAAATGTTCTATCGTATCTTTCAACCATGTTGTTACAGTTCATTACCTATGCAGGTATTTTCGTATTTGCACTTACGGGTGCACTAAAAGCAAGAACACACAAAATGGATGTGTTTGGAGGGTTGGTAATGGGTTTTGTTACCGCTTATGGTGGCGGTACTATCCGTGACTTGTTAATAGGGGTACGACCGGTAAACTGGGTAAACGATTACATAGCACTAGGGTTGGTAATTGCAGCGGTATTGATTGTGTTTGTGGTACGGCAAAATTTTCAACAGTTTCGAAAAACCATTTTTTTTACTGATGCTATTGGGCTTGGTTTGTTTACCGTAGCAGGTATCGAAAAAAGTATGCTACTCGGCGTGAACGAAGGTTATGCCATAGCAATGGGGGTAATGAGTGCAACGTTTGGAGGTTTACTAGCCGATATCATCAGTAATGAAGTGCCTGCATTATTAAAACGAGGCGAATTATATGCAACAGCTTGTGCTATAGGCGGAACCTTGTTTGTATTACTCGGCAAATGGTTACCCGAATGGGCGGCATATCATTCTATCATTGGAATGGTAACCATTGTAGCCATTCGTGTATTTTCTAAATTGAAACGTTGGCGATTGCCAGAAGTCTAGAGCTAATTTTCTCAGTACTATACAATAGCTGCATGAACGCTGTGCACAGCCGTAGCGAGTTCTTTAATCAATGAAGCATCTTTTTCGATAGCGTTGCCAACTACAATTACATCGGCACCTGCTTTGGCATTGTCGTAAGCTTTTTCAGGAGTAGTAATACCGCCACCTACAATTAACGGAGCTTCAATGTGAGTGGCTACTCTGTGTATCATATGTTCTGTGATGGGTCTCTTTGCACCACTACCGGCATCCATATAAATAAGTTTCATGCCAAGCATTTCGCCAGCCATAGCAGTACACATAGCAATATCGGCTTTATCAGATGGTATGGGGGCTGCATTTGAAATGTAAGAAACGGTAGTTGGTGCGCCACCATCAATTACCATGTAGCCAGTAGGCATAATTTCTAGTCCGCTACGTTTTACAAAAGGGGCACTAATAACGTGCTGGCCAATTAAAAGCTCGGGGTTGCGACCAGAAATTAAGCTAAGGTATAGCAGCGCATCGGCATGCTTGCTAACCTGCGACGGCGAACCTGGAAACAATATAACAGGTATGTGACAGGTAGCTTTTATTTGCTGGATACACTCATCTAAATTTTGACAAATCACTAAACTACCACCCACAAAAAAATAGTCTACAGCTGCATCAATAGCTAATTGTACTAATTGCTCAATATTAGCTGGCGTTACCTTATCGGGGTCAATGAGCACCGCAAACGACTTTCGGCCCGTTTTCTTTTTTTCTACTATTTGTTGATACAGCTGTTGCTTCATGCCATTGATTAAGGTGCTATTGCAAAAATGCAAAAAACTTTGATTCAGCTACAAAAAGTTTAATGCAATTCTAATTTAGTGGAATTACATTAAATCTTAGTAACTAATTCACAGATACCTTTTCCCATTTTTTTGTTGCAAAGTTGTACTGCTTGATAACTCTTGCAGGGTTGCCTACGGCAATACTGTAGGGTGGAACACTCTTAGTAACAACAGCGCCAGCAGCTATAACGCTGTTTTTGCCAATGGTAACGCCGGCAGTTAATACTGCATTAGCACCAATCCAACAGCCTTCTTCAACTGTTATTAGTGCAGTAGAAGTACCTTGTGTATGTATAGGCTTGGTAACATCTTCATAATAATGATTAAGGCCGCTCGCTACTATATTTTGAGCAAAAATTACATCGTTCGCAATGTGTACAGGGCCAATTATAACATTGCCAATGCCTACTAAAGAACGGGCTCCAATGTACACACTACCAACACCGTTGTTAATAGTGGCAAAGCTTTCTACAATGGCACCATCGCCCATCTCAAAACTGTTGAACGGAAAAACATCCATCCGCGTATTGCCTCGTACTTGGGCTCCTTTGCCTCTTTTATGGTAGAATTTATTTAAAATATTACGCACCCACCAACGAGGTCTGGCTTCGTTTTTAGGTACCAATAACCAATGAACAAAATTTTTGAGAGCTTGGTTGTTATTTAAGAATGCGGGTGCGGCCATATAGAACAAACATTTACCCGTAAGGGCTACTTATTGCAATGGTTTCAGTAAAGTTGTAACTTTATTACAAAAAGAGAAAGAAAAGCGTTGGTTTTGAGCAAAAAAATATCTTTTTTACATCCATTCCTATGGCTTACCGTGTAACTTGCAACAACCAAACCTACCAAAACAATCGCACTGAATGAAAAAGAAGATACTAGCTGTTGATGATGATGTGGTAATCCTAAAACTACTAGGCCATATACTTGGTAAAGACTACGAACTTACGGTACATAAAAGTGGTATAGATGCCTTCAGTTGGCTCGAAGATGGCAACCATCCTGATTTAGTGATTTCAGACCTTAATATGCCCTATTTCCCGGGTCAAAGTTTTGTAAAGAATCTAAAAATCAGTGGTTTTTATAAAGATACGCCTGTGCTTGTGTTATCAGGAGTGCCCGATTTAGATGAGCAAGTAGCCAAAATGCCCTTTGCAGTAGATGCCTACATACGTAAGCCATTTAACCCAACCAAACTCACTGAAACAATTCAAGATATACTTAACCGCAAGTAACCTTTATGTACACCAATAAAGAATTTTCTGCTGTAACTGAGTCAAGCATTAGGGTTGCTGCACTTATTACCAGCGATCCAACAATTTACGGGCTCAATAAATTGGGTAGTGGCTTTATCATCCACTACTCTAGCAACGTAGCTGAATACGAATATTATTTGGCCGAACAATCTATTAATACTTTACCCGAAGTATTGTTAATTGAAGCCGACCCTTACGGTAAATGTTTTGAGCTGATTCAAAAAGAACAAAAAAATCCACTACTAAAAGGCCTCATCATTGTATTGCTTGCACCGCAAAGCGATAAAGAGTTGGCAGCCAAGGCAAGGAGCATGAAACTGCACGATTTTTATGCCGCACCTTTTGAAATACAATCGTTAGCAGAGCGCTTACAGTTTTTAGTAAAGTTCAAATTCATAAAACCCAACTTAGACGATTTAGCAAAAGTTGAAATTACCTACAAGCTACCATTAAGTAAGCGAATATTTGATATACTTTTTGCAGGCTCGTTAATTATTTTACTATCGCCATTAATGCTTATAGTAGCCATATTAATTCGCCTAGAGAGTAAAGGCCCTATCATTTATAAAAGCAAGCGAGTGGGCACCGGGTATAAAATATTCGACTTTTATAAATTTAGAAGTATGAGGCCCGATGCCGATAAACTCTTAGCTAAACTTGCCGAAGAGATGAATCAGTATCAAGATGGCGAAGGCCCGGCGGGTAAAAGTGCTTTTGTGAAATTAAAGAATGATCCTCGTATCACTAAAGTGGGCAACTTCATTCGTAATACAAGTATTGATGAATTACCGCAGTTGTTCAATATACTTAAAGGCGATATGAGTACTGTAGGTAATAGGCCTTTACCATTATACGAGGCCGAAATGCTTACTAGTGGCGAATGGGCCAATCGGTTTTTAGCACCAGCGGGTTTAACTGGTTTATGGCAGGTAAGCAAGCGTGGTAAAGATGATATGAGTGAAAGAGAGCGTAAGAAATTAGATAATTTCTACGCTGATAAGCATAGTTTTTGGCTCGACATGAAAATTTTACTCGGCACCATACCTGCCGTGTTTCAAAAAGAAAAAGTGTAACACGGTTAATGAAATTAATAAAGCTTCTGCCCATATCATTTGTTTTTGGTTGTATGCTGTATTGCAATACACTTTCAGCACAACCCATGCACAGTATGCTTCCTGATGTAGATACGGGAATGGTACGTAAGTTGATAGATACTGCTCGTAAGTATTATCCTAAGGTATATGCCTTTAAAACAAAAGTTGCTTTCGCACAAACACAAGTGAAGCGAGAACGGCTTAGTTGGTGGGATGTTTTCACATTCTCTTTTTTATACAGCCCTAACAATAGCACACAGTTAGTAGAACCAAGTTTACTGAATGGCTATCAGGTTGGTTTATTTATACAATTTGGTAGGTTCTTGCAAACACCCAAAGCAGTGAAGCAAGCGAAGCAGTTACAACAAGTAGCTGAATGTGATTTGGCAGAATATCAACTCACGCTAGCAGTAGAAGTTAAAACACGTTACTTTACCTACGTTCAATCTTTAGCAAGTTTGCGTATGTTCTCTAATGCTGCAGCCGACGCCGCAGGCGCTGTGAAAAGTGCACGTATACGATTTGAAAGAGGCGAAGCGAAGTTTGAAGAGTATAATAGTACTTTATTGGTGTTCAGTCAGCAATCGCAACTGAAAATTCAAAGTGAAGCTGCTATGTTGGTAGCGAAGGCCAGATTAGAAGAACTGATTGGTAAAAAATTGGAGGATATACATTAATGGAGTTTGCGAATTTTTTCAGACTGCTCTATAAACAGCGTTATACATTGGTTTTAGTACCAATTGTAACGGTAGTAATTACTTACTTCCTTACGCGTAATCTTCCTAATGCTTATTTATCAAAGGCTCAAATAGGAACCGGATTGGTAGATCAAAGTCAGGTAGTTCTTTCTGAACGTTCCGGCATGGAGCAAGAGAGTAGAATTAATCAAGAGTTCAATAACCTAATTCAAACTATTCTTAACAAACGCATAATTGATCAAGTTGGATATCGGTTGATTATACATGATATTACCGATACGCTGCCATACAAAGAAGAGAGTAAATTACTCAAAGCATTGAATGCCGAAGCCGTTGCACATGCCATAAAAGTATACTCACGTAAATATAATGAAAGAGAGCCGTTAAATCTTGGCGATGAAGATCAAAAAGGGCTGCATGAGGTGATGAAATCGATGGGCTATGATGAAGAAAGCTTGCAGAAAAAATTGATGGTGTATCGTTTAAATGGTAGCGATTTTATTCAAGTAGAATTTGAGGCGAACGATGCTCGATTGAGTGCTGCCGTTGTGAATGCTGTTATCGAAGAATTTATTAACTACTATACCAGCGTTGTAAAAGAAAATCAGCTAAAAGCTGTCAACTTTTTAGATAGTGTTTTACGCAAGAAAGAAGGCGATTTAAATAAGCAGGTACAAGAACTGAGAGATTATAAAATCAGAAATCGAGTACTGAATTTGAGTGAACAAGCAAAGCAATTGTATGAGCAGATCAAAGGAGTAGAAGATCGTCGCCAACAATTGCAGCAAGTAGTGGCTGCGAATAAAGGTGCCCTTAAAGGTATTGATGGTAAGTTCGACCCCATTAGCAGAAAATATGTTGAGAGTGCTCTAATAGAAATTAACCAACAAATTGTGGGTACAAAAAATGCACTTGCCAAGGCTAATGATGCATATGTTAGGAGCAACTTCGCACCTGAATACAAGAATCATATCGATTCTTTGCAAAACATTTTAGAGCAACAAATTCAAAATGCTAGCGACAAATACATTAGTAATCCGTTGGCTAGTAAAGACAATCTTGTATCTCAAAAAATAGCCTTAGAAGTTGCAAAAGATATTGCTTCTAATGGTATTAGCACAGTAGATCAAGAGTTAGTACGTTTAAATAGAAAGTTTGATATGTTGATGCCGCACGAAGCTGTAATTCAACAATACGAAAACAACATTAGTATAGCTAGTGCCGAATACATAGAAATATTAAAGAAGTACAACCAAACAAGCCTTGATGCTAAGTTAAGTATAAGGTTACGTCAAGTACAAAAAGCACAACCGGGTACACTCATACCATCTAAAAAAATGCTGTTAGTAGTGCTTTCAGGTATGATCAGTTTTGTGTTTTGTATTATAGTATTGTTCGTGTTGTTCTACTTAGATCATTCTGTAAAAAGTGTGAAACAGCTTGCCAACGATACAGGTCTGCCTGTATTAGGAGAAACTTACATGGTTCAAGGTAAGAGTATTGATCTAACACAAATTTGGAATGTTGCTGGTAATTGGGAATTGCAACGATTGAAAGATCAAACAAGAGCAATTAGGTACGAAATAGATCAAGATATTACGCCTACCGAAAACCTAGTAGTAGTTAGTAGTATTAAAGAAGGTGAAGGCCGAACTTTTGTGGCACTCAATTTAGCTTATGCATATGCTGCTATTAACAAATCTGTTTTGTTGCTCGATGGTAATTTTAGCAATCCCTCTATTACACAATTCACCCAACCTGCGGTAACACTCAATCAATACATTGATGGTAAGGCGGCTATGCCACATGCCGCTATTGGAGAAATTAGTGTAATGGGTAATGAAGGAGGGGATGTTACCCTGTTTGAAATGGAAGTTGAGGCTACAGTTCGCAATAAAATAGAAGCACTTAAAAAGGCTTACGACATTGTTATTGTTGAGGCACCCCCACTCAAGCAACAAAGTAAAAGTAAAGAGTGGGTAAGTGTAGCCGATAAAGTAATATCCGTTTTTCAGGCCAACCAAACGGTGAATGCTGCTATGAAACCACATATTACCTATTACACCCAATTAGGTACTTCTTTTTGCGGTTTTGTACTCAACAAATCCGGCATTATTGCTAAACCCCGTAAAGGGCTGACATATTTAATTAAGCAACTACTGCCGAAGCGAAAGGGAATTACTTTCATTGGTAGTAAAAAGAAAAAATAATAATATATGAAAAGCCTGCTCGAAATACTATGGATAGTGGTACAAGTGTTGGTAGGCTACCATTTGGTGCTACCACTTTTAATGTACCTTATATATTGGTTTGTGCCTAAAAAGTACCAACATTTACCGCAAGGCAACTTCGGTGATAACGCGGAACCTGATTACGCCATTATTGTTACGGCATACCAGCAAACTGATAACTTGCCTGTAGTAGTGAATAAATTATTGGAGCAAACGTATACAAATTATTTAATTTATGTTGTTGCCGATAACTGCGATATTACCAACCTGCATTTTGCAAGCGATAAAGTAATTCTATTAAGGCCCGAACAAGTATTGGCAGGTAATACTAAAAGTCATTTCTACGCCATTCAACGGTTTAAAAGAAACCATTCGCACATTACCATCATTGATAGCGATAATATTACACACCCGCATTATTTAGCTGAACTAAATAAGCTTTTTGCTAAAGGTTTCAGTGCCGTGCAAGGCATCCGTAATCCTAAAAATTTAAATACTACTTATGCTTGTTTAGATGCAGCCAGAGATATTTACTACCATTTTTACGATGGCAAGGTGCTCTTTGCATTAGGTAGTTCTGCAACACTTGCAGGCTCAGGTATGGCATTTACCGTAAGGCTCTATCGCGATTGTTTAGAAAACAACCCCATAAGCGGTGCAGGTTTCGATAAGGTATTGCAATACGAAATTTTAAAACGTGGTTACCGCATTGCCTTCACAGAAGATGCAGAAGTGTTAGATGAAAAAACATCTAAAACAGATCAATTGGTGAATCAGCGTGCCCGTTGGATTAACACCTGGTTTAAATATTGCAAATTTGGTTTATTCTTATTATTAAAAGGGATAACACGTTTTAACATCAACCAAATATTATTTGGTGTGGTGTTGTTGCGACCGCCACTTTTTATTTTCTTGTTGCTAGGTATGGTATTTATGTTCGTGAATATTTTTTTGCAGCCATTAGCAGCGCTTATTTGGGCTTTAGGTTTTGCAGCATTTGTACTAGGTTTTATGGTGAGTTTATGGAGCAGCAACACCCCCAAAGTGGTATATGAGAGTTTGATTAACATTCCTAAATTCATGTATTATCAGGTGATATCGTTGCTGCATGCACGCAACGCCAATAAACGAAGTGTTGCAACTGTACACAGTGCACCGCCAGTTAGCGATAACCTTACGGTAAATGATACAACGCCAAAGTCATGAAAATAGTACGCACAAAAATTGAACCCGATATTAAGCCCGATGAGTTTGAACACCTAACGGCTTGGGAAAAGGCTTGCAAATTCGCAGCCATTGTTTTTGTAGGAGCACTCACGTATTTTTTTGCTATTAAGCTCATGTTTTTATAGCGCCTATGATTAACCAACAACGTTTTGAAATACCATTAGAACAGCCTCCTGCATCAGAAGATTGGAAGGCTCGTTTCATGCGTTGGATGCATGAAATAGTGTTGTTGGAGAAGCTCACTTCATGGCAAGGTAAGCTGTTATTATTTAGCATTAGTGCCATTGTAAGCTTACTTATTTGGAAGGCTGGTATTGTTGGTGGTGTATTGGTGTTAGTGATAGGTATTGGGCTGCCAGCAGTATATGCCATTGTTGTCTATCCTAAAATTGGTATCATCATTACACTTTGTTTGGCGTACTCTATCATGTGGTTTCTACGGCTGGGTGTGCCTTTCCCTTTAGGCACCGTGATGGACGGCATTGAACTGCTATTGATGATTGGGTTTCTAATACGCATTCGAGATGAAAAAAGTTGGTACTTATTCCAAAATCCGGTGAGTTACTTGGTAATTATTTGGATTGTATATAACATCTTACAAATCGCTAACCCTACCGCTGAAAGTAGATTAGCTTGGGTGTACACCATACGTAGCGTTGCTATTGTAATGCTCACTTATTTTATTTTCACCTATTACATTCGAACAGTTGAGTTTATTCGACTGATTATAAAAATTTGGATTGGCTTTTCTACGTTAGCGGCAGCTTACGCTTTCAAGCAAGAGTTTTTCGGTTTTTTTCCGCACGAAGATCGTTGGTTGCACAGCGACCCTAATATTGAATTATTGCTGTTTATAGATGGTCATTGGCGTATCTTTTCTATTTTCAGCGATCCGGTGGCCTATTCTTACAACATGGTGGTGTCTAGTACAGTGTGTGTGGTATTGGCAACGGGTAACTTTTTGAGTTTTAAGAAGCGAATGATACTGCTTTTTCTAGCAGGGTTCATGTTGTTTAACATGTTATTTAGTGGTACACGTGGGGCTTTTGTACTACCGCCGGCAGCTATTGCTTTTTACTTTATCATGAACTTTAGTCGTAAGGTACTAATTTTTGGTTCTATTGGTTTGATAGGTATTATAGGGCTCATTTTTATGCCTACGAGTAACGGCACTATTCTTCGCTTCCAATCGGCATTTCGACCCAACGATGATCCTTCATATAAGGTTCGGAAGATGAACCAAAAACGTATTCAGCCTTATATTCTCAGTCATCCTATGGGCGGCGGGCTAGGTGCAACAGGTATTTGGGGGCAACGGTTTGCACCGAATTCTTTTCTGGCAAGTTTTCCCCCCGATAGTGGTTATGTTCGTGTAGCAGTAGAGTTGGGTTGGATTGGTTTATTTATTTTTTGTACGCTAATGTTTTTGATACTGCGGCAAGGCATTATGAACTATTTTAAAATTCGAGATCCTGAGCTAAAAGCTTACTGTTTGGCAGCAACCTTAGTGGTGTTTTGCTTTAACTTAGGTAACTTTCCGCAAGAAGCTTTAGTGCAATTCCCAAGTAATATTTATTTTTATTTGGTAACCGCATTGATCATAGTAACCCAACGATTAGACGCCGAAAAACAACGCACCTTAGCACAACATGCCACAGCAACCACTTATTCAAAATAAAAACATTGTAATTGTAGGCTTACAACCTTGGGATACAGGTATTGGGAGCAATTGTAAAAATATTGCTGAAGAAATGAGTAAGCACAACAAAGTGTTGTATGTGAATAGTCCGCTCGATACCAAAACCATGATGCAACAAAAAGACGATCCTAAAGTGCAAATGCGTTTAGAGGTATTAGAAGGAAAGCGAGACGGCTTAGAAAAAATCAATGAAAATCTTTACACTTGGTATCCGGATGTTGGCATTAAAAGTATCAATTGGCTAAGCACACCTTTTTTGTTCGATATATTCAATCGTCGGAACAATCGCAAAATCGCTATCAGCATTAAGCGTGCCACACAGCGCTTGGGTATGGATGAGTTTATTTTATTCAACGATAACGATATTTTCAGAGGCTTGTACCTCAAAGAAATGCTAGCACCACAAGTAAGTGTGTACTACAGCCGCGATTACTTGCTTGCGGTTGATTATTGGAAAAAGCATGGCCAACGCTTAGAGCCTGAAATTATTAAAACAAGCGATGTTTGTACTGCTAACAGCACTTACCTAGCACAATACTGTAGTAAGTATAATGCCAATAGTTTTTATGTTGGGCAAGGTTGCGATTTTAGTATTTATCTAAAACCACTTGGTGTTACACCTGACGACATAGCTACTATTCCTAAGCCCATTATTGGATATACCGGATTTATTACCGGCTTACGCTTAGATATTGCTTTGTTAGAACAAATTGCAACTTCAAAGCCAGAGTGGAGTTTGGTGTTAGTAGGCCCAGAAGATGCGGCATTCAAACAAAGTACACTGCACCAACTACCCAATGTTCATTTTTTAGGAAGCAAGCAGCCCGAGGCATTGCCAGAGTATGTTGCAGCCTTTGATGTTTGTATTAATCCGCAGTTATTGAACGAGGTTACAATTGGTAATTATCCACGTAAGGTAGATGAGTATTTAGCCATGGGTAAGCCTGTGGTAGCAACACAAACAGAAGCTATGAGTATTTTTGCTGAGCATACTTATTTGGGTACCGGTGCTCAAGAATACATGCAACTGATTGAGCGAGCATTGCAAGAACATAACGAATCATTAGCTGATGCGAGAAAAGCTTTCGCCTTACAACACACCTGGGAGAATAGTGTAGCCGATATTTATAAAGCTATCTTGCAGGTAAAACCTAGTTTAGGATAATCTTCCGATCTTATTCATCTCAAAATAAGAGTTGTAGCATCATTTGCCATAAGGTACACTTACCTAAATGTTAAGCCGATTTGAGTTGCATAGCTTGCTTACTTGCCTTAGTGGCAGGTATCCAACTAGCGAGTAATGCGATAACAATTAAAGTGGTACTAACCAATAAAAAATCGGTTGCAAGCAGCCTCACCGGATAATAATCAATCAGAAAGCTGCCACCTTGCAGCTTTACTAGTTTGAATTGTAGTTGTAGTATTAGAATAAGGTAGGCTAGTACCATGCCAATACCAGCACCTAAGCCTGCAATTAACAAGCCGGCACTCACAAAAATATTACGGATAGTACCAGCACTAGCACCAATGGCTTGTAACAAAGTAATATCTCTTTGTTTTTCAAGTACCAACATGGTTAAGGCACCAATCATATTAAAGGCAGCAACAACTAATATCAAACTAAGAATACCATAAATAACCCATTTTTCCATTTGCATTACACTGTACAAACTTTGGTTTTGTTGGTAGCGTGTTTGTATGGTTACTTGTTCCCCAACTATGTTGTGTATTTTTTTGATGATAGCTTCACTATTCGCATTAGGTTGTAGCTTTATTTCTACGGTGCTAAAAGTACTATCGCTATATCCCAGCATATATTGAAGAAAGTCTATATTGGTAAAAGCGTATTTATCATCAAACTCTTGTTGAATCATAAAAGCACCGGTAAGTTGTACATTGCTGCTCAACATACTTGCAGCATCAAGTTGTTTGGCCTCTTTGTTAGGTAAGTATATAACGTAGGGTTCTATACTGCCATCAATATTGGAGGTGTTACCGCCTATAGCATTTTGTACGCCTGCTCCCACAATAAGGTTAGGTTGTTCTATAGTACCAAGTTGTTGCTTGCTGCCGGGCAATAAATGTTTACCGTAAGGTATAACTGCTTCATAATTATTTTCCACCCCTTTTAAAAAAACAATGGCTTGATAATCGCCATGTACCAAAAGTGCCTTTTCTTCTAGCGTGGTACTAACTTGTTGTACCCCTTGTAGTTGTTGTATGGCTTGTAGTTGTTGGTACCTTACGGTAAATAACTTGCCTTTGGCAGGCCTTATTTGAACATCGGCATAAAAGTCGCTGTAAAGCCCCTTTACCAAATGCTCAAAACCATTAAAAACACTAAGTACAATAATAAGTGCTGCAGTACCTACAGCAATAGCGGTAATGCTAATCCAACTAATCAGGTTAATTGCATTAGTGCTTTTAGGAGCTTTAAAGTATCGCCATGCAAAAAGTAGGTTCAAAGCAGCTAAATAGTAGTGTTGAGGTTAAGCTTGGTTGTTATTGCTATCGTCTTTCTTCAAATTCTCGAATAAGTGCTCCATTTTAAATACATATTCCAACGTATCGTCTATATAAAACTGAAGTACGGGAATACGGCGTAACTGATGACGCACACGTGCGGCTAATTCTCTTTTAATATCGCTAGCCTTTTCGTTGATGCGTTGCATGGCTAACTTAGGTTGCTCTATTTTGAAAAAGCTTAGGTAAATACGAGCTTCTAATAAGTCAGGAGTAACTTTAACATTTGCAATACTTACCATGCCACCGTCAATCATGGTAAGGTTCAAACGCTGAAAAATTTCGTTCATTTCTTGCTGTATCACACCTGCCACCTGTCGTTGGCGTTTTCCTTCCTGCATTTGTTATTACTTTTGTAATTGCAAAAATAATCTCTTTAGTGGCCTTTTGGCGAAAAGAACTTGAATGAAGAAATATTTAGGGTTAGTAAAGTATCTCAAATCGTACAAAACCAATATTGTTCTCTACTTCCTTTTTATCTTATTAAGTGTTGTGTTTGGTGTGGTAAGTATAGGGGCATTATTTCCATTTATGGAAGTTATCTTCAATGCCGATAAGCCTTTGGCACTTGAAAAGCCCGTTACACTAAGCTTCGATTCAGACGTAGCACTTGATTATGTGAAATACCATTTAGCCGAAATCATTAAGGCTAAAGGCAAAATGTATGCGCTAGCCGCTATTTGTATTTTTATTGTGGTTTCCATTTTTTTCAAAAACCTGTTCGTGTACTTAAGTTACTATGTAATGAGCCCCATGCGTAATGGTATGATGGTTCAATTGCGGAACGATTTGTACAATAAAATTTTAACCCTTCCCATCGGCTATTTTACAGAAGCCCGAAAAGGCGATTTAATGAGCCGCATGACCACCGATACGTGGGAACTTGAAAGCGCCGTTGCCAATACACTCGATGGATTAATTAAAGAACCCATTAGCGTTGTAGTAATTCTAGGCTCGCTAATATTCATCAGCCCACAATTATCATTAATGCTATTGGTGTTACTACCCTTGGCTGGGCTCATCATTGGTCGTGTAAGCAAAAGCCTCAAAAAACAAAGTAACGATGCAGCCGAAAAATCTTCAGAAGGTTTGAGTATTCTTGAAGAAACCTTAGGCGGTATGCGTGTTATTAAAGCCTTTAATGCAGAGCAACTTATCCGCAATAAGTTTTTGCATACCAATAACGAGTTGTTTCGAGTTAAAAACAAAATGAACTTCAGACGCGATTTGGCCAGCCCTATGAGTGAGTTTTTAGGTGTATTGGTGTTGGCTATAATTCTATGGTTTGGTGGTGCGTTAGTATTAAAAAATCAAGGGTTAGGTTTAAGCGGTGCCGTATTCATTACCTATATTGGTTTGTTTAGTCAAATCATCAATCCATTAAAATCACTAAGTACCGCATTCTACAACATGCAGCGTGGCACCAGTGCCCTTAAACGTATAGAAGAAGTACTTTATGCCCCCAATACCGTACAAGATGCACCTAACGGTAAAATACTCACACAATTTCAAGAAGGCATTACTTTTAAAAATGTAAGTTTCGCATATAACGATGTAACCATTTTAAAGAACATCAATCTAACTATCCCAAAAGGCAAAACGGTTGCCTTGGTAGGCAGTAGCGGCAGTGGCAAAAGTACCCTTGCCGATTTAGTGCCACGCTTTCACGATGTTAGTAGTGGCGAATTATTGATAGATGGTGTTAATATTAAAGAATACCAACTCGCTAGCTTACGAAACCACATTAGTATTGTAACCCAAGAAGCCATTTTATTCAACGATACTATTGCCAATAACATAGCACTCGGTACACCCAATGCAACACGCGAAGCCATTGAAGCAGCCGCTAAAGCTGCGAATGCATACAACTTCATTATACAAAAAGAGCAAGGCTTCGATACCAACATTGGCGACCGGGGTAACAAGTTAAGCGGCGGCGAACGCCAGCGTGTAACCATTGCAAGAGCATTACTTAAAAATCCTCCGATACTCATTTTAGACGAAGCCACCAGTGCACTCGATACCGAAAGCGAACGCTTAGTGCAAGATGCTATCAATAATATGATGCAAAACCGAACCAGTATTGTTATTGCACACCGCCTTAGTACCATTCGCCATGCCGATGAAATTATAGTACTCCAAAAAGGTGAAATCGCTGAACGTGGTACACACGAAAGTTTATTAGCTCAAAATGGTATTTACAGGCGATTGGTAGATATGCAAGAAGTGAAATAAAAAACGGCTTACCTTACGGTAAATGTTGAAGCAAATTGCCGAAAAACCTTTATTTTCCGTCAAATTCTTGCCATGGCATTACAATTGATTGATCACGGAAGTCCACAATATCAGCAAATGGTTGATTTGCGTTATCAGTTGTTACGTAAACCATTAGGTATGCAGTTTTCGCCAGAAGAACTTGAACATGAGAAATCTGATATTTTAATGGGCTGCTTTGATGATGGCGTTCTTGAAGCATGCTGCTTACTCACCGAAATAGATAAAGAAACCGTTCGCCTTCGACAAATGGCTGTACTCAAAGGCTTACAAGGCAAGGGTATTGGAAGAGTGTTGTTACAATTTGCCGAAAATGTAGCCCGCGATAGAGGCTACCGTTATTTAAAAATGCATGCTAGAAAAACCGCACTTGGCTTTTATGAAAAATTGGGCTACAAGGTGGTAGGTACAGAGTTTTTAGAACTTGGCATACCGCATTTATTAATGGAGAAAAAATTATAATGCTCCACTTGACGGTGGCGGATTAATACCTAGCCAAAATTGAAAATAGCTGTGTACTCTTGCCTTTACTTTAATGTTGTTTTCTAAACCAGGTCGCCACAGTGGCATGTTTTGGAGCATCTCTTCTACAGCTGTTTGTAACATTGGTTTATGGTCGAAAAAATATTTTACCGTAAGGGTATTTTCACTCGACGCATAACGTGTTGTACCCACTTTCTCAAACATAGGATTGTATAAAGCGCCGTTGTCATCTATCACAAACGACACGTATATACGAATGTACTTAGCGGTATCGCCGGCATTAATAGCCCAATAAGCTACACTATCGAACGCAGTAAAGTTGCTCAAATAAAAGCGCTGTAACGAGTCTTTGCCAGGCACAAATACGGGTGGATATTGCATTCGGTCGGCATCGAAAATGCGGTTGTAGTACATATTACCGCTACCGCCTCGCATTGATATTTGTGCTTGTGCAGATAAGCTTGCGGTACAAAACAGCATAGCTATTATGGTGAGTCGTAACATAGTAGTATTTTTTAAAGTGAGATGATTTTTTTCTTCTTTGGTGTTAGCAAATGTGCAGGAATATGCTGTAAAATTTGTTGTTTTAGTGCTTCAATAAGTCTTTTCTTTACAAAATCGCGATGTGTAATAAGGCTTACCTCTCTTACGGGTGCAGGTTGTTTAAATCGCTTCACGTGTTGTTGTTGCCGCGAACTGAGGTCGAGTGTGGCTAGTTCGGGTAGTATGGTAATGCCACCGGTGCGTTCTACCATGCGTCGTAAGGTTTCTAAGCTGCCGGCTTCATACTCAAAATGCCCTCCTTGCTGGTGTTGCCTTTTCAATTCGCACAAATTGATGATTTGGCTGCGAAAGCAATGACCTTCCTCTAAAAGCCATAACTGGTTGGCATCAATATCTTTGGCCAATACATACTCTTTTTGATATGCCTGATGATTTTTGCTTACATAAGCTACCAGTTCTTCATAAAAAAGTACATCTTCTTTTATAGCAACATCGTTGAGCGGTGTTACTAATAAGCCTGCATCAATAGCACCTTCTTTTAGCTTCACCAACAAGGTTTCGGTAGTGTATTCGTGTACAATTAATGTTACATCGGGATATTGCTGCGTGAATGCCGGAATAAATAATGGTAATAAATACGGTGCTAATGTTGGGATTATACCAAGTTTAAGTGTACCACCAATAATGCCCTTTTGGGCGGCTATGTGTTCTAGCAAAACTTCTTTTTCTGCAATAATTTTACGAGCCTGTTGTAGTATCAATTTACCTTGTTCAGTAGGTAGTACCGGCTGCTTACTTCTATCGAAAATTTTAACGCCCAAAGTTTCTTCTAGCTTTTGCACTTGTGCACTTAACGTGGGTTGTGTTACATGGCAATGTGCCGCTGCCTGGGCAAAATGCCTGTAATTATCAATGGCAATAATATATTCTAATTGTGTGAGTGTCATACATCCTGTCTAATCAGCTATTCACTAACCTTAAAGGTACTCATAAAATCTTACTAGTGTAGCAGCATTTTAAGTAATTCACAAGCATGGTGCATCAGTTGTATTCATAGTAGTAGTTGTTGTTGTTATTGGTAGTGTACAATCGTGCGAGGTTTCAGCACGAATTTTTTTGTGCCTTACGGCAAATGAAAATGTAGCGTAGGCTAGCATCCATCATTTACCGCAAGGTTTTTTAAAATAATTTGTAAAATAGTTTGGTTTATAAAATAAACTAGTCTATGTTTGCTACCTCAAATGATACCATTATGAAACTGTACGGCGTTTTAATCATCATCTTTATGCTTGCAACAGTAGCGGGTGCCCAAACACGTATTAGTGGTAAAGTGCTTGATACCAAAGGCAAGCCGCTTACAGGTGCTAGTGTTACTTTGGTGAATACCTACGATGGTGCCATTGCCGATAGCGCAGGTAACTTTAGTTTTAAAACTACTGAAAAGGGTGTTTTTCAATTAGAAGCAAGTATTGTAGGGTATGCTAAGCAGTTGCAAAATGTGGTATTGGGTAATGGTAACCTTACGGTAAATTTTTCGCTGAAAGAATCATTAGATGAGTTAAAGGCCGTAACAGTTACGGCAGGTAGTTTTGAAGCTGGCGATAAAAAGCGTGCCGCAACTGTACTCAGTAGCTTAGATGTATACACAACAGGTGGTGCTAATGCCGATATTACTGCTGCCGCCAAAACACTACCGGGTGCTCAACAAATTGGTGAGCAAGAGGGCTTGTTTGTAAGAGGTGGTGCAGGCTTTGAAACGAGGCAGTTTATTGATGGTACTACAGTAGATAGGCCCTTTAATGCGAGCATTCCTGATATTGCTAGTAGAGGTCGCTTTTCACCCAATTTGTTCAAAGGAACTGTTTTTAGTACCGGTGGTTATAGTGCTTTGTACGGGCAAGCGCTAAGTAGTGCATTGATTTTAGAAAGTATTGATTTGCCAACACGTAGTGAAGCTACCGTTAGCGTAAGCACTGTGTTTTTAGGGGGCGGTACGCAGCGACTTAACAAGAAGAAAAATTTGAGCTACGGTGTTAATTACGGGTACACCAACTTAGCTGTATACTTTGGTATTGTACCGCAGCGCCCCGATTATTTTCACATGCCCGAATTTCATACTGCCGATGCGAATCTGCGTTTTAAAACAAAACGTGGGGGTATGGTTAAGTATTATACACAATACAGTGCTAGCCGTATTGGGTTGCGCCGACCTAATATTGATAGTACTGGTTTGAAAAATGCGTTTGATATTATTAACTACAACTGGTACAATAACTTAAGCTACCGCGAAAATTTGGGTAATGGTTGGAAGTTGAATGTTGGTTTAAGTTACAGTACCAATACCGATAATATTTTTCAGCAGTTACAAAATAGTAACAACAATGTAACTACTACTGGCAAGCCTTGGTTAGATAATACCAACTTTCAGATTGAAAGTAGAAGCGATTTAGCTCAAGCAAAAGTGGTTTTTGATAAGCGTTTAAGTGGTATTAGCGTATTGCGTTTTGGCTCAGAATATTGGTATAACAATACGTATAGTGGCTTTAACGGTCGCGGTATACGCTTGCAAGATCACTTCACTGCTGGCTTTGCCGAAGCCGATATTTATATCACCAACGATATTGCTGCTAAAGTAGGTACACGTGTAGAGCATAACAGCATTATCAATCAGTGGAATATTGCGCCACGTGCAAGTATTGCTTATAAAACCGGCAAACATGCTCAAGTAAGTGCTATCTATGGCATGTATTATCAGCGACCTGAGTTTAATCAAATGCTGTTCACGCAAGCACTGAATTACACTCGAGCCGATCATTATTTAGTGAACTACATTTTAAACAAAAATGATCGATTATTTCGGGTAGAAGCTTTTCATAAGCAGTACTTTGATTTGGTAAAAACAGCACCAGCTACTACTAATAACGGCAGCGGTTATGCAAAAGGAATTGAGTTTTTTCTTAGAGATAAAAAAACTATACGTGGCCTCGATTACTGGATTAGTTATAGCTACCTCGATACAGAACGAGATTTTTTAAACTATCCTGGTACACTGCGTCCAACATTTGCCGCAAGGCATACCGCAAGTTTAGTGGTTAAAAAATTCTTTACCAGTATTAACACAGGTTTCAACTTCACCTACAGCTTCGCTAGTGGTCGTCCGTACTACAACTTTCAGCCCGATGCTACAGGTAAGTTGGTAGTAGCCGACCGTGGTGTTACGCCCAATTTCAATAATCTTGGTTTCAGCGCCAACTGGCTTACTAAAATAGATAAAGCATTCGCCGTAGTTGTAGCAAGTGTTACCAATGTACTTAACCAAAAACAGGTATTTGGTTATAACTACACTTTCGATGGCAAAAACAAAGTAGCCATTGAGCCGCCAGCACAACAGTTCTTTTTCTTAGGTGTGTTTTTAAGTTGGGGTGTAGATAGAAGACAAGATGCTATTAATAACAATTTATAATCAAAATATTAAAATTTAAGTTATGCAATCGCAACACAGCATTTCAAACGTTGACCCTGCGTGGGAGCTTGCAAAAAAGCGAGCCAGCTTTAAACGTGGTTTAGTAAGTTACCTTGCGGTAAATGCTTTTCTGGTAGGTATCTGGTTCTATACTACTTCTTTTACCGGAAGAGCTGTTCACTTCTGGCCCATTTGGCCCATGTTAGGGTGGGGCTTGGGTTTGGTTTTCAATTATCTCGCAGCTTATCAAAACAATAATTGGTTTTCGGTAGAAAAAGAATATGAAAAACTAAAGCAACAACAACCTTAATACAACGCGTTACAACCCTAAACCTTTTCTTAAATATTTAAAAAATAATACAATGAAAAAACTACTCGTATTTGCAGTATTCGTAGTAAGTATCGTAACTACTACCAATGCACAAAGTGAAAAGTATTACAGTGCTATGGGCAGCACTTTGCAACAAATGGGTGATGCAAAAACTGCTGAATCTTGGCTTGAACTTGCTAGTAAGTTTGAACGAATTGCCGAAGCAGAAAAAACACAATGGTTACCCTATTATTACGCTGCATTGTGCCAAGCCTACGCTGGTTTTAGCAGTACTAAAATTGATAAAGATGCAGTAGGAAATAAAGCTCGTGAACTTTGCGATAAGGCTGCAGCACTCGATAATAATAGCGAATTGTATGTGGTACGCTATATGGCCGCTACCATTCAAATGATGGTAGATCCTATGAATCGTTGGCAACAGTATGGGCAAATGGCACAAACAGCATTAGATGAGGGTTTTAAACTCGATAAAAACAATCCGCGTTTGTATTACATGCAAGGCCAAAGCATGTTTAATACACCACCAGCATTTGGCGGTGGTAAAGACAAAGCCAAGCCTATGTTTCAGAAAGCGGTTGATTTGTATAAATCGCAACCCAAAACCAACCCACTAATGCCTAGTTGGGGCGAAACACAAGCTGCCGATATGTTAGCCAAGTGTGGTTAAATATGGTTGTATTTATGGGGCGGCCGAAGGCCGCCCCATAAGTACATAACTGTGTATAAATGCTTTTTAAACACTACTGAATTAGCAACAAATTTGCACTATGCAAAACGATAGTTTACAACCGCTACAAAGCTTGCAACTCATAGAAAGTATGATCAATAAAGCAAAGAATAATTTTGCTGATAATGGCTTTCTATACTTACTATGGGGCTACACCATTTGTTTTTGTGCACTCTTTCATTACGCTTGTATTCAATGGCAGTTACACATTATCCCGCGTCCTGAAATGATTTGGATGCTAACTTGGCTGGTCGGCATTTTTCAAGCCATATACTTACGTAAAAAAGATAAGCAACGAACTGCCAAAACCTATACAGAGGATATCATTAGTTATATATGGATCACCTTTGCAGTATGTGCAGGCGTAGCAACATTTATAGTATTGAATGTGTTTAAACTTACCAATTGGATATTCATGTACCCCATTATATTAATGCTCTATGGGATGCCTACTTTTTTGAGTGGGGTTGTAATGCAATTCACACCACTTAAAATTGGAGGTATTGTATGTTGGTTGTTAGCTATCATTTGCACTTTTACACTTAACGTTAATGCGTTGTTATTAGTAGCTGTTGCCGTAATTGCAGCTTGGATTATTCCCGGATATTTACTTCAGAAAAAGTATAAGCAACACCACACTACATCATAATATTCGATGCACTAAAGCACTTGATTTATGGCCGAAAAACAATTATCGGAACAAGAAAGTCTACGGCTTATTACCGAGATGATTCAAAAAGCAAAAGCAGGCGTACACGAAAATGGTGTAGGTGCATTACTATGGGGTACAACTGTTGGTATCGCTGGCTTTCTTGGCTTTTGTAAGTATCAATTTAACATTGATTACGCATGGTTCGATCCTTGGTCGCTTTGCGCCCTAGCTTTAATACCTCAGGCATACTTAGTACATCAAGAGCGTAAGCAGCAACGTAAAGCAAAAAGTCATCAGCAAGATTTGCTGAACGCTGTATGGAGCATATACGGCCTGAGTATTTTTTTAATGATTTTTTATTTTAATATCATACCGTCGGCAACTGCTGCCATCTTAAAAGCAAATGGAGAAGAAATTGTTCGCAGAAATATTGCTACCGGAGCTATTGTTAGTACTTCACCGAATGTATTTAGCAGCCTTAGCTTACTGATGATTTTATATGCGATACCTACACTTATTACTGGAATAGGTATGAACATTAAATCGATGGTTGTAGGCGGTATCATTAATATCATACTCTTTTTCATCAGCCTGTATGTAACTACGCAGTACGATAATTTATTAGCAGGTTTTGTAGGCATTTTCAACTGGTTTATTCCAGGATTGATTTTGCGTAAGAAGTATTTAAAAGCACAGCAGCAACAGCTTCATGTTTAAAGAACTAGATCCCATATTACACTCGCAACTACGCTTGGCGGTAGTAAGCCTGCTTATTGGTGTGAAAGAAGCTGAATTCACTTTCATCAAAGAAAAAACACAGGCAACAGCTGGCAATCTTAGCGTGCAAATTCAAAAGCTAAAAGAGGCTGGATATATTGATGTTGTTAAGCAGTTTAAAGACAACTATCCGCAAACTATTTGTAAGATTACGCCCGAAGGTATTGCAGCTTTCGAAGCATATGTAGCAGCATTGCAACAATATCTTACCCCCAATCAATAATATATTTACCGTAAGGTAGTGTAACAAAAAAGCATCAATTAACAATTGATGCTTTTTTTATTATGCGTATATGCCTTGCGGCAAATATTATCGCAATCTGTCAACACTTTTTACCAACTTTTCATCTTTGTAAATACTACGTGCTGCAAGTACCAACCATACCGGAATACCAATGGCAATGATGCTGGTTAAATCCATAGATGCTTGGCCGCGTTCAAATTTTTCAGTTTCAGAAAAGTAAAGAATAAGGTTGCATGCAGCAACAATGGCGGTACTAACTGTTACCAACAATTGTCGGCGGCGATCTTTATACATAAAAATAGCCACTGCCGATGCTACTGCTACGGCAACTGTAAGTATCAATAAAAAAATATTACCAGTAGCATTTAAACTGTAATACTGATTGGGGGTATTTAAACCTTTTGCAATGCCACTGTAAAACGAAAATTTTAAAGTGAGGCCGGCACTTATAGCCGCTAATAACAAGAATACAGATTGTATGCGTTGAATCATTCGCTAAACTTAGTTCTTTTCTAAATTAATATCATTACAACTCAGGATACAAAGGAAACTGTGCCATGTAAGCATTTACATCTTTACGTAAGGTGGCAAGTAAGGTTTCGTTATCGGGGTTGGTTAATGCCGTATCAATGGTATCTACTACAAATTGCATATCTTTTTCTTGCATACCTCTCGTAGTAATGGCAGCCACACCAAAGCGTATACCGCTCGTTACAAAAGCACTTTTATCATCAAACGGTACCATGTTTTTGTTGGCGGTAACATCTACCAAGCCAAGTACGTTCTCTGCTTTTTTGCCAGAAATATTTTTATTACGTAAGTCAATTAGCATTAAATGGTTATCGGTACCGCCACTAATAATATTGTATTCTTTTGCAACAAATGCAGCAGCCATAGCTTGTGCATTTTTCTGTACCTGTTGTTGATATACTAAGAAATCGTTGGTTAAAATTTCTCCGAAGGCAACAGCCTTACCTGCAATAACATGCTCTAGCGGCCCCCCTTGTGTACCGGGGAACACCGCCATATCAAGCAAGTTACTCATTGGCTTGATATTACCCTTGGGATCTTTTTGACCGAACGGGTTATCAAAATCGGTCTTCATCATAATTACACCACCACGAGGGCCACGTAATGTTTTATGGGTGGTGCTTGTTACAAAATGGCAGTGCTCAAAAGGGCTGTTTAATAAACCTTTCGCAATAAGACCAGCGGGGTGTGCAATATCGGCCAATACAAAGGCACCTACTTCGTTGGCAACAGCTCTAATACGAGCATAATCCCAATCTCTACTATAGGCCGATGCACCGCATATAATAAGCTTGGGCTTTACGGCACGGGCTTTGGCTTCAAGCATTTCATAATCTACCAATCCGGTTTCCTTCACTACGCCATAAAAGTGTGGCTCGTATAACTTACCACTGAAGTTAACTGCACTACCGTGTGTTAAGTGGCCGCCCATGCTCAAATCGAGCCCTAAAATGGCATCGCCCGGTTTTAGAATTGCAAGCATTACAGCCGCATTGGCTTGTGCACCACTATGGGGTTGTACGTTAGCGTAATCAATATTAAAAATTGCCTTTAAGCGGTCAATCGCAAGTTGTTCTACTTGGTCTACCACTTCGCAACCACCGTAATAACGGCGGCCCGGGTAACCTTCTGCGTATTTATTAGTAAGCACACTACCCATGGCTTGCATTACCTGCAAGCTGGTGAAGTTCTCACTCGCAATTAGTTCAATACCATGGCGTTGGCGAGCAAGCTCGGCACCAATTAGGTCGAAAATAGCAGTATCTCTTTGCATGTGCTTTTGAATTAATGGCGCAAAAATAAGGTTTGCACCGCTAGTAGCTAGCAGTATGTTCAATAGTTGCTACCAATGGTTCGTTTTTACTTACGTAAATGACTGCATTGTATGCAACCATTTACCGTAAGGTTGGGTTATATCTCTAAAAATTTGCCGGTGTAGCTTGTTTTCACTTTAGTAAGTCCTTTCGGTACGCCTGCATATACCAAATTACCGCCAGCATCGCCGGCTTCGGGGCCAAGATCTATTACCCAATCGGCACACTTAATAACATCGGTATTATGTTCAATAACAATGAGGCTGTGACCTTGTGTTACCAATGCGTTGAAGCTGCTGAGTAACTTTGTGATGTCATGAAAATGCAAGCCGGTGGTAGGTTCATCGAAAATGAACAAAATATGACCAGCATTTTTGCCTTTGCCTAAAAAGCTGGCAAGTTTAATGCGTTGTGCTTCGCCGCCGCTAAGGGTATCGCTGCTTTGGCCTAGTTTAATGTAGCCGAGGCCCACATCGGCTAAGGGTTGTAAGGCTTTAGCAATAGCAGCACCTTCGGGTTGTTGTTTCTTTTTGCTGGTGGTAGCTTCGGCTAAGTCGGTGCTAAAAAATTCAATGGCTTCATCAACACTCATGTTCAGTACATCGTACACATTTTTGCCTTTGTATTGTACCTCTAGTACTTCTTCTTTAAAACGCTTGCCGTTACATACTTCGCAAGTGAGGTGTACATCGGCCAAAAATTGCATTTCTACTACTTGTTCGCCTTCGCCTTTGCAAGCATCGCAGCGGCCACCATCTACATTGAATGAAAAGTGTTTGGGTTGAAAGCCTCGCATTTTCGCCAATGGCAAATCGGCGTATAAATCGCGAACGGCATCCCAAGCTTTAATGTAGGTAACGGGGTTACTGCGGCTGCTTTTTCCAATGGGGTTTTGATCTATCAGTTCAACATGATCAATGCTATTTACATTTCCCGTAAGGGCTTTGTGGGCGCCTACTTTTTCGGTTGGCAGGCCTTTGTGTTTTAGTAAGGCAGGATACAAAATTTGTTTTACCAAAGTAGTTTTGCCACTGCCACTAACGCCGCTTACAACACAGAAAACATGCAACGGAAAATCTACCGTTATGTTTTTAAGATTGTTTTGTCGGGCTCCTTCTATGGTAATGGTTGCTTGTATGTTGCGTGGCTTGCCTTGCGGTAAAATTTGTAACGCTTTGCTTAAATACTTGCCCGTTAAGCTTTCTTTATTAGCAACAATGGCATCGTAATTCCCTTGTGCTACCAAGTTGCCACCAAGGTGGCTTGCTAAAGGGCCAATATCAATAATATGATCGGCATGGCGCATCATCATTTCATCGTGTTCTACTACTACCACTGTGTTGCCGAGGTTGCGTAGTTGTTGTAATACCCCAATTAATTTTTCGGTATCGCGGCTGTGTAGGCCAATACTTGGTTCATCGAGTATATACAAGCTGTTGGTTAGGTTGCTACCAAGGCTGCGGGTAAGTTGTATGCGCTGGCTTTCGCCGCCGCTTAAAGTATTAGCAAGGCGGTTTAAGGTAAGATAGCCCAAACCAACATCCATTAAGGTTTGTAAGCGTTGGTGTATTTCTAACAATATACGTTTGGCAATATGTTGTTGGTGTTCGGTAAGTTTGAGGGTATTGAACCATGCTTTTAAATCTTGTACCGGCATATTGCAGAGTTCGCCAATATGTTTATCGCCTACTTTCACATACAGTGCTTCTTTACGAAGGCGGTAACCATTACAATCGGGGCAGGTGGTGCGGCCTCTGTAGCGGCTTAGCAGTACGCGGTATTGTACCTTGTACAAATTGCTTTCTACCTCTTTAAAAAATGCATTGATACCAAGTGTATGGCCGTGGCCCTGCCACAGTTGTTGGTATTGCGATGGTGTTAAATCGGCAATGGGCCTGTGTATGGGAAAGCCAAAATTTTTGGCACCTGCTACAAATTGGTCGCGCCACCAACCTAGTTTTTCGCCTTTCCATGGTGCTACGGCATAGTCGTACACACTTAAAGAGGTATTGGGTATTACCAAATTTTCATCGATACCCAATACTTGTCCGAAGCCCTCGCAAGTAGGGCAAGCACCATAAGGGTTATTGAACGAAAATAAATTGGGTACAGGTTCTTCGAACTGCATACCATCGAGTTCGAAGCGGTTGTTAAAATGTAATAAGTTGGTATCGTTCACCCATAAATACACTTCGCCTTCGCCTTCATAAAAGGCGGTGTTAATGCTATCTGTTAAGCGGTGTACATCGTCTTCTTCCATAGGTTTGGTTATCAACCTATCTACCAACACAAAAAGGCGGGCATCGGTAGCGGCTTTTTTGCTTTTACCGTAAGGTATGCCTATGGTTGCGGCTATATGGGCTGCATCGGGCAGTTCGAGCAGTGTATCAATAGTGTGCGTATGTAGTTGTTGCTGGCTTAATACAGCAACACGGCTAAAACCTTTTTGGAGTTGAATGTTTAGTTCTTCTTTTAAATCTCGCTTGCCATTGGTGGGCATGGTGCTAAGTATATACAAACGTTGCCCTTGCGGTAAATGTAAAATTGCTTGCACTACATCGGTTACATCGTCTTTTTTCACCACCTTACCGCTGATAGGGCTGTAGGTAATGCCTACTCGGGCATACAATAAGCGGAGGTAATCGTAAATCTCCGTCATACTGCCTACTGTGCTGCGTGGGGTACGTGTTACTACTTTTTGTTCAATAGCAATGGCAGGGCATAAACCTTTGATATAATCAACATCGGGCTTGGCCATGCGGCTCATAAACTGCCTTGCGTAGGCACTTAAACTTTCGGCATAGCGGCGTTGGCCTTCTGCAAAAAGGGTATCTATAGTAAGGCTGCTTTTGCCGCTGCCCGATACGCCGGTTACAACTATGAACTTGTTGCGAGGAAAGCTAACCGTAACATTTTTGAGGTTATGCGTACGGGCTCCGTGTATAACAATATCGTTCTGCGAGCTAATGGCTGGGGTACTAGCGGCTTTTTTTGGCACTGTTGGTTGCATTAAATGAAGTGGCAAATGTACAATTGCACTATAACAATACAGTTGCAGCAGTAGTTCACCTTACGGTAAATGGGCTAAGTTTTTTGCCGGCATGTATTGTTATGTTGCCTACTACGCTGCATGTGGCGGGTGTTTTTACTTTTTTTTCACAATTTATTGATGATGCAGGATGTTTTCTTACAATACAACATCCTATATTCACAGTATAACATTTGGACTGCCTATTGTATTACTTATACGCTACTAATTACTACTCGTTTATTTACCGCAAGGTGTAACCAACACTTGCACAAAACTGTAGCTATGCATAGGTTCAACCAAATGACTGACACACAACTTGTATCTGCTTTTCAGAAAGGTAATTTAGATGCACTCGAAACGCTTGTTGAAAGACATAAAGACAAGCTGTACACCACTATTTACTTTCTGGTTAAAGACAAATACCTCGCCGAAGATTTGTTTCAAGATGTTTTTATTAAAGTAATTGATACCCTGCAAAAAAAGCAGTATAACGATGAGGGTAAGTTCTTGCCTTGGTTGTTACGTATTGCCCACAACTTATGTATTGATTATTTCAGAAAAGTGCAGCGCAAGCCTACCATTATTAACAGCGATAATCAAGATGTTTTTGAATGGCTGGGTGGCGAGGCACCGAGCAAAGAGCAACAAATGATACAACAAGAGTGGTACCACCAGGTAGAACACTTGTTGCAACGCCTGCCTGCCGAACAACGTGAGGTAATTGTACTACGCCACTACGGCGATATGAGTTTTAAAGAAATTGCTCAGCTTACTAACTGTAGCATTAATACCGCTTTAGGGCGTATGCGTTATGGCCTCATTAACTTACGCAAATTGATGGATGAGCATAAAATAGCTGTTTAAGATTTTTTTAGCTATGAAGTATTGACTTTTTCAACTAACACTTGTTATTTTACATTCTCAAAATAAAAAAACAGTTACGCTGTTCACATAACTGTCATCTTGTTGCTGTGATACAATTTTTGCTTGCTGACTGTACCGTGGCAATCAAGATGACAACCAAACTAAAACACCCGCCAAGCAGCGGGTGTTTTTTATTTACGTATGTGTATTTGGCTTATACTTTTTTAAAAGCCCATTTCATCAGTTCTTTCCAGGTTGGTTTTTTGCCGTACATTAAAATACCTACACGGTATATTTTGCCGGCAAGCCAAGTGGTTGCTATAAAGCCACCTATCAGTAAGGCCATGCTAGCCAAAAGTTGCCATACAGGTATGCCGCTATCGCCTACGCCATGTGCTATACGCCCCATCATTACAATAGGCGATGTAAGTGGGAATAAGCTGCCAAATACAGCAATACTACTGTTGGGGTCGCTTACGGCCTTCGTCATAATAACAATACCGAAAATAATAGGCATGGTAATGGGCAGTAATAAACTTTGGGCATCTTGCGGATCTTCGTTCACGGCACTACCAACCGCTGCAAAAAGCGAGGCATACAACAAATACCCACCCAAAAAGTAGAACACAAATGCACCCAATACCAATGGAATATTAATACTGTTTTTAATTGCTGCCAGCTTGCTAATAGCATCGCTACCCGCAGCTATTGAGCCACCAGGCATCATGCCCGGGCCGGCTGCTGCTTGCTGCTGCATGTGCTCGCCCAACTGCGGAAAAAACAACGGCAGCAATAATTGTAAGCCAAACACCAGCACAAACCAAATAATGAATTGTACCAAACCAACACTGCCAATGCCAATGATTTTACCCATCATCAACTGAAACGGACGTACACTGCTTACTACCACTTCGGCAATACGGTTCACCTTTTCTTCCATTACACCACGCATTACCATAGAACCGTAAATGAATAGAATAAAGTATATCAAAAAGCCCGAGATATAACCAATGATATTACTGGCAATAGCACCAATATCGCTTTCTTTTTCGCCTGTAAGTGTGCTGTATTCAATGGGCACTTCTTGTTGCAGGCTATCGAGTTGTGTAGTGGTTATGTTCAGCGATGTTTGTAAGCGGCTTTCTTCTAACACGCGGTTCACGCGGTTTTCAATGCGTTGCCTGCTGGTAAGGCCAATTTTTTTACCGGATACAAGCAGCATTTTTTCGTTCGGGGTATTCGCCGAAGGCAATATCAGGTAAGCATCGTATTGCTTACTGGTAAGCAGTTGCTTTAATTGTGTTACCGAAGTATCTTTTACAACCGTAAAGCTTACATCTTCATCGCTTTTAAGTTGGCCTTTTAAAATGGCAGCTTTATCGCTAATAGCCACTTTTAAGGTATCATCGCTGCTAACGCTGAAATAAATCATCAACGCATAAAAGCCGAAAATAATGAGTGGTAATAAAATAGTACTGAGTAAGAAGGTACGTTTCATAACGCGGGTTAAAAATTCGCGTTGTGCTATTAATAGTATTTTGTTCATAACAAAGTGTAGTTAATGTGGAGGAGGTAATACAACCTTAAGCTTGTGCAAAACTTCTCGAAATGCTATGGGTATCTTTCACCAAACGAATGAAAATATCGTTTAGCGATGGCAGCACTTCTGAAAAACCGGTAATGGTTAAACCCTTTTGCATAAAGTACTGCAATAGCTCGTTATTGCTGGTGCCGGCATCTTTTTGTAAAGTAAGGCTGCCCGTTTCGCTCAATTTTACTTGAAATAAGTAGGTTGCCAACATTTCGGGTAGTAATTGCCCTTCGTAGTTCAGTTTAAAAATGTTTTCTTTAAAATCGGTACGTACTTGTTGTACGGTGCCATCTAAAATTTTCTTACCCAAGTTCACCAATACAATTTGGTGGCATATTTCCTCTACTTGTTCCATACGGTGGGTACTGAAAATAATAGTACTACCACCTTTGGCCAGTTCAAAAATTTGATCTTTAATCAGGTTCGCATTCACCGGGTCGAGGCCGCTAAAAGGCTCATCTAATATAATCAGTTGCGGGTTGTGCATTACGGTAGTTACAAACTGTAGCTTTTGGCTCATACCCTTGCTCAGGTCTTCTACCTTTTTGTTCCACCAGGTAGTCATATCTAGTTTCTCGAACCAATACCTTACCCGTTGGGTAGCTTCGGCCTTCGATAAGCCACGCAATTGCGCCAGGTACAATACTTGTTCGCCAATTTTCATTTTTTTATACAAGCCACGCTCTTCGGGCATGTAGCCAATTTGGCGAATATGTTCCATAGCATTGAACGGCTGCCCATTAAAAAGCACCTGCCCCTCATCGGGGTAGAAAATGCCCGTAATCATACGCAGTAGGGTGGTTTTGCCGGCACCGTTGGGGCCTAACAAGCCAAAAATGCTGCCTTGTTCAATAGAAAAACTAATATCATCGACTGCTTTGTGCGTTTGGTAATACTTTTTCAAACCTTGCAGTTCCAAAATGGTACTCATGGTAAGGTGTGTTTAGTGCGATGCGATAAAATTATACGATAAGTAGCCGTTGCCGGCAAATGATTACGCACAATAGTAGCCATTTGTATGAACGGAGTAAATTAAAGATAAGGGGTGGGTAGCTACCCTTACGGTAAAATAAGAACGCACTTGCTTAAAAACCCTTCAAGATTTCCTTAAACAGCAGGCTTGGTGACAATTCGTTAATATCAGACACGCTTTTGCAATAAGTTGCCTGCCTACCTTTGCCAAGTTAAAATAATTGCTTATGCAAATGAGGTGTACACTTCAAGCTATCGTTCGTAGCTGTTTAATAGTTATATTGGGATGCAGTGTTGGTGTGAGTTGGGGGCAGACGCCTAATGGCTTTTTAGATTTCGGAACAACTACTAGTGGTACAACGGCAACTACCACCAATACAGGGCTGGGAGGGCTAAGAACAGGTGGTGATGGTGGGGGGTGGACGATACAAAATCCCGGACAGTCAATCGGTTCGGCTGGGGAATTAAGAGGGGTCGCACCAACATCGGCGTCAATAAATAGTGCCGGTATTACAAGTGCTGAATATGGTACAGCTGCACAAACTTTTACTATTTCTTTCGAACTGCATTTATCAGGTGGTAGTTCTGGAACTTGGTACTTCTTTGCTGGTAATGGTGCTAGTTTTGCTGCTGCCCAGACTGGCGGATTTACGAGTGCTCAAGTTTTTACAGGATTACGATGGACATTTGGATCATCAAATGCCATAGGTACAGCCAATAGGGTGGGTAGTTCATGGTCGGCACCTTTAACAAATGCATCTAATCCAATTTTTGCCCAAAACATAGCTTATTATGTTACCATCGTAGGTAATAATTCAAATGCTAGTGTCAGCTATGGTGCTTCCAATGCTTACGCCGTAGCAAGCAATACCTACGACTTATGGGTGAACGGTGTTTTGGTGGGAGATGATTTAGCAAAGTCATCTCTACCAGCAACGACTAATATCAATGCCTTTCGTTTTTATGGCGAAAATTCAACAGGTAATGTTGCTCAAATAGCATTAGATAATATTCGTTGGTACAATACATGCGTACTACCACCTACACACCTTGTTTTTACAGATGTTCCTACTACAGGTAATACTTCTGTTAACCTTTCCCCATATACTGTAACAGCACGTTCAGGTTCAATATCTGGGCCTGTTGCCAATGCTTTTACAGGAGTAATTACGGTAGCAAAAGAAACGGGTACAGGTAATATTTCAGGCACGTTAGCACCCAATGCAATTGCCGGTGTTGCCACGTATAGTAATACTCAATTTGATGCACCCGGTACTTACACCATTGCTGCAACAGCTGCTTCGCCTATTGTTGCAACAGGTGCAAGTGGTAATATTGAAATAACAAACAGCGGAACACCCACCATTACCACAGGCACCATTAGCGGTAGCCCCTTCTGTGTTGGGGGCTCGGGTGCGGCCGTATCGGTGCCATTCACTACTACGGGCACTTTTTCAGGTGGCAACTTCACCGCACAGTTATCTGATGCCGATGGTACTTTTCCGGTAACACCCACCATTATTGGTACGGGTAGCAGTTCTCCTATAAGTGCTACCATACCTGCCAATACTACTGCCGATACCAGGTATCGTATTAGAGTGGTACACACAACCGATGGTATTACCGGAAGCAATAATGGTACGAACCTTACAGTTAATAATCCTATCGTTATTAACACGCAGCCTCAAAATACCAGTGCTTGCTCCGGTGCACCAGCCACATTCACAGTAGCTATTGCATCGGGTACACCTACTTACCAATGGCAAGCAAGTGCCAATGGTATAGATGGCTGGGCGGCAGTAGCCAATGGTACACCCACAGGCGCTACCTATTCGGGTGCAAGTACAGCCACATTAAGTGTAACCAGCACAAGCGATTATTATTACAGGGTATTAATTACCAATGGTGCATGTGTTACCACCTCCGATCCGGCACAGCTTACTATTAGTGGTACTGCACCTACTTTCAGTACCAACCCAACGAACGCCACGGGTACTACGGGTACTGCCGGTAGTTTTAATTTCACGGCAGTGGCAAGTGGTTCGCCTACCTACCAATGGCAATACAGTGCCGATGGTAGCAGCGGTTGGGCCAATGTTACCGATGCCACCCCAACCAATGTAACTTATACCAATGGTACAACCAATACCCTTACGGTAAATACCAATGCCGCTACGGCTGCCGGTACGTTGTATTATCGTGTAAATGCTACAGAAAACGGCTGTACCGGAACCAGTACTACTGCCACATTAACTTTAAGTGCACCTCAAGGTTGGCAAATTACGAGTGCCAATACACTATATACTATCGACTTTGATAACACCGTAGATTATGTGAACAATGGCCAGTTTGCAGGTAGTGCAGCCAATACCAATCCAACTACAGGTCAATTAAACACTAATGCATTTGCATTTAATACTTTAAGTAGTACAGCGGCTGCATCGTTTGGTACCACGCTTACCGGAGGGGGCACATCTCCTGGAGGTGTTTCAGCAACCAATAATTTTTATGCCTTTACCGTAGGTACAGGTAACAATACCTTGGGTATACAACCAACATCGGGTAACTATCAGGCCGGTACAATTACACTCCGACTGCAAAATAAAACCGGAGCACCTATTACCAGTTTGGCATTAGCTTATAAAGTATATATCTATAATGACCAAGCTCGTTCTTCCAATTTCAATTTTGCACACGACGCTGATAATAGTGGCTATACCGATATTGCCGATTTGAACTTAGTTAGTAATACAACTGCTGATGGTACGCCTGCCTGGAGTATGAATTATCGTTCTACTACCATTACAGGCTTAAATATTGCCAATAATGACTATTACTTCTTGCGTTGGGTAATTACCGACGCAGCAGGTACTGGCAGTAGGGATGAATTTGGTTTAGACGATATTCAATTAGTTGCTAACCCTTCGAACTTTAGTTTTAACCTGTCTGGTAATGTACAATCGGCAGTTATAGGTCAGAACACAAGTGTTGCCTTTAATAGCAATACCACTTTAGCCAGTAGTGGCACACTCACATTAAATGCTACGGGAGCTGCTGCGAGTGTTTTACCGAATGTGGTATTCACTAATAACGGTACAGTTACTACCAATAGTAGGCCATTTACCGTAAGGTCTAACAGCACCGGCGATGGCATTATTACGGGCACTACAGATATTTCGGGTATTACCGTGGAGCGTTATATTACAAGAAGATCGGTTCGTAAAAACCTGTTTTTAGCAAGCCCTGTAACGGCACAAATTAGCGATGCTTGGCAGCAACAAATACATATTACCGGTAATGGTAGCGGCGGCACCATTTGCCCAACGTTAACGCCACACAGCAACGGTTTCGATGCTACTTTGAATAATAATGCCAGCATGTTCACTTTTAATCCTACTGCTGCCCAGGGTAGTCGGTGGACTAGTATTGCCAATACCAATGCTACTAACCTGATTCCGGGTACCGGTTACAGGGTTATTGTACGCGGCGACCGTACCACCCAAGGCTGCTTATTACTCGATGGTTCTGTGCAAATACAAGATTCTGTTACCCTACGTGCCACAGGTACTTTAGCTCAAGGCAATGTAGCTGTAACGCTACAAGAAGGGTTTAACCTTATAGGTAACCCGTACCAAGCCCCCATTAACTTTACTACTGTTGCATCTGATAATAGCAGCACTATTGACAATAGCTATTGGACGTATAATCCTGCTAATACGGCCGGTATTTATAGTGTGTACAACGCGGGTACGCTTACCAATAAGCCCGGCGGTTATACCAACGATAACATTATAGCCATTGGCCAAGCGTTTTTTGTACGAAAACCAACAGCAGGCAGTGTTACTGTTGCCGATTTCTTTAGAAGTGGCCAGCGAAGTACTACCGCCCAAACAGGCTTGTTCCGTACCCAAAACTGGTTGGGTATGGCAAGGGTAGCGCTACGTGCCAACGATGATACCCACTTAGATGAAACAGTAGTTCGCTTTAGCAATGAAACCGGTGTAAGTAATACTGCCGCCGGTAGTTACGATGCTGTTAACCTTAGCGAAGGCAGCGTAGGTATTAGTAGTATTAAATCGGGCACTCGTTACAGCATACAAACCCGAACTGCCATTGTTACTGCTGATACGGTGAGCCTACATATAGTAAGCACCAACAACGGCAGCTATAAGCTACACTTTGGTGAATTACAAATTGGCAGCAACAATGCCCTTTTAATAGATAAGTTTTTGAACCAACAACAAGCCATTAGCGAAGGCGATAGCTATAGTTTTACAACCACGAACGACCCTGCCAGTAAGGGCAATCGTTTCGATGTGGTGTTCCGTAGTAGCGCTACCTTACCTGTTAACTTCAGCAGTATTGCAGCCCAGCGTACCGATGATGCTACGGCACAAGTTCAGTGGATTGTACCAAGCGATGTTGCTGTTAACCAATACACAATTGAACGCAGCTACGATGGTAAGCGTTTCGAAGCTATTGGTAGTGTAGCCGGCAAGCAACAACAACAACCTGCAACCTATCAATTTACCGATACTAAGGCAACGCCAAGTATGCTATACTACCGTGTGAAAGCAATTGCTGCCGATGGTGCATTCCGTTACAGTGCAGTAGCGAAGTTATATGGTAAGGCCAGCCATGTAGCGGTGCAGGTATATCCGAACCCTGTAACCGATGTGGTAAATGTGGTATTGCCAAGCGTTACGAAAGCTACGAGCTACCGTATTGTAGATGCCACGGGTAAGGTGGTAGCTACCCAACAAGTACAAGCACTGCCAGGTAGTACTTTAACTATTAATGCTGTTACACTTGCCAAAGGCGCTTATTACCTTACCATTGTGTTAGCTAACGGCGATACAGCAGCTACTCATTTTGTTAAATAAAATGCGATTATTTTGCGTTAGGTTTGTATTTTTAACACATCTAACGCATCTTTACAAAGCCATTTGAAAATAAATAGCACACTCATGAAAAAGTTTTTATACTTGTTATTAGTAGCGATAGCTGTAACAACTGTAGCAGTGGCACAGTCAGATCCGGATGGGTTCGATGAAGTGAATCAACAAATGGATGCCCCTATTGACGGTGGCGTAACGCTGCTATTAGCAGGTACTGCAGCCTATGGCATTAAGCGTATGCGTAACAAGCAGCAGCACAAAAAATAACAATTAAAGTAAGGTTAATACCTCTGGCAAGTACACTACCTGTACTGTTTGTATAACAAACGGTACAGGTTTTTTTATGATGTTGCTACACACTTACGTGTACATGTTTGATAAGTTAGAACCTTATCCGAATCGGGTTTCAAATACCTTGTAATGTAACATGCAGTACAAAGGTGTTGTATGTTTACAGTGTTCTAGTGAAAAGCTTGTTCCAATAAGCACACTACCAATATCCTACATCAGAAAAATCAGGCATGCCTCTCATTGGGCATAGCTGTATAGCCGTTGGTGATGAAGCGGCTTCATTTTTCCAAACAGTAGTACTTGGTAGTTGCACAACAACGGGTTGTTTGGCACTTGTTTTCACTCGAAACAAAGCATGAACTAAATCCAAATCCAAATCCGTTTATGAAACAGTTATTCTTAACCCTACCAAAAACAGTAAGTTGGCCGCTACAAAAGTTAACCGTTACAACAGCTAAGCAGCCAACAACAACGCTCAGTACCCATGAACTGTACGAGGCAAGTTTTGAAAAAGAAACAATGGCGCAACTCAACATGCTTGCCTTACAAGGGGCAACCATTGTTTGTGTACTACTTACCATGGTAGGTGCTATTGCAACAATGTTATTGTAAATAACAGTACCAGGTATAACGAAAAAAAGGTAATAAAGTTATATCTGACTGTTGCGAACGACCTTGGAAAATTTTGTGCGACTACACAAACCGTAACCTACGAAACACCGTAACTATGGTTATTAATACAATGCTATCATAGCATGTTGATGGCTGAGGGATACAGCTAAAAACATATATGATAAATGTTGTTGTAATAGTAACTATATTGAAAAACCATATAAAATCCAATATTGTATGAAGCCGTCAATTCGCTTGATTGTACTGCTCGTTGTGGGCATGTTCTTATGTGCCAGAACTGGTGTATTTGGTAAAGAACAAACAAAAAGCTTTACAGAAAATGTAGAAGCTAGTTACGAAGAAATGCAGCCTGGCTTGCATATTACACCCGAAGTAGCATTAGCTATTATTGTAGTAATTGGTATAGCCGCTAGCTTTTTATTTATGGGGCGTTTGAAAGATGAAGATGAAGATGATTTGTGGACTTCACAGCGCCGCAACCGTGTTACACCAGTGCGTAAATCTCACATAGCCATGAAATAGCATTGATGTACTGAAGCATTAGCCTTACAATGAGCTGTACTACAAGCCATGTAGCACATACAACATTATCTTGTTTTCATACAACTCAGTTTTAGGAAGAAGGAAGATTAAAAGCGGTAGCTATTCTTAGCATGCCGCTTTTTCATTTACCGTAAGGTAATTACCTCAACACTTAAAGCATTTATCGATTTCTATACCATTACAAAGCAGTTGCAAGTATATTGAGGCAAACTTGTGAATATGCAATGTAAGCCTATTGCTTTTTTTGTGAGCCTATGGGTGTGCCTTACGGCCAATGCTCAACCGTTAAGCTATTACCTGCCCACGAATGTAACTTATAACAAAAGTATACCTACGCCAGCCAGTGTTATTGGGCACGAAGTAGGTGAGTGGCATGTTACGCATGATAAATTAGTGTATTATATGCGTGCACTGGCTGCGGCTGCCCCCGATAGAATTAAATACGAAAAACTAGGCACTACTTACGAAGGCCGTGAGCAGTTAGCACTGATTATTACCAGCAGCAACAATCATAAAAATCTTGAACAAATACGTAAGCAACATGTGCAACTTACCAATGGTACTGCTGCTAAAGTAGATGGTATGCCTGTGGTAGTATGGATGGGTTTTAGCATACATGGCAACGAAAGTAGTGGCTCTAATGCCGCTATGTTATCGGCGTATTATTTAGCCGCAGCACAAGGTGCTTCGGTAGATAGTTTGTTACAACATACAGTGATATTGTTAGACCCAAGTTTTAACCCCGATGGGCTAAACCGTTTTGCAAGTTGGGCGAATACACATAAAAGTATGACACCTGTTACCGACCCCGCCGCTCGTGAGTTTAATGAAATGTGGCCGGGTGGGCGTTTCAATCATTATTGGTTTGATTTGAATAGAGATTGGTTGCCGGCACAACATCGCGAAAGTCAGCACCGCTTACAACTATTTCATGCGTGGAAGCCGAATATTTTAACAGATCATCATGAAATGGGTAGTAATGCCACTTTCTTTTTTCAACCCGGTGTGCCTTCGAGAGTTAACCCCAATACACCTTGGCAGAATCAAGAGCTTACCGGTGCTATTGCACAGTTTCATGCTAAGTTTTTAGATAGCATTGGTAGCATGTATTATACCAAAGAGGGCTTCGATGATTTTTATTATGGCAAAGGTTCTACCTATCCGGATATTAACGGAAGCGTAGGTATTTTGTTTGAGCAAGCAAGTAGCCGCGGCCATGCACAAGAAACAGATAATGGGGTGCTTACATTTCCCTTCACCATTCGCAATCAGTTCACAACCACCCTCTCTACATTAGCAGCGGCACAGCACTTGCGTACTAGTTTGTTGCAGTATCAAAATAATTTTTATGTACAAGCCATGAACGATGCCAAAGCTGCTGCTACGAAAGCTTACATTATTGGCGATGCCAACGATAAAGGCAAAACAAAAGCTTTTGTACAAATGCTGTTACGCCATCACATTGAAGTGTACGAATTGGGTAATTCAGTAAAGCAAGATGGCCTGCAATTCAATGTGGGGAATGCTTATATTGTACCAACCACACAATCGCAATATCGATTAATTAAAACAATATTCGAAAAAAATACCACGTATAAAGACAGTCTTTTTTACGATGTAACTGCATGGACGATGCCTTTAGCTTTTGGGATACCATACGCAGCATTGGGTACGAATTATACCACCTACATGGGCAAGGCAGTCACTCAAGTGGCACCGGCAGAAGGTAAGTACCTTGCGGTAAATAATGCAGTTGCTTATGCATTTGATTGGACGGAATTTGAGGCACCGAAAGTATTGCAGCAGTTGCTACAGAAAGGCTTAAAAGTGAAAGTAGCAACACAACAATTTCAAACCAATACCGCTATTGGAAAAAAACAATTTAGCTATGGAAGTATTGTAATTCCGGTACAAATTCAAGCGATGCCGCATGCTGCGTTACAAGCATTATTACAACAAGTAGTATCAGAAACTGATGTAACCATTTATGGTTTATCAACCGGATTAGCAAGCGGTGGTATAGACTTGGGCAGCCCAAGTTTGGCCACGGTTAAAAAGCCCAGTGTGATGATGTTTGGCGGTAATGGCACATCGCCTACCGATGTTGGCGAAATTTGGCATTTACTAGACACACGCTTTCAGCTACCTGTTAGCATTGTTGATATAGAACGTTTTAATACTATTAATGCCAGTAGGTATAATGTAATTATTATGCCATCGGGTGGTTATCATACACTTGATAAGGCTGCACAAGAAAAATTAAAAACTTGGGTAAGCGGTGGCGGTACTTTAATTGCTACAGAAGATGCTACGAAGTGGTTGGCTAACAATGGTTTCACGAAAGTTTTATTTACAAGTGATGAAATAAAACGAGATACTACAACCAACTTACCTTTCTACTTACGTAGCGATGAAATGAGAGCTAAAGAAATGACAGGCTCATTGTTTGAAGCAAGCCTTGATACAACGCATCCGCTATGTTATGGATATACTACACCAACCGTAACAGTTTTTAAAAGTAATACCCTGTTTATGGATCAGAATAATAGTCCGTACGATAGTCCGGTAATGTACACCAACAATCCTTTACAAAGTGGTTATGTGTTTAGGGCATATAAAGATAAAATCAAAAATTCTGCTGTTATCAACATTGATAATGTTGGTCGTGGAAGAATAATATCAATGGTGGATAATTTGAATTTCAGAGCGTTTTGGTTAGGTACGAGTAAGTTATTTATGAATGCCATTTTTTTTGGAGATGTTATGCGTAATTAAGCATTTACCGTAAGGTATAGCATTGGAATGGAATATTATGATGGGGCGGCTTTCGGCCGCCCCATCATAATTCAAAGCGGTAGCTTACGCAAATAAAAAAGCAATATCGTCGGCAGTTAATTGCTTAATAAAGCCCGCATCTTCGGTAATAAGTTCATCGGCTACACGTTGCTTACGTTGTTGTAGTTGCAGTATTTTTTCTTCAATACTATCTTTACAAATCATACGGTAAGCAAAAACATTTTGTTGTTGCCCAATGCGATGTGTTCTATCAATAGCTTGTTGTTCTGCTGCGGGGTTCCACCATGGGTCTACCAGGTACACATAATCGGCTGCTGTTAGTGTTAAGCCTACGCCACCTGCTTTTAAACTTATTAAAAATATTTTTTCTTCGTTTGTTTGCTGAAATTGCTGCACCAAATGCATGCGTGTATGTGCTGCAGTGCTGCCATCTAAATATAAAAAAGGTATATTGTATTGTGTAAGCATAGTGGCAATACGTTGTAACATACCCGTGAATTGCGAAAATACCAACACTTTATGCTGTTGACAATGCAGTTGTACTTCTTGTAGTAAGGCGTTTATTTTAGCAGAAGAAAAACTAGCATCGGCATATTCAGGTACAAGTTGCGGTGCATTACAAATTTGGCGTAGCCTAGTTAATGCTTCTAAAATGTACATCGTATTTTTTCCTACGCCATCTGTTTGTATTTGTGTTGTTAACTTTTGCTGATAACGGTTTTTTACTTCATCGTACACTGCTTGCTGATCGGCATGCATACGGCACCATAATATACTTTCTGTTTTAGCTGGCAAATCGGTAGCTACTTGTTGTTTGGTTCTTCGCAGTAAGAATGGGTGTAATATTTTCTTTAATTGTTTTGCTTTGTTAGTATCATTGAATTTATCGATTGGTATGCTAAAGTGCTGTTTGAAAAATGTAGGTGTACCCAATAAGCCCGGTTGTGCCCACTGAAACTGACTGTATAATTCGTCGGTATTATTTTGAATAGGCGTACCACTAATTAATAAGCGATTTCTGCTTTGTAAAGCATACAAAGCTTTTGTAGCCAAAGCATTTTTATTTTTAATGCTATGGCTTTCATCGGCAATTACATAACCCCAAGTTTTATGTTGTAGTGTATTAATATCTGTGCGAACAGTGCCGTAGGTGGTAAGTATCACATGATATTCACTACTAGTGCTTACCTGCCAATTTCTATTGCTACCATGATAAATACTATAACGAATTTCGGGTGCAAATTTTTGTAACTCAGCCTCCCAATTAAACAACAGTGAAGTAGGGCATACCACTAAATGTTGTTCTTGCGGGTAAGTATGTATCAAGTATTGTAGAAAACAAATGGTTTGTAATGTTTTACCAAGGCCCATGTCATCGGCCAGGCAACCGCCTAAATTCCAACTATCTAATAAACACATCCATCTGAAGCCGGCTTCTTGGTATGGGCGTAATGTTGCTCGTATGCCTTGCGGTAAATGAATAGGCTGGTGTTGTTGTGCTAAATATTGTTGCCAAGCAATTTGATGTAATGATGTATTGTTATTAGCGAGTAACGGTAGTTGCTCCAGCAAACTAAAATGACCTTGGTGTAACGAGATAATATCATCTTGAACGTTACCTAATAGAAACAACCAACCATATTGTTGTTGCCAGTTATCGGGAAGCACGCCTAGTGTACCATCTTCAAGCAGCAATAATTGTTCCTTATGTTGAAATGCTTTTTGTAATGTATTTAGTGCCACTGCCTGTGTTCCAAAATGTACACTAGCAGTTATTTGAATAGTATTAGTATTCGTACTGTTAATACGTTCTAATGTAATGTTGGGTGTATGTGGGTTGTATTTAAAGTGTTGAAGCTGTGTGAAGCCACTCACTTCAATACCTTCAGATTGCATGGTTCTATAAAACTTAACGAGCCATTGATTTTTTTCAGCCTCTTTAAAAGAAAGGTAATAATAGCCTTGGCTTCCTTGTTGTGCGAAACTTTTATGCGTAGCCTTAATTATATTCCATAGTTGTTGTTCTGTTGCTTTATTACGATGTATAATGTATTGAGTGGTTGCTTCTTGTACAATAAAACTATCAGATGCATTTTCAGGTAGCTCAAATTGCTGATAACTAAATTGTGGTGTAATCATCAAAAAACTATCGTTTAGTTCGCTCAGTTTAATGCTTGCTGTGGGTAATACATCAATATGAATTTTTTCAAAAAGTATATCTGCCTGAACTTGATAGTGTTGTTGGAGTGGTAACAGATGATGTTCAATTAAAAAGCCTGCATCGTTAGCATGTACTTCAAAATAGCCTTTCGGATACCGAAGCAATACATCAATATCTTTTTGTTCTGGAATAAAAAATTCATTTCTACTTTTTAATAAACCTCCTATAATAGAAAAGTCATTAGCAGGGAATATTTTTTCACCCACTTGTAAGCCAAGTATCAACCTGTATTTACCCATTGTTGGTTCAACCACTTCAAAATGTAAGCGAGGCACAATTGTACTAATAGCTGCAGGCTTTACTTCACTCGTTGTAATTAGTAGCGGATCAATAAATTCGTAATATACCGGCATTAAATGCAAGAAGGGTCGCATTTGTTGTAAGCCTTTTAAAACATAGCGTTGCTTTGCTAACAATAATGCTTGCTCATCGGTAATTTGAAGTGTTTGTAAGTGTATTTGAATACTTTCTTGTGTAAGTTGTTGTAAGTAATAAAATACACCTTGCGGTAAATATTTGAAATCTGTTTTTAAGTTGCTTTGTTGTAGAGGAATTGATTTCAATGAAAATGTTTTTGCATTCTCTTGAATCAAGAGTTTTTTGATTTGAATATTGTTTGGCTTTCTAATATCTAATAATAAGCCAGCGGTAGTTCTAAGTTTTGTTGCCATACATTGTTCGCAAAGGGTGCAAGATTACGAAAGCTTATAGTAGTACCCATAAAAAAACAGCGATAGTAATTACTATCGCTGTTGTCATTTACCGTAAGGTATTATTATTTAGTACTTAAGGCCCAATCAAAGAAGGCATCAACATCTTTTTTGAACTGTATCATATCTGGAATATTGATGTAATACATGTGTCCGGCATTGTAGAAATAGTGTTTCACATTGCTTTGTAATTCTGGGCGTAAAAACATGTGTGCTACATCGTACTTAGCTGTGAAATAAGGTGTTGCAAAATCGTAATAACCACTTCCAACATACACTTTAAGTGCAGGGTTTTTGTGCATAGCATCGCGAAGACTTTCTGCTACATTTAAAAACTGGTTTTGAACGTTGTTATAGTTCCAAGGGTACACACTGCCAAAAATATTGTAAGGCTTTTCTTCTTTAAAGTTTAAGTATTTATGAAAATAATCGTTCATGGCACTTGTAAAAGGGCCATCAATATTGGTAAAAGAAGGGTCGTAGCTTACGTTTTCACCAGCATCATCTAAATCTCTACCAGTAAAGCGGGCATCTAACCTGCCAATGGTTAAGCCATCCGTTCTGCGTAATTCTTTATAAAATCTATTTTCTTCAACACGCAAATTAGCTTGTAGAATATAAGCTTTGCTTAAGCCTGTGTAATAGCTCATTTTTACTGCTATTTTTTCTTTTTCTGCAGGTGTAAGCCAATCGCCTTTTAATAATGCAAGGGCATATTCATTCATCGCAAATGCTTCGCTTTCTTGTAATGCTTTTTGTAAATTTTGCTGCAATTCAGGGGCTAATTTTTTATGGTACCAAGCGGCTGCAGTGTACGATGGTAGGTATAATGCTCTCGGCAAATCGTTGCCTACATAGTAATCGTTAGTACCGAAATTGAGTACAGGAGATATTAAGAAAATACCATTGATATAAATCCGATAGCTGTCTTGTAAAAATTTTGCTAAGCCGGAAGCTCTAATGGTGCCATAACTTTCGCCTGCTAAAAATTTAGGTGAGCCCCAGCGTTCGTATTTACTTAAGAAGCTTCTGATGAAATTTCCAACACTCTGCACATCTTCTACATAACCATGAAATTGCTTGGGATTTTCGCCACTTGCTGCTCTACTAAAACCCGTTGCAACAGGGTCTATAAATACCATGTCGCTTTTATTAAGCCAACTATATTCATTGTCTATAATATCGTAGGGCGGTGCTGTTGCTGTGCCATTACTTTCAAGCTTTACACGTTTGGGGCCTAAGGCACCCATGTGCAACCACACCGATGATGAACCCGGCCCACCATTAAAGGCAAATGTAACAGGGCGTTTTGCAGCTTCTTCTCCATCTTTTCTGTAGTACGTGAAAAATACTTTTGCAATGGTTTTGCCAGTATCATTTTTTAAATCTAAGTACCCTGTATGCGTAGTATATGCAATTGTTTTGCCTGCTACTGTATTGGTTCCTTTACTCACTGTGGCAGTAATACCCGTAGGTAATGATTCAACAGTCGTTTTTGCCAAATTAGGTTGTGCCCATACTTGTATGCCGTAGCAACAAGTTAAAATAAATATTAATTGTTTCATATAGTGTCTGTATATGCTTGTAAGATAATTAATTGTAACATCTGAAATATAATGTATCAAAATCCTACGGCGAAGTTTTATGTTCGTTAGGTAATTACAACTATTTGTGCTTTATAATGTTATTGTTACATGGAGTTACAGCACATCGATAAAGCTACCATTGCTAGTTGGGATCGTTTCTATAGAGCCAATGCTATCAATGCTTTGGTAGGTGTTAAACCTGTTAGTTTAATTGGAACTATTAGTACTGCTGGTGTACCCAATGTTGCAGTTTTCAGTAGCATTGTACATTTAGGCAGTAACCCTGCTTTAATAGGTTATATCAATCGTCCGCGAGCCGCAGCACCCGATACCTTGGCAAATATTGAAGCAACTGGTGTGTACACCATCAATCATATTCATGCATCGTTTGTAGCGCAGGCACATCAAACAAGTGCCAAATATCCATCTGAGGTAGATGAATTTGATGCTGTTGGCTTAACACCTATTTACCGTAAGGGCTGCATAGCGCCATTTGTGCAAGAGAGTATGTTGCAGTATCAATTACAGTTAGTTGAAATCGTTCCTATTCAACATAATGGTACTTTTCTGGTGATAGGTAGTGTTGAAAATATTTGGTTGCCGCACAATGCATTGCAAGCCGATGGATTTATTGACGTTGCGAGTATTGGTGCTGTAAGTAGTTCGGGTAACGATGCGTATTATACCACACAATTGTTACAACGTTTTGCATACGCCAAACCTTAAAAAAATAGCAACATTTATTGTTGCTATTTTACTTGCTATCATAGCTACCTTACGGTAAATGCGTATTCACCTTCGCCGTTCAGTATTTTTTTTCTAAGCAAAATTGTGGTTTCTGATCAAGTAGGTTGGTAGGCATATCAAAATTGCTTAAACAAATGCTGCAACTTATATCAACCCCACAGCATAAGGTAAAGGTATTACAGCATGATGTATGCTAATACACCGCTTATTGGTAAGCCATATCCTTAGTGTGCATTAGGCATTAATGCACCAGCAACACTAATGTGTAGGTGAGCTGCGTATTCATTTGCCGTAAGGCACTTTCTTGAATATACACCTCGCTATTAATATTACATGCCTACTGGCTTGGGGTATAGTGATATTACATTATTGGTTAGAGGAATTAGTTTTTGTGTTATCATGCCTCAATACTCATCGTTTAAAAATACATAGGTCGCAGCTAAAAAAAAGTGGGGTCTGTATTACCACCATAGTTGCAGTCAATGGTATATACTTACTTGTTGCAAGTGTGGTAAAAATTGTTATTGCGTAAGTACTTATTATAGCTGTTTTGTTGCGGTATGGTATAATTACTAAAATTGAACTTCATACAAGGAAGAAAAAAACTGCACTTATAAGACTGTTTTGAATGATAAAAAAATATATTTCATTACAATATACTGCTTCGTAAAAGAGTAGTACGGTGCCACGCATTGTTTGTATATGTTGATTTAAATAAAATATGTATATTTTTTAAAACTGCACAGTGGCACTGGTTGATTTGATAATACCAAAAATTTTGTTATTGCAAATAATAACACTGTTTTGAACAAAAAGAAAATCAATGGCAGCTTGGCAATACCTTTGCACAAATATTTTGTAGTGTTAGCAAGCATTCTTCTCATAACGCCTCCTTTTACACAATTGAATACGCCATATCCGGCAACTGCGTATTTGAAAGGATTTTTAAATACCAGGGGCATCACTAGTTTCCAAGCCGATTTGGGTATAGAGGTTACACTACAATTATTTAGTAAGAAAGGATTAGCACAAATATTTAGTAAGCCCTTACGGGAAAATGAATATGAAGAAAATATACAACGCATTTATACTTTGAGAGATGCTTATGTACAAACGATTGATGATGTTATACTTTTTTTGCAGGGGAAAAATCCAACTTTGGCACACTTTATAGCAAGGCGAAATTTCTTACCTGAAGCGAGCCGTTTTGCACAGATAGATGATTTAGAATGGGCTTTCGGAACAATGGGTGTTGAAGATAAAGCCAAATACTTGGCTACCATGTATCTTGAAGATATTAGTGATTATATTAAAGCCTGTATCGATCCGCATTTTGGTTTCAGTAGGTATGCAGAACGCTTGGGGAGAAGTGCTAATAGCTTCGATGCATTGAACGATGCGTTGCAACAGCCATTATCTCTGGTGGATAGCATTTTGATAGATTTGCTCGAACAGTATTTGCAGCAGGTTCAACCAATGTTAGTAGCTTTATCAGTACCTTTTCCTGGTAATTTATTTGCGTCACTTCGTTGTGGTCAGTATATCAAAAAGCACCATCCTAATATCAAAGTAGCAATGGGTGGTGGCTTTGCAAATACAGAACTTCGTAGTTTGAAAGATGCAAGGGTATTTGACTACTACGATTTTATTACTCTTGATGATGGCGAAGCTCCCATTGAAAATTTATACTTATATCTGAACCACCAAATTACTGCTAACGAACTTAAAAGAACTTACTTATTACAAGATGGTGCGCTAGCTTACATTAACAATGCTAGTTGTAAAGATTATAAGCAAGCCGAAGTTGGTACACCCGATTACAGCGATTTTAAGTTATATGATTACTTACAGGCTATAGAAATTTTGAACCCTATGCATAGCCTATGGAGTAATGGTAGATGGAATAAATTAACCATGGCGCATGGATGTTATTGGGGTAAGTGTACTTTCTGTGATGTATCGCTCGATTATATTCGATTGTATGAACCTGTAGCTGCTAAAACTATTGTAGATCGTATGGAGCAGCTTGTTACACAAACTGGTAATAATGGTTTTCATTTTGTTGACGAAGCAGCCCCTCCTGCTTTAATGCGTGAAGTTGCATTAGAAATTATTCGTAGGCGTTTGGTGGTGAGTTGGTGGACTAACATTCGCTTTGAAAAAAGTTTCACAAGAGACCTTTGCTTATTGTTACGTACTTCGGGCTGTATTGGTGTATCAGGAGGTTTAGAAGTAGCAAGTGATCGGTTACTTGCTTTAATACAAAAAGGAATAACTGTTGCACAAGTGGCACAAGTGAACCGGCATTTTACAGAAGCAGGTATTATGGTGCATGCCTATTTGATGTATGGATTTCCAACACAAACAGCACAAGAAACCATCGATTCACTTGAAATGGTCCGACAAATGTTTCAAGCAGGTGTTCTACAATCTGCTTTTTGGCATCAATTCGCTATGACGGCTCATAGCCCTGTTGGGCTAGCGCCAGAAAAATTTGGTGTACATAAAGCTGCCGATGTGGCTATTGCCTTTGCTGATAACGATGTACAGCATATAGATCCCTCAGGTGCCGATCATGATAGTTTTGGCTATGGATTAAAAAAATCGCTATTGAATTATATGCATGGTATTGGGTTTGATCAACCATTACATACTTGGTTCGATGGTCTGAAAGTTCCTAAAACAACCGTTACACCAACGTATATACAAGATTGTCTTTTAAACGATGTTGTACCTGTGTTTAAGCCTAACGCAAAGGTAGTTTTCATTGGTAATATGCCTACAGCAACCATTTTCACCAAGCGTAAAAAAGGGCATACTTGGGAGATGATGGAGCTACAATTTCATACAATGCGATCGGTTGTTAGTGTGCAGCTTACTAAAGAAGAAGGTGAGTGGCTTATAACGCAGTTGCCACAGTGGAGCATTTACGTAAGTGAACAACTTACTACACTGCAACAAGTAAAAGAAAGTTACGAGGCCTTTGGATTATACGATTTTGAATTGTTTTGGGATAAAAAACCCATGAGTACGTTACACCGAGTTGGTGTATTAAGGTTGTAATTAAAACAAGCTGATTTGCTCTCCAGGCCGTTTAAATTGAGTGCTATCTAAATCCCATCGTTCTTGATTAAGACCGTACCGTTGATTGTATTTGATAAACTGCTGACGCACTAAATTGCCAATGGGGCCCTCGCCTTTCATACGTGTTCCAAAGCGGCTATCGTTTACCTTCCCACCATGCCCCGATTCAATTAAATGCCAAACTTTATCGGCTCGGTCCGGAAAATTTTTATAGAGCCAATCATGAAATAAAAATTTAATAGCACCATTCAAACGCACAAACGTATAAGCACTAAACACTGCCCCGGCATTACTAGCCGATTGTAGTATTTGTTGCAGCTCATGTTCATTTAAGCCTGGTATCATTGGGCCTGCCATAATGCCCATTCGAACACCGGCTTTACTCAATGTTTCAATTACACGCAAGCGTTGCGCAGCAGTGGTAGTGCGTGGCTCCATTACACGACGTAATGGTTCATTAAATGTAGTGATAGATACAAGTACACTTACTAGCTTGCGTTGTGCCATTGATTGTAACAAATCAACATCTCTTAATATACCTGCATTTTTAGTGATAATACCTACTGGTTGGTTGTATTTACTGCATACTTGTAATAGTTGCCTTGTGAGTTGAAACTTTTGTTCTGCCGGTTGATAACAATCGGTATTACCACTCAAACTAATGGGTACACCTTGCCACGATGGATGTGCTAAAAATTGCTGTAACAATGTAGGAGCATTCTGCTTTACAATTATCTTGCGTTCAAAATCTAATCCAGCACTGTAACCCCAGTATTCATGTGCATTACGAGCATAGCAATAAATGCAACCATGTTCGCAACCTTGGTAAGGGTTCATACTATAAAACATTTGCACGTCAGGGCTTTCTACTTTGTTCACCAGCGATTTTGCTTGCGATGTAATGTAAGTAGTAGCGCTGTTAGGTATATCCCAATCGTCAATAGCTTCAACATGCATGCGAGCATGTGATTGTATTAAAAATTTATTGTCTGTATTTATTTGGGCACCACGCCCCTTTAAGTACAATTGATTGTCATCTTTTGTAGATGCCTTGGGTTGCAAATTAGGGTTGCCTTGTTGCATATCATCAGAATAATTGTGTTTGGGTAGCAGCCTTCTTTTGTGCGATGCCTGCTAGATGAAATATTTGTACAGAAGTATAATTTTTTTGTAATGCATTGCGCCGCAGCAATACTACTTTATCTGTAATGCACCTTGCGGTAAATTGTTGATGCTTGTACGCTTTCCAACCTTGTTCATATTGCCATGCTTGTAGCTTCTGTGCAATGGTGATATGGGGTGTTGTAATAAAATGTGGTTTGTTAAATTGATTGAGTGTAAGCAATCGCTGCATGCCTCGTAAGTGTTTTACCAATGCAACAATACTGTTGTTACTAGTTACTTTACAGTAAAGAGTGTGTGTAGGAAGGCTGCCAAACCCTTCTGTAGTAATTGTTATAGGCGTGTGCTGTTGTATGTGTTGTTGTAATTGTTGTACCATATTTTGTTCGGCTAGAGCAATTTGCGAAAAACTTACAAGGGTAATATGTGGTTTGCTAAATGCGGCTGGTGGGTGGTTGTAGGTATTAGCAAATGCTTGTTTCACTTGCATTACCTTTTCTTCCATAGCAGGTGTAAGATTCAGTACCAACAAATACTCATTAATAGTGGCCCAACTATGTTTGGTGTTTATTGATTGGCGCCCTTTTGTAAATAGATGTTGCATATCGAAGCTACATTTACTGTAAAGTAATTTTAGTAATGAGTTGAGCGGTGGGCTGTGTTTGATATAAGCATATTGCAGCCGGCATATCATACATTTTTTCTGCTGGTATGCAGTGTAGTGCTTGCATACTTTGTATAGGAAGTACTCCTTGTTGTAAAGTGCAATGAATATGCACCAACCACTGCGAAAGGGTGCTCGCCTGGTGGCGACTAATATTATATAGCAATTTAACAAGCAAGGCTTCTGCGTGTGAAGCAGCACTAAAACCAGCTAAAGTAAGCAAGGTGCCATCGGTAAGTTGAGCACTAACAAGGTATTGTTGTGCAGCGATGCTATTGGTGTTATTGTGTATAGATACAATATTGCTGTGCATAAACATTTTTTTTAAAACTAAAAATATTGGCATAAAATTGCTAAAAAAATTAGTTTCTTCAAAATTAAATTTCATAGTATGTCTAGTAGTTTTAAAGCGGCCTATACGGGTACTAAAAATTTCACCCAACAACAAGTACGTACAATCAATGCTACAGGCTTTGGTGCTGCTGCCGACGATTATGCCGAACGTGGTATTGATTTAAATGAACACCTTATTATGAATAAGCCTGCTACCTTTTTTTTTTAGAGTGAATAATAACACTATGGCGGCAGCAGGTATTCATAAAAATAATGTGTTGATCGTAGATAGAAGCATTCGACCAGCCGATGGAAAAATTGTAGTAGCTACCATTGATGGCGAACTGTTAATTAGGCGTGTACTGTTACGTAATGGCAAGCTCATGCTAACCATTGATGGCGATACTCAAAGTTGGGTGGCTATCAACGAGTTTCAACAAATAACCGTATGGGGTATTGTTACTTGCATTATTAATATGGTAGAGCCTGCCTTACTGCAATATGCTAATGCTGCAATGAAGTAATAGGATTGTTTAATAGGTGTTATTGTATAACAGTGTAGTGTATGAAAGCCATTGTAGATTGTAATAGTTTTTATTGTGCTTGCGAAACAGTATTTAGGCCAGATTTAGATGGTAAGCCTATTGTTGTTTTAAGTAATAACGATGGATGTGTGATTGCCCGCAACGATCCTGCAAAGGCATTAGGCATTGGTATGGCTGGCCCTTACTTTAAAGAAAAACCAATCATTGAAAAACATGGTGTGGCTGTATTTTCTTCGAACTACAATTTATACGGCGATATGAGTAGGCGTATAATGGATACACTCATACACCTCATGGGCGATGCTGCATTGGTAGAAGTATATTCGGTGGATGAAGCCTTTTTAGAACTATCTCATATACCTACAGTATTGTTGCCAACGTTCATTGAAAAAATACGTGATACGGTAGCAGAATGGACGGGTATTAGGGTGTCTATTGGCGTAGCTCGTACCAAAGTGCTGTCTAAAGTTGCCAATAGGTTAGCCAAAAAAAATAAAGCAGCTACCGGCGGTATCTTAATACTAGCCGATGCTGCTGCTGAACAACATGCACTACAAAATACTGCCATTGAAGATGTGTGGGGTGTTGGTAGAAAATATGCTATAAAACTTAAGAGCATTGGCATTACAAACGCTTTGCAGTTACGGCAACAGCCGTTACAATGGGCACAGCGCCAGTTAGGTGGTGTGGTGGGCGTACGGTTATTACGCGAATTACGTGGCGAACCTTGCATAGATATGAAAGCCCCCCTTGAACAGAAACAAATGATTGCTACCACTCGCATGTTTGGTATTCCTGTAAGTGATGTAGAAAGTATTCGGCAGGCCGTTGCAACCTACACCAGTCGTGTTGCCGAAAAACTACGGAGGCAGTATGCTTGTGCTACGCAATTACAAGTGTTTGTAGTACCTAAAGGTGATAAGCACCCCGATGGTCGCTTTCGGCACGGCCCTACCTGGAGTGCGGCAGTTACCTTACCGCAGCCAACTAATATTGCACATGAACTTATTCGTCCGGCATTACAATTGGCCGAACAATTGTTTAAGCCGGGTCAGGTATATAAAAAAGCAGGTGTAATGGTATCGGGCTTGTGCAGCGTGCATCAGGTATCGAATGTATTGTTCGATGCAACACCTCAAGATGCTGCAAAAACTACTAAAACCAAGCAACTACAACAATTGATGGCAGTAATGGATAACATCAACTTTTCACATCGTAACGATATGGTAAAGTCGGCTGCGAGCGGTACAACTCGCAATTGGAAAATGCAACAGAACTTTAATAGTCCGCGTTACACCACACGTTGGGAAGAGATGTATGTACTTACGTAAATGCTACACTATTAAAACAGCGTATTACTTTGAAAAGTTGGTTTTACTAAATGCGTATGCATGTTGTTATTCATTGCATCTACCATGTACACCGTAAGTTCTGGCGAATAGGTTTCGTTGTGCATGTGCATAAAAAAGTAAATAGATTCAATGCCCTGCTCCATCCAGTAGTGCATACGTTGCATCCATGCATCGACACGGGTATAGTCGGTAGGGTGTAGGCTGTTACCAACATACCTGATAAACACTTTCGGAATGGTAAGGTGCATATGGCAGCAGTCTCTGCGGCCGGCAGCATCGGTAATAACCAAGCCAATATTCATTTGCCGTAAGTGCACCAACAAATCGTTCCAATGTTCCGGCCGTGCAAACCAATCGGGGTGGCGCATTTCTACAAAAAAAGTAAGGTCGGTAGGCAGGCTAGCGAGGTAGGCAAATAAATCGGCCTTACGAGTAGGGGCATAATATTCGCTTACTTGTATGAAAATTGGTCCTAAATGCTCCTCAAAAGCTAGTACACCTGCTAAAAAAGCAGTTGTTAAAGCATCTTTACCTCGTAAGCTACCACGGTGTGTAACGCCCTGATACATTTTGGGGCAGAATAAAAAAGTGCGTCCAGCAGCTTTGGCTTTCCATTTGGCAATAGCTGCTGCATCGTACACTTTGTAGTGTGTGGCATTTAGTTCTATGCTGTTATAGTGTTGCACATAATGTTGCAAGTAATCTTTTTCTTTGGTTTTCGGCGGGTAAATTTTGCCCACCCACTCGGGGCGTCCCCATGTAGAACAACCTAAATACAGTTGGGTAGTATGGGTGTTTGGCTTTCCTAAAAACTGCCGATTCCAGGCGGGTTCAGGTGCTAACGATAAATCTATACTTTGCAGTAAATGCGTATCTACACGGCCAAATTCCATGATTGGTTTTTGCCAAAACTACATATGCTGTGCGTGGTCATTTACCGTAAGGCAATAAAAAATCTCTCAAGATAGAGAGATTTAAAAGTTTTAAGCTTTTGGGTACTGTGCGGGTATAAAAAAACGGACATAAATAAAATAGCAAACCTAGTGCCAACTGTTGAAAATCTTATAACTCATTGATTATCAATGGGGTTGAACTAATTTCTGTGTACGATTGTTTCATTTTGGGAAAAAAGCAATTCATTTTGGGAGTTGCTACTTTCATAAGCTAGTTGCATTAGTGTGGCTTGCTTTTTTTATCTTCGCCGCCTTGCCATGAGTTTTTACTATATTCATTGCATTAAGAACAACAGAAATACACACAGTTTTATCGTAAAACCAAAGGAAAAGCATGGAAATTACTGCCATTATAGTTGGAATTGTAGCACTGGCGGCGGGCATTGTTGCGGGCAAATTCATTTTCGCTAAAAACACACAAAAGCAGATAGACGAAGCGAACTTACAAGCTCAAAACATTATTAAAGAAGCCGAGCTACGAGCCGAAACTATTAAAAAAGAAAAACAACTTGAAGCTAAAGAAAAGTTTGTACAACTGCGTGCCGAGCACGATAAAGAAGTGAACGAACGGAATCGTAAAATTAGCGAAATTGAAAACCGCATCAAGCAAAAAGAAATTACCATTAATCAAAAAGAAGCCTCGTTAGAAAAACAAATCAAAGAAAACGATGCCATTAAAGAAAATCTGAACCGACAGATTGAAGTGGTGAACCAAAAGCGTACAGAGCTTGAGAAACATCAAGAAGAGCACATACGCCGCCTTGAAAAAATTGCAGGCTTAACTGCCGATGAAGCTAAAACACAATTGATTGAAAGCCTCAAACACGAAGCTCAAACACAAGCACTAGCTTTACAACAAGAAATTATTGAAGAAGCCAAACAAAAGGCTACTAAAGAAGCTCGCAAAATTGTTATTCAAACCATTCAACGTACCGCTGCCGAGCAAACGATTGAGAATACCGTTACCGTGTTTAACCTCGAAAGCGATGAAATTAAAGGTCAAATCATCGGCAGAGAGGGTCGTAACATTCGTGCCATAGAAGCCGCAACGGGTGTTGATTTAATTGTAGATGATACACCTGAAGCTATTGTACTTTCTTCATTCGATCCGTTACGCAGAGAAATTGCACGTTTAAGCTTACAACGCTTAGTAGCCGATGGACGTATCCACCCTGCACGTATTGAAGAAGTAGTTGAAAAAACACGTCGCCAAATAGAAGAGCAAGTAATGGAAATTGGCGAACGAACAGTTATGGAATTGGGTGTTCATGGCCTACACAAAGAGCTGATCAGAATGGTGGGTCGTATGCGATTCCGCAGTTCATATGGTCAAAACCTATTAATGCACAGCCGCGAAACGGCCAATTTGTGTGGCATTATGGCTGCCGAGTTGGGCTTAAACCCTAAGCTTGCAAAGCGTGCCGGCCTTTTGCACGATATAGGCAAAGTACCCGACGAAGAAACAGAACTAAGCCACGCTTTATTGGGTGCCAAACTTGCCGAAAAATATGGTGAAAATCCGGCCGTAGTGAATGCCATTGGAGCCCACCACGACGAAATGGAGATGCAGTACGTGATTTCTCCCATCATACAAGCTTGCGATGCTATCAGCGGTGCCCGTCCTGGTGCACGTCGCGAAATTATGCAGCAGTATATACAGCGTATCAAAGATTTAGAAAACCTTGCCGGTGCTTACAATGGCGTTGAAAAAGCTTATGCCATTCAGGCTGGTCGTGAGTTGCGTGTAATTGTAGAAGCCGACAAAGTAACCGACAGCGATAGCGAACAACTTAGCTTTGAAATAGCCCAAAAAATTCAAACCGAAATGACTTACCCGGGCCAAATTAAAGTAACTGTTATTCGTGAAAAGCGAACTGTGAACGTAGCTCGTTAATAATATTCCCAAATATGGAAACAATCGGGGCAGCCTTTTATAGGCTGCCTTTTTTGTGATAACCTTACGGTAAATGATGAATTAACCGATATACTTAGCTTAAATCAACTTCTTAGTGGTTCAATTGTTGTTTTTTTGCAACTTCAAATTACAATATGGAATTAAACAACCTATATAACAAAGCCCTCCACTTCGAACACTTATCAGTAGAAGAGGGCATGCACCTATATCACCATGCACCATTAGCCGATTTAATGCACATCGCTAATGAAATGCGTAAAGTGCAAGTACCTCATGGAAAGGTAACATGGCAAATAGATCGTAATGTAAATACAACCAATGTTTGTATTGCCAACTGTAAGTTTTGTAACTTCTATCGCATACCGGGTCATGCCGAAGCTTATGTTACAGATATGGATACCTATCGCCAAAAAATACAAGAAACTATAAAGTATGGTGGCGATCAGTTGTTATTACAAGGTGGCCACCATCCTGAATTAGGGCTCGATTTTTATACCAAAACCTTTCGCCAAATCAAGCAAGAGTTTCCTACTATCAAACTTCATGCACTTGGCCCCCCTGAAATTGCACATATTACCAAGCTCGAAAAAAGTACCCATCACGAAGTACTCAAGGCTTTAAAAGAAGCCGGTTTGGATAGCCTTCCTGGTGCAGGTGCAGAAATTCTCATTGATAGGGTACGCCGCCTGATTAGCAAGGGCAAGTGTGGTGCCGACGAATGGCTAGCGATCATGCACGAAGCACATAAGCTAGATATAACTACCAGTGCTACCATGATGTTCGGGCATGTTGAAACCATCGAAGAACGTTTCATTCACTTGGTGCGTATTCGTGAAGTACAAGCAATGAAACCGGCACATGCTAAAGGTTTCTTAGCCTTTATACCATGGACTTTCCAAGATGTAGATACCTTACTTACCCGTATTCGTGGTGTACAAAATCTTACCACAGCCGAAGAGTACATTCGAATGATTGCATTAAGCCGTATTATGTTACCCAATATTAAAAACATACAAGCAAGTTGGCTTACTGTTGGTAAAGAAACAGCACAAATTTGCCTGCATGCAGGTGCCAACGATTTTGGTAGCATTATGATTGAAGAAAATGTTGTAAGTGCTGCCGGAGCACCCCACCGCTTCACCTATAAAACCATACAGGCAGCTATTCGCGAAGCTGGGTTCGAACCACAGTTACGCAATCAACAATATGAATGGCGCACCATACCTGCAACTATTGAAGAACAAGTGATTAATTATTAGTTAACACAACTGTTAGCAGCTAAGCCTTTGGTTACCATATCCAAAGGCTTTTTTATTGGCGTTAATAGACGCTTTAGCCACCTTAATAATTGCTCGAACCCTATAAAGGCATAGCTTACAGCATTATATTTACGAGTATAAAGCCCGTATCATGCACCCAATAGCAATTCCTAAGCCAATAGCTCAACTTTGGAACGGTAATTACAATACACCACAAGCCTTTGAAACCATACGTCAACAATACCAACTTTTACGTAAGAATGGTTCGCCCGATGTAAGCATTGTAATACCTGCCTATAATGAAGAGGAAAATATTGTTAGAACTTTAGCCAGCCTTACGGCAAATAAAACGCAGTTCGCTGTTGAAATTGTAGTTGTTGATAACAACAGTAAAGATAAAACGGCAGAACTGGTACAAGCATGTGGTGTTCGTTGCGTGCCCGAACCCAAGCAGGGTATTACCAATGCCAGAAACGGTGGCTTAGATGCAGCAGCAGGCAAATACATTTTAAATGCCGATGCCGATACTATTTATCCCGATGAGTGGATTGAGCGAATGGTGTTACCCTTACACACCAATAATAATGTGGCGTTAGTGTACGGTACTTTTTCGTTTATTCCGGTGGGTAGTACAGGTCGGTTCACCTACTTTTTTTATGAGCATTTTGCCGATTTTACTCGTTGGCTTAACAAATACCTGAAAGATGAAGCTGTTAATGTATATGGCTTTAACAGCGGCTTTCGTAAAGAACAAGGGTATGCGGTTGAAAAATTCAATCATCCACCAGGTACGAATGAAGATGGATATTTGGCGTTAAAACTGCGTAACAAAGGTTTTGGAAAGTTGCATCAGGTATCGCATTCAAAAGCTTTGGTATGGACTACCGATCGTAGGTTGCAAATAGATGGTGGGTTATACAAAGCAACTTGGCGCCGTATTAAGCGGGTGTTTTTTGGTGGCCCTCGCTAAAAAGCTGTTGTATAGCGCTGGCTTTTAAAAGGCATTCTTCGTACTCTAATTCGGGTTCGCTATAGTGTGTTATTCCACCGCCAACATGATAGCTTAAATAGCCTGTGGTGGCGTTGTATAACAAACTTCTGATTACTACGTTTAAATCCCAATCGCCGTTAGGTTGCATATAGCCAATACTACCGCTATAAAGGCCTCTGCGGCTTTGTTCGTATTGTTGTGTGAGTTGTAATACTCTGTTTTTAGGTGCCCCCGTCATACTACCCATTGGAAATGTGGCTGCGAGTGCATCTGCTAATGTTGTAGTACTGTTGATTGTGCCTTCTACGGTGCTAATCATTTGATGCACCTGCGGAAAGGTATAAATACCAAACAGTTCTGTTACCTGTACCGAACCAGGCTTGCATATTTTTCCTAAATCGTTGCGTACCAAATCAACTACCATTACATTTTCGCTTCTATCTTTTGCACTGTTGTACAAAGCTTGCTTTAGTTGCTCATCTTCTAATGGTTGTTGCTTGTTTCTTTTAAATGTGCCTTTGATGGGTTGAGAAATTAACCGGTTGCCTTTACGCTGTAGGTATCTTTCAGGGCTTGCACACAACGCATAACAATTATTTACTTTATAAAATGCCGAAAATGGGTTGGGAGATATGGTGGTTAATTGTTGGTAGGTGGTAATTACCGGCAAGTCATTTACGTAAGTGAAAAACTCTTGGCAATAGTTGATTTCATAACAATCGCCCTGCAGAATGTGTTGTTGTATAGCTTGTAATGCCTGTAAATATTGGTGTTTGTTTAACCTTGCGGTAAATGAACACGCAGGTAAGGTGGCTGTAATAACTTGTGTAGTATGTATTTGTTGCCATACTAATGTTGGTGGTAAATGCGAGGCATAACTTGTGATGGTGATCCTATTATCAACGAGTTGTAATACTACTTGTGGTACTACCCAACTAATGGTATCAAACCCTACATGATTGGGGTGAATATTTTCAATACCTGTTTCTGTTTCGCACTGCAAATCGAAACTAATATGACCAAACATCCAACAACCCTGGTGCTCACGAATAAAGGCATGGAGTAGTGCTAGGTTGTTATGATTGGTATGTAATGCGGCCGTGGCACCAACAGCTAACAACCATTCTGCATTGTGTTGGCGGCTGGTGTAATTGTTGTTATCTAAAAAACAACAGATGTTGTATGGTTGTGCCCAATGCAACATCTGTTGTTTTAGAAGTTGCAACACAGGGGTTGCAACGGTGTATTGTGCTGAAGTAGCGTTCATTTAAAAGTCGTCATCTTCATCATCATCGAAGCCTGTATCGCCAAAAGCGTCGAACTCTTTGAAGTCTTCATCAAATTTGAAATCGTCTTCTTCCTCTTCGCCTTTTTTGCCTGCTTTTTTGGTGCTTCCACTGCCTGACTTAGATTTGGGAATATCGAATTCATCAAAGTCTGGATCCCAGCTATCTTCTTCCTCGTCTTTATTCCAATCGTCGTCATCTTCTTCTACATCATCGTCGTCGTCATCATCATCATCTTCTTCTTCGTCTTTAGCCTTTTTGGTAGCAGCTTTTTTAGCTCCTTTTTTCTTTGGAGTTTCATCTTCCTCTTCGTCTTCTAAATCATCTTCATCATCTTCTAATTGCTTTTTAGATTTAGAAGATACCTTTTCCGTACTGTTAGTAGCAGTAGGTTTCTTTATACTGTTCTTTGCAGGAGTTTTACTTGCTTTTGCCATAGCCTATATCAGATTAATGCTGTAAAATTTCAACGAGTTTTTTTTCTAGCAAAAAATTTTTTAGTTGTTTTTTTCCTTAATGTTCGCCGCTATAAATGAACAATTTGCTCACGTCCGGGGCCGTTACTTACATATTTAACAGGTGCTTGTACAAATTGGTTGATGAACTTGATGTATTCGTGCATTGCAGTTGGTAGTGCTTCGGGGTTTTTGATAGCATCGGTAGCGGTATGCCAGCCTGCAAATTTTTGGTAACGAGGTTCAATGGTTACACGACTCATTTGGTATGGTACATAGGCACTAGGCTGCCCGTTCACCAAATATTCTGTACAAGCTTGCAACTCACTGAAAGCATCTAATACATCGGCTTTGGTCATTACTACTTGTGTAACACCATTCACCATACAAGTGTATTTTAATGCTACTAAGTCAATCCAACCACAACGGCGAGGGCGGCCTGTAGTAGCTCCAAATTCGTTACCGATTTTGCGTAATTCTTCGCCTGTTGCATCAAATAACTCAGTAGGGAAGGGGCCGCTACCAACACGTGTACAATACGCTTTAGTAACACCTAGTACTTCTTTAATTTTTTGTGGTGCAACACCTAAGCCGGTACAAACACCAGCACTAATAGTATTACTACTTGTAACGAAAGGAAAAGTGCCAAAATCAATATCTAACATGGTTCCTTGTGCACCTTCTGCTAAAACCTTTTTGCCTTTGGCGATTTGCTCGTTAATGAAGTATTCACCGTTAACAATATTGAGCGTACGTAAAAATTCTAGTGCTTCAAAAAACTCTTCTTCCCAAGCGGAGATGTCTTCAATAAAATGAAAGTTATCTAGTAGTTTTTGATGCTTTAAGCGAAGCTTAATGTATTGTGTAGTAAATGACTTATCTAAGATATCGCCAACACGAATGGCGTTACGGCCAGTTTTATCCATGTAAGCAGGGCCAATACCTTTTAGGGTGCTACCTATTTTGCTTTCGCCTTTACTTAATTCACTTGCCTTATCGAGTGCACGGTGTGTTGGTAGAATAAGATTGGTACGTTCACTGATGAATAGGTTTTTACGCACATCTATACCAAACTGGGCAACTCTATCGCATTCTCTTTTGAGTGTTACAGGATCTAACACTACACCACTACCTATAAGGTTAACGGTGTGTTGGTGAAATATACCCGATGGAATTTGATGTAGTACTACTTTTTCGCCATTAACGTAAAGGGTATGACCAGCGTTTGGACCACCTTGAAAGCGAGCAATAACATCGTATTGTGGGGCAAAGTAATCTACAATTTTACCCTTACCCTCATCGCCCCATTGGAGGCCTAAAATAACATCTACCATGGTTTTTTGAATTGCTTTTGGAGATGGCAAAAGTAGGCTTTGCTTAAAAAGTTCTTAGTAAAAACTAGGTAAGCTGTAAAAATTAATTTCTCATTTACCGTAAGGTAATAATAGATACTATTGCTGGCAGTAATAAAGCAGTTTCTGTTGCAGATCGTTTGGGTTAAATGGCTTGGCTAAATAATCGTTCATGCCTGCGGCAATTGCATCGGCTCTAACGGTGGATGTAACTGTTGCCGTGAGTGCAATTATGGGTGTTTGGGCGTTGGTAATTGCACTTCGTATGTATTTGGCTACATCAATACCGTGCATATCGGGCAGTTGTAGATCGAGCAGTATGGTATCGTATAAGTTAGAGTCACTCATATGAATGCCCTCGGTGCCTGTTCGTGCTACATGAACTTGCGTGCCCCAGCTATCGAGGAAGTTGTTTGCTACAACGATATTGAGTTCATTGTCTTCAACCAACAAAATTTTGCAACCTCTTAAATTGGCGGTACTGTTTTTATGGTGTTGTACTTTTTCGGCAGGTGCAGCAGCGATAGGCATATCGAGCGTGAAATAAAAAGTGCTGCCTTGTCCGAGTGTGCTCTGTACTTCAATACTACTGTTCATTAGTTCTAGCAATCGCTTTGTAATGGCAAGGCCTAAGCCTGTACCGCCGAACTTGCGTGTAGTATCGTTACTTGCTTGTACAAAACTGTCGAAGATTACAGGTATTTTGTCGGGTGCAATACCGATGCCTGAATCTTGTACTTGAAATACAATACGTGCATGATCGGTAAAACTTTCAAAGGTGCTTACTGCTAGTGTAACGCTACCTTGTGGTGTGAATTTTATGGCGTTGCTCAGTAAGTTAGAAAGTATCTGATTAAGGCGATTAACATCTCCACTTACGTAAATGGGCAGGTTAGGGTTGAGCTTCGATTGTAGTTTTAATTGCTTTTCGTTGGCTCTTACCTGATACATGGCTACCAACTGTGTTAAAAACTCAGGTAAGTTGAATACATTGTTTTCTAACTCAACTTTTCCTGCTTCTATTTTGCTGTAGTCGAGAATATCGTTCACCAGTGCTAATAGGTTTTCGCCACTGAATTTTAGAATGTTGAGTTGCTGTATCTGTTCGGGTTTCGGGTTGCTTTCTAACAAATGAAAGCTAATACCAATAATGGCATTGAGGGGTGTACGTATTTCGTGGCTCATGGTGCTTAGGAACTCATTTTTAGACTTTAATGCTTCCTGAGCAATATGATTGGCTTTTTCTAATTGTTCGTTCTGAACTTTTATTTCGTTGCTGCGCTGTACCAGTAATCTGTTAACTTCTGCTATTTCGCGTTTTTGTTCTTTTTGCTCTTCAACATTCGCTTCAAGCATTCTAATGATTACTTCCTTTTCTTCAATGTAGCGTTGTACCTTAAAATCGAGCATAGCAAACTCTTCCTTGATATCATCTAAGAGTTGATGTAGTTGTTGGTACGATTGATGATCCGAAGGAATATGTTCTGACAACATTTGCTTTATTGCATCGAGTTGTTGCATAAGTTGCGAACTAGCTTAAGTTGGTGTTTGTAATAGTATGTTTATTTTTTTCTTTAATGAGTAGTAGGCTGCAAGTTTCGTTATGGAAGTCGCTGCCACCTTCGGGAGTATTACCAATTTCGCCATAGGTAAAGAAACCAATCATAGGTTTGTTCCAAACAGCTCTGATGCCTTGAATTTCTTTACGAATCATGGGGCCAAAAGCAATGTGTCTGGCGAAGCAACTAAATAAAATCATGGCATCGGCTTCGGTGTTAGCTTGCTTGCCATAATTCGCAAATTCTTGTACGGTACTATCAATTACATCAAAATCGGGTGGGACACAAAAGTGTACTTTTTCGCCTTCTTTAATACCTCCCGGGAACATTAAACCTCCATCTTCAGTTGAAAATAGTGGGGCTCTAAGTACGGTGGTTCCATCTTCGCGATATACTTGTAAAGGGTATTTTACACCCTCTTCTAATACAATGTGTTTTTGATCGCTGAGGCCAACAAAACGATTGTAAAGCTTCATAGCCGGTGTGTTATCTATTTCATACACTACATTGTTTTCGCTTCTGGTAACTTCAAGCACGGGGCCAATACTTTTCCATCCACTGATAGCTAGGCCTTTAAGTTCAATGATATTAGTATCGAAGGCAACCATAGCAATGCCATTATCGCTAGTAACGTGATTGTTGAATACTTCGGTTTTAACTAGTTGTAAGTCGTCGCCGGCAAGCCCACCTACCAAAGTAACATCTTTACCTAGTACATGTTGAATACCTTTTACAATTTCACTTCCATCGTTTTTAATGCCACTAGAAAGTAAAAGGATAGATGGTTGTGTATATGATAATTGTACTTGTGTGGCCATTAGTTCTGCGGTGCTTCTGGCCGTCATACCCGGTTCAATATGTTGTACATAAGATTTGTAGGCACCCTCAGGAACTTCTAATAATAATGCAACAATGGCATTTTCTAATACAAGGTCGTCAACAATTTCACCAGCACTTGTACAGCCAATCAAATCAATATTTCTTTTTGACATGATGGCCTGTATTTCGCTGATAGCTTGTTTGGGGCTACTAAATACGATAGCAAAATTAGGCCTTAGGCCGGTAGACAAACGAACATCAAGCCGTTCTTCAAACTCTTGAATGTGCTTGCTACTAATAGTTGTTGTATTCATATGGATAAGATTGTATCTAATAAATATTGGGTAAAATACTCAGAGTTTGGGATAAATCCTAGGGTTTTTCAGTATCGTAACGCTCAACTTTCTGAATGCCATTTAATTGTTTTAAACGAACTACAAGTTCTTCTAATTCTTCTTTATCGTGTACGAATACTCGAATATTACCTTCAAATAAGCCTTCGGCACTTTCGATACTTAGAGCTGAAATATTAATTTTCATATCGCCACTAATAATATTGGTGATTTTATTAATAACGCCAACATCGTCTAAACCAATAATTTTCAATCCGGTTAAGAAAGATATTTCTTTGTTTTTCGCCCATTTGGTCTTCACCACACGGTGGCCATAATTGGCCATCATTTGAGCTGCATTGGGGCAGCTAGTACGGTGTATGGTGAGGCCCTTGCCGGTAGTAACAAAGCCAAATACATCGTCGCCTGGTATAGGATTGCAGCACTTAGCGAGGTTATACATGATTTTATCACTACTCTCTCCGAAAATAATCAGTTCACTATCTTTAGCACTAGGCTTAGGGGTGTACTCTGTTAGTTCTGTTTTAGCTTCTGTTTTAACTGCTTTGGGTGCTTCTAGTTTATCGCCGAGCACATGAAAATCCTTCAGTTCTTTGAGGTCTATACGTTTAGTAGCAATTTCATAAAACAAATCTAATTGGCTGGGTACTTTGTAATATGCTACAAGTTCATCTATGTTGTGTTGGCTGAAAGCTGCACCTAAACCTTCTAACTTGCGTTGTGCTATGTATTTGCCTTCATCGGCAATCTTCCTTTTTTCTTCTTTAAGGGCATCTTTAATTTTGGCTTTTGCTTTTTGTGTGATAACAATATTGAGCCAGTCTTCACTTGGTTTTTGTTTGTTACTGGTAATAATTTCAATCTGATCACCGCTACGAAGTTTATGGCTTATCGGTACTAGTTTATGGTTCACTTTAGCGCCAATACATTTACTACCGATGGCACTGTGAATCGAAAAAGCGAAATCTAATGCTGTGCTACCTACAGGCAACATTTTCACATCACCCTTGGGGGTGTACACATAAATTTCTTCTGCTAAAAAACTAGTTTTAAAGTCTTGTAAGAAGTCAACAGAATCGGTGTCTTGACTGGTAATTACTTCTCTGATTTGACTAAACCACTTGTCGAATCTGTCTTCATCGGAGCTGCCTTCTTTGTATTTATAATGTGCTGCTAAACCCTTCTCTGCAATTTCGTTCATGCGTTTGGTACGAATTTGTACTTCTACCCAACGGCCTTGTGGCCCCATTACAGTAGTGTGTAATGCTTCGTATCCGTTGCTTTTGGGGTTGCTGAGCCAATCTCTCAATCGTTCAGGGCTTGGTGTGTATTCGTCGGTAATCATACTGTACACCTTCCAACATTCTTCTTTTTCTTTTTCTTGCGGTGAATCTAGAATTACTCGAATGGCGAATAAGTCGTACACTTCTTCAAATGCAACTCCTTTCTTCTTGATTTTATTCCAGATACTATGAATGCTTTTCGGGCGGCCATAAATTTCAAACTTAAATCCGGAGCGGTCTAGCTTTTCCCGTAAGGGCCGAATAAATTCGTTGATATAGCGAGTACGTTCTCTTTTGGTTTCAGAGAGTTTTTTTGCAATATCTCGATAGGCTTCGGGCTCCATGTATTTCATGGATAAATCTTCTAGCTCGGTTTTAATGGCGTACAAACCCATACGGTGGGCAAGTGGTGCATATACCCAAATAGTTTCGCTAGCAATTTTTAACTGCTTTTCACGCTTCATAAAATCGAGCGTACGCATGTTGTGCAGGCGGTCGGCAAGTTTAATGAGTATTACCCGAGGGTCGTCGGTAAGGGTGAGGAGTATTTTTTTGAAATTCTCTGCTTGCTGACTTGTGTTCGTATCCATTACATTGGATATCTTGGTAAGCCCATCTACAATTTTGGTAATTTCGTTACCAAATTCTCGTTCCAAATCTTCTAGCGTAAGGTCGGTATCTTCAACAGTATCGTGAAGTAGTGCACAAATGGTACTACGAACACCTAAACCAATTTCTTCAACACATATTTTCGCCACTGCCAAAGGGTGTAAAATGTAAGGTTCACCACTTTTCCTACGCATGGTTTTATGGGCATCGGCGGCCATTTCAAAAGCAATACGAACCAATTCTCTATCGCCACGTTTCAACTTGGGGCGAAGGCTACGGAGCAATGCTCGGTAGTGTCGAAGAATTTCTTTCTTTTCCTGTTCAGGATCAAGGTCGTACTTCGGAATTGGTATTTCTTGTGTTGGTGGTATAATACTTTCTAGTGGATTCATTTGCATACCAATGTAAGGTACGAAAATGCAACTTTCAAAGATGTTTTCGTTGCGTGTTTTACTTGTTTTGGTTAATGTTATACCTTTTTCGATACATACCTTACGGTAAATGCTGCTGCGGTATTTTTACATTTGCCGTAAGGCTATGCATGTTGTTCTACAAATTGCAATTGCTATCTTGCACCTCGCATGAATGAGTTTATAGTTTCGGCACGTAAGTATAGGCCACAGAATTTTAATACAGTAGTTGGGCAGCAGCACATTACTACTACGTTAAAGAATGCCATTAAAACAGGGCAATTAGCACATGCCTTTTTATTTTGCGGTCCGCGGGGCGTGGGCAAAACAACCTGTGCCCGTATTTTGGCCAAAACCATCAATTGCGAAAACCTACAGCCCGATGGTGAAGCCTGTAACCAATGCCATAGCTGTAAGAGTTTTGAAGAAGGTACATCGCTGAATATTCATGAGTTAGATGCTGCAAGTAATAACTCTGTAGATGAT
>JBKBLG010000016.1:0-77873 GCA_046296295.1 Chitinophagaceae bacterium | reverse complement strand
GTATGCCGATGGTGCCTTGGGTAGTCGCGGTGCTTGCTTGCTAAAGCATTATGCCGATAAGCCAGGTTGGTTTGGTTTTTTACTGAAAGATGAAAAGTATTTCGATAGTCTTGCTAAGGTATTAGTGAAAACCGATTTTCAAATGTGTACCCATGCCATTGGCGATAGTGCCAATAGAACAGTACTGAAAATATATGAGAAGTACTTGCAAGGTAAAAATGATAAACGTTGGCGTATAGAACATGCACAAGTAATAGCACCTAACGATTTTTATTTGTTTGGCAATAATAGTGTGGTACCTAGTGTGCAACCTACCCATGCAACCAGCGATATGTATTGGGCCGAAAATAGATTAGGCAAAGAACGTATGGCTGGTGCTTATGCTTACCAGCAATTACTGCAACAAAATGGATGGTTGCCTTTAGGCACCGATTTTCCGGTTGAAGATATTAGTCCTTTCAAAACATTTTTAGCTGCGGTGTATCGGGTAGATGCAAAGCAGTATCCTACCCATGGTTTTCAAATGAACAACGCATTAACACCTGAACAAGCCTTACGCGGAATGACCATATGGGCTGCAAAAGCGAATCGTATTGAACACGAAGTTGGTAGTTTAGAAGTTGGTAAGCGAGCCGATTTTTTGCTGTTGCCTAAAAACCTACTCACAACGCCTCCCAATACCTTGCTGCAGCTTGCTGTAACAGCAACCTATATCAACGGTGTTAGAGTGCATTAGTATTTACCGTAAGGTTAACCATAAGTAGCTGTGCCGCAAGGTGCGGCTTCTTTGTCATAGAATTGTCATTGTTGCATAAATGACAATCGTTTGACTTTTCTATGGCAATTGTTTTAGCAGCAATAGCAATTTTTGCAAAGTAATTGTTACACATGCAAAAAACTGTCGCTTCAATTTCATGTATGCTAGCCATGTTCATGGTGGGTACTTGTGCTATGGGGCAAACGAGTGTACACAACCTTACGGTAAAAAAAGATACACTTGTTAATGATAAGCCTGAAGAAGTGGTAGTTACTGCTACACGTACTGAAAGGAGGTTGTCGAATATTGCTGTACCCTTCACTATGATTACACAGCAACAAATACAAGCTGCAGGTGTGGTGCGTATGCAAGAGTTGCTGCAAGAACAAACAGGTTTGTTTATTACTAGTGGTTCTGGTACAGCAGGTATGGGCGGTGGCGTATTTGGTAATGGCGTACAGATACAAGGAATGAGCCCTGATTACACATTAATTCTCATTAATGGAGAACCCGTTATTGGAAGGCAAGGCGGCACATTGAATTTATCACGCTTTACTGTAGCTAATATCAAAAAAGTAGAAGTAGTGAAAGGGCCTAGTAGTAGCTTGTACGGTAGTGAGGCAATGGGTGGTGTTATTAATATTATTACAGAACAACCTCAGCAAAATAAATTAGGTGCTAGCTTGCGTATGGGTAGTTACGGAATTGTTGATGCTTGTGCCAATGGCAGCTTTATAGGTAAGAAAAGTAGCACACATGTTGCGTTAAATAGCTATCGGTTTGGTGGCAGCGATTATAACAATAACTTAGTAGGTTACACACAAGATCCATTTACCAATAACACTGCACAAGTACAGTACAATCAGTTGTTGGGAACCAAAACAAAGCTGTTGGTATTTGCAAGATATAGCTATGAGCAAACTAAAAATTTGTTTGATGCTAATGTAAATACTACCGCACCTCAGAAATTAATTGATGGTCGTATTCGTATTAATGATGTTAATATTAATCCTACGATACAGCATAGGTTTAGTAACAAAGTGACTACCTCGCTGCGATTGTATGGTACTATGTACGAAAGTATACAACAGCTTAACGAAGAAAATACTAGCATTTCTTATTACTATGATTACTTTAAGCAACAGTTTTTTCGTATAGAAAACCAAACAAACATTACACTGCCAGCTAACAACACGCTTTCGGTTGGTGGTGGTTTTGTTCGTGAAATTTTAAACACCAATCGTTACGAAGGTGAACGTACTAATAATATTGCCTACGGTTTTGTACAAAACGAATGGCAACCTACTGCTCAATGGAATATTATTGGTGGCTTGCGTTACGATGCTAATGAAGATTATGCTTCACGCTTAAGTCCAAAATTAGCGGTACGTTATAGCCCTAATAATCGTTTGAAATTCACCGCATCTTACGGTGCAGGTTTCAGAGCTCCAGATTATCGCCAATTGTATTTGAGTTTAGTGAATCCTGCAGCAGGTGGTTATGCTATTTACGGTAGTAACGAAATTTCTACGGCTAAATTGCAGGCTTTGCAGCAGCAAGGGTTTATCAGTACAATTCTGCCAAGAGCCAGCGATCTAAAAGAATTAAAGCCTGAAACAAGTAACGGATTTAACATTGGTGCACAATATAAATGGGATGCAAGTACTACGATCGATGTTAACCTCTTTAACAACGATATCAGCAATCAAATCATATTCGATATTATAGCTCTGCGAGGTAATGGCCAACAAGTATATAGTTATTTTAATGTAAAGCGTTCTTTTACCCGTGGTGGCGAGGTTAACATTCAGCATCAAATTAATAGTTCTTTTACTATCACCGCAGGATATCAATTGCTATTCACTGGCGATAAAGATGTTGTGGCTGCAATTGCCAATGGCAAAATGTTTGGTAGAAGCGAGGCCAATAACGAGGTGTATGCACTGCAACGTAGCGATTATTATGGGCTACCTAATCGTAGCAAGCATATGCTGAATGTGAAGTTGTTTTATCGGCATCAGCCAAGTGGTTGGAGTGCATCTGTTCGTGGTATTTACCGCAGTAGATGGGGCACTAACGATGTTGATGGTAACGGTATCATCAACAGAACCGATGAAACAGCAAATGGTTTTTTACAACTCAACGCTAATGTGAGTAAAGATTTTAATACACACTGGCGTGTAATGCTTGGTGCGGAGAACTTGTTGAATTATCGCGATGCTGTTAATATACCTAATGTATTAGGCATCAATGGCTACATCTCCATCCATTATCAATTTCAAAAACGTAAATAATTTTTAAACCATAGATTATGATGAAGCAAACATTAGGTATGGCCGTTGTAGCAATCGGATTAATGATCTCTACTACAGCCTGTGAAAAGAAGAACGATGCAACACCAGCACCAACAGTAACCACTGATAGTGCAACACTTACTGTAAGTGCCGATGCTGCTAACGGTAGCTACACCTATTTTAACTTACGTACCAAAGCAACTGTTACAAGTGCACAACAACAATCTACTGATTGGGATTTTGGTATGCTTTTTACAAACCTGGTAGCCAACGCAACACCTAATGGCCCAGGTACCGGTGGCGTACAGGTGGTTGATGGTACTTTAGCTGGCATAACTGCAGCACCAGAAACTGGTTACGTTGCAACTATTACCGATTACACCCAATGGGCTAATTACAACAGTACTACAAGAACTTTTTCTCCACGCCCCGGTCGTATTATAGTTTTTCGTACCGCCGATAATAAGTACGTAAAGCTAGAAATGCTAGCAGCCGATTATGGCCCGTTAGCCGGTACACCTCCCCGCCCAACTACTATTATCTATCGTTTTAGATATACCATTCAAACCAATGGTACACGTAATTTCTAAAACAAAGTATAGTGTTGGCATTGAAACAAAAAGAGCAACTTCATTTGAGTTGCTCTTTTTGTTATTATAATGCAGTGCGTTATTATTTGCCGTAAGGCAGTATTAAATTTTTTAATACAAGTTACTACCTTACGGTAAATGAATAGCCATTAAGCACCGTGGCATTGTTTATATTTCTTGCCGCTACCACAAGGACAAGGATCGTTGCGACCAATTTTTGGCCCTACCTGAATAGGTTGTTGTTTAGGCACAGGTGTTGGGTCGTAATAATCGTTTTGGTTGGCAGCATAATCGGTGCCTGCCGCATCAATAGCTGCTTTATTATTTTGTAAATGACTCAAATCAGTGTGCTCTTCGCGGCCTTCTTTTATTTCTGCTCCACCATTTTGCTCAATCGGAATACCGGCATGACTTAAGAAATTCACAATGTTTTTATTTACTTCAGCATCCATTTTACGGAACAATTCAAAGGCTTCTTTTTTATAAATCACCAACGGATCTTTTTGTTCATACGTTGCTGTTTGAACACTCTGTTTTAAGTCGTCCATATTTCTCAAATGCTCTTTCCAGGCATTATCAATGAAATTGAGTGTAATGTTACGCTCTAAGGCGTGCAATAGTTCTGCACCGTTGGTTTGTAATGTTTTATCGAGGTTGGCAACAATTTGTAAGCCAATTTTACCATCGGTAAATGGAACTGCAACGTTTTCAATATGCGCACCTTGCTCGTTACGAATATTAGCAAATACTGGAACTACTTGTTGTGCAATTGCTTGCTTCTTGTTTTGATATGCAGTATAGGCTTCATGATACAGGGTATCTACTAATACATCAAACTTTTCTTTCGCAAACTCATCTTTAGAAATATTGGTTTGAATACCAAAGTTCACAATAACATCAAGTGTAAAGGCTTCGTAGTCGGCAGTTTCTTTGCTGTTAGCAACAACACTTTGTGCTGTTGCATAAAACGCATTATCTAAATCAATAGCTAAGCGTTCGCCAAACAAAGCATGGTTACGTTTGCTGTATATTACGGTACGTTGCTTGTTCATTACATCATCGTACTCTAACAAACGCTTACGAATACCAAAGTTGTTTTCTTCTACTTTTTTCTGTGCCCTTTCAATGCTTTTGGTAATCATACTATGCTGTATTACCTCTCCTTCTTTGTAACCAGCAAAGTCCATCACTTTTGCAATACGTTCACTGCCGAACATACGCATGAGGTCGTCTTCTAAAGATACAAAGAATTGGCTGCTGCCAGGGTCGCCTTGGCGTCCGGCACGACCACGTAACTGGCGGTCAACACGCCGACTTTCGTGGCGTTCTGTACCTAAAATAGCTAAACCGCCGGCATCTTTAACGCCGGGCCCTAGTTTAATATCGGTACCACGCCCAGCCATGTTAGTGGCAATGGTTACTGCTCCTGCTAAACCTGCTTCTGCTACAATTTGTGCTTCACGAGCATGCTGTTTAGCGTTTAGTACATTATGTGGTATTTGTTTTTGGCGTAAGATGCGGCTTAATAATTCACTTACTTCTACGCTGGTGGTACCCACTAACACTGGGCGACCAGCTTCGCGGAGTTCTACAATTTTATCAACTACAGCACCGTACTTTTCTTTTTTGGTTTTGTAAATGAGGTCATGCTCGTCTTTACGTTTAATAGGTATGTTGGTAGGTATTTGAACTACATCGAGTTTGTAGATGTCCCAAAATTCTTGTGCTTCTGTTTCGGCAGTACCCGTCATACCACATAGTTTGTGGTACATACGGAAGTAGTTTTGTAAAGTAATAGTGGCATAGGTTTGTGTGCTTGCCTCAATCTTTACATTTTCCTTTGCTTCAATGGCTTGGTGTAGGCCATCGCTGTAGCGGCGACCTTCCATGATACGACCGGTTTGTTCATCTACAATTTTAACCTGACCATCAATTACTACATATTCATGATCTTTTTCAAAGAGTGTATAAGCTTTCAGTAATTGTTGAATGGTATGAATACGATCTGCTTTAATGCTATACTCATTCAGTAGTGCCTCTTTGCGATGCAGTTTTTCTTCAGCAGGTAATGAAGTATCATTATCAATGTTAGCAAGGCCAACAGCAATATCGGGCAATATGAAGAAGTTAGGATCTTCCCCCGACTTGGTAATCATATTAATACCCTTATCGGTAAGCTCAACGGAATTATTACGTTCATCTATGTAGAAGAACAATTCTGCATCGGCCTTTGGCATTTCGCGTTGCTGATCGGCAAGAAAATAGCTTTCTGCTTTTTGTAACTTTTGGCGTATACCGGGTTCACTTAAAAATTTGATAAGTGCACCATTCTTAGGTAAGCCACGGTGTGCTCTAAATAAAGCTAGGCCACCCCCATCTTTAGCATCATCATTGCCCTCTGCAATTTTCTTCTTTGCTTCATTTAAGAATTGATTCACAGCACGTTTTTGTGCTTCTACCAATTGTTCAATTCTTGGTTTAAGATCAAAAAATTGTTGGGTGTTATCGCTATGTCCGATAGGGCCAGATATAATGAGGGGTGTTCTTGCATCATCAATTAAAACACTGTCAACTTCATCCACCATCGCAAAGTGGTGCTTGCGTTGTACCATTTCTTCTGGGCTATGCACCATATTATCGCGGAGGTAGTCGAAGCCAAATTCATTGTTGGTGCCGTAGGTAATATCTGCCAAATAAGCTTGTCGCCTTTGCGGGCTGTTAGGGTAGTGCTTATCAATACAATCTACGGTTAAGCCTAGCCACTCAAATAGTGGTCCGTTCCATTCGCTATCACGGCGTGCTAGGTAGTCGTTCACTGTTACCACGTGTACACCCTCGCCGGCTAATGCATTTAGGTAAGCAGGTAGGGTACTCACTAAGGTTTTACCCTCACCGGTAGCCATTTCAGAAATTTTACCATTGTGCAATACAATACCACCAATTAACTGTACATCGTAATGTACCATATTCCAAGTAACAGTATTACCAGCAGCCTCCCAAGTGTTGCTGAAATAGCTGGTATCGCCTTCTATGCGAATGTACTTTTTGCTAACTGCTAATGATTTATCTAATTCGGTAGCAGTAGCGGCAAGTTCTGTATTGTTGGCAAGGCGGCGAGCCGTTTCTTTCACAACAGCAAATGCTTCAGGCAGAATTTCGTTAAGAATTTCTTCAATTTTTTCATCCCTGCTTTTGCGGAGTGTGTCTATCTCTTTATAAATGGCGTCTCTTTCCTGAATTTGGTTTTCCGGAAGTGCTTCAGCACTTGCTTTTTTTGCCTCGATAGTTTCATCAATATCGGTCAGATGAGCTTTAATACGGGCTTTAAACGCTGCAGTTTTACCTCTTAGTTCATCATTACTAAGCGATTGATACTGTTGGAAGTACTCATTAATTTTAGCCACTTTGGGCATAATTTGCTTAATGTCTTTCTCACTTTTGTTGCCACCCAGTAGCTTACTTAAAAAACCTAACATAATTACTAATGTGTTCTAATAATGGTGTGTAATGCCCAACGTTTAATCATTTACCGTAAGGGAATAACACTTGAATTTTTTTATAGCATGTTTGTGCCAGAACTTGATTACTCAAAAAAGGTGCATGGTTCGCTATTGAGCCAAAATGACACTTTTTTGAGGATGCCAAAGGTAAGGGTTTTGGCCGCAAGGGGCTAGCCTTTCAACACTTTTACAAACATGTAGCAACTATTGGTTCATTAATGCGTTAGTAAAAAATGCGTGTAATATTCATATTGTTAAGTTGCATAGCCTTGCAGGCGAAGGCACAATACGATAGTTTATGGCAGCGCCAGCAACAACTTCAGCGCAATGGCATGTATGTTCTGGGCAGTTGGGCACTCGGCAATATTGCAGTAAGTAGCCTTACGGCAAATAATGCATCGGGTAGCAATAAAGCCTTTCATCAAATGAATGTGTATTGGAATGTGGTAAATGGCGGAATTGCCGGTGCAACACTATTGATACGGTCAAAACGTCTGGAAGGTAATGCCGTTGTTCGCCAACAACATCGCATCGAAAAAATATTTCTATTGAATAGCGGCCTAGATATTGCCTACATTACAGCCGGAGCGTATCTGCAAGAACGCAGTAGGCGTAACAATAGCCAGCAACTTAAAGGCTTTGGCGAAAGCTTGGTATTACAAGGGGCTTTTCTACTTTTGTTCGATGGTGTTATGTACCTCTTGCACAATCAGCAAGCACGCCGTTTAGGGGTTCCCCCTCATATTTCGGTAGGCACTACAACGCATGGTGTTGGCTTATTGGTACAACTCTAATAGTGGTTGGTTAATAATTTTCGATAGTACGTGCGGCTATCTAAGGGCAAACTGTTACTTTTGCAGCCAAATTCAAACGGCATATAGTTACCTTACGGTAAATGTAGCCACTGAGCTTTTAAAAACAGAATCATGGCAGGTCAGTTAAAAGAAGTTCGTAATCGTATCAAGAGCGTACAAAGTACCCAGCAAATTACCAAGGCAATGAAAATGGTAAGTGCTGCCAAATTACGCCGAGCACAAGATGCTATTTTGCAAATGCGTCCGTATGCTCAAAAGTTGCAAGAAATGCTTAGTAACATTGTGAGCAACCTTGATGGCGATACAGAACTAAAACTTGCCGATGAAAGAACTATTAACAATGTTTTAATTATCTGTATTACCTCCGACAGAGGTTTGGCGGGTGCTTACAATGCCAATTTGGTTAAAACCACCAAGGCTCGTATTGCCGAACACTATGCTACCCAACATGCTAAAGGCAATGTTACTATATGGAATATTGGTAAAAAAGGATTTGAATCGCTTACCAAACAAGGTTATAAAACTAACGATACGTACAAAGATTTATTCTTACACTTAACTTTTGAAAACACACAAAAAGTGGCCGAAGCTGCTGTTCAAAGCTTTCTAAAAGGTGAGTTCGATGTAATTGAAATAGTATACAGCGAATTCAAAAACGCAGCCACTCAACATTTTCGTTGTGAACCTTTCTTACCTATACCCAAAGTGGCAAAGCAAGCAGGTGCAACTAAAGCAGATTTCATTTTTGAGCCAGCTAAAGAGGAGTTAATTGCAGAGTTGATGCCCAAAATTCTCAATACACAATTATTCAAAGCGGTTTTAGATGCTCATGCAAGCGAGCATGGTGCTCGTATGACAGCGATGGACAAGGCCAGCGAAAACGCTAACGAACTATTGAAGAGCTTGAAAATTTCTTACAACCGTGCTCGTCAGGCAGCTATTACTACAGAGCTTACTGAAATTGTAAGTGGTGCAGCTGCTTTGCAAGGATAACGATAACAATCTTCTTATTAGTAGATGGTTATTTGAAATTGTACTAGTATTGTACGCTTTCAAATAACCATTTTTTTAAAATAGCAATTCTGATGGAGCTTTCTGAAATCATACCACATATTGAGGCCCTCATTTTCGCTAGTGATAAGCCACTTACTAACAACGATGTGCTTGAGCTCATCAACAACGCCTTTGCTTTTTTAGAGGAACGCATTACAATAGAACAAGTAGAAGCAGCTGTTGCTGGCATTCGCGAAAAATACAATGCAGAGTTTTATCCGTTTGAAGTGCGTGAAAGTGGTGGCGGTTGGCAGTTTTTAACCAAACGCGACTTTCATAGAACTATTGCACAACTTAATGGCGATAAATTTTTAAAACGCCTCAGTACAGCAGCTATGGAAACGCTCGCCATTATCGCCTACAAACAACCAATTACCAAAGGCGAAATAGAAGCGATTAGAGGCGTTAACAGCGATTATAGTGTTCAGAAGTTGCTCGAGAAAGAGCTAATTGTTATTTCTGGACGTAACGAAAACTTACCCGGTAAGCCACTCGTGTATAGTACAAGTAAAAATTTCATGGATTATTTTGGTCTTAACAGTACCGATGAGCTTCCGAAAATCAAAGAAGTGCTTGCCGAGCAAGCTGTTGCGCCAACTGTAATCAGTGATTTCGAATCTACAAGTAGTGCTGTTACAAACGAGGAGGCATTTGAAGAAGATGCGTTAGCCTCAAAAGCAATTGATAATGATGCAGCGGAGGATCAAAAATTACTTGATAAGGAAAATCATCCAAAAACCGATTAAGAATAACGCAAGCGTAAGCTCAAGCGCCTGTAATTAAGATGGGGCGGCCTTAGGCCGCCCCATCTTAATTACATATTCTAAAAACTATTGTTTAAAGAAAGTAGTGCTATTCGCCTGCGCTGTTGGCATCACTACAATATCGTTGATACAAACATGTTTCGGAACACTAGCAACATATGCCACTACATCGGCAACATCTTGTGCTGATAATGGCGTAAAACCTTGATAAACTGCTGCAGCCTTGGCTGCATCGCCTTTAAAACGTACCAGCGAAAACTCTGTTTCAGCAGCACCCGGGTGCACTGCCGTTACTTTAATGCCATAGGGTAATAAATCTATACGCTGACTTTTTGAAATAGCATCAACCGCATGTTTAGTAGCACAGTAGACGTTACCTGCCGGATACACTTCTTTTCCGGCAATAGAACCGATATTAATAATATGTCCGCTACCTTGTGCAATCATAAGTGGAGCCACCGCATGGCTAACATATAATAGCCCTTTAACGTTGGTATCAATCATGGTATCCCAATCATCTAAATTGGCTTCATGAAAAGTATCTCGGCCAAGTGCCAAGCCTGCATTATTAACCAAAATATCAATATTGCGCCAATTTGTTGGTAGCTCATCAATGGCTGCTTTAACAGCTTTACGGTTTCGAACATCAAATACTAACGAGCACACTTCGTTGCCTTCGGCTTTTAGTTGCGCTGCCAATTGTTGTAGCCGTTCTGTTCTGCGGCCCGTAATAATGAGGCGATAGCCCTTACGGGCAAATGTGGTAGCGATAGCGGCACCAAAGCCAGCCGTAGCACCTGTAATCATAATGGTAGATGGCATAATGCGAAGATGAGGCTATTTGTGTATTCTAACCAATAGCAATCATATTTACCGTAAGGTAGAAAAGAGTAACCTTTCGGTAAATGTATGATTCCCTTTCTAAAACTTCATTGTATATAAGTTAAGGGTTGGTGTACAATTATTAACTTCGCCGCCCGAAAGCGGCGCTGTTGAAGCTAAAGCCGCATCATTAATAATAATATGAACGCTCAGTATAAAGCATTTGAAGGCGGCATGAACCTGCCTTCGGTAGAGAAAGAAATTTTAGCAAAGTGGCAGGCCGAGCAGGCCTTTGAACAAAGCGTTGCTTTGCGTGAAGGTGCTCCTAGCTTCGTTTTTTACGAAGGCCCACCGAGTGCTAATGGTATGCCCGGTATACACCACGTGATTAGCCGTACTTTGAAAGATTTGGTTTGTCGTTATAAAACCATGCAAGGCTTTCAGGTAGAACGTAAGGGTGGTTGGGATACGCATGGCTTACCTGTTGAGCTAGGTGTAGAAAAAGAATTAGGCATTACTAAAGAAGATATCGGACATAAAATTTCTGTGGAGGCATATAATCAGAAATGTCGTGAAGCGGTACTGCGTTATAAAAAAGAGTGGGACGATATTACCACCAAAATGGGTTACTGGGTTGATTTAAATAACCCTTACATCACGTTCGAAAATAACTACATCGAAAGCTTATGGTGGTTGCTCCAAAAAATGTATAACCGTGGGTTGTTGTATGAGAGTGTAAGTATTCAACCTTACAGTCCGGCAGCAGGCACAGGTTTAAGTAGTCATGAGTTAAACCAACCTGGTACCTATAAAGATGTAAAAGATACCAGTGCAGTTGTTTTGTTCAAGGCGGTTCGCAACGATAGCTCAGCTTTTTTATTTGATGCCGCCGAAGGCAACGATGTATATTTATCGGCTTGGACGACTACACCTTGGACACTGCCATCAAATTTAGGTCTAACGGTAGGTGCTGCAATTGAATATGTATTAGTACATACTTTTAATCCTTACACACATGTGGCCCAGTACATTGTAATAGCGAAAAATCTTTTGGGGAAATACTTTAAAGCTGAGGGCGAAAACGCTGATTTTAGTACTTACACAGCCGATCAAAAAATTATTCCTTGGCGAATAGTAACCACATGTTCGGGAGCTCAATTAGAAGGAATTAGTTATGAACAGCTATTACCTTACGAGGCTAATAATGATGCAGCTATCAGAGCAATTACGCCCGATGCTGTTCCGTTTAAAGTGTTATGCGGCGAATTTGTAACTACAGAAGATGGTACAGGTATTGTACATACTGCACCCGCCTTTGGTGCCGACGACTTTAAAGTGGGTAAAAAGTACAATATTGGTATTCTAACATTAGTAGATAGAGAAGGAAAATTCGTAGAAGGCTTAGGAGAGTTTAGTGGCCGCTACGTGAAAAACTACAAAGATGACCCCAGCTATGCCGATGTGAATGTAGATATTGCCGTTAAGTTAAAGCTGGCAGGCAGAACACTTAAAGTAGAAAAATACGAACACAGCTACCCTCATTGTTGGCGTACCGATAAACCTATTTTGTACTATCCGTTAGATGCTTGGTTTATTAAAACTTCTGCATTAAAAGAACGCATGGTACAGCTCAACCAAACCATTCATTGGAAGCCAAAAAGTACAGGTGAAGGCCGTTTTGGCAACTGGTTAGAAAATATGGTAGACTGGAACTTGAGCCGTAGCCGCTATTGGGGAACGCCACTACCCATTTGGCGTACTGAAGATGGTACAGAAGAAGTGTGTATTGGTAGCATTGCCGAGTTGAAAGCAAAGTTGCATCCTGAAAGTAAGATACAAGAAATTACCGACTTACATAAGCCACAAGTAGATCAAGTAATACTAGTATCACCTTCCGGTAAAAAAATGATGCGAGTGCCCGATTTAATTGATGTATGGTTCGATAGCGGTGCCATGCCATACGCACAGCATCACTTTCCATTTGAGAACAAAGCTGCATTTGCAAAAAACTATCCTGCAAGCTTTATTGCCGAAGGGGTAGATCAAACACGTGGTTGGTTTTATACCTTACATGCCATTGCGAGCTTAGTGAAAGAAGATGTTGAAGCAGAATTAAAAGCCGCCGGATTGTGGGAAGGTTCAGGTATGCAAGCTGCCGGTGAGCAAGCAGGTGTAGCCTACAAAACGGTTGTAAGTAATGGCTTGGTACTAGATAAGAATGGTAATAAAATGAGTAAGCGTTTGGGTAATGTTGTTAACCCATTCGAAACCATCGAAAAGTTTGGTGCTGATGCTACGCGTTGGTATTTGATAACCAATGCGAGTCCGTGGGATAATCTTAAGTTCGATCTTAATGGTATTCAAGAGGTACAACGTAAGTTTTTTGGAACGCTTTTCAATACCTATCAGTTTTTCGTACTATATGCTAATGTTGATGGTTTTGCATTTAAAGAGGCATACATTCCAATACAGGAACGTCCTGAGATTGATCGATGGATACTAAGTACACTACATACTCTTATTGAAGATGTTACAAATGCTTTCGACGACTACGAGCCAACACAAGCAGGGCGGTTGGTTGAAACTTTTGTAGACGAGCATTTGAGTAATTGGTACGTTCGTCTTTGCCGTCGCCGGTTCTGGAAAGGTGAGTATGAAGCCGATAAAATAGCAGCTTACCAAACTTTATATGAGTGTTTAGAAACAGTATTGCGTTTAATTGCTCCTATTTCTCCCTTTTTTAGTGAAGCCGTTTTTAGCAGATTAAATGCTGTTACTGAAAGATTTACCGAAAGGTCTATCCATCATACTAACTTTCCTAAGGCTAATAAGCTAATGATAGATAAAGCCTTAGAAGAGCGAATGCAGCTAGCACAAGATGTATGTTCTTTGGTACTGAGCTTGCGTAAAAAAGTGAACATCAAAGTACGTCAGCCTTTGCAAAAGGTATTGATACCTGTATTAAATCCTGAGATGAAAGCACAATTAGAGCGTGTGGAAGATTTAATAAAAAGCGAGGTGAATGTGAAAGAACTTACATACATCACTGAAACCGAAGGTGTAATCAAGAAAAAAATTAAGGCTAACTTCAAAACACTCGGTGCACGCCTAGGTGCTAATATGAAAGCTGCAGCTGCTGCTATCGCTGCTATGCAACAGCATGATATTGCACAATTAGAAGCCGCCGGGTCGATAGATTTGAAATTGACTTCTACCACAGTTAACATTACATTAGCCGACGTTGAAATTACTGCAGAAGACATCCCCGGCTGGAGTGTTGCCTCTAAAGGAGCACTCACGGTAGCGTTGGATATTACGATAACTGAACAACTTAAGCAAGAGGGCGATGCAAGAGAGTTTATAAATCGTGTACAAAATATTCGCAAAGAAAATGGCTATGAACTAACAGACCGTATATTCGTGACTGTTCAAGCCGGTGAGCTTGAACAAAGCTTACAACCATTTAACAACTACATAAGCACCGAAATTTTAGCAGACGATATTGTTTTTGTTAACGAATTAGAGGGTGGCATTGAAATTGATGTTAACGATGTTGTGCTAAAAGTAAGTGTTATAAAAAAAGGCTAAGAACGATGGCTACAAAGAAACCCACCCCAAAAGCAGCACCGAAAAAAGCTGCTAAAGCTGCGCCACCAAAATCAGTTGCGCCAGCTAAAAAAGCTACACCTGCTGCAAAGCCTTCCGCCAAAGCGGCACCAGCTAAAAAAGCTGCACCGGTTGCTACACCCAAAAAGGCTGCTGCACCAGTGAAAAAGGCTGCTCCTGCCAAAGTAGATAAGCCAGTTGCAAAACCTGTTGCTAAAAAAGCTGCACCACCTGCACCTGCCAAAAAGGCTGTTGCACCTTCTAAACCTGAAGTGCCGGCAAAACAAACACCAAAAGCGGAAGAACCCAAAGTAGCACCTGTTCAAAAATCTGGAAAGCCGGTACCTAAAAAGGGTACTAAAGCTTCTAGAGAAGCAGCTTTAGAAAAGGCTAACAAACAAATAAAGGCTGCGAAGGCTGCTAAATCGGGCAGGGTTGAAACTAAGCGTCCTGTAGAGGCAGGCCCGGCACCAATTACTGCTTACAAAAAACCAGAGCGCAAGCAACAGAAAGAAGAAGTAGTAAAAGAAGTTAAAGTGCCTAAGCTTACTGTAAAAACATCTATTCCTTACACGCCTGGCTATACTTCGTTAGATAAGCGTGTAGATAATCAAAAAACACAAGAACCATTGGTAAGATATAGCGATACAGAACTGAATGAGTTCAGAGAGTTAATTAACAGAAAGTTAGAAGCTGCTAAAAAAGAATTAGCCTATTTACAAGGTTTGATAACCCGTAAAGATGATATGAGTGGCGATGAAAGCGATGCTAAGTACGCTACTATGGAAGATGGTAGCCTTAGTATGGAGCGTGAGCAACTCAGCCAAATGGCTAGTCGGCAAGTTGATTTTATTGACAAATTAGAAAAGGCTATCGTACGTATTGAAAATAAAACTTACGGTATTTGCAGAGTTACAGGTAAGCTTATTGATAAAAATCGCTTACGGGCCGTACCACATGCTACACTAAGTTTAGAAGCTAAGTTAGGTTTGGTTAAGCCAAGTGCTGAATAAATTAAATAAATCGTCAGCTCACTTTATTCAAAACGCCAAACTTTGTTTGGCGTTTTTTTTGTGAATACTATGTTTGTTTTATTTCCAATCATTTGCGTGTAATCGCCTATATTTATAAATGGCCGTCAGTAGGTAAGTTTAAAGCTATAATGCGTTAATGCCATACAGTACACCAATATCAACTTTCTGGAAAAGCCTTTGCTTTCTTGTTTTGTACTGTACTATTTACAACAGTACAACCGCACAAGATAATATTAATGAAGGTATGTCTATTGCATTGGTAGATTCTTTGAATGCTAAAGCCTTTGCCCTAAAGCAATCAGATGTTGTTGCTGCCTATGGCATGCTTTTAAATGCCGAATCACAAGCGATAAAGCTGAATTATCAAAAAGGGTTGATAACCAACTATCTTCATCAAGGCGGTATTTTTTTCCAAAGTGGCATGCCTAAAAAAGCCTTAGATAAGTACTATCAATCATATAATTTGGCGAATCAACTCAACGAAAAATTGCTACAGGCGAAGGCCTCGCAAATGATTGCACAGTTGCTGCTCGATACCAAAGCTTTTACTGAAGCTATAAAGTTGCTAGAACAAAATATCACTATTTACAAGTCGGCTAATAACGTACAAGAGCTAGTGAATACCTACAATACCTTAGCAACTGCCTACCAAGAAAAGAAAGATACTTCGAAAGCGGCATTGGTGATTGATGAAGCTTATCACCTTGCGGTAAATACTCAATACCAATATGGACTAAAGAAATGTCTGTACAACAAAGCCATACTATATCAAAGTCAAGGCAAGTATAACCTTGCCGCGCAATTACTCGATAGCGCTTTACAACTCAATAATGGTAACGATAATTATGGCAAAGCATTGATATTGCTACAAAAGGCAAAACTAGCCATGGATGCAAAGCAAAATAGTGATGCCATAGTTATAGCCGAAAATGCTTTAGAAGCTGCTACCAACGTAAGGGCGGTACAACTGCAAATGAATAGCTTGCGTCTGCTTATTAGTGCCTATCAACAACAAGGAAATACAACTAAACTTATTGCACTGCAGCATAAGTTAATTCAACTGCAAGACAGCACATTCGAAGAGCAAAATAACTACGTTACCAAATTTGCCGATATCATTCGCGAACAAGAAGATAGGTATCAACAAAGCAAGCAACAAATTGCATCGGCACAGGCATTGGCCGATTGGCAACAAACCGGATTAGTGGTGCTCGTTGCTGGGCTAATAGTGGTAATGGTGCTAGCATGGCAAGCTTATAACAATTTTAAAAAAGCACAACTAGCCGCCATTGAATTAGAAAGTAAAAATGAAATTATTCAAAAAAATGCTATTCACTTAGATGCTTTGAACCAAGAGATACGAGCTCAAAATGAAAAATTAGAAGCCGAAAATCGGCTAAAAGACAAACTGTTGAGTATCATTAGTCACGATTTGCGGCACCCTTTGGTGAATACAAAGAGTGTGCTCGATTTAATTAATCTCAAATTAGTGAGTGCACAAGAAACGGAACAGTTATTAGAGCAACTCGAGGGGCAGTATGTTCACAGTATTACCTTACTTGATAATTTGCTATTTTGGATTAGAAGTCAAATGGGAGGGGTTAAACTACCGCATGTACCCAACAATATGTTTCTGTTAGTGCGTCAGTTAATTGATGAACAAAAGATTGCGTTACAAAACAAGCACTTACAAATTATAAATCAGGTAGATAGCAATCTTGTGTTAATGGCAGAGAGCGAAATGTTGCGAATTATTTTCAGAAATTTAATTAGCAATGCTATCAAGTTCACACCTGAAGATGGTATTATTATCGTACGCTCTAGTAAAGACGATAGGCACGCTATCATTGAAGTAGAAGATAGTGGTGTTGGTATGAGTGCCGAAACCATTCATAAGATTGATGCTCGTTCTTATTTCACTACTAAGGGTACACGTAACGAAAAGGGTAGCGGTTTCGGATTGGCCTTAGTAATAGATTTAATTAACCGACATGGCGGTAAGCTTAGCATTAAAAGTGTACCTGGTGTAGGCAGTACATTTACAGTAAGGTTACCTTTACAAGAAAGTAATTAACAGGCAATGGTTCGCTTACTTAAGTTTCTTTTTAAAAGGTACTGCACTAATATTGCCAAAATAACGAATAGGCTGCCTACTATTACTTTGTAACGTTACATCGGCCGTGCCATTAGCATAAACGGTCATGATAATTTTAGCAACATCGCCTTGTTGTGTGGTAATTTTAATAATAGTATTTTTTGTGTTTTGCTGAAGGGTATAAGTGAAATTTTTTATGAATGTTTCGTCGAACGCTCCACCTTTTGTGAAAGCATTAGAGAAACTACTGAACGACTTGCCAAAATATGGCAGATATAAGCTCAGGGTATCGGAGCGTAATTGTAAAAAATAATCACTGCCGGTAACGCTTCTACTTTTACCCGTAAGGGGATATACTGTTGTTGGCGAAAACTGAAAACGTTTGTTTTGTAACAACAAAGCAGTATTGTTTTGAGCAGTAACTTTTGTGAGTTGACAACTTGCACCTAGTATAAGCAACAAAATGGTATAACGCATGCTGCAAAATAAAAACGGATGTTGTTAACAACATCCGTTTCTTATGTTTTATTGTTGGCTGCTAAAAATGTTATCAACAGCCCCACCCAACATCGGGAATTTTTCTTTCACGAAACCTACTATAGTTGCAATAGCTTTCTGTGCTTGCTCATCGGTTAATCCGGCTTCGGCTTTTAATTTTTCTACGAGTTCGTTCATGTTTTAAAATGTTTTTAATACTTACGTAAATGATTATGCAACTTTAAGTAATCCTAGTTTGCTTTTTTCAAGTTGTTCTTTGGCGTAAGGTAAAGTTACGTGTAATGCCTTTGTATCGGTGCCTGGCAGTTCAAACATGGCTTCTGTGAGAATATGTTCGCAAATACTGCGTAGGCCACGGGCACCAAGTTTGAATTCGAGGGCCTTTTCAACCATGTAACTGAGAACATCTTCATCTACTTGCAACTTAATACCCTCCATTTCAAATAAACGTGTGTATTGCTTAATCAAGCTGTTTTTCGGTTCTGTTAAAATGGCTTTTAGAGTAGCAGCATCTAGTGGTTCTAAGTGCGTAACAATAGGTAGGCGGCCTAATAGCTCTGGTATTAAACCAAAGTTTTTTAAATCTTGTGCATTAACAAAGCGAAGCAAGTTTTTGCGTTGAAACTCTTGTTCATCTTTATTTACGTTAAAGCCAATCGCATGGGTATTAATACGGCGAGTAATAATTCTATCTATACCATCAAACGCACCACCACATATGAATAAAATATTGCTTGTATTAACCTTAATCATTTTTTGCTCAGGGTGTTTTCTACCTCCTTGTGGTGGTACCAACACCTCGGTGCCTTCTAGCATTTTTAGTAAGCCTTGTTGCACACCTTCGCCACTTACATCGCGTGTAATGCTTGGGTTATCTTGCTTACGTGCAATTTTATCAATTTCATCAATGTACACAATACCACGTTCGGCAGCTTGCACATCGTAATTACAGTTTTGTAATAGGCGGCTAAGCATGCTTTCTACATCTTCGCCAACATAACCCGCTTCGGTAAATACTGTTGCATCTACAATAGCAAAAGGAACATTGAGCAATTTAGCAACTGTTTTTGCAATGAGCGTTTTACCGGTACCGGTTTCGCCCACCATAATCAGGTTGCTTTTTTCAATTTCTATATCGTCTTGCACTTTCTGTGTGATACGCTTGTAATGGTTATATACAGCTACAGAAATAATTTTTTTCGCTTCATCCTGCCCAATAATATATTGATCGAGGTAGGTTTTAATGTCTTTAGGCTTACGAATGCTAAAGGCCAATTGACCGTAAGTTTTTTGTTGATGTTGTTCTAACTCTTGAGAAATAATTTGTTGTGCATGCTCAATACAGTTTTCACAAATATGGCCCTCGTTACCAGCAATGAGTATTTTAACTTCATCGCGGTTGCGGCCACAAAAAGAGCAATGCAAGTGAGTTTGTTTCGCCATTTTATCTGCTTAATACGAGTTAAGAGTACGAAAATAAGAAAACCGCTGTACGCAGCGGCTTTCTCTTAGCAGCAGTTATGTTAATTTAGTACATGTACCTTACGGTAAATGCTTATAAGTTCTTAATTATACCATCTACAATGCCATATGCAACGGCTTCTTGGGCATCCATCCAATAGTCGCGGTCAAAATCTTTAAGAATTTGATCTACCGATTTGCCACAGTTTTCAGCTAAAATTTTGGCACCAAGTAGTTTGGTTTTTTCCATTTGAATGGCTTGTATTTCAATATCGGCACTTGTGGCCTGATAGTAGCCGCCCAAGCTTGGTTGGTGAATCATTACTTCACCATGCGGAAAAATATAGCGGCGACCTTTTGTGCCCACACTTAGCAAAATACTACCCATACTTGCAGCCAAACCCATACAAATGGTGCTTACAGGGCTGTCAATCATTTTAATGGTATCGTACATTACCATACCGCTTGTAACAACGCCACCGGGGCTATTGATATACAATTTAATTTCTTCGCCCGGCTTATCGGCATCAAGAAGTAATAGTTTGCTAACCACATCTCTTGCGCTTTTATCGTCTACCGGCCCCCATAAGTACACTGCTCTTTTTTCGAAAAAGAGTTTTTCCATCTTCTTCATCATTTGTGGGCCAACTTGTTGTTCTTTTTGTTGCTCTTTGCTTTCGTCATCATCCTCATTCATTTGCCAAGGGGCAAGCATATATTTATTCGTCAACATGTGCGTATTCATTTACGTAAGTGAAAAATTAAATTCTATTCTGTTTTCTAGGATTCACTAAAAGCACTTCATCAACAAGGCCGTAGGCTTTTGCTTCTTCGCCGGTCATCCAATAGTCGCGGTCGCTATCTTTTTCAATTTGTTCAATAGTTTGGCCGGTATGGTGGGCAATAATTTCGTAGAGCTCGTACTTTATTTTTTTGATTTCACGAGCCGTTACTTGAATGTCGCTGGCTTGTCCGCCAATGGCACCGCTTGGCTGATGAATCATAATACGAGCATGCTTTAAGGCTGTTCGCTTGCCTTTAACACCTGCACCTAACAATACTGCACCCATGCTAGCTGCCATGCCGGTACAAATAGTACTAACATCGGGGCCAATAAATTGCATGGTGTCATAAATGCCTAGGCCTGCATATACACTACCGCCGGGGCTGTTGATATACATTTGAATGTCGCGTGTGCGGTCGGTACTTTCTAAAAACAGAAGCTGTGCGGTTACAATATTGGCTACATAATCGTTCACCTGCTCTCCCATAAAAATGATGCGGTCCATCATTAAACGGCTGAACACATCCATTTGTGCAATGTTTAATGGGCGTTCCTCAATGATATATGGCGTGAGGTTGGTGATTTGATGATTGGTGTAATGATGCAATGTGGCACTACTAATGTTGCGATGCTTCACTGCGTAGCGTTCAAATTCTTTTCCAAAATCCATAGTGCTAAATATTTATCGTTTGTAGGTAGGCAATTTAAGGGCAAATTGTATGCAAATAAAAATGCCCCGACAAAAGGGCAGTTTTTACAATATCAATAACAGCTTTTGGTTGTTTTAGTTGTGTACCTTACGGTAAATATCGGTGCTGTTAGTCTAAAAAATCATCTTCATTCGTTTTGGGGCCATATTTATCGAATAGTTTATCGATAGCGCCGCTAAAAATGGGAAACTTTTCTTTAGCAAAGTTTTTGATTTCTTCTACGGCAGCGTAAGCCTGTTCTTCGGTAAGGCCACGTGCCATAAGTCGGTTGATGAGTTCTTGCATGGGAGTGTTGGTTAAGGTTGTGCTTATTCATTTACCGTAAGGTAATGGCCGCTTATGATTGCATTTTAGTACCAAAAGCTAAGTCGCCAGCATCGCCGAGGCCCGGTACAATATAGCCTTTTGCTGTAAGTTCCTCATCGATATCGCCGCACCAAATAGTAATGTTGCTGCCGCACTCACGTTCTATAAACTCAATGCCAATGCTGCTTGCAATAGCACATACAATATGAATTTGACTTGGTTCTGCGTCTTCCGTCATCATATGAATGGTTTTCACCAATGAAGCACCGGTAGCCAACATGGGGTCGCATAAAATGAGTACGCGGTTATCAATAGATGGGCAACTGATATATTCTAGTGCAATTTCGAAGCTGCCATCGCGATTATGCTTACGATAGGCACTTACAAAGGCATTATCGGCATGGTCGAAATAGTTGAGCATACCCTGATGCATGGGTAAGCCGGCCCTTAAAATGGCTGCGATAATTGGTTGGCCGGCCAGCACCTTACTACTATGAATGCCAAGTGGTGTTTGAATATCTACCTCTTTGAACGCCATGCTTTTACTGATTTCGTAGGCTGCCACTTCGGCAATACGCTCGAGGTTTCGACGAAAACGCATTCTGTCGTTTTGTACTTCAGTATTACGAAGTTCGCTTACCCAGTTGCTGATAAGGCTATGTTGTTCGCTAAGGTTAATTACCATCGGGCTGTTTATTTATTTACTGTAAGAATGTACCTTGTGCCGCTAAAACTTGCAAGCGGGCAAAACTACCCACCTTTAAGCAGGTTTGCAAATTTTCAAGTTATGGTATATAGAGTAATTGGTTTGATGAGTGGCAGCAGCCTTGATGGTTTAGACGTTGCTTTTGTGCATTTAGATGATAGTGGCGGTAAGTGGTCGTATCAGCTGGTGCATACCGATTGCATTGCATACGACGATGTATTGCTGGCTCGTTTAAATAATGCAACTCAATTATCTGCATACGATTACGCAGTATTACATGTTGATTATGGCCGCTGGATTGGCGAACAAATCAATGCTTTTATTGAAAAACATGGTTTGTGGCATCAAGTGCAATTAATTGCTAGCCATGGGCATACTACATTTCATGTGCCAGCCAAAGGTGTTACAGAGCAAATTGGTTGTGGTGCAACCATTGCGGCAGTTACCGGTATTAATGTGGTAAGCGACTTGCGTATTATGGATGTTGCGCTTGGCGGCCAAGGGGCACCTATTGTACCCATGGGCGAAAAGTTGTTATTAGGCGATTATCGCTATTTCCTAAACCTTGGGGGTATTGCCAATATTAGCGTTAATACCGAAACTTATGTTGCCTACGATGTTACTGCAGCTAACCGTGTGTTAAACATGTTGGTAGCTCCCTCCGGTGCTGCTTATGATGCAGGTGGCGCTATTGCCGCTACAGGTAAGGTAGATACAGCTACATTAACCCAACTGAATGCACAAGCATTTTTTAAACAGGCAGCTCCTAAGTCGTTAGCGAACGATTTTGGTACCGATGTTTTATATCCTATCATTGCTAATGCCGGCTTAAATATGGCCGATGCGTTATGCACTTTCACAGAGCATATTGCAATGCAAATTGGCTATGCCGTAGCAGCACATCACAAGGGCGAACCTTACGGTAAAATGATGATATGCGGCGGAGGTGCTTTTAATACTTATTTAGTAGAACGAATACAACATTATGTAAAAGCCTGCAACATTACTGTAGAAGTACCCGATTCACAACTAGTAGCTTACAAAGAAGCATTAGTGATGGCGTTATTAGGTGTACTACGCTGGCGTGAAGAGAATACAGTGTTACATAGCGTAACAGGTGCTACAAGAAGTAGTATTGGCGGTGCTGTATGGATTGGCCAAGAGGCTTAATAGTGTGAACTCGATATTAAGCTTTTCGGGCTTTAAAACTCCATGTAAACCAAAACTCGGCGACTATCTCACCTTGTTCATTCGTGCCAACGGTGTGGCACTTGTGTTGCGTGCCTTCTTTTGTGCTAATTGCTGTTTCAATTGTTTGTTGTAATAAGTGACCCTCTGTGCATGTAAATACAATTTGGCCTGTTGCTTTTTTATAAAACTTACCTGTGCTTTCTACAACAAGCATGCTAACAGCAGGTTGCCGTTGGTATAAATGGCCCATTGCTAGTACACCTGTACTTACTTCGGCAGCCATACTTAAAATAGCAAAGTAGATAGAGCGAAAAGGGTTTTTATTGAACCACTTTTGCCGAACCATCACTTTAGCAGTATCGCTATCAAGCGATTGTAATCGTAACCCTGCTAGCCAAGCCGATGGTAACTGTGTAAGCATAAACAGCTTAAACTGTATTGGGTTGGTTATTTTTTGTTGAAATGCGTGAAAGTTCATGCGTAAAGATAAGTAAAGCTTGTTTGTGTATTTGTGTGGTGCACTGCAAAGCGGTATCGTTTCAAACTACCAATATTAAGGGGCGGCCGAAGGCCGCCCCTTAATATGGAATAAAACACCTACAATAAGCTGCTATAAACCTAGCTTTTCAGATAGTTAGATGGCAGTAATGCTGCTCTACGCCAATGATGCAAAAACTCTAAGATTTTGGCTTTGTCGTATCCTTTACCTTCTTCTAAATAGGCCGAATTTTGGGTGTGGATGCGGTTGCCATTTGCATCCAGCACTATAAAAACCGGAAACCCAAAACGTTGCGGAAAACCTAGCGACTCGAAAACAGCTTCGTTTTTATTTTCTTTACTGTAATTCAAATGATATAACACATAATTAGTATTGAGTGCACTATCGAGTTGTGCATCGGATGTGGTTAAGGTATTAAAACGTAGGCACCAACTGCACCAATTACCACCAGCCATTAATAACACATGCTTACCTTCTTTTTTGGCTTTAGCAATCGCTGCTGCGATATCAGCTTTGGCATTAGCATCGGGCTTATATATAACCGTGGTATCACCTGCCAATACATTTACCGTAAGGGATGAAAACAAGAAAATAAATAATAGTCTACTCATTTAATAGGTTTTTTGCAAAAATGTACCTTGCGGTAAATACCGATATACCTTTTTCGGGAAATATTCGAAAAATGAAGGCGGCACTGTGGTTGCTTATAATAGAAGTGCAGCTAATAAATAATCGGCCAAAAGAATCATAATACAACTCACAACTACTGATTTGGTACTTGCTCGGCCAATTTCTAGAGCACCACCTTCTACATAATAACCGAAGTATGCTGGTATGCTACTAATGATGAAAGCAAAAGTGTAAGCTTTGCTAAGGGCAAAGAAAATATTATAGGTTACGAGGTTTTGTCGCAACCCCATATCGTAAAGGTTAGAGGTTAAAATGCCCGTTAAATCGCCTGCTACGCGGCCTCCTAAAATGGCTAGAAACATACTGATTACTACCAAGAAAGGCACCATAATAAGTGCCGCGAGTATTTTAGGCATTACAAGGTAGCTCTTGGTGTTGATGCCCATAATTTCAAGGGCATCAATTTGTTCGCTAACTCGCATGTTGCCAAGCTCGCTGCCAATTTTACTGCCAATAACACCGGCTAATACAATACTTAGTACTGTTGGACTTAGTTCAAGAATTACACTATCTCTTACAATTTGTGCAATGGTTTGGCGTGGTACTAATGGTGTAACCAACTGGTAGGCAGTTTGTACGGTGGTTACGGCTCCTAAAAACAGTGAAATTATTACTACAATAGGTAATGAACCAATGCCAAATTCAGTGCATTGGTTCATGAGTTCTTTCCAATATACGCTTGAGTTCTCAGGGCGTTTAAACATACCTCTGAGCATCAATAAGTAACGGCCTATTTGCGTAAGCAAAGCACCTATCATGGGTGTTATTTTTTATTTTTTTTCATACGCTTCCACCATGGGCTACGCTCAATAATGGCTGCTGTATCGGCTTTGCATTTTAATTGTGCATCTACCACTGCAATATTAGCCATGTTAATAATATTACGAACGCTGCTGCCCAATTGTAATATATGAACGGGTTTTTTCAAGCCTAAAAGGATGGGGCCTATTGCATCGGCACCACCAATTTCTTTGAGTAAGTTGTAGGCTACGTTGCCGGCTGTTAAGTTGGGGAAGATGAGTACGTTCACCTCTTCGCCCACTAAATCGCTAAATGGGTAGTTGTCGCGTAGTATTTCTTGGTTAAAAGCTAACATACCTTGCATTTCACCATCTACTACCAAGCTTGGGTTACGTTGCTTTAATATGCGAGTTGCTTCGGCTACTAGTTGTGCTTCGGAGCTTTTGCTGCTACCAAAGTTGCTGTAGCTAAGCATGGCTATACGTGGTGTTAGGTTGAAGTTGCGAACTTCTTTGGCCACCAACATTGCAATATCGGCAAGCTCTTCTGCGGTAGGGTTGAAGTTAACTGTAGTATCTGCTAAGAATAGTGGCCCGCGTTTAGTAAGTAACAAATACATGCCAGCAATTTTCTTCACGCCTTCTTCGGTACCAATAATTTGTAATGCTGGTCTTATAGCTTCATCGTAGTTTTTAGTAAGCCCTGAGAGTATGGCATCGGCATCGCCTGTTTCAACCATCATACAACCAAAGTAGTTGCGTTCTTTCATGATTTTAATACTCTCGTAATGGTTGAAGCCCTTGCGTTGGCGTTTTTTGAAGAATAATTCACCATAAAAGTTTCGCCTTTCTTCCATTTCATCGCTACGTGGGTCGATGATTGGAATATCAGTTAAATCGATATTGTTGGCTGCGGCAATAGCTTCTATTTTGTTTTTTGCACCCAGTAAAATGGGCATTCCAATACCTTCATCGTAAATGATACTGGCTGCTTTTAAGATTTTCTGATTATCGGCTTCGGCAAATACGATACGGCGTGGGTCGCGGCGTGCTCGGCTACCTAGTACACGTATAATTTGGTTGTCGAGCCCTAAACGTTTATTGAGTTCAATGGCGTAGTTATCCCAATTGTCGATTGTTTTTTGAGCTACACCACTTTCAATAGCTGCCTTAGCAACAGCAGGTGCAACAGTACTTAATAAACGTGGATCGAGTGGTTTAGGAATAATATATTCGGGACCGAAACTGATATTTTTTTGGTTGTACGCTAGGTTCACAATATCGGGTACAGGCTGTTTTGTAAGATTGGCAATGGCATGTACGGCAGCCAGCTTCATGGCTTCATTGATACGTTTTGCACGAACATCTAAAGCGCCTCTGAAAATATATGGGAAGCCTAATACGTTATTCACCTGATTGGGGAAGTCGGTACGGCCGGTTGCCATAATAATATCGTTGCGAACTTCGGTAGCAGCTTCGTACGATATTTCCGGATCGGGGTTGGCCATGGCAAAAACGATGGGGCGTTTTGCCATACTCTTAATCATATCAGGTGTTACCACATTGCCGACCGACAAACCCAGAAATACATCGGCATCTTTCATGGCATCGGCTAGTTTGATGCTAGCTTTTTTACTATCGATAGCGAATTTTTGTTTGGTAGCGTCTAAGTCGGTACGGCCTTTATGCAACACCCCATCTTTATCAAACATGGTGAAGTTTTCGTGTTTGGCACCAAGGCTAATATATAACTGTACGCAACTCATGGCTGCTGCACCTGCTCCATTTACAACAAAGCGAACTTTATCGATTTTCTTTTTTTGCAATTCTAGTGCATTGAGCAGTGCTGCACCGCTAATGATGGCTGTGCCATGCTGATCGTCGTGCATGATGGGTATATTCACCCTTTCACGCAATTGTTGTTCTATATAAAAACACTCGGGTGCCTTGATATCTTCAAGATTAATACCTCCGAAAGTGGGCTCTAATGCTTGAACAATTTGTACAAATTTTTCAGGATCTTTTTCGTTGATTTCAATATCGAACACATCGATATCTGCGAAAATTTTGAATAGTACACCTTTACCCTCCATCACAGGCTTACTTGCTTCGGGGCCAATATCGCCGAGGCCGAGTACAGCGGTTCCGTTAGATATTACAGCTACTAAATTGCCCTTTGCAGTGTATTTATAAACATCGTCTTTATTTGCAGCAATTTCTTTGCAAGGTTCGGCTACGCCTGGGCTGTAAGCTAAACTTAAATCGCGTTGACTCTTGGCTTCTTTGGTAGGAATAACTTCTATTTTTCCGGGGCGGCCTTGGCTATGATATTCTAAGGCTTGCTCTCTTCGTAAGTTTTTTGCCATATATTTTTTTTATGAACCGAACTAGGGTGCTACTATCAACTAAGGTTGCGTCGCACACTTGTACTGTTGTGCAAGCATGGTCTAACATTTACCGTAAGGTATACTACATGTTTATTACATGCCGCAAGTGGGCAAAAATACAATGTTCGTTCTAAAACTACCCAGCAGGTAGCTCTATGGTGAAAATTGTGCCTGTTTCGGCGCTGCTTTGTATGTTGAACTTGCCACCCATATTGCGTAATAGTTCTAGCGAAAATTGTAATCCGATACCTGAGCCCTTTTCGTGGCTGGTGCCGCGAGTACTATTTACCGCAAGGCCAGCCATAATTTTATCGATGGTGTTACTATCTATACCTACACCCTGATCTGTTATGGTGATGGCTACATGGTGTTGAAATTGTGTAGCTGAAATGTGAATGGTGCCGCCGATGGGTGAATATTTTATGGCGTTGTTAATAATGTTGCGTAGTATGAGTTTGGTAACATTAGCATCGGCTACAATTTTGAGTTGATTGCTAATGTTGGTAATTATTTTGAGTTGCTTTTGCTGTATGGGAATATGATAAACTTTGAGGCTTTCAATGCATAGTTTGTTGAGTGGTAATACCTCTTTTGTGATTGTGATACCTTTCATTTGTGCCCTCGTCCAATGAAGTAAATTGTCAATTAGAAATAAAGCATTATTAGACTCGCTTTCTAGTTGATGTAGGAACGAACGAAACTCTTCTTGCGATATGGTATCTTGCTTTGCAAGTTGTAATAATCCTGCTAAAGACGTAAGTGGGCTGCGTAGTTCGTGGCTCATGATACTGAGCAGCTTGTTTTTTATTTCGTTATCTTTTTCAAGTTGTGCATTAATGGTGGCAGTAATGTTTTGTAGGGCTTTGATTTGTCGTAATGCGTTTTTGTTTCTTTTGTATAAAATGCCAATAGCTAAGAGTGTAACTAAGCTTACAAATGCTAATGCAATCAGCAGTTTTAAACGAAGGATATTTTTTTCTTGTGAGGCTTTGAGCTGCGTGTTGAGCAGCTCTTTTTTTTCTGCTTCTAAGCTGATGGCAACTTCTTCGTCTTGTTGTGCGATATGTTGTTGTAAGAGGCTGTCGGAAAGTTCTTTTGCCAGCCGAAGGTGGTATAGTAGTGAGTCTTTATTGCCTCCTTGTAATGTATCTAAATTGAGCAGGTGTTGGTAGGTAGTTAAGATATCGAATGTGTTGTTCAGGTGTTGATAGATATTGGCTGCATTCCATAACACATTTCTAGCTTTTGTGTATTGTTTTTCTGCTTTTAATATTTGAGCTTGTACTATATAGGCATCGGCTAGCGATTGAATTTCGTTAAGTGATGTACACCATTCTATAGTTTTATTAATAGTAGTTTTAGCTGCTGCTGGTTGGTTCGTGAAAAGAAGTGCAGTTGATTTAGTGACCCCGTATTCGGCGGGGTCGCCAATGAAATCTGTAATCTTCAGCAAAGAATCGTACTGGTGAAGTGTGGCAAGTGCTTGTTGGTATTGTTGATGAAAGGTTTCTAATGTAGCTTTTTGTAAGAAAAGCATGGCTACGCTTTCGTTATCGTTTAGCTGCTGATAAGCTTTTTGAGCCTGTTCAAAATACTGTGCAGCTTCTGCTTTATTGTTCAGCTTTTCATTTACACTGTACAAATTGAACAAGCAGTTGCCAAGCAATAGAGTATCGTTAGCATCTTTTGCTATATGGTAACTTTTACGAAAGTATACAAAAGCTTTATGATACTCGTGGTTAAACTGTGCAAGTTCACCTAAACCACTTAATGCACGTATTTGCTCAGGCTTATAATTGTATTTTTCTGCAATGCGAAGAGCCGCCAAAAAGTTGCTGCTTGCAATGGCAAAATCAGATTGATAAAATGCTACATAAGCCTTGTTTGTATAAGCCTGTGCAGCCGTTTGATGTAGTTCATGTTTGTTAGCTAAGGCTATTGCTCTGTTAGCAATAGCCTTGCTAGAATCATAGTTGGTAAATAAATATTCTGCTGATAGTAGTGATAGGTTTTTAACATAAGCAGCAATATTTGAGTTGTTATATGTGCTAGTAAGTGCTGTTAAACTATCAATACGAGCTTTTTGTGCAGTTGCTTCAACTAGCAACAGCACAAGCATTAACAAGAGCGTAGAGCATATGCTTATTTTTCTGCGTTGTTGTAGCGTGGGCATAAAGGCTATGTGTGATAGTTGAGTGAGGCACCAAGCCAAGCCATCATGCCGGCGCCGATAGTAATAGCTGCTTCATCTATATCGAAAGTAGGTGTGTGTACATTGCTTACGATGTTTTTAGCTTCGTTACGTACACCTAGTCTAAAAAAGCACCCAGGAATATGTTGTGTGTAGTAGCCAAAATCTTCTGAGCCCATGCGTAACTCTGTTTCTTCTACGTTCGTAATGCCCATGTAAGTGTTGGCTAAATCCCAAGCGTTTTGTGTAAGCTGCGGGTCGTTATCTACGGTAGGGTAACCAACATCAATGTGTATATCAGCTTCGGCTCCCATGCTGCCAACAAGTTCTGTAGTTAGTTTTCTAATAATGTTGTGTGCTTTAAAACGCCAAGTTTCATCCATAGCTCTAAATGTACCCATCAGTTTCACCTCGCTAGGTATTACATTCGTTGTATGGCCACCTTGTATGCTACATATACTCAGAACCGATGGGCTGGTAGGGTTGTTGTTTCTACTAATCACTTGTTGTAAAGCAACAATTAAATGACTGGCAATTAGTATTGTGTCTGCAGTAAGATGCGGTGCCGCTGCATGTCCACCTTTGCTTTTAATAGTAATGTACAATTCATCGGCACTTGCCATACAACGGCCTTTGCGAAAGCTTAACTTTCCTAACGCCAAACCCGGATGCACATGCAAGCCAACTATGCCTTGTGGTTTAGGATTTTCAAGTACACCTTCTTTGATTAAGATACTTGCGCCGCCCGGGTTTTTTTCTTCACCCGGTTGAAAAATGAGTTTAACAGTACCTTCCCACAAATGTGCCGCTTGTTGTAAGATAAAAGCTGCACCAAGTAAGCAAGTAGTATGTACATCGTGGCCACAAGCATGCATTACGCCTTGTACAGTGCTTTTGTAACTAACCTCATTTTTTTCTTCTATCGGCAAGGCATCCATATCGGCACGTAAGGCTATTACACGGTTGCTTGGCTTGCCTTGTATATGTGCTACCACGCCTGTAGTAGCCCTTACGGTAAATGGTATGCCCCATGCAGATAATTGTGTTTGTATGAATTTGCTAGTGTTAAACTCAACATAGCTTAATTCTGGATGTGCATGCAAATGCCTGCGTATTTGAATAAGCTGTTCCGATAGCAGTTGTGCTTTTTGTTGTATAAAATCTTTCAGCATTAAGGTTGTTTGGTGGTTTCGAGTTCGTTCAAATCTTCTTCTTTCAAGGTGTAATCAATTAAATCGGTAATTATGTAGATAGATTGCGGATAAATTTGACTCAATATCTTACGATATTCTTCCGCTTCTTCTTTCTTTAAAAAATTACCAAATCTAATTTTGAAGTAAGGGCTTTGAAATATCACATAAGATTTTTGATCGGGAAAGCGTGTAAGCAAATCGGCCTTTGTTTTAAAAGCTTCATCGCGATTTTTTGTGTTGAGTACTTGTAGGCGAAAGCCTTTGAACTGGCCATTGCTAGCCATTTTGCCATTGATTTTGTGAATAATTATTTGCTTTTGTGTAAGCACATCTAACCGCGGATCTTTTCGCACAACAATAGTATCTTGTGCGGAAGCATTTACCGTAAGGTTACTACTTATGAGTAGCATGATGGTTGTCAAAAGCTGTTGCATAATTAGTAATTATTATTATTGTTTTGTGAGCTGGTATCTGTTACAATGGCAACGCTAGCACTACAACCTAGGCGGCTAGCACCTGCAGCTACCATTGCCTCGGCTGTTGCTCTGTTGCGAATACCACCCGATGCTTTAATAAGCACGTTGGAAGGTAGGTGTTTTTTGAAAAGTTGCACTGCATGCTCAGAAGCTCCTGGGCCATTAAAGCCGGTACTTGTTTTCAGATAATCGATACCTGCAACACCATACAATTCGCAGCATTTGATAATTTCTTCATCAGTAAGTACGCCCGATTCTATGATAACTTTAAGTGTAACCTGCTTACTTTTAACTACGGGCATGATATGACTGATTTCATTGGCCAAATATTGCCAGTCGGCATTTTTAATGGCACTGATATTAGCAACGATATCTAACTCTTGTGCACCATCAACCATCGCTAAAATGCACTCTGCAATTTTAGCTTCAACGGCAGCATATCCAAATGGAAATCCGATAACGGTACAAGTTTTCACGTTGCTGCCAGCGAGTGCCTGATGTGCTATTTTTACGAAATTAGGAGGCACGCAAACTGATGCAAATTGGTAGGTAATGGCCTCTTCACATACTTGTTTTACCTGCGATACCAGGGTGGTGGGTTGTAGTATTGTATGATCTATTATTCCGGCTAAAGACATGGTAGTAGCTTTTAGGGCTGCATATTACAAAAAAAACCTTTGGCTACATATTGTGTAACAGCATCGTAAGTTGGAGTATATTGCCATAAATACTTTTAATACTTTGCGTATTAACGACCTTTATCGCAAAATCATTTTTGCGAACGTGCCCAAAAGCTACGCTCAAGAAGCGGTAGGAAGGCATAACAGAATGTTCATTACTTACTTCTGTTCGCTTGCAGCCCCTTTGAACTTAGTGTACGTAATATATTTTTATCGTATGCTGGCCGAAACACCTGAAGCATTGCTGCCATGGCGTTGGGCTATCATTTATGTACACTCTTGTATGTTCTTTGTGATGGCTTTTACTTTAATAATGTTGTATTTCACAAGAAAGCAAAGCCAGTTTCAAAACATATATACGAACCTGCTACCGCATTATATGACCATAGTTGCGGGTGTAGTTGCCGTAATTGCCACTGTTTATGATCAAATGATAATAGATGCTGTATTTCCGTATGTATTGTTTTGTTTTTTCTATCCGGTGTTAGTTCGGTTGCATCCTATTGTGTACGGCTTGTATTTGCTTTTGATATACTTGGCTTTATTTGCCTTGCTGCCTGATTTTCAAAAGAATCAACTACTGTTAAATAATATTCGATTAAATGCATTTACGGTAACGTTAGCATCTTTTCTTATATCGTTACTGCTATGGCGAAGCTTAATGTTGCAACTGCATCATAAAAGTATTATTGAAAAGCAGCAACAAAAGTTGGCTAGCAGCTATCAGGCTGTGATGGAAAATACTGCACTACTCAACCAATCGAACGAAACAAAATCGAAGTTGCTGAGCATTATTGCACACGATTTAAAAGGCTCTATGGGCAATATGCGTCAAATACTTTCACTGATGGATGCTGGTATAGATATGGATGTTACAGAGCGTAAGCTTTGGATACATACTTTGAAAGAAACAGCTGCCAAAACACAACAGCTACTAAATAACTTACTGCTTTGGAGTAGGAGTCAGTTGGGTAATTTGCAAGTGAGGTTTGAGCATGTCAATATCAATAAGTTGGTGCATGAGCAAGTGCAGTATTTGCATGAAATGGCTGTAGATAAAAAAGTTACTTACGTAAATCAAGTGCCCGATTACCTATATGCATGGGCCGATATCAATATGACTGGCGTTATTCTTCGAAACCTACTTGCCAATGCTATGAAATATGTGTACGAAAATGGCACTGTAACGGTACGAGCTAGTGTAGACCTACATAGTTCAATGGTGAAAATTGAAGTTGAAGACAATGGCATTGGCATGGAGCCTGCACAAATAGAGCATCTATTTACTGTTAATACTAAAAGCACCTTAGGTACCAATAAAGAGCAAGGTAGCGGCTTAGGGCTACTGCTTTGCAGCGAGTTTGCCAAACAACAGGGCGGTTATATGCAGGTAACTTCAATCCTCGGTAAAGGCAGTATTTTTTGTTGTGTGTTACCGGTTGCAAAAACCACTGTTCACATCGGTTAAGGCCATTTGATTTTGAAAACAGATATTTGCACCACTTTATCAAGAACAGCAACCGCATCATGAACGCTAAAATTACAGCAGCAATTACCGCCGTTGGCGGTTACTTACCTGAGTTTAGACTTACCAATAAGGTGCTTGAAACCATGGTAGACACCACAGATGAGTGGATTAAAACCCGCACCGGCATTGAAGAGCGCCGCATTTTAAAAGGAGAAGGTTTGGGTAGCAGCGATATGGCTGTACCAGCTATACAACAAATACTCACTAAGAAACAATTAGATGCCAAAGAAATTGATTGCATCATTTGTGCCACCGTAACCCCTGATATGGTGTTCCCCGCAACAGCTAATGTAATTGCCGATAAAATTGGTGCTACCAATGCTTGGGGATACGATATGAGTGCCGCTTGCAGTGGATTTTTATATGCCCTTACAACGGGTGCCATGTACATCGAAAGTGGTCGTTATAAAAAAGTAATTGTGGTAGGTGTCGACAAAATGAGTTCTATCATTGATTATACCGATCGGGCAACTTGTATCATTTTCGGCGATGGTGCTGGCGCTGTGTTATTAGAACCTAATACAGAAGGTATGGGCTTGCAAGACAGTATTCTTCGCAGCGATGGGCAAGGTCGTAATTACTTGCACATGAAAGCTGGAGGTAGTGTTAAGCCAGCATCTGCGGCTACAGTAGCAGCAAAAGAACATTATGTGTATCAAGATGGTAAAACGGTATTCAAGTTTGCCGTTACTGGCATGGCCGATGTAAGTGCAGAAATTATGGAACGTAATGGCCTTACGGCAAATGACGTAGCGTGGTTGGTACCACATCAGGCTAATTTGCGTATCATCAGTGCAACAGCCGAACGTATGGGTGTACCAATGGATAAGGTTATGGTAAATATTCAACGCTATGGTAATACTACAGCAGGTACCTTACCATTGTGCTTGTGGGATTGGGAAAAGCAACTTAAAAAAGGCGATAATATTATACTCTCAGCTTTTGGTGGCGGTTTCACATGGGGTGCTACTTGGATTAAGTGGGCTTATGATACTGAGTAATAATAGAATTTGATGTATAAAAAAGCAGTCTTTCTAAAAAGACTGCTTTTTTTGTTCACATAATAACAATATTTTGCTGAGACAAAGCCAATACATTTTTAAGCATGAAAAAAGTACTATTGATTGAAGATGACGCCACACTTTTGAAAGTACTTGAAATTATCTTCAAACAACAAGGCTTTGATATCTCAATGGCCAAAGATGGCAAAGAAGGCATTGCCATGGCAGAGCAACAAAAATACGATCTCATCGTAACCGATTTAATGATGCCTTATGCCAATGGATTAGAAGTTGTAGATAGAGTTAAGAGAAATTTTGAAACAAAGGATACACCCATCATTGTACTTACAACCGTAACAACTCAAGCTTCTGAATTAGAAAGTGCGAAAATGGGAGTAGCGGCTTATTTGCGTAAGCCTATTGTTCCTAACGAGTTGATTGCTTTAGCATTAAAACTCACTTCTAAGTAAGCACTTACATGTACCGTAAGGTATTTTATTAGATTGCTGCTGTAGCATGCTCGCCGATTTATTGTCGCAAGCAGTAATGCCAATGAAGAATGCAATTACATTCGTAGCATGAGTACATTTTCAACGCCAACAGGGGTTAGTAGTATTGCTTTGCACACCGCTAGTCAATCGCTACCTGAACATGCCCATTTGAACCCAATTTTTGCTACTTCAACTTTTACCTTCGATACTGCCCACGAGGGTATGCAACGTTTTGCCGGCGAAGCACCCGGGTATATTTACAGCCGTTGGGGCAACCCTTCGTTCACACCGGTAGAACTTACCATAGCAGCGTTAGAAGCCAGAGGTATTATCAACGAAGATGGTACACCGCTTGCATTAAAAGCATTGTTACATGCAAGCGGCCAAGCTGCTATGAGTACACTTTTTTTAAGCACATTGCAAAGTGGCGATGCAGTGCTTTCGCATTATTCATTGTATGGTGGCACACATGAAATATTACACAAGGTGTTGCACCATGCTGGTATTGCAACCATTATTGTTGATATGCAACAGCCTACTTTTGTAGCAGAAGCATTACAACAACACCCGAATATTAAGCTTGTACATATTGAAACACCAGCGAATCCTACCATTCAATGTATCGATATTGCGGCGGTTGCAGCGATTGCACAACAGTACGGCGTTAAGGTGTCTGTTGATAATACCTTTGCTACACCGTACTTGCAGCAACCTTTCAAATACAAAGGCGTTGATTTTGTTTTTCATAGTACCACTAAATTTTTAAATGGGCATGGTACAGCTATGGGAGGTATATTAATTGGTAAAGACCTCGATTTTATGGCAACCAAAGCCACCAGGTGGCATCGGCTACTAGGTGGTAACAGCAATCCGTTCGATGCTTTTTTACTGCATCAAGGGCTCAAAACATTAGAGTTGCGAATGGAGCGCCATTGCAGTAATGCCGAGCAAGTGGCGGCTTTTTTGGCACAGCATCCGAAAGTAATACAAGTGAATTATAATGGGCTACCAAGCCATAGTGGCTATGCTATTTCTCAACAACAAATGAAGCATCCGGGTGCTATGCTAAGTTTTGAGTTGGCTGGTGGTTTGCCGCAAGGCAAGCAGTTTATCGATCAATTACAAATGCTTAAAAAGGCAGTATCGTTAGGTACTTTAGATACGCTGGTATCGCATCCTGCAAGTATGACGCACTATGGAGTGCCTAGAGAAGAACGATTAAGATATGGTATTTCCGATGGGCTTATTCGCATGAGTGTTGGCATAGAAAATATTGAAGATATAATTGCCGATATTGCACAAGCATTAAAATAAAATGGCATGAAAAAAGCATGGCTACTCTTTTGCAGTTTATGGTTAAGTTACCTTACGGTAAATGTGCAAGCACAACAAAATACTGCTACTACATGTCATATGCAAGTAAGCGTGCTTACGTGTGCTCCAGGGGATGAATTGTATGCTTTATTTGGGCATACTGCCCTTAGAATTGTAGATACTATTACGGGCATGGATGTGGTATACAACTATGGAACTTTCGACTTTAACGATCCTAATTTCTATACTAAGTTTGTAAGAGGTAAGCTCAATTACTATTTGAATCCTGAGAGTTATGTGAATTTCTTAGCGATATACCAGTTCGAGCAACGCTCTGTTACGGAACAAGTACTAGAACTAACATGCGAAGAAAAATTAGCGCTCTACAATGCGTTAAATTTCAACTTATTGCCGGCTAATAAATATTATCATTACGATTTTTTGTTAGATAATTGTACTACACGTGTTAGAGACTTAATTATTAAGCACACTAAAGGATTAAACATACAACAACCTTTAGTGCCAGCCGGTACTACATATCGTAATATGCTGCATCAATACTTAGATGCCGGTAAGCAACCCTGGAGTAAGTTCGGTATTGATTTGCTCTTAGGTATGCCTTGTGATAAAGTAGTTGATATCAATGAAAGTCAATTCTTGCCAGACTATTTATTAAAAGCGATTGATGCTAGCAATAATCGTTTAGTACAACAAAAGCAGCAAGTATTTACCGCAAGGTTAGCCGGCCAAACTGCAACAACCATTCCGCCTCTGTGGGTAACTGGTATTCTTTTTGGGCTGTTGATACTATCAGCATTTTCTAAAAAAACAGCTGTACAACGGTTCGTTACTACCTTGTATTCGTTGCTATTGTACTTACTTGGTATAGTGGGTGTGTTATTGTTGTTTATGTGGTTTGGTACCGATCATCAAACTTGTCGTAACAACTTGAATATACTTTGGGCTTGGCCTTGGCACATTGTGGCAGCTTGGGCGGTAGTAAAGCAGCCAAAATGGTGGAAGCAGTATCAATATATACAAGCATTAGCAATGGCATTTTTGCTAGCGAGTTGGTGGTGGTTACCACAACAGCTACCCTTACCGGTAGTGCCTTTGATTATTTGGTTAGGCGTTATGGGATGGGTACATAGTCGTAATTTCAAGTAAGTTTAGAAGCATGCAACAATTTCAATATCAACATACCACACAATATTTTGAAACCTATGGGCAGGGCGCACCAGTGTTGCTGCTACATGGTTTCGGGTTTGATGCAACTATTTGGAAGTATCAAATAGCGGCTTTGGCCACAACATACCAATGTATTGTGCCTTACTTACCAGGAATTAAAGAAGGGAGTTCCCTTACGGGTAAAATAGAAGCTGCCTTAACCGATTATAGCGATGTTATGGTAGCCTTACTTGATCATTTGCACGTAAGTGCGGCTGTAATAATAGGGCATAGTATGGGCGGCTACATTGCAGCAGCAATGGCTGCATCGCATCCTGAAAAAGTGAAAGCGATTGGTTTTGTACATAGTACTACTTATGCAGATAGTGCTGAGAAGAAAGAAAACAGATGTAAAGCAATAGCCGTTATGGAGCAGTATGGCGGTGCTAGTTTTTTACGATCTATTATGCCTAATTTCTTTGGTGCAGCTTTTAAAAATGAACATCCCGAAGTGGTAGCAGCTTGTATCGATAATAGTAGTAACTTTCCTACTACTACACTCCAAGCCTATTACTATGCAATGATGATGCGGCCCGATAATAGCAGTGTGTTGCAACTGAAAAAGCCTGTTTTGTGGATAGCAGGTACTGAAGATGGGGCTGTACCACTCAACGATGTCTTACAACAAGCTGCAATGGCCGAACTTACATATATTCATGTGCTACCAGCGGTAGGGCACATGGGTATGTTAGAAGCACCGAAGCAAGTGAATCAGTACTTATTAGCATTCTTAAAAGGAGTATACCCTTAATCAATGTCATACATCCGTATAATATCAATTTTGTTTTGCTGCTTGTTGTATCAAGGGGCAATAGCATCGCATATTGCCGGAGGTGAAATTTACTATCGCTTTTTAAGTACATCTAACGGGGTTAGTACCTATCAAGTAACCCTCAGGTTGTTTAGAGAATGTACTAGTAATGGCCCACAACTAAATGGCGAAGTAGTTAATTTAGGCATTTACGATAATGCCACCAGCCAGCTAGTACGTTCTGTTAACCTCCCTTTAAGTGGCGCCGTTCGAACCATTCGGCTTAACGCAAGTAGAATACCATGTATCAGCGGCGATACCTTAGTGTGTTACCAAGTTGCAGAGTTTGTAAATACCATTGTGGTTGATAATAACAGTGCCGGCTATACTTTGGCATGGGGCCGTTGTTGTAGGGTAGATCGGTTGGGTAATTTAGAACAAGGTTCAGGCGTAGGAGCAATGTACACCACACAAGTACCCGGGTCGGCATTGGTGAACGATCGTTGGAATACCAGTCCTGAGTTTAATGTTCGAGATACATCTTTGGTATGCGCCGGCAAAAACTTCTCACTCGATTTTGGTGCTACCGATGCCGATGGCGATAGCTTAAGTTATGCATTTACCGATGCTTATAATGGTGGGTCGCAATCGCCTAATGGACCGCCACCCGCAACTTTTACTACCACACCTTTAATGTATGCAGCAGGCTATAGCGGGGTATTGCCATTAGGTTCTTTAGTAGTCATCAATCAGGTAACAGGTGTTATCAGTGGCATTGCTCCTGGCAATATAGGGCGTTATGTGGTGAATGTAACCGTTACCGAATGGCGAAACGGGGTTGCCATCAATCGCCATAGGAAAGATTTTGTGTTGAAAGTGGGCGACTGCTCTTTTATTGAAGCAGTACTATCTCCCAAAATCAATTGTAATAACCTTACGGTAAATTTTGAAAACGAATCTACCAGTTCAAATATCCAATCCTATCGTTGGGATTTTGGTGTGCCAAATACACAGGCCGATACTAGCACGCAACCTACACCAACATTTACTTATGCCGATACAGGTACTTACAATGTAACCTTACGTGTTGAAGGCAGCGATGGTTGTGCAGCTACTGCTAATACAACGGTGAAAGTGTATCCAGGTTTCAATCCTGGCTTCACCTATAACACTTTGTGCTATCGCAACCCAATTCAGTTTACCGATACCAGCAATGTTCGTTATGGAACTATTACAGCACGTTCATGGAATTTTGGTGATTTGTCAACCCTTGCCGATACCAGCAATCTAGCTAACCCCACATACACCTACAACAGCGTTGGTACTCGTACTGTTGTATTACAAGTAGTAAGTAGTAAAGGGTGTTTTGGTACTGTTACTAAAACCTTGAATTTAGAAGATGCACCATTTATTGGTCTCAGTACAGACACGTTAATGTGTCGGCTCGATTCACTACAACTAGCAACTACTTTATTGGGAGCCAATTATACTGTTCAATGGCAGCCAGCACAGTTTATTATCAATCCAACCAGTATCCGACCAATTGTTTTCCCGCCAAACGATACACGTTATACAGTACAAGTCACCGAAGGTGCTTGTACAGGCCAAGCCAGTATTTTAGTACGGGTTATAAACAATGTTACCCTTACGGTAAATAGCGATACAAGCATTTGCAGGGGCGATTCAATCATGCTGCTTGCGGCAGGTAACGCAACTTCGTATCGTTGGGAGCCAGCCAATCTATTCAGTAATGCTGCGGTTGCAACGCCCAAAGTGGTACCAACAGCGCCTAATAACACATATACAGTAACAGCCGCTGTTGGCCGCTGTATTGCTACAGCACAAATACAAGTAGCCACTTTTCCTTATCCCTTGGCCAATGCAGGAAAAGATAGTTTTCTATGTAGTGGCACTAGCATGCGTTTAATTGGAGCGGTACAAGCTAATAGCTTTGCATGGTTACCTGCAGTAGGCTTATCAAATACCAATAGTTTAAGTCCGATAGTAGCACCTATTAATACAACGCAGTATATTCTTAGTGCTACTGGTAACCAGGGTTGCCCTAAAACAGTTTTTGATACAGTAACCATTCAGGTAATACCTCCAGTAAGTGCATTTGCGGGTAACGATACTGCTATTGTAGAAGGTCAGCCTTTGCAATTATTCGCAACGGGAGGCGAAACGTATCTCTGGAGCCCCGCCACATGGCTAAATAATGCTACTATTTCAAATCCTATATTACGTATACCAGTAGGTTTCGATAGTGTTCGATTACGTGTACAAGTAAGCCAGGCAAACGGATGTTTTGCATCTGACGATATTAAAGTGGTGGTGTTTAATACAGCGCCAGATATATTTATTCCTACGGGTTTTACGCCTAATGCCGATGGTCGCAACGATGTGCTTAAGGCCATTCCTGTAGGCATTCAGCAGTTTACTGTATTTTCTGTATTTAACCGATACGGCCAAGTTGTTTTCACCACTCAAGATGCCTCGAAAGGTTGGGATGGAAATTTTAACGGCATTGCACAACCAAGTGGTACCTATGTTTTTATGGCACAAGGCGTTGATTTTACCGGAAGGATAATCCAAAAGAAAGGAACGGTAGTACTTATTCGCTAGCGTTAATGCGTTGGTAAAATGTTAAAGCTATACATTACTTTGGGGGGCTTTTTAAAGAAAGCAGCGATAATATCTAATGATTCATCTTGTAGATGATAGTTATTTGTAATTTTCGCCTTTTATTGAATAGAATTATTGTACATGGCTTGGTGTAGAGTTGTAGTAGTAACATTATTATTAATTTGTTGCGGCGTTGTACCGGCATTGGCAACGCACATTGCTGGTGGTGAATTGTTTTATGAACGTATTGGTGCTGGCACCAATCCTAATACCAATCGCTATCGTGTAACCATGCGATTATTTCGTGAGTGTGCCTCTACGGGGCAATCTTTGGAAAGCGAAACGGTTACGCTAGGTATTTATAATACCGCCGATATGAGTTTGATACAAAGCTTGCCATTGGCCGGTACGCCCATCAGAACCATTCGCAACACACCCGGAGCAATACCCTGTTTGAATAACGACCCGAATTTGTGCTATCAAATCCGCGAATTTTCTGCAGAGGTAGATTTGGCAATCAATGCAGGTGGTTATACCATGGCATGGCTACGTTTTACAAGAACATCTTTAGACAATGCTATTGTAACACCAAGCCAAACAGGTGCTACTTTTATTGTTACCATTCCGGGCTCCAACGTTTTACCGCAAGGGTTTAATAGCAGTGCACAGTTTGCTATTAAAGACACTTCTATCGTTTGTAGAGATAAAGCATTCACACTGCCATTCTTTGCTACCGACCCCGATGGCGATTCTTTAGTGTATCGCTTTGCTGCGGCTTTAGACGGGCAAGGTAGTGCCAACCCTCCGAATCCGCCGCCGCCTGCAACCTTGCAACTCATTCCTCTGAATTATACGGGTGTATATTCACCAACACAGCCGCTAGGTCCAAGGGCAACGATCAACTCCCAAACCGGCGTAATTAGCGGCGTAGCACCTGCTACCGCAGGAAAGTTTGTGATTTGTGTAGTGGTTGAAGAGTGGCGGGCCGGTATCAAAATTAGTGAGGCTCGTAAAGATTTTATTATGACTATTGGCGATTGCGATTTTGCAGAAGCCAACCTGAATCCGAACAAAAGAACATTCTGCGAAACGTTTAATTACAATTTTCAGAACGGGTCTACATCTTCGTCAATTCTAGCTTACCATTGGGATTTTGGCGTACCTAGCCGTACCAACGATACCAGCAATTTACCAACACCATCATTTACATTTCCTGATACAGGTATTTATAAAATAATGCTTACCGTATTTGGCCCGAATGGTTGTAACGCTACCGATTCACTCGAATTAGGCATATACCCGGGATACAATACCAATTTCGATGTTACAGGTACTTGTTTTCAAAACCCTTACGAATTCAGAGATAGAACTGTATCGCCTTACGGTGTAGTGAATTACTGGCGATGGGATTTTGGCAACAATGCTGTTACAAACGATACAAGTCGTATAGCCAACCCGAGTTATACTTATCCTAATGCTGCAAACTATGTAGTTACCCTTGTTACTCGCAATACACTTGGTTGTGAAGATAGTCACACATTTAACCTTGCGGTAAATGATAAGCCGCCATTGAACTTACCTTTCCGCGACACTCTGATATGTAATGTAGATACGCTCCCTTTGATTGCACAAGGGTCTGGCATTTTCACATGGACACCCAATAACCGCATTATTAACCGTACAACTGCCAGCCCGCTTGTATTTCCAAGAGATACCACAGTGTATGTAGTAACCTTAAACAACAATGGCTGTATTGCAACTGATAGTATTCAGGTGAATGTGCTACCTTTTATATCTGTAGCATTACCGCCAGATACCACATTGTGTCAAACAGATTCTTTTCGTATTAATACCGTTAGCGAAGCACTACGTTATAGCTGGTCGCCGAGTAGTGGATTGAGTAGCGCTAATGCAAAAAATCCTATGGCAGCACCAAATAGTACAATTACATATCGTGTTATTGCTAACCTTGGCGATTTTTGTGCCGATACAGCATTCATGACAGTGAAAGTAGCCCCTTATCCACAAGTGAGTGTAAGTGCCGATACTTTCATTTGTAGTGGTAAGTCTGTAACACTACAAGGGAACATTGTTGGCAGTGCGTATAGTTGGAGCCCAACCATTGGATTAACCAATCCGAATACGTTAACACCAACAGCAACACCTACAGTCACCACGGCGTATGTATTATCGGTTACTGATACCGTAGGTTGCCCGAAACCAGTAAGTGACACTATTCTGGTGCGTGTGATACCTCCCGTTCGTGCATTTGCAGGTAACGATACTGCTGTAGTAGGTAGCCAGCCACTACAACTACAAGCAACGGGCGGTGTACGTTATTTATGGTCACCAAGTTGGCCATTGAATCAAGCCGATATTTCAAATCCTGTGGCAGTTATACCAGTGATTTATGATAGTATTCTCTTTAGAGTACGTGCTTTCAGTGCCGAAGGGTGCGAAGGAGTAGATGAAGTGATGGTGAAAGTGTTTCAAACCGACCCTGAAATATTTGTTCCCACTGGTTTTACACCTAATGCCGATGGTAGAAACGATATATTACGGCCGATTCCTATTGGTGTGAGTAGAATTACCTACTTCAGAGTGTATAATCGCTTGGGTAACGTAGTATTTCAAACTAGTGAAATGGGCCGCGGTTGGGATGGTATGTACAATGGAGTGGCTCAACCAAGCGGCACCTATGTTTGGACTGTGGAGGGCATTGACTTTACAGGAAAAACTATTGTAAAGAAAGGAACCGTAGTGTTAATACGATAGTTGCTTTTGCAAGCATAATAGTCGGGTAGGGGGTAAGTACTGTTTATGCCACTCAATGGCTTCATTTACCGTAAGGTAAGCTTCGCTACTTTTACCATATGTCAGCCATGCCGCAAACATATATTGCACACTTTGATCTCGATAGCTTCTTTGTGAGTGTAGAGGTACTCAATAATCCTACCCTGAAGGGGAAGCCTGTAATTGTTGGTGGTACTAGAGAGCGGGGTGTGGTAGCTGCATGTAGTTATGAGGCCCGTAAGTTTGGTGTACACAGTGCTATGGCCATGAAAAAGGCTTTGCAGTTATGTCCCGAAGCTATTGTGCTACGTGGTACCCGTAGTGAATACAGCCGCTACAGTAGGTGGGTTACCGATATTATTGCCAGTAAAGCACCTTTGTTCGAAAAAGCTTCTATCGATGAGTTTTATATCGATTTAACAGGCATGGATACATTTTTTAATGTATTTGAGTGGACACTCGCCTTACGGCAAATGATTATCGACGCTACACAACTACCTATTTCATTTGGCTTAGCCACAAATAAGTTGGTGGCTAAAATTGCCACTGATGAGGCAAAGCCTAACGGTTACTTATTTGTACCCCCTGGCCATGAGCAAGAGTTTCTGGCACCCTTACCGGTAAATAAAATTCCGGGTATAGGAAAACATACCCTTCCTAAACTTGAAGCATTGAATATTCAAACCATCGGCGATATTGCGGCAATGCCCAAGGCATTACTCGAAAAGTATTTCGGGAGATACGGGAGTGATTTGTGGGACAAAAGTAATGGCATTCATCATGGTGTGGTAGGCAATTATCATGAAGCAAAAAGCATATCTACAGAAAACACCTTCGATGAAAATATTACTGATATTGATTTTTTGTTGTCGCAACTCACCAGAATGGTTGAACGAATTGGTTTTGAGCTGCGACAAGATGGTAAGTTGGCGGGTTGTGTAACTGTGAAAATTCGTTATCCCAATTTTGAAACCACAAGTAAGCAATCGCATATCCCTTATACACGCAGCGATTCAGAAATTCTAGTTGCTGCCAAAGCATTATTTCAACAATTGTACAGGAAGGGTATGCCTGTTCGCTTGTTAGGAGTTCGTTTGTCAGACTTTACAGAACATGCACAACAAGCAAGTTTGTTCTACGATACCAATAAAACCAACCAACTTTACAAAGCCATAGATGATGTTAAAAATAAGTTTGGTATAACTGCCTTGGTAAAGGCTGGTGCTAGTAAGAAGCGTGGGTAGTTTTTTTTAACAAAATAAGTCTACTTGTTTTGTAGGACAATGCTATTTTAGCAACCCATAACAAATTCATGTATAAAAAATATAACTATGGGTTTACGTTTGGGAGATGTAGCTCCAAATTTTAAAGCAGTAACAACAATTGGCCATATTGACTTTTATGAATACTTGGGCAATAGTTGGGGGGTGTTGTTTTCGCATCCTGCCGATTTCACACCTGTGTGCACCACCGAACTAGGCAAAACGGCTCAGTTAAAAGCAGCCTTTGAAGAGCGTAATGTAAAGGTATTAGCATTAAGTGTTGATCCGCTTGATAAACATTTACAATGGATTGATGATATTAATGAAACACAAAACACCACTGTCGATTTTCCCATCATTGCTGATGAAGATAGGGCCGTTGCTACCGCTTACGATATGATTCATCCGAATGCTAGTGAAAGTTTTACCGTAAGGTCGTTATTTATCATTGGTCCGGATAAAAAGATAAAACTCATCATAACCTATCCTGCAAGTACCGGACGCAATTTTGTAGAAGTGTTAAGAGTAATAGATTCTTTACAACTAACAGCTGAGCATAGCGTTGCAACACCTGCAAATTGGCAACAAGGCGATGATGTTATTGTGGCTCCTGCAATGAGCACTGAAGTAGCTTTAGAAAAATTTCCAAAAGGTATTAAGGTAGTGAAACCTTATTTAAGGTACACCCCCCAACCCAACTTAAATTAGGTACATTTAATTGGTGTTAAAAAGCCCGAGCATTTATGTTCGGGCTTTTATAATGCGTGCCTCGTGTGTACGATTTGCCGCTTTAACAGCCATTTGCGGCAAAATAGATTACTTTTGCCCGATGGACTTACAAAATATTCGCCATTTAACACAGCAAGAATTAATAGATTACTTCTTGCAAATGGGCGAAAAAAAATTTAGAGCACAACAGGTATACGAATGGATTTGGCAAAAGCAAGCCCATAGTTTCGATGCTATGAGTAATATTAGCAAAGCATTGAGAGCACAACTCCAAGCTCAATTTGTGTTGCCGGCATTACAGGTAGATGCTACACAACATAGTGCCGATGGAACTATTAAAAGCAGATTTAAAACACACGATGGCCACTTGGTAGAGGGGGTATTAATACCTACCGACGAAAGAAAAACAGCTTGTGTGAGTAGTCAAATTGGCTGTAGCCTCAGTTGTAAGTTTTGTGCAACCGGATATATGGATAGAAAACGAAACCTCACCTTTGATGAAATATTTGATGAGGTGGTACTCTTAAACCAACAAAGCGAGCAAGTATATCAGAAAAAACTAACCAATATTGTATTTATGGGCATGGGCGAACCTTTGCTCAACTACAATAATGTGTTACGATCTATTGAACGTATAAGCTCAGAAGAAGCACTAGGTATGAGTCCGCGTCGCATTACGGTTAGCACGGCTGGTGTTGCAAAAATGATTAAGAAACTTGGCGACGATAAAGTGCGTTTTAAACTAGCATTAAGCTTGCATGCAGCTAACGATGTAAAGCGAAATGAAATTATGCCTATCAATGAAACCAATAACATAAAGGCATTGATAGAGGCATTAAATTATTTTTATAAGCATACTAAAAACGAAATTACTTTTGAATATATTTTGTTCAAAGACTTTAATGATTCTCAGAAAGATGCTGATGAGCTAATTAAAGTATTCCGCCAAGTGCCTGCCGATTTAGTGAACATCATTGAATATAATAGCATTGATATGGCTAAATTTCGTAAGCCCGATGAAAAGGTGGTAGATCAGTTTATGCAGTATTTATCGGCGAACAGAGTGAATGCCCACTTACGCCGTAGCAGAGGAAAAGATATCGATGCAGCGTGTGGTCAGCTAGCAAACAAGGGTTAATTATTATATCAATCATCCCGTTGAAAAACGGCTAAAACAAGTAGTATGGCGAAAGCAACATCAGGTTTCGACAAGTTTATCAATCCAAAACTTGCCGGTGCAAAAAAGAAAGAAACACTTAAACAAGAAAAGCGAAAAGCAAAAGCCGAGGCACGTGCAGTAGGCGAAGCAATGCGTCAGAAAAAGCGAGCAGAACAACAAGGCTGGCAGTATAACGCACCAAGTAATGCCCCGCGTAGCGTAAAGCCTGCCGGCAAAAAAACATTTACCGCAAGGGAGTACCAATCTGAAAAAGAGCAACTACAACAGTGGGCAGATAGCTTCGTAAAAGGCGATATTAAAAAGGCCGCAGCATTGTTAAGTACTGCCAAAAAACCAGCCGCTGCAAAAAAAATAGATAAAACAGATAAGCAAAGTTTTGAACCGAAATGGCAAAAACGTGTTACTACACCTACCAATAACCTTACGGTAAATAAAACAGCAACAGCATCTACCAATCGTAGTACAAAATTCAAAACAGAACCAATTTCTGAAAAGCCGATCAATGAAAAAATGCCGTTGAATAAGTTTATTGCTTATGCTGGTATTTGTGGCCGCCGCGAAGCCGCCGAAATGGTTAAAGCAGGTAAGGTTGAAGTTAATGGCGATAAAGTATATGAGCCTGGTTTTAAAGTTAGCAGCGATGATAAAATTAAGTTTGGCGGCAAACTGCTACATATACAGCACGATTTAGTATACATATTATTGAATAAACCTAAAGATTACATTACTACTGTTAAAGATCCTGAAGGGCGTAAAACGGTATTAGATTTAGTAAAAGATGCAGCACAACAACGTATCTACCCGGTTGGTCGTTTAGATCGTAATACTACCGGTGTTTTATTAATGACCAATGATGGTGAACTGGCGCAAAAGCTTACACACCCTAGCTTTCAGGTGAAGAAAATTTATGAAGTTAAGTTAGATAAGGTGCTTACAAAAACGCATTTTCAAGAAATATTACAAGGTGTTCAATTAAAAGATGGGTTTATTGCAGCCGATAGTTTAGCCTATGCCGATGCGAAAGATAAAAGGGTAATTGGTATAGAGATACATAGCGGTCGTAATAGAATTGTACGACGTTTGTTTGAGCATTTGGGTTACGATGTTCGCAACTTAGATCGTGTAATGTTTGCTAATCTTACAAAGAAAAATGTAGAGCGAGGCAAGTGGCGTTTTTTAAATGAAAAAGAAATTAGAAATCTGAAGTTTTTGAATAGTTCATTTACGAAGAGGTAACTATAACAACACAACTATACAATACAAGTATGGCGGCCGTAGGCCGCCATACTTGTATTGTATAGTCAATCATTTACGTAAGTGTTATACATTCAAACTACAATTCACCCATGAGGCATCAAAGTTGGCAGCAAGCTTTTTATAAAAGTTGATAGCAGGTTCATTCCAGTTTAACACTTGCCAAGTAATACCATTAAGTTGTTGTTCTTTAGCAGCAGCTATCAAGGCATTAAAAAGTAGCATACCTACACCTTTACCTCGCCAGGCTTCTGTAACCAACAAATCTTCAAGATACATACGCTGCCCCTTCCAAGTACTGTATCGTATGTAGTATAGGGCAAACCCTATTACGGTGCTATCTACCTCGGCTACATAAGCCCACCATACTGGTTTGGTACCAAAACCACTATTTTCAAAATGCGCTAGTGATACAGTTACTTCATGCGGAGCTTTTTCGTAGGCTGCAAGTTCATGTATTAACTCCATCATGCGAGTACAATCGCTGCGTACTGCTTTGCGTATAACAAATGCGTTCGTATTGTTCATGTGGTATGCTGGGAAAATTATACTTGATCGGATATAATTTGATTACGTAATAAATCATCGAAGGTTTCACGCTGACGAATCAGTTGCCACTGCCCTTGGCTATTTAACATTACTTCAGCAGGGCGTAGGCGGCTATTGAAATTACTACTCATCTCAAAACCATAAGCACCAGCATTGTAAAACACTAAATAATCGCCTTCACGTACCTCACTAATTTTTCTATCCCAAGCAAAAGTGTCGGTTTCACAAATGTTACCTACAACAGTATAAATACGTGCTGCACCTTGTGGGTTGCTTATATTTTCAATTCTATGGTAGGCATCGTAAAACATAGGGCGGATCAAATGATTGAAGCCACTATTCACCCCTACAAAAACGGTAGCAGTTGTTTGTTTTATAACGTTTGCTTTTACTATAAAGTAGCCCGCTTCACTCACTAAAAATTTGCCTGGCTCAAACCATACTTCTAATGATTTGCCTGTTTCTTGTTGGTAAGCTTCAAATGCCTCAGCAACTTTTATACCTAGTATATCAATATCGGTTTGAACATCGCCTGCCTGATACGGCACTTTAAAACCACTACCTAAATCTATAAACTCAATATTGGGGAAGTGGGTTGCCATCGCAAACATTACTTCCAACCCTTGCAAGAATACATTCACATCCTTAATCTCACTACCAGTGTGCATGTGTATGCCTTGTACATGAATGCCGGTTGTTTTAACCACACGTTCAATATGTCTGATCTGGTGAATGCTTATGCCAAACTTACTATCAACATGCCCGGTTGAAATCTTATAGTTGCCACCCGCCATAATATGCGGATTTAAACGAATGCATACGGGGTAGCTACCGCCATATTTGGTGCCGAATTGTTCAAGAATACTAATGTTGTCAATATTAATATGAACACTTAGTTGCTTGGCAGCTTCAATTTCTTCGAAATCAACACAGTTGGGTGTGTATAAAATATTCTGTGGTGCAAAACCTGCCTTTAAACCCAATAATACCTCATTGATGCTCACACAATCTAGGCCACTACCTAACTTACATAAATGTTGCAAAATATTTACATTTGTAAGCGATTTGCAGGCATAAAAAAAACGTGCCTTTACATTTTTAAAAGCTGCCGTAAGTTGCTCATACTGCTGTGTAATTTGTTGGGTGTTGTATACATACAATGGTGTTCCAAATTGCTTGGCTGCATCTATTAACTGCTCGTTGCTTAAAAATTGGCTCATAAGGCCGCTAAGATAAGTTAATGCTCACTTTTGAATAAGCTATACTAGGTTGGATGGCTACATTTGCCAGCTATGCAACAGTTTAATGCAACATTAAAGCTAGCCTTACCCATCATTTTGGGTAATTTGGTACAAGTTGGTTTGGGTTTGATTGATAGTGCCATGGTAGGTGCTGTTAGCTATAAATTGCTTGCAGCGAGTTCTTTGGTTAACAATGTTATTGGCATACCACAAGTAATGGGCATTGGCTTATCTATGGGTATCACACCGCTCATAGCAATTGCACAAGGTCAAAGGAATGTTGCTGGTATTAGCAGGCTATTGGGTAATGGTGTAGTAATGATGTTAATAGCAGGCTTATTGCTTGTTGCCATTTTGGTGCCCTCGTATCCTATGCTATTTCATATGCGGCAAGATGCCGAGGTGGCTGCATTAAGCGTACCATATTACATTACCATGGCAGTAAGCTTGTTACCTATGTTATTGTTCATGGCTTTTAAGCAGTTTGCCGATGGGTTGCAGCATACCAGCACTGCCATGTTAATTTCATTGCTGGCACTTCCGATTAATGGATTGCTTAATTGGCTTTTTATATTCGGCCATTGGGGCTTCCCTCGATGGGAACTTTTTGGGGCAGGTGCAGCAACACTTATCACGAGAGTATTGATGATGTTAGCCATGTGGTGGGTAGTGGCTAAGCATCGTTGGTTTAAAAAATATGTTGCCAATGTACAATGGCGTTCTTTATGGCATATAGCTACCTTACAACAACTGCTCAAATTAGGTATTCCTAGTAGCCTGCAATACACAATGGAAGTAGCGGCTTTCAGTGTTTCAGGTATTATGGTGGGTTGGTTAGGTGCAACACAACAAGCAGCACATCAAATAGCACTCAACTGCGCTAGTACCACATTTATGGTGGCACTTGGTTTTTCTGTAGCCGGTAGTATTCGTGTTAGCTATGCGTACGGACAAAGCAATCAACAGCAAATGCTTGCCATAGGAAAGTCAACTCTTTTAGGGGGGGTATTGTACGGCGTTATATGTGCTTTGGGGCTGGCATTTGGTAATGAGTGGTTGCCACAAATATTTACCAATGAAAATATGGTTATGGGCCTTGCGGCAAATTTGTTACTGTACGCAGCACTGTTTCAAATATCCGATGCTGCACAAGCTATTGGAGTTGGGTTATGCCGTGGACGTAAAGATGTGAAAGTACCTACCATTTTCGTAGCAATTGCATATTGGGTAATTGGAATACCCACCGGGTATTATCTGGCATTTGTGCACGAACTACAAGCTGCTGGCATTTGGTTAGGGTTGGTAGCAGGTTTAACCACTTCGGGTTTATTGCTAAATATTCGATTCTTCAATCAAATTTACCGTAAGGTTGCTTAGTTAAAACCTAACGGTAGCGGTTGTTACGATACACCTATTTTTGCAGCCTAAATATTTGTTCATGAGCTTGCATGCATTTGTATTTCCTGGTCAGGGAAGCCAATTCAATGGTATGGGTAAAGATTTGTATGAAAACAATATCACCGCAAAAGAATTATTTGAACAAGCCAACGATATACTCGGCTTTCGCCTTAGCGATGTAATGTTTAGTGGAAGCGATGAAGATTTGCGTCAAACCAAAGTAACACAGCCAGCAGTTTTCGTACATAGTGTTGTAAGTTTTTTGGTACAAAATACAATAGTACCTAACATGGTGGCTGGGCACTCTTTGGGCGAGTTTAGTGCTCTGGTAGCAAATAAAACATTGAGCTTTGCCGATGCTTTAAAGTTGGTGAGCATTCGTGCACAAGCTATGCAAAAAGCTTGCGAACTACAGCCTGGTACTATGGCTGCGGTATTGGCTTTAGCCGACGATAAAGTTGAAGCCGTATGTGCAGAGGTGCAAGCCGACACCAACGAAGTAGTAGTGGCTGCAAATTATAATTGTCCTGGTCAGTTGGTAATTAGTGGTAGCATAAAAGGGATAGAAATTGCTTGCGAACGTATGAAGGCTGCGGGTGCTAAGCGTGCATTGGTATTGCCTGTAGGTGGTGCATTTCACAGCCCTTTGATGTTGCCTGCACAAAAAGAGTTAGCTGCTGCTATTGAGGCAACAACCTTTCATACACCAACTTGCCCAGTGTATCAAAATGTAGTAGCACAAGCTGTTACCGATGCCGATGCTATCAAACAGAATTTAATTACACAACTTACAGGTGCCGTTCGTTGGACCCAAAGTGTACAAGCTATGCATACCGATGGCGCTACCGTGTTCACAGAATGCGGCCCCGGCAAGGTGCTTCAAGGTCTCATTCCTAAAATTGTAAAAGAAGTTACCGTTAACGGTATCGGTTAATTGCTGCTTATGCAACTAGATATCATTACCGAAAACGAGCACTTTATTGCGCTGTACAAACCTTCAGGCTTATTAAGCATACCCGATAGGGAGGGTAAAGAAATTTCTTTGAAAATATTGCTGGAGCAACGCTTTGGTAAAGGCAACATATTCACTGTACACCGCCTCGATAAAGATACCAGCGGCCTTATTTTGTTCGCAAAAAATGCAGCAGCGCACAAGGCTTTAAGCGTACTATTCGAAGGGCGTGAAATGGAAAAAATCTATGTTGGTTTGGTGAATGGGTTATTCATAAACCCCAAAGGCACCATTGATGCACCTATTGCCGAACATAGTGCTAAAAACGGACGTATGGTTATAGCACAACGTGGTAAGCCTTCTGTAACCGACTACGAAGTTGTAGCTACCAGTAAGCAGTTCAGTTGGGTACGTTTTCGCATACATACAGGCCGTACACACCAAATTAGAATTCATTTGCAACACATTGGGCATAGTTTGGTATGCGACCCACTTTATGGCGATGGAAAACCATTGTTGCTTAGTCAAATCAAACGTAATTACAAACTAAGTAAGCACATGTTAGAAGAGTTGCCAATACTGGGTAGGTTAGCATTGCACAGCCATAGTATGGCATTTACATTATTCAACGAACACTATCAATTAGAAGCACCTATCCCAAAAGATTTAAGAGCTACCCTCAAACAGCTCCAAATGCCTTTGTAAAATAACACCTTACGGTAAATGTATTGCTGCGTAGCCATTTACCGCAAGGTAAAATACCCTTACTGGGTCAAGGTTTTCACAAATCTTGTAACTTAATTTGTTGTTTGTTTATACGGCTTAATGCTGTTAGTATAAAAAATAGAATATGCATACCGCTTACATTATAGATGCTGTAAGAACACCTATTGGCCGCTATGGTGGCAAATTAAGCACCATTCGCCCCGATGATTTGCTGGCGCATGTGATTAAAGCGTTGATACAACGTAACCCAAGTATCGATGTTAATGTTATTGAAGATGTTATTGCCGGTGCCGCCAACCAAAGTGGTGAAGATAACCGCAATGTTGCCCGTATGGCCGCCTTATTAGCCGGACTTCCGGTAACAGTAGCTGGCAATACCGTTAATAGATTGTGTGCAAGCGGCTTACAAGCCATTATTGATGCTAGCCGTGCTATTACTTGTGGCGATGGTATGTTATACATTGCCGGAGGGGTAGAAAGCATGACCCGTGCACCTTTTGTTACTGCTAAAAGCGATGGTGCCTGGGGCCGTAAGGTTGAAACTTACGATACTACTATTGGCTGGCGATTCACCAATAAAAAACTCGCCGAAATGTACCACCCTTACAGTATGGGCGAAACTGCCGAAAATGTAGCTCGCCGCTGGAATATTAGCAGGGAGGCACAAGATGCTTTTGCTTTAGCTAGTCAAGAAAAGTATGCAGCAGCGCATGCTGCTGGCAAGTTTGCCAACGAAATAGTACCCGTAGAAATTACAGAAAATAAACAGCCTACCATTTTTAATACCGATGAACACCCCCGTGCTACTACTTTAGAAAAATTAGCAAGTTTAAAGCCTGCATTTGCTAAAGATGGTACGGTTACTGCAGGCAACTCTTCGGGTATTAACGATGGTGCAGCGGCAGTGCTATTAGCCAGCGAAACCGCTGTTAAGTTGTTTGGTTTGAAACCTTTGGCACGTGTAGTAAGTGTAGGTATTGCCGGAGTAGATCCGGCCATTATGGGGGTAGGGCCAGTGCCAGCTACACAAAAAGCATTGCAACGAGCGGGCCTTACGGTAAATGATATTGCTATTGCAGAACTTAACGAGGCATTTGCAAGCCAAAGCTTAGCATGTATACAAGATTTAGGGTTAGACCCTACAAAAGTGAATGTGAATGGTGGTGCCATTGCACTAGGCCATCCGCTGGGTTGTAGTGGTAGTCGTATCACAGCTACCTTGATACACGAAATGCAAAGACAAAACGCAAAATACGGTGTTGCTACCATGTGCGTGGGCGTAGGGCAGGGTGCTGCGGTGATTTATGAAAAATTATAGCAGATATGTTGAAATACTAGTAAAGTAATGTGGCAGTCTCAAACGAAAAATGAACAGTCTGAGCGTCGCTGATACCATTTTTATTTCTATCAGGTATCCGAATAAAAAGAGGCTGTTTCTGCGTTTTGAGACAGCCTCTTTTTTACATCATTTACCGTAAGGTGAAATATTATATTACTTGTTTTAAATGTGCAACAAGGTTAGCTGCTTTCAGGCGTTGCTGCTGGCCGGAAACAATATTTTTTAGTTGCATTTCTTGAGCCTCCATTTCTTGGCTGCCAATAATTGCTACGAATGGAATTTGTTTTTTCTCGGCATACTTAAACTGTTTATCGAGCTTGCTCTGTTCGTGATAGAGTTCTGCTGCAATGCCTGCTTGCCGTACTTGTTGCATGATTTGAAATGCGTAGTTGCTTTCGGCTGCACCAAGATTAAAAAATAAAATTTTCGTACCCGTTACAACGGTTGCCGGAAAGGCATTAAGCTCTTCCATAACATCGTAAATTCTATCAATGCCAAAGCTAATACCAACCCCGGGAAGGTTTGGTACACCAAATAAACCTGTTAAATCATCGTATCGGCCGCCGCCACCGATGCTGCCTATTTGAACCCCTACTGCTTTAACTTCGAAAATGATACCGGTGTAATAGTTCAAACCTCTGGCAAGGGTGAAGTCTACAACCACTTGTTGGCTCGGCTGATGCGATAATATATACTTGATTTCAGATAACCCTTGTTCTCCTATGGTGTTATTACCTAATAATTCCTCCATGGCACTCAGCTTGGTAGCGTTGTCGCCATTAATTTGAAGGTATTTGGTAATAGTGGCAATTTGTGTGTTACTTAGGCCGCGTTCTGCAAGCTCTTCTTGTACTTTAGCGAGTCCGATTTTATCGAGCTTGTCGATGGCAACGGTAATATCTACAAGCTTTTCGCTGCCGCCGCATATTTCGGCTAAGGCTGCTAAAATTTTACGGCTGTTAATTCTTATTTCAACAGGTATGTGCAATTGTTCAAAAGCACTTACGTAAATATTGGTAAGCTCCACCTCGTTCAATAAGCTAGCACTGCCCACTACATCGGCATCGCATTGATAAAACTCACGGTAGCGGCCACGTTGCGGCCTATCGGCACGCCAAACAGGTTGTATTTGATAACGCTTGAATGGAAAGGTGAGCTGCCCATGATGCATGGCAACATAACGTGCAAAGGGAATGGTTAAATCGTATCTTAATGCTCGTTCGGTAATATCTTTTGTGTTTTTGCCTGCAAGTATTTTTTCGAAATCGGCACGGGCTTGCTCATGCTTTTCTGGACGCTCAAAGCCATTGTTGAGCACTTTAAAAATAAGTTTATCGCCTTCTTCGCCATACTTCCCCATAAGTGTGGTTAGGTTCTCCATGGCTGGCGTTTCAAGTGGTTGAAAGCCGTATAATTCAAATACGCTGCGTATAGTATTGAAAATGTATTGACGCTTACGAACTACATCGGCACTGAAATCTCTGGTTCCCTGCGGGATACTTGGTTTACTCATGCTGCAAATATAAGTGGGCTTAGTGTTGCCCTTTTTGGGCTTTAGTGATAATACAATCGCAAGCTTCGCTAATTAAGTTAAACACTTGGTGATAGTCGTCTTCATTGCCATACCAAGGGTCGGGCACATTTTGTTGGTTATGAGGGTGTATAGCATTGAGTAATAAATCTACTTTAGATGCATCCCAATATTTGCCCGCTATGCGTTGAACATCGGCGTAGTTACCGGTATCCATCACAAAAATTTTGTCGAAGGTTAGCATATCCCTTGCGGTAAATTGGCGGGCTTTTTGTTGGCTAATATCAATGCCATGTTGCAACGCTATCTTTTGCGACAAACGATGTGGCGGTTCTCCAATATGGTAGTTACTAGTACCTGCACTATCTACCTCCCAAAGCAAGCCAGCGGCTTTTGCTTTGTGTTGTAAGATGCCCTCAGCGAGCGGACTTCTACAAATATTGCCGAGGCAAACCATTAGAATCTTCATTGTATTATGGATGTACTTGTGTTGAAGGCGTTATCATTTACCGCAAGGGTAACCAAAATTGGCTTTTAGGTGGCGAAAGTAAGATGTTAAGATTCCATAAAAACCGTTGAACACTTTATGTAACCGTTAAAAAGCTGCATCTCATGGTTCAAAATGAAGGCAAAAGCGTAAAAAGTTATATTTTGCCCACCCAGCAGCAAGCAATGGAGTTACAAATGATACAAAACGAGTTTAGAAATAGGCAACGAAACGCATATGTAATGATGCGGATGATTAAAGATTTTGTGATGTCTATACTCATTTTGGCGATGGCGTTTTTTATGTTGTTTGGTGATAAGTTGCCTATTGATATGGTAACAACACTAGACCCATTATTACGCTATATGTTTGGAGGCTTGTGCTTGTTGTATGGCGGATTTAGGTTGTATAGAAGTATCAAAAGAGATTATTAGCAGCTCTGATAATGCGATTAAGTCTAACCATATCAACAACTTTTATACTACTTGTAACAGTTATCTTATTAGGCTGTAAGAATGCAACTAATAACCAAGCTGCTAACGAGGGCACTTTGTACATAAGTGTAGATGAAACTTTTAAGCCTGTAATTGAAGAACAGGTAAAAGTGTTTTTATCGCAAAATGATAAAGCTAATATTGTTATACACTATAAAAGTGAAGCAGAGTGTTTAGAAGATTTTGCAAAAGATAGCGTTAACATGGTGCTTATTGCTCGTGGCCTAACCGATAAAGAAGATGATGCCTATAGAAATAATTTAGGCTATCCCGTTCGGTTTGGTATTTTGGCTTACGATGCGGTTGCATTATTAACCAATGTAAATGCTAAAGACAGTATTTACACATTGCAGCAGTTACACCAAATACTGAGTGGTGCCGATAGTAGTGTTAAGGTGGTGCTAGATGGTAACAGAGCTACGAGTACCGTACGTTATCTTCAAGATTCGGTACTAAAAGGAAAACCTTTCGGTAAAAATGTTCAAGCTGCTAGTGGTAGCAAAGCAGTACTCGATTATATTGCCGCTACCCCTAATAGTATTGGATTTGTAGGTAGTAGCTGGGTAAATAACCTCCAGGATAAAGCACAATTAGCGTATTTTAACAAAATACGTTTAGCCTTACTCCCGTGCGGTGTTTGCCAAGAAAAAGATGCTTATGCCAAGCCTGCTCAAAGTACAATTATGTATGGGCAGTATCCTTTGGTACGGCCTTTGTATTACTTACTAAAAGAAAACAATCCGGGCGTGGGTACAACATTCTTAAATTTTATGAGTTTAGAAAAAGGTCAACTTATCTTTCGCAGGGCTTATGTAGTACCCGGAAAAATGTATTTTGGCCGACGTACAAGTATTTTATAATTAAGCCGTTTATCGTTATCTCATGTTAAAAAATGCCACAATGAAGAAATTGATGTTTGCAACTGTAGCCATGGTACTACTTGGCTTTGCCGCAACAGCACAATCTGTTGAAGACGGTGTTAAGTTGTTGTATTACCGCAAAGGGCAAAGTGCAAAAGCTGTATTGCAAAAGGTATATGATGGCAAGCCTAAAGATCCTGTTACCATTTATTGGTTAGGACAAGCACTTTTGCTAAATGATGATGTTGCTGGTGCAAAATCACTATACCAAAAAGCTTTGCAAGAAGGCATTAACGACCCATGGATTTGGGTAGGTATTGCACATGTTGAGCTGTTAGAAAAAGGTGATATTAATGCTGCAAAACAAAAATTTGAACAAGCTATTACCGCCACAACAGCTACAAAAGGTAGGAATAAAGGCATGGAGGATGTGAACATTCTATTGGCTGTTGCAAGAGCTAATGCAGATGGCGATAGTAAAATTGGCGATCCGCAATATGGTGCCGATAAAGCTATTCGTGCCGCACAGGTAGATCCTACCAATGCAGAAGCTCCTTATTTGGCAGGTGTTAACTATTTGAAAATGGGTAGTGAGTACGGCGGTAAGGCTGTAGAACAATTTACAGAAGCAACAACACGTGATGCACGACGTGCCGATGCCTTCTACCGCATCGGTCGTGTGTATCAAAGCCAAGATAACAAAGAAAGCATGGATCGTTATTACAGCAAAGCTATTGAGGCCGATGCTGCTTACGCTCCAACTTATTTAGCATACTTCAATTACTACGAGAATAAGGATGTGAATGTTGCTAAAGAATACCTCGACAAATATGTTGCTAACAGCGATCAAGATTGTGCTACTGAATATTATGTAGCTAACTACCTCTTCCGTGCCGGTAAGTACCAAGAAAGTTTGCAAAAAGCACAGCAAATGGAAGCCGGTGCTTGCAAATCATACAACCGCGTTCAAATTTTATACGCTTACAACTATCAGCGTTTGGGCGATTCTATCAAAGCTAAAGATGCGCTTGATAAGTTTTTCACATCAGAAGCACCTGAAAAAGTGCAAGCAGCCGACTATGGTTTCGCTGCCGACTTGTACATTAAATTTCCTGCAGAACAAGAAAAAGCAATCGTATACGTAGAAAAAGCCGCAGAATTAGAAACAAATCCAAAAAATAAAATTATTCTTTACAACGAAGCCGCCGCCGATTTAGCCAAAGTAGGCAAGTTCGATCAACAGATTTTATTTTTGCAAAAAGCAATTGCACTAAAAGGTTCGGCGCCTACAGAAAGCGATTTTTATAAAATGGCTAAGGCTGCTAGCGATGCAGTTACAAACAATGTGAACTATTTTGCCACAGCCGATAGCATCTGTGCTGCTTACATTGCTGCATTTCCCGATAAGCCTCAAGGATACTCATTCAGAGTACTTAGTGCTAAAAAAGCCGATATAGATAGCACAAAAGGACTCTTTGTAGCTCCCATTCTAGAGCAAAACAACTTCTTTGCTAAAGATTTAGAAAAGTACCGCAAGTCAATGTTCGTTAACTACTACACTTTGTTAGTTTATTACAACGATAAGGCAAAAGATGTAGCCAAGGCTGTAGAAATGACCGACAAAATGCTTGAGTTATACCCAACACCCGGTACAGAAGAAAATTCATTCGCAACAAGTACAAAGAAAGCGTTACAAGCCTTGCTTAATAAAGGTAGTAAGCCAGCAACTTCAGGAGGCGCTAAGCCTGCTGGTGCTAAAGGCTAATCACAATACAAATAAATTACCCATCCCTCGCAACCTGCGGGGGATTTTTTTTGTTTTTCTTACAGGCTATCCGCCTATTTTTGCCATCCACACACAAGCTATGAACCTACCATTATTTTTTCTAGATGTACAAAGCTCAGAGAGCTATTTCCCGATAGGGGTGCAACTGTTGTTTGCAGCAGGTTTTGTGGCCACCATGCTTATCATGAGTGCCTTATTAGGCCCCAAACGCAAAACAGCCGATAAGTTAGCCAACTTTGAAAGTGGTATTGAGCAGGTGGGTAATGCCCGTCAACCAATGGCCATCAAGTACTTCTTAGTTGCCATCTTATTTGTACTGTTCGATGTAGAGGTTATCTTCTTCTATCCCTATGCTGTTAATTTCCGCGAGTTAGGTTGGAACGGATTTTGGGCAGTACTCATGTTTGTAGGCTTCTTCCTTATTGGGTTCACCTACATTATCAAAAAAGGTGCTCTTATTTGGGAAGACTAACAATGCCACAAGCCACCTATGGTGGCTTTCGTTATAAAGCGTGATGTTGGCTTTGGGTACACGTGGCTACAATTGTTGCGTCGCACACTTCAACTTTGGTACTAATCTCAACATTATCTCTAATCGAAAGGCAACTGTGTTAGTTATAACCTAAATGTTTACACACGATACCACGCACAACCTTATTTTTGCCACTCACTTGGAAAGTGTTCAATAAAATTAACTGCTCCAGAACAACCTTACGGTTGATAGGCTGTTAAACAACAAAAACAACGTACTATGAGTCGTCCGGTTCGTTTTAATATACACCCCAAAGAGGCCGATATACACGATAATATTGCTATTGCCAGCATGCCCGAAGGCCTACAAGGCGAAGGTTATTTTGCCACTAACCTCGAGAAGGTGGTAGGCTTGGCTCGCAAAAACTCAATCTGGCCCTTGCCATTTGCTACAAGTTGTTGCGGTATTGAGTTTATGGCTACCATGGCAAGCCATTACGATTTAGCTCGGTTTGGTAGCGAGCGTGTAGGGTTTAGTCCACGCCAATGCGATTTATTAATGGTAATGGGTACCATAGCTAAAAAAATGGGTCCTGTATTAAAGCAAGTATATCTACAAATGGCCGAGCCACGCTGGGTAATTGCAGTAGGCGCCTGTGCTAGCAGTGGGGGTATTTTTGATACTTACAGTGTTTTACAAGGTATAGACCAGATTATTCCGGTTGACGTATATGTACCAGGTTGCCCTCCCCGCCCCGAAGCTATCATAGATGGAGTAATGCGTATTCAAGAATTGGTACACAACGAAAGCTTACGCCGCCGCAACAGCGAACATTACAAAGCATTATTAGGTAGCTACGGTATTCAATAAAAATTCAATAAGGTACAGCATGTCCTTAACAAACGATATTGTTCTTCAAAAATTACAAGCAGCTTTTGGCGATGTTATTGTTAATGGTGGCGAGCCCTACGGCTTACTTACTGTTGAAGTGCCAAAGGCCGAAATCATTCGTGTATTACGTTTTTTATTTGATGACGATACGCTGAAGTTTCGATTCATGACCGATTTGTGCGGTGTTCATTACCCCGACGAAGTTGGTCGCGAGTTGGCAGTAGTATATCATCTACACAACCTAGAAGATAACGTTCGCCTACGCATTAAAGTGTTCGCCAGCATTACCGAGCCCGATGTGCCTAGTGCAACCGCTGTATTTCCTACGGCTAATTGGATGGAGCGTGAAACCTACGACTTCTATGGCATCAACTTTGTTGGCCACCCGAACTTAAAACGTATTTTAAATGTAGATGAAATGGATTATTTCCCGCTAAGGAAAGAATATCCACTTGAAGATCAAACACGTACCGATAAAGATGATGAAATGTTTGGCCGCGGCTAAGCATTTGCCGTAAGGCACACCAAACAACAACCATTCATACCGAAAACGGTAATTAAATATGGATCAGAACAGTGCTATTATATTGCCCGAAGGGTCGATAGAAAAAACAACTACTACGCTAAACGTAGGGCCTACACACCCTGCAACACACGGTGTATTTCAAAACATTATGCAGATGGATGGCGAGCGTGTAGTAAGCACCGAGCAAACGGTTGGCTACATTCATAGAGCTTTTGAAAAGTTGGCAGAACGCCGCCCTTTATATCAAATTACGCCTATTACCGATCGCTTAAATTATTGTAGTAGCCCTATCAATAATATGGGCTGGCACATGACTTGCGAGAAATTGTTAGGTGTTGAAACACCCAAGCGTGTTGATTATCTGCGTATCATCATCATGGAGTTGGCCCGTATTTGCGACCACCTCATTTGTAACTCTATTGTAGGTGTAGATACAGGTGCTTTTACCGGTTTCTTGTACCTCATGCAATACCGAGAGTTGGTATATGAAATTTATGAAGAGGTATGTGGTAGTCGCCTTACCACCAATATCGGTCGAATCGGTGGCTTCGAGCGTAATTTTTCTAACACTGCATTTACCAAGCTAGAAAAGTTTTTGAAAGAGTATCCGGTTGCATTAAAAGAGTTTGAAAACCTCTTTAACCGCAACCGAATTTTTATGGAGCGTACCCAAGGCGGTGGTGCCATTAGTGCCGATAGAGCTTTAGCTTATGGTATGACAGGCCCTAACTTACGTGCTGCTGGTGTAGATTACGATGTTCGTGTACATAACCCTTACTGTAGTTATCAAGATTTTGAATTCGATATTCCGGTTGGAACTACTGGCGATAATTACGATCGTTTTATGGTACGTAATGGCGAAATGTGGCAAAGCTTACGCATTATAGAACAAGCTTACCAAAAAATACAAAGCTTCACAGGAGCCGAGGCCGAAGTGTATCATGCAGATGTACCCGCATATTATTTGCCCAGGAAAGAAGATGTGTACACCAAAATGGAAGCACTTATTTGGCACTTTAAAATTATTATGGGTGAAACAGCCATACCCAAAGGCGAAGTATACCACAGTGTTGAGGGTGCCAATGGCGAACTAGGGTTTTATTTCATTAGCGATGGTGGCCGAACCCCTTATCGCTTACACTTCCGTCGCCCATGTTTCATTTACTATCAAGCGTACGAAGAACTGGTTAAAGGCTCCATGCTGAGTGATGCTATCATTACTCTTAGTAGCCTCAACCTGATAGCAGGAGAGTTAGACGCCTAGTACCTTACGGTAAATGAACATCGAAAGAACAGTTTATAAATTATTAGAAGAATATTTAGCAACTATGGTTCAATTTAATGAAAAGCAAATGGCCGAATTTCATCGCTTGGTGAATCGGTATCCGGCAGATAAGCAAAAAAGTGCTTTGCTTCCGGTATTGCATTTGGCACAAGATAGTTTTGGTGGCTGGTTAAGCACTGAAACGATGGATTATGTTGCCAGCTTGCTCCGCATTGAACCCATTGAAGTGTACGAAGTAGCCACTTTTTACACTATGTATAATTTAAAGCCCGTAGGCAAGTATGTATTTGAAGTTTGCCAAACTGGTCCATGTATGGTACGAGGTTGCGATGATATCATTGAATACATTGGTGAGAAGCTCGGTATTAAACCCGGTGAAACCACAGCCGATGGCATGTTCACACTAAAAGTGGTAGAGTGTTTAGGAGCTTGTGGTTACGCTCCAATGATGCAGTTGGGTAAGCATTACAAAGAGCATCTTACCAAAGAAAAGGTAGATGCTATTATTGCAGAATGTAGGGCTCAAGCAGCTGCGAATAACTAAGCAGCACATGCACAATACCTTACGGTAAATGACCTACTGCTACAATATTTGCCGTAAGGCACACAACAAAGTTGATTACTCGGTTAACCAGACCGAAAACACAAGCATATGGGAGTTAAATTATTACTAGAAAAAGCTCATGTAGAAGGCATTCGCTATTACGATGTGTACCGCCGCGAAGGTGGTTACCGTAGTGTTGAGAAGGCATTGAAACAAATGAGCCCCGAAGCTATTGTTGAAGAGGTAAAGAAAAGTGGCTTACGTGGCCGTGGTGGTGCGGGTTTCCCTACTGGTTTGAAATGGAGTTTCATAGCCAAACCCGAAGGTGTACCTCGCCACTTGGTGTGTAATGCCGATGAAAGTGAGCCAGGTACTTTTAAAGACCGTTACTTAATGGAGTTTCTCCCGCATTTACTCATTGAAGGGTTAATTGTTAGCTCTTTCGCATTGGGTAGCAATGCCACTTACATCTACATACGTGGCGAATATGCTTGGATTCCGGATATTTTAGAACATGCCATTGAAGAGGCAAAAGCGAATGGCTGGTTGGGTAAAAATATTTTAGGTACCGGGTTTGATTGTGAAATTTATGTGCAACGTGGTGCTGGTGCTTATATCTGTGGTGAAGAAACTGCCTTAATTGAAAGTTTAGAAGGTAAGCGTGGTAATCCGCGTATTAAACCTCCCTTCCCTGCCATTGAAGGTTTGTGGCGCCGACCAACTGTTGTTAATAATGTAGAAACACTAGCTGCTGTTGTACCTATTATTAACCTAGGTGGCGAAGAATATGCTAAAATTGGTGTTGGTAAGAGTACCGGAACTAAACTCATCTCTGCATGTGGGAATATTAACAAGCCAGGTGTTTATGAAATTGATATGACCATTTCTGTAGAGGAGTTCATCTACAGTGACGAATACTGTGGTGGTATACCTAACGGTAAAAGACTAAAAGCTTGTATACCTGGTGGCTCTTCTGTGCCCATTCTTCCGGCGAATTTGTTATTGAAAACAGCAAAGGGCGAAACCCGTTACATGAACTACGAAAGCTTGGCCGATGGTGGTTTTGCCACAGGTAGTATGATGGGTAGCGGTGGCTTTATAGTACTCGATGAAGATCAGTGTATTGTTAAAAATACGTACACTTTGGCTCGTTTTTACCGTCATGAAAGCTGTGGACAGTGCAGCCCATGCCGAGAAGGAACGGGTTGGATGGAAAAGCTCTTAAAGAAAATTGATAGTGGTAAAGGTACTAGCGCCGATATTGATTTGCTTTGGGATATTCAAAGAAAGATTGAAGGCAATACTATTTGTCCCTTAGGCGATGCGGCGGCTTGGCCTGTTGCAGCAGCTATCCGCCATTTTAGAGATGAGTTTGAATGGCACGTTTCTAACCCTCAGTTATGTTTAACGCAGAACTATGGTTTGGCGCATTATGCAGACCCAATTCATGTACCTGCGGTGTAATTGAGAACCAAAAATGAAAAAAGCAAAAAGTGGAAAAAGAAATTAGGCAGCGATGCTACTTGTTTTCTTTGGAAACTATAAAGTTCTTAAAATAGGCAGTGGTATCAATTAAGCATGATTTTAGTTCCTCAGCTTCTGCTTTCTACAACATCTATTTGGTGCTAAAGTAGTAGCGGTGAAGGCAGTAGTTCTAAATTAGAGTTGAAACGCTTCTTTGAAATCGCTTTGACATCGGCAACGAAACAGAAACACTGTATTGGTTTAACCTACTTAAAAAAAGGGATGAACTGAACGATGAAAATTTGAGCTTTTTACTAAGAGAAACTGATGCGTTGATACGAATTTTGAAGGAATCGGTTTTAAAACTAAAGCAAGTGAAAGGATAATACTTTTTGCTTCTAACTTATAACTTTTGACTCAGTATGTCAGAACAACTATTTAAAGTAACCATCGATAACATTACAGTAGAAGTACCTGCTGGTACTACTATTTTGAATGCGGCTCGTAAAATTGGTGGCGAGGTGGCTCCGCCTGCCATGTGCTATTACAGCAAGCTACAAGGTAGTGGTGGTAAATGCAGAACATGTTTGGTAGAGGTAACAAAAGGTTCTGAAAAAGACCCTCGCCCTATGCCGAAGTTGGTGGCTAGTTGCCGTACTACGGTAATGGATGGTATGGAGGTTAAAAATATTACTAGCGATAGAGTGCTCGATGCTAGGTCAGGTGTAGTTGAGTTTTTATTACTGAACCACCCGTTAGATTGCCCCATTTGCGACCAAGCTGGGGAGTGTCACTTGCAAGATTTAAGCTACGAGCATGGTAAGGTTGGAACACGTTATGAATTTCAGCGGAGAACATTTAAAAAGCACGATTTAGGAAAGTACATACAACTGCATATGACACGTTGTATACTTTGCTATCGCTGTGTATTCACCGCCGATCAGCTTACACAAAAGCGTGAACATGGTGTTTTAGACCGTGGCGATCATGCTGAAATTGCTACTTATATTGAAAAGAGTTTAGAAAACGATTTTATTGGTAACGTTATTGATGTATGCCCGGTAGGTGCCTTAACAGACAAAACGTTCCGTTTTAAAAACCGTGTATGGTTTACCAAACCTGTAGATGCACACCGTAATTGCGATAAGTGTTGCGGTGAGGTTCAGCTATGGATGCGTGGCGATGAGGTGTTTAGAGTTACAGCTCGAAAAGACGAATGGGGTGAAATTAAAGATGCTAGCAATGGCAAAACCGGTTGGATTTGTAACGAATGTCGTTTTGAGAAAAAGAAAGCTTCTGATTGGGTAATTGATGGCCCGAGTAAAGTGAACCGCCACTCTGTTATTTCACAAGGCCATTATGAAAAGCTTGTGAAACCTAAAGAAACTGTGGTTGAAGTAATGAATGGCTCGCAGCCTCGTTTGTTCTTAAATATACACGATGTAAGCGAAGTAAATAAACCAACGATTACACTTAGTGCACTAGACCGACCAGCACATTCAACTGATTTTGGTAACCAATAATTATCATATACCGCCCACAACATGACTAGTTTATTAGCATTTGATTGGTTCTTAGTACTTGAAAAACTCATCTTAATTGCTGTAGTAATATTTGGCAGTTTAGGTGTAGCATTATACACCACCTTCGCAGAACGTAAAGTGGCAGGTTTATTACAAGACCGACCCGGACCTAACAGGGCAGGCCCTTTTGGTTTATTGCAACCTTTTGCCGATGGTTTAAAGTTGGTTTTTAAGGAAGAGATTATTCCTAACACCTCTAACAAAACGTTATTCATACTTGGCCCAGGCTTGGCCATGACCGCAGCCTTAATGACTAGTGCTGTAGTACCTTGGGGTAAAGCCGTAGAAATTGGGGATAGAGTAGTAAGCTTACAAATTGCCGATGTAAATATTGGTATGCTGTACATTTTCGCCATTTTAAGCTTAGGTGTGTACGGGATAATGATAGGTGGTTGGGCGAGTAATAACAAGTTCTCTTTAATGGCCGCTTTGCGTGGAGCTAGTCAAGCTATTAGTTACGAACTTGCTATGGGTATTAGTTTAATTGCATTGGTAATGGTTACCGGTTCGTTAAGCTTACGCGAAATGGTAGAACATCAAATGGTGGAAGGTAATCTTTGGAATGTGGCTTATCAACCGTTGGGTTTTCTAATTTTCTTAATTTGTGCTTTTGCAGAATGTAACCGAGCTCCTTTTGATCTTCCGGAGGCTGAAAACGAATTGAATTTTGGTTATCACCAAGAATATAGCTCTATGAAACTCGGCTTTTTCTTGTTTGCTGAGTACGTGAATATGTTTATGAGCAGCGTAATAATGAGTACCATGTACTTTGGTGGTTACGATGTGCCATTTTTAGATGAAAGTACCCTGAGTACCAATGTTGCTGCCTTGGTAGGTATTGTGGCTTTAATGACCAAAGTGGTAGCATTCATTTTCTTTTTCATGTGGGTACGATGGACAATCCCACGCTTCCGATACGATCAACTGATGCAATTAGGGTGGAAAAAGCTTGTGCCATTGGCTTTGGCTAATATGATTATAACAGGTGCTGTTATTCTTTGGTTGCAAGGCAAGTAATATTTGCCGTAAGGTAAAAGTACTTTTGTTGAGTATTAACGGCAGCGAACTTAAACTTGGTTTCAACATAGATTAAAAATACATTTGCCGCAAGGCATTAACCCTAGTAATAAGCTATGCAAGCATTAACGCAAAGAGCGAAACAAGTGAACCGAAAGCCCATGACTTTCATGGAAAGCTTGTACTTGCCATCGATTTTTAAGGGCATGGGTATTACTTTTAGCCACATTTTTAAGAAAAACCCAACCATACATTACCCTGAACAAAAACGTCCCTTTAGTCCGGTTTTCAGGGGGTTACACGTACTTAACCGCGATGAGGAAGGGCGTGAACGCTGTACTGCATGTGGTTTGTGTGCTGTGGCCTGCCCAGCCGAAGCAATAACCATGGAGGCAGCAGAGCGCCTGCCCGGTGAAGAACATTTATACCGAGAAGAAAAATACGCAGCCAAGTATGAGATTAATATGTTGCGTTGCATTTTCTGCGGTTTGTGCGAAGAGGCTTGCCCTAAAGATGCTATTTATTTGAGCGAAACTTTTGCGCCTGCCAACTTTGCTCGTAAGAATTTTATTTATGGTAAGCCCGATTTATTAATTCCTGATAAGAATAAAGATCCGGAAGGATACGCCAAGGCAAAAGGATTAGCAAACTAAACTGTAAACCGCTAACTCGATTTAGCACATTTGCACATACTACAACAATGTCGCCTACACAAATTGTATTCTGGCTATTAAGCGTGGTTGCACTCGTTAGTGCACTCATGGTATTAATTTCACGTAATCCAGTGAATAGTGTACTATGGTTAATATTAACCTTCTTCGCTATTTCTGGCCATTATCTCTTATTAAACGCACAATTTTTATTTGTGGTGAACCTGATTGTATATGCAGGTGCCATTATGGTGTTGTTCTTATTCGTAATCATGTTAATGAACTTGAATAAAGAAACAGAACCGCAGAAAAATAAATGGTTCAAGCTTACTGGTGCCATTACAGGCGGCTCGTTGCTTTGGTTAATGGTAAGTATTGTACGCAGTGCTGGCGATATGCAAGGCAAAGCTGCCATGGTGAAAGAAGGTAACATAGGCTTAATTGATAATTTGGGTAAAATACTATTTAATGAATACGTGATACCTTTTGAAATCAGTAGCGTTTTGTTTTTAAGCGCCATGGTAGGTGCTGTAGTAATAGGTAAGAAAGATTAAAGAATGCCATTTACCTTACGGTAAATGATTATAAACACATAACAAGTACCTGAGAATATGCCCATTCAGTACTATTTAGGATTGTCGATGATGCTTTTTTGCATAGGCATTGTTGGCGTGCTTACCCGCAGAAATGCTATTATCATTTTCATGTGTGTTGAGTTGATGCTTAACGCTGTGAATTTGTTATTGGTAGCCTTATCAAAAATGCATTATGCTTCGGCAGCAGCAACCGATGCACTCACCACGAAAGGCATCGAAGGCCAGCTATTTGTATTTTTTATTATGGTGGTAGCGGCGGCAGAGGTAAGTGTAGGTTTAGCCATTATTGTAATGATGTATCGTAATGTGCATAGCGTAGATGTTAACTTTTTAAACAGGCTCAAAAACTAAAATATATATCGTAAGCATCATTGCATACGGTATTTAGTGAATCAAGTTATGAACCAAGCATATTTAGTTCCACTGTTTCCATTATTAGGGTTTTTGCTCAACGGGCTTTTAAGAAAGCAGTTGTCTAAAACACTTATTGGTGTTATTGGTAGCGGTAGCATTTTAGCAAGTTTTATTGTAAGTGTTCTTTTGTTTTTGCAAGTGAAGGCCAATGGCGCATTACCTGTTGAAGCATTGTACACTTTTATAAAAACTGATGCTTTTACCATTGATTTTGCTTTTCAGGTAGATCAATTATCTACTCTCTTTTTATTGATCATAACCGGTATTGGTTTTCTGATTCATGTGTATTCAACCTCGTACATGCATGAAGAAAGTAACGAACACTTTGGTCGCTACTTTGCTTATTTGAATTTGTTTGTATTTAGCATGTTGTTATTGGTAATGGGAGCCAATTTCATTATCATGTTTATCGGATGGGAAGGTGTTGGTTTGTGTTCTTATTTGCTTATTGGCTATTGGTTTAAAAACCTTAACTATAGCTATGCCGCTAAAAAAGCATTTGTGATGAACAGAATCGGCGATCTTGGCTTTTTGCTCGCAGTATTCTGGATTTTATTAAAGTTAGGTACTGCTAACTACGCCGATGTGTTTGCTAACATTCATCAGTTATCTTCTACTGATGTTACTATCATAGCTGTGTTACTTTTTGTAGGAGCAACGGGTAAAAGTGCACAAATTCCTTTGTACACTTGGTTGCCCGATGCAATGGCTGGTCCAACACCTGTTTCTGCACTTATTCACGCTGCAACAATGGTAACCGCTGGTATTTATATGATAGCACGTAGCAACGTGTTGTATAGTGCCAGTGAAGTAGCGCAGCACTTAATAGCTATTGTTGGGTTAGCAACCGCTTTTTTCAGTGCTACCATTGCTATAAAGCAAAATGATATTAAAAAAGTACTTGCTTATTCTACAGTGAGTCAGCTTGGTTACATGTTTCTAGGGTTAGGTGTAGGTGCATATACCGGTGCTGTGTTTCATGTAATGACACACGCTTTTTTCAAAGCCTTGTTATTTTTGGGTGCTGGTTCGGTAATACATGCTATGCACCACGAACAAGATATTAGAAACATGGGGGGCTTACGCAAATACTTACCCATTACCCATATTACTTTCTTACTTGCTTGCTTGGCTATCGCTGGTATACCTCCGTTTAGTGGTTTCTTTTCTAAAGATGAAATACTGGCAGCAGCTTACGCTCACAATCCTATTTATTGGTATGTAGGTGTTATTACTGCTGGTATGACTGCCTTTTATATGTTTCGCCTATATGCTACTACTTTCTTAGGTAAGTTCAGAGGTACGCATGAACAAGAACATCACTTGCATGAAAGTCCTATTAGTATGACCCTGCCTTTGATGGTGTTGGCAGTGTTGACTGTAGTAGGTGGTTTAATAGGTGTGCCTGCAATTTTAGGAGGTAATCATCAATTGCACCATTGGTTGGGTAAGGTGTTGGTAAGCGAACAACCGCATCATATCGAACATACCACAGAATTTGTTCTAATGGGTGCATCGGTATTACTTGCTACCATTGCGATCATATTTGCCGTAAGGCGTTACACTACAAACCCTGAATTGAATGAAGCCGAGGGGTTAGGCAAAGTATTGGCAAATAAATGGTATGTTGATGAGTTGTACGATGCCGTTATTGTGCGTCCGATAGAAGCCATCGCTAAATTCTGCAACAGCGGTTTAGAAAAAGGCATTGATGGTGTAGTGAATGGTACCGGGCGTTTTGTGCAGTACAGCAGCCGACAGTTGCGTTTGTTGCAAAGCGGACAAGTAGGCAGCTATATTTTATTTATGGTGATGGGTATTTTAGTATTCTTCATCATTTGGTGGAACCAACCACTTTTAACCAAACTATTACAGAAATAAACGAAGGCGAAAGCCATATACAATATGATTGCATTATCGTTAGTACTTATTCCTGTTTTTTCCGGCATTGTAAGCTTTGCGTTCAACAACGAAAAAGCTGCCAAAGGTTGGGCATTGCTATCATCTATAGCAACACTCTCTGTTGCTATGACGGCGCTGTACACACATACTGCCGGCACAACAAGCTTCGACAGTGCTTGGCTGCCGCAATTGGGTAGCCGCTTCACTTTAAGTCTCGATGGTATGGGCAAAATGCTTGTACTGTTAACTGGCGTAGCTTTCCCTATCATATTCGCAGCAACATATAATAACGCTTATAGCAAGCCTGGTAACTTTTATGGCTTAATGTTATTAGGGCAAGCTGGTTTAATGGGTGTTTTCTTAGCTACTGATGCGTTATTATTTTACTTTTTTTGGGAGTTAGCTTTAATACCGGCTTATTTTTTATGTAGCCAATGGGGGGGCGAAAAGCGTATTGCAGCTACATTCAAATTTTTCATTTACACATTCGTAGGCTCATTGATTATGTTGGTAGGGCTATTGTATGTGTATTATCATAATCACGAACACAGCTTTGCAATAGAATCGTTATACAAGGTTAACCTTACGGTAAATGAACAAGCCTTTTTGTTTTGGATGTTCTTTGTAGCATTTGCAATTAAAATGCCCATTTTCCCATTCCACACCTGGCAGCCCGATGCTTACGAACAAAGTCCAACGGCTGTAACGATGGTACTAAGTGGTGTAATGGTAAAGATGGGATTGTTCGCAGTGGTACGTTGGTTGTTACCTATGTTTCCGGCTGCAGTAACACAGTTTCAAGGTGTTGCTATTTTATTATCGGTAGCAGGTATTGTATATGCATCATTAATAGCTATGCAACAGAACGATATCAAGCGATTAATAGCTTATAGTTCTATTGCACACATTGGTTTGATGAGTGCTGCTATTTTCACCAAGCAAAGCGTAGGCTTAGAAGGTGTAATGGTACAAATGTTCAACCACGGTGTTAATGTAATAGGATTGTGGATTATAGCTGACACTATAGAACAACAATTAGGAACACGTAAGTTCAGCGATTTGGGCGGTTTGGCTCAGAAAGCTCCGAAAATGGCAATATTACTGGTAGTAATGGCGCTTGCGAACGTAGCCTTACCACTTACCAATGCCTTTGTGGGAGAATTTTTAATGTTCAATGGCTTATTCCGCTATAATATTTGGATGGCTGTAATTGCCGGTATCAGTATTATACTAGTGGCGGTTTACACTCTTAACATGGTACAAAAAGTATTGTATGGAAGTACATCGGCCATTACAGAAAGTGCTTCCGATATTAAAGGTGGTAATAGTATTATGCTAGCGTTGTTAACAGTGCTCATCATTGTGTTAGGGGTTTGGCCTCAACCTATGTTAGACTTAACAAAGGCTACAGTAACAAATATTTTGGCTCAAATTCAATAACGAACTTAGGAACTATACAGCAATGAATGCAATAATATTAGCTGCAATACTTGGCGTTGTAATGATGTTTTCAAGTGTTTTTATCCATAACAAAAGCACTTACAAATACATTGCTATCGTTGGCATGATAGCCTTACTTGGCGTTAACTGGGCCGATACTTACGGTTGGCGTATGTTCGATATAGATACGAAAGGTATGCTCAATTTTAGCAGATACGGCTACTTCTTCAATACTGTTTGCATAGCTGCAACACTGGTGTACTTATTGCTCAGTGGTGCAGCCTTTGAAAAGATAGGTAACTATACAGCCGAATATTTTGCACTTGTATTCTTTGTGCTTTGTGGTATAAGTATTATTACAAGCTTTAACACCTTACTCATGTTGTTCCTAGGCGTAGAAATCATGAGTATCCCACTATATATCTTAACTGGTTCAGATAAGCGTAATCTGAAGAGTAATGAAGCCTCGCTGAAATACTTTTTAATGGGTTCATTTACTACAGGTATTATGTTAATGGGTATTGCACTTATTTATGCAGCTACTGGTTCTTTTAATTTAGCTGTATCACGTGCTAATAATGTAATGATCGGAACAACTGTTAATCTATCTATTCTAGAAGTAACTGGTTGTATTTTATTGTTTATTAGTTTGGCCTTTAAAGTATCTGCTGCCCCATTTCATTTCTGGACACCAGACGTATACGATGGAGCACCAAGTGTATTCACTTCTTTCATGGCTACGGTAATCAAAGCCGCAGGTTTCTTGGCATTGTATCGCTTCTTTGATGCTAAAGTGGGTTTCACAGGTGTTGCTAACAACCCCAACTTAGGTATTGATTGGAAGTTGATGTTAGCCATAGTAATTGTTCTAACACTCCTTGCGGGAAATGTTACCGCTGTATTCCAACAGAGTGTAAAACGTATGTTGGCATATTCTTCTATTGCACAAGCTGGCTTTATGATGATGGCTTTGTTCGGCAATAACGATATGGCCAAAGAAGGACTGGTTTTATATGCACTTGTATATAGCCTAGCCACTATTGGTATTTTTGCAGTGCTTATAAAAATGAAAGACTACACCTTCGAGGGCTTTAATGGATTAGCGAAGGAAAATCCGGCTATTGCTTTTGCTACTACCATATTCTTATTGTCGTTAGCAGGCATTCCATTAACAGGAGGCTTTTTTGCAAAGTATTTTATGTTGGCAAGTGTTGTTAAAACAGGCTCTTATTTGTGGCTTGTTGTGGTAGCAGTTTTATTTGCAGCCATTAGTGTGTACTACTACTTTCGAGTAATACAAGCCATGTACTTTAAAACTTCCTGCAGTGAATCGCCGGTATTGGCTGTAACAGTTCCGCCATTGGCACAATACGCCTTCATTGCATTAGCCATAGCTATTATTATAGTAGGTGTATGGCCGCAAGTGGTATTGCAATATTTGTATTTCTAAACATTTGCAGTAATAAAAATGATTTGTAAGCGATGCTTTCGAGTGTCGCTTTTCTTTTTTATTTACCACTCACCACCAACACTTGCCACTGTTATAAGCATGTTTGCCCACACTTGTGTAGATACTATCTTTATTTGCATTTACGTAAGTAATACATGAAACTTAAGGATACCATAGGTTTAGCCTATACAACAGTTAGCTCTAATAAATTGCGTAGTGGCATTACCATTTCCATTATTGCTTTGGGTATTGCTGCATTAGTTGGAATAAATACCGCTATTAGTGCTATGAATAGTGGTCTTCGTGATAGCTTTAGTACGATGGGGGCTACCGGTTTCTCTATTGCATATAAGGAGCGTTTTAAATTTGGAGGTAATGGTGGTAGAGATACTAAAAAGGTAAATAAAAACGGCAAAAGGCAAAAGAAAAGCAATCTCGATAAGCCCATTACTATTGATGAAGCCGAGGCTTTTAAAAATACCTATATATTTCCTGCTAAAGTGGCGTTACAACTATACGGAGGTGGTAATTATGAATTGCGTTATAAAGACAAAAAAACCAACCCGAATGTAAGTATTCGCGGTGGCGATGAAAATTTTTTGCAGGTGAATGGCTTCACGTTACTGGCTGGTCGTAATATCAATGCATTAGATGTTGTAAGTGGTCGTAACGTGTGTATTTTGGGTAGTGAAGCCGGGGAGAAACTGTTTGGTCCAAATTACGAAAGAGGTGTTGATAAGGTAATTAAAGTGAACGATGTGCCTTATCGTGTGGTGGGTGTTTTAAAAAAGAAGGGCAGTAGTGCATTAATGCGTGCCGATAATGTTTTGATAACTACTTACAATACGATTCGCAGGTTGGGTGGCGATAATGTGAGTCGTTCATTTACTATAGGTATTGCAGCCAACGATGTACAGGCGTTAGATGCAGCAGTGGCAGAAGCCAACGCTACCTTCAGGGCAATTAGAAAATTGCATCCGATAGAAGATGATAATTTCGTTTTAGAGAAGAGCGATAAAATTGCGGAAACCTTTATTGGATTATTGAGTAGTATTCAAATTGCTGCTGCAGTAATTGGTTTTATAACCCTTGTAGGAGCAGCCATAGGTTTGATGAATATAATGTTAGTGGCTGTTAATGAACGAACCAAAGAGGTTGGTTTAATTAAAGCTCTAGGTGGTAAGCGCAGTGATATTAGCAGGCAGTTTTTGTTTGAAAGTATTATCATTAGTTTAATGGGAGCTGTATGCGGCATTATTCTCGGAATATTGTTGGGTAACTCTGTGAGTATGTTGGTAGGTACAGGGTTTGTTGTACCATGGAATTGGGTGGTTGGTGGTGTATTTATTTGTTCTATAGTTGGATTGTTAGCGGGTTTATGGCCGGCGAGAAGGGCTTCAAAACTCGATCCGATTGTTGCTTTACGTTTTGAATAAAATCAGCATTGGAAAAGCAAAAAAATTGATTACAAGGATATGGGGCGGCCAAAGGCCGCCCCATATCCTTGTATAAAATACATATCCCCGTTGCAATACAATTAAATAACGTTATGTATATGATATTAATTAACTGTGTTTGTGCGATGTAGATAATCATTTACCGTAAGGTATGCTAACTCATCAACTACTTTGTATAACTTTATACTACTCGTAAAGTGCTCTAAACCTGATTTCATATAATTATTTTATTTATTGCAAAAATTGATACAATAAACCTTACGGTAAATAAAAAACGCAGTAGTAAAGTACTACTGCGTTTTTTTAAAGTATATGAACTATTGCTCGCTTACTTTGGATCTAAAGCTTGTTTGATACGCTCACTTACATCTTGTAAATGATACTTACTAAGCTTATCGGTAGTAGTTGGAATAGCTGCATTAATTTGAGCTCTGAGTGCTTGTAAATGAGCTTTTACGATAGAAGCAGCATCAGTATTCTTTAAATTGGCACCAAAACTAATGGTGATACCGCCGCCAATATTTTGAGATGTAGGTGGTGTTAATGCACTGATTAAAGCATCAACATAAATCTTTTGCAAGTTGCGGCGGTAGGGGTCGATTGGTTTCTTACTAACCAATTCGCTCCAAATGCCTTTGCGTGCATCGTCTAACATTTCATCGGCAGTGTATACATTGCTGGCACCAAAACGATTCGCACTTGCAATCATACGACTCATACGAGCACCACTTAACAAGCTATTCAATACACTTGCCTGAACATTGCTTACGCTTTCATTGCTAATTGGATTGCTAAACTTATTTAAAATGGTTTTATCTAACAACCATGTTGGTGTTTCAAATAAATTTCTGTTTAAGAAAGCCAAAGCTTCTTTCTGATTCTTTTTCGGATTAGGCTCGTACACATCGCCTTTCTCTTCAATACTTTTAGGTGTTTCGTAGATACCGCCAACATGCTTTAATACATGGCCCATATAGCGGCTGAACTGACCTACTAACTGACCATACATTTCTTTAAGATTATCGTAACGGTCGCCTGCTTCTTTCGTCCACTCTGGTAAGTTGATAAGAATACGCTTTAAGTTTTTAATGCCGTACTCACCAGCTTTCATACTGTTATCGCTAAGGTCTTCAGTTTGGCTTCTTGGGTCAAATGGATTTGTTTCAGTACCGAACCATAAACGAGGATTTTTGCTAATGCGTTCGATGATGGTTTTGTTACTCTCAGCTTTTTCTTCTTCATCTGTTGTAGTGAAGCTATAACGGTAACCCCACTCAATGGCCCATAAATCATAATCGCCAATGCGAGGGAATAAACCAGCTTGACTAATATTATCTTCAGGTTGTGCTACATAGTTAAAGCGAGCATAGTCCATAATACTAGCAGTGTGGCCATTCGCTTCAACCCAAGCTTTGTCACGTAATTTTTCAACTGGTGTTCTGCTGCTGCTGCCCATGTTGTGGCGCAAACCAAGTGTATGCCCAACTTCGTGGCTGCTAACGAAACGAATTAACTGCCCCATTAACTCATCGTCGAACTTCATGCTGCGAGCTTTCGGATCAACTGCGGCAGTTTGTATCATATACCAGTCGTGCAATAACTTCATCACATTATGGTACCAACCAATATGGCTTTCAAGAATTTCACCACTACGTGGGTCGTGAACATTGGGGCCATAAGCGTTTTCAATATCACTGGCGAAATAGCGGATGAAGCTATAGCGAGCATCTTCAGGGCTAATAGTAGAATCACCTTCTGGTAATTCTTTAGCCATGATAGCGTTTTTAAAGCCAGCTTTTTCAAAAGCCTTCTGCCAATCGTTTACACCCATAATAAGGTACTTTCTCCATTTTTTAGGTGTAGCGGGGTCAATGTAGTACACAATAGGTTTAACAGGTTCAACCAATTCTCCACGCTTGTATTTTTCCATGTCTTCTGGCTTAGGCTCAAGGCGCCAACGCACAGCAAACACTTCTCTTTCTACTTTTTGTTGGTCATCGCCAAAAACAGTAAAGTCGTCCGCGAAGTAACCCACACGCGGATCGAAGAAACGCTTCTTCATAGGTGTTTTAGGCAGAAGAATCAACGATGTATTCATTTCCATGGTAATAGCGCCAGCCTCTTGTGCTGCTGGTAAAGCAGGTGCTGCTGGTGCACCTGGTGCTCCAAAACCACCGCCAGTACTAGCGTTGAAGGTTTTAACAGTTCTGATTTCGTTGTTAATTGGGAAAGCCTTTATACTGCTGATATAGCTGCGATCAGGTGCTAATACTGTTACATTGAATCTACGTTTAATGAAAGGGTTAATGCTTACAACCTGATTATCGCCTTTGAAAAATTCAGTAACATCAATTACAACACCGCTGCTGTCTTTACTTAGAGCTTTAATATCAAAAGCCGCTGCGATAGGGTTCACATTGCTGTTCCGTACTGCTTTGTAAATGTCATTAGTACTATCGGCTGCGCTAATAAGTGTAACAACACGTAAGAAAATATTGTTATTAGGGCCTTTTTCCCAACTTAAGGTAACTTGGTTTGCTAGTTCACCACCGTAAGTACCGCCACCGCCGGCAACCTTGCTGAAACGGGTAATGGCCATAAACTCACGATTTAACATACTGTCGGCAATTTCAAAGTAGAATTTATCTTCTACTTTATGCACGGTGAACAAGCCTTTTTGTGAAATAGCTTTGTCTGTAATCACATCCTTATAAGGCTTCGGACCAGCAGTCGGGCGACTTGTTCCGGTAGTGCCTGTTGCTGGTGAAGTTGGACTAGTAGTAGGAGTCGTGGGTCTTTGAGCAATTGCTGAAAGACTTGCTCCC
>JBKBLG010000015.1:18544-81690 GCA_046296295.1 Chitinophagaceae bacterium | reverse complement strand
TTAAAATGCCTTTAAAGCTTGTTTTTTATGATTACAATTGAACGCTTCGTATTATTGCATCAATCATAATTTTTTAAACGGTGCGAATTTTTGAATTAAACGGGCGGTATTTTCGCCCTTAATTGGAAGGATTATATTGATAACACCACCAACATTAACGTACAACTTGTACGGTTGGTAGCATATATTGTTGTTGCAACCTGTGGCTTGTTTGTGGTAACGAGCTTGTTTGTTGATTACCAGCATTTTATTCCGAACTATGCAGAGCAACGCAGCAACTTCATTTTTTGTGCGATTAATGCTATTGTTATAGCTGTATTAGCAAATTTTATTTTAAAAAAACCCACTTTTGTTGGTATTGTTTGGAAGCGAATTCTTAGTTTTTATTTTTCGTGTAGCCTTATTTTAACAACGTTGGTTGCCACATTGGTGGGGCTGGCAGCGCATGTACAATTATCTATTGTTATTTTTTTAATTGGCTTAATTAGTGTGGCTTCTTTATGGAGCTTTGAGTTGTTAGAAACACTACTGTTACTCATTGTTACAGCTGTTGTAATGCATGTAGGTTTGCAAATTAAAATTACCGATCATTCGCAGCGAAACCTACTCTTAGTAATTGGTTATGTGCATTTGTTGGCCTTTTTTTTTATTAATCGTTGGATTTATAGTTATCGAGTTAATCAGACCATTCAGCTACAACAAATTCAAAGAAAGAATCAAGAAATTGAACGTGCTATGCAGGCTAGAGTAAATATGCTGAATGTAGTAGCACACGACTTACGTAATCCTATTAATGCTATTGATAGCATTACCAATGTACTTGAAAATTTAGACCCAACGGCAGAACAACATGAGTATCTTAAAATGATTGGTATTAGCTGTCAGAAAGCGAGAACCATTATTGATGATATTGTTGATGCTGCTCGTTCAGATAGTAGCTTTGAAAAAATTACACTTGCTCCTGTTAATATGAACACACTTATGGTTGAAGTTGTTGCCGCTTGGCAACTACAAATGAAAACCGGGCATCATATTATACTTGAGAACCCAACAAAAAAAGTAATGGCTTACACGAACAAGGCCAAACTTATCAGAGTAATCGATAATCTTATTTCTAACGCTGCGAAATTTTCGCAAGATGGCACTACTATTACGCTACAACTCCAAAGCGATGGTTATACTGCACAAGTTATTGTGAAAGACCAAGGTGTAGGTATTGCACCTGAAAATTTACCCTACGTTTTTGAACGCTTTACTAAGGCAAGCCGCGAGGGTGTTCGTGGCGAAAAATCTATTGGGTTGGGCTTACATATTAGTAAGCAACTAATTGAACAAATGCACGGTACTATTACTGTTGATAGCGTGGTAGGTACAGGCACTACATTTACCATTAGCTTGCCTGTAGCAGCACCCATGTAAGTGTATTTATTGTACCACAGGCATCGCACTATCGGCTACACTCAAATAGGTATCTGGATTGATATTGAACAGTGTGATACTTTTTAAATCTTGCGTAGCACGTAAGCCTTTCTTGCTAAATATTTTATCGGCTGGTTTAAGAATTTTAACAGGCTTATCGGTATAAAAAATTTGTTGCAATTGATCCCAATACAATTCATCGGTTAGCAGGGTATCGCCTTTAACGGTAATTACCACTACACTATCTTTCAGCAATACTTTGTTATCATTTTCGAGATAGCGACCAAAACGAGCATCTAGCTTAGTTTCAATTTGTTTGTTGATGGTATAAAAATCAACATGTAATGTTTTAGGAAACTCTACCCGTGGTGTATCAATCATATAGCGATACATCAGTGGTGCTGTTAACCTGGCTCTCATTTTGCCTTCGGTGCTTAAATAACTATCAATATTAACGGCTTCTTCTACGCCTGTTTTTCGCTCACTTAAACCGCGTACTTCTTGTAAGCTATTTTCACACGATACCATAAAAAAGCAGCCCACAATAGCGGCTGCCTTAAGTATGTACCTTACGGTAAATGATGGGTTCATATTTACGTAAGTGAATCTCATTAATCGTATTTACGCTTAAGTGGCTTACCCCAAATATCGGTTAACGAGAAACCAACCGACAAACGAATGAAGTTTTCGCTAATACTATTGTTAGTACCACCACGGCGACCCAACTCTAATGCCGTACTTACTTGCGTAAATTGGTTATCGTACATTCTAAACTTGCGAATGTTAAATGTACCACCTACTGTAAGAGCACTGATGTTAATAGACCTGTTTTCCGGAATCAAATAATCTTGGCCTGTGTAAAAGCCGATGCGGTAGGTTGTAGTACGTACAAAGCGATTATCGTAAGGGTTCGGTGTGAATTGAATACCAAAACGGGCAGTCCAGTTATCTTGTACTTTATCACGCTGGCCATAGTAACGATATTGACTCCAGCGGGTGTTGGTATATTCAGCTGATACCAAAAACTGATCGGGAGCATTAGCAAAACCACCTAAACGGCGACCAACAGCAATACCAACGGTATACGTGGTAGGTAAGGTAATGGCACCTCTAATATTTGTACGCTTACGAACACTATCAATGGCAGAAATACCGCCACTTGCATTATAGGTGAATGTATTTTCTGTTACATCTTCCGATGCTCTTACATCTTGCTTCATACTACCTGTAGCACCAAAGCGTATATATGTTTGGTGGGTAATATTTCTTTTCGCAGAGGTATCGTACTGATTTTTCAATACCAACTCGTATTGAATACCAATATTGGCAAAGGGATTATTAAACGTAACGTTGCTGGTACGCATACCCGGGTAGTACGTAACAGTATCGTTGATCAATAGAATTTTAGTGCTGGTTTCTTTTTTGCCAAACAAGTAACCCACATTAGCACCTACGCTTAGCCCTTTCCAACGCTTACCTAGCCCAATAAACACCTGATTTAAACCACCATTTCCTTCATAAATAGATTTGATACTATCGATACCAGAAAGGCGGCTATTAGATTCTACATTATAATTGATGCGTGTTACCGGACGCACGCCAAACACCATCCCTAAATTACGCTTGGTACTTATCGGGAAACCAATAGTGACATATGCCGGCATAAAGTTGGTGCTGCGATAGTTACGTGGGTTCACATTATCTTGTAATGTACGACTATCAATCGTTAGTGCCAAATCGTAGCTGATGCGTTGTAAGTTGGCATAGCTGGCGGGGTTACTGGTATTCACCGCTACCAGATCTCTCCAAGTAGCGCCGATACCACCCATTGCACGGGTAGCTACGTGTTGGTTGGGGAATAAATCGCCCAAGCCATAACGTGAGTAGGGAGAGTTTTCTTGCGCTAATAGCGGCTGGCTACAAGCGGCAATTAAACCTATCATTAAAACCTTAACGGTTGTTTTTACTAATTGCATAGAGGCCTTTGTACATTAAGTAAGGGTCGGCAAATATCTTGCTTTTGATATGGGGCACAAAAAAGGGCATATCACCCCCGGTTAAAAGCACGTTAAAGTTGCTGTATTTTTCGGCATATCGTTGAACAATTCCATCTATTTCTGCTGCAACACCAACAATTACGCCGCTTAACATATTGGTATTGGTATCGTAACCAATGAGCGGAAAATTGCCATCGGCTTTTACCAAAGGCAGTTTGGCGGTGAACTGATGCATGGCTTTAAAACGCATTTCCATACCCGGACTGATACTGCCACCGATAAACTCGTGGAAGCAGTTTACAAAATTGTATGTAATGCAGCTACCTAAACCAATCACTAAATTATGCTGCTGCGGAAATAGTAGAGTTGCAGCACTTACCAGAGCCAACCTATCGGCACCAATTGTTTCGGGCTTACCCACCGGCGTTGTAATAGGCAGCTTGCTCTGATGGTTTAAGAGATGAAAATTGGTAGCAAGTTTCAAGTTGATTTCAACCTGATAATCGTGATTGATTACCGATGAAAGTATGCTATATGTTGCCTTGGTTTGCTTCAATAACTTACTAATGGTATCGGCCGATGCATCGGGCAACACATCTACATGTCGCAGCTCATCGCCTTCAAATACTGCACATTTGAGGCGTGTATTGCCAAAATCAAAACAGAGTGTAACTGGCTGGCTCATGTGGCTGCAAATATCATGTTATTCGCTTACAATCATTTACCGTAAGGTAATGTATTACTTATTCGAACTGAAAACCTTTCAGTTCTTTGAAATGTCCGTTCATTTGAATACGATGTTTTAAGCTTTCGATACCTATTGCAGCATCGAGCATTTGCTGTACATGGCGTTTTAAAAATGTGAGTCGTTGTTCTTCTCGCAAAAGTTGTATGAATTGATGCTCTTGGTCTAAATTTAAGCCTACATGGTGTGCAATGTCGTAGCTTGTTAGTTGTGCATCGGGCTTGCCAAAATCTTTTTGCACTTGTAATATTTCATGAAACTTACGTACCATTTCTAACAATGGCAACATCAATGCTGGCATGGTTTGTATGCTGTTATTGGGATAATATACGATACCTGCATAGTACAACTTGCCGGGCACTTTTCGCAACCACTCCATAATGTTGAATATTTGTATGCCTTTGGTTTTTATATCCATGCTACCATCGGCATACACTTCGGCAATAGCAGTTATGTTTACCAATGTACCCCAATCGGCAGGTTGATTATTCAATACCAGCGGAATGCCAAAGGGTTTGTTTTCGCCGTAACAATCGTTAATGAGTTGTTTGTAACGTTCTTCGAAAATGTGCAGGTGCAAGGGCTCTCCCGGAAATACCGTTAGTTGCAATGGGAAGAGTGGCAAAAAATTCATCATGCCTCAAATGTAGTTGCTAGTAATGTATACTGTAGCGTTTGTAGCATTATGTGTGCTTATCTTTGCCGCTATGCCTGTAGCGAACAAAACAAAAGGACATATTGCAGTACTGCTTGCCAACTTATTTTTCGGTGCCAACTTTGCTGCTGTAAAATATATCACACCATCGTTACTCAAGCCATTTGCGTTGAATGTAGTGCGTGTAATAGCTAGCTTGGTGTTATTTGCCCTAGTATTGATATTTCAAAAAAATAAAGCTCCTTTACAAAAAAAGCATATAGGTAGGTTATTCATATGTGCCATTACAGGTGTAGCCATCAACCAACTTATGTTCATCAAAGGCTTATCGCTCACTAGTAGTATTCATGGCGCTTTGCTCATGCTGGTAACTCCCATTTTCATCACATTTATAGCAGCTTGGGTATTGAAAGAAAAACTATCGCTGCTAAAAATATTAGGACTTATTTCAGGTGTTGGCGGTGCTACTTTTCTAATACTTCAACGTAGCGGTGGCCACGAAGGAAGTGATATGCTTACTGGCGACGTGCTCATTATCATCAATGCCATTTTTTACTCTTTTTATTTGGTGATGGTTCGTCCGCTAATGGCAGTGTACAGCCCATTGCAAGTAGTAACCTACGTTTTTGCTATTGGTAGTATTATGATTTTACCCTTTGGTTGGAGCGAACTTATGCATACCCAATGGCACCTGTGGGATGATAGCCATTTCGCCACACTCACCTTTATTGTAATTGGCGCTACCTTTTGTGCCTACCTTTTCAATATGTATGGCGTTAACACCATTGGCAGCAGTGCCACAGGAGCATACATTTATACACAACCTGTATTTGCAGGTATTATTGCGGTACTGCTCATGGGCGAAGAATTTAACTGGATTAAAATTGTTGCCTCCATCTTCATATTCTTGGGCGTTTTCTTAGTAAATAAAAAGTAGTACACCTTACGGTAAAAGCTAACGCAGCCACACTTATTTTCGCTTCACTAGCAAGCGAACTATACTATGGAGCAAAAAAGTTTTGAGGTATTCGGCGGCAAAACGCTGAAGGGTACCATTACACCCCAAGGTGCCAAAAACGAGGCACTACAGGTTATTAGTGCTGTTGTTCTTACCGATGCAACAGTAACTATCAGCAATATCCCCAATATTCTAGATGTTAACCTACTCATCGAACTACTGCAAGATATTGGCGTACAAGTACAGCAACTATCGGCCGATACCTACAGCTTTACTGCGGCACACATCAACTTCGATTATGTGAATAGCGATGCGTTCAGAAAAAAAAGCGGTCGATTACGCGGTAGTGTAATGCTTGCAGGCCCTATGTTGGCCCGCTTTCAAAAAGCATATATACCAAAACCTGGTGGCGATAAAATTGGTCGCCGCAGATTAGACACACATATTATTGGTTTTGAAAAACTAGGTGCACGGTTCGAGTACAATGAAGACCATGATTGCTTTGAATTGGTTGCCAAACAAGGCCTGCATGGTACTTATATGTTACTCGACGAGCCAAGTGTTACAGGCACTGCTAACATTGTTATGGCAGCCGTAATGGCTAAAGGCACTACCACCATTTATAATGCAGCATGCGAGCCTTATGTACAACAATTGTGTGCTATGCTAAACCGCATGGGTGCTAAAATTAGTGGCATTGGCAGTAATTTATTGGTCATAGAAGGTGTTGACGGACTTACAGGCACCTCACATACCTTATTACCCGATATGATTGAAATTGGCAGTTTTATTGGGCTTGCTGCCATGACACAAAGTGAAATTACCATTGCCAATGCTGGTGTAGAACACTTAGGAATTATTCCTGAAAAATTTGCACAGCTTGGTATTCATATGAATATTGTTGGCAATAACATACATATTCCTGCACAAAAAGAGTACACCATTGGTACCTATTTAGATGGAGGTATTCTTACTATATCAGATCATCCGTGGCCGGGTTTTACACCCGACTTATTAAGCATTGTTTTAGTAGTTGCTACGCAAGCAACAGGCAGCGTATTAGTACATCAAAAAATGTTTGAGAGCAGGCTATTCTTTGTTGATAAACTTATTGATATGGGTGCCCAAATAATTTTATGCGACCCACACCGTGCTACGGTGATTGGCTTGGGCCGCCGCTACCCACTGCGTGGTATTACCATGAGTAGCCCTGATATTAGAGCAGGCCAAGCACTATTAATTGCTGCCCTTAGTGCAGAAGGCAGAAGTGTTATTCAAAACATAGAGCAAATTGATAGAGGTTATCAGTATATTGATGAACGCTTAAAAGCACTAGGTGCGGACATTCGAAGAATTTAATACCATGTTATACAACATAAAAAAGCAGCTGGTGTCAGCTGCTTTTTATTTACCGTAAGGTAGTAAGCAACTACATTTACAACATGATACGCTTACTATTTTTTTGCGCTGTAACTATGGTTTGTAATGCTATATTAGGGCAGTATAGCATGGGTAGAACCACCGGCAAATTACCCTATATGGAATTTGGCCCCGGCGACGATAGATTGGGTGGTGCCAAAAGCACTTACCTCGATTCAAATATTCAAGTAGTAATTGTTGATAGTACAAAGGAAGATTACATAGTACAGCTTAGTAAGTTGCACAGAAGTTTTATACCTAAAAAAAATATTATACTTGACAGTAACTTACGTAAAAGAAATTATTATCTCACAAGTAATGCAAGGGTGTATGGCGATAGCTTATTCGATTACGTAGCTATAGGCATGGAAGCCAAACTGCCTTACACATCTATACAACATATTAACCCGGCCGAAATTATAGTAGATATATATGGTGCCACTACCAACACCAACTGGCTAATACAATTACTCACCACCAAAAACATTAACCATGTTTGGTACGCGCAAATAGAAGATGATGTAATGCGTTGGCATATACAACTTAAGCACAATGCTCACTGGGGCTATCAACTTTACTATGAAGGCAATAAGTTGGTAATATTGGTAAAGCGGCCGCCAAGAAAATTAGCACTACAAAATATTGTTGTTGCAATTGATGCCGGCCATGGTGGTGCCAACACAGGTGCCAGAGGTGTACAATCGAAAATACTCGAAAAGGAAATAACGTTACTTTACAGTAAATTATTGGCTGCTGAGTTACGAAAACGCAAAGTAACAGTGGTTGAAACAAGGCATCACGATACTGACATTACCATGCCCGATAGAGCATTGATGTTACGTGACACTAACCCTACTGTTTTGTTAAGTATACATATGAATAGTGCTGCCAGCGATACTGTAAGTGGCACAAGTACTTATTACCGTTACTTAGGCTTTAAAGCATTAACAACTGCCATCTTGCAACGCATGTTACAACTAGGCTTTAAGAACTACGGCAATATCGGTCATTTTAATTTTGCATTGAGCGGTCCAACAGAATATCCAAATTGTTTAGTTGAGGTAGGATTTATTAGCAATGTGCAAGAAGAAAAAAAAATTCTAGACCCCTACTTTCAAAAATTGGTATGTAAGCAAATAATTTCAGGTTTAGAAGATTGGCTTTCACAAATGCCTAGCTTGCCTCCTATAGAAAATCCATTACCACAATTACCAACTACAGCACCACAGAAAATAAAAAAAGTAAAGGCAAAAAGTACTAAAAAAATCTAACTACTTGATGAGTGATAAAGCATGTATCGTACAATTAGAAGCTGAAAATGAAGCACTAAAAAACGCATTGCCGAGCTTCGCTACTGCAGCGTGTTGAGGCCAAAATCAACCAAATTGTACGATCTATTCCCGATATTATTTTCATCATGGATACCGATGGCAATTATATTGATTTTAAAGCCGGCGATGGTGAGGTGTCTATTACTGCTATTAAGGGACATGTAAAGGGTAGTAATATCAAAGATCATGGCTTTGAAGCTGATTTTATAAATGCGATTATGAATCATATCAATACAGCCATTGATACAGGTGAAATGCATACTTACAAGTACGAACTTACATTTCCAAACGGCGATATCAGATTTTACGAAAGCAGAGCAGTACGCTTAAATCAACAGCTAGCTTTAAGAATTGTTAGAGACTTTACCAACCTTGAACAGCAACAACAAGCACTCTTACATACGCAACAGGCATTATTACACGCTCACGAAAAGCTGAAAGAATATGCTTTTATGGTGAGCCATAAATTACGCTCACCCATCACCAATATTTTAGGTATTAGCCATTTGGTAAAAGAAGGACTCATAAAGAAAGATGAGCAATACTTCTACATTCAACAACTAGCTGTACAATGTGATAAATTAAATGAAATAAGTACTACTATGGCTCGCATTTTGGCTGCTTACTATTAAGCTAAGAGAGCCGCTTCGGCAGCATTAACTTTACCGAAAGGAAACTTTGCCAATACTGCTTGCATTTGTGCTGCTATAGCTGATGTACACAAGTTACCAATGCTGCCTTCATGCGTATGTTGCAAGCTTGTGGGTGGAACAAATGTTCCGGCTTCAATGGCTAAGCCTATTTGCTTGTAAGCATCTCTAAAGGGCACACCTTGCAATACAAGCTTGTTCACTGCTTCTACACTAAAAGCATAGGCATACATAGGTGCCTCCATGATGTTATCCTTCACAGTAATATTACTCAACATTAATGTGGCCATTGTAATACAATCGTGTAAGGTTTGAAAAGCCGGAAATAATTTTTCTTTCAACAACTGCATATCGCGATGATAACCGCTTGGCAGGTTGGTGGTAAGCATTTGAATATCGTTAGCAATGGCTTTCACCATATTACACTTGGCACGTATCAGTTCAAATACATCCGGATTTTTTTTATGTGGCATTATGCTACTTCCGGTAGTAAGTTCTGATGGAAAACTAACGAAACCAAAATTCTGGTTGAGGTACAAACACATATCGGTGCTTAGCCTTGCTAATGTATCGGCTAGATTACCTAATGCTTGTGCTACAATACGTTCTGCTTTTCCACGACCCATTTGTGCATATACAACATTGTAGTTAAGTGTTTCGAACCCTAACAATTGCGTGGTATAGGTTCTATCAATGGGAAAAGAAGAGCCATAGCCTGCTGCGCTACCTAGTGGATTTTTATTAACAACATCGTAGGCAGCATTTAAGGTAACCACATCATCTATTAATGCTTCGGCGTACGCACCGAACCAAAGTCCGAAGCTAGATGGCATGGCTAATTGCATGTGTGTATAGCCTGGTAATAAATGTGTTTTATATGCTTCGCTTTGTTGCTGTAACAATGCGAAAAATGTATGTACTTGTTGTACCAACGCTTGTAATTCGGCACGTAAAAAAAGTTTAATAGCTACTAAAACTTGATCGTTTCTACTACGTGCTGCGTGAATTTTTTTTCCAACATCACCAAGTTGCGAGGTAAGTAATAGTTCTATTTGAGAGTGTACATCTTCTACATCATCGGCAATGGTAAAATTACCCGCTACTATTTGCGAATGTATTTGCCGTAAGGCATTTCTTAACACTTCTAACTCTTCGTGGGTGAGTAAGCCAATACGATGCAACATGGTAATATGTGCTATAGAGCCTAATACATCGTATGGCGCTAAATACAAATCCATTTTACGATCGTTACCTACGGTAAATGCATCTACCGATGCTAATGCAGTTGTATTTTTTTGCCACAGCTTCATAGAGAAAAATAGTTTGCACACTGCTGTATTAATGCAATGTATTCGTTAATACCTTGTTCAATTTCGTGTAAGTGTATATACTCATCGGCAGTATGGCTACGTGCACTATCGCCAGGCCCCATTTTTAACGTTGGAAATGGTATTAGAGCTTTATCGCTTGTTGTAGGGCTACCATAGTATTGCTTACCTAGTTGAATACCAGCTTGTACTAATGGTGTATCTAAAGCAATCATACTACTTTTTAAACGTGTGCTGCGCGGTGTAAGTATACTTTGCATTTGAGCCTGCAAGGTTGCAAGCACTTCTTCAAAATGATACAACTCATTCACACGAACATCTATTACAAACGAGCAAGTATCGGGCACTACGTTGTGTTGTATATTAGGTGTTTGAATGCTGGTCACTGTGGTTTGTACAGGACCTAAGAAATCGCTTACACGTTCGAAGGCATAGGTTTTACACCAGGCAATATCATTTACAGCAATGTATAAAGCATTCACCCCTTCTTGCCTTGCTGCATGGCCAGCCTTACCTGTTGCTACTGCATCTATTACCATTAAGCCACGTTCTGCCACAGCCATTTGCATTTGCGTTGGTTCACCCACAATACCATAAATGGTAGTGATATTTTGCCATTGAGTTACCTGCTTAAATGTTGTTTCTTTTAACAACGCTTCAATGCCATTGGCGCCGCTAATTTCTTCTTCTGCAGTAGCTGCTATAATTAGGTTAAAAGGCAATTGCCCTTGCGGGTAAAAATGAACAAAACAAGCGAGCAAACTTACCAAACAACCGCCAGCATCGTTACTGCCTAACCCAAACAATTTTCCATCGCTAATTACAGGTGTGAATGGATGTATCGTATAACCGGCATTAGGCCTTACTGTATCGTGATGTGAGTTAAGTAATAGTGTGGGCAATGCTGGATTGTAAAATTTATTAACAGCCCAAATATTATTTAAATAACGATGCGTTGTAACACCATATCGCTGTAACCAATGTTCAATACAAGCAGCAGTATTATGTTCTTCTTTAGAGAACGATGGCGTTGCAATTAGCAATTGCAATAAGCTAATTGCACTATCGTGTAATGTGTTAATCATTGGTAATAAGTGTTCCGATAGTTTGTGATGTACTATTTTGTACAATATCGTTAGCATGGCCAATCAACACTTCATGAACGCCACTATCAATAGCAGCGAATGCATTGCTTAGTTTAGGTAATATACCATCGAACAATACAGCTTCGCTCAAGAGTTGTTGATAGTAATTTTTATTCATTCGTTTTATTACTGAGGTTTCATTAGCAACATCGAGTAATACACCTTTTTTTTCAAAACAATATACCAACCTTACTTTATAATATGGAGCTAAAGCAGTAGCCAACGAAGCTGCAATAGTATCTGCATTTGTATTAAGTAGGTGGCCGGCTCCATCGTGTGTAAGCGGTGCTACAACAGGCATGTATTGTTGTTGTAACCATTGTTGCCAAACAGCCACGGGAATTTTGCTGCTATCGATATCGCCAACCCAGCCGTAATCGATGTTTTTTACAGGACGCTTTGTTGCCGGAATAGCATTTGCATCGGCACCTGTTACGCCGATGGCATTAATACCTATAGCTTGTAATGCTGCAACTATTTTTTTATTCACCAAGCCGCCATACACCATTGTTACTACATCTATTGTAGCATTGTTAGTGATGCGTCGGCCATCTTTGTACTGCGAAACAATACCAAGCTTGTCTCCTATTTGTGTAGCTACCTTGCCGCCGCCATGCACTAAAATACAAGGGTGTTGTATGGTAGCCAGTGCTTGTAGAAATGAGTTTAACTGTGCAGCATCATCTACAATATTACCACCCACTTTAACTATCATTAAAAATGGTTGCATCATTTGTTTATTTAGCTTGTAACAAACTACTAATTACTGCTTGTGCTGCCCATACTCTGTTACTAGCTTGCTGTGTTACCAAGCTGTAGCTGCTGTCTAAAATTTCATCACTTAATTCAACATTTCTACGAACTGGCAAGCAGTGCATTACTTTAGCATTGTTGGTTAATGCCATTGAATTTTCTGTGAGCATCCATGCAGTATCGTTATTGTACACTTTACCATAATCGGTATAAGTGCTCCAGTTTTTCACATATACAAAGTCGGCGTTTTGTAAAGCTTCAGATTGATTATATGTAATAGTTGCCCCGTTTGTAAATGTGGTATCTAATTCGTACGCTTCAGGGTGTGTAATTACAAAGTCGGCCTTGCCCCAAGCATTCACCCATTGTGCAAAACTATTGGCTACACATTGTGGTAGTGGCTTCACATGTGGCGCCCAAGTGAGCACAACTTTAGGCTTTCGTTGCAATGCTGCTACTTGTAATTGTTCTTCAATTGTAATGATATCGGTCAATGATTGTAGTGGGTGCAGTGTTGCACTTTCTAAACTAATTACCGGAACGCCTGCATACTTTACAAACTGTTTGATGAACATTTCACTGTAATCATCTTCTTTGTTTTTCAATGATGGGAATGTTCTAATAGCAAGCATATCAAAGTAATTGCCTAAAATAGGGGCCGCATCTTTAATATGTTCAACGGTACTACCACTCATAATAGCACCTTCTTCAAACTCTAACGCCCAGCCTTCTTTATCTACATTAAACACAATTGCTTCCATACCCAGTTGCTGTGCTGCTATTTGTGTACTTAAGCGTGTTCGCAAACTCGGATTTAAGAATAGCAATCCAATACGTTTATACTTCCCAAGGTGCTGGTGCATGTATGGTTGTTGCTTGTATTGCAAAGCTAGTTGCACCAATACATCTATAGCGGCAACATCATTTACAGAAATAAAATTTTTCATGTGTTTTTTGGTACTTACGTAAATAATTTACCGTAAGGCTGTTTGTAAGCGTTCTAAAAATATATGTACTGTTGCATCATCAATTGCTAACGATGGTAATAACCGAATTACATTGGGCTTGGCTTCGCCAGTAAATACATGCTGTTCTACTAATAACTTTTTTTTGAGTTGCTCATGCGGTGGGTGCATTTCAAAGCCAATCATTAAGCCCCTACCACGAATACTATGCAATTCGGGCATTTGCCGCAAGGCTTCTAATAATACAGTGCCTTGTGTAGCAGCATTAGCGAGTAGGTTATCTTTTTCAATCACTTCTAATACTGCAAGTGCTGCTGCACATGCCAATGGATTACCGCCAAAAGTGGTACCTAGCATTCCATGCTTCTGTGGCAAGTGAGGCGCTACCAGTATACCACCAATAGGAAAGCCATTGCCCATGCCCTTTGCCATGGTGTATATATCTGCATTAACACCTGCGATATCATGTGCGAAAAATTGACCTGTTCTACCATAACCACACTGTACGCTATCGGCGATATACACTGCATTGTATTGTGTACACAAACTGCGAATGGCTTTTAAAAAAGGTACTGTAGCTGCTATGATGCCACCCACACCTTGTATGCCTTCTACAATTACGGCGGCGATGTTATTACCCTCTGCCGCAAAGTATGCTTCTAAAGCAGCAACATCGTTAAAAGGTAAAAAGGTAATATTATCTGTAGCATTTACTGGCGCAACAATGGCCGGGTTATCGGTAGCTGCTACAGCTAGTGATGTACGACCATGAAAACTTTTGGTAAATGCTATAATTTTTTTTCGGCCATTGTAGAACGATGCTAATTTCATCGCATTCTCGTTGGCTTCGGCACCGCTATTAATTAAAAATAATTTGTATTCTTTTTTGCCGGATACAGCTACCAACTTTTCTGCCAATTGCTCTTGTATGGGTAACACTACAGAGTTAGAATAAAAAGCAATTTGGTGTAACTGTGCCTCGATACGTTGTACCCAATGCGGATGTGTATGGCCAATGCTAATGACTGCATGGCCGCCATACATATCGAGGTAAGCTTGACCTTGATCACTCCAAACGTAGCTGCCGCTGGCTTTAGTGATGGTTACTTTATTAAGTGGATATACATCGAGTAAATGCATGCTGATAGATTTTAAAATGCTACTGGTTTTAAATGCAAGCCCATATTTTCAGGGAAGCCTAACATGAGGTTCATATTTTGAACAGCTTGTCCGCTAGCACCTTTCAATAAATTATCAATAGCGCTATGCACCACTAACTTGCCTTCGTGTTGCTCTAATTGTAATAAGCACTTATTGCTGTTAATTACTTGCTTTAGCGAAAGTGGTTGTATGGTTACGTGTGTAAATGGATGATCACGATAAAAATCTTCATACAATGCTTTTATGGCTGTAATATCTTCATTTACCGTAAGGGTAGCACTCACAAAAATTCCTCTGGCAAAATCGCCTCGCCAAGGAACGAAATGTATGGCTACGGTTTGTGCCTGTAGCTGTTGTAGTGTAGCACCAATTTCTTTAAGATGTTGATGCTGTAAGGTTTTATATGCTTGAATATTATTAGTTCTCCAACTAAAATGACTTGTGGCACTTAACGATTGGCCCGCTCCTGTGCTGCCTGTAATACCTGTTACATAAACTTCTTTATCTAACAACTGTTCAAATGCTAATGGTAATAATGCCAACTGAATGGCTGTAGCAAAACAACCAGGATTGGCAATATTTTTAGCGTGTTGTATTTCGTTGCGATATTGCTCCGGTAGGCCATACACAAAGTTTCGATCGTTGTATTGCCTGTGTGAAGGCAAGCGAAAATCTTGCGACAAATCTATGATGCGTACTTGGGGGTGTATAGGATGCTCTTCTAAAAATCGTTTTGCTTCGCCATGCCCTACACATAGAAATAAAATATCATAATGACTTTGCAGAATGGTGTTATCGTCGGTAAATGTTAATTCAGTTTCGCCCCATAAATCTTCATGTACTTGATATACTTTTTTGCCGCCATTACTCTTGCTATGAATAAAAGTAATATGCACTTGCGGGTGTTGCAGCAGTATGCGTAGCAACTCGCCGCCAGTATATCCGGCACCGCCAACAATACCAACTCTTGCATTAAAGCCCGTTGTTGTCATTACTTAAACATTTTCTTGTGTGTTAAATGCAGTAACCTTATGGTAAATGGCTGTAGCATTACCAAAAATTTTACTAAAGCCTCTTACATCTTCGCCGGTATAACCGCTGTTCATTTCACCGTATGTACCAAATTGCTTACTCATTAAATCGTAGCTACTTTCAATACCGATAACATTGAAATAATGCGGATGCAACATTACCTCAACCGAACCTGTAACATGGCGTTGCGTACTTGCTAAAAAATGTTCTATGTCTCGCATTACCGGATCTAGTATTTGTCCCTCATGTAACCAATTGCCATAGAACTGCGCTAAAGTATCTTTCCATTGTAGCTGCCATTTTCCTAGTACATGTTTTTCTAATGCATGATGTGCTTTAATAATCACCATTGGGGCAGCTGCCTCAAAGCCTACGCGGCCTTTAATGCCAATAATCGTATCACCGATATGCATGTCTCTACCAATGCCAAATGGTGCAGCAATGGCATGTAAAGCCTGTATTGCTTCAGACGGATGTTTGAAACCTTCGCCGTTAAGTGTTACAAACTCTCCCTTCTCAAAACCAAGGGTAACTGTTTCTGGTGTATGTTTTGTAACCTGTGTGGGCCATGCGTATTCTGGCAACCAACCTTTACTATTCAAAGTTTCGCGGCCGCCAACGCTAGTACCCCACAAACCTTTATTAATACTGTAAGCCGATTTTTCAAAATTCATTTGCACTCCCCTTTCTTTCAAAAAGGTAATTTCATCTTCTCTGCTTAACTGCAAATCTCTAATTGGCGTAATAATTTGAATACCCGGAAGTTGAATATGAAATACCATATCAAAACGCACCTGATCGTTACCGGCACCAGTACTACCATGTGCTACATAACCCGCACCCAGTTGCTTTACATGATCTGCAATATGCAATGCCTGTACCAAACGTTCGGCACTTACACTTAATGGATAAGTATTGTTTTTTAGTACATTACCAAATACTAGGTATTTAATAATGCTATCGTAATAACTATGAATAGCATCAACAGTGGTATGCGATGCCACCCCTAAACAATGTGCATGTGCTTCAATAGCAGCGAGCTCTTCTTCTGAAAAGCCTCCCGTATTTACCAAAATACTATGCACTTCAAAGCCCATCACTTCGCTTAAGTACTTGGCACAGAAGGTAGTGTCTAAGCCACCACTAAATCCTAAAACAAGTTTCTTACCCTCACCCGGACGCGTTGAATGCTCTAACATGTTGATTTTTTTATAATTCACTTACGTAAATGATTGCCGTAATTAGTAGTACACCCACTACCACTTTCTAAAAAAACGAGCTTGCGAAGGTGTACTAGCACCTGATGCCTTTTTCTTAAAAAAGCCTCTTAATAGTTTGCTTTGTTTCAAACGCATCCAACGTTCGTACACTTTGCTTTTTTTCTCAAAATGAGCCTTAGTTTCTTCGGGCTCATAGTGATCTTTTGGATCGTATAACATAGCTGTACACATGCAGTTTTTGCGTTCCTTACTCATTAAAATATCGTAGTTAACGCAACTGCGGCAGCCAGCCCAAAAATTTTCATCATCGGTAAGTTCGCTGTAAGTAACAGGCTCGTAGCCGAGTTCTGAATTAATTTTCATAACCGCCAAGCCGGTGGTTAATCCAAATATTTTCGATTCAGGATACTTATGCCTACTTAATTCAAAAATCTTTCGTTTGATTTGTTTGGCTACACCACTCTTTCGAAATTCCGGACTTACAATTAAGCCGCTATTAGCCACAAACTTACCGTGGCTCCATTCTTCTATATAACAAAAGCCCACCCACTGGCCAGTATTGGTAGTAGCAATTACCGCCTTGCCTTCTAGCATTTTTTGGGCCACATATTCGGGGCTTCGTTTGGCAATACCTGTTCCACGAGCTTTAGCGCTCGCCTCCATTTCGTCGGTAATACGTTTGGCATAGTGCGTATCAATACTCGTGGCTACACGCACATCTATCACAGTGTTTTGCTGCTGCACGGCTGCAAATATTTATTAATGAAAAGAACGCTATCTGGCTCGATAGCAAACTTGCTCATGCTGTAAATGCATTGGTAAAGTGGTTCTGACGTTCCCTTTGCCTGGAAGGATACATCAGATTCTAGGTCGTCGGAGTAAATACAAAAAACTAAGGTTACCCAATAAATTGTTGGTTGCAGCCATTGTTGTAAGGCCGCCCAAGTAGTAGTTATGGGTGCTAAAATGTTTCAACTCCAGTTCAGTATAAAAGAGGTTACAAAATTTTTATGGCGTAAAATTATAGTTATCACAGCATTCTGAGGCGTTAAACTTTAATAACATTTTATTTCAAATACTTATGGCTGTTAGTTTTTAGAAAAATGCCGCTTCTTTTACCGTAAGTATATATTACATTTAAAATATATGTGTTAATAAAAACCCACAGCATGCTGTGGGTTATACAATTACACCTTAAGGTAAATGTTGTTACAATGCATCCATTTCTGCTTTCACAAACTGCATTAGAGTTTTAATATGTTCAGGACTAAAATCGAACTTCAAACCTGCTGCTTCGTACAATGCAGGAAGTGTTTTTGTACCGCCTAATTGCAATGCATTTATGTAGTTCTGCAAGGCTTGTTTTGGGTTTTGTTTGTATTGCATCCACAAACCAATTGCTCCTAATTGTGCTATACCATATTCGATATAATAAAAAGGTACTTCAAATAAGTGCAACTGGCGCTGCCAACTGTATCGGCGATATACTTCTACATCAGATGTGTCAATGGCATCAATTTTAAAAGTATCTAGAATGCTGGTCCACGCTGCGGCTCTTTCTTCCTCGGTATGATTCGGATGTTCGTACACCCAATGTTGAAACGCATCAATAGTTGCAATCCATGGAAATATGGTAATTACACGCTCTAGCTGATGTTCTTTGGCCTGCTTTAACTTTTCTGTATCGTTACCAAAAAATGCTTGCCAATGATCCATACTAAACAGCTCCATAGCCATACTAGCTACTTCGGCTATCTCCATCGGATATTCTTTGAAAGCACTCAACGGTAGGTTGTGTGCCAAAAAGCTATGCACTGCATGGCCACCTTCGTGTACCATAGTAGTTACATCGTCCATTGTACCTGCGGCATTCATGAAAATAAACGGTGCACCACTCTCGGCTAATGGACAATTATACCCACCTGGCGCCTTACCCTTACGGCTCTCTAAATCGAGATGGCCAAGGCTATTCATTTTACGCAAGCAATCAGCAAAAAATGGATGTAATTGTTCAAAGCAAGCAATGGTTTTTTCTAATAATTCGGCACCACTATTGAAAGGTTTTAATGGCTGCACACCTTCTGGGTAGGCTTCGGTATCCCAAGGTTTTAACTTCGTTAATCCTAATGCTTTTGCTTTTCGTTCGTAAATGTTATTCACTAGAGGAAGCACATGCTGGCGTACTGCTTCATGAAACTGAAAGCAGTGTTCTTTAGTATAATCAAACCTGCCTAGTTCAACAAATTTATAATCACGATAATTGTCGAAGCCTGCATTAGCAGCAACCTGCTGTCGCTTTTGCACCAGGGTAGTGTACAAGTTGTTGAGTGCCTCCTTATCGGCCAACCTACGCTCCCAAATTTTATGATACACTTGTTCACGTAAGCTTCTATCGTGGCTTTCTAAAAATTTGGCCGCTTGTTGTAAGGTGTATTCTTGACCATTTACTTCAACCGTCATTTTGCCTGCAATGGCACCAAACTGTTGTTGCAGAACACTGAGCTCGCTTTGTAGGGGAATGTTAGCTTCCCGAAACAAATCAATGCTTTTTTTAACGCTTCGCAAATAGGTATAGTACTGTTCTTGTGGCAATTCTGATACCAGTGGCGTTGCCATTAGTTTTTTATTTAACCGATCGGCATATGGCTGTATGTGTGGTTGTATTTCTGTACAGAAATAGTTAAACGATGCTTCTAATGCAGCATCGGTGGTATCGCAAGTCATTTTTATTTGTCGCCAACAGGCATCTTCGCTAATGGCAGCTTCTAGTTCGCTTAGATCTTTCAACCACTGTTCTAAATCGGCAACTGTAACAAGCTCACGCTTTTCTAAAGCTTCAAAATAAGGTGCTACATCGGCCCAGGTATTGAGCTGAAAACCTTGCGGTAAAAAATGACGCGGCAGTTTTTGAATATCGGCACTTAACATATAAATAATATTTTTAAATAAAAAAGGCTGCCTGATAGTTACCTTCAGCAGCCTCTTTCAAAGAACATGATATCAATTAAGCTACTATTCGGCAGCTGTTTCTTTTTTCTTACGTGTAGCTTTTTTCTTTGGAGCATCTTCAGTTGTTACCTCAGCAGCAGCAACCTCTTCGGCCACAGCTTCGGCAGCTTGCGCCACTTCGCTAGTTAAGGCAAGTGTTACGTTGTTTTTCTTAAGTATTTGAAACCAACGCACCATTTTTTTACGATCGCTGTTGTACACACGTTCGAAATCCATTGTTGGATATACCTTTTGGAAATAAGCTTTTACCGCATTCGGATCGTTATCGGCAGGCAGGGCTTCGCTGCTTGCATCCATGGCTCTAAAAATTTCTACTAGGTTCACATTATCGCCTTCAGTATATACTTCAATACTCTCGAGATGACTAAAATTGTGCATTCTGCTACTTACAAAACGCGTTGTACCATCGTCTAAACCACGAACAATAGCACCATCGGTTTTACTACCTACTAACTCATACAATCCGCCTAAGCCGGTCACAGAAATAATTTTTCCGTATTCCATACTATTTTCTTTTTTGGGGGTGCAATATACGAGGTAAAAATTTGGTGTACTTTTTTTCAGGATAAGTGGCCTTACGGCAAATGTACATTTACGTAAGTACCTAACTCAAATACTTACCTACAATTGGCATTCGGCGGCCAACACCAAATGCTTTCGGACTTACCCTTATAATGGGGCAAAATTGATTACGCTTGTACTCATTCATATTCACCAAACGAAGTGTTTTATCTACCAAAGCTGCATCGAAACCTTGCGCCTTAATTGCTGCCGGCCCCTTACGCAGTTCTATGTATTGATACAAAATAGCATCCAGTATTGCATAATCGGGTAAGCTATCGCTATCTTTTTGGTTAGGGCGTAACTCAGCACTGGGCGCTTTGGTTAAGATATGTTCGGGTATAATTTCGCTGTTTCTATTAATGTACTTAGCTAATGCATATACCTGCATTTTATACAAATCGCCAAGTACACTCAAGCCTCCGGCCATATCGCCATACAAGGTACCATAACCGGTAGACAGCTCGCTTTTGTTACTAGTGTTCAGCAAAATGTAGCCTAGCTTATTACTAATAGCCATTAATATATTACCTCGGGTTCTACTTTGGGTATTTTCTTCTGCCAAACCAAATGGCAAATTGCCAAAAATGGGTTGTAACTGTTGCAAGAAGCTTTTATAAATAGTATCAATACGTACAATATCGTAAGGATTATTTAGGTTTTTGCTGAGTTGTACAGCATCGGTAACTGAGTGTTCACTACTGTAAGGCGATGGCATTAATACAGCTCTTACATTATCGCTTCCTAAAGCTTCGCAAGCCAATGCCAACACCACTGCCGAATCTATACCACCACTACTACCCAAGATTGCTTTCGTAAATCCCATTTTACCAAAATAATCTCTAATACCACTGATAAGTGCTTGATGAATTTGAGCAATGTTAAGCTCAGGTTGTAAAGTTGTAGGTTCAAGCTGTTGGTGCGGCACCGTTGCAGCAGGTTCGAGAATAGGCTGCTGTATGGTACCATTGGGCAGTATGGTAACCATGGCTGTAGCCTCCTTAAATTGTGGCAAAGCGGCACAAACGTTACCATTTTTATCGAAAGCTACACTACCGCCATCGAATACAATTTCTGTTTGGCTACCTACGGCATTCACATACACCATGGGTAGTTGATACTTCACTACATTGGCTTTGATAATAGCCTTACGATCTGTATCGTGGGTATAATCAAAAGGACTAGCACTCAAATTGATCATGATATCGGGCTTATACTCCATTAATCGATCCATCGGACAAATACGGTATAATGGATTATCGCCGAGGTTCCAGATATCTTCACAAATGGTAATGGCTAATTTATACCCTTTAAAACCAACCACATGCCAATGATATGCAGGTTCAAAGTAGCGATATTCATCAAACACATCGTAAGTAGGAAGCAGGGTTTTATGCACCTCGGCTTGCACCTTACCATTGTACAGTAAAAAAGCAGCGTTGAATAAATCTTTACCTAAAGCATTAGGGTTGCGGGCAGGCCCACCCACCAATACACCAATATCGGTAGCTGCAGCAGCTAATTTTTCAAGTTGAGCGTAGCACTGATCAATAAAATCAGCAAACTCTAAAAAATCTCGTGGTGGATATCCGCAAACAGATAGTTCACTAAATACAATTAAATCGGCTTGTTGTGCTTTAGCCTCCTCAATTGCTGCCAACATTTTAGCGGTATTATAATTGAAGTTGCCAATATGATAATTCTGTTGTGCCAATACAATATTCATGCTGCAAAGCTACAGGGTTTCTCCTGCTAACTGTGCAGCAACCAATGCGGCAATGTCGGCTGTTGCAGCGGGTTGCACAAAAGCATAATCAAATAATAAAGCTGCTTGCAGTGTGGCTACAGAAAATTGCGACTGCCTTACGGCAAATGCCCACCGCCGCTGCATAAGGTACGTAGCCAGATACTCCTGCTCTGTTTGCCCCGGTGTGGGAATACAAATACAACGCTTACCTAATGGTAATACTTCCATTAATGTGGTATAACCACTTCGGGTAATAATATATTCGGCTTGAGCCACCCATGCACTAATGGTAGCAGCATCGGCATGGTTGAACACGCTTATATTAGATGAAACCTTTAAAGCCTTATTGCTTTGCGGAAGTGCTCTTAGTAACAAAAATTTTTTTTGGGGCATAGCTGCTGCTGCTTTTACCACCAATGCTTCGAAAATTGTACGCTGCGGTTCTGGCCCGCTCAGCATCACCAAAAAATCAATTACAATGCTAGCTGCAACTGGTACAGGTTGTAGTCGGCTAAGCCAGCCTATATAATGTACCGATATAGTTGGCAATTGTTGCGGGTGCGATAAAGTACCCGCAAGGGCATTTGCCGTAAGGCCAATATCGGGCACCCAACAAGCATTAAACTGCTGTATGTAACGGTAATTGATGTGCTGCACCATTTTGGTGATTATAGCCGTGGGAGTGGCAATGGTAAGTTGATGCGTAATAAAAATACACGGCACTAGTTTGGTGTGTAAGCCATAGCGATTATCAGACAGCACAATATCGATATTGTACTTTTTAACCGCTTGCTCTAACCACCGGTGCTCTGCTCGAATGGTACGCATTATACGAGGCAGCTGTTGTAACAACACCAATGGCAGTAATACCCCTCTCTTAGCATATTTAACCTCGTAGCCGGGTATTCGTAGTACTTTCAGCATTGGATACTGCTGCTGTAACCAACTCGCTTGCCTACCGGAAGCAGCAATAATTACACGAGCATGGGCGGCCAATAAAGCATTGATAATGTACATGCAACGGGTGGCATGACCCAACCCCCAATCGAGTGGTGCCACTAGCACAGTGCTATTTTTTATGTTTTTTTTTAAGCTCAGCGGCTAATAATTTGATTTTTACAGCAATAAAACTGCTAATTTAGATGCCTTATGCGTAAGAAACTAAACCATTATTTAATAATTGTGTTATTACTAAGTGTAGTGGTAAGTTCTTGTGGTGTGTTTGGCAGGAGTAGTTACAGCAAGCAATGTGGATGTCCGAATAGAAAATCTGTAGGTTAAATTCTCTGGTACAAGTAAGCGAACCACTGCAATAATCTCCCTATTTAAATGCAACTAAATGTTGTAATATGAACGGTAATTTTTGGAACAGAGATTTGTTAGTACTTGCTAAACGCAATTTGTTGAACGAACAACAAGTGAATGCAATGCTCGACCAATTAAATGATATTTTGTATAGTGTTGAGAATTTTGAAGTGTTTTGTAAAGTTTCAGAGGTGATCGATTTAAATAAGCATAAAATCATTAAAAAACCGCATTTAATACAGCAAATGATGAGAGCGAAAGAATTAAAGGCGTTTATTTTCATTTGCAATAAGAATTAAAAAGTAATGGGCTCGCCGAAGGCGAGCCCATTACTTTTTAAATTGTCAAAATGAGCGCCTTACGGTAAAAGTAATTATACTGCAGGCTTATTGAGCAATTGCCACAAAGCATCTTTCAAAGGTTGTAAGCCTATGTTAGCCACACTAGAGATAAAAAAATGTGGTACATCTGTCGGGAGTTCTTGTACGATGGCAGCCTTCAACTCATCGTCGAGCATATCGCTTTTGCTGATAGCGATAATACGGTCTTTATGCAACATATCGGGGTTGTATGCTTCTAGCTCTTTCAATAAAATATGATACTCTTTAGCATGATCGGCACTATCGGCAGGAATTAAAAAAAGCAATACCGAGTTACGCTCTATATGCCTTAAGAAGCGATGCCCAAGCCCTTTGCCTTCTGCTGCACCTTCAATAATACCGGGCAAATCGGCCATACAAAAGCTTTTGCCTTCTCTGTATTCAACCATACCCAATTGCGGTGTTAGGGTAGTAAAAGCGTAATTAGCAATTTTAGGCTTGGCAGCACTAATACTACTTAATAAGGTACTCTTACCAGCGTTAGGGAAGCCCACCAAACCAACATCGGCAAGTACTTTTAGCTCTAGTAGCTTCCAACCTTCAACGCCCGGCTCGCCGGGTTGAGCATACTCTGGTGCTTGGTTAGTAGCGGTAGCAAAATTGCTATTACCCAGGCCCCCACGGCCACCTTTCATAAGAATGAACTCTTGCCCGTCTTCTAAAATTTCAACGGCAACTTCGCCTGTTTCTTCATCGCGGGCTACTGTACCAAGCGGTACTTCTATGATGATATCTTTTCCTTGAGCACCGGTACGATTGTTTTTATCGCCAGGCATGCCGTTGTCGGCAATTACATTTTTGTAGTAACGCAAGTGTAGTAGTGTCCATAACTGTTGGTTGCCACGCAAAATGATATGGCCACCACGGCCACCATCGCCACCGTCGGGCCCGGCCATTGGGTTGTATTTGGTACGCATCATGTGGCGGCTACCTGCTCCGCCGTGGCCACTCTTACAAAATACACGTATGTAATCGATGAAATTTGTTCTTTCCATGTGCGTACAAAGATACGTTTGTACATTGGCTTGCCTGCATTTTGCTTATAACTGCTGCCTTTGCGTTAGGGATTGTAGTGGAAATGGCAACCGCTGTTGCGGTTGCACATTGAAACGAAAAGCCCGGCGGCCTCATGGCCGCAACGCCCAAATACTACCAACTGGTATATGTAAGGCATTATTTACTATTTTGGCGGGCATTAACTATGATTTTTTCTGACTTAACTTTTTAACATGACGAATGCTGCGCCTGCCCAAACTGGGCATCCGAAGGGCTTGTATGTGTTGTTCACCACAGAAATGTGGGAGCGTTTTAACTTTTATGGCATGCGTGCCTTGTTAACGCTTTTTTTGGTGAACGCTCTTGCTTTTAGTGATAAAGATGCTTCTATTATTTATGGTGGCTTCTTGGGTTTATGTTATTTAACGCCTATGTTGGGTGGCTATATTAGCGACCGTTACTTAGGTAACCGTAACTGTATTATGTTGGGTGGCTTGGTTATGGCTATTGGCCAAATTTTGCTTTTTACCAGTGGTTACACTTATGCCACCAACCTTGAAAGTGCCAAACTGATGATGTGGGGTGCTTTAGGGGTGATTATTTTGGGGAATGGCTTTTTTAAACCGAACATTTCGAGCATGGTGGGTAGTTTGTATCCGAAAGGCGATACGCGGCTCGATAGTGCTTTCACCGTTTTTTATATGGGTATTAATGTGGGAGCTTTATTGGGTATGACCATTTGCCCTATTCTTGGAGATGTGAAAAGTGTTGAAATAGTGGGCGGTGTTGAAAAAACAGTACGTGATGTTACCGCATTTAAATGGGGCTTTTTGGCGGCAGGTGTTGCAATGCTGTTGGGTACTATGGTGTTTTATATTTTAAAGAATAAGTATATTGTAACACCCGATGGCGTTGCTATTGGCGGTAAGCCTTCGTTCAATAGCGCCATAAATACTGCAAGTGATGAAGCAGAAAAAGCACAATTTACCCCTATTGCTATTGGTAGTGTAGTGGTATTGATGGTAGCTTTATTTTTTGGGTTTCACTATTTAAGTATTGATAGCACAGTTGCGGTACAAAACCCTATTAAAGTATGGGTGTATCCTTTCATTTACAGCGCTGGTATTAGCTTGGCTGTGTTAATTTTAACGGATAAGAGTATTACAAATGTAGAGCGCGACCGTATTTTGGTAATGTACACCGTAGCCTTCTTCGTTATCTTTTTCTGGAGTGCTTTTGAACAGGCTGGCAGTTCGCTTACGTTTGTTGCCGATAAGCAAACCGACCTTAATTTTTTAGGTTGGAACATGCCCCCATCGTTCGTACAAAATGCCAATTCAATTTTTGTAATTGCTTTTGCAATACCATTCAGTATTCTTTGGTTGTGGCTGCAAAAGCGAGGTATGGAGCCGGGTAGCACCGTTAAGCAATCATATGGTTTAGCATTGTTAAGCGTTGGCTACTTAATTATTGCCTATCAGGTGAAAGATTTGGGCACGAGTGGCAAGTTGGGCGTAATTTGGTTGTTTGTGATGTACCTATTTCATACATTGGGCGAATTGTGTTTGAGCCCTATTGGCTTATCGTTGGTAAGTAAGTTGGCTCCTAAGCGTTTTTCATCGTTATTAATGGGGGTTTGGTTTATTGGCAATGCTGCGGGCTACGCCTTAGCAGGTACACTTGGTGCTATATTACCACCCACAGGCGATAAATTTGAAGAAGCAGCTAAAAAAGGTATAGACCTACAGCAAGTGCTCGATGGTAAAGCAACCTTAACCGCAGCGCAAGCAGACGAGCTTGCCAAGCTAAAAATTGAAACAACCTACCCCACTTTTGCTGGTGTAACCATTCACAACCTATTTGAGTTTTTTATGGTGTTTGTAGTATTAAGTGGTGTGGCAGCTTTGTTACTGTTTGTATTAAGTCCGAAATTGAAAAAAATGATGCACGGTGTAAAGTAAGCTTACATTGCACCTATAGCCATTTTACCATAAAGGCGGCCAATGGCCGCCTTTATTTTTTTATTTGTTATCAGATTAAAAATTCACCTTACGGTAAATGAAACACATAAAATTCAAAAAAAATTTTTTTAATTATTTAAAAATAATAATTTCATAAAAAAAATATATTTTGAGTGGGGGATGTGCAATCGAAAAACCACTATAATACAAAGAGTAGACGCAAGCAAAGCGAATTTGCATTATCCAGTTAATTTTAAACTTAATGTATGAAAAAAACACTTTTATCGATTGTTATATTACTAACAATGGTAACGCTAGGCTGCAAAAAGCAGGCAGAACAAAATACCGATCTTGACAAACCTTATGAAAAAGAAAAAATTAAGATAGGCACATCGCAACAAAAGGGAGCAAGCTTTTACAAAGATTCAACCAAGCTATTTGATGCAACAACGATAGCAGCAATAAATAACGGGTGTAAGTATAAGTTGATGCCTCTCTTTGACGAGATAGATGCTCTATTACCGAATTATCCAGATGCAGACCGAGTTCATTTTAAAATTACCTACAATAACCAGTTTGTATATATCACAGACTTTGTTGTGCTTGATCAACATAATAAAGAAGTACTGAATGCATCTGATTACAAAGCATCTTCAATACCACTTATTGATTGGGAAGGTATTCGATACGGCCGCAATAAAGCAGGGTGGACTAGTAACGGTTCTTGTACCTCGAGAGACTGCATAGAAAATAAAACCAGCAGCATTCTTACTGCGAATTTAGATGCAGCCGGAAAAACAGTAACCATTGAATATGCTAGGGATGTATCTGGCGTAACAATACATTCTAAAGTTGTTACATATTAATATTAACGCTTTGCATCAATTATATTGTAGCCAAGAATAGAATTAACATTTTTTACCTTGCGGCAAATGAGTGTGTAGTACATCATTTACCGCAAGGTACCCGATTTACTTATGGTGCACTGTTAACAAAGGTTTTTTCTTCGCTGCCTGCACCAGTAATGGTAACTTTTTTCCATCCTTTTGGTAATGCGGTTTTTATTTGAGTAATGCCATTGGGGGTAATTTCTATACCACCAAAACCCATGATTACAGCTTGCAAAATACCACCGGCACCTGTTGCGAAATACGGGTTTGTACCACCTTTAGTTTCGGCAATTACACGAAACGGCGGGTTTAGGTTAGGGATATAAGCATCTTTAAACCAAAAGGCTGCTTTTTCTGCATCGCCAAGCCTACTGTAAAGTAGGGCGAAAACTCCTTGCGTCATTGCTGGGGTTCCTTCGTTTGGCACCCTTACAGTATAGTACTCTAAATCGGCTTTAATACGAGCAATATCGGTAATTTCTTTGAGTGGATATGCTAAGAGGTTAACATCGGCCTGCTTAATGCCCTCGCCTTTATAAGTGGCATGCTCGCGGGTAACACCGTTTTCAAATTGTAAGATGGGTATGTTTTCTGCCACCAGCTTCCAATCGGCATTTTCCGGCACACCTAAAATAACGGCTGCTGCATTGGCCATTTGTAGGTTAGCTTTCGCAGCGGCATTGGTGAAGGCATTATTGTCTACATTTTCGGCCCATTCATCGGCAGCTACTACGTTTTTAATATCAAACTTACCGGGGCCATTTCGCTCTACCCTGCTAGCCCAAAAATCGGCAGTGGCTTGTAATACCGGCCATGCTTTTTCACGGAGAAATTGCTTGTCTTGTGTTACACAATAGTAATTCCAAAATGCAATAGCAACATCGGCAGTAATGTGATGTTCAAAGGGGCCGCTCAACGCCCATACCGGGGTTTCTTCAACGCCTGTGACTGCACTTTCCCAAGGGTACATTGCTCCCTTATAACCATGCGCAAAGGCATTTTTTTTAGCCGCTTCGAGCCGTTCAAAACGATACATCAGCATACTTTTAGCCATAGCAGGTTGCATAATAAGCAAGGCGGGAAACATCCACAATTCTGTATCCCAAAACACATGACCATTGTAACCTAACCCACTTAAACCCATTGGGCTAGGGCTATAGGCAGTACCCTCACGAGTAAAAGAATACAAATGATACAACATGCTATGTACATCTTGCTGTGCTTGTGCATCGCCTTCTATTTGAATATCACTTTTCCAAAGTTCGTTCCATGCTTGTTGATGAAATTGAAGCAACCGATCACGACCCTCTAATTTGGCATATATAGTTAAGCGTTCAGCTTCATTCAAAGGATCATCGTGGTGTGCACTGGTAATACTACTGCCTACAATACTGTATTGATAAGTTTCACCAGCTTTCAATGTTTTTGAAAACTTAGCCAAGTGCATGGCATTATCCCACATTTCGTGAATTACTTTCGGTTCTTTACCATGACTTTCTTGAAATAAAAAAGTATTGCTAGCACACATCAACAACTTACCCGTTGGGCTTTTTGCAGCAGATGTAAGCAACGATATGGTTACATGCGGCCGATCTATTTCGTTGTAATAATTCTGCACATCGCGAAGTGCATCGGGAGCCTCCATAACGCTTGCCGCTCCTAGGGTGATATTTTTAAGTGCCTTCACTTGCACATCCATCAGTACCGTAAAGGGTAGATGACGCAATGCGTAGTAGGTATAAGTAACCTCTGCCTTATCGGCATGTTTGAACCTTGCGGTAAATGCGGCCCCTTTCATATCTAGCGATTGCACCATGTTGCTGGTGTTACTGCCATCGAGTCGGCGGCCATCTATCTCGAGATAACCATTCAGCAGATTGAAGCTTTTTAAAAAATTACTTACCCTGCCTCGGCCGTACTGATCGTAAGCACCCGCTAATACTACTTCTCGAACCTTGAAGGGCTCCGGTGCACTTACTACCCCAATCATACCATTGGCAACAGTTATTCCGTAATAGTTACTTGCGTTAACATTATTGGTTTGAATACGCCATGGATCTTGCGCTATCGAAACCACAGCAGTGCTTACTGCTGTTAAGAGCAATAAACATTTACGTAAGTACATCATTTTCGTTGGGGTTTTAATCAAACAATCGTTTCATCTAAATTAGGGCTTCAATTTAACTTATACATATTGCAGCAACCTATTTTTGAGGGATACAATATTTCAAACTACTACTTATGCATACTTACCTTGTTGTTTTTGATTTAGGAATTTATAAAATGGAGTACGAAGCCGAAATTGGTTTTGTTGTGAAGCGAAACGATCATCAAACCATGTACGGCTTTGAAAAAGTGAGTGCTGTATTCAATTATATTTCGCCACATAATGACGATAGAACCATCCCTTTAAAAATGCATAACGATGTAGTGATTGCACATTATCTACAAGAATACTGCACCTATTTGAACGATTTGGTACAACAATCAAAAGGACAAGTAGCACCGTTGATGCACAATGCCTTTGCGATACAGTTCGATGGAAATGCCGAGACTTTAAAAGCAAAAATTATTGATGAGAGTGATTATAGGTTTATATCGGTATTTATTACCCCTTTACAAACTTATAGTAGCAACCTAAAAAGAGAGCGTTTGTTACCACTCGATTATTTACAACATGAGTAGTGATGGATGTTGTTTTCTAGTAGATGGGGCTCGCCTTCGGCGAGCCCCATCTACTAGAAAACCTTAGCATCGTGTACCTTACGGTAAATATTAACGCAATAACCCAGCGCTCCATTCTAACGCATAGCGGGCTTTGTAATATTTGATACGTGTGGCGGTTAATTTTTCTAACGTTTCAAGTACCTTATTTTCTCGTGTATTGATCATAAATAAACTGCTCTCACCATTGAAGAATCGCAGCTCTTCGGCTCGTAACAATTTTGTGTAATTGCTATAGGAATTCTGTAGTAGTAGCAACTGCTGTTGAATGGTGTTAAACTCTGTGAAATAAAAGCGGATTTTATTTTCTATTTCCCAACGTTTGTTACTGAGCTGTAATTCTGTTTCTCGAATTTTAAATTGTGCTACTTTATAAATACCCCTACCTTCTCTTAAAAAAAGTGGCATTTTAACACTTAGCCCCCATTTGTAGTTGTTCTCAAAAAGTTGAGCATTAGCATCTTTCAACACATAATACCCCTTATTGAGTAAGTTGTACTTAACATCTACATAAGGGAGTAAGCTTTGAAAAGCTAATCTGCGTTCAACGTTCAGTGCGTTCAATTTAAAATCGTAACTGCGTAAGCTAGGATTTTCGGTAATGGCTCTATTCAAAAAATCGTTCAGGGTAGCCACCTGTATATCAACCTTGGCAAAGTTGGTGGTATCGGGTCGAAAATTATCGGGTAGTAAGTATGCAGTATCGCCGGTAGGCATCCATAAAAAATTACTCATCTCAAGCATACTGTTACGAAGCTTAATGAGTGCTTCGGCTTGTGCTACCTGAAAACTTTGTAATTGTGCTAATGCTTCTATGGTATCCATTTCGGCACGGTCGCCATTAACAAAAGCAATTTTAACCAGTCGAAAGCGTTCGCTGCTAACTTGTACAAACCTACTGTACACGCTGTAAAGTTGGTAATAGCCCGCCCAGTTCCAATAGGCTTGGTAGGCTTCGAACAACACATCGTTGAGGGCGGCTAAGCGTTCTTGCTCGCTTAAACTGCGGTAGGCTTCGGCTTTTAATACACTGGCGCGGCGCTTATCCATCAATAAATTGCGAGCCAAGGGCATTTCGATACCTAAATAACTACTTTGTCCGGTTGTGGTTTCGCCTGTAATACGATCGCCACCATTGTTCTCAATACCAGCCTTAATATTGGCACCGAACCAAGTGGGTACTTTTACTTCGGGGTTGTTGTAGAAAAAATAATTTTTGCCATCAAAAGTTTTGCGTTCGGAGTTTAGCGTTGCAGTAGGATCGAAGTTGCCACGTGCGGCTAGCAAATCGGCTTTAGCCATATCTACTCTTAGTGCTGCTTGCTTTGCCAACGGGTGATATGCTCTTACTTGTTCTACAAACTCTTCGGCTGTGTACAAGCGAGGTAACGAATTTTGCTGTTGTGCTTGTACACCTTTTATGAGAAAGATGAAGAATAGACTATACAGTATGCGTTGCTTCATGCGATGTATATGCTTTGAATGTTTGTTAGATAGTGCGTTCGTATTTACCGTAAGGTATAGTACTTGATGGCACTATTTTTTCTTTTTGCCTTCTGTGCTTTTGCTGGCTACATCGTGCTTGTAATAATCGGGAGGGAAGCCATTGATGTTTCGCCATAGTTCGTACCAAATAAATACATCTTTGAGTAGTGCAATACCGCTGGCACCGCCACCCATACGGAGTTCTTTAGGCCATGGGCGGTCGTTGGCATCTTCAGCTACTAACACACGAAACTTGCCATTATCACTTACATTGGTTTCTACAGCCACTACTTTGCCTCCAAAAGTGCCATAACTAGCTTGCGGCCAACCACTGAATACGATAGCGGGGAAGCCATCAAACACGAAACGTACTTTTTGGCCAATACCTATCAAGGGCAAATCGAGTGGCTCTACAAACATTTCTACGGCGTACTGAATGCTGGCGGGTACAATTTCAACGATCATATCGCCCTCTTTCACCATTTCGCCAATTCCGGCCTTGCGGGCTTTAATTACCTGACCATCTTGTGGGGCGGTAATGTAATATAATTGGTTACGTGTATCATAGTTGGCATATATGTTTTCGAGTTTGCTAACATCGGCCTCGGTACTGGCTGCGTTACTGAGTGCACTGTAACGTTCGCCATCGGCTTTATTGATTTTATCGGTGTAATCTTGAACAGTTTGGTTTTTTTCGATACGAAGTGTGATGAGCTCTTGACGGCTTTGTAAGAATTTGTTTTCGGCACTAATTAACTTGGCTTGTGCGTTTTGAAAGTTCACTTTTCGGCGTTCAAAATCTACCAAGCTAATGGCACCTGCCTCGAACATTACTTTGGCGGCATCTATCTGGCGTTGTGTAACTTCGAATTCGTTTTTAACAGCAATTACATCGGTACTATCTGAAAATACTTTGAGTTGTTGTTGGCGAATTTTAACATCTAACTGATTAAGTTTTAGCTGCATAGCTTCTTTCAGTGCTACTATTTGTGCGGCTGCTGCTTGGGCTTTGCTATTGTAGCCACTAATCGAAAGTTCTTTGGCGTTAATTTGTTGTTGTGTACGTTCGAGTAGTTTAGGATCGAAATAGTCTACTTTTACTTCGCCCAACTTCACTAGGGTATCTCCTTTTTTAACGGCATCGCCTTCGCGTATGTACCATTTTTCTATACGGCCTGCAATAATCGTATTTAACTCTTGTGGCCTTTGCTCTTGCCGTAAGGTGGTTACATTGCCTTTGGCTCTGATGTTCTGTGTCCACGGTAGAAATAAAATGATAATTACCGCCACCACAATACCCCATAACCAATATTTCACTGCACTGCGATGCTTAACTTTATAGATGACTCCAAAAGCCTTATAACTATGCTGTGTGGTTTCGTCAATGGGTGTGTGTAAAAATTGTTCACTCATTGTTGTATGTGTAATTTTTTTATTGAATAGTTATAACACCTTACGGTAAATATCATTTGCCGTAAGGCACACCGATTTATTTATTAAACAACCAACTTACTTCGTTCCAATGGCCGGCGCCAACTACAGCACCATCTTTTAGAATCACTACTTTATTGAATTGTTTTGCGAACTCTGCGTTATCGGTTGTAACTATAACAGTACTGGTTGTTTTTTGTAGCAAAAAGTTGCTTACACGTTGTTGTTCTTCTGGTTGTAAATCTTTCACTGGTTCTTCGAGCAGTAGTAAGCTATGCTTACCTACAAGTGCTCGAAGTAATAAAATGCGCTGTTTATCGTTTTTGCTCATACGTGCCCCTGTAGGATCGAGAATGGTTTCAAAACCATTAGGGGTATTTGCTAGATAATCATCGAAACCAAGGGTTCGTGCTAGTTCTGTAATATCAGAAATTTGCGTTGAAGTGCAACCCATAGTAATATTATTGAGCAAGCTACCATTGAAAATATCTTGCTGATTTAGTAAAATGCCAGTGGCATTACGCAGGCTCGCTAGTTGATAGTTATGTATGGGCACATCGTCGATGAAAATTTTGCCTTCAAATTCTAAGTAGGCGCCAGTTAACAAGCGTAATAATGAACTACGACCGCTGCCACTTAAGCCCATTATTGCAACTTTTTCACCAGCATTTACCGTAAGGTTCAATTGCCTTAATACTTGCTTATTGGCCTGATAACCAAAAGTTACATTATCAAATTTTACGCTAATTGGTTTTGTACTGTCTTGTAGTACAATTGTTCCGTTTTTCTCTGTTTCTGCTTGAGTTACATAGTCTAATTTTTGAGTGGCAGTTAATACATCGTACACTTTATCGAGGTTAACGATGAATTTTTCTACTGAGGCTATTACGGATAGAATAACAATTTCGGCTGCTACAAACTGGCCAATGTTTAGTTGTGGCTCAGAACCCACCAATAAAATAACCCCTACAATTAACATTGCAGCAGTAATAGCAACTTTAAATGCAATTAAACTCCAATATTGCGTTTGCAATACGCCAAACAGTTCTGTACGTGCATTGATGTATTCGGTGGTGAGCTTATCGTTTTGGCGTAAGTGAAGGGTGGTGTTCTTGGCGTATTTGAATGTTTTAAGACTTCGTGCCATTTCTTCGAACCAAGCTGCTACTTTATATTTGTAGTTACTAGCTCTGATACTGCTATCGAAACCGCGTGTTGCTGTTGAACGCAAAATAAATACTAGGGTTATGGCTAAAACAATACCAAACGCAATAAATACCGGATGATATAAGGATAATAAAATTAACCCGAACAAAATTTGAATGGTAGCAGTGGGCAAATCGAGTAACAACTTAGCGATACCTTTCTGCAAGGTCATGGTATCAAAAAAACGGTTGACTAACTCTGGCAAGTAGTAGTTATCGAGTTTTTGAATGTTTAGTTTCGGAATACGATCGGCAAATTCGAAAGAGTAACGAACAAAAATTTTCTGCTGTATTTTCTCGATCAACTGCATTTGCCGTACTTGTAGTAGGCCCGACATAAAGGTACCGAATACTACAAAAAATATGAGCAATACAATAGAAGTGCTAATAGTACCTGCTTGTACGAAATTGATGATGGTTTGTACACCAACGGGTAAGGTAAGCTGTACCAAACCACTAAGAATGGCAAATACGTAAATGGCCGATATATCCTTCCGATCGAGACGGAGGATTGAAAAAATTTGCGAAAGGGCAGTACGCAAAGACCCATGTGCTGTTGTAGCCATAGTTAATGGTTCGAGTAATCAAAGATTGTTTAATACTTCTTATTGCCGCAAAATAACACAGCCACAGTGATCTTGTTAAAATCTGTGGCTGCGTTAACAAAATTTTTTTATACAAAGGTGGTTGTATTATGCAATTTGCCACACTTCTTTGCCTCTGAGCAAGGCATTGAGATTGCCTTTGCCCTTCTGAGCAATAGCCTCTTCTATTTGTAGTTGCATTACGTTTTCGTAGCAGGCACGTTCTTGCTGATAAAACACTCCGAACGGCCTCGGCATATGGCCTTCAATACGTGGATCATCGAACATGCGAACTAAAATTTGAGCCTTGTAAAAATCTTGCTCGTTGTGTATCCACAAATCGTTCTCACTGTAATCGCCACTTTCTAAGCTTACAATTACAGGTTTCAAACCATCGAGCTTAATACCCTTGGTGCCGTTGGCAAAAACAAGTGGCTTACCTTGTTCTAGGAATAAGGTTTCCATTGGCTTACTACCTTTTTCGGTAAATATTTCGAAAGCACCATCGTTAAAAATATTACAGTTCTGGTATATCTCTAAAAAAGAAGCTCCTTTGTGGGCATTGCTACGTATTAGCATTTGTTGCAGGTGCTTGGGGTCGCGGTCCATACTGCGAGCAATAAAACTAGCATCGGCACCCAATGCTAACGCTAAAGGGTTAAATGGGTGATCGATACTACCTAACGGTGTGCTTTTGGTAACTTTTTGTTCTTCTGATGTAGGACTGTATTGCCCCTTAGTTAACCCATAGATTTGGTTGTTGAACAGCATAATGTTCACATCAAAATTGCGACGCAGTATGTGAATGGTGTGGTTACCACCAATACTTAATCCATCTCCATCGCCGGTTACAATCCAAACACTTAATTCTGGGCGGCTCGCCTTTAAACCACTAGCAATGGCAGTTGCACGGCCATGTATGCTATGCATGCCATAGGTATTCATATAGTAAGGGAATCGGCTACTACAGCCAATGCCGCTTATAATTACAATATTTTCTTTAGGTATGCCTAAGGTTGGCATTACCTTCTGCACTTGTGCCAGTATACTATAATCGCCACAGCCGGGGCACCAACGTACTTCTTGATCGGTTGCGAAGTCTTTTGCCGTAAGGCTTACAGCAGGTTGCTGAGGGGCAGTTGCTAATGTATTATTCATGAAAATTGAAACTAAATGCCAGGCTAATTTTTTGCAAAGATGCTGCTAGTAGTTGGTTTAAACCAATATTGTTCGTTATAAACCCATTACTAAGCAGGTGTACCCGCTTGTAACGCTTCCCAATATTCGGCGGCACGGCGGGTATGTGGTATTACAATAGTACCGCCCACAATGTTGGCTACTGCAAATATTTCGTAAAGTTGTTCTGTTGTTACACCCTGCTCGTAGCACTTACCTAAATGATATTTGATACAATCATCGCAACGAAGTACCATACTAGCTACGAGGCCTAGCATTTCTTTGGTTTGGGTACTTAAGGCACCGGCTTCGTACGTATTGGTATCGAGGTTCCAAAGGCGCTTCATTACCAAATTATTCTTACTCAAAATAACCTCATTCATGCGGGTGCGGTAATCGTTAAACTCAGTTACCAAGTTGCTCATAACAAAATTTTTGCGAAAATATAGCGTGTGTAGCGGCGGCAGTATTGTTTTTGGTAAATGTTGGTTAACCTTACGGTAAATGGCTTTGCCACTATCTTTGCTCCTATGAATAGTGTGCCACAGGTTTCAGCAAAACAGATCATAATTATCGCCGCTCCATCGGGTGCCGGCAAAACGAGTATTACCCACTTTTTGCTAGATAAGTATGCCGATAAACTTGCCTTTTCTATCTCTGCTACTACTCGCAAAGCTCGTAGTACAGAAGAGCATGGAAAGGATTATTATTTTATAGATGTTGCTGAGTTTCAGCAAAAAATACAAGAGAACGCCTTCGTAGAATGGGAAATGGTGTACGAGGGCAAGTATTATGGTACCTTAAAAAGCGAGTTAGAACGTATTTGGGCGCTTGGCAAAACACCTATTTTAGATATTGATGTTAAAGGCGCCATTCATATTCAAAGCCAATTTACCCCAGAACAAACCAAAAGTATTTTCATTATGCCGCCGAGCATTGCCGAGCTAAAACGCAGGCTAGAAAGCCGTGGTAATGAAAGCGCTGAAAGTATTGCTATTCGTGTAAATAAAGCCAGCTACGAGATTAGTTTTAAAGATAGTTTCGATGAAATTATTCTCAACGATAACCTACAAAAAGCTTGCTGGGAGGCCGAACAAGTAATTAGCAACTTTCTTGGATGGAATAAATCTACTATTTTGTAGTAGTTTTTATTTGAATCCAATTTCTTCGCATGAATCGGCTCCCGTGGCTTCACCTTGTACTTACCATTGGCTTGTTGTGTAGCATTATACCCCAAAGTAGCTGCTATGCACAACAAGGTGTTATAACTATAAAAACTCAGCATTTACAACAGGGTTATTTAATCGAAAATCACCCATGGAAAATGTACTGGCGCCAACTGGTAGATGCCAAAACAAAAAGCACCAACTTCGAATGGATTAACTTCCCGCAACGTTTTGATAATACAGTGTATAAAGGGCAACATTTACCCGCAAGGGGATACGCCACCTATGTTACCACCATTAAAATACCAGATAACAAGCAGCAACTTGGGCTACTGGTAACAGATGCATACACCAATAGTCGCATTTTTATTAACGACTCGCTGTATGTAACTTCAGGCAAGTTCGATACCATTCCGGGTGGCAGCAAGCCATTTTGGCGAACTAAAGTAGTACGGTTACCTACCACCGATAGCTTTAGCCTTGTTATCCAAATTTCAAATTTCGAACATAGCAAAGGGGGGCCGTTCAAGCCTTTGTTAATAGGCCAATACGATTATGTGTATAATAAATGGCAGCGTAGTGTAGCTAACGATGTTTGGTTATGTGGTTGCTTGTTTATGGGCGGTTTGTTTTTTTTAGCATTATTTGCTTTTGGCCCGAGAGATAAAGCAACTTTATACTTTTCATTGTTTTGTTTGATCTATAGCTATCGCCTTGTAGGTAGTGGCAATTATGCTTTACATAGTTTCTGGCAAAATATTTCTTGGCATACTTCTTTAAAATTAGAGTATTTATCGCTGTATTTATCGTTACTGTTTCTAGCACAATACATGCGTAAGCTTTTTAAAGAAGATGTTAACCCACTTAGCTTTAATCTTTTAAGTGCTATTTGCGGACTTCAAAGTGTGTTTGTTGTATTTACCCCTGCCACCTTTTATACTCAGTTACTTAACCCGTTTCTAATATTTATGATGGGTCTAATTGTGTATACATTTTGGGCGGTGTATCAATTCACTAAAAACAAACGGCCGGGCTGGCCCTACGCACTAGCATCGATAGGCATTTTATTAATCATATTCTCGGTAGTTAATCTACAGTATTTTGGTGTTATCAAGCGACAAGAGGTAATACTCACTTTAGGATATATCATTTTCTTCTTTTTACAGGCACTTATTTTGGCCTTTCGCTTTCAGTTTCTCTTAAAAGAAGCAAAGGAAGCTGCCATACAAGCCTTGCGGGCAAAAACAGACTTCCTCAGTACTATGAGTCACGAAATTCGCACACCGCTGAATTCAGTTATTGGTATTAGCCATATTCTGCTACACGAACAGCCACGCCCTGATCAAAAAAAGAATCTTAACATCCTTTTATTTAGTGCTAAAAACTTACTGAACATTGTTAATGATATACTCGATTTTAACAAAATAGAAGCAGGCAAGTTAAACCTCGAAATCATACCAACACAGCTAGGGCAATTACTACAAAACGTTACAGATGGTTGGCAAGCAGCAGCCAAAGAAAAACTGTTAAGCTTAGAGTTACACATGAGCAGCGAACTACAAACCTTGCAAGTACAAACAGACCCTACCCGATTGGCACAAATACTCAACAACCTCATTCACAATGCCATAAAATTTACCCCGAAAGGGCATATTGAGGTATCTGTAACTACCACCACCATTAATACAAGCACCGCTATTGTTGAGTGCAGTGTTGCCGATACAGGCATTGGCATTTCTGAAGAACAACAACAAATTATTTTCGATCGATTCACACAGGCCGATTCTTCTACACGTCGCCGCTTTGGTGGCACGGGTTTAGGACTTGCTATTTGCAAGCGTATTTTACAAGCCATGAACAGTGAGTTACTGGTAGAAAGTACTAAAGGCAAAGGCAGCCGTTTTTACTTTACACTAGCATTACCCATTGTTAGCTTAGAACTTCAACCCAATAACAGCCCCGAAAATAATGCCCCCCTTACGGTAAATGAAGCAACACCTTTAACACCCTATAAAATTTTATTAGTAGAAGATAACGCCATTAATGTAATGGTGGCTACCAACTTTTTAAAACTTTGGGGAGCCAAGTTCGAAGTTGCCGAAAATGGCGAAGAAGCTATTGCCAAGGCCAGCACTTTCGAACCCGACTTAGTGCTAATGGATATGCACATGCCGGTAATGGATGGCTACGAGGCTACCAAAACACTCCGCAAGCAAAGTTTCCGCAAACCTATTATAGCTTTAACGGCTAGTGTGTTTGGGAATATTGAACAACTAAAAAACGAAATTGGTATCAATGACATGGTCGTAAAGCCTTTTCAGCCCGATACCCTCTTGAGTACCATTCTACAACATGTAAGGGGCAGGCGCTAAAACAGTTTAAAAATAATTACATATTTACCATAAAGACTCAAAAGAATCATTTTTTAGAACAATCCATAAAAAAATTATTAATTTTAAGGCTTATTGCTAGATTTTTTCATCGAAACTTGGAGATTGACGTAAAAAAAACTTGCTTTGCACTCGCAAAACACAGTTTATATGTCGTTACGATTCGAAGCCGTTCAAAAGGCCGGCAGCACCGCTGCAACACCCACACCGGGTATAGCTAAAATTACCGCCATTTTTGGTGAAAATGTTTTTACGCTTAAAGTAGCTCGCCAATATCTCAGCGAAGAAGCTTACAAGAGCTTACTTTATAGTGTAAAAGGCGGCAAAAAAATTGACCGTTCCGTAGCGAATCAAATTGCCAATGGCTTACGAGCATGGGCCGAAAGCAAAGGTGTTACTCACTTTACCCACTGGTTTCAGCCATTAACCGGTACTACTGCCGAAAAACACGATAGTTTCTTTACTGTTAAGAGCGATGGTACAGCCATTGAAGAGTTCGATGGTAGTGCTTTAATACAACAAGAGCCAGATGCATCATCATTCCCAAGTGGTGGCTTACGTGCTACTTTCGAAGCTCGTGGTTATACTGCATGGGATCCATCATCACCGGCGTTTATCATGGAAATTGGTGAAGGCAAAACACTTTGTATCCCTACCGTTTTCATTTCATACACCGGCGAAAGCTTAGATTACAAAGCACCTTTATTAAAAGCTTTAGAAGCATTGAACAAGAGTGCTGTTGAGGTGTGCAATTATTTCGATAAGAACGTTACAAAAGTTACCGCCACTTTAGGTTGGGAGCAAGAGTATTTTGTAGTAGATGAAGCTATGTTCAATGCCCGCCCCGATTTGGTACAAACAGGCCGTGCCGTATTTGGTGCTAGTCCTGCCAAAGGCCAGCAGTTAGAAGATCATTATTTTGGCTCTATTCCTGAGCGTGTATATGCTTTCATGAGAGATTTCGAGCAAGAAAGCTACAAACTCGGCATTCCATTACGTACTCGCCACAACGAGGTAGCTCCCGGCCAGTTTGAGTGTGCCCCCATTTTTGAAGAAGTTAGTGTTGCTGTTGATCATAACATCCTTTTGATGGATGTAATGGAGCGTGTTGCTCGCCGCCACAAGCTACGCATCTTACTTCACGAAAAACCTTTCGCAGGTATTAACGGTAGCGGTAAGCATAATAACTGGAGCATGGCCACCGATACGGGTGTGAACCTTTTAGCACCTGGTAAAACACCAAAAACCAACTTAATGTTCCTCACATTTTTTGTGAACACTATTAAGGCGGTACACGATTATGCCGATTTGCTACGTGCCTCTATTGCCAGCGCAGGCAACGACCACCGCTTAGGTGCCAACGAAGCCCCTCCTGCTATTATTTCAGTATTCGTGGGTCAGTACCTTGCCAAAGTACTTGCCGATATTGAAAGCCGTGTAGGCGATAAGTTTGATGAACAAGATGAAGCCATTTTAAAGCTCGATATACACCGAAGTATTCCAGAATTAATGCTCGATAATACCGACCGTAACCGCACATCGCCTTTTGCATTCACAGGCAACAAGTTCGAGTTCCGTGCTGTAGGTAGTACCGCCAATTGTGCCAACCCAATGACGGTGTTGAACACTATTATGGCCGAAACCTTAAAGCAATTCAAAAAAACGGTGGATGCATTGATAGAAAAGGGTGAGAAAAAAGAAATCGCCATCATGCATACCATTCAACAATACATTGTTGATAGCAAATCGGTATTGTTCGAAGGCGATGGTTACAGCGATGAGTGGCACCAAGAAGCAGAACGCCGTGGCCTACCTAATTTAAAAACTACGCCGGTTGCGTTAGATGCAATGGTTACCGAAAAAGCAGCACAATTGTTCGAGAACAATGGTGTATATAACCATGCCGAATTACATGCACGGTACGATATTGAGTTAGAAAAGTACATTAAAAAAGTACAGATAGAAGCTCGTGTAATGGGCGATTTAGCATTAAATCATATTATACCGGTAGCTATTAAATATCAGAACACACTCATCACAAATATTCAGGGCTTAAAAAGTGCAGGCCTACCTGAAAGTGCTTATAGTAGCCAGCTTTCTATTTTAACTGCAGTAAGCAAGCATATACAAGGGGTATATGAAAATGTGAATGCAATGGTTGAGGCTCGCAAGGTTGCCAACAACTTAAGCGATAACCGTGCTAAAGCTGCCGCTTATTGCGATGATGTAAAGGGCAAGTATTTTGACATCATTCGTTATCATGTAGATAAGCTAGAGCATTTAGTAAGCGACGATATTTGGACACTTCCTAAATACCGCGAAATGTTATTCTTAAAATAATAGCCGCACAAACACTATAAAAGCCAACCGCTATCGGTTGGCTTTTTTTGCTATACCTTACGGTAAATATAATAGCACATAACATTTACCGTAAGGTATGCTATAACATTACCATTTAACGACCATCGCCATCGAGCAGGTTGCCCAGCCCGCCTAAGATGCTACCCTCTTCGCGGCGGCTACCAACACCGTAAGCCAAAATACGGCTGGCTAATCGGCTAATGGGTAAGCTTTGTATCCATACGCGGCCAGGGCCTCGTAATGTGGCAAAAAACAAACCTTCGCCACCAAATAATGTGTTTTTAATACCGCCTACAAATTGAATATCGTAATCTACACCTGCTGTAAAACCTACAATACAGCCTGTATCTATTTTAATGAGCTCGCCGGGTTGCAACTCGCGTTCAAAAACATGGCCGCCTGCGTGCAAAAATGCCATGCCATCGCCTTCTAATTTTTCCATGATAAAGCCTTCGCCACCAAACAAGCCGGTACCAAGCTTGCGCTGAAATTCAATACTTATTTGTACGCCCTTGGCTGCACATAAAAAAGCATCTTTCTGACAAATTATTTTGCCACCCAGACGGTACAAATCGAGCGGAATAATTTTTCCTGGGTAAGGGCTGGCGAAGCTCACTTTTCGTTTGCCCATACCAGTGTTGGTGAAGGCCGTCATGAATAAGCTTTCTCCTACGAGTAATCGCTTGCCTGCACTGAAAAGCTTTCCTAACAGGCCGCCTTGTTGTTGGCTTCCATCGCCAAACATAGTTTGCATGGCTATGCCATCGTCCATCATCATAAAGGCACCGGGTTCGGCAACAGCAGTTTCGTTGGGGTCGAGTTCTACTTCTACGTACTGCATTTCTTCGCCTAAAATGCGGTAATCTATTTCGTGATTGTTCATGTTTTTTTATTTGCTGTAAAGCAACAATTTTGGTTGCATGTAACCAAGCCATCAATAAAGCCGCATTACCATTAATATCAGTATTAAAACGATACTCTAAAACTACCGAATAAATCAAAGCTACTACGGTTAGGCACGTTGGGGTTGAAGTTGGTGGTAGGCTGTGCTACTCGCCAAACAGCATCGATTCTAAAAAACTTGAAAATATTATCTACACCAGTACCAACTTCGGCATACCACTCGTTGTTCAAAGTTTTAAACGGATGGTTGCCTACAAAATTCAATGCTTGATTTTCAGGACTGAGGTTGCCAATAATACCTTTTAAGCTATAGAATTGCCGAAATTTTAACTTACGAGTAAGTGGTATAAATCTGAACAGTCCGTTACCGATATTGTGTTCTACATTAAACCCTGCATATCTGTCTGTTAAATATTCGAACCTGTTCATAAGGTTAAAGGCGTAACGGTTGTAATAATACATTTCGTTACCAGGTAATACTTCAAGTAGCTGAAAAGGAAGTGTGCCATTCACCCTTCCGGCAAAAATGTTGAAGTAAATGCTGCCATAGGGTGCAATTTTAAAGTAATCGCTAACTGTTGCTTCTACTTTTTCGTAATTATAGCTGCTATTATTAACGCCTGCGTATCCTTTGGTGAACTTAATATCTACAATAGGCAAATCGCTCCCAAGACTAGTACGATAAAAATTATCTTCAAAGGTACGTTCGAGCCATGCAAATCGGAGGCGTAGCGTGGTTGTAAAATCGCTGAGTGGGGTACCACCATTTTTTGTTGGGAAAAACTCAGGCCCCGGGAGGTTTTGCAATGGCCTGTATTGGCGGTGCATGGCTTTCAGGCCCACCCCAACACCTATGTTACTTTCGGTGTAATACTCTAGCTGTTCTTCAGTTACCATTTGAAATTTCAGCGGAATACTAGGCCTGCGGAATACTGTTGCAAAAATGTTATCGGTGCCAATTTGGTCGTAATACATTTGGCCATTGTCAATATCTTTTCTATAACTAGCCGATAGGTAGCTCCAAGGTTGTCTACTAATTTGGTACCGTAATTCGGCCTTGCCTTTTAAAGCTTGATCTTTAAAACCGTAAGCAAGGTAGCCACTATACTGCCATTTATTACTAAAACCAAAATTGCTGCTTATATCAAAGCGGGTACGCAAGCCTTCCCACAAGTTACCACTTATCCAATACCACCAAGGGCCAATACGAATGTTACCAATATCTTTTGTGCCTGTAGTTAAAAAGTTAAGTGTATTACGATAACGTATATAAGTTGGGTTTTTCGTGAGTGTGTCGAGCACTTTGTACACGGTTTGTTCATCTTTATTCAGTTGCTCGTGGCGGTTGCTCAACCAAAAACTATCGGGCGTAGCATCGGGCTGTGCTAAGAGCACAATATCTTCTGCCAGCTTGCTTTTATGTAATTCTTTTTCTACAGATTCATTGTTAACAATAACGTTTTTGTAGGTACTTGTTTTACGACCTTTAAAACCCAATCTATTGGAGCCAACAGGGTATAAATCGGCCACGAAACGATCTTTATACAAAAACCAAGTAGTATCGTTAATAAGCTTGTATTCTTGAATAATGCTTAAACCTGTTATAAAATTAATATTGGCTTCGCTTGCCGGCCTTAGTGTAACCTTTTGAATTGCAAAGGTGGTATCGTGTACCCAACAATCGCCTTCAAATACATCTTGCCCTTTATACTTAGGCGTAAATCGTAAATGAACTAAACGCTTACCACTTAAATACTGTGTATCTAGTAGTTTGAAATTATAGTAGTTATCGGCATTGTTATGGAACGGACTAATAAACGCCCTATCAAACACAGGAATAACGTTACTGTAAATGTTGATGTTCTGATAAGTAGCACCCAACTGCTTTACTATACTTTCATTATCGAGCCCATTGGTTTTAGTGGCTTTAATAACTTCTCTTGTTCGCCGTGGGCTACGCTGATAGAAATAATCGCTGATAGTTTCTGTAAGATACACCGGCAAATATGGTTTTGTATCGCTAGTGCTATCTACATACTCAAGTACAAAATTAAGCGGCTTTAGTAGTTTGTTCTGCCCCAGTTTCTCTTTGTTCACGTTGTTCAAATCAAGCTCTAGCTTGTTGTACACTTCGTAACTAAAATTATCGTAACGGCTACGGTCGTTCTGTGGTTTTTTGCTCTGAATTTTTCGCCAAAACCACAAAGCCCGATTGTATTTAGCTTTCACTACTGCCTCACGGCTACGTTCAGCGGGCATTACTACCAATGCAATGGTTAACTGCAAAGAATCTTTTAACAGCGCTGAAGGAATGGCGGTTACCAAGTACCCTACACTTTCTATTAGTAGTGTATCGTTGAGTGGTATTTGCCTTACGGCAAATGAAAACCTACCGGCACTATCAGTTAAAGTACCAAAGCCGGCAACTTTAAAACGAGCTGCTGCAAAAGGTATTGGTTCATCACTTTGCTTATCTTTTACAATTCCACTAATATGTAATTGGGCGTTAGTAACAACACTCGTAAGCAGTAAAATAAAAAAAGTGATAAAAATCCGTAAGCTCATGTGTTTTAAAATTTAATAACATTTACCGTAAGGTGACAACATACGGCAATATCGCTTACAGTTGGTGGCGACGTAAAGGTATGATACATTACAATACTATATCGTAACTAAAATCACACTTACACCAACGGTAGGTTATTTTAACTTTTTGGTGTTGCATCATGGCTTGCAATTCTTAATACGGCATCCGATGCAGTTTCCTTAGTTTTGCACAACTTTTTTAGAATGAGCAACGCTACACTAAATTCCAACGAAAGTATTCCCAGTAAAAAGAAGAAAATTATTGTTTTAGGCAGTGGGCCTAACCGTATTGGCCAAGGTATCGAGTTTGACTACTGCTGTGTACACGGCTTACTTGCCATTAAAGAATGTGGTTACGAAGCTATTATGGTGAACTGTAACCCAGAAACCGTTAGTACCGATTTTGATATTGCCGATAAACTCTACTTTGAACCCGTGTATTGGGAGCACCTTTGGGAAATTATTGAATTAGAAAAGCCCGAAGGCGTTATTGTACAACTAGGCGGGCAAACTGCTTTGAAGTTGGCTAAAAAATTACACCAACGTGGCATCAAAATTATTGGCACCAGTTTCGATAATATGGATATTGCCGAAGACCGTGGCCGCTTTAGCGACATGCTCAAAGAGTTAGGCATCCCTTACCCACAATATGGCACTGCTTATACTACCGACGAAGCCATTGAAGTGGCACAACAAGTAGGCTACCCGGTTTTGGTGCGCCCCAGCTATGTACTCGGTGGCCAGCGTATGCGTATTGTAATTAACGATGAAGAGCTTGAAAAAGCTGTTGTAAGCCTTTTAAAACATATTCCAGGTAATAAAATTTTAATCGACCATTTCTTAGACCGCTGCCAAGAAGCCGAGATCGATGGCATTTTCGATGGCGAGCAGTTTCATGTAATGGGCGTAATGGAACATATTGAACCGGCAGGTATTCATAGCGGCGATAGCAACGCTGTACTACCCGCATTTAACCTTACGCCATTGGTTGTGGCCACCATGGAATACTATGCCGAAAAAATTGCACGTGCTTTAAACATTCGCGGCCTTATTAACATTCAGTTTGCCATTAAAGAGGGCAATGTGTTTGTGATAGAAGCCAACCCACGTGCCAGTCGTACCACACCTTTCATTGCTAAGGCATACCAAATACCTTATTTGAATATTGCTACTAAAGTAATGCTTGGCCATAGCAAGCTTAGCGATTTTTCGTTCGAGAAAAAACTCGAAGGTTTTGCCATAAAAGAGCCTGTGTTCAGCTTTGAAAAATTTCCGGGTGTGAATAAAGAGCTGGGCCCAGAAATGAAGAGTACCGGCGAAGCCATTCGTTTTATTAAAGATTTAAGAGATCCGTACTTCCGCCGATTATACAAAGAGCGTAGTATGAATTTAAGTAAGTAACAAAAAACACACAAGCCAACCATTCTGGTTGGTTTTTGTTTTTAGTACTACCTTACGGTAAATGCACACGCAAATACATTTGCCGTAAGGCCAACCCTACAGTTATGATAGCAAAAAGTACACTCGATTTTTTAAGCAACCTAGCAGCCAATAACCATAAAGATTGGTTTGATGCCAATCGCAAACAGTATGATGCAGCCAAGCAAAATGTACAAGAAGTAGTAGCAATATTGTTGGAAAAAATGATACCAATTGACCCCACTTTGGCACACTTACAAGTGAGAGATTGTGTGTTCAGAATCAACAGAGATGTGCGTTTCAGCAAAGATAAAAGCCCATACAAAACCAATATGGGCATTAGCTTTAGCATGGGTGGCAAAAAACTAGCCACAGCAGGCTATTACTTACATATTGAGCCCAATGCTGCATTTATTGCGGGCGGTTTGTATATGCCTATGGCACCTGAATTAAAGAAAATACGCCAAGAGATTGATTATAACTTTAATGCTTTTGAGGCTATTTTGAACCATCCAACCTTTCGCCAATACTTCGATGGTTTGGCTACTACCGATGTAAGCCTGAGCAGACCACCCAAAGGCTATGAAGCCGATAACCCCGCCATTGCATTTTTAAAATTGAAAAGTTTTATTGCATCTGCTCCTATTACCGATGCCACCCTTACGAGCAAATCAATGATAACCACTACCATAGCTCATTTTGAAGCATTACACCCACTTATAGCATTTTTAAATCAGGGGTTGGTAGAGGTTGCTTAGGCATTTACCGTAAGGTAATAACCCCATCGTTTGAAATACTAATCCGGTTTTCGCTTTCTAAATAGCGTAATAGCTCCCACAATACATTTCTGTGTATTTGCAACTGCTGTTGCAAGGCGAGTGTTGTGGTTGGCGTTTTAAGTACGGCTAACATGCTTTCTAATAAAACAGCCTTTGTATCGTTGGTGATGGCTTCGGCCTTTTGTGCTAAGCATACATCGCAGATACCGCAAGGCATGGCCTTAGTGTCGCCAAAATAGGTGGCTAGTTGCATACTTCGGCACTGTGTTGTTGTTACGATGTATTGTTGTAGCTGTGCCAGGCGAGCTTCAAAAACCCGCCTTCGTTCGCCATATTGTTGTAAGCCAATATGTAGCTCGGCAGCAGGTGCTCGTGGTGTATTGAAAAAAAGTTGTGGCTCATCGGAACGCATTCTGTACCTAATGTAATCGTGTTGATGTAGCCATTTTAGCCCCGCCATTACATCGGTTTCACTACAACGTAACAACTTGGCCATTTGTCGTTCAAAAATGCTCACCTCTGTAGTTAAAATACCTTCGTAGGTACGTAGCAGGCATTTTAGAAAAGCATCGTATTCGGCATGATGCTTTTCTAAACTTCTAATATCATCACGTGAAGCAATTACTTCTACTTTTGATGGTATAAACTGCTGTTCCGTTAACGTGATATGCCCTTCGTGTTGTAGTACCTGCAAGCCATGCGTTGCCTTGGCAATATCTATTTGAAACAGATGTACAAACTCCGACCAGTTGAAGCGGTAATACACACCTTCACCACAACCAACAGGCACCTGCAAGTAATCGCTTATGTGTTGATATAATTGCCGAATAAATGCTACCGATGGAAATCGAATTTCGGGCAACGATTGTAAGTATTGCTCATCGCTTGCTTGATACAGCAAAACTGCGTATGCTTTGTTACCATCGCGGCCGGCACGGCCCGCCTCTTGGTAGTAGTTTTCAAGACAATCGGGCACGTCCATATGCACTACTACCCGTACATCGGGCTTATTGATACCCATACCAAAAGCATTGGTACAAACCATTACACGGGTAGCATCTTCCATCCAAGCTTGTTGCTTCTCGTGGCGTATATCGCCCGATAAACCAGCGTGGTAATAATCGGCATTGATATTATAACTATTGAGCTGATAGGCTATTTCTTGTGTACGCCTACGATTGCGACAATACACCACTGCACTGCCTTGCACCTTCGTTAAAATTTGTACGAGCTGGTGCATTTTATCTTCTACTATCCGAACGGTAAAAGAAAGGTTGGGTCGCAAAAAAGATTGCTGAAAAACTTTGGGTGTACGCAGTTGCAACTGCTGTTGTATATCGGTTGCTACAGTTGGCGTAGCTGAGGCTGTAACCGCTAATATAGGCACTTGCGGCAGCAACGAACGCAACTCGGCAATTCGTAGATAGGCAGGCCTAAAATCGTAACCCCATTGGCTTACGCAATGGGCTTCATCTACTGCTATTAAATTACAATCAATACTTTCTATATAAGCCTGAAACAAGCGAGTATGTAACCGTTCCGGACTAACATACAGCAACTTTAAGCTACCATCGGTAGCTTGTTGCAACACTTTTTCTACTTCGTAATTACTCATGCCACTCACAATGGCTGCGGCAGCAATACCTCTTTGCTGTAGTTGCTGCACCTGATCTTTCATGAGTGCAATCAGCGGACTTACCACCAAACACGTACCAGATAATACAAGTGCCGGTATTTGGAACAATAACGACTTACCACCACCTGTTGGCAACAAAGCCAATACATCGTTACCGGCGAGTATGGCATCTATAATCGCCGCCTGCTCGCCTCTAAAGCTGGTATAGCCAAAGTATTGTTGTAGTGCTTGTTGTGGTGTAAGCATGTATATGCACAAATTAACAACATGCTGTTGTACTTATTGCCGACTCTTCGGTAGCATGCTTATTTCTTGATAAATCTCAGTAAGTGTTTGTATTAATTCTAACCGTTCACGATTGTTAATTATCGGCAGGTATTTTAGCAAATTCTTAATGCAATACACAACGCCAAAAGTTAAAGCCGATGTAACCACCTGCACAGGTATAAAAACGATACTAGGTGTAGTTTTCCGATACATAATCGGAAGCCATAATAGCTTACTTAACTTGCTTCAGGTAACCTACAAAAGTTGCCAACTCATCTTCATCAATATATACTGCCTTGGCGAGTGGCCCATCGGTGAAAAGTCTGTGATTAAAACCCTGATGAACTAGAACAGCATAGGAGATTGCCTGATTTTAGTGCTTTTAATGTTGCCCAAACAAAACGAAAATTCTAACACAACTACCAATCTTGCAAGTGGTACTTAACATTGGTGCTATTATCGTATAATTTTCGGTGGAACTTGCTTTTAAACATCGAAACAATACGAATTACAACAGTATCAATGTAACGCTGTTGTGCTTATACTTGAAGCAATCCGAAAAACTCAATGTAAGAACAAAGTACCATTGTGGTATGGCTCAGGTTTTCAATAAGCTTGCTACCTTACGGTAAATAAAGACGCCAATGAAAACTTAAAAATGCAGCTACCTGCAACCAAGCCCAAAGGCTGCCGGATGGCAGCGAATACACCGCCGTGCAGCGAAGCGTAACAAGGGGTAGTAGCGAACAGCCGGAACCCTATTTGATGCTAGCACACTAGCCTACAGCCCCTATGGTTTTTTCTTGTAAATGGGCACTGTACTACAAGGCTCGCCATACATTATACTTTTTGCTACAGGCCGTAACAAAGCAGTTGCAGCCACATACGCTGCTTCAGGTATGGGTGCATCGCCACAACCTTTAATAACCACACGCTTATCGGTATAATCGGCGGCATTTATTTGTTGTATATTTTGTAGTAACACTTGCACTTTAGCCTCGGCTTCGCTACCAAAATATACACCCGCAGCTACCGGTTGCAAATAATTGGCAACAAGCATATAAGCCCACATAGGTATAATAGCATCGGCAGTACAAGTAATGGTCACCTGCTTTCCTGCAAATAGCTGCCAATCGGTTGTAAGTAAGGCGGCTCTAAAATCTTTTTCTTTCAAAATTAACTCCATGAACAAATAGGGCTTGATATCAAACACCACCCACTCGCCTTGCGGCAAATATTGTTCTAAATCAAGGGTTACAATGCCACTTTCGGCAACTTTATTCACCAATAAATCGTTTTCCATAATACTACTTGTTCATGGGCAAAAATACGAAGCACCTTACGGTAAATGAAGACATTTACCCATATCGAAAAGGCTTCGGTTATATTCGTTCCTTTGTAAAAAATACGAATCAATGAGGCGGTTATTTATTTGGCTTTTTAAGTGGCGAGGGTGGACCATGCAAGTACAACTACCAGAAGGTTACGAACGTTGTGTAGTAATTGCCGCACCACACACCAGTAATTGGGATTTTTTGTATAGCATGGCGGTATTTTTTAAGCTGAAGATTCCGGTACGTTTTTTAGCCAAAAAAGAACTATTTCGCTGGCCTATGGGCAACATCTTACATAGTGTAGGAGGCATGCCGGTAGAACGGAGTAAAAAAGGCAATTTGGTACAAGATATTGTGAGTTTGTTTGAGCAACACGAAAAGCTGATGCTCATGATACCAGCCGAAGGTACTCGTAGCAGGGTAGATAAGTGGAAAACGGGATTTTATCATGTAGCATTACAAGCCAAAGTACCCGTACTATTAGGCTACCTCGATTATGCGAAAAAAGAGGCGGGTTTTGGCCCATTACTACATATGACAGGCGATGCCGTGGCAGATGCAACAGCTATTAAAGATTTCTATCGAAATATTAGTGGCCGATATCCCGACAAGTTTAATGTTGAGGGCTTGGTGTTGGCTTAAAACAACGCCAGCAATCGATAACGATAGCTGGCTGCGAAGTAGTGCCGTAGTACTTATAGGCAATATCCCAAAGTACTGGCCTCGTTGTTGTTATTTTTTGCGTGGCGCCTTAATAGCCGCATGTGCTGTTGCTAATCTTGCAATAGGCAATCTAACTGGTGGGCAACTCACATAATCCATACCCTTTTATGGTAAAATTGCACACTATCGGGGCAGCCACCGTGGTCGCCAAACGCCATCTGCATCAATGGTTGCAAATGGGTCTTCCTGTAAAATTTTTTAATCGAGATAGTTGGACAAAAATGCACCAATATCAACTCTACTAAACCCGAAACTGTATGCAATTTTTTGAGGTTGTATTTTTCGCATACTTCACTAATTAACCTATCTACAATTACTTTTTGATGAATAAGTTCTTTCGCAGTACATATAACAGGTATCAATGTTTCAGGATGCACTTTGTTGCTCTTGACTTGCAATTAGGCAGTGGCTTCTAAAATTGCACTCATCTGCATTTCTGTAATTTTTGGATAGCTGATTCGTTACTACTTAAAATCATTTTTCGCAATAAGAACAAAGGTTTATCGCTACCCTCGCCATAAACATATGTTCTGTTCTAAAGAGGCCTATACCTTCTGCGCCGAATTTTAAAGGTTGAGCAGCATCTTTTGGTGTATCGGCATTTGTGCGAACTTGTATTTGCTTGGTTTTATCTACCAATTGCATAAGCATTTTAAAGCTATCGTTGTGGTTAACAACAACCTCTACCGATGGCAACCGGCCAGTATTATCATGCCTTTTTTCCATTTAAACTTACCCAATCGTCGGGAATATGTTCAACAGGTCTGCAATCAATAGCCCGCATACCATTCCAACTTTGAAATACGGCATCTATGCACCCTACAACTGCTCCATAGGATCATCAGGGGAAAGCCGCTTCTATAACTGCTTAATGGTTTTTATAACACCACCAATGCTTTTATTTTATGGCCATAACTTTATTATCGCTGTTATAACACTTTACTGTTTTTTACAGCATTGAGTTGTGCATCTTAATTTTACGAATACCAACTCCACTCAAACTGTCAGAAATCCTTATCACAAAAGCATTTCAGGATGATTAGCATCACCAGAAAAAAAGTACTGTTAATGACGAACATCATGTGTACAGCAACTGCTGAAGATTACTTTCATATCATGATTTGAGTAGTTACTTGTAATACAAACGCACTATAAATATAGTAATAAAATACATGTTTATTGCGGTAGTATAGTACAACATAGGCAACCGTTATCGCATTTCTTCATTCGCTAAAACAATCTGCCATGAGAACTCCTTTTCAATTCATCATTGTTGATGATGATCCCACAAGTAACTTGGTGTGTGAATACACCATTGCGAGCACTTATGGTGCCGCCGAAACTAAAACCTATGTAGAGCCTACTGCCGCTTTAGAGTACTTGCGTAAAGAGTTTCAACCCGATGCCGCAACTACAACAACACTGCTTTTAGACATTAACATGCCGGGCATGGATGGATGGGAGTTTATGCAGGCATTTTCAAGGCTCGATAGTGATATTAAAAATGCTATCAGGGTGTATATTTTATCATCTTCTACGAATGAAGATGATATTCAAAAAGCTGCCTCAATACCCGAAGTTGAAGGCTTTTTAAACAAACCATTTTTACACAATAGTCATGCCAGTAACAGCAATAGACCCTATTTCAGAGAGTTGGTTTGTTAGATATTAAAAAATACAATTCCTGATGTTAAACCTATTTCAAAAGGTTGGTGATCGGTAGTAATACCGATATAGTTTGAGAGAAAGGGGCTACTCCGCAAGAGTAGCCTTTTTCATACCTTTTTGAATATAAAATTAGTTAGAACCTTACGGTAAATGTGGTGCCCTCATGCAACTTACTTTCAACAGTAAGCTGGCCACCCATTGCTTCTACCTGATTTTTAGTGATGAATAAGCCAATACCTTTTGCATCGGGATGCTCGTGAAAAGTTTCATACATACCGAATAAACGATCGCCATACTTTTCTAAGTCAATTCCCACGCCATTATCTTTTACCGTAAGGTATACTTGGCCATCGTCGGATTTGCTAGATGTAACAAATACCTCAGGAGGCTTGTTTGGCTGACGATACTTTATAGCATTACTTAACAAGTTTAAAAGAATGCTTTCTAAATAAGCCTGATTATAAAATACCGTTTGGCAACTACTGAAATCGGCATGTATAGCCGTTCTCGAGGTTTGAATATTTGCTGATAAAATATGTATTACGGTATTAAAAACTGTTTGAAAAGAGATGGTTGTTTTGGTCTTTTTAAGATCGGTTTGAATTTGTACTACCTCGTTCAAATGCTGTATGGTGTTGTTGAGCGATGCTGAAATTTTGAAGATGTTTTGTTGAAAAAAGTATTTTTCTTCCGGGTCGCTGGTGGCTCGCTGCATTTCGAGCATGCTTTCTAAGTTGGCCGCATGGCTTCGAAGGTTATGCGATACTATGTGTGCAAAATTGAGTAGCCGCTTGTTTTGCTCGGCCATTACATCGATAGAACGTTGCAGTGCTATTTCTTTTTTTTTGATGTTATCAATATTCTGAAAAACCCCGCGAACAGCAATGGTTTGTCCGGCCTTATCTACCACTGCCTTGCCCATTACACGTACCCATATAATTTTATTGGTAGCCGTTTTAAATTCAATTTCGGTATCGAAAGGTGTTTGATATTGAATGCAGTTATTGAATAGCTGCTCTATGATAGGTCGGGTGTGTACTGGATAATAATTAAAAGCTTCTTCGATAGATGGTTGCCTTCCAACAGGTACTTCGTGTATAGCATAAACCTCATCGCTCCAGTGGATGGTAGGTTCGGGCAAAAGCGATACTACCCAACCACCTGCCTGTACCATTTTATTGGTTTCTTTTAAGGTGAATTGGTTGAATTCTAGCTTTTCTTGAATGAGTACTTTTTCGTGAATATCAATAAGGCTACCCACCATTCGTTCAGGCTTACCTGCTGCATTAAAGGTAACCCTGCCACTTGTTTCAAACCAGCGATATGCCCCGTTTTTACAGCGCATTCTTATGTTTAAGAAGTACAAATCGCCAATGGCAAAATGTGCTTCAATAGCAGCATTAACAGTATCAACATCGGCCGGATGCAGCATTGCCATAAACTGCTCAAACGTGCTAGGAATTTCGTTAGGTTCGTATCCGAGTAGTTGGAAAAACCGGTCGCTCCACCATTCTTCGCCGGTTTGTATTTGCCAATCCCACACGCCGGCATTGATACCATCTACAATGGTTTGCAGCCGAAGTGTTTTTTGAAGGTTATTGCTCATGTAACATTTAGTAGGGTGTAAGCAAAAAAAGCAAAAAAAGCCGACCTGTTGGCAGGTCGGCTTTGGCATGTTTAAATATACAGCAATGTTATTGCATAATAACGCGGCCACGGCCACCCATATTTGCTCTTTGCTCTTCCATTATTTTCCGTAACTCTTCTACAAAGGCTGCTCTTGACATTGCCTTACCTTTTGAAGGTTGTTTCAAATCTTTATGAACATTTGCCGTAAGGCTTACATTGGTTGCTACAATACTCAAACGCCCATCGTTAGTATATAATCCTAAAATTAACCCTGGTAATCCGCCATAAGTATCGGGGCCAGTAGGTACGGGTATATCTACAGCATACCAAGCTTCAATTTCTACGGTACGTGGTGGTGCTGGCGTTTTGGCAACTGTTGTATCGCTGGCAGGCTGTTGTGAGCCATTGTTGAGAGTTATACGGCGGGTGTTACCAAACATTTCGGTAGCAGTAATGGTTAGTGTTGCCTTATAACAGGTATGTCCAGCTATAATGCGTGTTTCGCCAGGTTGTGGCTTCCACTTTTGAGGCTTAATGGTATCGTTGATAAGATACTTTCTATCGAACATTTCTCTAGCTTCTACCAACAGCAGCGAGTTGAAATTTTTATAAAACTGTGTGTTACCACCGCCAAAACGAAACATGCGTACATTGCCTCCGCCTTCAAAAGCTTCTGGTTCATCTTCAATAACATCGCGGTATAAACTGGTAGAATCATTAAAAAGCAACTCTTGTTTCGCTTTACGCTCGTTAGGAATGTTAGGAGCACCTTCCGGTAAATTATTGGTATTCATTTGAATTTTGGTGGTGCGTTCGTATTGTACTATACCTGTTTGTTGTGCTTGTAACCAATAAGCAGAAAGCATTAGTACAAGTGTTATACAAGTTTTTTTCATACACAAAAACATTATTAAAGTACGAATATAATCGTAATTAAATTGCAAATGATATCACCCATAAAAAAACATCTACCGTAAGGATAGTTAAAACAATAAAACAAGTTAAAAAGCCTTGATTTGAATGATTAACACGAACGAAGGCAGTACAATCCCCTTACTTTTGTTCGTTTAAAGTTCGATTGCGATGCCAAAAAGTAAAATAGCTGGTATTGGTAAGTATGTACCTGAACGTGTAGTTACCAATGAAGAGTTAAAGCAATATATGGATACCAGCGACGAATGGATTCAGGAACGTACGGGTATTCAGGAGCGCCGCTACGCTCACAGAACCAACGAAACTACGACTACCATGGCGGTTGAAGCCAGTAAAGTAGCCATAGCAAACGCTGGCATTACTTCTGGCGACATTGATTTTATTGTTTTTGCCACTTTGAGTCCCGACTATTATTTCCCGGGCTGCGGTGTACTGCTACAGCGTGAAATGGGCATGCGTGAAATTGGTGCTTTAGATATTAGAAACCAATGTAGTGGTTTTGTATACGCCATAAGTGTTGCTGACCAGTTTATTAAATCGGGTATGTACAAAAACATACTTGTAGTAGGTAGCGAAAAACACAGTTTTGGTTTAGATTTTAGCACCAGAGGCAGAAATGTAAGTGTAATTTTTGGGGATGGTGCCGGAGCTGTAGTATTACAAGCAACCGATGAACCCAACCGCGGCATATTGAGTACGCACCTACATAGCGATGGTGCATCGGCCGAAATTTTAGCTATGTACAACCCTGGCACGCATGCCAATAAATGGGGGCACTACGCCAACTTTGCCGATGCTACCATGGGTGAAATGTTTATGAGCCACGAAATGATTGACAGTGCTCAAAACTTTCCGTATATGGATGGGCCTGCTGTATTCAAAAAAGCGGTAGTAAAGTTTCCTGAAGTAATTATGGAAGCATTACAAGCAAATGGATTGGAGCCAGCAAACATTGACATGTTGATACCACACCAAGCCAACTTACGCATATCGCAATTTGTACAACATCAGTTAGGCTTAAGCGACGATCAGGTATATAATAACATCCAAAAATATGGTAACACCACGGCTGCAAGTGTGCCTATTGCATTATGTGAGGCTTGGGAAGAAGGAAAAATTAAAGAAGGTGACTTGGTTTGTTTAGCTGCTTTTGGTAGTGGCTTTACTTGGGCTAGTGCATTACTACATTGGTAATTAACCCTATAATATGCTACCAAGCACTGCTATAACTTAATGAGCTTATGCTTCAAAAAATAATAGCCCTCGTGAACCCCATTAGTGGTACACAGAAAAAAGATGCGGTGGTTGCGGCGTTACAATTGGCTTGTAGTAAGCGCAACGTTACACTCGATATAATGCCAACCAGTGCTCAAGGCAACTATACTTTGGTAGAAGAAAAAATTAAGGCAGAACATACCGATGTTGTTGTTATTATTGGTGGCGATGGTACTGTAAATGCTGTTGTTAAGGCATTGGCTATTACAAAGGTGGCTTTCGCCATTATTCCATTGGGTAGCGGCAATGGGCTTGCTTATGCTGCTGGTATTCCCAAAAAACCGAGTGCAGCTATTGAACTCATTTTCAAAGGCAAAGCACATTGGGTAGATGCCTTTGAAGTGAACGGCCATTTTAGTTGTATGCTCAGTGGTGTTGGCTTTGATGCTACCGTAGCACATGAATTTGCGCAGAAAAGCACAAGAGGTCTATTTACTTATGCACAACAAAGCATTGTAGCTTTATTTAAAGCACAGCCTTATCAATTTAAAGTGAGCTTACCAGAGTTTGAATTTTTCACCGATGCCTACTTTATCAGTGTTGCTAATAGCAATCAATTCGGCAATAATTTCACGATTGCACCAAAAGCTAGCCTCAACGATGGACTCTTAGATATTGTTATTGTACAAAAAATGAGCAAAATGAAATTACCTTTCGCTATTTTGCGACAAATTAGAGGCAACAACAAGCTTCAGGCGTTGGTAGATGACATTACAACCAAAAATGTATTGTACTTTCAAACGCCAAAAATTACTATTCATAATTTAAAATTAGCACCACTACATATTGATGGTGAACCGGTTTTGAACAGTGCTGAAACAGTGCATTACACTGTACTTCCCAACTACTTTCAACTGATTCAAGCCTAAGGGTGATAACCCAAACCCAGTATGTGCTTTTTGTAGCTGATATGACGTACAACACACAACGCAAGCTGCTGAACATGCGAGAATACGGTCGTAATGTGCAGCAAATGGTAGATTATCTATTTACAATTGAAGACCGTGAGAAAAGAAGTCAACAAGCGAAAGTGCTCGTTGAATTAATGGCTATATTAAATCCACATCTAAAAAACGTGGAAGATTTTAGGCATATGCTTTGGGATCATCTGCACTTTATGAGCAACTTTTCGCTCGATGTAGATAGCCCGTTCCCCATGCCAGAGAAAGAAACTTACAAAGCTAAGCCGGCCCCTTTGCCATACCCGAAACGTTATCCGAAGTATTCGCACTTGGGCAAAAACCTTGAAACTGTTATTAACAAAGCCATGGATGAGCCCGACCAAGAAAAAAAGGCTGGATTTGCACATGCCATTGCTTACTATATGAAGTTAAGCTACAGCAATTGGCATAAAGAACTGGTACATGACGATGCTATACGTAGCGAACTAGATGCTATTACCGGAGGTGCCCTAGAGTTTAGCAACACCCCTTACATACGGCATAGAAATCAGATAGAACGCGACGACTACCGACCCATTGGCCGCAACAATGGTCGCCAAAATTTTGGTGGCAATCGTAACAACCGCAACAATAACGGTGGCAGCAACAGAAATGGTGGTAACAACAGAAATGGTGGCGGTGGTAATCGTCCAAAATATGGCAATGGCCCTAGCAATGGCGGTAACCGCAATTTTGGTAAGCGTAATAAAATATAATCATCATTTACGCAAGTATGATATTTAAAATCCTACAGCAATAAGCTTGTAGGATTTTTTTTGCACCTTACGGTAAATGGAAAATAAATAAAAATTTGTGAAATTTCACATACGTAATATGCACTATATACAATTATTTTGCATTTTATTATATAGTGCTACTGTTGTAACGAGAACTATCCTTAAAACAGGCTGAGGCAAGCCATTGAAAATATGCAATAAAGCAACAAATATAGCTGCTGCCGAATACGCCTTTCAAATAAGGTAGTTTAAAATGTGAGGCATGCATGCATAGTTTTGAACTTTTAACCGTTATTAGTAATGTATTACTGCCATTTGTAGTTTTAATATATTACTACTTAGAGCGACAACATTTAAAAATCGTACCCCATCCATTAGTTTGGTTTATTGGGCTTTCGTTGGTACACCAAATTATACAGCTCTACACGAACATCAGCGGTACACAACTATGGCTATTCCATCATGTGTACGGAATTTGGCACTTATTACTTACTGCAATGCTTTTCAAAGAGGGCTTTAACCCAACCATACAAAGGCTACTAATTGTAGGCACAGGGGTATTTGTAGTAATATGGCTAGCAGATATTGTTTTTATTGAGGGTTGGTACAACTTGAATAGTTTAGCATTAGGCCTATCTCACATGATAACACTCGTCATTTGCATGGCGTTTTTACTAAACATTGCTGGCACTGAAAAGGTGATGTACTTCCAAAGGTTACCGGAGTTTTGGATAGCTACCGCTTTTTTACAGTATGCGGCACTTACTATTTTATCAGTTATAGCCTATCGTTATTTCTATCAACTAAATTTGATACAAGAAGCAAATAACTTACTCACAATTGAAAGTATTGCAAATATTATTAGGTTCATACTTATTATTGTAGCGTTAGCATGTTACAAGCGCCTCTATATCAGATAATATTTGTTATTGTTGGAGTAGTTATCATACTCATTTTCATTCTATTTTTTTACCTATTAATTCACCAATTACACAGGCGCAGAACAGCACACATGAACGAAATGTTATCAGTGCAACAAGAGTATGAACGTACTTTGTTAGAGTCGCAACTTGAAATTCAGGAGTCTATTTTCCGCAACCTCAGCCAAGAAATACATGATAACGTAGGTCAGGTATTGAGTTTAGTCAAACTTAACCTCAATACCGTATTACAAAACAATAAAAATGAAAAAATTGCACTTGCAGAAGAGCTATTAACTAAGGCTATTACTGATTTAAGGGATCTTAGCCGGAGCCTACATGGCGATAAAATTGCAACACTCGGCTTAGTTGATGCTGTTGAGCATGAATGTAAGCTTATACAGCGCAGTACTGGTATTTCAGTAGAATTTGTGTACGATTATGAAGATGAAATTTGGCTCACTAATGAACAAACGATTGTTGCGTTTCGAATGGTACAAGAAGTGCTGAATAATGTAGTTAAGCACGCCAACGCCAACAATATTAAGGTACATATTTGGTGTAAAGCCGACAAATGCAATATACATATTGCAGATAATGGCATTGGTTTCGTTACTAAAGAGCTTAATCCTACTAAAACCGGCATCGGGCTGGGCTCTATTAAAAACCGAGCTCGACTGATTAATGGCACGGTAGATATTCGTAGTCGAATAGGATTGGGTACAGATGTATTTATTTCACTTATACAAAAGCAACTATATGATTAAGATAGCTTTGGTAGATGATCATGCACTTTTACGCAATGGTTTGGCATCGCTGATTAATTCTTTTGATGGCTTTAAAGTGATTTTTGAAGCAGATAATGGCAAGCAAATGATTGACAAATTTGCCCAAGGCCAGCAGCCAGACTTGGTTCTAATGGATATTAACATGCCCGAGATGGATGGTTTCCAGAGTACGTTATGGCTTAAAGATAACCAGCCTCAAGTAAAAGTACTGGTACTGAGCATGCTTGATAATGATACAGCGATTATTCGCATGTTGCGCTATGGTGCTAAAGGCTATATTCTTAAAGATAGCAGACCTGAAATTTTTAAAGATGCTATCAATAGTATCATACAAAAGGGCTTCTATATGAACGAGTTGGTTACAGGCCGATTGGTACACCTAGTGCATATGGATAGCAATACTACCCTTGTACAACTTACCGATAAAGAAATAGAATTTTTAAAACAATGCTGCAGCGAAAAATCGTATAAAGAAATTGCAGTAGCTATGAACATTACGCCTAGAGCTGTAGAAGCCTTACGGGCAAATGTATTTGAGAAAATTGATACCTCTAACCGTGTAGGTGCCGTGCTTTATGCCATTAAAAACGGTATTGTAGTATTATAGCAGCACGTAACAACTTTACTTAGTTACTATTGCTGCTACACGTTTGGATAGTTCTTGTAACGAAAAAGGCTTTTCTAAAAAATCACAGGCACCAAGGTCAAGTGCCGCTTGTACATTACCAGCCTGTATCATGCCTGATAACACCATTACCTGTTTTTGAGCTTCTATAGCAGTTTTAACAATAGTAAGTCCATCTGCACCTGGCAGATTCATATCTGTGATTACTAAATCGGGGTTGGCGTCAGAAATTTGCTGTAAAGCATCGATACCATTATTACAGGTAACCACCTCGTAGCCTTCGCGGCCAAGCTTTATAGCCATTGTTTTAAGCAGTAGGGCTTCGTCTTCAGCTACTAATATTTTCATGGGGTTACAATCTAATTCAGGGTATAGATAAAATTATGCTTTTGATTTAGCCATTTGCAGTAGTCTGTTCACCCGAACTGTTAGCTCAGGCAATTCAAAAGGTTTTGTAATAAAATCGTCGGCACCAAGTTTAAAAGCAATCATCACAGTATCTTCTTCATCAATTGCAGAGAGTACCATAATAGGTATGGTTCGGCTTATGTTCGACTTTATTAAGCCAATAAGCTCTAAGCCGCTGGTGTAAGGCATTACAATATCGGTAATTACAATATCGGGCACATTTTCTTGCAATACTTTTAAGGCTTCACGGCCATCAGAAGTAACAATAACTTCTAAGCCCATGCTATCTAAATGCGACGCAATATTTTTTTGAATACTTCTATCATCTTCAGAAATCAAAACCTTCATACAAACTTGATGTTTCAAATAGATAAACGAGAATTATAATGGCACAAATTAGCAGTTTCAATGCATAAAATATAATTGTATAACAATCGGGATATAAAAATACCTTTTCGGGCTATTTGTTATGCTCAAATCTGGTTTTTCGCTTTATTTTAACCTGATACAACCTACTTGTTGCTAACAATTTTCATAGAACGGTGTATTATTGCCCAACTTTTGTTTAGATAATCAGATACTTGAATGAAGAAATTAGCTATAGCGTTGGCGGTGTTATTTGCCACACAGAACTTATATGCACAGGCCGACTCTACTACGAAACCCTTACCTACTCCGCCTCCTAAATTAAATTTAACCAACAGAGCTAACGACCATTTTCTGCTACAATTTGGTTTCGATGGTTGGGCCAACCGTCCAGATAGCGTTAGAACTACCGGCTTCGGCAAGCATTTCAACTTTTACTTTATGCTTGATAAGCCTTTTAAAAGTAGCCCCAACTACAGCGTTGCTTATGGTGTAGGTATAGGTAGCAGCAACATTTATTTCAACAATACCTATGTTGATTTAAAAAGCACATCGGCCCGCCTACCCTTCAGGCCATTTGTAACAGGCACCGACAGTGCCAACTTCAATAAGTTTAAGCTTACTACCATTTTCGTAGAAGTACCTGTTGAGTTACGCTGGGTGAGCAACCCTGCACAACCCGACAAAGGCTTTAAAGCTGCAATAGGCGTAAAAGTTGGTCAGATCTTAAAAGCGTATACCAAAGGCAAGAACCTTGAGAATAAAAACGGCAACTCCGTATATGGCAATAAGTACATTGAAAAAGAGCAAGAACGTAAGTTTATTAACGGTACCCGTATTGCTCTTACAGCACGTTTTGGCATAGGCAACTTCACCTTGCATGGTGCTTATCAAATTAATAATTTCTTGAAAAACAATGCTGGTGGCGAGTTCCGCCCATATTCTATCGGTTTAAGCATTGGTGGTTTATAAGCGATGGCACATTTACCGTAAGGTACTAATAAGATAGTAGATGGTGGGGGGGGGCCGCAGGCGCCGCCCCCCCCGGGTTGGTAGAGAA
>JBKBLG010000015.1:0-18534 GCA_046296295.1 Chitinophagaceae bacterium | reverse complement strand
AACTTTTTTTCTTTTCTATTAATATTTTTTTTGGTTGGGGGGGGGCCCCCCCGCCCCCCCCCCCACCATGTTTCTACGATACCCTAACTTTACCCCCTAATTTGTACAGATTTTGATAGAAAAACAAAGCATCAAGCAAAACGAAAAAGCCGTGTTGGTGGGCCTTATTTCGCCCACACAAACCGATGTGCAGGTGCATGAATACTTAGACGAACTAGAATTTTTGGCCGATACAGCTGGTGCCCTTACGGTAAAAAGATTTACGCAGCGGCTACAACGCCCCGATAGCAAAACCTTTGTAGGCAAGGGTAAGCTCGAAGAAATAGCCGATTATGTTCGCGGCCGCGATATTGATTTGCTCATTTTCGATGATGAATTAACAGGAAGCCAAATCACCGCTATTGAAAAAGCAACCAATGTTAAAACCATCGACCGCAGCGATTTAATTCTCGACATATTTGCTCGCCGTGCCCGAACAGCACAAGCCAAAGTACAGGTTGAACTGGCGCAATACCAATATTTATTACCCCGCCTCAAAGGCATGTGGAAGCACTTAGAACGTCAAGGGGGTGGTATTGGTACCCGCGGCCCCGGCGAAACAGAAATTGAAACCGACCGTCGTATTGTAAAAGACAAAATTGCCCTGCTACGCAAGCGATTGCAAGAAATTGATAAGCAATCGGTTACCCAACGCAAAGAACGCGGAGAGCTAATTCGAGTGGCCTTGGTAGGATACACCAATGTGGGTAAGAGCACACTGATGAACCTACTCAGTAAAAGTGATGTATTTGCCGAAAACAAGCTATTTGCAACACTCGATACCACTACACGTAAGGTAGTATACGAAAACACCCCTTTTTTACTAAGTGATACGGTTGGTTTTATTCGCAAATTGCCGCACCACTTGGTAGAAAGTTTTAAAAGCACGCTCGATGAGGTTCGTGAAGCCGATGTGTTATTGCATGTAGTAGATGTAGCGCATCCACAATATGAAGATCATATTGCCACAGTGAATAAAACTTTACAAGCGTTAAAAGCCTTTGACAAGCCTATACTTACCGTTTTTAATAAAATGGATTTGTACGCCCAACGCAACTTCGACACATGGCTGGAAGAAGATGTAAAAGTGGAAATATTGCGTGAATTACGTGAACGTTGGGAGCACGAAACACAAAACAATTGTGTGTTTGTTTCGGCTATTGAACGTCAAAATATTGATGGCTTACGTGCTACTATTCTACAACATGTTCGTAACATGTATCAAATTCGTTATCCGTATAAAACGGTGTTTTACCAAACGTATGAGTAGCAATAACATACAGTGGCATAAACTCGCCGACCATATTAATTTGCTACCCTGGCAACCTAATAACCTATGTGTGGTAAGCGTGGCAGGCAAGTATATTACTTTGGCACGTACCTCTAGCGATAATATTCACGCATGTGCCCATAAATGCCCACATGCAAGCGGTATTATGGCCAATGGATTTATAGATGCTTTAGGTAATATTGTATGCCCGTTACACCGATATAAATTTGCGCTCAGCAATGGCCGAAATGTTAGTGGCGAGGGCTATTATTTAAAAACCTATAGGGTAGAACAACAGGCCGATGGCTGGTACATTGCTTTTGAGAAAAAGGTTATTTTGGGTTGGTAGTAGCAAAAAATAATTGAAAAAAAATTTGGCAGATATAACAGCGAACTGCATTTTTGCACTCCGCAAAACGGAAAACAATCCCGAATAGCTCAGCTGGTTAGAGCATCTGACTGTTAATCAGAGGGTCGCTGGTTCAAGTCCAGCTTCGGGAGCTAAATAAAAAAAGGCTACATTATTGTAGCCTTTTTTATTTTCCAAACCTTTGCATTGATGTGCATCAAAATCAAGTTTGAATTTTAAAAAGTGTTGATACAAGCATTTGCCGTTGGTAGTGTTTTGAAATAGACCATAATAAATTGCCGCTAAGCCAGCGAAAACTTAAAAATTGAACACTTTTCAGCACAATGACGCCGTATTTATAGCCAATGCATAGCGCATCACATACATATGCGATTGCTAGCAGTAATTAGTTGCAACATTTTTGTGCTAATTAACGCAACGATTATGGTAAAGTTTTATTTATCTGTGCTATTACTCAGCTACTGCTTGCTGTTAAACCATCTTGCTTTCGGTCAAACCCAGAAAGAAACGCAGTTCATATCTATTTTCAATGGTCGCAATTTAGATGGTTGGGATGGAGATACTGCCTACTGGCGAGTAGAAGATAGTGCTTTAACAGGTGAAGTAAAACCTAACAACCTGCTGCAACAAAACTCCTTCATCATTTGGCGTGGCGGTATGCCGGCAGATTTTGAACTGAAAGGGCAATTCAAAATAAGTGCACAAGGCAACTCCGGAATCAACTACAGAAGTGAAGAGGTAAAAAACATACCCTACGCATTAAGAGGATATCAAGCAGATATAGATGGTCAAAACTGGTACACAGGGCAAAATTATGAAGAATGCAAACGCACAACTTTGGCTTATATCGGGCAAAAAACAACCGTGTACACTTGTATGGAACAATTTTCTTCAGAAGCCATTCACAAGCTTGTTCGTAATAATGCTTGGACTTGTGTAATACCAACTGCATCGTTAGGCAGCGCAACTCATTTAACAGCTAATATATTGCCTGATCAATGGCATAATTTTCACTTAATTGTACGCAGCAATCGTATGCTACATTATATCAATGGAAAACTGATGAGTGATGTAACAGATAATGATACTGTTAATAGCAGCTCGCAAGGATTGATTGGTATGCAAGTACATGTTGGCCCAGCGATGAAAGTACAGTTTAAACATCTGTTACTTAAAATGTACTAGCACATCCAATAAAATAAACTTTAGGTATGGCTAGGCTACAATTGTTATTATTGGCATACTTAGCCTTACGGCAAATGCTACCGCAATAAGCAGTACACAAAGGCTTTCATTTACCGTAAGGTTAATTTGTTCAGATACAATACGGGCTCGCCTGCGGCGAGCCCGTATACTTTGTTCTATATGATGTAAAACTTACTTACCAAACTTAATTCTACCTTTTGGATAAATGCCTTGTGCACCCAACGCCTCTTCAATACGAATAAGTTGGTTGTACTTGGCTAAACGATCGGTACGGCTGGCACTACCTGTTTTAATTTGTCCGCAGTTTAAAGCTACTGCCAAGTCGGCAATGGTAGTATCTTCTGTTTCGCCGCTACGGTGGCTCATAATGGTAGTATAACCTGCATGCTGTGCCATTTGTACGGCATTGATGGTTTCTGTTATTGTACCAATTTGATTTACTTTAATTAAAATGCTATTGGCGGTGCCGCTGTCAATACCACGCTTTAAAATTTTTGTGTTGGTTACAAATAAATCGTCGCCAACTAACTGTACTTTATGGCCAATAGCGTCGGTTAACTTTTTCCAACCATCCCAATCTTCTTCGGCCATGCCATCTTCGATAGATACAATTGGATATTTATTCACCCACGCTGTCCAATATGCTACCATTTCATCGCTTGTAAGCTCTTTTTGGCTGCTCTTATAGAACTTGTATTTACCATCTTTATACATTTCACTGCTGGCAGCATCTAAGGCTATGGCAATTTGTTCGCCAGCTTTGTAACCTGCGGCTTCAATGGCTTGTAATACGGTTTCAATAGCCTCTTCGTTGCTTTGGATATCGGGTGCAAATCCACCTTCATCGCCAACATTGGTGCTATATCCTTTTTTCTTTAGTACATTTTTTAAATGATGGAACACTTCAACCCCCCAACGAAGCCCTTCGCTGAAGCTGGCGGCACCAATAGGCACAATCATGTACTCTTGATAATCAATTTTGTTATCGGCATGTACACCACCGTTCAAAATGTTCATTAATGGCATTGGTAATATAGTGCCATTAACACCACCGAGGTAGCGGTACAAAGGCAAGTTACTTTCTAACGCGGCTGCTTTAGCTACGGCCATACTTACGGCAAGTATTGCATTGGCACCAAGCTTGCTTTTGTTTTCTGTACCATCAATTTCAATCAACTTAGCATCAATACCAGTTTGATCGTTCACAGGCCAGCCAATAAGTTGATCTGCAATAATATCGTTCACATTGGCTACGGCTTTTAAAACGCCTTTGCCGAGGTATACACTTTTATCGCCATCGCGAAGCTCTACAGCTTCGTGAATGCCTGTGCTTGCACCACTTGGTACCGCAGCACGACCTAAATGGCCATTTTCAGTTAATACATCAACCTCAACCGTTGGGTTACCGCGGCTATCGAGAATTTGACGTGCATGAATGTCGGTAATAAAGCTCATAATATTAATTTTTATTCGTTTGGTGGGTATAGCCCGTGCGAATTTACTGTTATTCGTTGGTGTTAACAACCTTGTGATGTGGGCAGTCATTTACCGAAAGGTTAATATTTTGATTGTATATTGTAGTTGCAGTTTTACTACGTAACCTTTGGCTATTACCTGATTATATCACAAGTTCTTATGAAGCGATTTTTAAAAAAAAGCCTCCGAAATATAGCATTTGCGATTACTTTTCTATTGCTGCTAATGCTGCTATTGCCTACACTATTCCCTGGTTTTGTAGCCAATAAAGTAAAGTATTGGGCTAATAGTAGCATTACTGGCGAAGTTAATTTCAGTAAAGTGAGCCTATCGTTTTTTCACCATTTTCCATCGCTTACCTTAACCATGTACGATGTTGATGTGAAAGGGGCTACTCCATTTGCTAACGATACGTTACTGCACGCAAAAGAAGTTTCGCTGGGTATTAACATGAGGGCTATGTTGCAACGCAACGTTAAAGTTGATGCTTTTTATATTAATCATGCCACCGTACAAGTATTAATAGATAGTAATGGATTAGCCAATTATAACATCTACAAATCGGCTGACACAAGTACTACTGCAAGCAACGATAGCAGCATGGCACTGCAAATTGAACGTATTGTTTTTAACGATACGAAACTTATTTATAACGATGCCTCGTTGCCCATGTTCATTACTGCCGATAGTATTCAATACACCGGAAAAGGCGACCTGAGCAAGGCTATTTTCGACTTACAAAGCAGCTTTTCGGCAGAAAGATTTTATTTTAAATACGGTGGCCAAGAATATTTTGGCAATAAACAACTTCAGGCCAACTTAATCACTAAAATCAATACTAACTCATTAGCTTTCGTATTTGAAAAAAACGATATTAGTATTAATAAGTTACCGGTATCGTTCAAGGGCAAATTCGCTTTTTTAAGCAATGGCTACGATATGCACTTTGAATTGGCGAGTAAAGAAACCAATTTGCAAGATGTGTTCACCGCATTACCACCAACCATTGTGCACCAATTAGATGGCCTTACGGCAAATGGATATACTGAACTGAAAGCATCACTGATAGGGCAATATATAGCCAGCGAACAACAAATGCCAACACTTGCCGCCAATATAAAAGTGCGTAACGGCAATATTACAAGTACAATAGCACCAAGCCCAATATCGCATTTGTTTTTGAACATGAATGTTGATATGCCTCAATGCAATATCGATAGTGTTCATATGAAGATAGATTCAATCTACCTCACCATGGGGCAAGAATATCTTAGCGCTGTTATTGAAACAAAAGGTATTACCAACCCCTACATTAGCACCAAACTCAAAGCAAATATTGATATTGAAAAATGGACGAAGGCAATTGGTATAAAAAACATAACAGCGAAAGGTTTATGTACCCTGCAAGCCAATGCCAATGGCTACTATACTACTGCCATCAATAACAAAGCTATTAGGCCCGATACCATTGTTACCAGCATACCCTCTTTTAATATCAACGCTAATATTCAAAATGGCTACTTGAAATACCATCAAATGCCATTAGCCCTAGATGTGTTTAACTGTAAGCTAATAGCCCAATGCAACACCTCTAAATGGCAAGATGCCAACATACAATTACAAGCAATAGAAGCTAAAGCTGCCAATAATAATCTGAGTGGATACTTGAGTGTCAAAAACTTACGCAGCTATCCTATTCAAACACAGTTACAACTACAAATGAACCTCTCCGATATCGCCAAAATTATACCCATACAAGGCTACGATGTTAAAGGCAATATAGCTATGCAACTGCAAGCCAACGGTACATATGAACCACATAAAAAACGCTTTCCAAAAGCGAACCTTACGGTAAAAACCAACAACGTAAGCATACGTACACCCTACTACCCACGCCCTATTGAACGTGTAACGATTGATGCTGTATTACGTAGTGCCACAGGTAATTATAAAGATATTACCGTACAAGTTCGACCTATTGCATTTGTGTTCGAAAACCACCCTTTCACGCTCAAAGCAGATGTAAGTAATTGGAATAACCTACGCTACAATATTGGCAGCAAAGGCATTATAGATATTGGGAAAATATACCAAATATTTCAAGTGCCCGGCTATCAAATCAATGGTAGCATTGCCACTAATCTTAGCTTGAAAGGCACCCAAGCCGATGCTACCGCAGGGCGTTATCAATATATTCAACACAAAGGCACCTTAAGAGTACAAGATATATCGTTGTATAGCGATTTGTTTCCAAAGCCATTGGTCATTTATCAAGGTGCTTTACATGCCGAACAAGATAAAATGGTGTTCGATGCCTTTAGTGCCAAGTATGGCAATTCGCATTTTCAGCTTAGTGGTTATATACAAAATAGTATTGGCCACATACTTCAAGGCAAGCAACTATTAGGTAACCTTACGGTAAAAAGTAAATACCTATTACTCGATGAACTTATGGTGTATCATCAACCTAATAAAAACAATACCAGCACTACCATCGGCCAGCAAAATTCAGGGGTAATTATGCTACCAAAACACCTGTCGGTGGGTATTAATGGAAGTGCTGATAAAATTATACTTCAGAACACATTGATACAACAAGCCACTATTGACCTACAATTACAGCAAGGCACACTGCAACTGAACAATACTGGCTTTCGACTAGCCGATGCTATTGTAAGCATGCAAGGCACCTACTATGCTACCACACCCACCAAGGCCTATTTCAACTATCAATTAAAAGCCGATAGTTTTGATGTACAAAAACTGTACAAACAAGTACCACTATTTCGTAGTATGGCACCATCTGCTAAACGTGCAAAAGGTGTAGCATCGCTTGAATACAAAATTTCAGGCAGACTCAATAACAATATGATGCCCATACTACCGAGCATTAAAGGCAAGGGTACTTTGCGATTAGAGCATGTATCGTTTTATGGATTCAAATTGCTTGATGGCATGGGCAAAGCTGCTAATAAAGACAGCTTGAAGGGTAGCGTTAAGGGTGTTGTTATCAAAAGCAGTATTGCGAATAATATTTTCACCATTGAGCGAGTTAAATTAAAAATGGCAGGTTTTAGGCCACGTTTCGAAGGACAAATGAGCCTCGATGGAAGGTTAAATTTAAAGGCTCGTTTAGGCTTACCTCCGTTAGGCATTTTTGGTATTCCTATGCATATTTCAGGCACTAGAGAAAAGCCCATTTTCAAACTCAAACGCAATCAAGATCAATTAGGAGCTGTATCTGATGAGGATGCTGATACAGATGCAACACCATAGCAACATTTACCGTAAGGTAGTGCCTAACTAACAACGATGGCGGCCACTTTGTGGCCGCCATCGTTGTATTTCAAAACCAAACAATACCTTACGGTAAATGCTATCGTGGAGGCATATTTAAAGGCTTATCACGAACAAGCATATTATCTCTATTCGCCATGGCCCATGCAGTGTAGTATACGAGTGCCACACGCTTACGCATAAGTTCGAAATTAATTTTATCTACCGTATCACTCGGGCGATGATAATCAGCATGCACACCATTGAAATAGAAAATTACAGGAACCCCATTTTTCGCAAAATTGTAATGATCGCTGCGATAATAAAAACGATTACGATCGTTAGGATCGTTGTATCGGCGATCTAACTCCATATTCAAACCATAAGTTTTATTAACACTATCGCTAATGGGTTGCAAGTCGCTACTTAACTTATCTTCTCCAATGGTAAAAACATAATTTAAACTATCGCCGCTGTATGAAGGATCAATACGACCCACCATATCAATATTTAAATCAACACTGGTTTTAGCTAATGGAAAAATAGGGTTGCGAGCATAATAATCGCTGCCCCACAATCCTTTTTCTTCGCCGCTTACTGTCATAAATACAATAGTTCTGCGAGGGCGCTCACCATGCTTTGCTGCTGCCGCAAAAGCTTCTGCAATTTCCATAATAGCTACGGTACCACTACCATCATCATCGGCACCATAATAAATAACACCATCACGCTTTCCTAAGTGATCGTAATGTGCTGTTAGAAAAATGTATTCATCTTTCTTATCGGTACCTTCAATCATACCAATAACATTGCTACTGCTCAGGGTTTTTGTTGATTTATTTACCGTAAGGTTCGCTTGCGTTTTGTACAAACCAATCGGCAATTTTTCTACAGCTTCGTAACTTGTGAATACACGACTCAACAACGATGAGGCAAACTGATACGATACTGTTGCTACCAACGGTGCAGTACTATTAGCATCGGTACGAGATACATACATATTACCCAAGCTGCTGCCAGCCTTACGCGGAAAATCTTTGCTAATAATGAGTACGCCCTTCGGCTTTTTTGCCATAATAGGCTGAATGTTCGCCATTATCTGACGCATGTTGTTAGCACCTGGTGCAGGCTTTGCAGCAGCATTACCACCAAAAGCTTGTTCGGCTACCAATACCCACTTACCAGCAACATCGGCATTTACTTCTAGCTTAGCACCGGCATGGCCTGCATAATATATTTCGTTGATACTAAAGCTACCGTTAGCAGCACCACCAACACTTAATGCAAAGTGCTCATTGAAGTTAAAAGGCAGGTTGTACAAGGTTGCAGTAGCACTATGCAACACATCTTGATACACCGGATAGTGCATTTGGTAGCTGCCATTATTGCCTGGTTGCAAGCCTATTTTTTTGAAGTGTTCTTCTATGTACAATGCTGCTTTTCGCTGACCTTCTGTAGCAGTTTCGCGGCCTTCCATTTCATCGCCTGCTACAATGCTTAGTTTTTCTTTAAGCTCGCTTGCCTGAATGGTTTTGGCAAACCTTTCGGCTTGTTTGTTTTGTGCTTGTACTGTACCTATAGCAAGTAATGCAAGCATCCAACAACTTTGTTTTATCATGCTGTGGTTTTTAGGTATGTTAATGTAAGTATATGTTTGTGTGTAAGATGTTCATACAACGTTGTGCTTCTTCAGGTGTCATTACCTTCCAACCAAATTGCTGATACAAACCATGTGCATCTTTGGTGAAGAGTGTCCAACGTCGTAAGCCCTGTAGCGCTGTATGTTCATGAATACTTTGTATCAGGTATTTACTCAAGCCTTTACCTCTATGTGCAGGTAGCACAAACACATCGCAGAGATACGCAAAAGTGGCATAATCACTTACAATTCGTGCAAATGCTACCGTACAGGTTTCGTATAAAATTGCAAAGCATAATGAATGCTGCATACTTTTTTGAACAGTACTCAGTGGTATGCCTTGCGCCCAATATGATGATGCACTTAAGTATAAATGAATGAGCTCAACATCCATCTGCTTAATGTTGGTAGTAACGGTATAGCCTTGCGGTAAATGCATATTAAGCACAAGCAATTTTATCAACGCGGTTAGCATGTCGCCCGCCCTCAAATGGCGTATGCATAAATGTTGCTATCATTTCTAATGCCAGCGGCAATGCAACAAAACGAGCCGGAACACAAATGATATTGGCATTATTATGCATGCGAATAAGTTTTGCAACATCGTTTTGCCATGCTAAACCAGCTCTAATTTGTTGATGTTTATTGGCGGTAATAGCTACACCATTAGCGCTACCACAAAACAAAATACCAAAAGCAGCTTCGCCTGATGCTACTGCAGTAGCTACCGGATGTGCAACATCCGGATAATCAATACTTGCTTCGCTAAAAGCACCCTTATCCATCACTTGGTAGCCTTGCTCTTGCAACCATGCGACTGCTGCTGCTTTGTAAGTATATCCCGCATGATCGGCACCTATTGCAATAGGTAACTGTGCATCAAATACATATGCCATACTAAGAATGAATTTCGTTGTTTCAAAGTTGGTACATTTTCAGTGTATATGTATTGATATTCGGTATTTACCTTACGGTAAATGATGAGCGGCTACGGCTACAACCCTAATTTTTTGAAAAGTGTTTTTTGAGAAATCATTTTAATGGCGCCAGGCTCAAGTCCATCAAGCGTTAATAACTCTATGCTGTATCGAATTAAACGTAGCGTTGGAAAGCCAACAGCAGCAGTCATTTTTCGCACTTGTCTGTTCTTACCTTCAGTAAGTGTAATCGCAATCCAAGAGGTAGGAATATCTTTTCTAAAACGTATAGGAGGATTGCGTGGCGGTATATGCGTGGCATCTGCTAAGCGCTGCACAATCGCTTTTTGGGTACGATATGCTTTTCCATTCACTTGAATTACAACACCATCGCATAATGCTGCTATTGCTGCATCGGTAATGGCACCATCTACTTGTACCCAATACGTTCGCTCGTGCTGTTGTGTTGGATGTAATAATTTGTAATTCAGTGTAGTATCGTTAGTTAGTATTAACAAACCTTCACTATCATAATCGAGCCTACCTACAGGATAAACATCTTTCGCAACCTTACAGTATGCTTGTAGGGTAAGTTTATCGCCTTCGGCCGAAAATTGCGATAGCACTTGATAAGGTTTATGAAACAAGTAATAGTGTAACATCGTTACATAACAAAAGCGCTGCATGCAGCGCTTTGTATAATGGATGGGTTAGTAAGTAAGGGAAATTTTTCCCACAACAATATTAGTAAGAGTTTTTGCACATGCAAAAAAAAGATAGCAGTATTTTATTCACATTTTTTTTCATTGTGTGAATTTCATATTACAGTACACACATCCATTTCATTTTGGTAAGTAAAAGAAGTAGCAATACCATATGCATACTATGCTTGAAAGTTGTTGTAATCACTTTCATATTTACTGTAAAGTAGCTCAATTACTACCTGTACATTTGTAGTACAAATAATCATACATGAAGTTTCCTGCTCCTGTAACATTACAATGGTTAAGCACATTGATTGATGCAACTATAATTGGCGATGCATCGGCCGAAGCCCTTGGTATCAATGAGATTCACAAGGTTGAGGTTGGCGATGTTTGTTTTGTGGATCATCCAAAATATTATGACAAATGTTTGCAGAGTAATGCTACACACATTATCATTAACAGTAAAGATGTGCATGTACCTGATGGCAAAAATTTGTTGTATTGTAATGCACCATTTGAAGCGTACTTACGCATTGTGCAACACTTTCGTCCGTTCACTGCTGCTACAAATGCAATAGCGAGTGATGCTATCATTGGTGAAGGAACTATTGTGAGTCCGAATGTATTTATTGGTAAGCAAGTTGTTATTGGTAGCAATTGTATAATACATCCGAATGTTACCATTAACGATTACACCATCATTGGCGATAATGTAGTAATACAAGCAGGTAGTGTTATTGGTAGTGATGCATTTTATTACAACACTAAAAAAGACAGAGCTGTTTGGTACAAGCGTATGCAAAGTTGTGGCAATGTGGTAATAGAAAGCGATGTTGAAATTGGTGCAGGCTGCACCATTGATAGAGGTGTTACGGCAAGTACTTTTATTGGAAGAGGTACTAAAATGGATAACATGGTACACATTGGCCACGATACACATGTTGGGCGCAACTGTTTGTTTGCAGCACAAGTAGGTATTGCCGGTGCTACAACTATTGAAGATGGTGTTGTGCTTTGGGGACAAGTTGGTGTTAGCAAAACGCTTACTATCGGCGCCAACGCAGTTGTATTAGCACAATCAGGTGTACCTTCTTCATTAGAAGGTGGTAAGGTATATTTTGGTTATCCTGCTGAAGAAGCAGGTTATAAACGTAGAGAACTGGTTTGGGTGAAGCGTATACCAGAACTGTGGAAAAAAGTAATGCAAGGTTCTTAAAAAAAGCGGTGCATATGCACCGCTTTTTTTAAGCATAACTACTACGATAAATGATAGCGCTGCTTAAACTCGTTACAAATTCTTGTGATACTATCTTCTAAGGCAGTGTATTTGAAATTGGGTAAATATTGTAGCATTTTCTGATGATCGAAGTATACTTTAGCTTGTGCAGTTGCTGCTGTTTCTTTCGTAAGTAATGGTTGCTTACCTGTAAGCCAACCTTTAATAGCTTCTATACGCCAAACAATAGCAGCAATAAATGGTGTTACCTTTTTGTAAGGCGGCTTTTTTCCAAAAGCTGTAGCAATGCTTGTAAAAATTTCTTTGTAGCTTATGTTGTGTCCACTTACAATAAATCGTTGGTTGGCGGCGGTATTAGTTTGCATCAATTGGTACATTGCATTCACTAAATCTTGTACATCTACAAAGCCGCTAACACCTTCGGTATACCAAGGAAATTCGTTGTAAGCACTTTTAAAAATACCTGCACTACCTTGGTTCCAATCGCTACAACCTAAAATAATACTTGGGTTTACCACTACCACATCTAACCCTTCACCCATACCACGCCACACTTCCATTTCTGCTAAGTATTTGGTTCTTCCGTATTCGCTATTACTCGTAGCCTCACTCCACTGCATAGTTTCATTCACCGGGCCATCTTCTCTTATTCTGCCCAAAGCCGCAACAGAGCTTACAAACAAAAGCTTCTGTACGCATGTTTCAATACAAGCATTTACCACATTAGCAGTACCCTCTATGTTAATACGTTGTAATTGATGTTTTGCTTTCGGATTAAAGCTTACAACCGCAGCACAATGATATACCTGCTGTATGCCTTGCATCGCTTCTTCAAGGCTTAGAATATCTAATATATCGCCACGTACCCATGCAATCTCTTCTAACAGAAAATCGGGAGTTGTATTCCGATAAATAGCACGTACTTTATGCCCCTGTTGCACGAGTAGGTGTAGTAAGTGTTTTCCTACCAAGCCGGTACCGCCTGTTACTAAAATTGTAGGCTGCATAATGTAGTTAAGTAGTGTAGTTATAAAATCCTTTTCCGGTTTTTTTACCCAATTCGCCTGCTGCCACTTTAGCTCCCTGCAATGTACTAGGTGTTAATCGCTTGGGTTGCCCAAGTGCTTCCCATACAATATTACTTACACTATAGTTGATATCTAATCCGATCAAATCCATTAAAGCAAATGGCCCCATCTTAAAGCCGCTGTTTTGCATTGCTTCATCTATCAAAGCAATATCAGTTACTTCGCCATTGGTTACAAGTTGCATGGCTTCTAAGTAGTAAGGACGTGCTACTCTGTTCACAATAAAACCAGGCGCATCTTTACAAACAACTGGTTGCTTTTGTAATTGTTTTGCTAGGGTAACCAAGGCATCTATAGTAGCGTTGTTGGTATGTGTTCCGCGAACCACTTCTACCAAACGCATGATGGTGGCCGGATTAAAAAAATGCATTCCTGCTACACGTTCTGGCCTTGGAACAGCTGCTGCAATAGCACTTACTGCAATAGATGAGGTATTGGTTGCCAAAATAGTAGCTTCACTATTTACCGATGCAAGTTGCTGTAATAAGACCACCTTCGCATCTAATTTTTCTACAATAGCTTCAATCACTACATCTGCTTTGCAATCGGCGATATTATCAGTGAAGTGTAGTTGTGCCAGTGTTTGTGTTGCTTGTGCTTGTGTTAGTTTGCCTTTTACCGTAAGGTTATCAATACTTTTTACAATTGTATCTTTCGCTTTTGCTAACACGGTGCTGTTAACATCGAACAAAATAGTTTTGAAATTATTTTGAGCAGCAGCCTGAGCAATACCGCTTCCCATGGTTCCTGCACCACAAACTGCTATGGTAGTAATGGCCATGATTTTTTTATTTCCGGCAAACATACGTTCAAAAAAATTGGTGTGTACAAGCTGCTATTTAACAACGCTTACAGCCTGCGAATACCTTATTTTTACGTTATGGCACAGTTAGACATTTTCGGCAACATTGTTTCTGGTAGCGAACCTACGCAACCAAAGAAAAAAGCAGTTGTAGTACCACCACAAGCAACTACAAGCAACAATGTCACAATTGTACCACCTGTTCAGAATAACCTTACGGTAAATGATGATACAACTTCATTGGCTACTAACAACAACCATGTTGCCACACCTCCACCAACAGATAATCTAGTTTTCAACGATGGCAATATTCGGGTTAAAATAAAATTGAAAACACCACCTGCTGCCTCTCCTACAACAAACACTAATCATAACCTTACGGTAAATGATGCAATAAAAACAAATGAAGATATAGTTGCTGCCATCATTCACAACGATGATAGTACCAATCTGGCAACTGCCGAAAACATAGTGGAGCAAATAGCAAAAGCCGACACCGCCATTCAACCACTTACACCAACTGATGCACCAAATGTTGCTTCAGAAATGTTGGTAATGACCAACGAGCCAGAACTTGTACCAAAGCGTAAGCGAGGCAGACCACGTAAGATCATTGATCCAAACCTTGTACCCGTTCCTAAAGCAAAGCCTGCAACGCCTGAAGGACCACAAAAAAGAGGTCGTAAGTCGTTCAAAGAAATGGATGCCACAGCTCATTTGGTTGAAATACCCGACGATGAAACACTTTTCAGCAAACAATACTACCCGATGGGTACAGTAGCACAATGGCTACATATTAACACCTCGTTATTACGCTTATGGAGTAATGAGTTCGATATTATTAAGCCTAGAAAAAATCGTAAAGGAGATCGACTATTTCGCCCTGAAGATGTTAAAAATTTAGTGCTGATTCACCAACTACTTCGCGTTCGGAAGTATAGTATGGAAGGTGCCCGACAATATTTGAAAGAAAACAAACAAAAACTCGATATACAGCAACAACTCAACGATACCTTAACAAAATTTCGGGGTTTTCTTTTGCAACTGAAAGCTAATTTAGGCGAATGAGAAAGCAATATATCACCACATTATTATTAGCAGCATTAATAGCTACAGGTGCAAGCAATTGCAGCATTTCTAAAAAGGCTGCGATACAAGGTTATCAAACTATTCCTGATAGTGAAACTAAAATTTTAGTAGGCCATATTCCACGAAGAGTTTTAGAAACCGATACTGCCTTTGCATGGTTTAAGAACAATATGCAATTTGGCAGTGCCGATGCTGCTGCCGTGCAAGTATTTACCGCAAGGGCTACCCAATTTTCTGTAATAGTGTATGCGGGTACATGGTGCCACGATTCACAATACCTGCTGCCGGTGTTTTTCCGCTTGGTTGATAAAAGTGGTTACCCTTTAGATAAGGTGAAGTTAGTAGGTGTAGACCGCAACAAAAAAGCACCCGATGGCAGCCACGAACGCTGGAACATTATTAACGTTCCTACGTTTATTATACTCGACAATAATGGCAAAGAGGTTGGCCGTGTTGTGGAATACGGAAAATATGGAGTAATAGATAAAGAACTCGGAGAAATTGTAAGCCGATTGTAGTGCATACTCGCTTACGCCTTACTTTTACCAACCTACTACTTCTCATACACATAACGCTTGTCTTATGAACTTCGAACAACGTTTATTCGATGCGATTGATTATCAGCTACAGCAATTCCCTAAAGCAGATATTTTAGCTGCAAAAGAGGGCAATAATTGGGTTAAATACAGCACGCAGCAAGTAAAAGATATATCCACAAAATTCGCTGCCGGCTTGCTTGAGTTAGGAGTTGGCCCTAACGATTTTTCTGATGAGGGTTGCGATAAAATTGCCATTATCAGTAATAACAGACCTGAATGGGTGTTCACAGATTTGGCCGTGCAACAAACTGGTGCTGTACTAGTACCTATTTATCCTACTACTGGTCCGCACGAATTGCAATTCATATTGAACGATGCATTGGTGAAGTACATTTTTGTGGCAAGCGAAGATTTGTTGCAAAAGGTGAAATCGGTAGCTAAGCAGGTTCCATCGCTCAAGAAAATATATACGTTCGATCGAATTGCAGGGGAAGCACATTGGACAGAAATAAGTGCATTAGCGAATGAGGCTAACATGGCTAAATTAGAAACCGTAAAACAATCTATCACTGCCAATCATTTAGCCACTATCATTTATACCTCGGGTACAACAGGTACGCCTAAAGGTGTTATGCTTACTCACCGTAATATTGTAAGTAATGTTAAACTGAGTAAAGAGAGTTTTCCATTCCCCGACGCTCCTGAGTATAAGGTGTTAAGCTTCTTACCGCTCAATCACATTTTCGAGAAAACAGTAACCTATATTTATTTATTCAGCGGTATCAGTATTTACTATGCTCAAAGCCTTGAAACCATTGGCGACAACCTAAAAGAGGTGAAACCCGATGGCTTCACAACCGTGCCTCGATTATTAGAAAAAGTGTTCGAAAAAATCATGTCTAAAGGCCAAGAACTTACAGGTTTTAAAAAGGCTTTATTTGCTTGGGCGGTACATACTGCAGAACGCTACGATAACTTACAAGATGGAGGCCTCCTCTATAACATAAAATTAGCGATCGCCAATAAACTCATATTTAGCAAGTGGCGTGAGGCTTTAGGTGGTAATATTCGGTTTATTATTACAGGTGGCGCAGCCTGCCAAGAAAAACTATTACGCATTTTTAACGGTGCCAAAATACCGGTGTACGAAGGTTATGGCCCCACAGAAAACAGTCCGGTTATTTGTGTGAACCGACAAACCCCCGGTGGTACCAAGTTCGGCACCGTAGGCCTACCTATCAACGGTATTGAGGTGAAGATTGCTGAAGACGGTGAAATTCTCACCAAAGGCCCAAGCGTAATGAAAGGTTATTACAAACGCCCCGATTTAACAGCAGAAACAGTAATTGACGGCTGGTTGCACACAGGCGATATCGGCATTTGGGATGAGGGTAAATATCTACGCATTACCGACCGCAAAAAAGAGCTATTTAAAACCAGCGGAGGCAAATATGTAGCCCCACAACCAATTGAAAACAAATTGAAAGAGAGCTTATTGATTGAACAAGCAATGATAGTAGGTGCTGGCCGTAAGTTTGTAGGTGCTTTAATTGTACCCAATGCAACAGGCGTTGCCAACTGGATGAAGTTGCATCACTTAGAATTCACCACCATTGAAGCTGCTATTAAACACCCTAAAGTGTTAGAAAAATTTGAGCATATTGTGCAAGAGAATAATCAATTTTTCAACCAAGTAGAACAAGTGAAAAAATTTGAATTATTACCTGCTGAGTGGAGCATTCAAACTGGCGAAATGACACCTAAGATGAGTGTTAAACGTAAGGTAGTACTAGAAAAATATGCCGATGCAATAGAACGTATTTACGCCGGTTCATAATTTTTTTATTTTATTATTGTTGGATGAACGATGGGGAAACCCTTGCCGTTATTGCTTTTTCGCTGTTGGGCACCAGAGATTTTTTTGTCAGCTTATCATCACGCGAGTATTCATCGGCAACAACTTATGCAGACTACATTTCAGGTCATGAAAGATGGTATGGGCAAAGGCAGATTCATTGTAACCACAACCTTTTGTAAAGGATTGATACCCACACTTTTTGAAGACATACCCATTCTTTCATTTTAGTTCAGCCGGCTATTGAACACATTCATTTAATCTGTGAACTTTTGCTGAAATTCAAATGCCGATAGCGTTGAAAACACAGCCAATTTATTTAGCACAAACATATTAATTGTTTTAGCCACATTAAAGACTAGTGATGGCTTTGCAGCAAATTTTTATTGATATAAAAAATTATTTTCGTTACATGGCTGATAGCTGCAAAACCAGCACGCTATAATTTTTTATAGCTTGATATAGGATAGTAAAAATGGTTTGTATTTTAGCCTAAAAACATTGCGTTATTATATTATATTTTTATTCTTCGCAGCACTATGTAGTTTTCAACCCAAAGCTACTACTATTACCGGCCGTATTGTAGCCGTGAAAGATGGCGACACTTATGAATTATTAACTAGCAATCGTACTTTAATAAAAGTTAGGTTAGCACATATAGATTGCCCTGAAAAAAACCAACCTTACGGTAAAAGTGCCAAGCACTTTGCAGCAAGTATTTGTTTTGGCAAAACAGTTACATTGGTTAGTAATGGTAAGCAAGATAGATACCAACGTTATATTGGAGAAATAATGATAGCAAAGCAATCGTTAAACCAACTACTTATAGCGAAAGGTTATGCCTGGCATTTCAAAAAATATTCTAACGATACACTTTATCATCAACTAGAGCAGCAGGCAAGAAAAAAGAGGCTGTCTCAAAACTAAGAAATAGCCTCTTTTTTTTGTTGTATGGTTACCTATACTTGCCAATAGTAGTTTATAGAGTTGGATAATTTTTTCTGACTCAGGGGTTGTATGGCAG
>JBKBLG010000014.1:53500-93395 GCA_046296295.1 Chitinophagaceae bacterium | reverse complement strand
GTTTTGAATACTGCTTTACTCATACCCTATAGACTGATTTGAGAGCAATATAGTTCACAGACTTTTCAAACACCCATTAGTGAAAAAGAAAAAAGGCTGCCACTTTTGAGACAGCCTCTTTCTCTTAACTTCATTTACCGTAAGGTATAATTTTTTATTGCAATATTACTTTGACTTGCTCTTGCACCTGACCATCGTTAAACCGCAATACATATACACCTTTCGGCAAATGCTGTACTGCAATTTGTAAGCGTTGTGTACCGGCATCGAACTTTTGTTGATACACTTGTATGCCAGCAATATTATACAATTGCAAGCTGTATGGCTTAGCACTTTGTACTTGCACCGGCAGCATTGATTGTACCGGATTATGCACTACAAACAAATGTTGCTTGGTATCGGCCTTAACTACTACTGTGTTTGAATAATTATAGCTGCCATCTTTGTCGATTGCTTTTAAACGGTAGTAACTGATTGGCCATACCTGCGGATCTATGGCTTCGTATGCAGTTACAGTTGTGCTATTACCTTTAGCTGGCACACGTATACCTGTTGTTTTGAAGTTAAAGCCATCATCGCTTTTTTCAACTTCAAAGCGTTGGGTATTTAGCTCTGTAAGGGTTGTCCACTGTAATATGTTACCAGACTTACCAGATTGTGCTTTAAGGCTAAGTCCGGTGGCCGGCAATAGTGGTGTAAGATACGATACGGCATTACACATAATGGTGCTACGAACAGCCTCATCGGTAATTGCTTCGAACGGAAATGCCATGTACACTACTCGATGGTTGCCTCTAAAGCCAACAGCAGCTCCATCGCCTGTGCCACCAATGTAATTAAGTAATATTTCGGCACCTGTTACAGCACTAATACGATCTGGAAAGTCAACATCAAAAATACCAGCCGAACCATTATCGAAAGTGCCAGACTGATTGGCAAAAAATTGCGATGTTCCAGTGAAGTTATAGGTACCAGCATCATCATCTATATAATTGGCTTTCAAATAATTATTATAGAAATTGAGGTTAGCATTGGCCGATGCAACTCTACCAATATCCCAACCTATTTCTGATCCTGAAATGAATAGATTGCCACCTGCATCGAGGTAAGTAGTAAGCTTTGCAACCTCTGTTGCATCGAGGGTACGATCGGCTGTACTTTCCTCGCCTAAAATCCAATCTACTGCTGCGTAGCCGATAAGGCTAATCATATCGGCAATAACTGCTTCGTTTTGTGCACCATCGAATGCTACACCGCAATTACTTAGCGCAGCTGCATGATCTACCATATAATCGTAGCGATTCATGCGTTCTAAAAACATGCGCCTTACATTTCCTAAAACACCCCCCTCATTACGCAAAACCATTGGTGAAAGTCTATCGAAGCCATCTACAATTAAATAGCTGGCATTACTAGTAGGGCTGGCTGGTGTACGTGCAGCTACAACGCTAGTAGTAAATGATTCGCCACCGGCATTCACTGCCGAAATTTTGAAATAATAAGTGGTATTGGCAGCGCCGGTGAATGTATAAGTAGTATCATTTACCGTAAGGCCATCACCAAAACCCTTTCCATTATTGCTTATATATACCCGATAGCTGGTAGCCGGATGGCCAAAAATGCCACCTGTTACAGGCTTACGCCATGTTAATTGTATTTGGTTATTCCCTACGTTTTTGGCTAAAAAATGCGTTGGTTCTTCGGGTAAGTATACAATGGGGCTGCCATCTTTATAATTGAAATAATTTACAATACCTTTATATATGGCTCGTGCAGCTAGCCTGCGGAACTCAGCATTTTTTAAGTCGGTAGCATCGGCAGGTGTATCATGAAAGGCGAGTTCTATGAGTGCTCCCGGAATAGAATCGAGGTTGCGCAACTCTCCGAAATTGGCTTCTTTAACACCACGGTCGGCCCAGCTGGGGTTGTACCCTGCACGAATATCTCTAATGACTTGCCGATGAATGCTATCTCGAAGTTGTGTACTACCTGGCGAAATATTAGGACGACCCGTTCCTAAACCATTATAACGGTAAGTTTCTGTGCCACGAGCCGTTGCATTCGCCGCATTAGTATGAAACGATACAAACACGCTGTTGCGTACCTCTTCTATTCCGCCTTTATTGGCTTCCCATTCGGCGTAGAGTGGCCGCATGTTAACATCGCCAACGCAAGTAGGATACCCTTGGTAACGAGCATACATATTGGCTGCTTCTTCGAAACGGGCTTTGTTACTGCCGCCAGGCGACACACTTGGGAAGTTACAATCGGCCTGCTGACCAATGCCGCCGCCAAAACGAACTGCATCGGCTATAATAGCCTGTGCATCTTGCGTACTTTGATTGCTTAATACCACTTTATTATCGCCGCCGGCTACAAAATAAAAACGACCTAAATACACCCATGTACTACCATGCACTTCTTGATTCACAGTGTAGGTGGTGGTGCCACCAGCATGATGTACAGTGTACTTAACATCGGTAGACCTGTTGAGGCCGCTAACATACTGAACACTTACCCAATAGTAACCGCTCACGGTAATATTAGGTGTAAACGTAGCCGTTGCAGTAGTAGTAGCACTACTGTTGGCTACACGGTATGTACCATTATATCCAGGTACCCCTCCATCGGTCCAACTACCTGTTTCGGTGTATTGTGGTGCACCAGCATCGTTGTTAACAATAATTTCATTGGTATTCATATCACGCTCTCTAACACTCCAAACATTCGCACCAGCATTGTACAAGTAGTTGAGTAAATAGTAATTGATGGTTTCAATGGTGCCAAAATCTTCTACCACTTCGTTGGTGGTACCGCGTTGTGTTGAAAATGCCGAGGCAGAACTATTAGCAACATTCCAACCATGGCCCGGACTTAGCCAAACTGTTTTACCTAACAACCCCCCTGTGAATGCAGACTGGCTTGGTGTTGGAAACAAACGTGCAGCAACATTGCCACTAACCGCACCTTTTACATTCGGGAAAGGATCGTTATTCGGCTGTGGCTGATACTGCACCTTAGTAGCTACCGGCGTGAAATAATCAAGCGTTTTCCACGTATTGGTGGCAGCATCTTTCGCTAGCAACACAATATTATCAACGCCGGCTTCGTATGCCATGTGTGCTAAAGCCTCGTTGAGTTCTTCTATCAAAGCATCGGGCAATTGCCTTACGGTAAATGATTGACGCACATTGAAGTACACTTGCAATAGATTGCCGTTTTGTGCAACACTATCGGGCTGTAATACTAACTGCGGATAATGTTCTGCAGCTTTGTTAACAGTGTTACGAATAGGTTGTAAAAGCGGGTGTTGCTGTGCTTGTACCATAGATACACAAATAGCAGCCAATGCGGTTAGCAGGCATTGTTTGAAGCGCATAAGCAGTCGTTATTTTTCGGTTTTTGCACCTTGAAGATAGCCAAAAACCGCTAAATACTGCAAATAAAACTTTTTTGTGCAGCCACATGTGCCTCGTTATAAGCACTTGCTTTTTCATTTACCGTAAGGTACTAGTGTGCTTCTAACCAATTATCGCCAACACCTACCTCGGCTTCAACCGGCACGCTGTTAGGGAGTATCAATGCACTACGCATGTTATCGAGAATAAGTGTTTTTAAATGAGCTACCTCATCGCGGTGGGCATCGAACACCAATTCGTCGTGCACTTGCAAGAGCATTTTGCTACGTAATTGTGCGGCTTGCATGGCAGCATGAATCTTAATCATCGCTAACTTAATCATATCTGCTGCGGTACCTTGAATCGGACTGTTAATGGCATTGCGTTCGGCGTAGCTCCTTACGGTAAAATTACTGCTGTTAATATCGCGAAGCCAACGCTTACGACCCATTAACGTTTGTACGTAACCATGCACTCTACAAAAATTAATGGTTTCATCCATATAACGGGTGATGCCTGCAAATTCTCGTTTATAGTTATCGATAATTTCTTTGGCTTCGGTACGGCTAATACCGAGGTTATCGGCTAGGCCAAAAGCTCCTTGCCCGTAGATAATTCCAAAATTCACACTCTTGGCTTTATAGCGTTGTTCTTTCGTTACGGCTGCTTCATCAATACCATACACTTTTGCTGCGGTAGCAGTATGAATATCTTTTCCATCTATAAATGCTTGTACCATATTTTCATCGCCACTAATAGCAGCAACAATGCGTAGCTCAATTTGCGAGTAATCGGCACTGAGCAAAATGTAATCGCTGCTACGAGGTACAAACGCTTTGCGTATTTCGCGGCCCCGTTCGGTTCGTATCGGAATATTTTGAAGGTTCGGATTGTTACTGCTTAACCTGCCTGTTACTGCTACAGCTTGTGCATAGTTGGTATGCACCCTGCCTGTTTTGCTGTTCAGCAATTTTGGTAAGGCGTCTACATAAGTGCTTTTGAGTTTAGTAAGTTGGCGATAGGCTAAAATATTGGTAACCACATCGTGCCCTTTAGCAGCTAATTTTAGCAGCACATCTTCACCGGTTTGGTATTGACCGGTTTTAGTTTTTTTGGCCGAGGGATCTAGCTTTAAATGATCGAATAAAACTTCTCCTAATTGCTTTGGACTTGCCAGATTAAATTTGAGTCCGGCAGCGGCATATACTTGTTGTTCAGCTTCGGCAGCTTCTTGCTCTAATTGTACACTATAAGCTTGTAAGAAATCTGTATCTACGCGAATGCCTTCATACTCCATATCGGCAAGTACACGTACCAATGGATTTTCAACTTCGTAAAACACACGTTCTACTTCTCGCTCTTTCAATTGCGGATGTAAGGCGTGTTTTAGTTGCAAGGTAATATCGGCATCTTCGGCAGCATAATCTTTCACTGCCTCAATAGGTACATCACGCATATTGCCTTGTTCTTTCCCCTTTTTTCCTATGAGAGTTTCAATAGCAATAGGTTCGTAACCGAGGTATTGTGTACTTAGCCAATCCATACTACGCTTACCTTCTGGCTCTATTACGTAGTGTGCTAACATGGTATCGTATAATTTACCCCTAAGGGTGTACCCATACCATTTTAATACCAATAAATCATATTTAATATTTTGACCAACCCAAAGTATGTCAGGATTTGCGAATAAAGGTGCAAGCAGTGCAAGTATGGCTGAGGTAGCCTCTTTTTCGGGCGTACAAGGTATGTAATAAGCTTCCCTTGCGGTAAATGCAAAACTCATACCCACCAGTTCTGCTTCATTCGCATCAATATGGGTAGTTTCAGTATCGAAACATATTTCTTGCTGTGCCATTGCCTGCGCTACAAAGGCAGCAACAGCAGCAGTTGTATCGAGCAAATGATAGGTATGAGGCACATCGTTAATGGTTTTTAAAGGGCTTGTTTCGGTACTTGTAGTTGCATCTGTTGACACGCTTGCTGCCATTTGTAACAAAGGCGAATCAAAAGCAATGGCATGGCCACCAGCTTTTTCTTTTTTGTTGCTTTGAGCCGGAGGCGTTGGGTTACCAAATAAATCTATCTGACTACCTGTTGGTGCTTGCTGAAATACATCGAAATCGTTGCCTAAAATTCGCTTGCCTAATGTTTTAAATTCTAGTTCGGCGAAAATGCTTTTAAGTGCTTCTGTGTTCCATGCCTTTAACTGATAATCTTCTTCGTGAAATGTAACGGGAACATTGGTTATAATGGTTGCTAATTTTTTACTCATTAAAGCATCTTCTTTACCCTTGCGTACCTTTTCGCCCAAGGCACCTTTAATTTCATCGGCATTGGCCAATACATTTTCGAGGGTATCATATTGTTTCAGCAGTTTGGCAGCCGTTTTTTCTCCTACGCCTGCAATACCCGGAATATTATCTACCGCATCGCCCATTAACCCTAGCATATCAACTACTTGTTCTACACGAGCAATATCCCATTTAGCACAAATTTTAGCAGCATCTAAAATTTCTTCTTTATTGCCCATGTAAGGTGGTTTGTAAATGTATACCCCCGGGTGTATGAGTAACTGTCCATAATCTTTATCAGGTGTTACCATATACACCTCATAGCCTTTATCGGCTGCTTGCCAAGCTAGGGTACCAATAACATCATCGGCTTCGTAGCCATCGAGTTCTATCACCGGAATATTAAACCCTCTAATAATATCTTTAATCATCGGGATACTCACTAATAAATCTTCTGGAGCTTCTTGCCTATTGGCTTTATAGGCAGCAAAATCGGTATGACGTTCCGTTGCTGCTGCTGTATCAAAACACACCGCTAAATGGGTTGGTTTTTCTTTTTGAATAAGGTCGTATAAGGTATTTGTAAAACCAAATTGTGCATTGGTATTAAGCCCTTTACTAGTAATACGCGGGCTACGAATCAACGCATAATAAGCTCTATAAATGAGCGCCATTGCATCGAGCAAAAACAATTTTTTAGCCATGCAACGAATGTACAGTTTATGCCGTTGCTGCCCTATAACAAGCAACATAATTGGCAACTTTCAATGCAATTTTTTCTAAGCAACTCGTACCTTACACATCAAATTTTTACCTACATGCGTTGTTGTAACTACCACACATTTTTTTTTGCAACTGCTATTGTTAGTAGTGCATACCTTACGGTAAATGCTCAATCTTTTAGCACACCCGATAGTATTTATCAGCGATTATTTACAGATGTACAATTGAATCGAATTTTTCCGGATAGCAAAACCTTTGTAGATATGGTTCCTAAGCGTTCGCCACAAGCAATTGTTGCCGATTATGAACACATTCGAAACACACCTAATATTAAGTTTTCCATCAAAACATTTGTTGAAGAAAATTTTTATTTACCGCAAGGTAACAGCACCAACTATACAACTCAGCAAGTACCAATAACAACGCATATTAAACAGCTTTGGCAGGTACTGAAACGCCAAGCCGATGTGGCTACGGCAGGTAGCTCATTATTACCATTACCTAACCCCTACATTGTACCCGGCGGACGATTTAGGGAAGTGTATTATTGGGATAGCTACTTTACTATGCTTGGTTTAGCCGAAAGTGGCGAGTGGGCTACCATTGAACACATGATTGATAATTTCGCCTATTTGATAGATCGTTTTGGCCATATTCCTAACGGTAATAGAAGCTATTACTTAAGTCGCAGCCAACCACCATTCTTCGCCATGATGGTAGATTTATTGGCTAAGCATAAAGGTAAAGCTACTTGGGCACTATATAAAAACGCATTACAAAAAGAATACGATTACTGGAACGATAAAAATGGGCGTACCAAACACCGCGTCATCATGCCCGATGGCAGCATTTTGCAACGCTACTGGGATGCTAACAACACACCACGACAAGAAAGTTATTACGAAGATTACACCTTGGTGTATGGCGAATATGATGGCATGAAAAAACCAACTATTGCCAATGCTGCCAACACTTTCAGGCACTTGCGCAGCGGTGCTGAAAGCGGATGGGATTTTAGTACACGTTGGTTTGCCGATGGCAAGCATTTAAAAACAATTGAAACCACCAATATTGTACCCGTTGATTTAAACGGACTTATATATCAGCTAGAACTAGCGTTAGCCAAAGCCAACGAAGCAAGCGGCAACCTTACTCGCAAGCGCTATTACGAGCAGCTAGCACTACGGCGCAAAAAAGCAATACATAAGTACTGCTGGAATGCTAAAAAAGGCTATTTTTTCGATTATCATATTTTGCATAAGCGTACTACCAATGCTATTACAGCAGCCGGCATTACACCCGCTTTCTTTGGCATTGCAACACCACAACAAACGGCGCAATGTGCTAACATTATTGAGCAACAATTACTACAACCCGGCGGGCTTGTTACTACTACTACCGATAGCGAGCAACAATGGGATGCACCCAACGGCTGGGCACCATTACAATATATGGCTGTTGTTGGCTTACATAGCAACGGACAAACAGCTCTGGCAAAAACCATTGCCGAACGTTGGATTAACTTAAACATAAAAGTATATCAACAAACAGGCAAGCTCATGGAAAAATATAATGTTGTAGATACTACCAAAGAAGCTGGCGGTGGAGAATATCCGGGCCAAGATGGTTTCGGTTGGACCAACGGCGTATTACTCAAACTATTAGCTATGTATCCCGTTAATACACCATAATACCTTACGGTAAATGAAACAACAAAAACTTTTATTGGCATCTTTTTTAAGCTTAATGATATGTTTTACCGGTTGCAAAACCAAGTATTACACCCTAGCCCAACAACCGCAGTACACAACTGATAAAGCGGCTATTGCAGATTATAGCGACGTATATTACTGGGCAGCACACCCTGCAAAGTGGGATCCATCAGATAGTGTACCACAACCACTACGTGCTGCTTATACTAAAGACACTAGCGTTGATGTTTTTTTTATCCATCCAACTACCTATATAGACAAAAAGCAAGCAATGGGCAGCAATGGTGCTGTGAACAATGCTTACCTCAATGCTAAAACAGATTACAGTAGTATTTTATACCAGGCTAGTATTTTCAACGTAGCGAATGTATATGCCCCACGCTATGCACAAGCAGAAATTAGCAACTATTTTACTACCGATACTGCCGCCGCCATCAAAGCATTTTCAACTGCCTATGCCGATGTTGCCCGTGCTTTCGAATATTACCTGCAACATTATAATCGTGGTAAGCCATTTATCATTGCAAGTCATAGCCAAGGCACTACCCACGCCATTCGTCTGTTACAAGAATACATAGATGGCAAGCCTCTACAGGCCAAAATGATCGCAGCTTATATTGTTGGCATTCCGGTAGCAATGGCAGCATACCGCCAATTAAAAGCATGTGAGCAACCAGAAGAAACTGGTTGTATCTGTAGTTGGCGTACCATGAAAAAAGGCTACGAAACCACATTTGCCCGTAAGGAAAAGCAAAAAATGATTGTAACTAACCCACTTAGCTTTCAGGCAACCACACCAAATGTAGAACGCACAAAAAACATTGGTGGCGTACTTAGAAATTTCAATAAGATTACACCTTCCGTTGCCGATGCCTATGTACATAACAATGTATTATGGACAGGCCGACCAAAAGTTTTTGGCATCGCCCTATATGGCAAAAACTATCACATCGCCGATTACAATTTTTACTATTTGAATGTACGTGCCAATATCATTGAACGCATCAATGCATTTAAAAAGGCACACCCATAGCATAGCAAAGTTCGACTTAAAACATTTTTTTTAAAAAGATTTTACTACTTAATAAATTTTTTTATTTTCACAGTATATTAACTTTTAAAAAGCTGCTCATATGAAAAAAATTTACACATTACTTGTGTTGTTAACAACTGTTGCTGTTACCCATGCACAAAACTTCGCACAACTATGGAAAAAAACCGTTGCCAATAACGATTTCACTTGGCTCAACATCGGAACCAGCAATAACAACATCACTTCACTCGCTTACAATCCGGCAACAGACAAACTATTAGTATCGTTACGAAACGATAGGATTTTCATCATCAACCCTGCTACTGGTGCCGAAGAAGGTACACTTAATACAACAGGCGTTGGTACTGAATCTTTCAAATACAATAAAATTCGCGTTACTAGCGATGGTGTTATTTATGCTATTAGCTTACAAACAACCGGGGGTAACAACTGTAAAATATATCGTTGGGCTAACCAAAGCGCTACGCCAACATTATGTGCTGAGTTTCAAGTAACAGAACGTTGTGGCGATGCTTTCGGCCTCAGCGGCACCGGTAACAATACAGTTTTGTATGCAAGTGGAGCTGGTACCAGTAATAATTCCTTTAATATTTACATCCTCAACACTGTAAACGGCACAAACTTTTTTCTGGAAAGTAAAGTAACCATGACATCGGCACCCACTGCCAACCAACAATGGGCCAACCGTGTAGTAGAACCTTCGGGCACAGGTGTTAACGGAGATATATGGATTAAAGGTGGTGGTTTTAATGCTCGCCGTATAAGTGTTGGCCCTAACAATTCGGGCACTCGTACCGGCACCGTTGTTGAAACTATTGAAGATGGTGTAGGAAACGGCCAAGCTTCTTTAGGTTATGGCGGTATGAAATACATGGAAATGGACGGTCGTAAATATTTAACTTTCGCTGGCGGCAATAATGCCAATGCCAATTCACGTATGAAATGCTTGGATATTACTACAGCTGGCACTCCAACCAACTATGGCCTTGATAGCATTTCAGATCCTACTATTTACCTAACTAACGGTAATGCTACTGGCGATGTTGCTTATAAAAACAATGGCGACAACACCTTTACCGTATTCAGCCTTTTCACCAATAATGGTTTTATGGCTTCACGTGGCAGTGGTGCATTGCCTGTAACACTTAGCCATTTCAGTGCCACGCTCAACAACAATCGTGTATGGCTACAGTGGAATACGGCCACAGAAAGTAACAACCAAGGCTTCAGCATTGAGCGTTCTACCAATGGTCGCGACTTTAAAGCCATTGCTTTTGAAAAGTCAAAAGCCAATAATGGCAACAGCACACAAAATATTAATTACGAGTTTTTTGATGCTGCTATCGGAAAATACAACACGCTTTACTATCGTATTAAACAAATTGATAACAATGGCAAATTCACCTACTCTACCATTGCTGTTGTAAATATTCGTAAAGCCGAGTTTAGCTTACAAGCAGTGAATAATCCTATCGTTAATAATATAGAATTGCTTTTAAGCACTACAACCGAACGCCGTGTAAGTATTAAAGTGGTACATCAAAATGGTGCCGTAATACATACAAGAGAATTAACGATGAATGCCGGTGCCAACAACATTAGCCTACCTGCCAGCAACTTTACCCCAGGTGTGTACATGGTTGTTGTGAACGATGGTAATAGCATTCAAACACTTCGTTTGTTAAAGCAATAACATATCATTTACCGCAAGGTAGGTAACCATCCAAAACAAAAAGTGTAACCAAATGGTTACACTTTTTTAATGCTATTAGGTAGCCTTACGGCAAATGTTAAAGCAATTGCACTAATTAAAAATCATGGTTCGAGCAATGAGGCAACCACCCATTACACCTGCCTTATCGCCCAATTTAGAGAGCTTGAATTGGGTATCGCTATTCACAAGGCTCAGCGAGTATTTATTCAGGGAACTACGCGTTGGCAAACGCAAATAATCGCCTGTTTGAGCAATGGTACCACCTAAGATAACCAACTCCGGATTTAATAAATTAATAAGTATCGCCAATGCCCTACCTAGCTTTTCGCTAAAAGTTGCCAGCAATTCAATTACCAATACATCTTCTTGACGAGCAGCTGCCACCAAATCTTCAAGTTTAATAGCATCGACAGTTCGTTTATCTTTTAAAAGAATGGATGATGACCCTCCCTTTATCTTATCTTGAAACATACGAAGTAAGGCCTGCCCTGATACCTCTGTTTCTAAACAGCCCTTTTTGCCACACTGACAAATAATTTCGTTGTTGAAAATGGGTATGTGACCAAACTCTCCACTAAAGCCCGACTTGCCGTAATACAATTTACCATCTACCAATACGCCTAAGCCTGTACCATAATCAAGATTTACGAATACCACGTTTTTCTCGTTTTGTACTACGCCGCTACAAAACTCACCATAAGCCATAGCCCTAGAGTCGTTTTCTAAAAAAGTACGAATACCCAAAGCCCGTTCAATCACCTGACTCAGTGGCTCTTCGTTAAAATGAAAAAAACTATAACTATAACCTGTATTATGGTTAATACGGCCCGAAAGGTTAATGCCAATACCTAGCACCTTTTCTTTGGGCAATTTTTGTTCTTTCAAAAAAAGTTTAATACTATCAATGAGTAGGTTTAACGATTGCTGTGTGTTTTCTAATTGGTATGGAATGTTATCTTTTGTTTGAATGAGATGCTTTTTAAAATCGAGCAATCCAATATTCAGTGCATAGCGCTTAACATCAACCCCAATAAAATATCCGGCATCGCTTACCAAGCCATAAATACTAGCCCTACGGCCGCCTGTAGAATTAATTTTGCCTTCATCTTGCAGTAAGCCATCTTCAATCAACTCATTCACCAAACTGGTAATTTTAGGCGTGCTAATCGCCATCTCTTTCGCCAAATCGGCAATAGTGCTACTACCAAAAGCATCAATTTGTTGCAAAATAGCTCGCTTCAAGGTTTTATTCTTGTAGGCTACGCCGCTACTCGAGCCATCTTCCGAAAACACTTCAAATAATTGCTGTGCTGTGGTCATAAATGCTAATATACCTACAATTTCTACCTCATAATAAATGAATGCCAGAAAATAAATTATTTTAAAAAGTTGACCGAGTTCAATAAAATTTTATAATATTGTTGTACTTCTTAGTAATTAATATTAATTATATGGAGGCTATAACAACGATTGCTGTATCGGCCAATGGGGTAGATGCTAGTACCCATCAGCTACAACACTATGCATCTATTTACGGTAAGGAACTACTCGATAATATACTCCCCTTTTGGGAGCAACACAGTATTGATCAAGAAAACGGCGGCTTTTTCACCTGTTTAGACCGTGAAGGCAAGGTGTACGACACCGATAAATTCATTTGGCTACAAGGTAGGCAAGTATGGTGCTTCAGTTACATGTACCACCATGTAGCACCTAAACCAGAATGGCTCAAAATAGCCTTACACGGTGCCAGATTTTTAGAGCAGTATGGCCGCGATGCCGAAGGGAATTGGTACTTTTCGCTAACTGCCGATGGCAAGCCCTTAGTACAGCCTTACAATATTTTTAGCGACTGTTTTGCCACTATGGCATTCGCAGCACTCGATCGTATTCAACCTACCGATACCTATAAGAAAATTGCACTTGATACCTTCAATAATATACTAAAGCGTCAGCACAACTGGAAGGGCCAATACAACAAAGCCTACCCTGGCACCCGTAACCTCAAAAACTTTTCATTACCCATGATTTTGTGCAACCTAGCACTAGAGCTAGAGCATATTATGGGTAAAGAACAAGTAGATGCCTTTATACCGCAGGTAATACACGAAGTAATGGAAGTGTTTTACCAACCCGATACCGGACTTATTTTAGAAAACGTGTACGAAGATGGTAGTTTTTGCGACAGTTTTGAAGGCCGCTTACTCAACCCCGGCCATACCATAGAAGCCATGTGGTTTATTATGGACTTAGCTGTTCGAACCAACGATAAAGCACTAATCAACAAGGCAGTTACCATAATGCTTCGCACCTTAGAGTTCGGCTGGGATAAAGAGCATGGCGGTATTTTTTATTTCCTAGATTATCATGGCCATCCACCACAACAACTCGAGTGGGATCAAAAATTATGGTGGGTACATGTTGAAGCTTTAGTAGCTTTAGCAAAAGCCTATCGCCTTACGGCAAATGAAGCATGCGCCCAATGGTTCGAAACCATACATAACTATACTTGGAAGCATTTTAGAGATAAAGAACATGGCGAATGGTTCGGCTATTTAAACCGCCGCGGCGAAATATTACTTCCACTTAAAGGCGGCAAATGGAAGGGCTGTTTTCACATACCCCGTTCACTCTATCAAGTTTGGAAAACCTTGAGTTAAAACACCTACATGCTACGCAAGATTATTGTTATAGGAAGTTTTGCATTATTACAATTGCCGCTACTAGCACAACAAAAGCTAACCACTAAAGTGCTTGTAATTGGCGGAGGTACAGGTGCTACCACAGCAGCCATTCAAAGTGCCCGCATGGGTGTACCAACCATTATAGCCTCAGAACATGGTTGGCTCGGCGGCATGGTTTCAAGTGCAGGTGTTTCGGCCATCGATGGTAACCATAAGCTACCATCAGGTATTTGGCACGAGTTTAGAGATGCTATCTACAAAGTATATGGTGGCCCTAACAAAGTGTTCACAGGCTGGGTAAGCAATACACAGTTTGAACCGCGTATTGCCGATAGTATTTTCAAAGCAATGGCTGCTGCCGAAAAGCAATTACAAGTACAATACCATCTTACCTATCAACGCATCCTTAAAAAAGGCAATAAAGTAATCGGTGCTGTATTTACCAACGCCAGCCAACAAACCATACACATCTATGCACAACAAGTAGTAGATGGCACCGATTTAGGCGATGCCATGGCCGACGCCGGCGTTGCCTACGATATTGGAATGGAAGCCAGCAGTATAACTGGCGAAAAAGTGGGTGTACCTTGCAGCAATGATATTGTACAAGATCTCACTTACGTAGTAATCTTGAAAGATTTTGGTATAGGCACCGATAAAACCATTCCAAAACCAGCTAATTACACCCCTACAGAATTCGATGGCGCTTGCACCAATTATTATACAGATACCACACGCAAAGCACCAAATGTAGATGCGCAAAAAATGCTTGATTATGGTAAGCTTCCCAATGGCAAATACATGATCAATTGGCCCAGCTATGGCAACGATTATTATGTAAACAATATTCGCATGAATGCTGCAGAACGAGCTGCTAGCTTACAGGCGGCCAAAGAACAAACCCTGCGTTTTGTATACTTCATACAACACCAACTTGGTTTCAAGCATCTGGGTATTGCTACCGATGAGTTTCCAACAGCCGATGGCTTTCCGCTGATTCCTTACTATCGTGAAAGCAGAAGAGCTAAAGGTTTGGTACGTTTTAACCTCAACCATTTAGCAGAGCCATATAATAGCACCTTGTATAGAACAGGCATTGCCGTTGGTGATTATCCTATTGATCATCATCACAAAAAAAATAGTGCTGCACCCCAGCATTTGAATTTTTACCCCGTACCCTCTTACAGCTTACCACTTGGCAGTTTAATCCCTCAAAAAATAAAAGGTCTGGTACTTACAGAAAAAAACATCAGCGTAAGCAATGTGGTGAATGGCACTACACGCTTACAACCTTGCGTTATGCTCAACGGGCAAGCAGCCGGTGTTGTAGCTGCCCTTGCGGTAAAAGCGAACACGAGCGCAGCGAAAGTACCTGTAAGGAGCGTGCAACAACATTTACTGCAAAGTAAAGCTATGATAATGCCCTACATCGATGCTGGCATAAATCATGAGCAATTTGAAGCAATACAAAAAATTGGAGCAACGGGTATTTTAAAAGGCAAAGGCGTACCCTATCAATGGGCTAATCAAACTTGGTTCTACCCAGATAGCAGTATTAGTGAAGTTACTTTTGCCGAAGGCTTATATGATTTCAACAAAAACTGGCAATTCACCGGCAGCAACAACCTACTTACCAGCGAAAAAGCTTGTGAATGGCTTGCCGCAATTATTGCAAAAGAACACTTGCAACCGCAACATAAAAACTTACCTATTGTAACGGCAGCCCAAATGCTGGCTGCACTAAAACAACAGAATTTGTATAGCAACTACATACAAAGAAAATCGCTAGCCTGGCTTTTGAACAACTTCCTAAACCCGTTCGAAAGGTATGCAGTAACCCACGAAGGAAAAATTTATCACTAACAAAAACTTGTCGTATGAGAAAATGTACACAAATTTTTCTCCTGCTAGTCAGTATTTGCTGCAGCTTACCCATGTTGAGCATAGCACAGGAGAAAGCAACAGGCAGAGTAATTGATGCTGCTACCAACCAACCCGTTGCTGGTGCTTCGGTTTTGGTAAGTGGTACAAAAAGAGGTACCATTACCGGCAATGATGGTGTTTTCACTATTGTTGTGCGAGCTGGCGAAGAACTAATTGTTTCGTCGCTCGGCTATCAAGATTTGCGTGTAAAGGCAAATGCATTACAGCAAGATATTAAGCTTACACCAGCTGGCAGCAACCTGCAAGATGTAGTAGTAGTAGGTTATGGTGCACAAAAAAGAGCAGCTTTAACAGGCGCTGTATCTACTGTGAAAGGTGAGCAATTAATTCGCCGCCCAATAGCATCTACTAGTATGGCACTTCAAGGTTTTGCCCCGGGTGTTACAGTACGCCAAGGTTCTGGGCAGCCAGGTGCTGATGGTGGTACAATTAATATCCGTGGTATCGGTTCAATATCAAGTAGTTCTGCTCCATTAATTATTGTGGATGGTGTTGAGGCAGTTAGCTTAAATGATGTAGACCCCAACGTAATTGAAAACATTACTGTTTTGAAGGATGCTGCTTCTACAGCAGTATATGGTGTGCGTGCTACCAACGGTGTTATTTTAGTGAAAACTAAGCGAGGCCAACAGGGTAAAACTTCGGTTGCTTTTAACAGCTTCATCAGCCAACAAAAACCAACCAATATGCCGAAAACATTATCTGCTATTGATAACATGATTTTGAATAACGAAGCAGTTGCCAATACGGGTTCTACCACACTTCCTTATCCTCAGGCATTGATTGATTTTTATCGTAACAATGCTCCTAACAATTTCACAGTATTTAATACCGACTGGCAAGATCTTATTTTCCAGAATACAGGCTTAATGCAAAACCACAACATTATTGTAAGTGGTGGTTCTGAAAAGGCAACCTTTTTAGCAAGTGGTACTTATTTGAATCAACAAGGCTTAATTGTTAACAATGAATTTCGCAAGTACGATTTGCGTTTGAATGGCGATATCAACATCACCAATAAAATCAAGTTCACTGCCGATTTATTCTACACAAAGGCTCGCAATACCGTGCCATCGGGTATGGCACCTACACAAATTATTCAGCGTGCTATTAGCATGGCTCGCAACTTCCCCGGTAAGTTTGATAATGGTTTGTATGGCGATGCCGGACAATCGAACTACATCAACCCTATTGCTATGGCCGAAGCAACCGGCCGCTCTGTAACCGAAACACCTACGCTTTCAATGCGTTTCGCATTACGTGCCGAAGTAATTAAAAACTTATTCATTGATGTTGCGTATAATAACCGAACTTCTTATACGCAAAGTGTTGATCCGAATGGCACTTACAATGTATATACCCCTAACCCATCTACTGGCACTTTCATTTATACCGGTGTTGCAGGTAGTGTAGATTCAAGTATTACTTATTCTAACTCTCGCTTTAATGGCAATCAGTATTATGCTTCCGGCACTTATAACTTTACTGTTGCCAACGATCATAATATTAAAGTGCAGGCGGGTTTTCAGGCAGTTGACAACTACAGTGAAAGTACATCGGCCCGCCGCTTCGGCTTACCAGATCCTTCACGTCCGTATTTAAATCTTGCCACTTCATCATTACAACCACAAGTGAGTGGTGGTGCAACAGATAATGCATTAGCTGGTTATTTCGCAAGAGTGAATTATGATTTTCGCAATAAATATCTCTTAGAATTCACAGGCCGTTATGATGGTAGTTCTCGTTTTAGTCAATTATATGATAATCAATGGGGCTTTTTTCCAGGAGCAAGTATTGGTTGGGTAATGAGTAAGGAAAACTTCTTTAAAAACATCAGCTTCATTAACTACGCCAAGTTAAGAGCTTCTTATGGTTCTTTAGGTAACCAAGAAATTGGTTCTAACTATCCATTTACGGCAACGTTAAATGCTGGCACAGCTTACTATTTCAACAACCAGCTAGTGAGAGGTTCTTCTTTAAACAACGTACAAAACGTGAGTATTGGTTGGGAAAAATCTACTCAGTTTAACACGGGTTTAGATTTGATTTTATTGAAGAATAAGTTGAATGTAACCTTCGACTATTATGAGAAAAAGGTTACTGACATGATCATTAATGTGCCTTTAGCACTTTACGTAGGTTTTGCAGCTACCTCAAGCACTGTTCCAACTAATGCTGGCTCAATGATCAACAAAGGCTGGGAGTTTTCAACTACTTACCGCGATAACATTGGTAAGTTAAATTATAGTGTTACAGCCAATTTATCTGATGTAAAAAATAAGGTATTAGATACAAGAGGTCAAGACATTGTTACTTCTGCTGGCTTGATTGCTCGTGGCGGATTCCCTATCAACTCTTACAACCTTTACACTACCAATGGCTTATATCAGCAAGGCGATAACTTTAATAGCCCACGTAACACTGCTCGTGTTACAGGTGCTGGTGATATCAAATATGTTGACATTAATGGCGACGATGTAATTGATGCGAAAGACCGTACGCTAATGGGTAATAACTTCCCCCGTTATGAGTATAGCTTTGATTTGAATTTCAACTACCACAATTTTGATTTGAACATCTTCATTTTTGGTGTTGCTAAGCGTGATAACTATATCAGCGGTATTGGTGTTGAACCCTTTAATGGTGGTAACTGGATTGCTTCGGGCTTTGAAACAGCTTTAGATCGTTGGACGCCAAGTAACACAGGTGCTGCTTACCCTCGCTTGTACTCTGGTGGCAATGGCAACTACGTTCCGTCAGACTTTTGGTTACGCAATGGCGCCTTTATGCGTGTGAAGCATATTACACTAGGCTATAACCTAGCTAATAAAATTATGCAACGTACTAAACTGCAGCAATGCCGTATTTACGTAAGTGTAGTAAATCCATTAACCTTATCTAACTACGAGCCCGGCTTCGACCCAGAAATCAGCAATACCAACGGAGCCTTCTATCCTATTATGAGAACTGCTACCGTAGGCTTTAATGTGCGTTTCTAATTCTAAACTATCAAAGTAATTACTATGAAACTTAAACAATATATTGTAATACCTGCCTTAACAGCTTTAACGCTTGGCGGTGTTTCATGTAAAAAATATCTCGACAGAACCCCACTTGATACCAATACAACTGAAAACTTTTTTCAGAACGAATTACAAGTGCAACAAGCATTAACAGGTGTATACAATGCCTTTGGTGCAAGAACAATTAGCCCTGGCTATAACAACCCTACGCCATATTATGCCAAAATGGATTTATACACTGAAATTGGCTTAGAACGTGGTTTGAATGGCACTATTGGTTCTGGTGCATACAACCCCTTAAATGGTAGCGTACAAGAGCTCTGGGGCTCTTTTTATCAGGTGGTACAGCGTGCTAATACTTTACTGTTTAACATGGCGAGAGCACAAGCAACCATGACACCTCAAGCCTACAATCGTGTAAGAGCAGAAGCTCGTGTATTACGTGGCTTAGCCTACTGGCATTTGGTAGTATACTTTGGTGATGTGCCATTTTTTATGGGACCGCTTACGCAAGATGAGTACTCTGCTGCTCGCCGTACACCTAAAGGCGATATTATCAACACGCTTATTGCCGATTTAGAAGATGCTGCGAGCAGCCTCGATTGGCAACCAAGTGAGCCTGGCCGTGTAAGCCGCGGTGTTGCTTTAGGTACTGCTGCTCGCTTAGCAATGGAAGCCCGTAACTATGCCAAAGTAATTAGCTTAACTGATAATATTATTGCCAACGGTGGTTATGGTTTGAATCCTGTTTTTGAAAATTTATTCAGAAAAAATGGTCAGACCTCTAATGTGAACAAAGAAATCATGTTCTATTACCCGTTTGGCGATAACGATGGTGGCTCATTTAATTACTTAAACCTTGTACAAGGCTCTCGTAACCAAGGTGGCCAAAGTAGCCACTTCCCAACACAGTTTTTAGTAGATCTTTTTGAGTGTGTAGATGGTTTGGCTATCGACCAATCGCCATTATACAACCCTGCACAACCTACTCGTAACCGCGACCCTCGTATGAAACAAACGGTAATCATACCGGGTGATACAGTTGTTGTTCAAGGATTTACCAGTATGGTGTTTGACCCTATCAATCGCTTTTTATTCTCTTACAATCCAACAACACGTGTAATTACAGCTACTAGCACTGCCAACCAAGATAGTGCTAACATATTCGGCCCTCGCTTAAATGGTGGTGGCAACTTATGGCGTAAGTATGTACAAGATAGAGATGTGAATGGTACAGCCGGCAACCTTTATAAAGTAGGTTGGATATACATGCGTTATGCAGAAATACTATTATTGAATGCCGAGGCTAAGTTAGAGAGTAATCAACCTGCCGCTAATGTTGCTGCACCTATCAACTTGGTTCGCCGCCGTGCGGGTATGCCCGATGTTAGTGCTGCCACCCTTGCTAATACTGCTGCATTACGCCAGTTAGTACGTCGCGAAAAAACAGTTGAATTTGCCAACGAAGGTATTCACATGGCCGACTTACGTCGTTGGGATAATGGTGCTTACGCAAATCGTGTAATGAACACACAAGTATACGGTAGTGCTTTAAGTGCTATGAGCTTAGTACCAGGGCAGGGCTTGGTATATAATAACCCAGCACCAACACCTATTTTTGATCCTACTTATCGTGTGCCGGTAACTTATCCGAATGGTGATGCTACACGTTTAAAGCGTGAGCTACGGGTATATAATCCGAATCAACATAACTTATGTCCGATTCCACAGGTAGAACTCGACCGTGTTCCTACCTTAACGCAGAATCCAAATTGGTAATCGTTTCAGTTTTCAAGCATCTAGAGGGTAGCGAGTATTCGCTACCCTTTTTTAAAACAAACATGTATGCCTACACGTGCTGTAAGTATTGATGCCTTGAGGGGTTTCGCTATTTTAACAATGGTTCTTTCGGGTAGCATTGCCTTTGGTGGATTGTTGCCTGCATTTATGTATCATGCACAAGTGCCACCGCCGTTACACAAATTCAATCCAACAATTGCTGGCATTACTTGGGTAGATCTTGTATTTCCATTTTTTTTATTTAGCATGGGAGCCGCCATACCGCTTGCACTTAAAAAAAAGTTAGATGCAGGTGCTCACTTCACCGTATGGTTTCGCATTGCACTGAAGCGTTTCGTATTACTCGCATTTTTTGCTTTGTTCACGCAACATATGAAAGCTTGGGTTATTAGCAGTAACCCTACTACAACACACTACTTATTATCGATACTCGCTTTTGCATTATTATTTTTTCAACTATACCGCCCTACAGAAAAAAGGCCACCGTGGCTTTGGCCATCCATCCGATACGTAGCTTATGCCATTGGCATTGTACTACTTGCTGTATTACCTTTTCATCAAGGCAAAGGATTCGATTTTTTTAAGAGTGATATTATTTTACTCGTATTAGCCAATATGGCCTTGGCAGGTACTATTGTGTACGCACTAACTTATCAAAACCCATTGCTCCGGTTAGGTATATTACCCTTTATTATGGCGTTTTTTTTAGCGGCGAAAGAACCCAACAACAGCTTCGCTAAAGTAATATTTGAGTGGATTACCATTGGCAATTACAATATTAGTTGGCTATATAAATTTTACTTTTTAAAGTATTTATTCATATTAATACCCGGCACATTTGCCGGTGAATGGATGCTTGCAGCACCAACAACAAATATTGATAATACTAAGCACAACAGCACTATTTTGGTGAGTGCTTTGAGTATTATTATTAGTAATGTTTGGTTGCTTTTTACTAGAGAATTAGTATTGAATCTAATTATCTCAACAATACTTGCCTTCGTGTTACATCATTACACTAAAGCAAGAACACTACTGCATCGTTTGGTACAAGCAGGTACTTATCTACTACTACTTGGGCTTTGTTTCGAAGCGTATGAAGGCGGTATCAAGAAAGATAGTTCTACATACAGTTACTATTTTGTTACAAGCGGTTTAGCTTTTTTTGCATTGGTATGTTTTGAACTAGCCTTACGGCAAATGTGGTTACGCAAAGCCATCAATTACCTTGCGCTAAACGGACAAAACCCAATGATAGCTTATGTTGCAGGAGCTTTATTGGTTACACCATTACTTGCTATTACAAATACAAAAGCTTACCTCGATGCATTGCAAATGAATGCTTGGGCAGGCCTTTTAAAAGGTATCATTTTCACAACGTTGGTATCACTTATTACAGTGTTTTGTACCCAACGAAAATGGTTTTGGCGTACTTAGCGCACAGTATAAATAAGCGTTCCGCCTTGTAGCAGTTGTTGGTGCGTAATACTGGTAATGGGTATTTTTTTACCATTTAAAGTTACTGCAACCAACTGCTTTCTTTTGGTATAATCTGCAGGGCCTTGTACCAATATGCGTAACTTTTTACCGTAAGGTAATTGCAACGTTGCATTATTAATAAAAGGGATACCAAAAACATAGTTACCACTAGCCGGATTCATCGGATACATGCCCAGACTCGTCCATACATACCATGCACTCATTTGACCACAATCATCATTGCCAGAGAGGCCATCGGGTCCGGATTTATAAATACTATCCATTACTACCTGTAGCCACTTTGCTGTTTTCGCTGGCTTACCTAATACAGTGTACATATAAATAATATGATGGCTAGGTTCGTTACCATGAGCATACTGCCCAATTAAGCCAGAAATATCGGCAGAGGCATTATCGCCATGCAATTCAGATGGTGCTGTAAAGAGTGCATCGAGCTTGGCTTCTAGTTGTTCTTTGCCACCATACAAAGCTGCAAAACCTGCGACATCGTGTGGTACAAAAAAACTATGCTGCCATGCGGTACCTTCTACATATTGGCCCTCAAAACCATGCTCTGAAAGTATTGGATCAAAAGGTTCAACAAACTTACCATCGCTATTTTTAGCACGCATAAAGCCTGTGCCTTTATCGAATAAATTTTTGTAGCTCATTGCACGTTGCATGAACTGTTTATAATCGCTTTCGTAGCCAAGCTTTTTGGCTACTTGTGCAATACACCAATCGTCGTACGCATATTCTAATGTAATGGTTACGCTCCAGCCATGCTTATCTTGCGGTAAGTAGCCATACTTGATGTATTCTGGTGTACCACGCTGTTGTTGCATGGCACTTTTTTTCATAGCAGTATATGCCTCTTGATAATTGAAACCTTTTATACCTTTTAAAATAGCATCTGCAATGATTGGTATGCTGTGATAGCCGGTCATTGTATTGGCTTCCCAAGTACTTATATCCCACACGGGCAGTAAGCCATTATCACGATACAATTGTAGCATACTGTTAATCATATCGGGCAGGCGTTCTATTTGCGTAAGCGTAAATAATGGATTCAATGCTCTAAACACATCCCACTGCGAAAATACTGTGTACTTACGCTTACCTGCGGTGTACTTAAGCTGTTTATTGTCGTGCGTTTGATAAGAACCATCGGCATCGCTATGCGTAACAGGTGCTAAGCAGGTTCGGTAGAGCGCTGTATAAAATTGTATAGCCTGTGTTTTATTGCTAACATCTATTTTTATTTTTTGTAATTCTTGCTCCCACAAAAAGTCGGCTTGTTGCATTATTTGCGTAAATGATTGACCATGCGATTCTTGCAATGCCTGAGTAGCTTTATCGGTACTTACGCTGCTAATGCCTACCCGAACGTACAATGGTTGAGCAGTATTGAATTGTAACGCCAGCTTTAGCTTTTCGCCTCTTGCAATATTACCATTTCGAATACTATCATTGATATACAAAAAAGATTGTATGGGTTGTGAAAACCTTGCGGTAAAATAAACCTTCTGCCCTTTAGCCCAACCAGTGCTGTAGCGATAACCAATAATGGTTGAATCATCTATAATAGCTAGCATACCATCGGTAGCTTTATCCCAATTAATCGCAAAACCCATATCGAAACGAAGCCACCCGCTTTTACCTGTAAAGGTGTACTTATGGTAGCCATTACGCTCAGTAGCAGTAAGCTCGCAACGAATACCATTGTTTAATTGAACGCTATAATATCCAGGTTTTGCTTGTTCGTACTTATGATCAAACGTATACAATATTTTTTCATTGCGTATAGTATTGGTATCATTTAGCGGAAGTACCGATATATCGCACCAATCGCCAATGCCGGTACCGCTTAAATGTGTATGGCTAAAGCCTGCAATGGTATTGCTGCTATAATGATAGCCGCTGCACCAATCCCAACCTTCTTTGCCGTTATCGGGGCTTAGTTGTACCATGCCAAAAGGCACGGTAGCACCAGGATATACGTGCCCGTGGCCACCCGTACCTAAAAACGGATCTACCAACGATGTTAGCTTTTGACTAAAGCTACAATAGCTGCACCCTAAGAGTACAGCTATTGATAATATTTTTTTAATATACATAATACTATCTGATATTCGGATATTGTACTGTAAAGTAAGTAAGTTTATCTTTTATACCTTCATAAAAGAAGAAGCACTCTCCTTTGAAACCTGCTGTGCGGTTGGCTTGTATCATTTGCGTGAGGTAAGCATCACTAACAAGGGTATTACCTGATTTTACAATTACTCCAGGCCAGAATTTAACGTTCGGATTGCGATAAAAAGACTTTTGTTGATTAAGCGTAGCCGTGTATGAATTAATATCGTAACGGTAGCATTGTGGCAAAATAGCATCTACATAACTGCTATCTACCCAGGTAGGCCAATCTTGCAAATACTCGTCTAATGCCCAAGGATGTACACTCGGACTCATTGTTAATTGTACACTTGGTTTAATGGCCTTCACCTCGTCGCGTAAGCGTTTTAAAAAACCGGTTAATTTTTTGGCTCTCCAATTCACCCAACTTGTTTCAGAGAAACTTGTTGGTGGATTAGCACCGTTATTTTCAGCTCTATACAAATTAACAGTATAGGTATCATAACCTGAGGTAGAGGGTACTGCCGGTAAGCGGTCATCGCCCTGTAAGCCATCAATGTTGGGGTAGCGTTGTAATACTTCTTTAAACAGGCTAATCATAAAATCTTGCACCTCTGGATGAAAGGCATTGAGCCAATCAAATCCATTTTTTACCACAAGGTTACCACTAACATCTCTTGCAGCCCAGTGTGGCTTAGCTTGTAAAATCAGGCCACCGTTTTGAGAAAAAGAACTGGAAAAGCCATACTCAAACCAGGCATGTACTTTAATGTTTTGTGCTTTTGCTTCTTCAATCATTTCCTGTAAAGGATCTCTACCTGCAAAACGCTCCATAATAGGAACACCAATCAAATTCTGCATGATGGGACTCGGATAAATCGTACGGCCATTGTTGTACACCACCATGAAAATGTTGTTAATATTCGCAGCCTTACAATTTAATACTGCTTGTCGAATATTGGCTCTACTATCTAATGCATTGCTCGCTGCAGTTGTAATCCATACACCACGCAAAGCAGTTGAATCTAAAGTAGAGGGAGGTATTGGTGGTACTGGTGTAGGGCTACCAGTAGTTCCGCCGCTTGATTTTTTTGAGCAGCTCATGGCCAATAAGGCTATCATAGGTAATAAGGCACCTACACCCAAAATGTGGAGCAATCGTTTCATACAAAGTTGTTTACGATACGAACTTAAATAATTATTTTATAAATAAGGCTATGTTTATAAAATTTTTTATTAACTTCAATGCTTAAATTCGTTTAACGTTTTTGCTGTGCCTGTATTAACCTCAACCAATCGCCATCCAATTTACTGGATTCCTACCACTTGGTTTGCCATGGGCTTACCCAACTTAGTATTAGGAGGTACCATTGTATCGCTTATGTACAAAAACATGGGCTTCTCTGATAGCCAAATTACTTTTTGGACAGGCATCATCATCTTACCATGGAGCTTCAAACCCATTTGGGGCCCTTTTATGGAACTATATAAAACAAAGAAGTTTTATATATATAGTTCACAACTTTTATGTGGGTTATTATTTGCCCTTTCGGTTGCGGCTATGTTCACCAATCACTTCTTCAGTATTTCAGTACTATTATTTCTTCTAACTGCTTTTCTTGGAGCTACACAAGATATTGCTGCCGATGGTTTATATCTACAAGAGCTCTCTGCGAAGCAACAAGCTGCCTACGTAGGCTGGCAAGGTACATTTTATAATTTCGCCAAGCTTTTTTCCAATGGTGGTATGATATTTTTAGTTGGTATACTCATTCCAATTTGGGGCAATACCCAAGCTTGGGCTACTATCATGGCTATTTATGCGGCAGTAATGCTGCTACTTGGTTTTTATAATCGCAAGTTTTTGCCTGAAACACCTAACCCCACATCAGTTGCATCGGCTGCCGATGTATGGCTCACACTTAAAGATGTAATTGTAAGCTTTTTTCAAAAAAAACACATTTGGTACGGTATTCTCTTCATTATGCTGTACCGTTTTGCCGAAGGACAAGCTATCAAAATAATGCCCTTATTTTTTAAGGCAGACCGTTCATTGGGTGGACTTGGGTTACAAGAAGCTACACTGGGCATGCTTACCGGCATTTTCGGAACCATTGCATTTGTATTAGGTTCGCTTGCAGCCGGCTACTTTGTATCAAATAAAGGCTTAAATCGCAGTACCTTATTACTACTTTGTGCTTGCTTTAATTTACCATTCGCATCGTATGCTTATCTGGCAGTTACACAAACCGATAATTTGTGGATTATTGGCAGTGCTGTATCTATTGAACATTTTGGCTATGGCTTTGGCTTTATTGGCATCATCATTTTTATCATGCAACAAATTGCACCAGGCAAGTATCAAATGGCACATTATGCTTTTGGCAGTTCACTCACTTACTTAGGTTATACCATAGCATCTATGCTAAGCGGTTTTGTTAGCGATTACCTTGGTTATAAAGAATTTTTCATTTGGGTACTTATTGCAACCATTCCTGCATTTATTATTACATGGCTAGTACCACTGAAAAAAATTAATACGCAACCAACAAATACATAGTAACAAAAAATACTTTATGAAAAAGTACTATTGTTGTATAGTAGGTATTATAGCATGCCTTACGGCAAATGCACAAACTTTCGATAGTAGTTATAACAGCACCTACTACGAACAAAAAGTTACTCTATTTAGGCAGCTACCCGATACTAAAAACGAAATTATATTTTTAGGCAACAGCATCACCGATATTGGTGAATGGGCAGAAATATGGCAAAACCCAAAAGTTAAAAACAGAGGCATTAGTGGCGATAATACATTTGGCATTTTAGCACGGCTCGATGAAGTTATGAGCAGCCAACCAAGCAAGCTGTTTATTATGATTGGTATTAACGATATTGCTCGCAACATTCCAGATAGTATTATTATTCGTAACTACGAACGCATTATTGCCAAAGTGCAACAGGCTAGTCCGCGAACACGCATTATTGTACAAAGTATTTTGCCCACAAATAACAAATTCACACAATTCAAAAATCATCAAAATAAAACAGAACATATCCTTACGGTAAATGCTGCGCTGCAAAACATTTGCCGTAAGGCCAACATTACATTTGTGAATTTGTATCCGCAATTTGTAGATGCAGATGGAAAACTAGATGAACGTTACACCAACGATGGCCTCCATTTAAATGGCTATGGCTACATGCTTTGGAAAAAAATATTATCAGCATCAGGTTTAATGTAATTCAATCGATTAATATGCTTATTACAGGAACTTTTTTAGATGAAATTAGCCACGATATTCCGCATCAAAACTGGGGGCCCAAAGCATGGGAACAAGATTTTCAATACATGCAGGCAGCAGGTATTGATACTGTAATTTTAATACGTGCCGGCTACCGCAAATTCATTACCTATCCATCAGCTTATTTAATGAAGGCTAAGGGCTGTTATGAACCTCCGGTTGATTTGGTAGAGCTGTTTCTTACATTGAGCGATAAGTACAATATGAAGTTTTACTTCGGCTTATACGATAGTGGCGAATATTGGGATACCGGCAATATGCAACATGAGATTGATTACAACCGTTTTGTAATTGATGAGGTGTGGCAACGCTACGGGCATCATCCTTCATTTCATGGCTGGTATTTAAGCATGGAAATTAGCCGCCAAACCATTGGTGCCACAGAAGCATTTAAAACATTAGGCTTACAATGCAAAGCCGTAAGTAATGGCTTACATACTTTTATATCGCCTTGGATCGATGGTAAGAAAGCGGTACTTGCTGCTAGCGGCCAACTCACCAAAGCCGATGCAGTAAGCGTTGAAGCACACGAGAAAGAATGGAACGAAATTTTTAGTGGTATTCATGGTGCGGTAGATGCTGTTGCCTTTCAAGATGGCCATATCGATTTCGATGAGTTACACACCTTTTTTGCCATTAATAAACAACTTGCCGATAAATACGGAATGCAATGTTGGACCAACGCCGAATCGTTCGACCGAGATATGCCAATTAAATTTTTTCCAATCAAATTTGAAAAACTACGCTTGAAACTAGAAGCCGCTCGAGCAGCAGGCTACGACAAAGCCATTACGTTTGAGTTTTCGCATTTTATGAGCCCGCAATCGGCTTATGTGCAAGCACACCATTTGTATCAACGCTATCAAGAATATCGCCAGCAGTTAACAAACTAACACTATGAAATATATACTCACCAATTTACTTTTTTACTGCTTCAGCCTTGTAGTATTCAAACAACCCGTACACAAAAACACGGCACCAATTAGAGGCACCTGGGTTACCAACGTTGGTAGCGATGCGCTGCTATCGAAAGAAAATGTTCAAGCCACCGTTGCCCTATGCAAAGCCAAGGGCCTCAATACCATTTTTGTTGTAGTATGGAATGGTGGCTACACTATGTACCCTAGCGAGGTTGTTAAAAAACACATTGGTGTAGCACAAGACCCTTTATACAAAGGTTTCGACCCTATTGCTGCTATTGTAGAAGAAGGTCATAGAGCTGGCTTACAAGTGCATGCTTGGTTTGAATTTGGTTTTTCGTATGCTTATCAAGATAGCAACAGTATTTGGGCTAAAAAATATCCGCATTGGTTATCAAAAGACGTACAAGGAAAACCGCTACAAAAAAGCCAGTTCTACTGGTTCAACGCCATGCATCCAGAGGTACAAAATTTTATGACCAGCATGGTATTAGAAGTGGTAAAAAAGTATAAGGTAGATGGTATACAGGGCGATGACCGCTTACCCGCCATGCCCGCCGAAGGTGGTTACGACGACTACACTAAGAAATTATACTTCACACAAACCAAACGCAATGCACCCGCTGATTGTCGGGAGGCACATTGGCTGCAATGGAAAAGTGATCAACTAAGTGCTTACGGCAAGCGATTATACCTTGCGGTAAAAAAACAAAATCCTAAGTGCTTAGTTACTTGGTCGCCAAGTATCTACCCTTGGAGTAAAGAACAATACTTACAAGATTGGCCTGCTTGGGTGAAAGGTAGCTATGTAGATTATGTATTACCACAATTATATCGCTATAAAATAGAAGCTTACGAAGAACAATTAAAAGCATTAGTGTCACAAATTCCTGCTAAGCAACAACATCGTTTTTACCCGGGTATTCTTACATCCCTGGCCAATGGTTATCAAGTAAGTGATACTATGTTTCAACAAATGATCTCATTGAATAGAAAATATGGCTTCAATGGCGAATGCCTTTTTTATTTTGAGTGTTTGAAAAAAATGGGAACGATTTACTAACTTATATACACGATTATCAAATGAAAAAAATATTATACCTATTAGTAGCTGCTGTAACAATCACAGCATGTTCTAAAAAATCTGATAGCACTGGCGGTGGCACCACACCCATACCACCTATTCCACCAGTAACTACCCTGCTACAATTACCTGCGGGTTGGAAGCTTAGTAGTACGCTAGGCTTAACATTTCCCACCGGTATTCAAGTATACCAGTTCGATACTATCTATATGGGGCGTACCACAAGAGCTTTTTGTGTAGCCTTCGATAGTCGAAACACCATGTTTGAGTTTAAACCTGTGATGGCCGCAACTAATACCACGCCAACTGCCTTTTACAATGCCGAACCCGGCATTGTTTATGCCTGCATCAATGGTGGTTATTTTGGCGGCACACAATCGTTCAGTACGGTGAAGTATAATAATACCGTGAGTGCCCCTAACATTAAAGCGTTAACACGAACATTTAATGGCAACAATACAAGCTACTTTCCTACCCGAGCTGCATTTGGCGTAAGTAGTACCGGAGCACCAAGTGCCGCTTGGATATATCATGTAGGTACAGGTAACGATTTAATTTATAGCTATCCACAGCCAAGCCCCAACGCACTGAATGTTGCTCCACAGCCCGTACCTACTGCCAACTTTCCGGCAGGTGGCACTATTTGGAATACTATAAGTGCCATTGGGGGCTCACCTATGCTAGTGTACGATAATTCGATTAGAATAACTGATAGCGAAGAGTTGATTTCGGTGAACAATACCACAGAACGCCCTCGTTCTGCCATTGGGCATACGAGCAATGGCATTATTATGCTACTAGCAGTAGAAGGCGATAACAGTCCCACCTATCCGGGCATCAACCTTAACAATCTAGCAAATATGTTGAAAGATTTAGGTTGTACTTACGCCATCAACCTCGATGGCGGCGGCTCAACATCAATGGTGGTGGGTGGTACACGCACTGTTCGCCCAGGCGATGGTGGCAATGAGCGTGGTGTAATTAGTGCAGTTATCATCAAACGCAAATAAACATTTACTGTAAAGTAACCTTACGGTAAAAGGTGTAGCGCTGTGGCTACACCTTTTTTATTTCACATACTTATGTGATTGCAGGTGGTAATGCAATGATGTTGCTTTGCTTAAAATTTAAAAGCATGAAATGCACCCTTTTCACCCTAACCCTATCATTGCTAATAGCCCTTACCGCGTGTACTAAAAAAGATGCTATTAAGCCTGTAAGTTCTACACCCATTAGTAGCGAAACAACGATTATCGAACTCAACAATCGTGAAGTAACTCCTAGCAGTGGTCCTCTAGCGATTGATGTAACACAAGATGGCCGTTACGATTTAATAGTTGGTACACAACTTGTTGGCGACCCACTTTATCGGGTTGATAAATTACAGTTTTTAGTAACGAGTAGCTTTTATACCAACCTTGCGGTAAATAGATTTGAGCAAAGCCCTGTGCTAAATCATGCCGATGCCATTACTGCCCACAACATGCAATCTTACGAGTGGTACAATGCATCACAAATTATACTAATGCAAAGAAGCTATTTTGTAAATGGCGATATACGTTGGGATGGTTTGTGGTTGCAACGCACCAGAAAATATTTACCGTTTCAAGCAGTAAAAGCCGATGGTGTGTATACTGGCTGGTTAGAACTTACTACCGATTACAACCGTCAATCTGTTATTGTACACCGAGGTGGTATTCATAAGCTACCTAATACAACTGTTTACGCTGGTTTATAATATAATATATGATGGAAAAACGCATACAATCCTTAGAACAACAAATAAAGCAATTAAAGCTAATAGTAATAGCTACTGTTAGCTTGTTGCTTCTGGTTGTAACTGTTGCTTTTACAGGCAAAACACCTACCAGTAATATCATTAGGGCAAAGGGAATTGTAATTGAAGACGAACAAGGTAGAGATCGTATTTTAATTGGTGCACCTATACCAACCTCTAACAACAGAGTACGTACCGATACAAACTTGGTTCGAAAATACTGGGCATCAACCGGCGCCGATAGTAACGAATACATGCAATGGTATAAAAACTATCGCCACAATGGCAATGGCATTGCCATTTTAAACGAACAAGGGTTCGATAAGGTACTACTAGGCGATAGCCTGCCAGACCCTAACACAGGTAAGCGTATGTTCAGTAGTACTGGTATGCTTTGGAACGACGACCTTGGTTACGAACGTGGCGGCATTGGTGCTAATAAAACAACAGATGGCAAATACCGCAGTGTTGTTGGTTTAGACGACGATAGTGGTGAAGCCGTACATTTATTTACTTTAGAAGATGGTACCAAAGCCCTACGTATTGCAGGCGGCAATGGTTATTTGCTGATCGGATTAAGCCAACAATCAGGTGGCCTTTTTCAAGCAAAACAACCTTTCGCTGGTATCAAATATTTTAATAATAAAGGTAAGCTTGTATGGCAGCAAGCAATGCATCAACAGCATAACAAATGACAATTTCACTAGAACATGTAGCTATTTGGACGTACCAGTTAGAAGCATTAAAAGCATATTACACAACTTACTTCAATGGCATTGCAAATAATAAGTACACGAACCCTAACAATGATTTTGAAAGCTATTTTATTACTTTCAATGGTGGCGGTGCACGATTAGAACTTATGCAAATGCCAACTATACCCAACAATTTAAACGACACAATACAACAACAGCATACAGGCATCATTCATTTGGCATTTGGCGTAGCTACCATGCAAGAGGTAGATGCTAAAGCTGCTACAATACAAGCCGCAGGCTTTACGATACTTAAAGGGCCACGGGTTACAGGCGATGGCTATTACGAGTTCGAAACCCTCGATCCTGATCAAAATCGTATTGAAGTAACAACAGTGTATCAACCAATCACATAATACATATATACCATGCAACATGTATTTGTTATAGGCGGTAGTACGTACGACCATATTGTGCATTTACAACATTTACCGCAAGGTGTACCGCAAACCATACATTACGCTCCCCTCCACGAAGGTTGCGGTTCAACGGGCATAGGTAAGGCTTTAGCGCTTACTAAATTACAAGTACCTACTACCTTGTACACAGCTTTCGGCAACGATTATTATGGCCAACACATTCGAGATTTCTTAGCAGCGCAACAATTGAATACCATTACTACCATCGATCCTGCAGGCACAGAAAGGCATATCAATCTTATGGATACTGCAGGCAATCGTATTTCTATGTTCGTTACACAATCGTCTGAAACACTAACACATCCGTATAATATTATTCAACAACAATTAGATGCTACCGATGTGGTAGTTCTCAATATTATTACCTATTGTAAGCAGCTTATTCCGTTGGTTAAAGCCAGCAACAAACCTGTGTGGACCGACTTGCACGATTATGATGGCAGTAACACCTATCATCAGCCGTTTATTGAAGCTGCACAGTATATTCATATGAGCTCCGATAATTGTCTGCATTACCGAAATGTAATGGAACAGTTGATAGCGCAAGGCAAGCAATTGGTAATATGTACCCATAGCAAAGCGGGTGCAACCCTATTAACACCTTACGGTAAATGGATAGAACAACCAGCCATCAGCAATGCTCCTATTGTAGATAGCAACGGTGCAGGCGATAGTTTTTTTGCAGGATTTTTATATGGATGGTTACAACAGCTGCCACTTGAAACCTGTATGCAAATGGGCGCTATTTGCGGCGCTTGGGCTGTTACAGATCTTAGTTTGTGTTACCAACAACTATCACCCACCTTTTTACAACAACAATTAGAACGTTTATGCAACAACGAAAACTAATCGTATACATCGCAGCAAGTACCGATGGTTTCATTGCCGGAGAACAAGATGAACTAGACTTTTTATCACTCGTAGAACAAACTGGTGAAGATTATGGCTATCAACGTTTTATAAAAACGATTGATACTGTTATTGTGGGCAAGCGAACGTACGATAAAGTGTTAAGCATGGGCTACCCTTTTCCGCACAGCGACAAAGAGGCTTATATCATAACGCATACAGCACAAGCTAGCGAAGGCAGTGTACATTTTTACAATGGTAATTTAATAGCGCTAGTACAACAGTTAAAACAACAAAGTGGCAAGCATATATTCTGCGATGGCGGTGCTTCTATTATCCATCAATTACTAAGCCGCCAATTGGTAGATGAGTTGTATATTTCTGTTATACCAGTTTTGTTAGGCAGCGGCATTAGCCTATTTCAATCGGGCAGGCCAATGCAACCATTACAATTAATATCGGCAACAAGCTATCCAAAGGGTTTAGTGCAACTGCACTATCAATGCTTGCCAGCATAGCAATAGCAGCATTTACCGTAAGGGAACTATATCAAAAAAAGGATGGGGCTTGCCTACGGCAAGCCCCATCCTTTAATATTGTAACAATAGCGATAATACTATTTTGCCGCAGCAAAACGCTCAGCTACTTTACTCCAATTCACCACATTCCAAAAAGCAGCCAAATAATCTGCACGCTTATTTTGATACTTCAAATAATAAGCATGTTCCCAAACATCGGCACCCAAAATAGGCGTACCTTTTACTTCGGCAACATCCATCAATGGGTTATCTTGATTAGGGGTACTGGTTACTTCTAGTTTGCCATCTTTCACAATCAACCAAGCCCAACCGCTACCAAAACGTGTTAAACCAGCGTTGTTGAATTTTTCTTTGAAGGCATCAAAACTACCAAAGGCAGCATCGATAGCAGCAGCCAAATCGCCGCTTGGTTTACCGCCGGCATTAGGTGCTAAGCTTTCCCAGAAAAAAGTATGGTTCCAATGGCCACCACCATTGTTACGAACAGCAGCACTAATACTGCCAGCAACAGCTACAAGTGCTTCAATAGACTTACCCTCATGCTCTGTACCAGCAATAGCCTTGTTTAAATTATCAACATAAGCCTGATGGTGCTTACCATGATGAATTTGCATGGTTGTAGTGTCAATATGTGGCTCTAAAGCACTGTAATCGTAAGGGAGTGGCGCTAATGTGAAAGACATAACGGTTATGTTTTAAAAATGAAATAATAGTGTTTTGTTGTTGCAGTGCAAAACTATTGCCAAGGCAGCTATACTCGCCATTATGGCATGTTATTTTCTCATTTAGTAAAGCAAAGGAGTAGCATCTTTGCACTGCATGACCACCCACAGCACTAAAGGCATAGTACTTCGCACCGTTGCTTATGGCGATACCAGCCTCATTGCACAGGTATATACTGAGTTGTTCGGCGCACAGAGCTACATGGTAAAAGGCGTTCGCAAAGCAGGCAAAAAGGGCGGGAATAAAGCCATTTACTTTCAACCTGCAGCCATATTAGAGATGGAAGTGTACCATAACGAGTTCAAAAGTTTGCAATTCATCAAAACCTTCGACTGGGCTTATATGTACCAGCATATTTTCTTCGATGTGGTTCGTAATGCAGTAGCATTATACATGGTAGAGCTATTGCAACACAGCTTAAAACAACCAGAAGCGAACCCGGAACTGTTTTATCTCATTCACGATAGTTTGATACATGCCGATAAAACAGATACAACAACACTTGCCAACCTGCCGCTTTATTTTACCCTACACCTCGCCGCAGAATTAGGTTTTGAAATTCAGGGGCAATACAGCAATCAAACCCCTATACTCGATTTAACTGAAGGCTGCTTTATTGCTCAAACCCCAACACACCAACATTACCTTACGGTAAATGACAGCGCCATTATTAGCGATATACAAAGCATTCATTTTTATGAAGCACTGGCGAATATCAAATTAAATCAAGCAACTCGCCGGCAACTACTAGCAGCATTGCAGCAATACCTAGCCTTGCACGTAACCGATTTTGGTACTATTAAATCGCTGCCCGTATTGCAAGCCGTACTTAACTAATGTAAGCGTTGTACACTACCATGCTGCAAGCACAATACCCCCGGTTGCTTACCTATAGCAAAACTCCCAAGCTTTGCATCCATATTTAGTGCTTTAGCACCATTGTAAGTTGCCCATTGCAATATTTTCACCAGCGGTATCGCCGGAAAATGCTGTTGAATGGTTTGTACTTCTTCCCAAATACTCAAACTCTCATTACTAGCCAGACTATCGGTGCCAAGTACCAAATAGTCGTTCCAGGCCAACCAGTCTGCAATGGGCGGAACTGTATGTTCAATGTATAAGTTAGCACGAATACAAATACACATATACACTTCTGGCAATTTATTATGCAGCAAATGATTGTGCAACAACTCGCTACTTAAAAAGGTATTGTGTACCAATATTAATGTGCCAGCAGGTTGTAAGTAAGGCCATAGTGTATCAAGACTCGATTGCCCGGAAGGTTCAAAAAAATCTGCTATTGGCACTTGCAGTGCTTGATAAAGGCGGTTAAAATCACTATCGGCAGGCTTAGAAAAAAATACATTTTCTGTAGGTGCTTCTTGGTTGTGTATACATACCACCTTGCCACTGCTATGTGCCAACAAGTTACGCACCAAGGTGGTACTAGTGCTGTAGGGTGCATGCGGCACTAAAGTATTTTGCGCTGGCATTGCGGCCTCAAAAGCTTCGTACACTGCTATACCCTGTGCCAACCTAGTGGCAGCAATAGCCGGACTAAATCCGCTTACTTCAATAAAATTATGAAACTGTAACGGAGAGGCCAGCTTAGCAGCAATAGTTGCATCGGTATTGGCAATATCACCAACCGCCTGAATACCCTGTTGCCACATAGCATCCATAGCCTTCGCAGCGGCATTGTGCACTTGTACGGCAGGCGTACCTCGGTGCCCCAGTATTTGCAAAATAAAATCGACCAAACCCGTATGCTTGGGTATGCGTTCATGCAAGTGGCTGAGTTCGGTATGGCAATGTACATTCACAAAGCCCGGGCATAACAAACCAGTAAGTTTGGTTACAGCCCCTGTTGCCTCTGGCAACAAGGCAACAATAGTGCCGCCATCGTCTACTGTAAGCACCCAATGCGGCGGCAGTAATGTTGTACCTGTAAATATGCCTTCCGTAGCGCTATATTGATGGTATTGCATGGCTCAAACTTACTGCATTCAATATAACCTTACGGTAAATGAGGTGCAGATTCAAATTGGCATTGACAAGCATGGCAAATCTTGTACCTTTGCCGCCGCCTTAACGGCATATTTACCGTAAGGTACGTACCCAAATGGTACACCAAAAAACCGATGTATGATTGATCAGTTAGATGCCATAGAAGCTCGTTTTGAACAAGTAGGGGTAGCATTAACCAACCCAGAAATTATTAACAATCAAAAAGAGTTTCAAGCCTATAGCAAAGAATACCGCAACCTCGAAAAAATTGTAGTGCCCTACCGTGAATATAAACGTGTTAAGGCCGACTATGATTTTGCGAAAGAAAGTTTGAATGGTAGCGATGATGAAATGAAAGAGTTGGCTAAAATGGAGCTTCCAGCACTAGAAGAACGCAAAGAACAGCTCGAAAAAGAACTTACCAAACTACTCATTCCCAAAGATCCGCAAGACGATAAAAATGCAGTTATCGAATTACGAGCCGGCACCGGCGGCGATGAAGCAAGTTTGTTTGTTGGCGACTTACTTGGCATGTACCTACGTTACTGCAACAAAAAAGGTTGGAAAACAGCTATTATTAGCGAGAGCGAGGGCACCGCGGGTGGCTACAAAGAAGTGATGCTCGAAGTAACTGGCGACGATGTATATGGCACCTTGAAATTTGAAAGTGGTGTGCATCGTGTACAGCGTGTACCTGCTACTGAAACACAAGGGCGTGTACATACCAGTGCTGCCACAGTTGCAGTAATGCCCGAAGCCGAAGAGATTGATTTTGAATTAAAAGACAGTGATGTAAAAATGGAAACTGCCCGAAGCGGCGGTGCAGGTGGCCAGAACGTTAACAAGGTAGAAACCAAGGTAATGCTTACACACATTCCTACTGGCACCGTGGTTATTTGTCAAACAGAACGTACTCAGTTAGGCAACCGCGAAAAAGCCATGCAAATGCTACGTACCAAACTCTACGAAGAACAAGTACGCAAGCAAGAAGAAGAAATTAGTCGCCAAAGAAAAACGTTGGTGAGTACCGGCGACCGCAGTGCTAAAATACGCACCTACAACTGGCCGCAAGGCCGTGTTACCGACCATCGTATCGGCCTTACCAGCTACAACTTAGATGCTGTTATTAATGGTGAAATTGATGAATTCATAGAGGCATTACAAGTAGCAGAAAATGCGGAAAAAATGATGAAGCGTGATTAAGTTACTTACGTAAATGAACCTAAAAAACTAAGGGCTCGCCTATGGCGAGCCCTTTCGTTGTGTGGAGTTTCAAGCTGACAAAACATTTATTGTACTTGTACGGTTACAGTATGTAAGTTACCATCGCCCGATTGCAGTTGCAACCAATAGCTGCCGGCCTTTACCTGTGCTTGCAAACGAATGGCTGCTTGTGCGTAAGGTGCTAATGTACCTTGTTGTATGGCAACACCTTGTGCGTTAACCAAACGGTATTGTACCTTACTATCACTTGCAGGTAGTTGCACTATTAGTGTTCCATGAACAGGTACAGGATTCGGATATACTGCTACTGTGGCTGTTACATCTTTAATGGTACGTACCACACTATACTGATACTTGCCATCGGCATCCACCATTTTTAAGCGGTAGTACCAAGTGCGGGCTGCATTTACCGTAAGGTTATCTTCATAACGATACGTATTTCTGCTCTGCCGGCTACCTTGTGATTTCAATTGTGCAATCGGCTCAAAATGACTGCCATTAGCGCTGCGTTCAATTACAAAATGACTAAAGTTGATTTCTTGCTCGGTTACCCATAACAATTGTGCAGTATTTTCTTTTTTGGCTACTGAAAATTGCTGTAGGGTTAGCGGTAATATTCCCGTATTTACTGCAACAATGGCACTTGGTGCACTTTCGTTGTGCATGCGATCAAGTGCTGTAACAATATAATAGTAAGGCTCATCGGCAACAATATTATCTACAAAACGGAGTGTATCCATAGGTGTAACGCCAATGAAATGTGCCACATTGTTAATGCTAACACCATTATCGGTGGCTCTGTATATGGCAAATTGCCGAGCCCTTGCCAATTCGCCGCCTCCGGTTACTGCCTGCCATGTAAGCGTTACCTGTGTAGGTGTGGTTAATGTTGCAGTTACTTGTGTAGGTGCTGGCGGCGGAGCATTATCGATCCAACTCATAACAGGCCAAAGAGCAGGTGTGTTGTACAAGTTTTGTTGTAAGCTATCTCTAAAACCAAGGCGGTTGTTCCTTAGGCTGGTAGTGTTGTACACGATTTGCCCATGTATGTTATTGAACGTTCTGTTGAGGCGTACTTGTTTAGGAATTTGTCCGTTATCTGTATTAAAAGCGCCTTGTGCAGGGTCGCCAACTTTATAACCGGCTTGGCCTATGTACATGTGTCTACCAAATGCATTGTTGTTCCACCAGGGAATAAGATTGTTGTAATCGCTACCGGTTTGTCCTATAAACCAGTATACCTGTGGTGCTAAATAATCAATCCAACCGTTTTGTTGCCATAATCGCGAATTGGCAAATAAATCTCTAAAGTGTTGAGTAGCGCCAGAACTGGTGTTACTTCCCAAAGGATTGTTGGCTTGGCTCATCCAGATACCGGTTGGCGAAATACCAAATTTCACCCAAGGCTTCACGGCTCTAATACTATCGCCAAGGCGTTTTATAAGGGTATCTACATTAGAGCGGCGCCAATCGTTTTTGTTAGTGATGCCTCTTCCGTACTGTGCGAAAGTGGCATCGTCGTTATAAGTTGTTAAAGCAGGATTGGTATAGAAATAATCGTCGAAGTGAATACCATCTACATCGTAGTTTCTTACCACATGCATTACTACACCAATCACATAATTCCACACCTCGGGTAAGCCCGGGTTCAATATTTTCTGTACAGCTCCATTAGTGTTTGTGGTACAATCTAATATCCAACTTGGCTGCGTATTAATGATATGATTGGGGGATAATGCGGCTAGCGAGCTTGTTGTAGCAGTTGCTAACGCCCTGTAAGGGTTAAACCAGGCATGAAATTCTAAGCCTCGCTTATGGCTTTCATCGATCATAAATTGTAATGGATCGTAAAAAGGACTAGGTGCTACGCCTTGCGTACCAGTTAAGTCGGCACTCCAAGGATCGAAGGGGCTCGGATACATTGCATCACACTGGCTACGTACCTGGACAAAAATGGCATTCAATCCAATGGCTTTGTACTCGGTAACGCGTTGAATAAATTCGGCTTGCTCTTGTGCAGGTGTTAGGTTGCGATTACTTGGCCAATCAATGTTAGCATAGGTAGCGAGCCATGCCGCTCTAAATTCTCTTTTCGGATTGGGCTGTGCCTGCACTGCCAGTGCTACTAAGCCACAACAGATTGTAAGGATTACAAAACGTGTTAATTTCATATAGCTGCGCAATTGTGCGTATTTGTGCGTAAAGTAACGTAATAAATAGATGTAATTGCAGTTTTGTGAGGTTTTAGAGCCGTACAAACAGCTTTAAAAGCAAAAAAATTTTGTGGGTTTGTGTACTTCATTGCTATCTACAGCTGATTTAACGAATGGGGGGGGGC
>JBKBLG010000014.1:0-53490 GCA_046296295.1 Chitinophagaceae bacterium | reverse complement strand
TTTTTTTTTTTTTTTTTTTCCCCATACTCCTTTTTTTTTTTGGGGGGGGGGGGGCGGCCCCCCCCCCCCCCCCCCCCCCCATTCGTTAAATCAGCTATTATTATCATTTGATAATTGCTACCAATGCAAGGTTTTATCTTTCGGATACCTTACGGTAAATGTGTACTGCATTTTTTTAACCTCGCCTGGGGCTAAATTAAGCTGCCATGTTAAAAAGCCTTTATCATCGGTATAAGTAGCGCCGCCGGGCTCTTTCAAAACAATTTCAATATCGGCATTGGTAGATAATGGAATTTGATCTTGCACTTGTAGTGCTACACCTTCTTGCTTATTATTCTTAACACTGATTTCGTAGGTAAACGTTTGCAACTTATTACTGCCTAAAAATTTTATACTACTCACATCTTTCAATACATTGCGTTGTACGTTCACTTGCTTGTCTATCCCAAGTGTTAAAGCAAGAGTATCGCTAGTAGCAGCAGTATTAAGCAGGGTAGTACCAACATACGTGCCTTGCAGTTGAATTGTAGCGCTGCCCGGTAACAAATTATACTTACTCCAATCGGCTATTTCAGCTATCAAGTACACTTGTGGGTTGATACTCGGTACTGTTACATGCTTGTACATTACCGGAATTTCTTTGGATTGAAGTGTTACTGTTTGTGCATTGTAACCTTGCACTACATCGTACGGGAGCTCTACTTCAAATTGTTGGTTCAATAATTGGTCTGATTGTAGCACATAATCGGTGGCACTTTTGGTGGTTACCACTACCACACCATACTGACCACTACTTCCATAAATAGCAGTTGCCGCTGCATCCTTCAAAACATCGATGCTTTCAATTTGAACAGATGGAATTTTTTGAAAGATAGCTTCCTCTACCGGAACTCCGTCTACAACGTACAATGGTTTGTTACTACCACTGGTAGAACTATTACCCCTAATTACAACTTGCTTACTAGCACCTGCCATTGCAGTTGCGTTCACGCCACCTACTTTGCCCTGTAGCATTTGTTCAAGCTGCTGTGTTTCACTTTGGTTGGGTACGATATTTCTACTGTACTCATGTTCATTAGAAGAAATATCAGTTTGCTTTTGCTTCAGCATTGCCCTTGGTACTGCATAACGAACAAACTTGGGCTGTAACACGGGTGCTTCTTGTTGGTTGAGCGGCATACCACTATTCAGGGTTAGCTTCACTTGCTTCCAATCAATACCAGTATTTTGAGTAATAGACGCTTTCTGTACAATTTGTAACCCAGTTTGTACATGTTTCACCTTTACTTCATACGATGGCTTCCATGAGGCTGCATTGGCAATGTAGCTAATATTAAAAGTATAGCGCCCAGCAACAGCACTTTGCAACTGCAAGGTAATACTACCGGTTGGCTGCTCTTTATTACGGCTACCATCGTATTCTTGCTGTTGCAGGCGTTGGAGCACTTCTTGCAGGCTAGCAATAGCTGCTTTGTGAGTTTGTACTTCTTTTTGTAGGGCATTTAGCTTTGCTCTATAATAATCGAAAAACTTAGCAAACTCGGTTACTTGTAAGCCCGCCTGCCCTTTCATTTCCATATTGGCCTTTAGGAGCTCTTGCATTTGATTGGCCTCGGCTTGCTGGGTTTGTAACTGTGTAATTTGTGTTTGTATTTGTTTAATAGAATCTTGTAACAACTTATTGGTAGTTGCCGCAGGCTGCAAATAGTTGTTTTGATACTTCACGCCCACTACGCTTACTTGTGGTGGTGCTGTTACTTGAATACTGCGTACATCGGCTACACGAGCTAACTTATATATCTGAACCTCGCTTGCGCCTTGTTTTACCGAAAGGGTAACACTATGATGCAGCTCGGCACCACTCGAAAAAACAACTACTTTATCGAGCTGTGCAGCGGTTTGTGCGTAGTTATTGCCTGCAATAACCAATAAACCATGCATTAGAAATAGGTACTTACGTAAATATTGCATTGAGTTTTTTAATATTTAAAGATGTTGATAATATTGAAATTACATAACCTTAACAGATTATTTTTCGGCCGATGATTTTAAATTTTTATTGCCGTGTATGCTTACATTCACCAACTATAAACGATTGATGCATGTATTTATTAGGAGTTGATATTGGTACTTCGTCGGTAAAAGTATCTGTGATTGATGCAGCAACAAAAACTAAAGTTGCAGCAGCACAATTTCCGGAAGGCGAAGCACCTATTCAATCGCCAAAACCCGGTTGGTACGAACAGCACCCTGAAGATTGGTGGAGTTATACGCAAAAAGCTATTATTAAAGCGAACGCAACCGGCAAATACAACCCTAAAGATATTAAAGCTATCGGTATTAGTTACCAAATGCACGGTTTAGTATTATTAAACAGGCATTATCATGTGTTGCGGCCGAGTATTATTTGGTGCGATAGCCGTGCGGTAACTATTGGCGAAAATGCTTTTGAAGCGCTTGGTAAAGATTATTGTAGAACCCACTTGCTGAATAGCCCGGGCAACTTCACGGCTAGTAAATTAGCCTGGGTACAGCAAAACGAACCACATATCTATCGGCAGATTCATACCATGATGTTACCTGGCGATTATGTTTCGTTTTGTTTAACAGGGCAAGCAACTACCAGTGTTAGCGCTTTAAGTGAAGGTATTTTTTGGGATTTTAAAAACAACCAGCTTTGCGATAAGCTATTTGAATATTATCAATTAGATAAGCACTATATACCGCCAATTCACAACGTATTTGGCAGCCACGGTGGTGTTAGTCCGGCGGTAGCCGATGAACTTGGTCTAAAAGCCGGCACCCCTGTTACTTACAAATGTGGCGATCAACCCAACAATGCATTTAGCCTAAATGTGCAACAACCAGGCGAAATAGCTGCCACCGCAGGTACTAGTGGTGTATTGTATGGCGTAACGCAACAATTATCGTACGATGCAGAAAGTAGGGTTAACAGCTTTGCACATGTTAACCATACTGCCGAAAACCCTCGTATTGGTATTTTGCTATGTATTAATGGTACAGGCAACGCTTATAATTGGGCACGCCGTATTCTGGGGCCGCAGTATAGCTACAACGATATGAATTTTTTATCGCAATCGATACCTGCTGGCGCACATGGACTTATGTTTTTGCCTTTTGGTAATGGAGCAGAGCGTATGCTTGGCAATACCATGCCCGGTGCACAGCTCTTAGGTATTGATTTGAATGTACATACCCCAGCCCATTATTTCAGAGCGGTACAAGAAGGTATTGCCTACAGTTTTAGGTACGGGCTTGATATAATGCGGGAAAACGGAATAGCTCCTACCAAAATGAAAGCCGGCCGCACCAATATGTTTTTAAGCGATACTTTTTGTCAGGCACTAACCCATGTTACCAATCTTGAACTTGAACTCTATGATAATGAAGGTAGCGTTGGTGCGGCTATTGCCGCAGGTATTGGCTTAGGAACATTCAATACCCAAGATGCTTTTGTAGGTAAGCAACCTGTGCAAGCGATTAAACCCGGTAAGCTAACACAGTACGAAGATTTTTATCAACAATGGAAGCAGCGACTGCTTTCTTATTTACCGTAAGGTGGTACTATCGAAAAAGTGGTTTTTGCCTGATGCGCAGATATGTTGCAAAAAAGATCAAGTATTTGTGCTTGCTGTGTTAGTGCCGTCGCTATAATTTGTTACTAGTTTTTTATGATGAGCCTGCTGCGAGCATACCACTCTATACCGCTCGGTTGCTAAACGCCAATGTTGTTAGGAGTAAAACTCTAGTTTAGGTTTAACGTGTAATGTTTGTGCATATTGCTGCATTAAGCTGTTGATATACACAGGTTTTATTGCTTACAATACCGCATCACCTTTTTTATTGCCCATAATACTCTTTGACTGAATGCTTGCATTATCAATAATTACATTTGTAGCACCGCTATTTATTTGAAAGCCAGGCGGTATGCTGTTTGGTATTGTACTATCGGTGGCTTACAATCGTAGCAGGTAGCTAATATGATTAAAAAAATGATGCTCAGTACTCGCATGGTAATATACATTTACCGCAAGGTGTGTATTACCTTACGGTAAATGTTGTTAAAATTATACTAGGGTAGTTTTTCGTATAGGAGTAGTTGTAACGGAGCATTGTTTTTTGCAAGTAGTACGGCCTGCTTGCCTGCTACTTGTAAGCGAGCTATGTTTCTTACTTGATCGGTAATAGGCAATGGCATTTTGTTAGGCTGCCATAGTAACGATGCAGTGTATTGTGGTTGTGTTTGTAACAATAGTCCATAATCGGCATCGTAGCGGCCCATTTGTATGTTGTTATCGTAGAAATTACCTGCTAACAATACATGTGTTTTATCGATGGCTGCCATAGCTCGTAAGGGTGCAAGCTGCATGGTATATGGCAATTGCGTGGTTGGTAATTGTGTAAATGCGCCTTTACCATTGCCTAAGAAAACGGCATTAGCCAAATCGGTAACAGTATATTGTTGTGCTGCTTTTAACTTATCGGCTCCTAATAGTGTTGGCAGATCGGCTTTGGCAAATGCTTCGGCATATAAGAATTTTTTCTTGAGTATGGGTAGTTGCTTTTGCAACTCGTCTTTATTCGCAAATGGAATCTCTTTACCATTAAGGTAGTAAGTAAGTATTTGTTCTGTAATACCGTTACCATCAAAATCGTTGATATATAAACGTATGGGGTGTTGCTCGGTTGCTTTTAATCGGCTATTGAGCCCGAGATTACCTGCTACAATATCGGCAATACCATCGGCATTGATATCGGTAAGTAATAATTTGTGCCACAGCCCTTTTTTACCAATGGTAGCTTGCGTGTAAGCCTGCCCGCTACTAATTATACTATAAATATGACCCCACTCTGTTGCAATGAAAAGATCAGGTTTTGCATCGCTATTGATATCTGTTGCTACAGCATCTGTAACTAAGCCTATACGTGCTATGATTTTTTGCAATGCGTTATTGGCTTTTTTGAAGTTGCCTTTACCGTCATTTACCGCAAGGTAACTTTCTGGAATGCTGCCGTAAGTATTGGGTTGGGCTCTTGCTCCAATAAACACATCGAGCCAGCCATCGCTATTAAAATCGGCTGTTACAATACAACTTGCCGTTGCAAAAATGCCATTGAATGCATTGGGCTGCTTGCTAAAATTACCCTTACCATCGTTCAGATATAGGCGTGGTTGATTGTGCTCATCGTTGCCATAAAATTCATTGCCGCCACTTGCTATGAGCAAATCGGGGGATCCATCGTTATTAATATCGGCAAAGGTGGCTGCTACATCTTCAAAACTGCTATCTGCCATTAATGCTGTTGATGTTCGTTGATGAAAAGTGCCGTTGGGTTGTTGCATCAATAATGCTGCGGACTGATCTCGAGCGCCGCCAATAAAAATATCGTGCAAGCCATCGGCATTAACATCGGCTATGGCAAGTGCAGGGCCTTCTTTGCTTACCATCCAAGGAATAAGCTGTTCTCGATCGAATTCTACAAAACTATTTTCTTGATGGGTAAATTGCAGTTGGGCAGCTTTTGTTATATCGCTCCAAACATAATGATGCTGTATTGGCTGTGGTTGTAACTGTTTGAAATTAAACGTTGGCAGATTGGGTTGATACGTTAGTGTACGATGCAGCTTAGTGGTGTCGATGGTAAGATATTGGTACGTATTATCGGGCCAAATAAGTATAGCAGAATCTATAGCAGTTGTGGGCAATGCGAATTGTAATGGCACTTCCATACTGCTTTGAAACCCTCGTACTGGCTGCTTTTCATAGCTTAACACTTGCTTATTGGTGTACAATAGTACCCTGGCACCGATAGCGTTGTTGTTAGTGGCATTTCCTTTTAATGTGATTGTAATGCTTGGTGCTTGTTTAGCATCGTTACAGGTGTTGCGATAAATGGTTGCTTTATCGTTAATATTATTAACGATGATGTCTATATCGCCATCGTTATCAAAATCGGCATACGCAGCGCCATTACTGAATGTTGGTATATTATCTGCTACGCTTGCCGCTGCATCTGTAAATTGTACATTACCTTGATTGAGATATACTTTGTTCGGCAGTTTAATTTCAGGATAGTGATTAATAACGGCCATATCTTTTTCACCAATGGTATTGGTTCGAATTTTAGCTTGTACTTCTTCGTTGCTAACATAGTTCACATAATCAATATCGTTCAAGCGTTTAGGAATACCATTGGTAATAAATATATCTTTTAAGCCATCGTTATTTAGATCTACTAACAGCGGAGCCCAACTCCAATCGGTTGCATAAATACCAGCATACAAGCCCACCTCACTGAACTTACCATTGCCTCTATTTAACTGCAAGTTATTACGTGCATACTGATGGTTATAGCCATGTTTTAATTTCACTTGAAATATATCGTAAGCATCTTCGCCAAGAGAGCGTTTTAAAATATAGGGATCGTCGGGTAGCATGTCCATGCTTATGATTTCAGTCTGAGCATCGTTATTAAGATCGGCCATATCAACACCCATACTAAACTGACTAGTATGTTGTATTTGTTCGTTTAATGCTTCTTTAAAGGTTCCGTTTTTTTGGTTGATATAGAGGTAATCGTTTTCATGAAAATCGTTGCCAACATATATATCGGGATATCCATCGTTATTGACATCGTTGATAGCAATGCCTAGCCCATAACCAATTGCAGTACTGTTAATTCCGGCTGTTGCTGTAACATCAATATACTTTCCATTATCGTTGCGATAGAGCCTATCGCCGCTGGTAGGGTGTGTAGTATTGTAAAAACTACTACGTTGTGCAAATGTACCATTGTGATGTACTGCATGATTGAGCAAATACATATCTAAGTCGCCATCAACATCCATATCAAAAAAAGCAGCTTGCGTGCTAAAACCTTTGAAGTTGATACCGTAAGCTTCGGCTTCATTTACGTAAGTAGGAATGCCGTTTTTCAGACCTTTGCATATGAGTAACTCATTAGCGCCTGTTAAACCTTCGTACGCACTTACCTTACATACATAAATATCTAACAACCCATCGTTATTAATATCTACAACGCTAATGCCTGTGCTCCAACCGCTTTTAAGGGGAATATTAGCAGCGGAGGTAACATCTTCAAAGGTAAAATTGCCCTTATTGAGATATAAACTATTTTGTGATTGATTGCTTGCGAAAAAAACATCTTGTAAGCCATCGTTATTAAAATCGCCTACACCAACTCCTGCACCGTTGTAGAAGTACATGTATTTAAACATGTTAAATGCATTGGTAGCTGTAAGGTTGTTCGAAAACTGAATGCCGGTTTGCTCTGCTGTTAATACTTGTAACAGTGGCTTTTCAGATGACTTGCCACAAGCTGTTAACAGTATCAGTATTAATGAAATAATAAAATTATAGCGCATGTTTTACTTCTGAAGTTGATACAATACCGGACGCTCGTTATTTTGCAACCATAACACATTTGGGTTTCCGGCAACTTGTAAGGTTTGAATATCTTTAACACAACCACGTAACAATACACCGCTTTTTTGATTGCTTATGTATTGCCATGTATGATTGTCATTATTAAGTAACGTGTGTGTGTAGCTTGCATCGAGCCTTGCGAATTGTGGTAGAAAATGAAATAAGTTACCCCCTAATAAGATATCTGGTTTGTCATCGCGGTTAATATCGGTTATAGTTATTGCATTCACACTACTCCACTGCACTTGTATGGGTAGTTTTTGAATGGTGAAACTTGCATTGCCATTATTATATGCTATCACCGAACTGGTATAATTATACGTTCGTACCAACGCTTGTTGCAAAGAAGTATTACTGAATAATGCTTGTACCGATTTAGTAGCATAAGCCTCGTGGCGAAGATTTTGTTTTTTAAGCGAGGGTATATTATCTGTTAATTCACGTTTTAAAAAAACAGGTACATCTTTATTATCAATGGTTCTGCTCCACACTTTATCTAAGATACCATTACCATCAAAATCGTTGATGAATAGTTTCACAGGATGTGCACTATCTGGCTTTAAATAAAAATTTTCACCATAGTTACCTATGACTAGATCTTGTAGACCATCATTATTAAGATCCGCCACAGCAACTGCCTGCCACATTCCTTTATAAACATCTAAATTCGTAGGCTTACGAACCAAGGTAGTACCGTTCCATTCAAAAAATTGAGGTTCACTGAACTCTCCTACAATTACTAAGGTTGGCTTACCATTAGGTTGTAGTTGCATCCAACCAGCATCGGTAACCATACCTAAGCTTTTGAAAGCCGCTACTGTTTGAGCAGAAAATACGCCTTTACCATTGTTAATCCATAATTGATTGCTAGATGCTATACCATAATTCTGTGGCATGCATAAACTTCCAACAAACACATCTGTATCGCCATCATTATCAACATCGAACGGAGCAATTACGCTGGTATTACCTAATACAGCAGGTAATTCGTTACCACTTGTGAACAAGCCCTTACCATCATTCAAATACAAACGTGTACGCATTTCAATGCTACCTTGCGGTAAATGATTGCCGCCACTACCAACCATGATATCGGCATCGCCATCGCCATCGGCATCGAAACTTACTACCTCTGTATCTTCAAATTCTAAATATTGATTGAATAAAGTTTGTGTACTGCGTTGCCATTTACCGTAAGGTAATTGTAGGTATAGTTGTGCAGCACTACCCACAGCACCACCTATAAAAATATCTTGCAAGCCATCGTTATTATAATCTGCAACGGCACTCTTAGGCCCTTGCCTACTTTGCATCATAGGAATATTACGCTCTGTATAAAAATCGATATAGTCGTCTTCTTTATGTGGCAAAAAACTGCTACTATCTTTTAATGTGAAGAACGCTGTTGTGGTTGCATTTATTGGAGGCAACCACTTCGCTTCATTACCTTGTTGTTGAACAACCAATAAAGTATCTGTAATAGGTTGTACAAAAGTTACATATGTATTATTAGGAAAAATAATTTGTATTGAATCAACTTTTGTAGTAGCAATACCAAAAAGTTGCTTGTAATCTACAGAGCTTTGAAATCCTCTGCTCGGAATAACTTCTCTACTTTGTATGGTACTACCTTGGTATAGTTTAATAGTAGTGCCAATAGCGAAAGTATTTTGATTGGTGCCTTTCACTTGCACTGCTATATAATGAGCACCGCGTTGTATTGCAGTATTTTGATAAATGAAAGCAGGTGCATTCACATTATTAACAATCAAATCTAAATCGCCATCGTTATCTAAATCGCCATAAGCGGCACCATTACTGAACGAGGGTTGTTGTGTTCCCCAAATTTCGCTAGCATCTTCAAATTGCAAGTTGCCATTGTTACGAAAAAAAATATTCGGTATAGGCTTACTAGGCATTTTGTTGATTACCTGATCTACTTCTTCTTTTTTGCCTGTAAGTACCATGCGTTGAATAATATCGTTCGCAAAAAAATCTATAAAATCTTGATCAGTAACATCGTGGTAAATGCCGTTGCATACAAATAAGTCGCTCAGGCCATTATTATCAGCATCAAATATTAAACCGCCCCAGCTCCAGTCGCTAGCTGCCACATTGCTATAAAAGCTTGTTTCTAAAAACTTACCTTCGTGATTATTAATTTGTAATGTATTGTGTTGATACTGATGATAAAAGCCTCGCCGTTCTTTTAGATTTTGTACATCAATATTATCGAAACTGCTGGTTGTTTTTAAGCGATAATCGGTTGGTGGCAACATATCGGTCGTAAAAATATCAGGGTAACCATCGTTATTAATATCGGCCATATCGGCACCCATGCTGCTTAAACTAGTATGTTGTACGTAAGTTTCTAACTGTTCTTGAAAAGTTCCGTTTCGTTGATTAATATATAAATAATCTTTTTCATAGAAATCGTTACTTACGTAAATGTCTGGCCAATGGTCGCCATTAACATCACCCACTGTTACACCTAATCCAAAACTAATCAAGCTGCCGTAAATATTGGCTTCTGCACTAACATCGGTAAAAACGCCACCATCGTTACGCATAAGAAAACTACCGCCGCCTTTTAAAAAATCTGCTACGGGCCAATCTTTAGCACGCAAGGTTCTGTTGTTACTATTATTCAAAGTATTCACAGGAATAAAACTGTTATTAAGGATAAAACAGTCTAGGTCACCATCAATATCATAATCAAAAAAAGCAGCATGTGTAGTATATCCATTATTATCTAAACCATACGCTTTCGCCTTGTTGGTGAAAGTACCATCGTGATTGTTAATGAACAGTGCATTATCGCTATTCATACCTACCTGATACCCTGCGTTACAAACATAAATATCGAGCCAACCATCGGCATTAATATCAACCATTACCACACCTGTACTCCATTTATTGGCTTCTTCGATACCAGCCTTGCCACTAACATCTTCGAACTGAAAATTCCCTTTATTAAGATATAGTTTATTGGCGCCCATATTCGCCGTAAAAAAAACATCGGCAAGGCCATCGTTATTAATATCACCAATAGCACAGCCACCGCCGTTATAAAAATTACGATAAGTGAATATGTTAAAATCTTTTGTGTTATGAATATTATTTGCAAAGTTGATGCCCGTGTTCTGCATTAATGTGAAAAGTGGATCGGGTTGTTGCTTGCCATTACAAGCTATGGTTGCTACAATAAAAAATATAAAAATAAAATAATTAAATTGTTTCATTCGAAGTTTGTTGTACAATCGTTTTTGGCTAATAAAATCAATATTTTAAGTGGTTAAATTTACGTATTATTTGGTGTAGCAGTTTGCTCATTTATTTGCCGTAAGGCGTATTATTTTATAATAAAAAAGGCCACCATTATGGTGGCCTTTATAGCTTACAACCTTACGGTAAATTAATAACCGGGGTTTTGCTTTAGATTAGGATTGGCTGCTAAAGAGCGGTTAGGAATTGGGAACAATAAACGTTCTGTTCCAGAGGCTGGCTTTTCGTTCCAGGTACCTAAGAACTTACCAAAACGGATAAGATCTTGGCGTCTCCAACCTTCCCAATAGAGCTCGCGGCCACGCTCATCAATCAAATTATCGTTTGTAAGTGTTGCTAATGGAGTAACACCTCGGAAACTACGAATTTGGTTAACAATAGTTAGAGCAGCAGCAGCTTGGTTTGTACGTAGCAAGGCTTCAGCTTTCATGAGTAGCACATCTGAATAACGTAAGTATACGTAATCGTTGTCTGCATTATCACCACCAGTATAATCGATAGGATACTTCACTACGCGGATACCTTTTACTTCCAAGTCGTTACCGGTTTCAATTAATTTAACATCTGTTGTGAATACCAGCGGATTGCCTTTTCTATCGCGAAGTGCTACACCATTTTGGTCGCGTTGTTGGCCTACTAAGAAACCTACGTTAATACCAGCTACATTGGTTTGACCAGGATAAGGACCACCACGACGAGGATCGGTAGCATCGAATTTATTATAGAAATCGGCAATGGTGGTGAAACCATTCCAACCGCTTGGGTTTTGGTTGTAGTGTAAGCCGCAGAACCAGCGGCTACGTACGTTACCACTTTCTACACCACCAATGTTACGAGCTGTGAAAATGTTCTCACGGCTTAATGTTTCATTGTTTGGTGCAAAGTTGTCGAAGTAGTTGGTTAACTGATATGTTCCGCTGTTGATAATTTGATCTGCAAGGGTTATTACCTGTTGCATATCGGCAGCAGCGAAAGTTGGTGCAGCTCTGTTTGCAAATACACCTTTGTTGAGATACACTTTCATTAACAAAGCTCTAGCTGCATCTTTATTAGCGGTGTATGCAGGGCCATTAGGCAATGCAGGTAAAATAGCATTTAATTCTGCAATAATATAATCTGCAGCTTCTACGCCGCTACGTACTTTAGGTGTAACCGATATATCGGCACCCGGCTCACGATAAGGCACTTGGTTCCAACCATCTAGCATAGAGAACATGGCATAAGCTCTTAAAAAACGAGCTTCGGCTGCTGCTTGTGCCGGCGGGTTGAACTTGAGTAAGTCGGTAGTTGCAAATACCACTCTACCTAAGTTTCGGTAAGTATCGGCTAAGAAGGCATGATCAGCATCCCAACGATGGTTATGTAATACACGCCAAACGCCGTTATCATCCCAGTCGCCACCACGTGTGGGCCCGATTACTTCATCAGAAGTATGTTCTTGTGCTGCCCACCATTGTGCCTGATCTTGATAAGGGGCACGCATGGCATCGTAACAGCCTTTTAACAGTGAGCTTACATCGGGGTTAGAGCCTCCAAATAATTGATTGGCTTCGGTGCCGGTTAGTTCACCATTTAATTTTTCATCTAGTTTCGTACAGCTTGCTAATACTGATGCTCCAATCAGTCCAACTGCTGCTATTTTCGCTAATTTCATACGTTTTGAGTTTTACTGATTATAGACCAAAGTTTACACCAAACATGAATGTTCTTGCTGTTGGATAAGGTGTATGCTCAATACCAAAGCTAGGAACACCATCGATGTTTTTATCTGTATTCACTTCAGGATCGAAACCACTGTAAGGAGTAATTACAAAAAGGTTCTGACCAGTAATAAACACATTTACGTTACGGAAAGTTTTTCCAATGTTACCAACACGATAATTCAAAGTTGTGTTGGCAAGGCGGATATAATCGCCTTTCTCTAAGTAACGATCGCTAGTTTTAATAGCGCTACTTAAAGCCTCACGGTTTGTCATCTGCATTAAAGACGAAGCAATGTTACGAGAACCTAAGTTGTTAATAGGTAATATAGCATTAGCAGTGTTGTTATAGATGTAATGACCGTAAGCTCCGTTCATATTAACATCTAATGAGAAACGCTTATAGCTAACACTAGCAGATAAACCTAGCAACATAGTTGGGTTCGGACTTCCTTTGTACACAAAGGTTTCGCCGTTGTTTACAAACTGTGGGTTACCATCTCTATCAATGCCCAAGAACTCACGTACGTAGTAGGCATTCAAAGGTTGGTTGCTTACCATACGTTGTACATATGCACCTGTTAAACCCTGACCAGAAATAGCACCCGTAGGAATTGGAGCTGCGAAGTTGCGTAATTCGTTCTTTAAGAAAGCAACGTTACCACGAATATCAACATTCCAATCTTTTTGACGATATACATTCCAATTCAATGCCAATTCTAAACCGCTGTTATAGATGGTTCCATCTAAATTTTCCCAACGCTTAGCGTTTGATACTGGTACCGGATCGGCAGCATCACGAGCAAACAATAAATCTTTGGTATTACGAACAAAGTAATCTACGCTACCACTTAAGCGATCATTCAAGATACTGAAATCAACACCAAAGTTGAATTGTGTTGTAGTTTCCCACTTCAAATCTCTGTTCTCCAATTGAAAACGAGAGAAACTTTGTGTACCAGCACTCCAACGCTCTTGAGAAGCACCAGCAGGGAACTCTTGGTTACCTGTTAAACCATAACTAGCACGTACTTTCAAAGAGTTGATAACACTGTTTCCTTTTAAGAAATCTTCGTTACTAGCTACCCATGTTGCACCTAAAGAAGGGAAGTAACCATATTTGTTGTTAGCACCAAACTTAGAGCTACCATCGGCACGGAATACGGCATTTAAAATGTACTTATCTTTCAAGTTAACACTTGCACGTAAGAACATAGATTGTAATTCACTTGATGGATCGTTGTAGCTGTAAGCATTACGACGGTCGCGGCTACCAAACTGTAGATAATCCCAATAAGCTAAAGTAGTATTTGCAAAATCTTGTCCGGAAAAACCGCTACCTCTGTTTTCAAACTTCATGTATTCATAACCAGCTACTGCATTTAAAGCAACATTACTGTTTAACTGCTTATTGAAACTCAAAGTGTGCGTGAACTGCTGTGTAATCAACTCGCTGCTTTGAACACTTGCAAAACCACCGTAACGGTTTACAGTAGAGCCCGTGGTATCAATTTGAATACCCTGAATGTTAATGAAGTTTTTGATTTCGTTCTTACGAATACCAGTGCCGTAGTTAACACTATACAAGAAACGGTATTCTAAGTTGTCATTAAACTTGTAGTAAGGCTGAATACTTGCTAAAACTGTTGTAATGGTGGCTTTATCGTTATAAGCCTCACTCATAGCAAGTGGGTTAATTTGATCGCCACCCTTATCAATATTTAATGCACCATTCGCAGTACGTAGTGGACGTGTTGGATTCCACTGCAAAGCCTGACCAATTAAGCTACCTTTGAAACCAGCGTCGGCTGTAATCGGTGCAATATCTTCTTTGGTTTGAGCAGTCATAACACTGTAGTCAAAGCCCAGACGCTTACTCTCTAAAAACTTCATGCCGCCACTGAAGTTAATAGTGTATTTTTTGAATCCTGTTTTACGTACAATACCTTCAATATCTTGTAAGCCAAGGCTTAAACGATAGCGGTTACCATCGTTACCACCACTTACTGCCATACCAAAGTTCTTAGAAATACCATTTTGCATAATAGCATCCATAGCATCAATATTTCCACCGAAGTTGCCTCCAGGTAAGTTATAAATAGTTAATGCTCTTCTGTATTCATCGCCATTTAAAACGTCAATAGAACGAAGCAACGATGATGTACCTACCGAAGTATTGAAGTCAACTTTAGGAGCACCACTTTGGCCACGCTTCGTTGTAATAATTACAACGCCATTAGCACCGCGGCTACCATAAATAGCAGTCGCAGATGCATCTTTCAAAATGTCCATGCTGGCAATATCAGCAGGATTAATAAAGTTCAAAGGGTTAGCATTAGGGCTATTACCACCGATATCGTTGCTAAAATTACTACCCGGACGAGCCACACGGCCATCTAAAATAACACCATCAACAACAAATAAAGGGTTGTTACCGCCGCGGATACTAGCAACACCACGAATACGAACAGTAGTAGCAACACCAGGTTGGCCGCTGCTGTTAACAACTTGCACACCAGCAACCTTACCTTGAATTAATTGGTCGGGCGCTGTTTGAACACCCTTGTTAAAATCGCGTGCACCTACACTAGCTACGGCACCTGTCAAGTCTTTACGCTTAGCAGTACCATAACCGATTACTACAACATCGTTCAAACTATTTGCTGCGGGTTGCAAGCTTACACTTACGCTACCACTACCAATAGCAACTTCTTGTTGTGCAAAGCCAATACTACTAATTACAAGTGTAGTAGCACTTGAAGGTACTGTCATACTAAAAGCGCCATCTGCACCGGTTTGTGTACCCAATTTGGTACCCTTAACCATTACAGAAGCACCTTGCAAAGCAGCGCCCTTGTCGTCTGTTACCTTACCGGTAACTGTTTTTGTTTGTGCCAAACCTGGCAACGCCAGCAATAGCAGTGGCACTAAAAACGAAAGCAATCGTCTTTTTAGGTTCATACTTGGTTGGTTTTCTTGTTTGGGAAATGAATAAGAAGGTATTGGAAATACACTCAATGGAAGCACCATTAGAGTGTTTTTCGGAATGCACGCATTAAAAAACAATATACTTCCCTTACGGTAAATAAACAAACCTACTACACGCAGATACCAAAGCACTATCGGCACACTTATAGCGTAAGCAAATTTTGGGAGGAAAGATGGCAGCATAGCGTTCAGCCCGTCAGAGCTATTAACAATAGTTAGTTAACGAATTATTAACACTAAGATGGCGAATATTATCCTTTTTGCAAATCTTTATAATAAAATTAATGGTAATCTAAAGCTGACGAACGGATATTAAAAAAGGCTTAAAAATCTATTCCATTCCATTTACGCTTCGATTGGCTGTATTTATCGTGATTAAAGCTGTATAGCCTTCCAGGCCTATGCGGTACATCAGTTTCATATTCGCCCGTATCAATCAAAAAATCCATAGAAAAAAACTTCTTTCTAAAGTTTCTTCTATCCATCTGCGTACCTAAAATAGCCTCATATAAACTTTGTAATTTACGTAAGGAAAACTTCTCTGGTAGTAAATTAAATCCTAATGGATGTTCTACCACTCGCTTTTGCAACCATGCGTAGCATTCGTCCAAAATTTTTTTATGGTCAAATGCTAATTCGTGAATACTATTGAAAGGATGCCAATGTAATTCATTATCTAAAATTTTCAGTTGATGGTGTTCTACATTCAGTAGGCTACAGTAAGCTACTGTAATTACCCTACCGCCGGGGTGTCGCTGCGGATCACTAAAGGCTCGTACCTGTTCTAAGAAAACATCTGTCATGCCAGTGCGTTGTTGCAAAACGCGATAAGCAGCAGTATCTAAGTCTTCATCTTCTTGAACAATATTACCCAGCAAGCTCCACTGTTCTGCATAGCGCTCTAAATCACTCCTAATAAGCAATACTTTTAACTCATCGTTCTCAAAACCAAAAATTACGCAGTCTACAGTAACTGCAGTTTTAGGATAAGTACTAACAAGTTCGTCTGCACTCTTTATCACTGTGCGTTCAAGCACCTCTGAAAATATATTATCCAATGATTCCGATTTCATGAGTCAAATAATTGATCGATGGGGCTTTGTGTTAATGCAACACAAAGTTAATTAAGTGCTTAGGTTTTACATAGTGTTAATAAAGCAATTCATAAAAAACCCTCGGCTGTTGAGCCGAGGTTTGTCATTTATTCAACAGATTACAATTACTGGCGAACTACAGTGTAAGAACTTGTATTCAGGTTCACTGTAATCTTATAATTACCATTTGCATCTGGCGACGGAATATCAGGCCCCTGATACACCAACGGACCACCTGTTTTACTACTACCCCCAAATTTTTCACTCCAACTACCATTCACAGGTAAGATTAGATAGGCAGAACCACTTGACAATGCAATTGTGATATCAAATACATTGTTACCACGGCTTGTAAATTGTTGTGAAGGCACAGGAACAGGATTATTCCATCCACCTGGTGTTGCACCCCCCACCAAGAACAAGTTGGAAGGTATAGTTATGAAAGGACCTTGATCACTGAATTTATCAAGTGCAATATTAATAGGATTGCTCACACCATCCCACTTTGCAGCTTGTTGAATGCCAAATACATTCACACCAATGCTAGTACTTACATTTTTTACCACAAGGTACTCAGCAGCCTGATCTTTAGGAACTTTACCTACCATTTTGCGGGTTGTACCAGTTACTAACACTAATGGGTTTGTACGGTCGTTCAAATTACCACCTCTTCTAACAAGATAGTAATTGTCGGCATTTGAATAATCAGTTGGTAAGTCAACAGTTACAGTTACAAAACCAGACTGAATCATACTTGTAGGCAATGCTGGTGGTGCCAATACTACTCTGTCGCTCCAGTTACGTACTGTAATTTGTTGTACTGGTTGTCCGTTCCAACGAAGGTTATCAACATCTTGACCATTTTCGTTTTGGATACGCTTGTTCCAATCACCACGTGTGATTTTGAATTCAGTAGAAGAACTAAATGTAGCTGCAATGTAATAGCAGTTAGTACCTGCAATACGAGTAAGTTTAAATGCGTTGTTTCCGCCGCCACTCCAATCGGCACCACCTTGAGCACCTTCGAAATTACCAGTGATGAAAATATCTTCACCGTTCGTATTGGCTGGAGCAGTAACTTGAATCCAAACTGTTCTACCTGGAGGTAAAGCTGCATTAGGGAAAGAGCATACAGAAGGAGCTTCTGTTTGAACATTAGAAATATTTACTTTATATTTCCTTTCAGTAGAGTTGCCCTTAGCATCTGTAGATACAATAATAACCTCGTATAAACCAGTAGGAGCTATAGCTGGCAGAGGAAAAGGAACTTGTACTAACATTTGTTCAATGTTAGAATTGTTGATTTGACGTATTACATTTCTAGCAACCACATTTCCGTTAGCGCTAACAATGCGGATGCTGATGCTATCCATAATTTTATTATCGCTATTGCTGATTTTTATTGGTACGAAACGCATGTCGTTTGATACCTGAATCAAATCATAATCTTCGATTTGGCTAGTGCTTAGCTCAGGGATGGTGCTGTCTTTCTTTGAACAAGCTACCATTACAAGTGCCAGCATCCAGATCAAACTCAGGGTGCTTATCAACTTTTTCATAGTCGTAATGCTTTGTTGTTAATTAAGTTGGATAAAATTAGTAGCCGGGATTTTGCACCAAGCTTTTGTTTGTAATAAATGCAGGAGCCGGAATTGGGAATAACTTGTATTTGTTATCGCTTACAGGCTTAAAGTCGTGAGCAGCAGTGAATCGATCAAAACGAATCATATCCTGACGGCGATGCCCTTCCCAGCAAAGCTCACGTCCACGCTCATCAAAAATATCATTTAATGTTGGGTTTGTTCCACTAGCTGGCAATCCTGCTCTGCTTCTGATTTGATCAACCAATGCTTTGGCTGCAGCAGCATTACCAGTTCGAACAAGACACTCCGCCTTCATTAACAATACGTCGGCATAACGGAATATTGGAAAATCGTTAGAGGCACTGCTGTTACCAGCAAGAGGTAATGCAGGTAAGAACTTCGCACTTCTTGCACCTTCATAAATACCCGCACTTGTTAAAGAAGAGATGTTCACATCATAGGTTATACCACCAGGCTGAGCACCAATTAACCACTGTGCTTTGCGAGCATCACCGTTTTCATATTTGTTGATGAAGTCTTGGTGTGCAGTAGCACCATTCCATGTACTGATACCAAACAATGCATTTCCGTGAGGACCAGCCAAACTTCTAATACCGATGATGTTACGAGGAGCTTGGTTAGCATCGATAAAGATGGCCAATATCACTTCTTGATCTGGGCAACGATCTCCAAATAAACTTAAGTAGTTATTCACTAGTGAGAAACCACCTTGGTTAATAATAACATCGGTAGCAGCTTGCGCTTCAGCCCATTTTGGTGTTCCGGTGTATACGCCAGCATTCAAATACAACTTAGCTAAGAAAGCGTATCCTGCCCACTTGTTAAAGCGACCATAATAACTTCCACCTTTTGTAGTAGCAAGCTTATCTACATTAGCTTTAAGTTCTGTTTCAATGAAGTTGTAAACAGTAGCTCTTGAAGCTTGAGGAACTCTATCTACAGTTACGTTGATATCTGTATAGAAAGGAATATTTCCCCATCCATCCATCAACATCCAATAGTAGAAAGCTCTCAATACTTTTGCTTCTGCAATAGCAGCTTCAGGTGCGTTTGCCTTCGTTAATAAATCTACCGCAAGGTTACACTTGTAAATGGTTCTATACAACCAGTTCCATGTATTGTTCATGAACTCTTGACTGCTAGTCCATTGATGCAAATACATTTGACGCCAGATACCGTTATCGGCCCATGCTCCATCACTACGTGTTGGTAGCATAAGTTCATCTGTACATGTTTCGTTCAAATCGAACCAGCCACGGTCGGCACCGGCATAACCTTTACCCCCCCAGTCGCCTCTGATTTCATTATAAATATCGGCTAATGCAGCATTCACGCCCTCTGGCGTTGCATAGAACTGATCAGCCACCTGACGGTCGTAAAGACCCTCATCTAGTTTTGTACAACCAATAGTAGCTGCACTTAAAACGGCTAAGCTCAACAATATCTTTTTCATATATCTAAGCCTTTAAGTAGTTTAATTATTTAAAGTTAACTTGTAATCCTAAAGCAATCGTGCGTGTACGTGGAAAGATACCAAAATCGATACCTGTACCAGCACCACCATCTTGACGCAATTCAGGATCCATACCTTCATAACCGCTGATTACAAATAAGTTTGTAGCAGTTAACGACAAACGCATGCTTTCTACATACTTGATGCTGCCTGTTTTAAAGCGGTAACCAGCAGTTAAGTTATCTAAACGGAAGAAGTCGCCTTTCTCTAACCAAAGATCTGAAGCATACTCAACATTGTTGATACCGATACCAGGCGCAGTCTTTAATACATTGGTTTGACCTAAGTTACCCAAAGCACTCAACTGTGCACGACGGGCATTGTAGATATGATGACCACCAGCACCGCGGAATACAAATGCTACGTCTAAATCTTTATATCGAACTGTTGGCGTAAAAGCATAAGTGAATTTAGGTAATACTTGACCAGCAATATAACGGTCGCCACTTAAGTCGCCTTGATCAATATTGCCATTCTTATTGATATCAGTGATAATTTGGTTGCCATAAGCATCAACACCAGCATTCTTGAATAAGAAGAATGAACCTAAAGGCTGACCAGTAATTAAATAACTGATACCATCGTTAGTGCTGGCAACACCTGTAGTACCACCATTACCCCAACGTACTGTATCACTCTTTAAATCAACACCATTCAACTGACCACTTAAACTTTTAACTTTTGTTCTGTTAGCAGTGAAGTTACCAGCTAATACTACATCCCAATCGCGGCTAGAGTAAGCCTTATAGTTTAAGCTAAGCTCAATACCTTGGTTATTGATAGTACCAACGTTTGCTAAGATGCTGTTGTAAGGGAATGGAGGAGTTGGTACACCATAACCAAACAGTAAATCTTTCGTATCACCATTAAAATATTCAATAGTACCGCTTAAACGATTGTTAAGAATAGCAAAATCTAAACCAACGTTGAACATCTGACGTGTTTCCCAACGTAAGTCTGGGTTAGCGTTCTGTGTAATAGCATAGTTAGGAATTACGGCACCACCAAAGAAAGTTGTACCAGCAGGACCAACTAAACGTACTGAGTTTAATGGGCCTAAACCTTGTTGGTTACCTGTGATACCAAAACCTGCACGAAGCTTTAAGTCGTTGATATACTTGTTACCTTTTAAGAAATCTTCTTCACTAATTTTCCAAGCTATTGAAGCACTTGGGAAGTTGGCCCACTTATTGTTCGCCCCAAACTTAGAGCTACCATCGCGACGGAAACTTAAAGTAGCATTATAACGATTGGCAAAAGCATAGTTGACACGACCTAAAAATGAAACCAATGTTTGGTCGCTCTTGTAACTGCTTACATCACCGGGACGAGCACTCGAGAAATCAGAACTTTGCAATGCATTAAAGCTATTGAAATCATTTACAAAACCTCGACCTTGTGCGGAGAAACCATCGTACACGCCTTGCTGCCACTCATATACACCGGTAACATCAAAACTATGACGGCCAACACTCTTACGGTATATCAAGCTAAGGTTAGTTAACTTTTCATTACTTTGATTTGTGTTTTTAGAAGCAATGCCCTTTTGGTTACGAGCATCTTCAATAGTTGTTGCTCTACCAGCGTAGTAACCGCTGAAATCGCTATTTTTTCTCCAGCTACCAAACCATGCTAAGTTTAAACCTTTGATGATTTCTAAATCGGCTCTTAAGCTGGCAAACAAACCATTACGCTCACGACCATCAATAATTTCTTTGGCACGTGCATAAGGGTTAGTATAACCAAAACTCAATGGATCAATGAAATAAGAACCATCAACATTGTAAATAGGATCTGTTGGACGACGAGTGTAAGAAGCTTGAATAACACCAGGACCATTCCACTCATTCTGCTCAACGTTTGTGCTGGCATTCATGGTTAATGTCAACTTGTTATCCAAAGCTTTTTGTGTAGCCTGAAAACGAGCAATATAATTTTTGTAACCACTATTCAACACAATACCTGTTTGGTTGATAGCAGTAACACTTGCACGATATGTTAAGCTAGAAGTACCACCACCAAAAGCAAGGTTGTGGGTATGTGTTAAACCGTTGCGGGTTAACTCTTTAAACCAATCTGTATTACCACCATAATCGGCAGAGGCAGCAATACCACGCTTAGTAGCTTCAGCTCTCCACTCGGCGGCATTCAATACTTCGTATTGCTTGGCAACAGCTTCAAAAGCAACAGTACCGTTGTATTCTACAAACGACTTACCTGCTTTACCTTTTTTAGTTGTTACTAATACAACACCCGCAGCACCACGGCTACCATAAATTGCAGTAGCTGAGGCATCTTTTAAGATGTCGAAGCTTTCAATTTCAGATGGTGGAATTTGTTGTAATAAATCTAAGCCACCCTGAATACCATCAACAACCACTAGCGGATCGCTACCACCAATTAATGAAGTGATACCACGAACACGAATATTCGGAGCAACACCAGGTTCGTTACCTACCACGGTAATGTTAACACCAGCAGCACGGCCAGCAATTTGTTGTAATGGATTGGTTACCGCACCTTGGTTAAAGTCTTTCTCCGAAATTCTTGCAACAGCACCTGTTACATCTTTTCTTCTTGAAGTACCATAACCTACTACTACTACATCGCTTAACTGTGTTGCATTTGCTTCTAACGAAACATTCATAGCACCGTCAGTAATAGCAACTTCTTTCGCAGTATAACCAATAGATGAAAATACCAAGGTAGTTGCGTTAGCATTTACCGTAAGGGTAAAAGTACCATCGGCACCTGTAGCTGTACCGCTACGTGAACCTTTTACCATTACACTAACTCCTGCCAACGGACTACCATCCTTCGCATCGGTAACTTTACCCGATACACTTTTTCCTTGTGCATTCACTATCAACGTACCAAAGAGCATCAAAGGCACCATCAATAGCTGTAGCAGATGTTTCAATCGCATAACTGTTTGTTTTCTAAGTTGTAGTAAGAGAAATTTTTGAGTATTCACCATTCACCGCATAGGGCTTAATATGGCTTGTAAAAGAATTTTTTTCTGTTAATTAATTATCTGATATGTAACATAGGCTTGCACTGATTTTAATCATTAACTAAGGTGTAATATGTATGGTTTTTGTTACTGCCACACCATCACAAATCATTCTGACGATATAAATACCTTGCGGTAAATGAGCCAGCTTTTCACCCAGCGCTTTGGTGTAACGGCCTTTAGCACTGTAGCCTTTATATAAATTGCCCATTAACATGCCATTCGTATTATAAACATCAATGATAATATTACCAGCTTTCGGAACATCGTATACTATGGTAGTATTACTTGCCTTACTCGGATTCGGATATACAGCTAATGCAGCTTTTACCGGTTGAAAGAACGGATTGTTCACATTAGCACCGGCCGTAGGTAAGGTTAGCACAGTATTGGTGTTTTCTCTGGCTTTTGTGTATACAAAAAACTTACCGGGTGCTAGGCTGAAATTCACCCCTGTATTGGTTACAATAATACTATCGTTATTATTCAACGGGCTGTAATAAATACCCGGCTCAGGAAAATTCACCAACACATTTTGTTGATTCACATCAAAGTTGCCAATCACAACAATTTTTAAACTATCTCCAGACACCGACAGCCACTTGGCAGGATCGAACAGTGATGATGCAATAGTTCCACTAGTAAATGTATTTCTGTATGCAGGTATTTGTCGTAAGCGTAATAAGCTGCTGTAAGTATTGAATAAAGCTAAGCGGTCGGGGTTGCTCAAGTAATCCCAACGTGGTGGCTTGTTACCCGTACGGCAACTTGTGTTCACCGTATTGTTGGTACACCAGTTGATAGAATAGTCATAACCCATTTCACCAAATTGCCATAACATTTTTGGCCCCGGCGCTACTGCCCAAAATGCGGTAGCCATAGCGCTACGTTGCAGGGCAATTGGTAAGCTACGGGTATTATAATTAAGGTTACTTAAGTTGGCGAAATTGATATTGCTATACATCATGCGTTCTTCATCATGGCTTTCCATGTACCCAACAAGGTGTGGGTTACTCCAACCACGTGCATTGTGTAACATGCTGCTAAGGTTGCTATTGGCTACCCAGCCCATAGTAGCTTCTCTAAAGTTGTAGTTTGCATTGCCCCACAACAACATACCACGATTACTCAAATCAATTTCTTCGCTGTTCTCAGCAAAATGTTCTAAAATACAATAGCTACCATTCGATGCTTGCTGCATACGGTTATAATAATTCTGCCAAATCGCTACACGACTTGCATCGTAACTGCCCCAAGTACCTACATCGCAATTACCACCGCTGTTATCGCAGGTCTGGCGTTGTGTGAAACCCTTACTTAAATCCCAACGGAAGCCATCAATTTTGTACTCTTTCAACCAGAAGTCAATGACCCTTTCGGTAAATTCTTTTGTTGCCGGACTTTCATGGTTCATATCGAAACCAACGTTGAAAGCATGCTTCGCAACAGGATTAAACCATGGATTATCAGCCGCCGGACGGTTATTCACGCCATCCCAGTACATCTGCACCATTGGGCTCTGACCAAATTGATGATTCAATGCAATATCTAGAATAACAGCAATGCCGTTTTGATGGCAAGCATCAATAAATGCTTTTAAATCGTTATCGGTACCATAATACTTGTCAGGAGCAAAAAAGAAAGTACCGTTATAACCCCAGCTTTCGTTATTCTCAAACTCGTTGATAGGCATCAACTGTATAGCATTCACACCTAACCGCTTGAAATAAGGGATACTATCTCTTAAAGTTCTGTAATTGCGAGCTGCTATAAAATCTCTTAACAACAACTCATATATCACCAAGTTCCGCTTATCAGGTCGGTTGAAATTAGTAACCTGCCAGTTATAAGCAGGCTTAGCAGTTTGAAACACACTTACTATACCAGTAGTTTGGCCTGTAGGGTAAGGTTTCAAGTTAGGATAAGTAGTGGTAGGTATAAACTGATCGTTATTAGGATCAAGTATTTTTTCGGTGTTATAATCTGCTAAACGAAGGGTTCCATCAATTAAATATTGATATGCATATTCAACACCTGGGGTTAACCCCGTAATGCGTAACCAAAATCTAGAAGTATCAGGCGTTCTATTCATTTGATGCTGCACGGTTTCTTGCCAGTTATTGAAATCGCCTAACACAGCTATTCTGGTTTTTCTTGGAGCATATATTACCAATGTTACAGATGTATCGCCGGGTTCGTAGTTAACGCCATCTTTTAAACCAATTGGCACAGGCGCAACATTCACAGTAGGAGGTACTAAAAATTTAATAGTATCGGTAGCAACAGTAGTTCCGTTGTTCGCCTCTACCACAATAGTTTGATCACCATAACTGCTAATATTAGTGTTGGCACTAATGGTATTTGTATTGTTGGCTGTAGCAATTTGAGCACCATTGTACAGCAAACGCAAGTTGCTATTGGCGCTACTAAAAGCTTGAATACTCAATGGATCTCCCAGGTTTCTGCTTACCGTTTCTAATTGTGGTGCAAACATGGGCTGACGAGCCGGCGTATTAATACGGGCATAAAAACCATTATCGTACACAGGAATATACATATCACTACCGTCTGCATTTCTTAGCACCCTACTACCATTACCACTTCTAAACAAAATAGCAATACGCAAAATGCGTTCATTTGGGTTAGTGATATTGAAGAAAGTTCTTAAACCACCGGTAATCGTGTAACGCCAGATATTATTACCCTGAAACGTAGCATTGGCAGCACCCAACGTAGTACCCCAAGTGAACCTAGTGTAACGCCAATCTGAAGCAGAAGTACTTAAACTGGTTATAACGCCAATATGCACATATACATCTGTAGGCGGCGTGTAATTTAATAATCCACGATTGCCCTTAGTTGCATCGGCATTGATTTCTACGCTGGTACTTGTTTCTTGAATAAATGCTGGCGACCAGTTGAGCAACTGGCTATAGGCTCGCACACCATACAGCAAGAAACAAAGAAGTACAATTCGCTTCATTTGTTGGCAATCGTTTGTTTTCTCGAAAATGTGTATTAATTACACATACAAATGTGTGTAAAAAATACGCAATCCCAAAAAAAATTTAAAAAAACCTTTACATTTTTTCAAATGAAAGGCAGCATCAAAATTTTTTAATCTTTTTTTAATCCATATACCTTATTTCCATATAAAATATTCCAAGGTGTATGGAGCAATTCTGTCAAGATGCAACTTTGAACTATGAATACGACACTCAACAAAGCCGAAGTGCTGCAAAAAACACAAGAATTTCTTCAACGTTTAACAATAGACATTAATGACATAACAACACTTCAACAAGTGTTACGCTTTCACGAACACAGATATTATGTACTACACCAACCATTAATCAGCGACACCGAATATGATCAGCTGTATCAACAATTGGTTCGTTTAGAACAACAACACCCAGAAGCGATTACGCCGGATAGTCCTACGCAGCGTGTTGGCAGTGATTTAAACGAAGGCTTTGCAACCGTACAACATTTGGTACCCATGCTTAGCTTAGAAAATAGTTACAACGCCGAAGACCTCCGCGATTGGGATCGTAAAAACCGCGAAGTAGCAGGCACTGAAGCTATTACTTACTGCATTGAACCCAAGTTCGATGGTGCCAGTATTAGTCTCATTTACGAAAGTGACCGCCTCGTTAGAGCAGCTACACGTGGCGATGGCGTTCAAGGCGACGATATTACCAATAATGCCAAGTGTATTAAAAGTATTCCACTTACGGCACCTTTTAGCAACTATGGTATTGAGCAAATTGAGATTAGAGGCGAAGTAATTATGCGAAAAGATGTCTTTGAAGCTTTTAATCAAAAACAAACTGAACTTGGCTTACCCTTACTTTCCAACCCGCGTAATGCAGCGAGTGGCAGCCTTCGGATGAAAAACCCTGCCGAAGTAGCTAAACGCAATCTCGAAGCGTGCTTCTATAATGTAGGCTACATCAATGCCAAGCAACCTAACCTTACTCCGCAATCACATGCCGAAAGCTTACAAATGCTGTGGGACTGTGGCTTTCGCAGTCCACAACAAGAAAAGCAGGTAGTAACAGGCATCGATGCAGTTATTGCACATGTACTTGCTTTTGAGGAACAACGCGATACCCTGCCTTACGAAATAGATGGCATGGTTATTAAAGTGAACAATCACCAACTGCAAGAAAAATTAGGCATGACATCCCATCATCCGCGTTGGGCAATTGCCTTTAAATTCAAAGCAAGGCAAGCAACTACCACTTTACTTGGTGTTGAGTTTCAAGTGGGCCGTACAGGTGCCATTACCCCTGTTGCCAAACTAGCACCGGTGTACATTGGTGGTGTTACCGTAAGCAGCATCAGCATACATAACGAAGATTATATCAAAGAAAAAGACCTCCGTATTGGCGACCGTGTTTTAATTGAACGTGCCGGCGATGTAATACCACAAATTGTGCAAAGCCTACCCGATGCTCGTAACGGTAGCGAACAACCAATTGTTTTTCCTAAGCACTGCCCTGTATGTAATAGCCTATTACACAAACCCGAAGGCGAGGCAGTGTGGCGCTGTATTAACCCCGATTGTAAGGCACAGGTGGTAGAACGTATCATACACTTTGTGAGTAAAGATGCGATGGATATTCGTAGCCTTGGCGAAGCCAATGTGCGTAAGCTATTTGAGCTTGCTCTACTTACCCAAATACCGGGCATCTACACCTTAAACTTCGATGCTATTAGCACCCTCGAAGGCTTTGGCAAAAAATCGATCGACAACCTCAAAGCAGCTATTGAAGCCAGCAAGCAACAACCACTATACCGCTTATTGTATGGCTTAGGCATTCGCTTTGTAGGCGAAACCACCGCCAAAACCATTGCCAATCATGTAACACACTTACTCGAACTTAAAAACTACTCCATTGAGCAGTTAATGCAATTAGAAGATATTGGCCCGAAAGTAGCTACAAGTATTTATGAGTTTTTTCAAGCTCCTGAAAGTATTAAGCTGCTACAACAACTCGAAGCTCTAGGCTTGCAACTTACTAATACCAAAAAGCCTGCAGCACATGGCGATGGACAGTTACTAGGCAAAACATTTTTATTTACCGGTACGCTTACGCAAATGAAACGAAGCGAAGCCGAAGCATTGGTAGAAGCCAACGGCGGCAAGCTGTTGAGTAGTGTTAGTAGTAAGTTGAATTATTTGATCGTAGGCGACGATGCGGGCAGCAAGCTCGAAAAAGCGAAAAAAATCAATACCATCAGCATACTCACAGAAGCCGAATTTTTGCACATGGTACAGTACAAAAAAAATAACTGACAAACATCAGTAATACTTACAACCGATAGCAGCCTACCTTGTTAATAGAGCAAGTTATTTTGAACACTTACGTAAACGAACAACTACTTTTTATGAAAAGAGAAATAGCCGATATACGCCGCGATTATAAGCTAAAAAGTCTTGACGAAGCCGATGCTTTGCTACATCCTATAGATCAATTCACAATTTGGTGGAACGAGGCTGTAGCCAGCAATATTGATGAAGTGAACGCCTTTACACTTGCCACCATAGATTCCCAAGGCATGCCCGATGCTCGTATAGTATTATTGAAAAGTTACGATGAAGATGGATTTGTATTTTTCACCAACTATAACAGCCAAAAAGGCACCCAATTAGCAGCCAATCCAAAGGCTTGCATGGTTTTTTTCTGGAAAGAGTTAGAACGCCAAGTAAGAATACAAGGTACGGTTCAAAAAATTGATTCCGCGGCTAGCGATGCTTATTACCATAGCCGTCCGCTAGGTAGCCGCATTGGTGCATGGGCCAGCAACCAGAGTGCCATTATTAACGACCGCACCATTTTAGAGCATCGTGTGAACGAACTAATGCAGCAATTTGGCGACCACCCACCACGCCCCGAACACTGGGGTGGTTACATTATACAACCGCAAGTAATTGAATTTTGGCAAGGCCGTAGTAGCCGCCTACACGACCGCCTCCGTTACACCCTTACCAACCAAGAAGATTGGATACGTGTACGTTTATCGCCGTAATGTGTGGCAATTTTATATTTACTATTTACGTAAGTACACCTTACGGTAAATGAATGGTATAGCAAGTATGATACTTTGCATTACAAGTGCACTAGCATTGCTATTGCTTGGCTTATAAGTACAAGCAGAAAATGTTATACTACTTTGTCAGCAGTATTTTGGTGTTGCCAACAGCTACACAAATCATTCGAAACAAACCTTACAAAGTAATTGTACACAGCGGCGTAAGTTGCGGGCATTCATATTTTTTAATACAAAAGTTAACTGTATTGAACAACTATGCCGCATGGTGTGATATTATTCAAATATGGTTCAGCCGAAAGATACCGTGTTAAAGCACATGGCTTCAACTGCGCAATTGTACACAACCTAATTCACCAGAGGCGTAAGAGAAATTTTTTGTAATAATACACAGGTAGAAATCCAAGTTATTTAAGTGTCATTTGCTAAACCAAAACAGTGTTCAACAACTTATACAGCAATAACATAACCCGTATAAGTGTAATAAATTAAACTTCAATTTTTAATTTTTTAGACATAGACAATCCAAAAGTTGCACTACTCAGTCAAATAGCAAAATGCCCTTAAAAGCATTTTGTCATTTGTTTCTAAAAATTGCACTAATCAATTGATCTCAGCATCTGTATACTTTTTTTGTGATTAATGATATACTTTCCTTTTATAAATGTTATTGCGGCTAACAAAAAGCCCCACCTAGAAAGGTGGGGCGTGTTTATATTACCAAAACCAACTGTAAATATTTGTAGTGTAATGTTTAGAACCAACTGCCAATGAACGATTCGTTCACTGTAGCGTGGCTTGCTGCTAACTTGCGGCGACGACGTGCTACTACAATAAGGTGCTTTATCATCACAACAATTATTAATACAATTAATAAGATAGTAAGTGGTGGTATACCTAAGAAACTGACCCACTTACCGCCAAACATTCTACGCATTGGGCGACGTAGGCGCTCGGCAATAATGTACATACTTGGTACAATTATCAATGTCATAAAGAAGGCAAACATTACACCGAAGATGATGGTCCAGCTGAGTGGTTTCCAGAACACTGCGTTATCGCCACCGAAGAAAATCTTCGGATCTAGTTCTGAGAACATGGTGATGAAGTTGATGTTGAAACCAACAGCCAACGGTATTAAGCCAAGCACCACTGCAACTGCTGTAAGTAGTACGGGTATAATACGTGTTTTTCCCGCAAGGATGGCTGCTTCTCTTGTTTTCATGCCACGGCTGCGTAGCTCTTCGGTGAATTCAATCACAAGGATACCGTTTTTAATTACAATACCTGCTAAGCCTAGTATACCTACACCCGTCATTACCACACTCACTTCCATACCGGTGATGGCAAAACCTAGTAATACACCAATAACAGAGAAGATAATTTCGGTTAAGATAATGACCGATTTGCTAATGCTATTGAACTGCAATACTAAAATGAAGAGAATGAGTAGCAATGCAATTACCAATGCTTTTGATAAGAAAGCACCTGTTTCGGCTTGTTGCTCACCTTCGCCTGTTTGGCGAATGGTTACACCATCGAGCTTGCCTTGAAAGCTCTTGATATGGCCTTCTAGCACTTGGTTAACAGCTGTGGGTGTGAAGCCCGAAAGCACATTACTGCGGATGCTTATTTGACGCTTCTGATTTTTGCGTTTAACACTACCTAAAGTACTGGTTAAATCGGCCTTTACAACGGTGCTGATGGGTATGTTTTTAACCTGCCCTGTTGTGAAATCGCGGAAGGTGATACGCATGTTCAGTAAATCGCTCAAGCTATGGCGTTGCAACTGATTGTTGCGTAGTTGAATCTTGTATTCATCTTCACCATCTTTGATTTTGCTAAGCTCTCTACCGAACAAAGCGGTACGTATGGCTAAGCCAATTTGAGCTGTGCTTACCCCTTCTTGTAAGGCACGTTGCCTATCTACCGTAAGGGTAATTTCTGGATTGCTCAAATCAACATCCATTTTCAACTCTTCTACACCGGGCACTTGAATGCTATCAAGATAGTTTTTGAGACCCACTGCTGTTTTGATCATATTATCAAAATCTTCGCTAGCCACCTCAATATTTATCGGCGGTTCGGTTGGAGGACCATTTTTTTGTTGATCAACACTGATTTCTGCACCTGGTATCTCTTTCACCGCTTTACGAATTTCATCTAAATAAGGTGCAGTACTAACACCGTGGCGTTGTTCAAACTCTACAAACGACACTTGAATACGGCCCAGCTCGCTACGTGTACTTCTATCGCCACTGGTAGGGTCGCTGGCACCCACTGCAACGTTTGTGATAACACTTTCTACAACCGGGTTTTTCTTGCCATTTTCCATCCCCAACACCTTGTACACCTTTGCTTCTAACTGTCTTGTTACACTATCGGTATAAGCCACGTTGGTACCAACTGGTAGCTTTAGGTATACATAAATTTGGTTCGGATCGCCTTTCGGGAAAAATACCACCGGCACATTCATAGCTCCAAAAAATACAAAACTGAAGATGAGCAAACCAATAGTACCAAGCAACAAGCCTACTGGGCGCCAGCCTACCAAAGCCCAACGTAATAAGCTTTCGTAGTGGTTCATAATCCAAGGCAATACCTTGTTCTGGAACGATAAAATTATATGCTGTAAGAAGTAACGATTGAGTACTACCAAGAACGTTAAGAACAATAACAAGTTACCCCAGAAGAAAGCCATATCGCCTTCAGGATGACCTAAAGTGCTGCCCCATACATCGAGTAATACACCAAGGATGATGGCCGCCCAAAAACCAGGCTTTTTAAACAACTTCGCTTTTTGTTTTATCTCTTCATCATCACTATGATTCATGAAATCTACAGCGAATACTGGGTTCATGATAAAAGCCACAATTAATGATGCTGCTAGGGTAAAGATGAGCATGGTTGGTAAGTAAATCATGAACTTACCAATAATACCCGGCCAAAATAACAACGGGAAAAAAGGAGCTAAAGTGGTTAATGTACCTGCTAATACAGGCACAAATACTTCGCCGGCAGCTTCAATGGCACTTCGTTCAGAAGATACTTTTCCCTTGCCCTCTACAAAAATTCTGTGTGTATTTTCAATCACCACAATGGCATCGTCTACAATAATACCTAGACCAAACAGTAAGGCGAATAGTACAATGAAGTTGAGCGTTACATGCGTACCAACAATTAAATCGGCGGCAGGCAGAAAAACAAATGCCACGAACATACTAAGCGGCACACTCAAGGCCACAAAGAACGCATTGGTTACGCCCATGAAGAACATTAATATCACTAGTACTAATACGAACCCAATAACGATACTGTTCACCAAATCGTTGAACGATACTCTTGTAAGCTTGCTTTGATCGCCTGTGATTACAACATTCAAATCTTTGGGGAAGATGGTTTCTTTTAGTTCTTCTGTTACACGCTTAACATCGTCGCTAGTTTCAATTAAATTTTCGCCACTACGCTTAATAATATTTAGGGTAATTACTTTTTTACCATCAAGGCGGGCATAACTTTCTTTTTCTTTAATGGTATCTTTAATAGAAGCAATATCTTTTAAGTACACAGGTGCACCAGAAATATTCTTGAGAATAATTTTCTCAATATCGTACGCTGTTTTAAGTTGACCTTTTAACTGTAAGTTACGCTTCATATTACCTACATCGAGCAGTCCACCGCTGATATCAAGATTTTCGCGTTTAATTGCACCCTCAATATCGTCGAATGTAACGCCAGCACTCTGCATGCGGTAATTATCTACATTGATTTGAAATTCTCGTTCAGGAGCACCAACTAAATCAATACGATTAATTTGTGGCAATTCTTCTAATTTATCTTTCAAATCATCGGCATATTTTTTTAAACGCATGAGATCGTAATCGCCGCTTACGTTCACGTACATAATAGGCTGCTCGCTAAAGCTCACCTCTTGAACAACAGGCTCTTGTGTAAGATCGGTAGGCAAATCTTGTTTGGCTTTATCTACTGCATCTTTTACCTTCTGTACCGCGAGGTCTGTTTTAACATCGGTATCAAACTCAACAATAATGGCACTAAAATCTTGTTGAGATGTACTTGTTACTTTTTTCACCTTAACACCCGTAATACCTTTAATTTGTTTTTCAATAGGTTGTGTTACGAGGTTTTCAATATCCTTGGGCGAGTTACCAACGTAGATTGTTTGTACAAATACTGTTGGAATTACAATATCAGGGAACTGCTCTTTTGGTAGTGTAATAAACTGGAAAATACCAGCTAAACTGACCATAAGCATGAGCAGATAAATAGATGTTCTATTCTTAATACTCCAAGTAGTAGGTTTGAACTGCTTGAAGTTAAATGAAGATAATTGCATACTTTTTGGTTTAGGAGTGTACTACGCCTTTACAGGCAAATGAAAAACTATACTTCAAGTAACAGCATAATACTACTGCTTTGTGGTGATAGCCTGCCCTTCGTACACCGATTGATATCCTTCTGTTATAATGATATCGCCTGAATTTAAGCCAGCTTTAATTTCTAAGTTGTTACCATACAATTCACCTGTAGTTACAACACGCTTTTTAGCTCTTTGTGCTTTACCATCTTGTGCAACAACCATTACAAATTTTCCTTTCTCATCGTTTTGTACAATATTAACAGGCACAACAATGGCATTGGCTACACTGTAATCTAAAATTTGTACGCTGGCGAACTGATTGGCTTTAATACCACTATTGGCAGGAATAGTTGCTTCAATATAAAAGCTCTGGCTTGGAACATCAATTAACTGGCCTTTCAGCGTAATTTTAGCAGCTATAGTTTTGCCAGCATCTGGAACATTTACAGTAATGTTCATCCCTTCTTTCACACGTTCTAAGTAGTTCTGAGGCACATTCACTTTCACTTTAAGATTACTGCTGTTCACTAATTTCACATAACCAGCTAATGGAGTACCGCTAAATAATTCGCCTACTTTTATGGTAATTTCTTCTACTACACCATCCATATCTGCATATACGTTAGTGAACGAAAGCTGTTCTTTTGCCAACTCCATCTGCCGCTCAACAGCTTCTACATTATTACGGGCTTGTACTAAATCAAACTCGGTACCAATATTATCTTTCCAAAGATTTTCTCTTCTACGAAGTACATCTTTAGCAAGATTCAATTGTGTTTGAATTTGGGCTATTTGTTTTTGATAAATCGCGTCATCTAACTTTAAAACCAACTGGCCTTTTTTAATTGCTTGTCCGCGCTTCACATAAATGGCTTTCACGTAACCACCTTGCCCATTTCGTGGTGCTACATAAGATATATCTTCGGCTACAATCTGCCCTTGTAAATCAATGTAATGTGAGAAAGGCTGTGTAGCAACGGTTGCAATAGATACCAATTTGGGCTTTTCTACCTTTTGTGTTGGATCAAGTTTTACAATTTCTTTCTCGAGCTTTTCAATTTCTACATTGAGCTTCGCTCGATCATCTTTTAACTTTGTGAGTTCTTCTTTTTTCTTTGCAAGCTTTTGTTCGGGTGTAACTGTACAAGCTACCGCAGTAGCTAATGTTGCAGCAACAAATATGTATTTTATCGTTTGCATATAAATGCTATTTTCTTTTAAGATTAAGTATTTAGTTATGGTAATTTTCCGGTTGCTTTCATGTAATCTACCTTAGCAATAATGGCAGTATACATAGCATTGATGTAATTGGTTTGTGCTGTAATTAAATCTGCTTGTGTATTGGTTACATCTGTGTTGCTTGCGAGTCCGCTTTCAAATTTCTTTTTTGTTTGTAGATATACCTGTTCAGCAAGGTTGCTATTCTTTTTCAGATTATCTAACATCAGAATTGCATTCTTGTAAGTGTTATATGCTTGCTTCACCTCATTATCTACTTGATTTTTGAAATCAGCGATATTATTCTCAGTTTGTTGCAACTCCAGTTTTGCTTTTCTAAGGTTAGCATCTTTAGCAAAACCATCGAAAATGGGTACTGAGATATTCAAACCAATAATCGAGGTATTAAACCAAGGTGTTCCCTTCTTGAACATATCAAACTGATTACGTTGTGTTTGATGCACATAGGTACCACTTAATGCTACCGTTGGTAAGTAAGCGAGTTTGTAACGCTTAACATTGTATTCGCCCAATCGCTTACCAAGCATAGCATACTGATATTCTAGACGATTGTTATAATCGTAATTATTATCAAGTAACTGTTCTTTTAATTGATCTTCTGAGATGGTTTCTGTTAGCAACAAAGAATCTTTAATAGGCATACCCATTAAAAACTTTAAACCAACATAACCATTATCTATTTGTGTTTGCACAGACATTCTTTGCATTTCAAGATTTGCAACCTGAACAGCAGCCCTATCGGCATCTAACTTTTCAGCAAACCCATTTTTATAGAGCGCTTTTGCATCTGATTCAAACTTTTTTGCTCTAACGATATTAGCATCTAAAATATCTAGCTGAGTTTTCGCAGCTACCAACTGGTAGTAAATTTTATAAATATTAGCTCTAATCGCTTGAGCTGTTACTTCGTAAGCTTTTTGTTGAAATTCAATACTAGCCTTACGTGCTTGTAAGCCAACAAACACTTGACCGTCAAAAAGCAACTGTTGCAAATTCAAACCAACATTAGTATTGTACTTCACACCAAACTTCACAGGTATAAAAGAGCCGGGAGCACCGCCAAATATTTCACCCGGAATTACCGATACAGGTATTTGTAGATAATCTGTAAAGGCAGCATTTCCAGAAATAGTCGGTAAAGCGGCACTAGTGATGTTACGATTGGTTTGTTGCTGAATTTGCACATTTAAGAGTGCATTTTTCACTTGCACATTATGCCGCTTGGCATATTCAATACAATCGGCAATTGTGAACGCATGTGCGGTTACTAAATTCTCTTCTTTTTCTTGTGCCCATACCATTGCTGGCAGCAATAGTAAAAAGCATTGAACTACATATTTCATACAAGGGTTTATGATTAATTAAGTTATTTATTACGCTTGGCGATGTATTTATCTAAAATTTTCTTGCCTTTAGCAGACACTATTCCATTTAAAAAATGGAGATATATCTCTTTGCTTACCTGCATCAAATTATACTTAGGATAAGGGAACATTTCTTGATTAAACATGATGAAAGCCGCATCAATTCTGAATCTGGAAATAATATCTATATCAAAATCGGTACGATATAATTCTTCAGATCGCCCTCGTTCAATATTTGATCTAATTTCTTCTAGCCAGAAAGTATTTTTATACTTTTTAAATTTTGCAAATGTTTTTGGATAAAATTTTTCTAAATCAAATGCCACAATTGGGTTCATGGTATTCATTACGGCCTCCATCGATTCTAAATCTCGCAAGCACTCATCAATAGCATTTTCTGCAGCCATTTTCATATCACGATAGTCTGTTCGCATACACTCCATCTCACTATCCATGATCTCATCCACAAGCATGTCCTTATCGGCATAATACTGATACAGCGTTTTTTTGCTCATACCTAGCTGTGAGGCAATTTCATCCATTGTAACCGACTTGAAGCCATACCGGAAAAACAGCTCTTTTGCTTTTTCACGTATTCTTTCCTTCACATCCATGCATACCAATTTGAAAACGGACGCAAAACTATAGAAACTTTTTTATTGTCAAAAGTTTCCAAAAGAAAATTTTTGAATTTGTGATGAACGGTATTTTCTATTTACGTAAGTAACTTTTAGTTCATAATTTCTTGACAATAAGAACATGTACACATAATATTATGTTCATGTGAAGAAGAGATTTTTGAAAAAACCACTGTAATGGAACGTAGGCAACTCGCAATTGCTATTATCAGCGATGTTCACTTGGGCACCTATGGTTGTCAGGCAACAGAATTGGTACATTACCTAAAAAGTATTCAACCACAAATTTTAGTGCTCAACGGCGATATTATAGATGGTTGGCAATTTAGTAAGCGCTACTTCCCACCAAGCCACATGCAAGTAATAAAAGAAGTTTTTTGCCTTATGGCAAATGGAACGCGGGTAATATATATAACAGGCAACCACGATGAAATGCTCCGCAGGTATTCCGATGTACAGTTGGGTAATTTTCAGCTAACAGACAAGATTGTAATGGAAATTGATGGCAAAATGACTTGGATTTTTCATGGCGACGTCTTCGATGCTACTACCAAAGGCAGTGCTAAACTACTTGCCAAACTTGGTGGTAAAGGCTACGATTTACTAATTATACTCAATAGCTGTATTAACTGGCTTTTAAAGCTACTTGGCAAAGAAAAAATGAGCCTTAGCAAACGCGTGAAAAATAGTGTAAAAAAAGCTGTTCGCTGGATCGCCGATTTTGAACAAACTGCGGCAGAACTTGCCATAGAAAAAGGATACGACTATGTGATTTGCGGACATATTCACCAGCCTCAGCAACGTACAATCACAACCGATAAAGGCAGCGTTACCTACTTAAATAGTGGCGATTGGATTGAAAATTTAACAGCATTAGAGTTTCAACACAATGCTTGGAGCATTTATCATTTTAACCCGAAAGATTATCATGAATCTTACACCACCCAGTTCGATAATAAACCACCTCGCTTAAACGTAATTCCCGACGATATTAATGTGTTGCTAAACACACTTGTAGCTAGCTCCAGTATTCAACCCAACACAATACAACCCGGCTTATAACAACATGAAAATTTTATATAGCATACAAGCAACGGGCAACGGCCATATTGCACGTGCTATTGAACTAATGCCATACTTACAAGCATACGGCCAGGTAGATGTATTGCTAAGTGGCAGCAACAGCTCGCTTTCAGTACCGTTCAATGTTACGTATCGTAGTAAAGGTTTAAGCTTGTTTTACGGGAATTACGGCGGCTTACACTATGCAAAAATGCTGCAGCATTGTAACCCTTATACCTTATGGAATCAGGCAAGACATTTGCCTGTAAAGGCATATGATCTTATCATTAATGATTTCGATTGTGTTACAGCACTAGCTTGCAAATTACAACGTGTACCAAGCGTACAAATGGGTCATCAGGCAAGCTTCCAAAGCAGCAAAACGCCACGACCTGCAAAGCAAAACAAATTGGGAGAATTTATACTAAGCAACTATGCTGCTGCAACTCAATATATAGGCCTGCATTTTCAACCTTACGATCATTTTATTCTACCGCCAGTTATTAAAAATGCTATTATTGAAAGCAAGCCAAAAAATCACGAACATATTACTGTGTATCTTGCTCATTACAGTAATACAGCTCTATTACCGCATTTATTTCAACTGCCCAACTACCAGTTTCATGTATTTTCAAAAGAGGTATCAACTACACGAAAAATACACAATGTACTGTTGCAGCCAGTAAGCAACAAGGCATTTACAGAAAGCCTAATACATTGCTCGGGGGTAATTACGGGAGCTGGCTTCGAAACACCTGCCGAAGCTATGTACCTCCATAAAAAAGTACTATGCCTTCCAATCAGAGGACAGTATGAACAAATGTGTAATGCCGCAGCTTTAGCAAAATTGGGTGTAACTATTGTTCCGGTAATTAATGCACAATTTCACCTTACGGTAAATGATTGGCTACTACAACCTAATACTATTCAGAACAGCTATTTTCTTCCAACGCATACCATTGTGAGCCGTGCCATGCAAATGGCAAAAACTAAACCAACAATACATTCTTCGCAAGGGCATTATATTGGCAATGCTTACAACGATACTTGGCACTTAGGCTATTAGTAATTTAATAAATCAACAGCAATACTTATTGCTATGGTAACTTGTGTACCAAATGCAGGAGTACTATTGCCTATTACACTTCGAATACACAGCCAACCATTTAGCAATAAAAGCCATTTACCATTTTTTGATTATTGCCGGTATAACCAAGTTTTGCACCAGCTTAGTAATACCGACTATTATCAGCATTCATACTACGTATAACACGCAACAGTTTTTACTCGTAGCCATTTCAAAACCAATATGTGAAGGCATAATGTAGCATCAATCCATCATTAGACCTACTTATCAATAAGTTTCGATGCATACTTGGCGGCCTCAAAAGCAAAATGAACAGCAACCTCATTCAACTGATGATGGCTGTATACAAAAGAAGCCCGAGCATAGGTTGAAAGTTGATTCGCATTGTACTGTCAATAAAATTCGGCATAGCCCCCATTGTAACAAAGCTATATCGGCAGGTATATTTTGCTAAGCACATACTTATTGATAGCAGGAGCAAATAAAAATTAGAAAGTAACAGATTACTGATAACGCTTACAAAACTTTAGAATAGCTGCTTGTACGCCTTCAATATCTTTAGATTTAATGGGATTAGCCAACACATGGTCGCCAGCATTTGGTAACGCTTGTTTTACCTTCACTTCACTAGCCACTCTATCAAACATGTCGAGCATAGCACTTACCTTAACTACCTTGTCTTGAGCAGCATCATTTTTATAATAGTACAACATAAACATGGGCTGCTTTACTTTTTTGAAAGTATTCACATTCATGCTACTTTCAATTAACTCTTGCAAGCCCACTGCACCTTCTATACGATACTTACTGTACCAATATTTTTTAAAATCTTCTCTTTGATCACTGCTGTAAATGTATTTATCGCCAAGCACCATTCTAGCAATTTGAAGCCCCCAGTGATTATTCAATAAAAAAGCAGCCCCATCGTTAATGGCAATATTGGGGCTAAGCATAATATTACCAGCAATTTTTTTGTTAATGCGATCATCGGCACACAGCATTAGAGCCAACGTTCCGCCTGTACTTGTACTCATTAGAATAACGCTATCGCCTATTTGCTCGCCAATGGCCAAAGCTTGTACTGCCGATTGCCAATATTGTTCAGCATTAAAATTCAAGAAAGGTTCCTCCGTGTTCAGTCCATGATCGTACAGCCTAGCCAAATACATATTAGCGCCTAAGGCTTTCGCTACATGCTTATGCACTGGGTCTGCCTCATTTTTTGTTGCAGAAAAGCCTGGCAAGTACACAATAGCATACTTGGTTTTTGCAGGCATAGTATCGTTTGCCCAAACAATTTCGGCTTGGTTATCTGGCTTTAGCGGTAGGGCAGCTTCTTGTTGTGCTACCAAAGCTGCTAAGGCCTTCGGTTCACTCGCCAATTGCAATTGAGGCAACTGGTATTTAAGCGGTTCAGCAGATGGGCCCAAAAAATAAAGGGCTGCCAGTGCAAATACAGTCGCTAGCATTACACGCCACTTTCGTTGCATAGTAGTTAGTTAAGTGTAACTGTAAAGCTATGTAACAAAGTGGTAAAGCACTACTTTTTCACGCCCGGGTATTGATCCATAGTTGCAAAAATGTAGTTACGTGCTTGTAGCTTTTCAATAAAAGTTTTCAATTTGGCGGCATCTTCAGCTCTTCTAAACATGCGATCATGTGCCAGTATTACAATATGCCCTTCGGTAAATAATTCATTACGCTTTACAACAGCATCTAATTCTGCCAATAAACCATCTACTGATTGTACAGGTATATCTCCGCCTTTAAAACGCCATTCTACATCCCAACCAATAACCTTATAGCCCACACTATCCATAGCGTGTGCTAAGGCACGTGTAAGCTTGGTAGTTTTAAACTTACCCTGCAATGCCCAAGCATTGTTACCTGGGAAGCGGGCTATTTTATAAGGCACTTGCAGGCGTTGATCGGCTTTCATAAAATCTGACAAAGCCGAGTCGGGGTTGGCATAATAAGTGGTATATCGGTTCCTGAATGCATGCGTATTACTATGGTTAGCAATTAAAAAACCTGGTTCCATTCTTACAGAATCGTACCAACTGATAGAACGCTTATCGGCCAAATGAATACCAATCATGTAAAAAGTAGCCGGAACCCCAAGTGATTTACAAATTTTATAACAAGCCATGGTACCCGGTTGCGGCCCATCATCAAAACTCAAATACACGTAGGTAGCACCTTGTGGCTGCGGTGTTACGGTTTTAGCTTTTATAACAGAAGTAGTGTCTGCAACAGGCGAAGAAATAGTATCAACATTGGTTCCGGCAGCATTACAGCTCGCCATTAATAACCCTACAAAAGCAATGGAGATGAACCATTTTCGACCATCGCTACTATCAGCGGAACTCATAAAATTAAAATATGCAACAAATATAGATGCGTGTAACAAATACTATCAACTTGCTATTTGCTAAATTTTAGTGAATACAAGTAATGCCTTACGGCAAATGTGATACGCCTAATTTTGCAACTGCATGAAAGTGCTATTTCTACATCATCAAGGCATACGGCCACATACATTTGAAGCGCATATTCAAGTGCTCTTGCAACAATGGGCTATTTCTAAAAATGGCTTTTATGGTAACATCAACAACAAGCAGGCAAAGGTGCAACCACATGCCGTACTAAGTATGGCCACAAAAGATACTTGGCTGCTGCAGCAGGTTAAGCTGCCAACCATCATCAAAAAGCATCAAATTACACATGTAATAACCCCCTTTGCCATCAAAAAAGCAAGTTTGGTAAAGCAGGTTATCATTTACCGTAAGGAAGCTATAGCCGATAACACTTGCATGTTTGAAACGCCAATGCAAGAAGGTACAACTGCTATGCATACACAATTGTTATGCCCGGCGAACTATTTGGCATGCGAACCTTATCAATGGGAAGTAGCAGAAAATATTCGTTTGAACTACACCAACGGACACAATTTTTTCTTAGCCTACAGCGATGGTGACGCAGCTGCATACATAGAAATTTTAAAAGGCTTCTCAGCATTTAAAAAATGGCAGCATAGCAGCATGTATCTACTACTTTGGATTACCGACGCTAATACTGCTAACATGATTTCAGCTAAACTAGCTACTTACAAATATCGCGATAGTGTTACCCTCGTAACCGATGGCGAATCGTTAATTCCTTATGCGTATGCTGTTATTAGCGATAACAATACATTTACCGCAAGGTTACATGCAGCTTTAGCAGCGAAAATACCTGTGTTACAACAAGAACAAGCCTTCGCCATCCCGGGTGTTACCTACTATAATACCCACGAACAAACTACGCTAGCAAAGCAATTAATATACCTATATAAAAATGAATTGCAGCTTTCTGCATTCACAAGTGCTGCCTATAATTACTACATCAGCTTGCCTACCATAGCACAGCAAGTGCAGGCTTTTGATAGTTTTCTAAGTTAATAAACAGGCGTAGCCCACCTGCCTTATTTTTGCGGCTTAATGTATCGTGTATGAAGAGCAGTATTGTAATTGATGTTGAACTTGATGAGCAAAAAATACCTGAAAAAATACATTGGCGTGCACAAAACAGTACCGCCGATGAACCACAACGTGCTAAGGCTATGATGGTTAGTTTTTGGGATGGTGCCGACAAATCGGCACTACGAATTGACTTATGGACGAAGGAGATGATGGTAGATGAAATGGCCGATTTTTACTACCAGCATATGATGGGTATGGCCGATAGCTTTCAGCGCAGCACAGGTAATGCCGATTTAGTGAAAGATTTGCAAGTATTTGCCAAGGCTTTCTACCAGAAGTTTCGCCAAATGCAAGAGCAACAAGCTAACAAACAACAATAACAGAAAATTAAATACCACTATGAGCTTAGAAGCCCAAGTAATGGAGCAAATGAAAGAAGCCATGAAAAGCAAGAATGAAGCTGCTTTACGTGGTTTGCGTGCTATTAAGAGTGAAATCATTAAAGCTAAAACAGAACCCGGTTTTAGCGGTACCCTCACAGCAGATGCAGAGTTAAAGTTGCTTCAAAAACTCGTAAAACAACGCCGCGATAGCCTAGATATTTTCACACAGCAGAACCGTGCCGATTTAGCACAGAAAGAACAAGAAGAAATTGCCATTATCGAGCAGTTCTTGCCTCAGGCACTTACCGAAGAAGAACTTACAGCAGCATTACAAGCAATTATTACAGAAGTTGGTGCAACTAGCAGTGCCGATATGGGTAAGGTAATGGGTGTTGCTACCAAGCAGCTAGCAGGCAAAGCCGATGGCAAGGCCATCAGTGCTAAGGTTAAAGCATTACTCGCCCCATAAGTTGCTTACATGATTATAGATATTCTCTTACTCATCATATTATCGTGGGCTTTGTGGAAGGGTGTTACCCGCGGTTTAATGATAGCGGTAGCATCTTTCCTTGGCTTTATTGTTGGTTTAGCAGCAGCACTCAAACTATCGGCATGGTTAGCACAGTGGCTACAACTGCAAACCGGCTGGAGCGGCAATTGGCTTCCCTTTTTGGCTTTTTTGCTGATAATGTTAGGGGTTGCATTCGCCTTACGGCAAATGGCTAACGCCCTCGAAACCATGTTAAACGTAGCCTTACTCGGCTGGGTTAATAAGTTGGGCGGCTTTCTGTTGTACAGTTTTATTGGTTTGCTTGCTTTTAGCAGCTTATTATTTTTCACCAAACAAATGCATGTATTACCCGAAAGTACATTTGCATCGTCGGCAAGTTGGCCTTATATTGAGCCACTAGGGCCACATGCTATTAGCTTCATTGGTGCTGCTATACCATTTCTTAAAGATACATTTCAGCAACTAGAAGTTTTTTTTGCAGGTGTCGCTAAAACGCAAGCATAACAAGCAAAAGACTTATTATTGCTGCAAAACCATTACCTTGCAAAACAGCATTAAACATTTACGCAAGTAAGGTTTACTAAACATTTAACTACCAGAGCCCAGCTACAGCACAAGCTTTAGCTATTTTAGAACAACGCAATGAATTACGAGGTACACCAAATAGAAAAATTTAAGTTTATAGAAGAAGGCCAAGGCGAACCACTGGTATTATTGCATGGTTTATTTGGCGGACTAAGTAACTTTAGTGATTTGGTTGAGCATTTCAGGCATCAATACAAAGTAATTGTGCCTATGCTACCCTTGTTTGATTTAGATATTTTTCACACGAGTGTTGGCGGCTTACAAAAGCATGTTCACAAGTTCATTGAACTGCGTGATTACCAAAACATCAACCTTTTAGGCAATAGCCTCGGCGGCCATGTTGCATTGGTACACGTACTCAAACACCCGGAGCGTATTAAATCGTTGATTTTAACAGGTAGCAGCGGCTTGTTTGAAAATGGCATGGGCGACTCGTATCCGAAACGAGGCGATTATGAGTACATCAAAAAGAAAACGCAGCTTACTTTCTATAACCCAGAAATAGCTACTAAAGAATTAGTTGACGAAGTATATGAGATTACGAACAACCGCCTAAAAGTAATCAAAATTATTGCACTAGCTAAAAGTGCTATACGTAACAACCTAGGAGCAGAACTTAGCCAAATTCAACAGCCGACTTGTTTAATTTGGGGCAAGAACGATACTATTACGCCACCTTTCGTAGGACACGAGTTCAACAAACTTATCCCTAATAGCGAACTACATTTTATAGACAAATGTGGCCACGCCCCCATGATGGAAGTACCAGACGTTTTCAATAGTGTTTTAGAGGGCTTTCTCAACCGCTTATATAATAAAGCCGAAGTTGCACAACCACAGTCAACTTTATAGCGTTATTTAGAGCGAACCAATACACTTGCTGCTGTATAACCCAATATTCGTATGCTAGCAGAACAAATTGCCACTAATACCTATCCTAACCTTGTAATAACAGATAAGGTAAGCTATGCATTGCAATTGATGGACGATTACGATGTACAGCACTTACCTGTAACTAGTAGCGATGTATTTGTAGGTATTGTAAGCAAAGAGCAATTACTCGACGAAATTGATAACACTGCCCTTGCTACACTACAACATCAGCTGTTTAATAAATCGGTACTTAGAACCGATCATGCCATGCAGGCTTTGCGGTTAATGTCAGAAGAACAAATTACCCTGATAGCAGTAACCAACGAACAGCAAGAACTTATTGGCACTATTCACTTTCAGGCTATGCTACAAGCATTACACCACTTCACAGGCAACGATGAACCGGGCGGTATTATTATTTTTGAAATGGATAAACGCAACTACAGTTTTGGGGAAATATCTCGACTTGTAGAAACCAACGATGCCTATATTACACAATGCAACACTTCTGTAGAAACCGGCACCGGATTACTCTTAGTTACACTCAAATTAAACCGTAGAGAACTAAGCGATATCATAGCCACCTTTCAGCGCTACGATTACACTATCCGCTATTATTTCGGCGAAGAAGCATATCAAAATGAACTGAAAGCCAACTACAACGCATTAATGAATTACCTTAACATGTAACCACATAAAAGGCAAGATGCTTTGTTATTGCATGGCATTTGGCCAAAAAGCCGCAACTTTACGAATAATCAGCAATTTTAAGCAATGACAGTAGCTATTTATAGCCGCGGCATAGAACCCGATCAACAAAGCCAGCTTTATACGTTACTGCAAGAACTACAGCAACATCAGATACAAACAGTTGTATATAAAGATCTCGCAGAAAAGCATCCTGAAGTATTTAGCCCCTACGATGCAGCTACAGAAATTTTCGCTGGACATAACGATTTAAACGAAAATATCGATTGCATCATCAGCTTAGGCGGCGATGGTACCATTCTAGACTCGGCCACTTTAGTTAAAAACAAAGCCATTCCAATTCTTGGTATCAACTTCGGCAGACTGGGTTTTTTGGCCAGCATTGGTAAAGAAGAATTAAGTACCGCAGTTGATGCGTTGGTACATGGCACTTATGTAGTAGATAAACGCTCGTTAATACATGTAGATGCCAATATGCCCATTTTTGAAGAAGCGCCCTTTGGCTTGAATGAATTTGTAATTCACAAACGCGACCTCAACCCAATGATTAAAATTCACACTTACTTAAACGGCGAATTCTTAAACACCTATTGGGCCGATGGATTGATTGTAAGTACTCCTACAGGTAGTACCGGCTACAACATGAGTTGCGGCGGCCCCATTGTATTTCCTGAAAGTGGCAGCTTTGTAATTACACCTATTGCACCACATAACCTAAACGTTAGACCTATCGTAATTCCTGATAGTACCGTTGTTAGCTTTGAAGTTGAAGGCCGTGGTGAAGAAATGATTTGCAACCTCGATGCTAGGCGTGCTATTGTATCTAAAGAAATACAGTTAGCCATTAAACGAGAGCAATTCGAACTAAGCCTCGTACGCCTCAACGAAGGCAGTTTTTTAAGCACTTTACGCAGCAAACTCACCTGGGGTTATGATAAACGCAACTAAGTATTAGTACATGCCTTACGGCAAATGCCAGTGCAAGCCGTACAAAAAGCTTCAGTCAATAGTTGCTATTGCACCATCATTTACCGCAAGGTTATTTAGTAACAATAAGGCTCGTTGCAATGCAACGAGCCTTATTGTTACAACAGTTAAATGTTGATTAAGCTTTTTTAGCAACAGCTTTTTTCTTACGAGCTAAGCGGCTCTTACCAAAAGAACCTTTAAAGCGCTTACCCTTAGCTGTTTTTTTATCACCTCTACCCATCGTGTGTTTTTTTTAATGTGATGAACCAATTGGCCTGCAAAAATGCAGGAATCTTACCTTATATGCAAAAAAAAGCCGAACACCACAGTGCTCAGCTTCATAAGATAACAATGGCAGCGCTTAGATTTTTTCACTTAAACCCTTACCAGGCTTAAAGCGGGCAACCTTTTTAGCTTTAATTTTAATTGTTTCGCCAGTTTGCGGGTTGCGACCTGTACGAGCAGCACGCTTACTTACCGAGAATGTACCGAAACCTACCAAGGTTACGCTATCGCCTTTTTTCAAAGTTTTTGTAATAGCATCTGTAAAGGCATCTAAAGCAGCATTAGCTTGTGTTTTGTTGATACCGGCGGCTTCTGCTAAGTGTGCAATCAAATCTGCTTTGTTCATAATGGTTTGTTGTTATTTGAGTGAAAGAAAGGTGAAAATTACTTACCGCCGTTAACTGCGTTGCTTAATTCAGAACCAGCTTTAAACTTAGCTACTTTTTTAGCTTTGATTTTAATGGTTTCGCCAGTTTGCGGATTGCGACCTGTTCGTGCAGCACGCTTACTTACCGAGAATGTACCGAAACCTACTAAAGTTACGCTATCGCCTTTTTTCAAAGTTTTAGCTACCGCATCAGCAAATGCATCTATAACGCTGTTAGCTTCTGTTTTGGTAATACCGGCTGTTTCGGCAATACTTGCTACTAATTCAGCTTTGTTCATGAGAATATTTTTTTGGATGAATGATGTAATGTAACAAATGTATAGGCTTTTGCAAGTTTTCAAAACTATTTTCCACCACTAAATGTAGCTGAAACCCTTGTTACATAAGGGCTTATACCATTTCGGTAGTGGCAGCTAAGATACAATTTTAACCTTTCAATATCGCTACAACCCTTTACAGTATTGACTTTCAGCGATATTGTGTGCATTTACCGTAAGGTTTTGGCTGGTTTTTATAAAAAGCATTACCTTACTAAAAATATTTCCACAGTTAATGCACAACCTGCATTAAACTGCGAAAAGCAATGAACTGATTACCCCAAGCATCAATACTAGCTTGCCTTAAGGCGGGCGAAAAATGACTGATGTAACGTTCATAATCTTGTTTCGATGCGGCTTTATATTGTACCGCATAGGTAACCCCCTCAGATTCATCAATATCCAATAAACGAACCAAGGTGTAATTCGTAAAGCAATGTGTAGCCATTACTGCAGGAATATGTATTTGCTGCATCCATTGTAACCAGGGTTCGTGTATAGCGTGGGTTATTTGTATTGTTATATTATAAATATACATTATTTTAATTTTGCTTTTTAATCAACTGTGCTACTGTTACAATTACAGTGGTAAGTGCACCAATTAAAGCGATCCAACTCAAATAATTGCGATTAGGAGTTGGTACCACGCTAGCTTACCGCTCTAAAATCGCTGACAAGCAGTATACAGTTACTGGTGTTACTTATTGTTGTAAGCCTGCCAAATTGTAATTAGAACCAGGCCTATGAGCACTGCCAAAATTAATATTTCTGTAAAGATTATTTTGGGTTACAAACTCAAGCGTACATATATCGGGCAATGATCGCTGTGCTTCACATCGGGCCATATTGCAGCTTCGGCAATTGCCTCTTTTAAATTATTTGTAACACTAATATAATCAATTCGCCAACCTTTATTGTTTAATCTTACGGTTGGAAATCGCTGACTCCACCAACTATAAGCACCTGTAACATTTGGGTGCATTACTCTAAAGGTATCTACAAAGCCTGTTGCGAGCCAAGTATCCATCCATGCTCTTTCTTCGGGCAAGAAGCCTGATGAATTTTTATTGCCTTTAGGGTCGTGAATATCGATGGGTGTATGTGCTATGTTATAATCGCCGCAAACAATCAATTTTGGTCTGGTTTTACGCAATTCATTTACGTAAGTAAGAAACTCGTTCAACCAAGTATACTTGTAAGATTGACGTTCTTCACCGCTGGTACCACTGGGGAAGTAGGCGTTGATTAATGTAACATCTCCGAAATCGGCTCTGATAACACGGCCCTCGGCATCGCTTTGTGCGTTACCATTACCATAACCTACGAAATCGGGTTTTACTTTCGTAAATATAGCTACGCCGCTATACCCATTTTTTTCGGCCGAAAACCAATAGTGATGATAACCTAGTTGCTCTAAAGTACTAACATCTACATCGGCAGCAGTGGCTTTTGTTTCTTGTAAGCAAATAACGTCGGCTACATCGGAACTTACCCAATCAATCCAGCCCTTTTTTATAGCTGCTCTAATACCGTTAACATTGTAACTTACAATACGCATCATAAAATATTATTACTGCAAGGTAATACAACCGAATAGCATATAAATCTGTTAATTCAATTATGGCTAAGAAGACACCATTGAAACGTGTAATACCCGCTGGTAGAGAGGTATATCTTGATGGCCCCAAACCTCGTATTTGGGAGTTAAGCTTTGCATTTACCGTATTCAAAGAGTTCATCAAGGGCTTTAGAGCGTTGCATTTTGTTGGGCCATGTATTACGGTTTTTGGGAGTGCTCGTTTTAAGCCCGACCATCACTACTATAAAATTGGCGAGGCATTTGGCAAGCGAATTGCCGATTTAGGTTTTACAACTTTAACTGGCGGCGGGCCGGGTATTATGGAAGCTGCCAACAAGGGTGCTTTTGAAAACGGCGGTACTAGTATTGGCGTTAACATTGTACTACCACACGAGCAGCATGCTAACCCCTACGTGCACAAGAGTATTACGATGCGCTACTTTTTTATTCGAAAAGTATTGTTGGTGAAATACTCTTATGCCTTCATCATTTTACCCGGAGGTTTTGGAACAATGGATGAGTTTTTTGAAGCGTTAACCTTGGTGCAAACTCGCACAATTCATAGTTTTCCAATAGTGTTGTTTGGCAAGCGTTACTATCAAGAACTGTATAGGTACATGGAGTATATGGTGAAGGAGGGAACGGTAAGTTCGGAAGATATGAACCTGATATTACTTACTGATGATTTCGACGAAGCTATGCAACATATTCAAAAATACATTCGCAACAATTACGAGGTAAAACCTCGCAAGCGATTACCATGGTTTTTTGAAAAGCGATAAGCTGCATCTGCTTAACTTTGTTACTTCTCAACAACAATGTATGAAACGTGTACGCTTGATTTTGATGTTGTTATTGCTAACGCAATGGGCGGTAGCACAATGTTCTATTTGTACAAAAACTGCCGAACAGTTGGGCGAAGAGCCTGCTAAAAGTTTAAATTCTGGTATTGTATATCTTATGATTATGCCAATAGCCATTATGGGCTTTATTGGCTATCGTTGGTGGAAGAAAGAAAAAGAAGTAATGGCCGATGAAGACACTAAGTTTTTCAATCGGGGTTCCTAACAAAAACATTTTAAATTTATGGGGCGGCCTTTTGCCGCCCCATAAATTTATACCCACAAACAACATTTACCGTAAGGTGTTAAAAGCTCAGTTGATACGCTGTTACTGTGTTTTTGTAAAAATTAGGCACATACACAATTTTCTTCTTAAAGTCGTAGCCAATATCGGCTGTGTTGATTTTTTCGTTACGCACATCTAACAGTTGCGTAACCTTACCTTCGCCTGTTACATAATAAATAACCCCATTCCAACAACTTACCAGAAAATCTTTTTTATTTACCATAATTAACCCATCTGTACTAGCTTCCATGCCGGTAGCAAGTATGGTGGCCTGGCGTTTTTCATCGTATTTAATCAGGTTGCCGTTAGCTAACACGTACAAATCTTTACCCAGGCACAGTAAACCGTTAGGATTTTTCAAACCTTCGGTATATAACGATGCTTTGAGTTGCTCAATTTTATAAATTCGACCGGTACGCGTGTCACTAACGTAAATCATTCCATCTTCGGCTACGGCTATATCGTTTAAAAACACTGCACCATCAACCGTTACACGCTTTAATATATTTCCGTTACGTGCGTCTATAGCCACCACTTCGTTAATATCGGTAACAAACACGAAATCGTTCACCAATAACATACCTTTCGGGCTGTTTAGTGTAGTACTCCACACCATACTAATGGGCTTACCATCTAAATCAATAGCAGCAATAGTACCTGTACCCTTTTTTTCAGTTAAGTTGTTATGCATACAACTCACCAACAAACGCTTTCCAGCACCATCAAAAACAACACTTTCGGGTGTTTTTAAAATAGTATCGCTTACCCACAATTGAGTAAGCTTTGGCTGGCTCCAACATTTGCCCGTAAGGGACAATACTATTATCAATACTCCAATGCGCATCATAAACAATTTCATTGTGGTTGCAATGTAAGTACAAACACCTAGTAATAAAGCATAAAAAAAGCCACCTTTCGGTGGCCTATATACATTGGTACCTTACGGTAAATGTTATACCGCTTCTGCAGCCATACGTTTTGCTTGCTTCTTACGTTCTTCTTCATCGAGAATGCTTTTACGCATACGAATGAAGTTGGGCGTTACCTCAATACACTCATCAAACTGTATATACTCCATACATTCTTCGAGCGTCATCAATGTTTTGGGAGCAATGTTGGTTGCGGCATCGCTACCGCTAGCACGCATGTTGGTAAGCTTTTTGCCTTCGTTGCAATTAACTACTAAATCGCCGGGCTTATTGTTTTCGCCAATAATCATGCCTTTGTATACTTCTTCGCCCGGATCTACAAAAAACACACCACGATCTTGTAATTTATCAAGTGAGTACCCCGTGGTAGTACCTGCTTCTTTAGCAATTAATACCCCATTATTACGACCCGGAATTGGGCCTTTCCAAGGCTTATATTCTGTAAAACGATGTGCCATTACTGCTTCGCCTGTGGTAGCAGTAAGCATTTGTGTACGTAAGCCAATTAAGCCGCGACTTGGAATTTCAAACTCGAGGTGCTGCATTTCGCCTTTGGTTTCCATTACATGCATTTCACCTTTACGACGGGTAACCAAATCAATCACCTTACTTGCAAATTCTTGAGGTACATCTACCACCAAATTTTCATAAGGCTCACATTTTTTACCATCTATTTCTTTTACAATTACTTGGGGTTGGCCTACTGTAAGTTCATATCCTTCTCTACGCATGGTTTCAATCAATACACCTAAGTGTAAGATACCGCGACCGTACACTAAAAACGTATCTCCGGCATCGGTATCTACTACGCGTAAGGCTAGGTTTTTTTCTGTTTCCTTCATTAAACGATCACGTAAGTGACGGCTCGTAACAAACTTACCATCTTTGCCAAAGAAGGGTGAGTTGTTAATGCTGAAGGTCATGTTCATGGTAGGTTCATCTACGCTTACAATGGGCAACGCTTCCGGATTTTCAAAATCGGCGATGGTATCGCCAATAGAGAAATCTTCAATACCTACTACGGCACATAAATCGCCGCAATTAACGGTAGTAACCTTTTTCTTACCCATTCCTTCAAAAACATACAGTTCACGAACACGTGTTTTCTTAATACTACCATCGCCACGTACTAAGCTGATAGGTTGGTTTTCGGTAATGCTACCACGGGTAACCTTACCCACAGCAATACGACCTAAGAAAGAAGAATAATCTAACGATGTAATTTGTAACTGTAACGTACCTTCTGCTACTGTTGGTGGAGGTACGTGCTTTACAATACCATCCATTAATGGCGTGATATCTTCGCATGGAGTTAGGCTATCGTTGAACCAACCATTTTTACCAGAACCATAATATGTTGGAAAATCTAATTGCTCTTCTGTGGCATCGAGGTTAAAGAAAAGCTCAAATACGGCATCGTGCACTTCATCGGGGCGGCAGTTTGGCTTATCTACTTTATTGATAACTACAATAGGCTTGAGGTTAAGTTGCAATGCCTTTTGAAGCACAAAGCGTGTTTGAGGCATAGGCCCTTCAAAAGCATCCACTAGAAGAATAACACCATCGGCCATTTTCAATACACGTTCAACTTCGCCACCAAAGTCGGCGTGCCCAGGGGTATCAATTACGTTGATTTTAACGCCTTTGTATTCTACAGCCGCGTTTTTACTAAAAATAGTGATACCTCTTTCACGTTCTAGATCATTACTATCCATGATGAGGTCACCTGTTTCCTGGTTTTCACGGAACACCTTAGCTGTGTGTAAGATTTTATCTACCAGAGTTGTTTTGCCATGGTCTACGTGGGCGATAATGGCAATGTTGCGAATATTCATATCAATTACTTTGCTCAAACCCACACCAAAAAAGCTTGGTTTTGGGTAAAATTGTCGGCAAAGGTACAGATTTGGCGTGCAAAAGCTCATAAATGTTATGTTATGGCATTGTGAAGCCCGCAATACACCTTGTGTATAACCTTACCCACTTAGGTAAAAATTATACACTTACCATAGCTGCAACTACGGATATCACTTACTTAGAGCCACAATATGAAGCTTAAACAGCTCTTCCATATCGTCAGAAATAAATACTTGATTGCTACCGGAATATTTCTGGTAAGCATCTTATTTTTTGATAGAAATGACTTTTTCACCCAGCGAGAACGCCAACAAGAGCTAGATGCACTGCTAGAAAAGAAGGCATTCTACGAAAAAGAGATTGCTAAAACCCAAAAAGAGCTGAACGAATTACAAAATAGCCCGGCGGCTATTGAAAAATATGCCAGAGAACAGTTGTATATGAAGCGCCGGAATGAAGATATTTTCATTCTCGAAACACCTTCCGGTAAATAAATCACGTACTTTATACACGTTGTGCAATATAAAGGCCACCTAACACGTTAGATGGTTGTGTTCTGCAACTTTTCACACTAACAATTTTTTTAAGCCTTGCCAAACTGCTGAATTATGAAGCATTTCAACACAGAGCAGCTTATTATGTACGTGTATAATAACTTACCCACTGCTATGGTTCGCTTGCTAGAAAAAGAATTGACCACCAACTGGGTTCTGAGAGAGAAATTAAGCATCATTCAAGAAAGTAAGCAACTACTATCGGAACAGCCGTTGAAAAAACCTCGCAAAAAATCAGTTGCAAGTATCTTAGCTTATGCGGCTCGTACTAATAACAAAACCAAAGTATCGGAGTATTGATATTGTTTTTCATTTACCGTAAGGTTATACAAATATTTACCGTAAGGTATTTTTCATAAAAAAGAGGCTGTCTCAAAACTAAGAAATAGCCTCTTTTTTTTGTTGTATGGTTACCTATACTTGCCAATAGTAGTTTATAGAGTTGGATAATTTTTTCTGACTCAGGGGT
>JBKBLG010000013.1:0-94761 GCA_046296295.1 Chitinophagaceae bacterium | reverse complement strand
GTTGGGGCGGCCGAAGGCCGCCCCAACACAGCTTTCACAAAACTAACATCACACCATTATTGGCTATCGACCCATTAACGCTTGTTTTACTACATCCTTTTTTTGTCGCGATACTGGTAAGCTTGCTTTGTTTGATAATAACAAGTAACCACCATCTTCTTTAACCCAACTAACTACATGATTAATGTTCGCCAAATAACTTTGATGACAACGAACAAAGTTGTAATCGGTTAATAGCTCCTCATATTCATAAATAGGTTTTGAAATAACCAATGCTTCGCCTTGGGTAAGATAAAACTTAGTGTAGTTATTCATTGATTCGCAGTATAATATATCTGCAGGTGCAACTAACCTTGTTTCTTTAGCCGATGGCAGTGCAATACGGTGGTTCGCTTTGTTATGTTGACCTTGTACATAATGTAGCAGGCTTTGCAATTGTATATTCTGTAATTGCTGTTGTTTTTTCTCAATGGCTTTTTGAACGGCAGTAATAAGTTCTTGTGGTACAACCGGTTTCAGCAAATAATCAAGTGCTGCCCATTTAATAGCTTTAATGCCATACTCTGCATAAGCTGTTACAAAAATTACTTCAAAGTGTAAGTTGTGTGGCAGTTGCTGCAGCAGGTCGAACCCGTTTTTATCAGGCATTTGAATGTCTAAAAAAAGTAAGTCGGGTTGTTTGGTTACAATTAATTGTACTGCATCAATTGTGTTGGTTGCACATCCAACAATATCCACAGCTGTGCAATACGATTGTAGAAGCAGCTGAAGATTGGTGATGTTATTGATTTCATCGTCTATAATAACTGCAGTAATCATGCAAGCCAATTTTTTAAAATAATTGTTGCTTTTGTGCCACTTTCTAGTGGTTCTATATGTAAGGTACTTAATACGTGTGGTTGTATTTGCATTAATACAGCAAGTTTATTGCGTACTAAAGTTAATCCTGTACCTTCTTTGCCTTGCTCAAAGCATTTGCCATTGTTAATAATACTTATGATAATATCTGATTCTTGTGTATCAATGTTAATCTGTAGTATGGGTACATTTGCAAAGGGGAGGCCATGTTTGATGGCATTTTCAACCAAAGGTTGTAGAAGCATTCCCGGTAGTTCTACTGCATAAGTATCTATTTTTGGGTTGATGGTAATATGGTATTCAAATGGCATACGTAGTTGTTCTAATTGTATGTATTGTTCTAACAAGTCAACTTCTTCTTGTAGTGCTATAAAACCTTGGTATTTGGGTTGTAAAGTGCTACGTAGTAGCGTAGCAAAACGTGTTAGATAAGTATTAGCCGCATCGGTTTTTTGTTGTTGAATCAGTGCTTGAATTGAATTCATGGCATTAAAAATAAAATGCGGATTCAGTTGCGATCTAATGGCATTTAAATTCGCTTGTGTTTGTTGACTTTTTTGCTCTGCTTTTATTTTTCTGCGGCGCAATACATTAATCTCTATCAATGCTGCTAATGTAATCAATGAAAGTGCAGTTAGCCAATGTACCCAAGTTTGCTGCCACCAATAGGGTGGAATAAAAAAGCGATAATTCACAACATTGTCAGGTGCAATAGCATACCATGCTTTTATGTGATAGTGTGTATTAGAATTTAAGTTGTTTAATAACAAATAATGTTTGGTAACAAATGAAGAAATCAATTTGTCGTTCGCATATATCGCAACATGCAAGGTGCTATCTTCATAATTAGGATGTGGTTTTCTAAAAAATAATAAAAGTGCTGATTTATGAAAAAGCTGTTTTTCACCTTGCGGTAAATGAGCTGCCGCATCATATTTTTGATAAAAAGTATCTATATGTTGTTGTATGCGGTTTCGCTCAACTAATTGCTTACTAAAATCTGCTTTTCCTGAACTGTCGTGAATTTCATAAGCAATAAATGGAAAAGGTTTTTCTTTTCTTAGAATAATAACTTGTACAATGTTTTTGTTTGATTTTAAGCGAAGCCAAACATAAATATCATTGGTTTCTTTCAATTCATTTACCGCAAGGCGATAGGCGTTTTGTTCATGTTTTGCGAGCGACTGCCATTGTGCTTGTTGATAATTATTCGTAGCTGTATACGTATATTCTAATAAGTCTGGTGCTATATATTTCTCGTCGGGGGTATAGCTAATTGTTTTGGAAAGAACATTTGCAACTCCACTTTTTTTCTCAACATATATGGCAGGAATATGTTCATAGTAGTGAATGATGTTGATGCGGTAAGGCTTTGTTCCAAAAAATGCTACGGTACTATCAGACGTGAATGTATTACCATCGGCCTCAATGCCTAACCAAACTTTGTTGATAAAATAAAAGGTATATGTTTTCTTCTCGCCTTGTTGTACAGTTGCAGTCATTAATGCTGTGTTGGTTAGCTCAACATCTCTAATCTCCATCTCTACCGGAGCGTCTGCTTGTTTTTGCCCCATTGTTTGTAAGCCAAACAGAAAAACGATTGTTGTTATAAATAATGCTTTCATTTTTTTCTGATAAAAATCATCTTATTTACGCAAGGTGTTAGCGTTATATGTGTACTTGGTTGATGTAATTGTGAATTTAGTAGTGATTGGTTAAAATACTGGCTTGCAAGTATCTGTGCTTGCTAAAAGTATGTTCAATACGGAAGCCCGCTTGTAGCCATAATTGTTCATACAACGGACTGGCATATAAAATCCATATTTTTCTAGGATGTTGTGCTAAGCTTTCTAACACATTGTCTATGCAGCATTGCATAAGTATATCATCAAAAGGGTTGAATAAACTTATTACTTGTACTGCTGTTGGTATGCTATATACACTTGCATCTCCATGTATAACGTCGAATGTACAATCTGGAAATTGTTGTTGTGTTATGCTTGCATTTTTATTTGCCGTAAGGCAGCAGTGAGCATCTAACTCAATACCTATAACTTGTTTGAAACCATAGTGTGCAGCCATACATAGTAAGCGCCCTTGGCCACAACCAATATCTAAAAAAGTGCCATGAGTAATACCTTGCGGTAAATGTTGGAAAAGTTGTTCGGCAATGTAATAGTTTAACGGATGATAAGCTTCGGCATGTAGCTTTTGTTGCAGTGTGGCAGCTATTTTGGACGGAGGAATAATTTGTGTAGTACGAATACCATACCTGTGCTCGCCACGTATTTCGTGTTCTAATACGAACCAAGCCAACGGTATGTTCCAATACCAGGCATGATATATAAAAAAATGTAGATAGTGCCACCAACGCATGCAGCAAGTTAATTAATTACTCGCCGATGGTTTAAAATCAATTACTTTCAGTTGTACGGAACGCGTGCCTTTGAAATCGTTTAGGTCGAGTGTGTACACAATGTCGTAGTACTGTTGTGGTTGCAACTCTGCTCCTCGATGACCCATGCCAAAACTGATGCCAGTAAACGTAATGCCATCGTGCTCTAATACAAACCGTAAGTGTTGCTCTTTAACCACTTTACTGAAGCCTGTTTCTTTTACACGATGTGTTACAAAAACAGGTCGCATATTTTCAGGGCCAAAGGGCTCCATTTGGTGAATAATGTTATAGAATTTTTCTGAGATAGCAGCGAACGGTAATACTGCATTAATAACAATTTCAGGAATTAATAATTCGTCGGTGATGGTATTGCGAACAACTGTTTCAAATTTTTGACTAAAGTTGGCAACTTCTTGTGGGTGCAGCGTCATGCCTGCGGCCGCAAAGTGGCCGCCATAACCTATCAAATGCTCTCTACAAGCATGTATAGCTTCGTATAAGTTGAAGCCTGGAACACTGCGTGCACTGCCGGCTACTACATCGCCACTTTTCGTTAAAACAATGGTTGGTCGGTAGTAATGTTCTATCAATCGGCTGGCTACAATACCAACTACACCTTTGTGCCAATGCTCTTGGTACACAACTGTGGTTTTGCGTTGTTGTAGGGTAACATCGCTATTGATCATTTGCAGTGCTTCTTCACTAATACTTTTGTCGGCTTCTTTTCTATCGGTATTATCTGAGTGTAGTAGTTCTGCAAGTGCTAATGCTTTTGTAGGATCTTGTTCTATAAAAAGTTGTACTGCTTTTTTCGCATCGTCCATACGGCCAGCTGCATTAATTCTTGGCGCTATTACAAATACCAAATTGCTTACATGCATGGTTTGTTGAATTGCTGCAAGTTTCATTAAGGCTGCAATTCCGGCACATGGGTTATTGTTAACCTTTTGTAGGCCAAAGTAAGTAAGTACGCGGTTTTCGCCTGTAATTGGTACAATATCGGCAGCAATAGCTGTGGCTACTAAATCTAAATATTTTAAATAACTATTGGCTGGTAGTTCAAAATCTGCAGCAAGTGCTTGCATAAGTTTGAAGGCTACGCCACAGCCACATAGCTCTTTATAAGGGTAAGTGCAATCAGATTGCTTAGGGTTAAGAATTGCTTTAGCTTTAGGAAGTATGGCATCTGGTAAGTGATGGTCGCAAACAATAAAATCAATACCAAGACTATTGGCGTAGTCAATCAGTTCAACACTTTTAATACCACAATCTACCGAAATAATAAGTGTAATGCCTTGTTCATGTGCATAATCAATACCTAGCTTACTAATGCCATAACCTTCTTTGTAACGATGTGGAATATAATAATCAACAGCGCTATGTAGTGCTTTCAAAAATTGATAAAGGCTTGCTACGGAGGTAGTGCCATCAACATCATAATCGCCGAATACGAGTATGTGTTCTTGTTGTTCAAATGCTTTGCGAATTCTATTTACCGCAAGGTGCATGTCTTTCATTAGCCATGGACTGTGCAGGTGCTCAAGCGATGGGCGAAAATAGTTTTTGGCCGTTTCAAAATTTATAATGCCACGTTGTGCCAAAATTGTACACAGTGTAGGGTGAATTTTCAGCACTTCGTGCAAATGTGCTGCCGTTGATGTGTAGGCAGGTAATATGTTCCAGCGTTTTTGCATGTTAATAGGCTCTGTCGGTAGTGTATCTTACTAAATCTTCTAGTGCTTCTCGTACTTCAGAGCGAGGGAACTGATATAAAATTTGTAATGCATCGTCTCTGAAGCGTTCCATTTTTTCGGTGGCATACTTAATACCGCCACTGGCAACTACTTTATCGATAACGTATTGTACTTTTTCTGGTTGCTCATTCTCGTTTTTAATGATGTATATGAGCTGCTTACGCAAATGTTTATCGCAGTTGTTCAGGGTATAAATGAGTGGGAGTGTGGCTTTTTTTTCACGAATATCGTTGCCTGTGGGCTTGCCAACATTGGCGGTTCCATAATCGAAAAGATCGTCTTTAATTTGGAAAGCCATGCCAACCAGTTCGCCAAACTGTCGAATATTTTCAACGGCATCGGCATTGTTGCCAAAAGTTGTGAGTGCTCCCGCCTTGCAACTACTAGCAAGTAACGAAGCTGTTTTGCCTTTAATAATATCGTAGTAAATCTGTTCGTTAAGGTTAAGGTTGCGGGCTTTTTCCATTTGCAACAGTTCGCCTTCACTCATTTGCTGTACGGCAGCGCTAAGTGTTTGTAAAATGGAATAATCGTTGTTATTCAACGACAACAGTAGGCCTTTGCTCAGCAAATAATCACCAACAAGCACTGCAATTTTATTTTTCCAAAGGGCGTTGATAGAAAAAAAGCCTCTACGTTCCTGTGCTTCGTCAACAACATCGTCATGTACAAGTGTTGCTGTATGCAATAGTTCTACCAATGCGGCTGCTCGGTAGGTAGATTCGTTAATGGAACCTCCCAGCTTAGCACTTAGCAGTACGAACATAGGGCGCATTTGCTTGCCTTTACGCTTAACAATATACCGCATAATCCTGTCGAGTAAGTTGCTGGCATTGCTCTTCATTGCATTCTTAAAATACTCTTCGAAGGCTGCTAACTCTTGTTGTATCGCTATTTGTGCTTTTTGCATCGCTGAAAATGGCACAAAATAAGTGTAAAAAAGAGATGTTAAAATGCTTAGTAGGGTTAATATTTACCGAAAGGTATGCAGCTTTGTAGCCTAATTGTAGGTCTATTTAATATTTACTTGATATTTACTTGTGTAAATAAGTCGCCTGACTATCTTTGCATGTAAGTTTGGTGAATAGCTAAAACACTAAAAATTTTAAATGAAATCTATGGCAAGCAAAAGCTACACATTGGCGTTAGGCTTTCTAACCCTCGCAAGCACCGCTGTTATGGGGCAACGTAATGATGTTTCTACCGATTGGTGGAAAGATTCATCAAAGGTTGCTACTCGTAACTTACCTCAGTTCAATGAATTTAGAAACAACCAGTATCCTTTCCCTGCTCGTCCTCGTGATCAGTGGGAGCTAGGTTTCCATGGTGGATTGTCTTACATCTATGGAGATGTTGACCCAGTAGGGGGATTCTCTGGTGGTTTTTCTTTACGTAAGGCAATTGGTCACGTAGTTTCTGTACGTGCCGATTATACCGGCGGTTTTAACTATGGTCTTGATATAAAGCCAAGAACTACAGCTCCAGCAACACCTAACGGTGGTAACCCTTGGGTTGCGTACAATAACCGCCCTGGTGGTTACTTCGCAAATTATCGTAATGCGTACCATCAAGGTAACTTAGATGTTATTTTCTCTTTAAATACATTGAGCCATTACAGAGGTAATCCTAAGTTTAATGTGTACTTATTTGGTGGATACTCTTTGTTGGCAGCAGACGTAGATGTTGATGCTCGTCAGGATAATGGCACATTACACAATTTTGCAGGAGTAAATACAACTGGTTCGCGTCGCGACATTCGTCGGAGTGTTAAAGATAGAATAGATGGTAACTACGAAAGCAATGGTGCTGTTACCCAAGGTAGCAGAAAGCAGATCGGATTGCTTGGTGGTAACATTTTGTTACGACATGCCGCTAGCTTAGGTGGCGGTATTTCTTGGCGCTTGAGTAAAAAATTATCTCTTGGTATTGAGCAACGTTTCACATTCTCTTTCGATGATGATATGGATGGTGTTGCAGAAGGTGGTACAAGCGATATTTTCGCTTACACTGCTGTTCGCGGAGGCATTACACTTGGTAACAGAGAGCGTAGAGTTGACCCACTTTGGTGGATTAACCCATACAATTTTGTATACAGCGAGTTGAATAGCCCTAAGCACATGAAATTACCAACACCAATACTTCCTGATGCTGATGGTGATGGTGTAACAGATCAGTTCGACCTAGAGCCTTCTACACCTGCAGGTGCACCTGTAGATACTAAAGGTGTTTCTAAAGATACCGATGGCGACGGCGTTCCTGATTTCAAGGATAAGGAATTACTTACCTCTCAAAAATGCTTCCCAGTTAATGCGGATGGCGTTGGTAACTGTCCTGAACCTCCATGCTGCACTGAGTTGCGTGACAAGATGGCTAACATGCAACTTACAACGAGTGCTACATGTGGCATCAATAGCTTGCCAAGCGTAGCTTTCAAAGCTGGTACTGTTAAAATATCTAAGGATATTGAAACATTACTCAATAGTGTTGCACAACAATTAATTGCTAACCCTTCTTGTAAGGTACGCGTCATTGGTTATGGTGCTACCAGCAAGAGTGCTCAACAATTAAGCTGGGATAGAGTGAACGCTGTAATCAAATATCTTGTTGAAAAGCAAGGTGTTTCTGAAAGCCGCTTCATTTTCAGCTATGGTCAAGATGGCGATGCTAACACAGTAGATTTACAACCTACTACTGAAGAAGGTCCGAATACAGTACCTGCACCGCATCCAAACTTGAAGAAAACAAAGTAATCTTCAATTAAGTAATAGTAAAACCCCGGGTAACCGGGGTTTTTTATGCTTCTATTAACGCAAAGTTGTACTAGCAACCAAATCCTTCCTTTATTTTGCAGCATTCTACAGAACTAATGAAAAGAATTTTATTGTTTTCCATTATCGTTGTTTTACTAACTGCTTGCGGTGCTACCTATAACAAGGCACTCAAAAGCAAAGACAACGAGTACAAGTATAAAATGGCGGAAAAGTATTACGCCACTAAAAAATGGGATAAAGCCCAAACGCTTTACGATCAGCTATTCCCATTCTATAGAGGTACGCCGCGTTTTGAAGATATGTACTATAAGTTTTGCTATTGTGCTTACAATCAGCGAGACTATATGAATGCCGAAAATCTTTTTAAAACTTACGTAGAGAATTTCCCGCAAGGGCCAAGGGCTGTTGAGGCAGAGTACATGCGTGCCTACTGCTACTATAAACAAAGTCCTAAAGTTGACTTAGATCAAACGCCTACAACCAAGGCGATGGGTTTGATGCAAACTTTTATTAACACACATCCAACGCATCCGAAGGCGAAAGAAGCCGCTGATATTATTGATGTTTGTAGAGGCAAGCTCGAAGCAAAAGAATTTAAAGCTGCTGAATTGTACTATAATCTTGGGTTTTATAAGGCTGCAGCTATTGCTTATGCCAGTGTAATTGAGGCTTTTCCAGATTCTGAAAAAGGCGATGAGTACAAGCTTCAGGCTATCAGATGTTATTACAAGTATGCTGAGAATAGTATCACTGAAAAGCAGGTAGAACGCTTTGAAAAAGTGCTTTCTGAAAGTTTAGACTTTGCAGAACGGTATCCAAACAGTAAATTTGCAACCGATGTTGCCAAGTTTAAGCAATTAGCAACTACTAACATTCAAAATATAAAGAACAACAATGAGCAAGCTACGTCGTCAACTCAGCGCTAATATTCCCAGTGTAGTAGAGCCCAAGCACTTGTTAGATATTAAAGCTAAAACTGGTAATTTGTATGAAAGCATCGCTGTAATTGCCCGCCGTGCAAATCAAATCAATATTTCTTTGAAAGAAGAATTGCACAATAAATTAGAAGAGTTTGCCAGCCATACAGATAGCTTAGAAGAAATTCATGAGAACAAAGAACAAATTGAAATTTCTAGAGCTTACGAAAAAATGCCAAACCCTGCTATTCTAGCAACGCAAGAATTTATGGATGATAAAGTGTATTATCGTAACAACGATAACGACCTTTTCAGATAATTTTTTTGGTGAATGATGTTCAAACGGCAGTGACAACTGCCGTTTTTTATTTATCTATGTAGCTATGAACCTGCAAGGAAAAAAAATATTACTTGGTATTTCCGCAAGTATTGCAGCCTATAAGTCTATTCATTTAGTACGCTTGTTAATCAAAGCAGGCGCCGAAGTTAAAGTGGTACTCACCCCCGCGGCAGAAACATTTGTGAGCCCTTTGGTGTTAAGTACACTCAGTAAAAATACCGTTATAAGTGGCTTTGCTAACAGTAGTAACGATTGGAGTAATCATGTGATGTTAGGGCGTTGGGCCGATCTGATGGTAGTAGCACCAGCAAGCTGTAACACCATCGCAAAAATGGCACATGGCCTTTGCGATAACATGCTGATGGCCACTTACTTAAGTGCAACAATGCCAATAATGATTGCTCCTGCAATGGATGAAGATATGTGGAAGCACCCTGCCACCCGCCGTAATATAGCACAGCTACAAATCGATGGTGTACAGGTAATACCTGTTGCCAGTGGCGAACTTGCTAGCGGACTCACGGGAGAGGGTAGAATGGCCGAACCAGAAGCAATCGTAAAAGCCATAATAGCACACCTTACGGTAAATGAAAATGCACAGCCATTACAAGGAAAGAGCGTGCTCGTTACAGCAGGGCCAACCTACGAAGCGATTGATCCCGTTCGATTTATAGGCAATCATAGCAGTGGTAAAATGGGTATTGCTATTGCAGCCACTCTATTAAAAGCTGGTGCAACCGTACATTTAGTACTTGGTCCAAGTACACAAGCAGTACCTCAAGATTCGAAGCTTACACTATACCGTGTTGTAAGCGCACAAGATATGTACGAAGCTTGTAATCGTATTTTTGCTAATGTAGATATTGCTATTCTATCGGCAGCGGTAGCCGACTTTAAGCCCGTAAATGTTGCTAACCAAAAAATAAAAAAAGATCAGGCTGTATTATCGGTAACCCTACAGCCTACGATTGATATCTTAAAAACACTAGGTGCAGCTAAAACAAACCAATTTTTAGTAGGATTTGCCTTGGAAACCAATAATGAAGAGGCAAACGCACTTAAAAAACTATCTTCTAAAAATGCCGATGCTATCGTGCTTAATTCACTCAACGATGCCGGAGCCGGTTTCGGTACCGATACTAATCAAGTACAAATATTTACCCGTAAGGGAGAAAAAATAGTATTGCCTTTACAATCTAAAAGCGATATTGCTCATCATTTGGTTCAATTTATTGCACAAGCAATTGCTCATTAGTATGCGAAAAAGTTGCATTTTATTTATAGCTATTGTATGCTGCAGTAGCAGTATGGCACAAGAATTTCAGGCAAAGGTAACTGTGAATGCACAGCGTGTAGCTACAACCGTAGACAGAAAAATATTTACAACCTTAGAAACACAGCTTACTAATTTGTTGAATAATAGAAAGTGGACGACCGAAAGCTACCAGCCTACGGAGAAAATCCAGTGCAACTTCCTAATTAATATTGAGGCTATGGAAGAGCAAAACATATTTAAGGCGACATTGGTTGTACAAGCCGCTCGCCCCGTATTCAATGCGTCGTATGTAACACCGTTAATCAATTATCAAGATAGAGATTTTACATTTAAATACATTGAATTTCAGCCCATAGAGTTTAATGAAAATCGAGTGCAAGGAACCGACCCTTTAGCCGCTAATCTTACAGCAACTGTGGCATATTATGTATATCTTATTTTAGGGCTAGATGCCGATAGTTTTGCACCCAAAGGGGGGAGTTTTTATTTTCAAAAAGTGTTGAATATCGTTAATAACGCTCCTGAGGCGGCTCGTATTAGCGGTTGGCGCTCGTTCGATGGCTTACGAAATCGTTATTGGCTGGCCGATAACTTAAATAACAGTCGTTACAATATCATTCACGATATTTTTTATGGGTACTTTCGTTCGGGTTTAGATAATATGTATGAAAAGCCTACCGAGGCTAGGAAAAATATCGTAGAGGCATTTACAAGATTACAAGCCTTTAATCAGGAAAACCCTAATACCATGATTCTACAGTTCTTTATTCAAGGGCGTAGTTCAGAAATTATAGGACTTTTTAAAAAGGGTACGCCACAAGAACGAGGCCGCATTGTAGAACTCATGAATACCTTAGATGTTGCCAATGCAGGTGAGTATAAAAGTCAATTGCGATAATTTACATATGGGTATTACACGTGTGAAATATTGGTGCTATGTAGCCCTTGCTTTGGTAGTGAATGCATGTACTCCAAACACGCATCCTAACAAACCAGATGGGTTTATTGAAACCATTCCCATGAGTAGAATTGTATGGGATATTACCCGTGCCGATGAATATGTTTTCGGTTTTCAACTACGTGACAGTGCTTTCTCTGAAAAGTTATTAATGGGCAAAGCAAGGGCTGAAATTTTTAAGATTCATAAGGTTACTGCCGAACAGTTTGTGAATAGTTATAAGTATTACCAGCAATACCCCGATTTGCAAAAAGCCCTCTACGATAGTATAATGTCGCTAGCCAATAAAGAGGGGCGTAGTTTTATTCCGAATACAAGTACCCAATAATATTTAAGTACTTTCGCATTAACTGATTGTTGTTATATGAAAAAAGTAGTTGCTAACGCAGCCGCTGCCATTGCCGATATTGAAAACGGCGCCACTATTATGTTAGGTGGGTTTGGCTTGTGCGGTATTCCTGAAATTTGTATCAATGCACTTGTATCGAAAGGGGTGCAACAACTTACCTGTATTTCCAACAATGCTGGTGTCGACGATTTTGGCTTGGGCTTATTGCTCAAAACGCGTCAAATCAAAAAAATGATGAGCAGCTATGTGGGAGAAAATGCAGAGTTTGAACGCCAACTTTTGAGCGGCGAATTAGAAGTAGAGTTAATACCACAAGGTACCCTAGCCACACGCATTGCCATGGCGGGTATGGGTATTCCGGCATTTTTCACACCTGCTGGATATGGTACAGAGGTTGCCGAGGGCAAAGAAGTGCGTGCATTCAATGGAAAAATGCACTTAATGGAGCATGCTTTGTATGCCGATTTCGCCATTGTAAAAGCTTACAAAGGCGATACCATGGGTAATTTAATCTTTAGAAAAACAACCCGTAATTTCAGTGCAGCCATGGCAAGAGCAGGTAACGTAACCATTGCCGAGGTAGAACATTTGGTGCCAGCCGGCGAGTTAGATCCCGATGAAATTCATGTGCCAGGCGTATATGTACACCGCATTTTTGAAGCAAGCGGTTACGAAAAGCGTATTGAGCGCCGCACTACAAGGTTGGTATAAATGTACCTTACGGTAAATGCAAAGCCGTTACATACCCAGTTATTCATTTGCAGGTAACTGCACAAAAAAAATATCATGCCACTAGATAAGTTTGGAATAGCAAAACGTATTGCACAAGAACTCAAAGATGGAATGTATGTGAATTTGGGGATTGGTATCCCTACGCTTGTAAGCAATTTTATACCGGTAGGTATGCAAGTAGTATTACAGAGCGAAAATGGAATTCTTGGAATGGGCCCTTACCCCACACCCGACGAAGTAGATGCCGATTTAATTAACGCAGGTAAAGAAACGGTAACAGTAATACCCGGTGGCGTTTTTTTCGATAGTGTAGAAAGTTTTGGTATGATTAGAGCGGGGAAAATTGATTTAACAGTACTCGGTGCTATGGAAGTGAGCGAGACAGGAGATATCGCCAACTGGAAAATTCCGGGGAAAATGGTGAAGGGTATGGGTGGTGCAATGGATTTGGTTGCAAGTGCCCGTAACATTATCGTTGCTATGCAACACACCAACCCTAAAGGCGAAAGTAAGTTGTTGCCAAAGTGTACGCTACCCTTAACCGGTGTTGGTTGCGTAAAAAAAATTGTTACAGAATTGGCCGTGCTAGATATTACACCAGAGGGTTTTTTGTTGCGTGAAGTAGCACCAGGCGTAACTGTTGAAGAGGTACAAAATAAAACACTAGGTAAGCTCGTTATTGCTACCGATGTAAGGGAAATGCAACTATAGTGTTATTAACATTTTATTACCGATATAAAGTTAGAGTGCTGTTTCATTAGGCTAGCTTGCTATTACTATCAATTATGTGCATATTTGCAATAATTCTGCAATGCTATGTTGGCGTGGGTGTATGTTCAAAGTATTCATGCTAGGTAAGGCAGCTCCCCAAATAATTCGATGTTGTAGCCCAAGCCGCAACACTCGTACCCCTGATTGCTTGTTAAATCCGCCTATGAGAAGAACACGTATGTTCTTACATGGGCAGCGTTAACAAGTAATTGTGAGTCAAAGGCAGTGAGGCGAAAAGATTTTTAAAACAACTAGGATTTTTTAGAGAAAGCATGAAAAGTAAGTTGACATACCTACACAGAACACTAACCCTTACACTGATTATTGTATTATCGGTCATGCGTGTACAAGCGCAAGCACCGGTGGCTCAGTTTACAGCCAGCTTAGATTCTGGTTGCGCCCCCTTGTCTATCAACTTTACTGATGTGTCCACTGGTAGTCCAACTGTGTGGGAGTGGGATTTTGGTAACGGGAATCAATCAACCCTTCAAAACACTTCTGCGTTTTTTACGGATGAAGGACTTTACACTGTTAGGCTTATTGTTAGGAATGCGAACGGAGTTGATACTTTCAGGAAAACGATCAAGGTTTTTGGAGCTCCATCTCAAATAAATTTTACGCCGAGTACAACATTAGGGTGTTCACCCCTTACGGTAAATTTTAATGCTACTGCAAATCCTGGCTTTGGAGCTAGCACACTGCGATACGACTGGCGTTTTGGTGATGGGGGGGCTGCAGTTGGTCAAAGCGTTAGTCATGTTTATACTACCAACGGTACTAGAAATGTTTTTCTGAGAGTTACCAATGATAAGGGTTGCGGAGCTAATGCGCCACAACAAACCCAAATTACTATTGGTAGTGGGTTGAATGTGAGCTTCACAGAAAACATCATACAGGACTGTGCGCTACCTATCAGAGGTATCTTTACTAATGGAACAGATACTGTAGGCTCTACATTTTTATGGAACTTGGGTAATGGTATCACAAGTACCAATAAAGATACTGTATCTCGTTTATTTACTACAGCCGGTTTGTATACTATTAAGTTGGTTGCAACTAATAGCATTGGCTGTAAAGATTCTGTAGAGCGAGTGATTAACATTACTGCTTTTGCTACAACCATTAATGGACCTGATAGTATTTGTGCTGGTACAGCTGCTACATTTTCTTACACTTCTAATACAAGTTTAGTTAGTTCATCATGGCGAGATGGAATAACTTCTAACCCTATTAATAACACTCTTTCTTTTACAAGAGTTTATAATACACCCGGTAATTACACTATAACCCTGAATGCAAATTATGGTACATGTTCAGATCAAATTGTTAAGACTTTAGTTGTAAAGCCGTCACCTACGGTAAATTGGAATATTCTCGGGGATTCTGTAAGATGCTCTACGCCTTTCACAGTGAATTTTAATAATCTTTCAACAGGCGGTAATATCTACAATTGGTCTTTTGGGCCAACTGGTGCCACAAGTACACACCGTGACCCTGTTTATACTTACACCACTACGGGTAACTTTACCGTAAGGTTAATAGTAACTAATAGTTTTGCTTGTAGTACAACTGTACAACGAGCTAATAATGTTCGCATCCAAGCTCCAACTGCTACAATTGCCACTACGCCTGCAGGTGGTTGTGCTCCATATTTGTATTCACCAAATGCAACCATTAATGCGATAGATGGGATTGACAGATATAGTTGGGATTTTGGTGTTCCGAATGCTCCTGGTAATTCAAGTACCTTGCAATCGCCAACCTTCACATATCAAAATGCGGGTGTCTTCACAGCTGCTCTCACAGTATTTACTAGAACAGGGTGTTCAATTAGAACCACAAGAACCATTAACGTAGGTTCAAAAGCTAATTTTACTATACAGGCAACACCTCAAAGTTCATGTCCTGATCAAAACATTAACTTCCAAATTGTAGGCGGTACAGGGGGGGTAACTGGAGCTACAGCGCCAATAAGGTACAATTGGAATTTCGGAGATGGATCAGCCGTATTTTCAGGTACAACTTCTGCATTCGTGAATTTTAATCGAGCATATTCAACTACTGGAGCATACATGCCTTATCTGATCATTACTAGTAACAATACATGTGCATCAGATACTGTTAAACTCAATGATAGCATTAGAATTACACCACCTACTGCAAGATTAAGAACTGCACCTCGGATATCAATCGCACCTGCGGTTTGTGATACACCGCTCAAATTTTATTTTATTGATAGCTCAATTTTAAGTACCCCTTCAACACCAGCAGGCCCGAGGGCGGCTATAAGATGGATTTTTAGCAATACAGATTCTATATTAAGAACATCAGCTGGAGATAGTATTTTGTATACCTTTCTTGGACCAGGTAACTATAACGTTAGATTAAAGGCGTTCAACGATACATTAGGAGGCGGGTGTGTTGATTCTATAAGTCAGCTTGTTAGGGTTGCAGATACTTCGTTTTCAATTCGACTGTCAAGGAATAACATATGTAAGGGAGATTCAACAACCTTATTTGTTACGCATTCTAATCCCGTCATGGTCAATAGTTATCGTTGGGAGTTTGTAGGCGTGCGGCCACAATCCTCTAGCACGGCCACTGGTACAGCCGCAGTTGCGCCAAGCTTACCAGCATTAGGAACGACACCTGTGTTTGTGGCGGTAACAAATAGGCCGAATGCAACTACTGGAGCTGCTGCTTTGATTACGAACCTAAGGTATGCCCAGCCTGGTACTTATACAATAAGAGTAATTTCCACTGATATCTATGGTTGCATTTTAGTGGATTCAATTAAGTTAACAGTTACGGGGCCGACTGCTGCATACACTTTTGATAGGGGGGTACAAAATGGTGGTAATGGCTGTATAGGAAATGTTACATTTACAGATGCCTCAACAGCCAATGGTGCTCCATTAAGTCAGTTGACTTGGTTATTAGGTAATGGTGATAGAATTACGCAGCCTGTAAGTACGTCAGGCTCAACTAACTTCACATACAACTATACGACTGCTGGTACCTATCAAACACGCCTTATTATTTCTGATGCTAATGGTTGTCTTGACTCGACAGCTGTAACACCAGCTAATAATCCTCGAATTTTGAATCTAGGTCAAACTCGGTCAAGGATTTTTTCGATAGATAGTCTAAGTTGTCCGAAAGCAACAGCAATCAATCTAGATGCTGATGAATCTACGTTCTTACCTAATACTACAGCAGCTAATGCTACGAGGAGATGGAGTTGGGAGGTGCTTAGTACACCTAACAGTGTTCAAGTACCACTGACAAATAACAATACACCAGTATTACAGAATAGTTTTGGAAGTGCTAATAGCGTCAACTTCCTTGTTCCTTCTCCTTCAGATACTGGATTTTATCGATTTAAAGTCAGGACTTCTATTTTTGGATGTGTTGATTCGGTTGAATACAGTGTTTTTATAGCTTCTCCCAAAGTTAAGTTTAGCATCAGCGATTCAATTTCTAATTGTCCGCCACTAGCTGTTAATTTTTTCGACAGCTCTTACTATGTTAGGCAATGGTCGTGGGATTTTGGAGATTTTACAGGTTCTACATCTACAACTACAGGTAATGCTAGTAATGTTTATTTATTCCCTGATACCCTCGCTGCAATTCTTACGGTACAAAGCCCAGGTGGCTGTACAGCTACCGATAGTGTTATGATTAGAATTGGAGGCACACCTGTTGAGATGGTAGCTACAAATACCGCTGGTTGTGCACCACTTAATAATGTTGTACTTACAGCGAATGCCGGTGTTCCAAATCTCATATACCGCTGGGACTTCGGTGATGGTGTTACAACTCCTTCATCATCAAGCAATACAATTACACACAATTATCTCAATGGGGGAAATTTCATACCTCGCGTATTCGTTTTTGATTCATCTAATAATTGTACAGTCACAGCTAGAAACAGGATTAATATTCATGCAGAATACGTAAAGCCTGGATTCAGGGTGGATAGAAACCTGCTTTGTGACTCAGGTGTAGTAATATTTACCGATACTTCACTAAGTAATGCTACCGCTAGGGATAATCAGTGGTTTATTATTAATAGAATGGGTACAATCATCGCACAAGGAGTGGGAGCTAGCTATACCTACAACTTTAGGGATACAGGCCTTTTTTCTGTCAGATTAAGAACAACAACTAGGGATGCAAGAAACCCTAACCCATCAGGTTGTACAGAAGAGGTTACTTATGATACTATCATCAAAGTAGTACAATCTCCTAGGCCTATTATAGTACTAAACGATACTGCTTTGTGTAGGCCAGCACCATTTACCTTCTCTGGTAGTCAAAATGTTGCTGATACTAACAGAATCGTTGTTTGGGCATGGAATTTCGGGAATGGTAATACAAGTACTTTGCAAAATCCACCAACGCAAATATTCCCCGATGCAGATACTACTATCAATACACTAACAGTCACAAGCGCTTCAGGTTGTTCTACTACCGTAACACAACAAGTTTTCGTGCCATCTGATGATAGCCTTGCGGTAAATTTTGGTGGTACTCCTTTGGTATTATGTGATTCAGGTAGGGTTACTTTTAGAGACAGCTCTCTTATTAGTGTGCCTGGCACGCCTAGTTGGAAGTGGTTTTTCTCAAACAATCCTGCAGACACAGCGAATGTGCAGCACCCAACATTTAATTATGCAAGCACCGGCTTCTATACCGTTAAATTAGTGGTTAGAACCAATAAAAACTGTATTGATTCGGCTGTATTTAATAACTATGTAAAAGTTGTACATACCTCTAAACCGGTAATTACACTAACAGATAGTGTCTTATGCCGTCCTGCCAACTTTACCTTCACGGGTAGTACACGTGATATCGGAGGTCAACCCGACACTTCACAAATTGTACAGTGGTTCTGGAACTTTGGCAATGGCGCTACGAGCCTCGATCAAAATCCTGCGGGACAAATATTTACCGTAAGTGGAACATTCCCTAACACTTTAACCATCGTAAATAGCAGTGGTTGTGTTGACTCTGTAAAGCGTAACGTAAAAGTGCCGCTCGACGATAGCTTACAAGCTTTCTTCAGAGCAGATCGTCGTATTATTTGCGATAGCGGTACCATCAATTTCACAGATACGAGTATCCTCAACTTGCCAGGTACATTCAGCTATCAGTGGGATTTTGGTGATGGTACACCTGTTGTTACCACAAATGCAAGAGTAGTAAGTCATTTTTATGCAGCAGCAGGGAAGTACAATGTAAAACTCATTGTTAACAGCAGCATTGGTTGTACAGACACTATTGAAAAGGCAGATTACATATTGGTCGTAAAACCTCGTCCGAATATTTCAGTGGCAGATACAGTTCAGTGTCGACCTGGCAACTTCACTTTCAGAGGAGATACCATCGGTTACAATATACCAGCAATTGATACCTTCCCAATTGTTAGTTGGAACTGGCAATTCGGCGGTAATGGTGCAACTAGTTCGCTGAGGAATCCGCCGACACAAGTATTTCCTAACAGTGGTCGCTTCTTAACAACGTTAACTGTAACCAATAACATTGGCTGTGTAACCATAGATAGCCAGTATGTAAGAGTATTAGATGATGATAGCCTAGTAGTAGGTTTTAGAGCTAACCCACTACGCTTGTGTGATACCGGAACTGTTAACTTTATTGATACAAGTCTCATCAATATTCCGGGAGTAATTAGTTGGGAATGGAATTTCGGTGATAACTCACCTGTAAATAATTCGCAGAACCCGTCTCATTTTTATGCAGGCGTTGGTTCTTACAATGTTAAATTGAAAGTAACCTCTAGCTTACCAGGTTGTAGAGATTCTGTTACTTACAACGATTACATACGTGTACTCGGTAAGCCGCAACCCGTTATTACATTTACTACCAACGATAGTATTTGTTTGCCGGCAACATTTGGTTTTACGGGCGGACAGCTACCTAGCGATACAAGTACTATCACTAACTGGCAATGGTCTTTCGGTAATGGTAATACTGCCAATGTTCAAAACCCAAGTAATCAATTATTTAATACCGTTGGAAGCACCACTACCCGATTAACGGTTACCAATTTTGTAGGTTGCGTGAAAGACACTACTGTTACCACAACGGTAATGCCTTTACCTACACTTACCATAAACAGCGATACAACCATTTGTAGAGGCGATGCCATTACGCTAACTGCTGGCGGTGCCAACAGCTATATTTGGGCACCGGGCACATCGTTAAGTAGCACTACTATTGCGAACCCAATTGCTTCACCAACTACTGATATTACTTACGGCCTAAGAGGCTTTACCAGCTTTGGCTGTTTTAGCGATACATTGGTACGTGTTCGAGTAATGCAGCCATATACATTAGGTGTTGTTCAAACACTTGATAGTATATGTGCTGGCACAACAACACAATTAGCTGCTTTTGGCGCACCACTGTATAACTGGACACCGGCTGTAGGGTTAAGTGCAACTAATATACCTAACCCGGTAGCATCTCCATCGCTTACAACTACCTATACTGTTACTGGTTTCGATACCTTAAACTGCTTCGCACAATCTCAAAATGTTACTGTTCGAGTATTTCAGTACCCAACCGTGAATGCAGGTGCTGATGTTATTTTAAGTGCAGGTGCAACACATCAGTTCAACCCATCAGTAAGTACCGATGTGGTAAGCTATAGTTGGAGCCCAGCTACCAACCTAAGTAATCCAACTATTGCCAATCCAATTGCAACAGCTTTCGATAATATAGCATATATACTTACAGTAACTAACGATGGCAACTGTACCAGTTCCGACACCGTACGCATACTCGTGAATTGCGATAATAGTAACGTGTTTATACCAAATACATTCAGCCCCAATAACGATGGTATTAACGATGTGTTTTTTGTTCGTGGCAAGGGCTTGTATGCAGTTAGTAGCCTGCGCATTTTTAACCGCTGGGGCCAAATGGTCTTCGAAAAGCGTAATGTAACACCAAATAATCCTGCCGATGGTTGGGATGGTACTATTAACGGAAAGCGTCCGCAAAGCGATGCCTACGTGTACGTGGTAGAAGTACAGTGTACAACAGGTCAAACATTAAAATATACAGGCACCATTACGTTGGTGAACTAAGAAATTGAACAACTTATGAAGGTTATCAGATTTTTTACAATTGCATCTTTCATGGCTGCGTTTTCCCTTACGGTAAATGCACAGGATGTTCAATTTTCACAATTCTATGAAACACCTATGTGGCGCAACCCATCATTGATGGGCCATTTCAAAGGCGATTTTCAAGTAAAAGCCAACTACCGCAGCCAATGGGGCTCGGTAACTACACCTTTCCAAACAGTAAGTGCTAGCGGAGAATATAAGCAACTCGTTGGAGGTAAGAACGATTTTGTAACCATAGGCTTACAATTACTGAACGATAGAGCAGGGCAAGCAGCATTAACACAAACACATATTTATCCTGCAGTTGCCTATCATAAATCGCTGAATGGCGAACGCAATCGCTATTTAACAGTTGGCTTTATGGGAGGTATGGTTAATCGCCGATTCGATATTTCGAAAGCAACAACCAATGCTCAATACGATGGCACTCCCAATGAAGATTTCAATAACAATAGTCTTACTTATTGGGATGGCTCGGTTGGCTTAACCTATAATAGTAGCATCGGACCTTTTGAAGAAGATAACTTTTATATCGGAGCCGCTTACCATCACTTCAATACACCTAAAAACTCGTTTTACAAAGTTGATAGTATTGAAGTAAAGGGCCGCCTAACATTTTCTGCTGGCGTAAGATATTCCATTACTGACTATTCTTACTTTACGGTAGAAGGCGATTATAGCATGCAGGGCAGCTTTAGTCAGCTTACCATCGGTGGATTGTATACTACAAAATTCGGTAGCGATTTTGCAAATCCAGATTATGCATTGCATTTCGGCGGATTTGTACGTTTCAACGATGCCTTCATTCCTGTAGTGAAATTAGATTATCGTTCTATACAAATTGGCTTGAGCTACGATGCTAACATTTCTCAATTGCGTACGGCAAGCATGAGCCGCGGCGGTTTTGAATTATCGCTTGGTTATAGAGGGTTCTTAAGCAGTTACTCACTGGTTAAAGATGCCACCTTACAACCTCGTTTCTAACGAATCTTTTTTTAAAATTCCAACATACATAACAAAGAACAGGAACAAAATCCTGTTCTTTGTGTTTTACCGTGTGGTATTATTTCAATTTAACATAAAACAAAACATATGAGCTTACAAGTAGGCGATAAGGCTCCTAATTTCACGCTTTTCAGTAGCGACAAAGAGAAAGTTACATTAAGCGATTTTGCTGGTAAGAATGTGCTCATTCACTTCTTTCCGTTGGCATTCACAGGAGTTTGCACAGCACAGTTATGCCATGCCCGCGATAATATGGCTGTTTACAACAACAGCAACGCTGTAGTGCTTGGTATTAGTATTGATAGTCCTTTTGTACTTGCTAAATTTAAAGAAGAGCAAAACTTACAATTTCAGTTGTTGAGCGACTTTAACAAAGAAGCAATTACTGCTTATGGCGTTAAGTACGATGTATTTCCAGCTTTTGAATTGCAAGGTGTTGCCAAGCGTGCAGCTTTTGTGGTAGATAAAGAAGGCGTAATTCGTTATGCTGAAATTACAGCTACCCCTGGCGACCTTCCTAACTTCACTGCTATTCATGAAGTGTTAGCACAACTTAGTAAATGATAACCGCTTTCGGATATAAAACTTCCCGCTGCAATCGTTGCGGGAAGTTTTTTTTATTATATTGCACACTACGAATGAAAGTACAACGTTCTATATTTGGTATTCATTATGTAGCAGCCTTGCTGTTAACATTAATGATATGGATTGGAGCAAGTAGTTTTACCAATCCTTTCATATTCGATTCAAAGGTAACTGCAGCTAAGGTTACCAAAGTGTATCCCAACCCTGCTATTAGTTTCATTAATTTTGAGTTTGCCGATGCTGCCGATAAAGGCTTTACCATTCAATTGTACAGTTTTATTGGGCGCAAAATGTATGAACAACCCGTGAATGCAAATAAGCTAACTATAACGCTTAGTTCCGATTTTTACAGAGGTATCTACATCTATCATCTACGCGATAAAACAGGGCAATTATTAGAGTCTGGTAAGTTTCAGGTAGCACGATAATTTGAGCAACTTTTACCTTACGGTAAATCAAGTAATAGTAAAACATCAATGGGCTTCGCAATTGCGAAGCCCATTGATATTAAATGACATCTGTAGCTGGTTGCACACTGAATGGTCATTTACCGTAAGGTGTACTTACTTATCACTTACTTGTACAATTAAAAACTTGAGATAGTTGGTATTTTCCATTCCCCAAATAATTGGATGGTCGCTTGCTTGCGCCTGAAACGTAACTTGGCGGATGCGTTTGCGAGCATCTTTAGCGGCCATTTCAATGGTTTGTAAGAATAGGTCGGGTTGTACTAAATTGGTACAACTGCTTGTTACCAAAAATCCACCATCACGCACCAAACGCATACCACGTAAGTTAATTTCTTTGTAACCTGTAATTGCTTTTTGAATGGTTTCTCGGCTTTTAGTGAATGCCGGAGGGTCGAGCATTACTACATCGTACGAACGTTTGTCTTTAACCCATTGTTTTAATACATCAAAAGCGTTCACTGCTTCAAAGTGTACAATGTGTTCGAGGCCGTTCAATGCTGCGTTTCTGTTGGCTTGTTGTACTGCGTTCTCACTAATATCTAAGCCTAATACCGATTTAGCGCCGTAGTGTGCTGCATGTATTTCGAAAGTGCCGGTATAGGTGAATGCACCTAGTACTTCTGCACCTTTTACAATATGCTGAATGGCTCTTCTGTTATCTTGCTGGTCTAAGAAGTAACCTGTTTTTTGTCCGTTCTCGATATCAACATAGAACTTTAGTCCATTTTCGTTGATGATGATTTCGGTAGGGAAGGGTTCGGTTAAAAATCCTTTTTGTTGTTGTAAGCCTTCAAGTTCTCGTACCGGAACATCGTTACGTTCGTAAATGCCTTTAGGTTGAAAAAGCTGCTGTAGTGCGGCTACAATGGCTGGCTTCCATGCATCCATACCGTAGCTAAGAGTTTGTAGCACAAAGTAATCATTGAATTTATCAATGATAAGAGCTGGCATATCGTCGGCTTCGCCGAAAATGAGTCGGCAATTTTCGGTATAACCAATGCTTTGCCGATATGCCCAAGCTTTAGCGATTCGTTGATAAAAGAAGTTGTTATCAATGGTTTCTTGCTTGCGTGTAAGTAAGCGAACCATTATTTGCGATTGGGTATTAATGTAGCCACGACCACAATATTTGCCATCGGCATAAAATACATCTACGGTTTCGCCGGGTTGTGGGTTGCCTTTTATTTTTTCTACTTCATTGGCGAAAATCCAGGGATGTCCGTTGGCAATGCGTTGTGCAATTTTTCGCTTTAAATACACTTGTGTCATAAGGAGCAAAGGTAAGGGTTCGGAAGTGGTGCTGTTGGCGGGCAATATTTACCGTAAGGTATGCGAAAAAAAAGCACCGCAATTGCGGTGCTTTTGGTATGGTTCGTTAACCATTATTTTTTCTTAGCATCTTTAGCACTTTCTGCTTCGGCTTGGCGTAGCTGACGTGTCATTACTACTGAAGCAACTGGTATGCGTGGGCTGTTCATTACTTCCATATTCGGTGTTGAAATGTCTTGCACACGAATATTGCCGTTCAATTGCAATGGTGTTAAATCTACCTCAATAGCTTCTACTAAGTGTTCTGGAGTAACTTTAACTTTAAGGCTCTTCATTTTGGTGATGAGCTTACCACCCTCTTTCTGACCGGCAGAGGTGCCTACAAACTTTAATGGTAGGTTGGCAATTAACTTTTTGCCAGGTACTAGTTCAAGTAAGTCAACGTGAATAAGCTGGTCGCTCACTTTATCGAACTGCATTTCTTTTAAAATGCAACGGTAAGATTTGCCGTTAACATTCACTTCGGCAATCTGGAAATCGGCAGTGTACACTAGTGGTTTGAAAGCTTTAGCTGAAGCGTAGAAATTAATTTCGCCGCTGCCGCCATAAATTACACCAGGCACATTTTCTTGAGAGCGAATTACACTTGTGGCTTTCTTGCCGAATTCGGTCCTCAAGACACCCTCGATGTGTACTGTTTTCATTGTTTATGATGGTTTAAAATTCACTTTTTTAGCTTATCGCCGCAGTTGACTGTGAATGAATAAGCTGGTAATGCTTTTGTTTTCGGCTGCATTGCGAATGGCAATGGCAAAAAGGTCGGCTACCGAAATCACTCTAATTTTAGGTGTTTCTTGTTTTAGCGGAATAGTATCGCAAACTATAAGTTCTTCTAAAACACTGTTGGCTACATTTTCGTAAGCCTTACCACTTAAAATAGGGTGTGTACAAAGAGCTCTTACAGAGGTGGCACCTTTTTCTTTCAAGAGGGCGGCAGCCTTTGTAAGTGTTCCGGCAGTATCGCAGATGTCGTCAATCAACACAATGTCTTTTCCTTGAACATCGCCAATAACTACCATGCTTGCTATTTCGTTGGCACGCTTACGGTGTTTGTCGCAAATCACCATTTCGGCATTGAAATAGCTTGCAATTTCCCTTACGCGGTTGGTACTTCCAACATCGGGGGCCGCAAAGGTAAGGTTTTTGAGTTTTAGCTGTTCGATATAAGGGATAAAAATTGCAGAACTGTCGAGGTGGTCTACCGGTACATCGAAAAATGCTTGTATTTGAGGTGCGTGGAGATCCATAGTAATTACCCTGTCAGCACCTGCAGCTTCCAGAAGTGTAGCTACAAGCTTACTGCCAATAGCTACGCGTGGCTTATCTTTTCGATCTTGACGGGCAAAACCATAATAAGGAATTACGGCAATTACTTTGTAAGCACTTGCTCTTTTGGCTGCATCGATCATGAGTAGCAACTCCATTAGGTTGTCGGTAGGGGCGAAGGTGCTTTGAACAAGAAACACATAATCGCCTCTGATACTTTCCATGAAAATGGGCTGAAACTCACCGTCGCTAAACTTTTGAATATTTACCTTCCCGAGCTTGGCACCGAAGCGTTTGGCAATTTTTTCTGCTAGTTGTTGCGAGCCCGTGCCTGAGAATATTTTAACAGATGGGGTCATAAAATGTGGTGAAATGTGCCGCGAAGATAACCAATGCCAACTTTCTCAAGTGCAGTAAATATTATTTGAGAAGTATTTTTTATTATTATATTACGAAAAAAATATTTTGATGAGTGCTATTAAGCTTTGGAATGAAGATGACCGTCCGAGAGAGAAACTATTGCTAAAAGGTGTAGATGCTTTGAGTGATGCCGAGTTGTTAGCGATTCTTATTAATAATGGAACTACAGAACAGAGTGCGGTAGATGTATGCCGTGCGTTGTTGCAAGCAGTACAGGGCAGTTTGAGTACATTAAGTCGCCTTACGGTAAAAGAAATACTACAGTTAAAAATAAAAGGGATAGGCCCAGCAAAAGCAGTAGCCATTGTAGCGGCATTAGCTTTGGCAACTCGCAGAGAGTTGGCTGAACATAAAACAACCCACATAACTTGTTCGAAAGATGCAGCAGCCTATTTAAAAGCCAAGCTACAGCATAAAACCAATGAGGTATTTGCAGTACTTTATATGAACCAAGCCAATTTTGTGCTGCATTATGAAGAGTTGAGTATTGGTGGTATTACAGGTACAGTAGCAGATCCACGCATTATTTTAAAAAACGCACTAACCAATAACGCTACCTGTATTATTTTATGTCATAATCATCCTAGTGGAGGCTTACAACCGAGCCGAGCAGATAAGCAATTAACGGAAAAGGTAAAACAGGCAGCTTTGTTCATGGATATTACAGTTGCCGATCATATCATAGTATCTGAGCGGGGTTACTTTAGCTTTGCCGATGAAGGCTTACTCTAAGGGAAATCTAAGTGTGAATGTTGTACCAACATTAAGCATGCTTTCTACGCTAATGCTGCCTCCCATAGCCTGCATCTGTGCTTGCACCAAATAAAGGCCAATTCCTTTACTATCGGGGTGGTTGTGAAAACGCTGGTATAATCCAAAAATGCGGTCTTTTACTTTTGCCATATCCATACCTAAGCCATTATCGGCAATATGAATAGTAACGGTTTGATGTGTAATAGTAGCAGTTACGCTGATGATTGGTGTACAATTAGGTTGTTTGTACTTAATTGCATTTGTGAGCAGGTTAAGAAAAATACTTTCTATGTAAGGAAGGATAAATGGTATTCTGGGTAATGTATCGAGATTATCGCTGATGCTAGCATTACTTTGCTCTATTAACTGCTGAAGGTTGCTTTTTACATTTTCGAAAACATCTTTGAAGTTAATATGTGTTTTTTCGTGGTGTATATTCTCTTTGATAATGAGAATATTGATTAAATCGTTCAGGGTTTGATTGAGTTGTATGGTGCTGGTTTTAAAACCTGCTAGTAATGTTTTAAGATTATCGTTGTCAATCGGTTCTTGATCTATTAAACCGAGTAGTGCAATAAGGTTGGTAACTGGGGCACGTAAGTTGTGCGAAGTAATGTAAGAGAATTGTTTGAGTTCTTTGTTGTTCTGTGAAAGCTCGGCAATGAGTCGTGTTTTTTCTTCTTCTGCTTTTTTGCGCTGCGTAATTTCTCTGGAGTTAATCACTATTGCATTAATAGCGGGATTGTTCAGTTGATTGCTGCCATTCGCTTCTAGATAAATATAACTGCCGTCTTTATTAAGTAGTCTAAACGTAGCTTCATAGCCACTGCCGCCTTTTGTAAGTAGTTCTTTAAAGTTGGCTAGTACAGGTGGTAAATCATCGGGGTGTATGATCTCGAAAATGGTTTTACCTTTTAGCTCATTTTCGTTGTAACCCATGATTTGTTTTAGAGACGCACTTTGATATTGAATAACACCGTTAGCATCTATCAATGTAATAATGTCAGATATGTTATGTACAAGTGAACGGAACCTTTCTTCACTAATACGTAATACTTCTTCTACCTCTTTACGTTCAGTAATATTTCGACCGAATAAGAAAATTTCATCTTCTGTAAATGTTACATTCCATTCTATCCATGTAGGCTTTGCTGCTGCATTTTTTAAGATACTGGTAAAGCTTTGCTGCGCTTGTATTGTATTGTAAAGTGTGTGCCAATCACTTACGTCTTCAAAACAATGAATGATGCTGGAATTGCGGAGTTCATTTACCGCAAGGTGCATTAAATTACAAAATGACGGATTCGCTGCGATGATTTGTCCATTGTTGTCAATAGAAACAATTACATCGTTAGCAACATTGATAATGGTGTTGAACTTTAATTGTAAGGCTCTGAGTTGTTTTTCGTTGAGTACTGCCTTAGTTTGTTGCTGTATGGTTTGTGCAATGAACGCAATATCGGAACGATGAATGGTGCAGGAAATACTGCTTTTTAAGAGTTGTAGTTGCTGTTGTTGCTCGTAAATGTTATTAATGAAAATGATTATTGGTTGTTGCTTATACTGCTTAAGCATGACTAGTGCTTCGATGGGACTAATAGCATTAGTGCTATCGCTGATGATAACGATATCGGCTTTTTTCTTTGATAGAATATTGTTGAGCTCAAGGCTAGTTGTAACGATTTGAAGTGGAAACGGATACTGATAGTCTGAAAGCTGCTTTTTTAATTGCTGCGTGTATTGTATATCGTCTTCTATCAATAGTATATTTAACTCCATACAGCTTCGAATTAGTTTCTGCTAACATAGCATGCATGCTATGTTAGCAAGTTACAACTTTATCTTTGATTCGTATTAGTATTTAGCGTTATTATTTCAATGGTAATTTGGTTGCCTAAAAGTTTGTTGAACATTTGTTGCCATTCTTCGCTGCTTTCATTGGTGGTGCCTATTACCCAAATGGAATTACATTGTTGCAACGCTAATTTATTTTGTGCAGCATATATGCTTTGTTGCAAAACTTCATAGAAACTTTGCGGGGTATGAAGTATTGGTTGGTATGTAGTATCGGCATTGATATCATCTACCACTAGCACGGTAGCATTCCTCCACAGTTGCAAAGTTGATGTTGTAACTTCGTTGGATTGGTTGATGCGTTCTTGCCACTTGATGTAAGTTGTATAATGTGCTTGCTGTTCTTGAATTGCAAGTTCGGTAGCAATAGCAACTGCTAAACTTGTTCGTCCGCTGTTAGCATGGCCAAAAATAAGTAGTACATTACCTTTTGTAGTAAGTTGTAAAAATTGATTAACTGTATTTTTATGTTCTGGTGTAATTGGAAAATGCCACTGACTTAAACGCAGTTGAAACGGGAACTGCGCTACTTGTAAGTACATTTTGTTGCGATACCAATATACACTAGGATACGCTACAAGTAACAGCAACATTACTAACAGCACTAGTATCCAAAAGTTATTGGTATAGTTGTTTTGTAGTGCTAAATAAGTAGTGGTGCCTATCCAGAAGAAAATGATATCGGTTGAGGTATCGAAGATGATATGCTTCCATGCGGGCTTGAAGGTATAGTCGCCCGTTCGGTTTAACTTTAGTTTTCCAGTTGATTTTTTTAATAGAATTGGTGCAAGTAGATTGTATATTTCAAACAGTAGCCAAAATGAATAGATGATAGTTGCAGCCCAACTCGCAGGGTGTTGTACTTTACAGTAAATGAAGATGCGATTAACAATAAAAGTAGGGATAAAGCCAAGTGCAAAATGTCCGAATTGATTGGCTAGCCAAGCATAGGTAAGTGTTACACCTCTATGTGCATCTTTCCCGATTAAATCGGCTTTGAGTTGATGTAAAATATTTTTGGCTGTTATTCGCATGATTATAAAGGAGATTACTTTCCGATACAAAAAATAGTGAACCCTTAATTATCAAGGCTTTCAGCTAATTGGGCAACAAATAGCCAACAAAGGCTGTATTATCAAAGGAAACCGCTCAACAAAGAAAGGAAAAAAAGTTGTTGAGTGTAGAGTGTGCTGTGCCTTATCATAAGCAAAAGCAAAGATAAGGTTACAACCTATCGAAGTTGCTTGACAACCGTTTCCGGCTGCAAGCCCATGTACTGGCAGAACTCTTCAACAGTAACAACCTGGTGCTGCTGCTTGTTGAAATGGTCCTTGATCTTCTTAATAAGGTTTCTACCATACCTGTCGCTTCTGCCTGTGATTACCTGAATGTCTTTCGGATAAATGCACAGTCTATTCATTATTTCAATTATTCAACTTCATACACTAACCATACCGATGATATACTTCAAATATGGAAGTGATATTGCAAATATAAATCTTTTTTAAGGGCGGTAAAAGTGTGTTTGTTGGAATAATGCGGAACAATCGGCACGGATGGCACGGCTCATTTGCAGAGGCTTTAGAGTGCTTCTAATTTTGTTTTCGTAAGCTGATTAAAGCGTATCAGTCGAAACAAATTTACTAACTCATAAAAGTTTAAAGCAATGGCAAAACTTAAAGGTATCCTCAAAATTGAAGGCACTCTGGATGAGCTGACCTTCTACAAAACACAAGATGGCCACTTGGTAAAAACCAAAGGTGGCGTATCTGCTGAACGAATTGCAAATGACCCGAACTTCCAGCGTACCCGTGAAAACGGAGCTGAGTTTGGAAGTTCTGCAACTGCCGGCAAGTTGCTTCGCAACGCTGTCCGTAACCTCATGATGAACGCTGCTGACAATCGTGTTACCAGTCGTTTAACTCAAATCATGACGCAGATTAAAAACTATGACGTTACATCCCCAAGGGGTGAACGTACTGTTGCAATCGGTATTGCTGACCCTGCGGCATTGGCTCTGTTGAAAGACTTTGACTTCAACGACAATGCAGCTTTAGGTGGTGTGCTTTTTGCTCCGTTCACTGTAACAGGTGGAACAGGTGCAATCAACATTCCCGCTTTCATTCCGATCAATGATATTGCATATCCTTCCGGTGCAACTCATGTCAGCTTCAAATCTGCTTATGCAGTTGTTGACTTCACCAACGGAACCAGTGCAATTGAGTACAGCCCTGTAACCAATCTTCCTATTGACGGAACCAACACACCTGTAACACTTACTCCTGCCGGTGTACCTCTCGGAACTGGAACTAAGTTTTACCTGATGTTGATTGAGTTCTTCCAGGAAGTAAACGGTGTTCAGTACTCTCTCAAAAACGGTGCTTACAACGTGCTCAACATTGTTGAAGTAGCATAAAAGCTGTTCTTTCTTTCAGTTAGGAAATGGCCTCACCAGTTTGGTGGGGCTTTTTCTTTTCAGCAAAGCCCCTAAAAGGGCAATGCTGAAAGCTCCCGAGCACCCGAAGGATAACGCCAAACATAGCAGCCACATGGATGCCGATAAACCTTAATGCCAAAGACTGGCTGATGGGCTAAGGATGACCTGCGGATGTAACGCTGAAACGCAAAGGGTGACAAAGGCAAGTGCTGATGAAGAACCTGCGGTGTGAATGGGCAAATACCTGAATGGCTGCCGGAACTGATACGAGGATGCTTGTGCATAGTAAATAAATTTTATGTGCATCTCTCTGCATGGCGGATAAAAAAACCAAAAGGAAACGGAATAAATGATAGCCTTGTGCGGTGGGTCTGTGTTTATGCCGTAGTCTTTTGGTTTTTTTAGGTCGGGCTTGTGCGTCTGCCCGCCATGCTAACTTTGCACATCAAAATTTATTTATGCACGGTGCAGCATCATGTTTAGGTCAGCCTTACTATTTGCTTTTTAGATGCCGGTATATCATTGCCCTTTTCAAATCATTGATTAAAGCCAGATTTTGCCGGATGGCTTTTTCTTTTTCTTCCAGCTGCTTGATTTTATCTACTGTGCTTTTATACTCCTTTTCCTGCTTACTTACTTTCTCAGCCTGATTGAAAACCTCATCTTTCAAATCTGATAAACGAATAAACGGTATAACGGAACCAGTAAGAAACTGATGAAAATGTTTTGCCTTCCACAAACCAAACAGCAACCAGAAATAAAAATCTTTCTGCTCCTGGCTTTTGCAGATGCAAACAAATGAATTGGGGCATGGAGTTACCAGAGGCTTACCACTGTTTAACCCTTTCGATAAAATGTAAAATTCAAAACCTGTGCTTTGATGCTTTACGCTGTACGTTTGAAACTTCGGACTGTGCATAATGAGTGCTTAAATTTTGAGCCTGCTTTAAGCCTTTGCCTCAGCCCTGCTTCGCTTACGCTCCGCAGCACATATATAATTTGACAAAGAAAAAAAACAGAAAAAAAAAGAAAGCAATCCCACAGGTGGCGTGGCTAAAAAACCAAAAGGAAACGGAATAAGTCCCGAAGGGTGAAAGGCAAATACCTTATAAAAATTAAACAGCTTATTTGCCTTTCATTATGCCGTAGTCTTTTGGTTTTTTTAGTGCGTTGGCCTGTGCCAGCCACCTAACTTTGCTGACTTATTTTTTATGTTATTTCGGTGTCAGCGATTTCCGCTTCGCTCCAATTGCTGCACTTTTTATTTTTATTTTTTTCAATCAGATCCTCCTTATCTGCATTCCTTATTTAGAGAAAGTAATATCAATCGCTGTAGTCTTTTCACAGCATCTCATTTCAACCGTATTTGTATTCCGATGATGTCTTTCGTGGGTCGGCTGGGGTAAACACTTCGCAGGAAAAAATAAAGCATACCGCTTTCAATCGTGGGGTGGGTAAAGAGCAAAGGCAATGACTGAACGGAATGGAGCAAACCGGGTTGGCGGCTTGGAGTGGCATGAGCAGTTTGCTTAGAAGCGGTGGCGGCTTTTGTAACTTTTCAAAAATCAAAAGCCATTGTAGCGAGGGATAAGCAAACGCCATGACACGGAAAGCCTGTGTGTTGGCTTTGCGGAATGAAGAGAGGGAATTGCTTTTGCTGTGCGGTGCTGAGGTTGGTGAAATGAACGGAGGCGAAATGCAGTGAAGGATAGTGAAGAGAATGAAGCGAAGCGGAATGAACGAAACGCCTGAACGGAATGGAGATGAAGTGAATGAACCTACCGCAAGCACATGGCCATAAAACAACTCATGCTTTATTTTTTACTGCACCGCTGAAAGGGTGGCGGGGTGTCGTGGGTCTTCGGGTGGGGTGCGTTGGCAGAAGCACGACTTCATCCCGTTGTCGGGATGCTATGGTGTTGGCTACTTAACATAATGGCGACTTATGTGACAGCCACTGCGTTGGGATGCTTGCATAAGCGTGGGGTGGCTGTGCGAAGCGAACACATAAGACCGCATTATGTTTAAGTATGCTTCCGCCATTTTTTATACTGGCATAAGCGAAACGGTGGTGGTGGTTGGAGTGTAGCGGCTTTTTGTTGCTATGCTTGGGTTGGCTTGGCTCTTTGGCTGTGCAGCAAAGCGGAACAGGCAATGTGCCAAAAGCGTGGGGAGCATAGCAACAAAAAGTATGACAGTTAAAAATGGCGGCAACACCATAGATGCAGTGGAAGGGTGGTCCCGAAAGCTTTCGGGATGGGTTAGCCACTGCATAAGCCGTGCTTGTGCGTTGGCTGGGTGGGTTCAATAAATTCGTGAGGAACGAACACCGCTTTTTTCTGCATTAGGGATTACGAATGTAATTTTTGTTTGATTTTGGTATTCGTGAATTACGCTTCGCTCCATTTGAAGCGGAAATCCTTTTGCCTTCAGCAAAAGATTACTCACGGCATATTATTTTCATAACGGTGTTCGTGAATTACACTTCGTTTCATTTGTAGCGGAAAGCCCAACCCGCAGGGGAATGCCCTAAGAAATGAATTATTAATGTTACAGTGGAAATGAATTAGCAACAATGTTTTCCTTCCTGCATTGGTGGACACTTTACAGTACCATAGCTGCAATAGACACAGCAATCACCTTGCTTTGGCTTCAATACTGTTTTACAGTTTTCACATTCATAGAAATATTGACAGGCGTTAGTTGGCATTTCTTCTACTTTCTTATGCCCACAAGCTGGGCAAGTTATTGTTGACTGAAGTATGATTTCCATTTACTTTGATGTTGTTTTAGTTACTGTATAGCCTGTAGAATTAATTGCTTTTTCTATTTCAGCAAGATTGGTTTTTGTATTATCAAACTGAATGACAGCATTTTTATTATGATAGGAAACATCGGTTTTAATAATGCCTTGTAATTTATTGACTTCATGTTTTACTTCTTCTTCGCAACCCTGACAACTCATTCCATCTATATTAAATGCTGCTGTTTGTATATTTGATTTCTCTACAACGATTACCTGCTTTTCATACTTGGGAAAGAATATTTTTGAGTAATAAGGGAAAGCAATCATTAATGCTGCAAAAACGGTTACGATTAACAGAAACAATTTTGATTGAATGAATTTTGGCTTTTCATCAACCGCACAACCACAATCATCTGCCTTTACCGGTTTTAATTTTTGATACCAGGCGAATGCCAAAACAACAATGCTTAAACCTATTAGGTAAGGTCTTGCAGGCTCAATCCATGAAAAGGTAGAAGCAATACCACTGCTGCCTGCTATAAGTGCCAAAACAGGTGTAATGCAACACAAGGAAGCCGCAATTGCAGATAGTACGCCTGCACCTAAAAGTGAGCCTGATGATTTATTGTTACTCATACTGCTACCGGTTTAAGATTTTGCTGATTGATGTACTTAAAGAATGGCTTTAGGATTTTGAGGTTTTCCTCTTTCAGCGAATAGAATATAGTTTGTGCTTCTCTCCGGGCTTCAATAATATTACCGTCTTTCAATTTTCTAAGATGTTGTGATACTGCCGGAATACTCATTTCAAGTATGTCGCTAATATCACAAGGGCAAAGCTCCTTTTCTTCTTCAAGCAGGTATAGAATTTTTAGGCGAACATCATTGGCTGCAAGCTCTAAAACCTTACTTAGCTGCTGCAATGATGGTGCATTTGCCTTGATTTTTTGCTTACACTCTTTAATTTGCTGATGGTCTGCAAGTACCCTTATACAAGTGTTCTTATCCATATCAATTTTGAATTGTACGGACAAAGGTAATACATATTTTCTTATTTTAGCAAATGCTTAAATAAGAAAATAGAGAATTTACAAAAACCAAAGACTTTCTTTTCCGTGGTCTGGAAGTTTGTCGTGGGTGAAGTAGGGGAATATCTCGGCCACCATTTCTGGGTATTTGATGGTAACAGGTAAACTTTGCTGATTGGTGCTTTTCCAGTACATGCGACTGAATTGATATACCTGGTCAATAAGCTGCTCAACCAAATTCATATCCTCTAACATGCCTTCTACAGTTGAGGATAAAGCAATCTTCACCGGAAAGTGATATTCCTTTTGTGCCGGCTTTGAGGTTGCATCGTACCGGGTATTGTTGAATAACAGGTATTCAGACTTGCCCACTTTTACAATTGTGCCACTGTAAGGCATCAGGTTCTCCGCATCGCTTACATCAAAGCCTAACAACTCCTTGCTTTCTGTTTTATTGATGGTAACGACTATCACAGGTATATTTAAGCCCAAGGTGTGCAGTGTTCGCAGGATGGGTTCTAATTCCTTTTTACCAATGTCTTTGTAGAAGTGAATAACCAACCGTGAAGCGGTATAATTTACTGCAATGAACTTCGCTACTGCCTCCCTGATGGAACCTGCAAGACTTATGGTATCATCTCCTTTAAAGCAATCAAAGCCTTTAAAGATGCCCTCATTATTAAAGCAGAAAGCTGAACCAACAAATCTTGATTTACGGGTAACAGAATAGAATGCACCAACCCCCACAATGAGTTCATTGTTGGTTGGCCTGTTTAGCCTCCAGGGCACACCACCCAATTTTGCCAGCATGGCAATTTCGATGTGTGGCAGGAACGTGTTGAAGTATGAATTTGGCTTTCCGTTTTTATACAGATGCTCACTTTTGATTACCTGCGAAAGCACACCTTCATACAAAAGGATTTCTTTGATCTTATAGTAAATGTTCTTCCGGGTTTCGTCTTTCTCTAATTTGGGCACAGGGTTTACAAAGAGTGCCATGTATTGCGTATCAGGAAGCCAGTCTGCATTCTTTACAGCATTGCGAACATCCGCTACTGCATTTTCAACGCTTTCAAACTCTACATTCTTAGTAATGTCTAACTCAAAAGGCACTTTGATATAGTCCTGCATTTTTGGAAATGGAAAACGGTCGTCTTTCCATCCACTGTGCAAATACCTGTATAGCTCAGTTACGGCAGTAGCTTTGTCTGCCTTTTGATAAATGAAAAAGAATTTGAAGTTGCTGGGCTTCTGTGGCAATTGGTAAGGACCTTTTGACTTAAAATCTTTCTTTGGTTCTTTACCTGTTCTGCCACCGGCATATAACAAGTCGTTGGAGCTTGAACTAATGACACGGTATTGCTCCACCTGCGGCCGATAAAAACCTTCTTCGGTTATAGGAATGATTTTGCGGAAGGCTGGCGTATTTAGATACTTGATGTAAAAATCATGCAGAATATTCAAGTACTTGGGGTAACGGTTTTTCAAGTCCGGCACATCAAAAGCAATCTCCAAATGTGGTTTTAGTTCATTGCTCAGAATAGGGTAACAGTTCTGCGGCTGGTTGATTACTTCCTGTGGTCTGAATTTCCATTTGTAGATAACGCCATTACAAACTACCCAGTTGTACAGGTTGGTATTGAAGTTGTAAATCTCCGAAACGGGCTTTGCAAATACTTTGGTAGTGCCATCATAAGAAAGTACCAACTCGGGTTTATCTGTTACCCTGCCATACTGCACTTTCAGCGTAAACTGGTTGTACACTTTGTATTTGGCAGTGCTTTTCTCAGGACTGTGAAACCATACTTCTGTTTCGCTGGTAAAGTCCTGGTGCATGATGTCAGCAATTCCTTCAAAGTGTTTTCTAATCAGGTAACGATAGTAATGATTGGCAAATCGGGTGCTTACAGATAAATCAATATCCAACAGTATTGCACCTTCTCTGGGTGGCTGAAAATCGGTGTACAGCTTTTCTAATTCCAGCAATTCCAATGCAGAAAGTTTACCATCAAGTAACCCTTGCAAATCACCTTTAAACACCGGATAATAACCAGGCTGCTTCTGCCTGTAGAATGCAAAAGTTTGTTTACCTGCCGGAGGATTGAAAGGAATGATATTTAAGAGAAGTTCCTGCAATGGTGAATTATTAATTGTTAATTATTAATGTTTTGTTTGGTTGTTTTGATGATGGCTGTAATAAGTTTGATGATTTCTGTTGCATCGGCATTTATGCTCTCAAATTCATTTGCATTTAAATAGTCTGTTGCTTGCAGCAATTCCAGCCAATACAGCGTTTCATTAATTTCCTTTTGAGCAATTGAAAGCTTATGTATAAAGTCAGCTTTGCTTTCGCTGTGTTCTGCCTCTCTTATCATGGCCCCTACAGCGGTGCCACTTCTTAAAAGCTGTTTTGACATAACATACTCCTGTTTATCAGCTTTCAAATACTGATAAAGTTTTACTATGCGTATGGCAAAATCAAAACTCTTTTGCTTTATGACATTTTCTTTGCTCAACGTTTACAATTTATCATTAACAACTAATCATTTTTCATGGTCTAATTTTTCGATTTCCTTTTTCACTTCATCAATCAACTGCTGTTCGGTTGGCAAATACAATTGGTATTTGCTTGCTATAATGGTTTTATTGTTTTCGGGCAGTGTAATTTTTACCACTGCATCGTTTTTATCGGCACATAATAAAATGCCGATGGTAGGGTTTTCAAATTCCTGTTTTTCAAAACGGTCGTAATAGTTTACATACATCTGCAACTGCCCAATATCCTGATGGGTGAGCTTGGTGGTTTTTATTTCAAACAAGACAAAACATTGCAGCAGCCTGTTGTAAAATACCAGGTCAATAGAAAATTCATCGCCTTCTATGTGTATGCGTTTTTGCCTTGCCACAAACGAAAAACCATTTCCAATCTCCAACAGAAAATCCTGCAGATGAGTTATAATGGCAGCTTCCAAATCTTTCTCGTAATAAGCCGCCTCCCTCTTTAAACCCAAAAACTCCAGTACCATAGGATCTTTGATGATTTCTTTGGCATCGGAGGGTTGTTTTTCATCCCTTGCTACGGCCAGCACCTCTTTTACATCATTGCTTAGGAGCAACCTTTCAAAAAGCTGGCTATTTACCTGCCGTTCCAATTGCCGGGCAGTCCAGTTATTTTTGGCTGCTTCGGCTATGTAAAACTCTCTTTTGTCTTGATTTTCAATGCGTATCAGGGTGCGGTAGTGTGTCCAGCTGAATTGCGAACGCAGTGCGTTCGTATTTGGGAAAGTGCGGTAAAACTGGCGGCACATTTCCAACTGCCGTACAGAAAAGCCACTGCCAAACTGGGGTTGCAAGGTTTCGGACAATGACTTAATCAGAAACTCACCATAGCCTGCCCGTTCTTTGCCCTGCTGCTCTTCTTCCTGTATTACCTGCCCAATTTGCCAATACATCAATACCCGTTCAGTATCTACCGAACGGATTGCTCTTTCTTTTGCCGTAGCAATGATGGACTGTATTTGCTGTATGAGTTCTTGTTTTAACTGCATGGTGTGTTTTTTATTGCAGGTTTTTACTATTGGCCGCCACCCCACTGAACTGTTTCCAAAATGGAAATAGTTCAACATCGGAACTACTCGAATTTTTCGAGCATTTGCCATTTACATTTTTCACATCACCGGTGGGGGTGTTGTAAAATATGATGTCGTTATGTTGTGCATTGTTAGTCATTTTTAAATGTAATTCTTGCTTACCTAATATGCGTTTAAAACCTTATTTTCTCATTTAAAGCTGACCTCCAACTCCTTTATACTTCTCTACAAACGAAACTAACTTTTGAAATACTGTTTGCTTTTTAGTCAAATACTGAGGATTTAAAGGGCTCATTTTCGGTAAAAGTGCATTGAGTTCTGTTCCGTTTTCGCTGGCATATTCTCGCTTTAAAGAAGCGGTTATATAACGCTTGGCAGCTTCTTCATTTAGATTTTCTTCTCTAATTAATTCTTGTGCTTCTTCTTTTTGCTTGTTTTGCGCAAATACAAAAAATGAATCTATAACATTCGCTTTGTCTTGTAGCGTGTCAAGGTCGGTTTCGTTGATGAAATCTACAACCAAACTCTCTTTTGCTCTATTCCCTACACTTGCACGTATCACCCTACGAATTTCATCGATTAAGTCAGTTTTGTTTTTGTTTTTCTTGTTATGTTCAAAAATCAATTCAAGAATGTAATCAAGGTTTATTTCCTGCGATTTCAGCAAGTCAACTTCAAACACAACATCATCCCAGTCGATGGTAGATTTTTCCGGCTCTTTACCGCTTTTCTCTCGTCTTAACCAATCACGAATATCATTGTAAGTAGAGCGATAATCCTGCACTGTCCGTTCTTTGAGCAATTCAATTTGCTGCATAGTTGCAAAGTCCTCATCCGATATGAAATGAGTCTTTTTAAATTCTTCGACAGCTTCTGGATTGTTGATGTCAATCGTTTGTAGTGTTTTGAGATGGTTAAACTCATCGTAGTTTTGGAGTATGTTTTCAATTCTCAAATACTCCCCGAATAATTTTACAAATTCCTTTTTGTCTTTCTCTTTTACGATTTCGTCAGGGTTAGGAAATTTCTCATTTAATTCTTTTACTACTTCAATATAACCTCTTCTTGCTTCGCCTGTAATAATATCTGTAAAGCCTTCCAGGTATTCTTTGTAACTCTTTTCAAGAACTACATTCTTGGTATTCTTGTCGCCAAAAAGTGTAATAGCATCGATAGTTGCTTGTTCTAAATCACGGAAAGTTACAATGTTGCCAAAGGTCTTTGTGGCATCATAAATTCGGTTTGTTCTAGAAAAGGCTTGTATCAAACCGTGATAACGTAAATTCTTGTCAACAAACAAAGTGTTGAGCGTTGGCGCATCAAACCCGGTTAAGAACATACCGACTACAATGATTAAATCAACCTCTTTGTTTTTTACACGTTTGGCAAGGTCGCGGTAATAATTCTGAAATTCATTGCTATCAACACTATAACTGGTTTTGAACATGGCGTTATAGTCATTGATTGCTTTGGTCAGAAACTCTTTGGCAGTAACATCCATTGCCGAAGGCTCAAAATTCTCGTCTATAATTTCACCTATTGCACTCTGTTCCTCGTTTGCGGCAAAAGAAAAGATTGTCGCAATTTTTAAAGGCTTGTCACTGTCTTTTTGCAGTTTGTTTAATTCTTCGTAATAGCATTTAGCTGCATCCACACTGCTTACGGCAAACATGGCATTGAAGCCTCTGTTGTTTCCCTGAGTCCTGTGCGTTTTTATTCTATAATTTTGTAAAATGTATTGAGCTATTTCTTTTATACGTTCCGGATGAAGCAATGCTTTTTTGTTTTCTGCCGCATTCAGTTTTTGCTCGTCTTGTTCGGTTTCGATGCTTTTAAACTTAGGTCGAACATCATTATAGTCAACTTTGAATTTTAGTACTTTTTCATCTCTAATCGCATCTGTAATGACATACGAGTGCAATTCACGACCAAAAACACTGGCGGTAGTTTCTGCCCCTAAAGCATTTTGCGGGAAAATAGGTGTTCCTGTAAAACCAAATTGATAATACTTTTTGAATTTCTTTTTTAAGTTCTTTTGCGCTTCTCCAAACTGCGAACGATGGCACTCATCAAAAATGAAAACAACTTGCTTTTGATAAATTGCCAAATCGCTCTCACTCTTGATGAGGTTATTGAGCTTTTGTATAGTGGTGACAATAATCCTGTTATCGTCTTTTTCAATATTTCGTTTTAAACCCGCTGTACTTTCTGAACCGTTCACACTATCAGGAGAAAATCGCTGATATTCCTTCATCGTTTGATAGTCCAAATCTTTACGGTCAACTACAAAGAATACTTTATCAATAAAATCCAATTGCGTTGCTAATCTTGCAGCTTTAAAGCTAGTAAGCGTTTTTCCTGAACCTGTTGTGTGCCATATATATCCGCCTCCTTCATTGATTGACCATTTTTTAGCTTCGTAAGAACTTTTGATTTTCCATAAGATTCTTTCCGTAGCAGCTATTTGATACGGTCGCATAATTAAAAGTGTATCGCTTGTATCAAAAACCGAATAGGTGAGCAACACGTTAAGCAATACTCTTTTTTCAAAAAATGTAGCCGTAAAATCTTTTAGGTCTTCTATGAGTGTATTGTCAGCCTTTGCCCAATTCATCGTAAAGTCAAAGCTGTTTTTGTCACGTTTGGTTGTATTGGCAAAGTAACGGGTATCAGTACCGTTTGAAATGACAAAAAGCTGAATGTATTTGAATAATGAATTTTGGCTATTAAAACTCTCTTTGCTGTATCGGTGAACTTGGTTAAAGGCTTCACGAATAGCCACGCCTCGCTTTTTTAATTCCACCTGAACCAATGGCAAACCATTTACTAAAATGGTTACATCATAGCGATTGGCATGAGCGCCTTTTTGTTCAAATTGTGAAATGACCTGTACTTTATTTCTTGTAATATTCTTCTTATCTACCAAGTAAATGTTTTGGATATGCCCATCATCAAATACGAAATCGTAGATATAGTCGTTGTGGATTTTTCTTGTTTTCTCAACAAGGTTATCGCTTGGTTTGTCCAGATATTCTTCCACAAAACGAGCCCATTCACCGTCTGAAAATACCACATTGTTCAGCGATTGCAATTGCAATCTAACATTCGCCAACATTGCTTCTTGTGAATTCAGATTTTTCAAATATTCATATCCTTGGTGGATTAGGTCTTGAATAAATTCCTTTTCAAGTGCTGCCTCTGTTTGATAAGCTGCAGGAGCTTCATTCACCTCCGAATACTTGGTGAATTTATCCAACACAATGAAATTGTTGGTTTCTGCGATTGATTTATATGTCATCTGTGTATTTATTTTAAGGTGTCATTATCCCAATTCTGGGGATTGTTTATAATGTATTCTGCAATGCGATTATATTCATTTTCATTTCGGATGATGTGTTCCCAATAATTGCGTTGCCACAATTTTCCATCAAACGGTTTCCAACCCAACGTTTTGACCCCACGAATATATTCGTTGGTGGTCATTGTTTTAAACCATTGTACCACCCGATGTAGGGGCGAACCTATGTGTTCGCCCAATATATAATTTTCGTGTTCGCCCAAAATATTTGTTTCGTGTTCGCCCAAAATATTTGTTTCGTGTTCGCCCAAAATATTGGTTTCGTGTTCGCCCAAAATATTGTTTCCGTGTTCGCCCAAAATATTGGTTTCGTGTTCGCCCAAAATATTTGTTTCCTGTTTGCCCAAAATATTGGTATCGGCGATATTGGTATCGGGGCAGACACGTAGGTCTGCCCCTACGGTGTGTCCGACGTTTTCGATGATGCAATGGAAATGGTTGGGCATGATAATCATTTCATGGCAACGGATATCCGCAAATTTATTTTCCAATTCATAATACCATTTTTGAACCATTTTTCCGGCATCATTCAATATCATTTCGGACGGGAATGTGGTATTGGGCGGCGATGTGGTATTGGGCGAACACGTAGGTTCGCCTCGACGGATTATACCCAATAAACATTCACGATTTTGTACACAGATGGTTATGAAATACCATCCTGCCTGTCTGTAATCATATCCTTTTAATCGGATGGATTTACGATGATGGATATTGGGGTTATAGGACATAACGGCAATTAATTTTTTGGAAACGTCAACAACACATCCCGATAATACTCATACTGCTTTTGCCTCAATTCAATCTCCCTCGGCAAACCTTCACTGATGGACGTGGTCAATGTATCGAATTTATCAAGGATGGAAACAATGCGTTCTTGTTCTTCGAGGGAAGGAATTGGGATTTTTGTTTTCTTCAAATTATCATTATAAAGCCTTTGAATTGTTCCACCTTCTGCAATTTCCCATTTCGCAATTTGATAAAAATAAAATAAGTATTTATTTAAAACTATTCTTTCATTATTTTCAATCCAAACAATATTACTGTCTTGAAAATATGCATCCCTACCATCAAATATTACTGCTCTACCAATCGTTCCACTTGCAGATATTAGCACTTCGCCAACTTTTGGGTAACTATATTTTGCTTTGTATTGCTCAAATAGTTTTTTTGAAATATAAGCGTTAGCTTCCTTACCAAAAGTACCAATTTTGTAAAAAGGAATTTCACCAACATCTGATGTCTGCTCTTTGAGAATACGTTTACACATACGAACTTCTCCAACCTCTCCCAACGTTTTCCATTCCACTTCCTTTTCATCAAAGCAAAACAACTTCTTCCGATAATAATCATACTGTTTTTTACGAGCTGTAAGCTCTGCTGTAAGCTCTGCTGTAAGCTCTGCTGTAAGCTCTGTGAAACTATCCAAGATGCGAACAATTTCTTTTTGAACAGAGAGCGGCGGGATGGGGATTTGGAGTTTTTTAAATCTTTCTTTTGATACATTATATCTTGTAACACCACTTGCAGTTTTTGCAATTTCATTACGCATAAAGTTGCTTCTAAATAAATACTTTGTAAACTCAGGTTTTAAAACAATTCCTTCATTAAACCTAACTCCAAAGGAAAAACTGTTCAAATAAACTTTTTCATTTGAATTAGTTGTTACTGAAGATGACATTCCTGATTCTTCTGCAATTTCAGACGAACCTGTAAATAACACATCACCATATTTTACTTCATATTGATTTTCATTTGAAGAAACATTTACATATTCTAGATTTTCAAAATCTACTTCAATATTATTGAAAATGTTTTTATACGAAATATATTTTGAATTACCTTTTTCAAAATCTGCTTTGCTTTTTCCTTTCAAACCGCCATATAATTCAGCGACTTCTCCCAAAGGCTTCCATTCCACCTCAACACCCTCTAATAATTTATCTAAATAACTCATGCTTCAATCTCTTTAATAATGTTATCAATATCGGCACGCAGTGCATTTATTTTAGCCACTGTTTTGGCTATTTCATTATTCAATTCCTCAATATCTACTTTTTCCCTAGTGTCTTTGGCTACCACATAACTACTTACGGATAGGTTGTAATCGTTTTCGGCAATTTTGCTGTTGTCTATAGAAACCGCTACATGGGCTACATCTTGTTTTTTATCGAAGATGTCCATTATCTTAGCTATATGCTCGTCTGTAAGCACATTGTTGTTGGTGGCTTTCTTAAAGAAATCTTCACCCGTAGCATCGATAAATTGTGTCTTTGTGTCGGTTTTGTGTTTGGATAATACCAAAATATTTACCGCTATAGAAGTGCCATAGAATAAGTTGGGAGCAAGGGAGATAACGGTTTCAACAAAGTTGTTATCTACCAAATATTTTCTGATTTTTTGCTCTGCACCGCCACGGTAAAAGATGCCGGGGAAGCAAACAATAGCTGCCCTCCCTTTACTGGACAGATAACTTAATGCGTGAAGCACAAAAGCAAAATCTGCTTTTGATTTGGGTGCTAATACTCCGGCAGGCGCAAATCGGTCATCATTAATCAACGTTGGGTCATCATCACCAATCCATTTGATAGAATAAGGAGGATTGGAAACAATGGCATCAAAAGGTTTTTCATCACCAAAATGCGGATCAAGAAGGGTATTGCCCAGTGCAATATTGAACTTGTCGTAGTTGATGTTGTGCAAAAACATATTCATACGCGCCAGGTTGTACGTGGTGTGGTTTACTTCCTGACCGTAAAAACCTTCTTCGATAATGTGATTGTCGAAATGCTTTTTGGCTTGCAACAACAAAGAACCCGAGCCACAAGCAGGGTCGTAAATCTTGTTTACCGAAGTTTGCTTGTGCATCGCCAATTGCGCAATAAGTTTGGACACGTTTTGCGGCGTGAAAAACTCACCGCCCGATTTACCTGCATTGGCTGCATAATTTGAAATTAAAAATTCATACGCATCGCCAAACAAGTCAATTTGATTGTCTTCAAAATTTCCAAAATCAAGTTCTTCAATTCCTTTCAATACTTTAGCCAAAGTATTGTTTTTGGCTTCAACGGTGTTACCTAATCGAGTGCTTGTGGTGTCAAAGTCGGCAAACAAACCTTTGATATCGGATTCTGAGGGATAACCATTGGCAGAACTTTCAATAGCGTCAAAAATCGCTTTTAAGTCTGTATTCAGGTTAGGGTTGGTGTTAGCTGTTTTAGCAATATTTACAAAAAGCTGGCTTGGGTAAATGAAGTACCCTTTGGTTTTAATCGCATCATCTTTTATTTCTGGGGTAATCACATCATCTGAAAGGCTTGCATATTCGATGTTTTCATCTCCACCTTGCATATAATGTGCAAAGTTTTCACTAATAAAGCGATAGAACAGCGTACCTAAGACAAACTGTTTAAAATCCCATCCATCTACCGAGCCACGAACTTCGTTGGCAATTCTCCATATTTTGGCTTGTAATTCTTGTCGTTGAGCTATGCTTGTCATTTTTTATCTTTTATTAAGTCTTGTGGTTTAACACTTATCATCATCTATTAATTGTAACTCACAACTTTGATTTCTTTATTTTTTTTGAAACTGACTTTAGGGCTTCGTCTGCCATAGGTTCGCCTTCAATGACATTATATAACTGGTCGGCCAGCCAAAGGGTAAGAAGCTCCTCCTTGTCTGCTTTAAGTATTTCAGCTAAAACAGCAATCTGCTCTTTCTTGATAGGTCTTTCGCCACGTTCAATTTTGCTGATAATGGATGTGTCAACATCTAACTTAGAAGCAACATGCCGCAAAAGCAATTTTTGCTTTGTTCTAAGCTCCCTTATTCGCTCACCAAATTGTGTTGCCATTGTAAACTTATTGTCTTGACAGATATTGGCAAATATAAGCAAACAAGTGAAAGTAAATACTAAAAAGAATAGCAAACCAACCTCATAGGGTGGGCAGGGCTGCAAACCCCGCCTGAACGGACGGGCAGGCTTGCCATGCTTGCAAGCATTTAAAGAACCCTGTTAACCTAAGAAATGAAGCCCTGAAGGGAAAGGCAGCACTGTGATTTGACTTTAAAAAGATAATGCCTAAAGTGGGTATGACACCCGGTTATAAAACAAATTTCATCCGTTGTATGCGTACCGCATTTACAATAGCCAGCAAAGCTACACCCACATCGGCAAACACGGCTTCCCACATGGTGGCTAAACCACCTGCCCCTAAAGCCAGTACAGTAATTTTTACAGCAAATGCCAAAATGATATTCTGAAAAACAATACTCCGGGTGGCTTTGCCAATTTTGATGGCAGTGGCAATTTTTGAAGGATGGTCGGTTTGTATCACTACATTGGCAGTTTCGATAGCGGCATCGCTACCCATTGCCCCCATTGCAATACCAACATCGCTAAGTGCCAAAACGGGTGCATCATTGATACCATCGCCTACAAAAGCAATCGTTTTAGTTTTGTCTTGTTTCAATTCTTCCACTTTTTGCACTTTGTTTTCCGGCAATAAATCGCCAAAGGCGGTATCAATACCGATTTGCTTTGCTATTTTTTGAGTGATTGAATTTTTATCGCCACTCAGCATTATAATTTGTGTAATGCCGTTTTGGTGCATTTGCTTAATGGCTTCCTGTGCATCTTCTTTCACTTCATCGGCTATCAGCACATATCCTGCATATTGATTATTGATAGCTACCAGAACAATGCTTTCTACAATTTCATCAATGGCTGTATCATAAGCAATATTGAATTTCTTTAACAATTTGGTATTACCTGCTAATACTTCCTTACCGTTTACTTTACCCTTTAACCCATACCCTGAAATTTCCTCTATATCATCTGCTTTATAAATTAGTGTTTCGTTCTTTTCATATGCGGCAATGGCTTTGGCAATGGGGTGTGTGGATTTGCTTTCTAAAGCTGCCAGCATTTTGATGAACTCTTTTTTGTCCATCCCATTGGTTACAATTTCCTGTACTTTAAAAACGCCTGCCGTTAATGTTCCTGTCTTATCCATCACTACGGTATTTATTTTGGTCATAAGCTCCAGGTAATTTGAACCTTTGAAAAGAATACCGTTTTTACTGGCTGCACCAATGCCGCCAAAATAGCCTAACGGTATGGAAATAACCAATGCACAAGGGCAACTGATAACTAAGAAAATTAATGCCCTGTACAGCCATTGTGTAAACACATAGTCGCTTACAACGAAGTAGGGAATTATAACCAACGCCACAGCTAAAAAGAATACAATGGGTGTATAGATTTTTGCAAACTTCCTTATCAGCAATTCTGTTTTTGCTTTACGTGCTGTAGCATTTTGTACCATGTCCAAAATACGTGCAAGCGAACTGTCGGCAAATTTTTTGGTTACCTTCAGTTCTATTACCTTGTCAAGGTTGAGCATACCTGCCAGTACCTGCTCTCCTTTGTAAATTGATTTTGGTTTGCTTTCGCCTGTAAGGGCTGCGGTATTAAAGCTGCTGCCATCACTCAGCATTTCGCCATCCAAAGGCACTTTTTCACCAGCTTTTATTTGAACAATTTCGTTTAATTGAACTTCTTCGGGTTTTACTTCCACATACCTGTTATTTCTTAAAACACTGGCAGAAGATGGACGTACATCCAATAAGGCTTTAATGTTATTCTTTGCTTTACTGACTGCTGCACTTTGAAACAACTCACCAATGGCATAGAATAACATTACCGCAACACCTTCAGGATATTGCCCAATAGCAAAAGCTCCTAAAGTTGCTAAAACCATTAATGTGAACTCTGTAAAGAACTCCTTTTTAAGAATGGCTTCCCAACCTTCTTTAATGACAGGTAAACCCACTGGCAGGTAAGCTATTGCATACCATACAATGCGGATATAACCGGTAAAAAAAGCAGGCTTGAAAAAATTATCTGTGGCAATACCAAAAAGCAACATTACCAAACTGATGGTAGCCGGAAGGTATTGTTTGAGTATATTCTTTTGAGCTATTTCATTTTTCTGAAGAGGTTTACCCTCATCTTTTTCTACCTCGTGCAACAAATTATCTGCACCGGCTTTACTGTAAACTCTATCTTCTAAAGTACAACAGGTTATATTTCCTTTTGCATCGTAAGTATGAACATGATTTGGATCTGTATTTATCATTTTCTGAAAATTTATTTTAGTAATTAATGCTCTTCCTCTTCACCACCTGCTGCTTTTGATAACACATAAAAAGTACCTTTGGTAACAATTTTTGCATTTTTCGGCATTTCTTCAAGCGGTGTTATTTCTACATAGCCTAATTCTGTTACGCCTGTAATTACTTCAACCTTTTTAAACCGGATACTTTTTTCAGGATTGGCACCGATAGCTTTTTCACTCTTTTCTTTAGGCCCTTTTTCTTCTGTCTTTTCTTCTTCTGCAATTACCATAAAAATATATTGCTTGCCTTCTGCACTTACCACTGCATCAACAGGAACTGCCTGCACCGTTTGATTACCTACATTAATTAATGCAGATACATACATTCCAGGCAATAACCGGATGCTACCTGTAATATTAATTTTTGCATGAACAATTACAGATTTGTTTTCATTTTCAAAAGACTGATTGATGCCAAAAATTGTACCTGTGATTTGCTTATTGTTTTGGTTGGTGAGAATAAACTCTACTTTCTGTCCGTTTTTCACTTTGAATAAATCTTTTTCATACACCTGCAAATCGCAATGCACCTGGGAGTTATCTACAATATCCATTAGTGAAGTTTGCATATCAATATAGCTGCCTGTTTTTATTCGTATATGCCCTATGACACCACTAATGGGTGCATTTATTGGAATTTGGCTTACAAATTTACCATTGGCTACGGATGCAGGGCTGATGTTCAATTGCTGTAATTGGGTTTCCATTCCTTGCAGTCTTGCTTTATCTGTTTCATACTTAGATGCTGCCTGTTGAAATACTTTGCCTGTACCAGCACTTTCAGTATTGAGTTCTTTTTGGCGTTGGTACTCCTGCTCGGTATAAACAAATTCCTTTTTTAGCATAAGGTAGTCTTGCTGCAACTTTACAATATCTGTGTTTTCTAAAATTGCCACTGTTTGCCCCTGGCGAACATAGTTGCCTTCCAACACCAGCACTTTTTTAATAATGCCGGATACCAATGAATTTACATCGGCTTTGTTTTGTGGCGGAACCTCCAATTGACCGCTTGACTTTACCACACTGTTCAGGTTTTTCATTTCTATTGTACCTAACTCAATACCTACGGCTTTCATTTGCTGTTCTGAAATTTCAATTGCTTCGCTGTGTTCTTCTTTTGGCTTATCTGCTTCTTTAGTTTCTGCCTTTCCGCCCTGCTTGCAGGATGTAAAACTTATTGCAACTGCAAAAAATGCAAATGCTATGATTGATTTTATTTTTATTGACTTCATTTTATTTGTTCCCTTTTAAATAGTTTAACAATATAATGGACTGATTGAACTGGTTTACTGCATCGGTATATTGCAGTTTTGTATTGATAGCGGTTTGCAGATTTTGGATATACTCCATGTAGCCAATTTCACCTTTGGTATATGCCGTGTTTGAAATACGGATAATATCATCAGCCTGTTTTAAACCTGTGGTTTCGTAGTATTGAAGACCCTCTTTAGCTTTCAGATATTCATTGTACTGAATAACATAATTGCTTTGCAGGTATAGCAGCGTTTGCTGTTTCTCTGTTTCAACTACAGCAATATTGATTTGAGCCGCTTTAATTTTAGCCTTTTGTGAACCGAAGAATAAAGGAACACCAATACCGACCTGAAAGCCTGCTATCCTTGTGCCAGGGAAATAATTGCGATTGATTTTTGCAGGATCAAAACCATTAACAACCATTTGATGGTAATAGCCTGCATACAAATCCGGCAACAGTTTGCTTCTTTCAACCTTAACCTGAGCCGTATTTACATTCAGCTTTTGATTGTAATACTGTATTACCGGATTGGACTTTAACACAATCGTATCAGCCATAAAAACATCCGGCAGTTTTGACAACTCCATTTCTTTTGGCATTATCAGCTCAGTTGTATTCAGCCATTTTTGTAATGCCACTTGATAACTGTTTACAGTAGTATTTGCCTGTTTCAATTGCAGTTGGTTTTCTTTGTATCTACTTTCCGCCTGCATTTTTTCTAACAGGTTGGTTTCACCTGTATTGTATCGGAGGGTGGCCCGTGTGACGAAGTTGCTGTAAAGGCTATCCTGTTGCTGCAAAAGTTTTACTTTTTGCAAACCATATAGCAAATTGTAATAGGCTTCAGTTACTTCTTTAATAATATCATTTTGCGATAACAGTTTTGATTTTTGAGCCAATAAAGTTTCCTGTTTCAATAATTTATTTTGATTGGCATATACTGTTGGGAAAGAAATCGTTTGAGTAATACCAATACTGTTGTCAATGTTGCCTCCACTGGTAGGGTCTTGTGTTAATTGCAAATTTGTCTTATCAGGATTGAAGCCAGTTTTTTGCAGTGTTTGCGATTGCAGGATATTTAAGTCTGCAACTTTCATTTGCAGATTATTCTTTAATGCTATTTCAATACACTCCTGCAATGTTTTTTGATTGCCTTGAGCAAAAGAATTTTCTGCAAACAAACTTAGGAACGCAAACAGCAGCAAGACAACTGTTGAATTACCTTTAAGTTTTGTTTTCCTCATTTTATTTATTTTGAAATTTATTTTTGTGTTGAATAAAATGTAGAGTGCAGGAAGTACCAGCAAGGTTAATATGGTAGCCGTAATTAAGCCACCTATAACTACGGTTGCTAATGGTTTTTGCACTTCGCCACCTGCTCCTGTAGAAAGTGCCATTGGTAGAAATCCTAATGAAGCCACCATAGCGGTCATTATTACCGGTCTTAATCTTACTGCTGTTCCTTTTCTTACTCTTTCATATATGTCGGTAATACCTTCGTCTTTTAACTGGTTGAAATAACCAATGAGAACAATGCCGTTTAATACAGCTACACCAAACAAAGCAATGAAACCAACACCTGCCGAAATACTGAATGGCATTCCTCTTATCCATAATGCAATGATGCCGCCAATGGCAGATAATGGTACGGCTGTAAAAATGAGGAAGGATTGTTTTACACTTTTGAATGTAATATAGAGCAATACCAAAATGAGCAATAACGCTATCGGAACTGCAATACCTAATCTTGCCTTTGCTTCTTTCAGGTTTTGAAACTGCCCACCATAGGTATAATAATAACCTGTTGGCAGTTTTAGTTTTGCATCTAATATCGGTTGTATTTCTTCAACCGTACTTTCAACATCTCTGCCATGAACATTGAAGCCTACAAAAATTCTGCGTTGCCCGTCCTCATGACTTATTTGTGCCGGGGCTGTTTTAAATGATATGTCCGCTACCTGATTAATTGGCACTTTGTTGCCAGAAGGTAATGGCACATAAAGGTTTTCAATGTTGCTGAAATCCTGCCGTAAATCTTTTTGCAACCGCAGCACCATATCAAAGCGTTTATCGCCTTCAAACACCACGCCTGCCACATTTCCTGCAAAAGCAGTTTTCAGCACCATGTTTACGTCACTGATTGTTAAACCGTATTGTGCAATTTTATCACGATTGTATTCCACCTGTATTTGAGGCAATCCACTTACTTTTTCTACGAAGGGCTCACTTACTCCTTTTACATTTTTGATAAGCTCTGCCACTTTATTTGCCTGTGCATTCAGGATTTCCAAATCTGAACCATAAATTTTTATTGCCACATCCTGTTTGATGCCTGTAATGAGTTCATTAAACCGCATCTGCATGGGTTGTGTAATTTCAAAACTTACACCGGGTAAAATACTTAGTGCCTCTTCCATTTTTTCCATCATGGCTTCACGGGTATTTGCCGATGTCCATTCTTCTTTCGGCTTCATGGAAAGCATCATATCGCCTCTTTCGATGGGCATAGGGTCGGTAGGTATTTCTGCACTGCCTATTCTTGTTACCGCCTGTTTTATTTCGGGGAATTTATCTTTTAATATTTTTTCTGCCTTGCTGAATGTTTCTACCACCTGTGTTAATGATGTACCTTGTTCCATCCTTATTTCAACAGTGAGGTCGCCTTCTTCCAGTGTAGGAATAAACTCACCTCCTAAGGTGTTGAACAAGATTATACTACCCGTAAACAATACTACCATTGTAAACACAACGGTTTTTTTCCAACGTAAAGCCCAACTCAGCATAGGTTCATAAAGTTTTTGACAAAAGCCAATTATACTATCGGAAATATTCTTTTTATGTGCAGTTTTTTTACTTAGAAATAAGGCACTCATCATGGGTACATACGTTAGTGAAAGTATGAATGCACCTAAAATTGCAAAAGCAACTGTTTGAGCCATTGGCTTAAACATTTTACCTTCGATACCTACTAATGCAAACAGTGGCAGGTAAACGATTAAAATGATAATTTCACCAAATGCAGCACTACTTCTAATTTTTGATGCTGCTTCAAACACTTCATCATCCATTTGTGATTGTGAAAGTTCATTCAATCCGACATGGTGATGCTTGCTCATATAAATTCTATGAACGATTGCTTCAACTATGATTACTGCACCATCTACAATAAGCCCGAAGTCAATAGCTCCTAAACTCATCAGGTTGCCGCTTACACCAAATAAATTCATTAAGATGATGGCGAAAAGCATTGCTAAAGGAATTACAGAAGCAACTATAAGTCCTGCTCTTAAATTACCTAATAACAATACCAAAATAAAAACGACAATCAAGCCTCCTTCAATCAGGTTCTTTTCTACCGTACCCATTGCCCTGTTCACTAATTCCGTTCTATCAATAAATGGTTCTATTACTACACCTTCGGGTAATGATTTTTGTATTTGTACCATTCGCTGTTTTACGTTGGCAATTACCTGTGCAAAGTTTTCGCCTTTGAGCATGAGTGTAATACCTGCCACTACCTCGCCCTCACCGTTTCTTGTAACTGCTCCGTAACGGGTGGCAGTACCAAACTGTACTGTTGCTACATCACGGATTAAAACGGGTATTCCGTTTACATTCTTCACCACAATTTTCTCAATATCACTCAACGATTTTACCAATCCCAAACCACGAATGAAGTAGGCATTGCTGCGTTGCTCTATGTAGCTGCCGCCTGTGTTTTCGTTGTTGCTCTCTAATGCTTTATAAATTTCAGGAATGGTAATATTCATTGCATTGAGCTTTTCGTTATCCAAAGCAATTTCATACTGCTTTACATAGCCACCCCAGCCGCTCACTTCTGCTAAACCCTCTGTACCAGCTAACTGCCTGCGGACAATCCAATCCTGCATAGTACGCAAATCAGTAGCGGTGTATTTGTTTTCATATCCTTTTTTTGCATGAATGATGTAGTGGTATATTTCGCCTAATCCAGTAGTGATAGGTGCTAACGTGGGTTCACCCAATCCCTTCGGAATTTGTGCTTCTGCTTCTTTAAGCCTTTCATTTATCTGCTGTCTTGCCCAGTAGATGTCGGCATTGTCTTTAAACACAATAGTGATTACCGAAATACCACTACGGCTAATGCTCCGCTTTTCAATTACATTAGGAATATTAGCCATTGCCAACTCAATAGGTGTGGTAATAAACTGTTCTACTTCCTGAGCACCCAATGTTGGGGCTTGTGTAATTACCTGTACCTGGTTGTTGGTGATGTCGGGTACAGCATCAATGGGCAACCGCATAGCGGATATAATGCCCCAAATAATGAGAGCCAATGTAAAAGCACCCACTACCAATTTGTTTTTTATGGAGAACTGAATTATTTTTTGAAACATTGATTTTTTCTATTTGGTTATATACCTGTAATAATGAACAATTCTCTCCGCAATGGCTGCTAAAAGAATGACACAACACAGGGCTATAACAATGAACTTAATTACTCTTATTGCCAATGGGTGGTTAGCCTTTTTGGACTTTTTACCTTTTGCCATCATGGAATGTGAAAAGGATAAATTAAAAATGCAGCACACGCCTATTCAACGGCAATGCAGCAAATCAATAAAAGGAGTAATTAGGCTATTTTAGGCGGTTGCCAAATAGAAAAAGAAACCTCTGTAGAAAAGGAAGAATTATAAATAGGATATTTCAGGGATTGAAATACTGGTTTACCTACATTGTAATGAGTAATGACCTGATAAAAGGCAGATGCATGACAGTGGGAACAACTGCAAAAAGGAGTGCACGCTTCGTCTGTATCTTGTGGATTTTGATGCTGTGAAGTAACAGAAAATTTTTGTTCAGCCTTTATATTACACTCCTGTCTATCAATGCACGGAAGGCATGACAGCACCAAAAGGTAAATGCTCATTATAAAGGCAAAAAAATTCATTGCGGCAAAAATAGGCAAAAAAATGAAAGGTTGTACCCGGAAGCTGCAAACCCCACCTGAACGGACGGGCAGGCTTGCAAACTCTGCAAAGACCGCAAACTAACTCTTTTGATAGGAACCAGCCTTTAGTTTATTCAAGGTTTTACCTGTGGCGTTATGCAGAACTTCATCTACTGTACGTGGGGAAAGCTGGAACTGTTTGCCGATTTCAACGGCTTGCTGGCGTGTAAACTCTGACGGTAACGCCTCAAAGAATTTGCGTTTGCTGTCGCCTGTTTTAAACTGGGTGGCTTCGCTTTGCTTGGGCAGGTTATTGAACATGAGGATGCTGTGGTGCAGGTAGATTTCCGCCAACCGTAGGGCGGTATTAAAATCTTCATCGGTACACACTATCCGGGTAGCCGCTTCTCCGTTCTCGAACTTCCGCAGGGAAGTAAATATCATGGCCATGCGGTACAGGATCAAGCCCAGGCGTTTTACTATACTGGCGGCTTCTTCGGCTGTGAACATGGTTACTTCGTTGAGCCATGCTTCACAATTTTGGTTCAATTGCTGCCATTGTTCGGTGGTTAACTCAACAATGGTTTCCTCCCGTTGCAGGAACTGGACCATATTAAACACCCTGCCAGAAAGGACTTTGAAATGCTCTGTAAGGTTGATGTTGTTGGCATTGGGGGAAACGTCTTTCCAACGCTGCTCTACTTTGAATGCATAGAACAGGAAACGACTGAACAAACCATCTTCGGAAGAAGATATTAAGCCTGTAACCTGATTGGGTGTACCGGATAAAGCAATAGACAAGCTCGGTGCATTCACCTCTGTAAATTCATTGTTGCCTTTCCGGGAACTGGAAAGCCTTTCGTGATGGAACGATTTGCGAAGCATATCGGAATAGGAACCCCACTCTTGCTTAAATACATTGCCCAGGGTATCGGCTTCTGTTTCGCAAATAATACCTGTGCCTTCGTTCTGCTCCAAGTGCCATAAGATTTTTGCATAGCTGGTATTGGCAGGAATGTACACCACTTTAAAAGTGGGTTTGGTGGGCTGTTCTTCGGTGGATGTGTCGCCTTTTTTCTTGCTGCTGATACGCTGCTTGTGTTCTGACAATTCCTGATTATATTGCAATTCTGCCTCACGGCTTGCTTTCAGTACAAAGCTGTGGTATTCGTCTGCCAGCATTTTAGCAAACTTCAAAGCACCTTTACCACTGGCAGCCGGTGCAATGGCAAATGAAAATACGTTGGGGAATACTTCATTGCCTGCATACACACCTTTTACACCGGGCAAGCATCCGCTGAGTATGGCCAATGCACCGGTCAGGAAAACATCTCTCTCCCTTTCATCCGTAAAGGCCATTGCACCATGCTGTAAGAGTTCAGGCATTTGCAAATAGAGTTCTTCGGGAATGGTTGGCGTGGCTTTCAGGTAGTCTTCCTGTGGTGGTTGCTGCTCTGTCGTTTGCAGCTTTGCAGTGTTTGCAAACTTTGCAAACTCGGGTTTGTGGTGGGTGTAAGCACTCTTTATCGCTTCGAGAATTTCTCTTTCAGGTAGGTCAAAATGCTGTGTACATAAAAGTTCAACATCGGACTGCGATAAACCAGCTCTGTTGCAATTAGAAGCAAGCCGATAAATATAATTGTTCCTGTTTCCATCTGTGTATTGGGTTTTTTGATTGGTGAATTGAATTTGTTGATTGAAAATAAAAGCGATGTTCAGATCCTCTTCGGGTGCTTCCTGAACTGATGGGAATACTGGCTGTGCTTTGGGTTGCACTTCCGGCTGAGTGAATATTTCGGGTAACTGTACTTTGAACTTTTCGTTACGGATGTTCTTAAACAGACCAGGGTGATAGCTCATAAAGCAAAGCCTTGTAATATCCTTGCAGCTTGGGTCGGCCTTTAAGCCGGTAGCTTCCTCGTAAAACTGCTGCACCTGCAAATAGGCTGTGTCGTGGTGCTCAATGCCTGTATTCACTTCAATGAATACTTTGAGGCCGTTGCCGCTGGGGCTGATGAAGCATAGGAAAGTGTAGGGAATTTCGGCAATGACTTTGAAGGCTGTATCTAACTGCTCCGGTGTCAGCTTATCAAAATCGAGATGCACAAAGCCGCTGTACATTTCCAGGAAAGGCATTTGCCTTTTCTCGGTAAATACTGCGGATGGAGTGAAAGCCAATAATTGCTTTTTCTTATTGGCAGCTTCCTCCGCTTTGCCTTGTTCCAGCAATGCCCTGATTTCTTCTACCTCAGCTTTGTATTTACCGTTGGCTATATCATTGCCAATAAGAAGCAATGATTTCTTTTCAACCGGAACGGTAAAGTTTCTGAATATGGTACTTGATGCCATTGTTCTGTTCTTTGTTCAGTTAATGAAAACTTTTTTTATAGGTCTTCACGAACCGCCAGAGGCGGTTTCAGTTAATAAAAAATTCTTACTTCTTGCGTTTATTGCGGATAACATAATCGGCTGCCATCTGATCTATTTCATCGGCTGCTGATTTGCGGTTACGCTGTAACCAGTTATCCAACTCTTCCCGTTTGAAGTAGAGTTTTTTACCCTGCGGACAGAAATGGGGGATGTGCTTTGTACTGGTGAGTTTGTACAAATGCGATGGGCTTACGTCCAAATACTTGCAAGCCTCATTAAAGTTCAGTACTGTTTTTTGTAACAGGTTTTGCTCATCCAGCTTGTTAGCGATTTCGGTGAGCTTGTCTAAGATTAAATCTTCGTTTGCCATCTTTTTACATTTTAAAGTTTGATGGCACAAACCTCTCAAATGCTTGAGGGGCAAAGGTTAAGGGGTTAATCCCTTACTCAGATTTCTGAATAATCTTAATGTTTTTTATTGCAGATGTTTGAAGATTTTGTCAATGGTTGCCTTTTCCTTCGGTTCAATTCTGTTCTTTGAACCACTGGCAGAAAGGTTGTTTGCAGTAATGAGGGTATCCTTCTTTGAATAGAAGATTTTTGACTTCTCAATGTTTGCCAATGAAAGGCTATTGAAGTAAGGCATGAACTTATCAATGCAATAACGGAAGTGTTTTGTTTCGCAGCCTAATTGAATTTTAACTGCACCCGGCAGGATGCTTTTTGCTGTGAAGGCTTTTATCAATTCATCAGCACTTGTAACATCATCATTCAGCAACTCTATTTGATAGCACAACTGATTTACTACCGTTTTCAGTTTTTCAATATCATCTTTATATCCGAAGCTGATTGCTTCCTGGCTTTCGGTGTATTCTTCGTTTTGCTTACTGGCTGGCTCCTGCTGTCCAATGTATTCTAACTGTTGGATGCTGGATAATGGCAGTTCCAAATCCAATACATAAAAGTCTTCCAAACTCGTTGTGTGCTGCAAGCTGTTTTCAAATGAGTGTTGCACACTGAAGTAAAGCTGTATTAAACTGTGCTTTAAATAATGAAGTGCAAAGTGTAGATGATTGCTTTGCTCGTTGGGGTCTGTTGTGAAATCCCTTTCAATTAACTCGGCTGCAGTTTGCTTTGCCAATACTTTGATGCTGTTGAGCACCTTGTTAATCTGATACTGAATATCAACCAACTCATTAAGTGATGCAGCTTTCAATAGGATGGAATTATATACCCTGAGTGTTTCTGCGGTGATTACTAAAAAATAAAAGTTGGTGATGGGGTCAATGTACTTGGGTAATGCAGCTTTATATGGCAGCGGTTTGAGTAGGTCGTTTGTAATTGTAGTATCAGCCAGCACTTTCTTTAACTGCGGATAGTCAGCCAGCAGGGCAGTCATTTGTGACTGCAACTCTGCCATTGTTTTCGGTGAAGCTGCTTTTGCAGCTTTCACCAGTTCAGTAAATCGCCTTGTGTTGGTGGTATCCAGTTTCCACGGTTTCAAAGCACCGTGTATAATGCTATCTAATACTTTTATCTCCATCGCTATAAGTCTAATTTAATTTTATTGGCTGCCTCCTGTTTTTTATGGTCAATCACCTTCGCATAAATTTCGGTTGTTTTCAGGTGTCTGTAACCTAACAGTTTTGAAACGGTATAAATGTCTGTACCCAATGTAATTTGCAGGGTGGCGTATGTGTGCCTTGCACAGTGAAAAGTGATGTGCTTGGTGATACCGGCTTTCATTACCCATTCACGGAGTTTTAAGTTATGCCAGGCACTGTAATACAAGCCTTCAAACACTTTTTCCTCGGGCTTTCTTCTTTCACCTAATAACTGAAAAGCCTGTTCTGAAATGGGTAAGGTTTCTGCTCCCTTTGTTTTCTTTTGTCTGAAACGGATGTAATATCCTGACTGCTCAGAGTGCTGCACTTCTGACCAGACCAGCTTTTCAATATCTGACCAACGCAAACCAGTTAATGCAGAAAAGATGAAAGCATCTTTCAGCACCGGCATTTCACACTCCACTTTAGCGGCTGCCTGTAGTTCTTCCAATGTGAGAAATTCTCTATCCGGATCATCTGCTTTGATGCCCTCCACTTGGTTTGCCGGGTTGGTTTGAATGATGCCTTCTTTTACAGCTTCTTTCAATGCTGCCGTTACCTTGCTGAAATAGGAAGATTGGGAGTTTTGCGAAAGGCGTTTGTTGGTTTTGCTCTTGGCTTCATACTGGAGGTAGTTTTTGAAATCTTCCAACCAGTTTTTGTCAATGTCTTTGAATGATGCACCGTTCTTGGCAAACTTCTTCAGGTGTTTCAATACGCTATCCCAATTGCCCCAATTCCCCTGGCTGTTCCTTCTTTTCTCTGTAAGGCGTTCAAAGTAGGCAATGAAACTGCCTTTGGCCTTGTCGGTATCCCGAAAGCCGTATTCCTCATTCTTTATCTGTAACAAACGCTTCGACCTGATGGCCTCTGCCAATACCATTGTTTTGCGGTTCTCTTCTTTCTGCTCTTTGGTGAGCTTGCCTTTCTCCGGTTCGGGTATCAGGTAGAGTTGCAGGTATTCGTAATCTCTTTTACCATCGCTGTAGTAATCAAGATACAGGCTTATTTTATCGCCCTTTTTGCGTTGCCTAAGTGTTACTGTCATGCTTCAGTTAGTTTGAATAATTCATTGATAGCTGCCCGGGGAATACGGGTACTTCTGCCCAGTTTGCCTGCTTTGAGTTCGCCTTTCTCAATGAGCCTATAAATGGTCCATCGGCTGGCGTTGATTAACTGGCAGGCTTCCTCTACGGTTAGAAATTCCTTTTGAGCAATGGCAGGGTTGTACAGGGCTTTCTCGGTTTCCTCCTTGATGGCCACTTCAATTTTCTCGTTCCGCTTCCGCTGCTTGTATGCTCTCTTGGCACAGGTATCTGAACAAAACTGTGTAACAGTAGTCTTGGCGGTAAAGCGGTTACCGCAGTGCTGACAAGTTTTTTGAAGACGAATGTTACTGCTCATTTTGTTGCCTGTTGTTGCTACATGTTGCAGCTTGTAGCTGCATGTAGCAAGATTTCTCCCGACTGTTGCCTGATTTGTGGGCAACAAATCTGGGCAACAATTAGGCAACAAATATAGGTAAAAAAGTAGAGATAGGCAACAAAAAAGAGTAGGATAAATCAGCTAAAACCCAACAAAAACAAGCATTTATGAAACAAAGGAAAGATAGTTACTTTCCGATACAGAATTTACTGAATATATAATCTAATTGATCTTCGTGAGTTACTTCACCTGTTATTTCGCCAAGAAAATGCAAGCATCTGCGAATATCGAGTGCTAATAAATCGCCAGGAACTTGATTGGTTAGTCCGTCTGTGATATCTGTTAGCGATTGTTGAATTTGTTGCAAAGCAGCCACATGGCGTGCATTGGTAACAATTACATCTTCGTTAGGGGGCTGTTGTACCGTAGCATTGTAAATAGCTGCTTGCAGTTGTGCCACATCGTTTTTGTTTTGAGCACTGATGAGTAGTGGATTCCATTTACCGTAAGGAACTAATTGTAGGGGTGCGGCAAGGTCGGCTTTGTTACCTACTAACAGATGGCGTTTGTTTTGCTGTTGCAAATTGCCAACAATGGTTGCCAACGATTCGGGTTCGGTATCATTCACATCAAACAGGTACACCACAATATCGGCTTTTTCTATGGCTGCTTTGCTTTTGCCAATGCCCACTTGTTCAATTACATCTTGTGTATGTTCTCTAATGCCTGCAGTATCTATCAGGCGAAATAAAATACCATTAATGTTGAGTGTTTCTTCAATTGTATCGCGGGTGGTGCCGGCAATATCGCTTACAATGGCTCTATCTTCTTGTAAGAGTGTATTTAGTAAAGTGCTTTTGCCTGCGTTGGGCTTGCCAACAATGGCTACTTGTACTCCGTTTTTAACCACATTGCCCCATTGAAAACTTTGCAGTAAATGTTGTACATGGGTAGTAGCTTGTTGCAGTAATTGCATCAGTTTTTCGCGGTTGGCAAATTCAACATCTTCTTGGCTGAAATCGAGTTCTAATTCAATGAGCGAAGAAAATTGAATTAGCTCGTTGCGAAGTTGTTGTAGGCTGTTACTAAAACCGCCTCTTATTTGCCGTAAGGCTGTTTTTTTACTGGCTTCTGTATTGCTGGCAATAACATCGGCAACGGCTTCGGCTTGTGTTAAATCTAACTTACCATTAATAAATGCTCGTTGTGTGAATTCGCCAGGTTTAGCAATACGGCAACCTAATTGTTGCAAGGTTTCAAGTAATTGTTGCTGTATATAGTGGCTGCCGTGGCAACTAATTTCTATAACGTTTTCGCCGGTATAACTTTTAGGTCCTTTGAATAGTGCAATTACAACCTCATCTATAACAACATCGTTATACTGTAGCAAGCCAACATGTAATGTGTGGGTTTTTTGTAAGGTTAAATCTTTACTTGGGAAAATTTGATTTACAATATCAATGGCATTGTTACCACTAACACGTATCACACCAATAGCCCCAATGCCCGGCGGGGTGGCTAATGCACAAATTGTATCGTTCCAACCAGTTAATTTCCCTAACATAATCGTACTGCTTTGCAGCAAATGTAGTACTCTGTTATTTGTAGCAATTAGCGAGCTTTTGGAATACTTAAACTCTTGAAATCGGTAGTAACTAGTTTGGCGATGTATACTATTTGTCCTACATGATATGGGTAATGTGCTAGTTGCCTCAATATGGCATCGTACACGAGTAGCGGCTCGTTACGAATGGTGATTGTTTTTTGTAAATCTGCTTCTGTCAGCGTTTTTAAAGCATCTAAAAAAATCTTCCAGCCTTCGTTCCAGAAACTGATAACATCTTCTTTTGAGGTAAGCATGGGTTCGAATTCAGCATCTCTTTGTCGCCAAACTTTTTCGCCATCTTCTGTAAGGAAGTTAGTCCAACGGCTCAGCATGTTGCCGTATAGGTGTTGTACAATAATGGCAATGCTGTTGCTTTGTTCATTAGGCTGATAGCAAAATTGATCTGGTGTTAATTGTTCGAAAGTTTTATCGCCCAAAGATTTGTAGTATTCAAAACGCTTGATACAGTCGGCTAAAAAGTTCATGTGAGTATATGTTTTAGCAAAGTGATGATTAAAATCCTGCAACACTATCATCGCCGCGTATATCGGCTGCAGTTTCTTTTTTACCGTAAGGTAGTACACGAATTACTTCTGTACGGCCAATGTTACCTCTGGTTGTAATGGTATAGCCCATGGCTTGTAGTTGTTCAATCAATGCAGGTGCTACTGTTTTTTCAACATATACTAAATCGGGAAGCCATTGATGGTGAAATTTTGGTGCATTGATAGCTTCGGCAGCACTCATATCAAAATCAATGATGTTGATTAAAGTTTGCAGCACCGAAGTAGGGATGGTTGTGCCACCTGGTGTTCCAACTACGAGGTAAGGTTGGTTGTTTTTGAGAACTAGTGTTGGCGTCATGCTACTGAGCATTCTTTTGTTAGGAGCAATTGCATTGGCGGTACCTCCAACGGCACCATACATGTTGGCTACACCTGGTTTCACACTGAAGTCGTCCATTTCGTTATTGAGTAAGAAACCTGCACCACCTACAACGGTTTTGCTACCATAATTGCCATTAAGGGTAGTGGTAATGCTTACCATAGTGCCATCGGCATCAATAATAGAAATATGGGTAGTTTCTTCACTTACGGTAAATGTTGCTTGCTTGCCAGCAGTTATGCTGCTACTTGGTGTAGCTTTGGTACTATCGTAACTACGCCAGCGTTGTTGCAAATAGCGCTTATCTAGTAGCATGTTGGTGGGTACGGGATAAAAATCGGCATCACCCATATGTTCGGCACGGTCGGCATAAGCCCTGCGTTCTGCTTCTATCATTAGTTGTACTGCCTTCACACTATGAAATCCAAATTTACGTAAGGGATAGCTTTCTAACATACTTAACATTTGTGCTGTTAAAATGCCACCACTACTTGGCGGCGGAAAACCTATAATGGTGTGGTTACGATAGTTGAATACCAAGGGCGTGCGAACAGCTGCTCTATAGTTTTTAAGATCGTTATGGGTGATGATGCCTTTGCCCCTTTGCATTTCTGCTACTATTAAATCGGCAGTGGTACCTTCATAAAACCCTTTAGCGCCCCAACGTTGTATACGTTCTAAAGTAGCTGCTAATTCGGGCTGAACAAGTGTGTCGCCGGTTTTCCATGGTGTGGTTTTTACAAATGCTGTTGGTTGAGTGTTGTATTGTTCAAACGCAGCTCTGCTATCGTTGAGGTTGTTGGCTTCACGTTCTGTTAGTACAAATCCGTACTTGGCTAAATCAATTGCAGGTTGAATGAGTGTTTTTAATGGTAATTTGGCATAGGGCAACGTGGCATCTATGCCAGCGATGGTGCCCGGTACACCAGCTGCTAAGTGGCCAAGTTTAGATAGCTGTTCAATTGCATTACCATCTTTATCTAAATACATATCGCGGTGAGCCTTAGCAGGAGCTTTTTCTCTATAGTCGAGTGCTATTAGTTGTTGTTGATGGGTACGTGCCAGTAAAAAACCGCCTCCTCCAATATTGCCAGCACCGGGGTATACCACTGCCAATGCTAACTGCGTTGCAATGGCTGCATCAAATGCATTGCCGCCTTGCCTCATGATAGCGGCCCCTACGAGGCTTGCTAGCGGATGAGCACTGCTTACGCTTGCCTTTTGAAACGTATCGCTTTTAACCTGAACGTATGCATAAGGGTTAATAGTACAGGTTGCACATACTAGTCTTTTGTTTTCTTCTGGTTGTGCTATTACTTGTATACTAAGTACAACACTTGTTACAATGAAGTAGCATTTAAAAAATTGATGCATACATGCTAATTTTTTGATGGTTCAATTAAATCCCAAAGGTTGCCATACAAATCTGCAAATACCGCTACTTTACCGTAAGGCGCTATTGTTGGCGGCCTAACGATGGTTACTTGATGCTGGCATAATTGCTGGTAATACACATCGAAATTGGTGGTGTGCAAAAATAAAAATACCCTGCCGCCTGTTTGATTACCTACCGATTTCAACTGTTGCTCGCCAACTGCTTTTGCCAGTAGCAAGCAGCAGCTATTATTGCCTGCAGGAGCAACCCTCATCCAACGCTTAGTTGGTGAAAGAGGGGTGTTTTCTAATAGTACAAAGCCTAGCTTTTGGGTGTAGAAAGCAATGGCTTCATCGTAATCATTTACCGTAAGGGTAATTTGTGCAATAAATTGTTGCATGTGCTAATATCTGTAACCTTGGCGTTAGTCCACAAAAAAAATGTATCTACATAATTGCACCTTGCGGTAAATGTTGTTTAAGTATTTTCACGCCCTAAGCTTTTTTATGAAAAAAATACTTCTTGCCGCTACAATTGCGATGAGTACCCTTACGGTAAATGCTCAAAGTCCTGAGCAATACCTTGGTTACGAATTGGGTACACGTTACACACCTCACCACAAGTTGGTAGACTATTGTAAAACATTGGTTCAGAACAATAGTTCCATGATGAAGATGGAACAATATGGCGAAACCAATGAGCACCGTCCATTATACCTCATATATATCAGTAGTGCTGAGAACATTAAGAACTTAGAGCAAATACGTAAAGGTAATTTGCAACTTGCTGGCGATGTGCCAGGCAGTGCTGCGGTAGCTAATCAGAAAGTAATTGTTTGGCTAAGCTATAATGTACATGGTAATGAGCCTAGCAGTTCTGAAGCAGCTATGAAAACCATGTATGCATTGGTACAAGGTAACAATGCCAAAACAAAGCAGTGGTTAGAAAATACTGTTGTAATCATTGATCCTTGTTTAAATCCTGATGGTCGTGATAGATATGTACATTGGTTTAACAGTGTTGTTGGGGCGCATTATAATGCAGAGCCTCAAAGCCGTGAACACGTAGAGCCTTGGCCGGGTGGTAGAAGTAACCATTATAACTTTGATTTAAACCGCGATTGGGCTTGGCAAACACAGGTAGAAACACAACAACGCCTAAAAAAGTATCACGAATGGTTGCCCCAAGTACACGTAGATTTTCATGAGCAAGGCTATAACGAGCCTTACTACTTTGCACCTGCCGCAGAGCCTTTACACGAGGTTATCACACCTTGGCAACGCGATTTTCAAACCTTGATTGGTAAAAACCATGCACGCTATTTTGATGAGCAAGGTTGGTTGTATTTCACAAAAGAACGATTCGATTTGTTTTACCCCAGCTATGGCGATACTTATCCAACCTACAATGGTGCTATCGGTATGACTTACGAGCAAGGTGGTCATAGCCGAGGTGGGTTGGCTGTTGTTACAGAAGATAAAGACACCCTTACCTTGGTAGATCGTGTGGCGCATCATTATACTACAGGTATGGGTACCATTGAAATGGCAAGTGCTAATGCCGAAAAAGCACTCAGAGAATTTCAGCAGTACTATATCGATGCTCGTTCTGGTAAAAATGCATTTTATAAAAGTTATGTACTTACCGATAAGAATTGGCAAAAAATGCAAACTATTGCACAGTTCTTGCAACAAAATAAAATAGCTTTTAATTGGGTAACTAACGTTGCTGGCAGAGGCTTTAGATACAGCACTCAAAAAGAAGAAGCAGTGCAGTTGCAGCAGCATAGCATTGTAGTTTCGGCCTTGCAGAACCGTGGTAATTTGGTGAAAGTGCTGTTAGAGCCAAACAGTAAAATTACCGATAGTAATACCTACGATATTACTGCATGGAGCATTCCTTATGTGCATGGAGTAGAGGCGTATGCCCTTACGGGAAATGTAGCAGTAGCCAGCAATATGGTACTTCAAAAAGCAGTAACACCGGTTACGAGCAGCTATGGTATTTTGGTGCCTTACAACAGTTTTGCAAGTGCTAAGGTATTAAGTGCTTTATTGAAAAGTGGTGTGAAAGTAAGAATGGCCGAGAAGCCCTTCAGCTATGCCGGCCAACAATATAATGCAGGTACACTACTGGTGTTGAAAACAAACAATGTGCAACAATGGCAAGCTTTAGTGAACGCTGCCTGCTTGGCGCATCAAATACAACCAATAGCTGTAACCACAGGGTTTATGGATAAAGGCGCTGATTTTGGTAGCCCCGATGTTAAAATAATTCATGCACCTAAAGTGGCTATGCTTACTGGCGAGCAGGTAAGTAGTTTGGGTGCAGGCGAAGTATGGAATTATTTTGATACACAATTGCAATATCCGATCAGCTTATTTAATGCCAACGATTTTTCAAGATTAGATTTGAAGCAATATCAAGTGCTGATACTACCCGATGGCTACTATCGTTTTATGAGTGATAAAAATGCACAAGAGAAGCTCAAAGCTTTTGTTCGCGACGGTGGTAAGCTAATAGCACTAGAAGGTGCTGTGGCACAACTGGCTCAACACGAATGGGGTATTAAATTTAAAGAGGGTGATAGCAAAAATGACAAAGAAACCGATGCTATCATAAAGGCTTATGGTGATAGAGAAAGAGATTACTTGACGCAAAATATTCCTGGTGCCATCTTTAAAGTTCAACTCGATACTACACATCCGCTTGCGTTTGGTTATGGTAGTACTTATTACACTTTAAAGCAAGATGCTAATTTGTACGAACCGCTAAAAGATGGTTGGAACGTTGGGGTAGTGGGTAAGAAGGCCCATGTTGCTGGTTTTGTAGGTAGTGCATTATTGCCCAAAATTCAAAATCATCTCAGCCTGGGCGTGATGAATATGGGGCGTGGTAGTGTAGTATTAATTGCCGATGATCCTATCTTCAGAATGTTTTGGGAGAATGGAAAGTTGTTATTAGCTAACGCTGTATTTATGGTTGGTAACTAAGTTTTTATACAGTACAAGAAAGGGGCGGCCACAGGCCGCCCCTTTCTTGTAATTACTTGCACTACTTCATTTACCGTAAGGTACAATAACCTGAAATAACCTTACGGTAAATGAAAAAACAACCTGTTATTCTTTATAAATACCAATTTCTTTTTTGCCCTCACTGGTAATTGCACCACGATACATACCCTCAGTGCAGAATACCATAACGTAATTACCTTGCTTGTCAACCGCAATTAAACCGCCATCGCCGCCAAGTGCAGGCAGTTGTTTCATAATCATATCTGTTGCTGCGGTGCTTAAGCTTTGCTTGCCCCACTCCATACGGTCGCTAATGGTTTTCGCCATCACTAATCGTATGTAGTATTCGCCCCATCCGGTACAGCTCACAGCACAAGTTGCATTATTAGCATAAGTGCCGCTGCCAATAATGGGGGCATCGCCTACACGACCATATTTTTTATTAGTCATACCGCCGGTACTCGTTGCTGCAGCTACATTGCCGTATTGGTCGAGTGCAACAGCTCCTACGGTGCCATACTTGTAATCGCTATTGCCAGGTTGCTTCACTGCTGCATGATCAGGAATGATACTTTGTATTCTTCTCGATGCGGTATCGGCTTCGGCCTTGGCTTTTTGTAACGACTTCCAACGCTCTTCTGTATAGAAGTAGTTAGGGGAAACAATAGTGCACCCCTGTAATGCTGCGAAGGCTTCGGCGCCGCGGCCAGTCATCATTACATGTTCACTTTTGTACATTACAGCTCGGGCGGCAGTAACTGGGTTTTTAATGGTTTTAACGCCTGCCACCGAACCAGCTTGTAATCTTTTGCCATCCATAATGGCTGCGTCCATCTCGTTTTCGCCGGCATTGGTAAATACACTGCCTTTGCCTGCATTAAAAAGCGGGCAATCTTCTAAAATGGTTACTGCCGCTGTAACGGCATCTACAGCGGTACCACCTTTCTTAAGAATAGCTTCGCCTGCTGTTAATGACTCATCTAAGGCCGCCTTGTAAGCTTTCTCTTTTTCAGGAGTCATATTTTTTTTCAATATTGTTCCGGCACCGCCATGAATAACGAGCACATATTTTTTCTGTTGTGCCAAAGCAATAGTGCTGCTAAAAACCAGTAGTAAGAGCAGTGTTTTTTTCATAAACAAACGTTATTGAAGTGAATGAACATCGATATTACAAGGGTTTATATGTATTTTTCGCCCTTAAAATAACGTTGTTCTGAAGCGAATATCTGTTATACTAGGTAGAACTGTCATTTTTTTGCTGGCAATTGTGCTGTTGTTATGGCTGTTGTTACAAACCAGCTGGATGCAAAACATGCTGGCACAAAGAGCTATTGGCTTTTTGAGTAAAGCGCTTAAAACAGAAGTAGCATTACAGAAGGTAAGTATTGGCTTTTTTGATAAGGTGAACTTAGAAGGCCTGCTTATCAAAGACCGCCAGCATGACACTATATTGTATGCTGGTAAGTTGAAGGTGCGTCTGGTAGACTGGTTTTTCATTAAAAATAAAATTGAACTTACGTATGTAGGGCTTGAAGATGCTGTTATTAAACAACAGAGAGACTCATCGGCTATTTGGCGTGATGCATTTATTGGCGATTATTTCAGCAGTGGTTCGAAAGATACTACACCAAGCAAGCCAATGGCATTTGACCTTAAAAAGATTGACTTCAAAAATATTCGTTATTACAAACGTGATGGCTGGCGTGGCGAAGATCAATTAGTGAAAGTGGGTAGCTTACTGCTGAATGCCAATAAAATTGATCTTGTAAAATCGGTGTTTGATATCGAAAATATTATACTCGATAAGCCTTATTTTTCCATTACTAATTACGATGGGCTACGTCCCGATAGCTTGCGGCCTAAAAAGCCTTTGATGGATACAGGCATGTATTTTAATGCAGGTGATATTCGCCTTACGGTAAAACATGTTACGGTTAATAATGGCAGTTTCGTGAATGATTGGTTGAATGGAAGGGCACCTTACCCTTATTTTGATGGAGCACACATATTACTACAAAAGCTTAATGGAACTTTCGATAATGTTACTTTCATTAAAGATACTATTAGAGCGAAGATTAATATTACAGCTAAAGAACGTAGCGGCTTTCAACTTAAAAAGTTGGCGGCAAATTTCAGGTTAACACCGCAAGTGATGGAATTTGCCAATCTCGATTTGCAGAGCAGTGAAACAAGGCTTACCAACTACTATGCAATGCGTTTTAACGACTTCAACGAAGATTTTGCCGAGTTCATTGATAGTGTAGTAATCGACGCTCGTTTTAGAGGTAGCACTGTAAGTAGTAACGATGTAGCCTACTTTGCTCCTGAATTAAAACCATGGAATAAAAAGTATGCTATTACTGGCAATTTAAAAGGCACTATTACCGACTTTACAGTAAAAGATATTGTACTACAAAATAGTACAGGCAGTTATGTTAGTGGCGATTTATCCATGAAGGGCTTGCCCGATATTGACAACACTGTAATTAGCCTTAGCAACGGAATTGTTAGTACTAATTACTCAGAGGCCGCTATAATGATACCAATGCTTAAAAAAGTTACCACACCTAACTTATCGGCATTAGGTAACATTCGTTATGTTGGAGATTTTAAAGGAACGCTCAATAATTTTACCGCAAGGGGAACCTTCTCTAGTAACTTGGGAGGTGTGTATGCCGATATTGCTATGAATCTGCCATCAAAAGGCTTGCCTACTTACCGAGGGAAAATAACAACATCTTCTTTTAATCTTGGTAAGTTCGTAAATGTTGCAACTATTGGTCGTGTTAATTTCTCGGGCGACATTAGTGGTAGGAGTTTTGATCTTAATACATTAAAAACTAAATTAAAAGGAACGTTTTCTAGTTTCGAGTTTAACGGATACAATTATCAGGAGTTAGTATTTAATGGCGAGGCTAGTAAGCAAAATTTTGTTGGAACATTTAAAGCAGATGATCCTAATTTCAATTTCACAAGTGATTTTTCAATTGACTTTTCAAGTGATAGGCCCAAGATTAACTTGCTTGGCGACCTTGTAAATAGTAATTTCAAAAAATTGAATTTCACGAACGAGGCAGTTGAACTTACAGGCTTATTCGATTTGAATTTCGAGGGCAAGAATATTGATGATTTCTTAGGTACAGCAAAAATTTTAAATGCTACATTATTTCATGACAGTGTTCAATTGAATTTCGATTCATTATCGCTTTCAGTTGCGTTAGATAGCATTCAAAAAAAACAATTGCGATTAAGTAGTAATGAGTTTGATTTGGCTATCGATGGGCAGTACAACATACTTGATTTGCCTAATAGCTTTAAGGCTTTTTTGAACAGGTACTATCCGAGTTATATTGCTGCACCAACAGTATTGCCTAAAAATCAAAACTTTACAGTTACGCTACTTACTAGAAGCTTCGATGGATATGCAAATGCCATTGATAGCCGATTACACGGCTTAGAGCATGCATCTATTGTAGGTAGTGTTAATACTGCCGATTCAGGTAGTTTTTACTTAAATGCAGATATTCCAATTGCTCGCTTTGAGCATTATGAAATTCAAGATGCAAAAATAGTTGGTACAGGCAAGTTCGATGAACTGAATGTGCGTGGTGATATCGGTCGTATTTACGTAAGTGATAGTACTTACTTGCCAGGAACAGAACTTGTCATAAAAAGTAAAAACGATCATTCAGAATTGCATTTGAAAACAAGTGCCAACACTGTATTGAATGATGCAGAACTGAATGCCGATATTTACACTTTTGGCGATGGCGTTAGGATTAATTTCAGACCATCGAGTTTTATATTAAACGATAAAGTTTGGAACCTTGAGAAGCAGGGTGAAATTGTAATTCGTAAAAACTTAGCAAGTGCTACCAATGTGAAATTTTCACAAGGTTTTCAAGAAATTTCGATTGAAAGCGATGAAGATGAAGGTGCTACAACCAACAACCTTATTGTAAAGTTGAAAGATGTGAATATTGGCGACTTTACGCCGATTTTTATAACAAGTCCAACCATTGAAGGAGTTGCGAATGGCGAGGTTAAAATGTCTGATTTTCTGGGTAAATTCAGCGCCGAGGCCACACTTCATGCCGAAGAATTTAGGTTAGATAATGATAGCGTTGGTATTGTAGATATTAAAGCGAATTATGATGCAAAAAAAGGCTTGGTCGATTATAAGCTAAGGAGTAATAACGAACGCTATCGGTTGAATATTGATGGAGCATACGATTTGAAAGACAGTGTGTCGAGTCCGCTCAATAATAAGTTAGAGTTAAATGGTGCAAGTGTTGCCATTCTCAATAATTTTTTGGGAATACTTTTCTCAGACATAACGGGCTTAGCATATGGAACGTTGTATATAAAAGGTAAACCAGATGCCATTGATTTGTTAGGAGATGTAGCTTTACGTAAAGGAGGCCTTACGGTAAAATATACGCAGGTGCATTACACTATTGATAGTGCTAATATTAATTTTGAAGATGGTGCCATCAACTTTAATACTATTGTACTAAAAGATGCACTTAACAACAGCGGTACCGTTACCGGAAAATTATATCAGCGGGGATTAGCCAACTTTAAATATGATTTTGATGTTGCTACCAATAACATGCTTTTGCTCGATACAAAGCCTAAAGACAATAATATGTTTTATGGTAGGGCTATTGGTAGGGCTCGCTTAACCTTTAAGGGGCCTGAAAGCGATATGCGTTTGGGCTTAGAAGCAGAAGTTACCGATACCTCAGCAGTTGCTATAAGAACGAATACTACCGATCAAGGTTCAGAGGTTGATTATATTGTATTTAAACAGTATGGAACTGAAATAAAATCTGATAATAATCTGCGTAATCAACTCAGTGTTGATTTAGATCTAAGAGCAAATAATAAAGCACAAGTAAGTGTAATTTTAGACGACTTAACCGGCGATGTGATCGATGCCGTAGGAGAGGGGCGATTGCAGATTAAAATACCTGCAAAAGGTAGTATGACCATGAATGGTCGATACAATATTGAGGGAGGCCGTTATGCTTTTAACTTTCAATCATTTATTCGTAAGCCATTCGACTTAAAAGCCAATGCAGGCAACTACATTGAGTGGAAGGGTAATCCATACGATGCAACTTTGAAAGTAGATGCGGTATATACCGCCGAAAAGGTAAGTATGACTGACTTGCTTGGTACCAATAATCAGTTTAAACTCAACAGTTCCATTGCATCGTATCGTGGCGATGTATATGTGGTTGCACATATCTCTGATAAGCTCAGTAAGCCGAAAATTGACTTTAGTCTCGAATTTCCGAAGGTAACAGGCTTTGAATACGACGATACTTTTCAACGGTTTTTAGCACGTTTAAAAAGCGATGAAAATGAAATGCTCAAGCAAGTAACCTGGCTTATTGTATTTAACAGTTTTAGTTCTTATGGCGATGTAATGTCGGGTGGAGGTGGCACCAATATTCGTTTCGGCAGCTTAGGTGTTAATACCATTTCGCAGAAGCTTACGAACGAGGTCAATAAAATTGTAAGTAATGCACTCTATAAACTTACCGGCGATAGAAGTCTACAGTTCGATTTGAGTGCCAATACTTACAGTAGCAGTACGTTGTATGGTGGTGCAGCAGCTGCTGCCAACAACCGACTCGATCGACAACAAGTGAATTTCAAAATCAATAAAAGTATTCTCGACGGTAAAATTATTGTTGCAGTAGGTGGCGATTTTGATTTTGGTTTCAATAATAGTGCACAGTTGGCTACGGGTAACTTTCAGTGGCTGCCCGATATTTCGGTGCAAGTGGTGCTTAGTAAAGATCGCCGCCTAAGGGCTGTTGTTTTCAATAAAAGCACCCTCGATGTTAACTCTGGCGCTATTGGTCGCCGTAACCGTCAAGGCATCAGCTTAAGCTATACGAGAGATTTTGATAGAAAACCTTTCGGTAAAGATGAAAGCAATGTGCAACCAGCGTCGCAAAATAATTTACCGCAAGGTACCCTACCAGCCGATACCACCCAGCCTGTAACCACAACGGTATTGCCCATCCAAAAGAATAGAAAGCGTAAGTAGTACACATTAGTTTTTTTACTTTTTTGAAAATTTGTAATTCAATAACAATCAATTCCATTTTCAATAGTATCTCACAAAGCTTGTTTTTTCTTTTAGATTTTCTTCAATAAACACACTGCTTCGTTACGAAGTATAAAATGCCGGCACAAAAGCAAACTAACGATTGTAAGTTTTTGAGCAATATTTTTGCATCTCACTAAACGATTGTTTATGTCTATCCCTACTGTATCCATCGACTTGAAAAAATTACTACAGCTTGGTTTAAATGAAGCCACTAATGTGCATTATCAACTAATGCCCGATGCATTGGCAGAACAGGCAGTTAACCGCGGTTTGGGCGTTTATAACGATACAGGTGCCTTGTGTATTAACACAGGCGAATTCACCGGACGTAGTCCGCAAGATAAATTCATTGTTAAAGATGCGATTACCGAAAACACAGTGCATTGGAATAACTTCAATATTCCTGTAATGGAAGAAGTGTTTTTGAACTTACGTAAAAAGGTACTCGATTACTTAGGCAGTAAAGAAGAAATTTGGGTGCGTGATGCTTATGCTTGTGCCGATGAGCGTTTTCGTTTAAACATTAGAGTTGTCAATGAAACACCATGGGGTAACATGTTTGCTTACAACATGTTCCTTCGTCCAACAGAAGCCGAGTTAGAAAACTTTGAGCCATCATGGCATGTTATTCAGGCGCCGGGGTTCAAAGCCGATCCAAAAGTTGATGGTACCCGTCAGCACAACTTCGCCATCGTATCATTCACACACAAAACCATACTCATTGGTGGTACCGGTTATACTGGCGAAACCAAAAAAGGCATATTCACTATTTTGAATTATCTGTTGCCACAAGAACACAATGTGCTAAGCATGCATTGCAGTGCTAATATGGGTAAAGATGGTGATACCGCTATCTTCTTCGGGTTAAGTGGTACAGGCAAAACAACCCTCAGCGCCGACCCCAACCGCTACCTTATTGGCGATGATGAACATGGCTGGACGAATGATGGTATCTTCAATTTCGAAGGTGGTTGCTATGCTAAAACAATCGACTTAACAGAAGAGAAAGAACCTGAAATTTTCAGAGCTATTAAGCCTGGTGCACTCGTTGAAAACATTGAGTTTTTTGAAGGTACAAATACGATAGATTTTGCAGCCAAAGGTATTACCGAAAATACACGTGTAAGCTATCCGCTTCATTTCATTAGCAATGCCAAAGAGCCAAGCATTGGCGGTTTGCCACAAAACATATTCTTCCTCACTTGCGATGCTTACGGCATTTTACCGCCTATAAGCAAGCTAACTCCCGGGCAAGCCATGTACCAGTTCATCAGCGGTTATACCGCTAAAGTAGCCGGTACTGAAGCTGGCGTAACCGAGCCTAAGAGCACCTTCAGTGCTTGTTTTGGCGCACCATTTTTACCATTGCACCCAGGTAAGTATGCCGAAATGTTAGGACAAAAAATGAGGGCACATAACGTAAATGTGTGGATGATTAATACAGGCTGGAGCGGTGGTGCTTATGGTGTTGGTAGCCGCATAAAACTAAACTATACCAGAGCAATGATTACGGCCGCTTTAAATGGCGAATTAGAGCATGTACGCTACGAGCCACATCCTGTTTTTGGTATGATGATGCCAACTACTTGCAGCGGTGTTCCGGCCGAATTGTTGAATCCAAGAAATACTTGGAGCGATGCTAATGCTTACGATACACAAGCTCGTGAGTTGGCAAAACAATTCCGTAAAAACTTCGAGAAATATGCCTCAGGTGTAAGTGCCGAAATTTTAGCGGCAGCTCCTAAAGTAGACTAAACAGTTTCGTTTTGAGTTTTGATACGATTGGTTGCTTGTGTAGGTTAGCGGTTGTTTTATGCGAATAAAACAGCCGCTTTTTTGTAGCATTGCTTTTATATGGCCCAACAGCATCAGCATCCGATTGTTCAACTACAAGTAGCAAACACAACATTATCGTTGCACATACCCGATGCAACTGCAATGCGTATCGCATTTCAAGTACAAGGGGGTGAAGTGCCTTATTGGAGCCAGGTGTGGCCTGCCGCCATGGGTATGTGTAATTACCTTTCGGTAAATGATGCCCTTGTGCGTAATAAGCAAGTGATGGAAATTGCTGCTGGTATAGGCTTGCCTTCTTTTTTTATAGCCAACATGGCTGCACACATTTACGTAAGTGATATCAACACAGAGGCGGTTGCTTGCTTACAGCAAAATATTGCCCTTTTAAAGCTACAGAATGCTACTGCTTCAATTGCAGATTGGCGTAGTATTGGGCATAGCGATGTGCTAGGGAAAGATGTGTTGTTGTTAAGCGATGTCAACTATCATCCAGATTATTTTGATGCATTGCATGCATTGCTGCAATTATGTTTTAAACATGCTGTTACAGTAATATTAAGTACACCAATGCGAACCATTACCCCCAGTTTTTTAATAAGGCTTACGCAGCATATGGTAACACGAAATACCTACTTCATACCACATGCCAATAACTTAGTAGAAGTACAAGTAATAACCTTACGGTAAGTGGTTGTCAGAAAAAAAGTGAAAGAAAATTTGGTGAAATAAAATGCATCCTTATTTTTGCACTCCCAAAACAAATAAGGCCTAGTGCTAAATGTGTTTAAAGGGTAAGATCTCGTAGCTCAGTTGGTAGAGCAATACACTTTTAATGTATGGGCCCTGGGTTCGAGTCCCAGCGGGATCACGAAAGCCTCACAAATTTGTGAGGCTTTTTTGTTGCCATTTTGTAGCAATTGAATTGCAATGATTAGTTGTATTAGATTCACATTTGCCCGCAAGGGAACTTAAATTATAATGATTGTTAACATTGGTACTGCTGCGATATGCCAACCATGTATTTTTGAATAAATATTTTGTATGTCGGCCTTTCAAAACAAAGTAGTTGTTATTACCGGCGGTAGCGATGGTATTGGTAAAGCACTGGTAGATCAGTTTTTGAGCTTAGGGGCAAAAGTAGCTACCTGTGGTAGAAATTACGATAAGCTATATCAGTTACAAACACAGCACTCATCGCGGCCATTACTGATTTATACTGCCGACGTTAGTAAAGAGATCGATTGCAAAAACTTTATCGACCAAGTAATTAAAACCTACGGTACTGTTGATATACTTATTAACAATGCTGGTGTTAGTATGCGAGCTTTGGTAAAAGATTTGGCAATAGATACCCTACGCAAAGTATTTGATATCAATTTTTGGGGTACGGTATATTGTACCAAGTTCGCTTTGCCTCAAATCATAAAAAATCAAGGTACAATTGTTGGGGTTACCAGTATTGCTGGGTACCGTGGCTTGCCAGGGCGTAGTGGTTACAGTGCATCTAAACATGCCGTTAATGGTTGGCTAGAAGCGTTGAGAACTGAGTTGCTAGATACAGGCGTGAATGTAATGTGGGTAGCACCGGGTTTTACAACAAGTAAAATTAGAAATGCTGCATTGAATGCTAAGGGAGAAAGCCAAGGCGAAAGTCCGATGGATGAAAAAGCGATGATGACTGCAGAAGCTTGTGCTGCACATATTATTAATGCGATTGAAAAACGTAAGCGTACATTGGTGCTTACCGCTCAAGGCTTGCAAACTGTGTGGCTCAACAAACTTCTGCCAAGCTTTGCCGACAAATTGGTACATAAATTCTTTTTCAAAAACGGAGAACTTGTTAAGTAGCTGTACCAATGCCGGTAATAACGCTTACATCAGATATTGGTAACAACGACTTTGTAATTGGTGCACTTAAGGGGCAACTTGTTACAAGCAACCCCTATGTTAATATCATTGATATTAATCATAACATTGCACCGTATAACTATATACAGGCAGCATACATGTGTCGTAGTAGTTTTCAGTTTTTCCCGAGCGATACAGTGCATCTGGTGCTAGTAGATGTTTTTCACGATGAACGTGTTTCGTTTGTAATAGCACGTTTTGGTAGGCACTGGATAGTATGCCCCAATCATGGCTTGTTAACAATGATTACAGGGGCTATGCCTTACGATGCTGCTGTTATAGAAATACCTGTATTGCCTAGTATGCACTTGTTGCATATTACACAACACATTACAGGGGTGATTCAGCAAGCTGTAAGTGGTGTTGCTTTACATCAATTACATACACCGGGTGCTAAAATTGTAGAAAAATATCCCTTACGTGCTACCATTGGGCCTGATTGGATGGAAGCACAAATTATGTTTATTGATAACTATGAAAATGTTGTGGTGAACATTACCCATCAAGAATTTGAGGAAGCTAGAAAGGGTAGAAAATTTATTATCGAATTCACAAGAAATCAAATTACCAAGCTCAGTACAAGTTATGCCGATGCTCAAATGGGTGAAGCCGTAGCATGGTTTAATGCTGCCGGATATTTAGAACTGGCCATTAATCATGGAAAAATGGCCAGTTTATTTGGGTTACGTGGTATTACAGATTATACCATTAAAAACCGTAGTTCTGATCGTTTATTCTACGAAACTATACGTGTTTTCTTCAGATAGTTTATTCATCGCCTTTGGAGGTACTCTTAGGAAGCTTACCTAAGCGGCCCGCTTCTAAAATGGGTAAGCCTGCTTCTGTAGGTACATAAATAACTGAGTTTTGATTTTTTTCTAAATTATCAATCCATAAATAGCGTAAGTACTCTTCGTTATTCTTAAGAGAATTACCAATAATTTCATTGGCTTTTGCAACACCTTGTGCTCTAATAACTTCTGCATCGGCAAGGCTTTTAGCTGCTTCTTTTTTGGCTTCGGCTTCCTGTACAGCAATTTTTCTATTTTGTTCGGCTCGCTTTAGTTCGGCCTCGCCTTCTAAACTTTGTTGCCATACACGGTACACAGGGTAACCAAACATCCAAATAAGAATGATAACTATTAGCGTACCGCCAATTTTTATTAAGGCAGATACTACTTCTTTCGATTGATTGTAATTTTTATTCATAATAAAACAGTTATTGATGCATTAAATATATTAACAACATAGTTACTATAAATGCCGAAATAAGTAACTATTTATTATGCCTGTTGCTTTTGAAATATTGAAAGAAAAATAGTAGTTGTTGTGCTACGGCTTTATTCCAATAATCCCAATTGTGCTTACCTGGTTGCACCGTGTAGGTATGTGCAATTTCACGTTGTGTTAATAATTGGTGTACGGCTTCGTTATGTTGAAAAAAGAAATCGCTACTACCACAATCAAAAATGATAGCCTGTGTAGAATCAAAAGTATAGGTAGCTGCTCTTTGCAAAAAACTATACTCATAGTACAAGCCTTGTTGTGAAGTATCGGTGCCTAATCGTTTTTTGATATCAAAGCTGTTTATGAAAGGTATTAGGTTTAATCCACCACTCATACTTCCATAAGCACCAAACAGTTGTGGATGTTTTGAGCCTATATAAAAAGCACCATGGCCGCCCATACTCAAACCTGTAATGGCTCTTCCTTGCTTTTCATTTACCGTAAGGTAATGCTTGTCTATATAGGTAACAACGTCTTTAACAATATAATCTTCATACTTACTTGTGGTATCAATAGGGCTATTCAAATACCAACTGCTGTAATTACCATCAGGACAAACAATAAGTATCTCAAACATATCGGCCCAGTATTGTAGTTGCGCAACTTTATCGAACCAATTGCGATAATTACCGCTGTAGCCGTGCAACAGGTACACAGTAGGTACAGGTGCTGTAGTAGTGGTGGGAACAATAACAATAGCTTTGTGTTGTATGGCCATGTTACTTGCTGCAATTACAACTGTATCGACCCTTGCACTAAATGCTGTATTGATATACAAACAGGCAAGTGATAACAACAGTACTTTTATATGTGTATTTATTTTAGGCAAAGTGATATATTAAAATAGGTATGAGTGCAACAATTGTTAGTGCAACAGCCCACCACCACCATTTTTCGGTACTAGTAACTTCATCTTGTAAGATTACTTTCATTTCGGTGTTCGAAAATTCTTTGTCGCCAACGGTAACAGCATGTGTAGTATTTTCTCTTATAATGCGTTCAATAGCTATGGTGGGGTAGAGTTGCTCAACATCTACATCGCTTTGAAAAGTGTAAGTATTAGCAAACTCTCTATTTAATGTGCCAAGCCCTGGTAAGTGTACTTTTTTATGTTGTTGCAAGTTGCTTTTGAGTTGGTAGCAATACTCGTTATGTTTATTAATTGCAGTTGCCTGATCTAGTTGTAACTGATTACAAACAAAATCGTAAAAATGATTATCGGGCATGGCGTGTTCCATGCTAAAGCGTACAACTGGAAAGGGTGGCTGTAATTGCTTGTTGGCAAAGTTAAATCGAGCCGGCACATACTCTATAGCAAAGCTGCCGATGCCCGGCAGGCTCAACTTTTGATGTGCAAATAAATAAGCGATTAATGTGGCTTGCATACTGCAAAATAACAACTAAACACACAAGTAGCGTATAAATGAAAAGCGCCGTTGTTTAGTTGACGCTTGAAGAACCTTACGGTAAAAACTGATGCTACTTACTAAAACGAATGATAACACCACCTAACACATTAAAGCCTAGCACTTCGTACTGATTCCAGCGTTGATAATGTTGATTGAGTATGTTATTGAATTGTGCCCAGATTTGTATTTTATCGCTAACAGCAAATTCGCATGATAAATTTAAATCGGCGGCAGCATTCATTTTTATATCGCTACTTTGTTTGTTTCGAAATTGGGCACCATCCCAAAAAAATACATCAGCCTTTACTAGAAGATCTTTCAGTATCTGCCAACGAGCACTGCCGTTGAGTTGCATAGGCAACAATCCGTAAGCTGCTGTGTATTGTTCTTGTTTCTGAAAATCGTTCAGTGTAATACCTGCAAGTAATTGTAATTTTTCTTGAATGCTGTAGCCAATTTCTCCGCGAATACTAAGCACTTGTAAAGAAGCTTCGTGCACTATGTTAAAACTTTTACCCGTAAGGGTATCGTTCAAAAACAATGCCTGATTGGTGCGTTGTTGAAAACTAAGGCGGCCATTGAAGCTTAAATGACTGCCGATACTACCTTTAATGCCTGCAAAAACATCGCTAAAGCGTGTGTTTTTAAAGTTATTTGGTGCCGCTAAGAAAGGGTTCACTTGTGCTAAGTAGGCATAATTATTTTTTTGAAAATAACCTTGCCATCCTGCCAACACTGTGAATTTTTCGTTCTTTAATTTCGCTTCTGCTGTAATGTTTGGCAGCCATACAAAAACATTGTTATTCCATGTTGGAAGAAAGCCTGCAGTAACTTTCAGTTGTGGTGTGTTATATTGTAATGATGGTGAAATACTTACAATATTGTTACTGATGCTACTAATAGAATCTGTTTTATAGTTGCTCAAATCGGCATCAACACCCAATTGTAATACAAAAATTTCGCCAATGGTTTTACTTAATGGCATTTGTATGCGAATATTGGTTTCGCCATTATTTCTGCCATCTGTAAAGCGTTGTAATTGCAGTTGTGGTGCATATTTGATGCCGTACTTATTGGTTGTTTTATTGCGAAAACCAAGCTCTATTTGTAAGTTGCTAAAGCGCTGGCGTAAACTATCTTCGGTAAAGCGTTTGATTGTATCGGGTTGAAAGCCATATTGATATTGTGTAAAGTTGGTGAATGCAAGCTTGCCATTCCATTCGTTACGTGGGGTGTGCAAAATGCTTACTAAACTAATACCACTTTTAGAAGTATTTTGAAAAGCAAGATTGCCTTTGCTACTGGTATGGTAAGCATGCAGGTTGGTCATGTTATGCTTTCCATCGCCTAATGATAAATCTACAGCGGCGTAAGGTGTTGCAAAGTTGCCGTAACCGAGTTTTACAAAATAATGGTTTGTCCAACGAAAGCTTGTGTCAACAAAGAGTGCTAAAGGTTGCAGCGGTGTTGGTTCGTATGCAAAAAATAAATTTTGTGAAGGTATTTGATACAGTAATGTTGGACGACTAGAATCTTGCGGTAAAGCTGTAGCCGAAAAGTTGATTTTGTTTGATCGCAGCAACGAAGGTTTAAAAGCAGATGTAACAACTACAGTTTTGCTTGGTAATGTATCGTTGTTATTTGTTCTGCTGTTGGTTTGTGCTGCAAGTGGTGTTACAGCAAGCAATAGTAGTGCTAAAAAATATAGGTTCGATGTCATGGTGGCTTCAATTAAGGTGTTACTTTGCTATTCTTTTCTTTCTCTGCTAATACTATGTCTAGCTTTGCTTTAGCTTCCGTTTGTAGGGTGCTAATAGATGCATTATCAACTACGCTTTTTAAAGTAGCTTCTGCATTGAAGAAATCTTTTTGTTGTAGATATACCTCTCCAAGTAAGATGTAAGATTTTGTAATCCAATATTCATAACTGCCGGCTTTATTTATTACATCGAAAGCGGCTTTTTCAGCATCGGCAAGTTTGCCTTGTGCTAAAAGTATTTCCGCTAATCTGAAGCGAGCTTCTGCACTGTATTCGCTTTTACCTAAATTAATAACTTGTTTGTACGCCATTGCGGCTTCCGGTAATTGATTATTGTTTTGATAGGTTTTTGCAATAACAATATTGGCCATCATTTTATCGTCTGTTGCAATATTTTTTTGTTGCAAAAGCTCTTGTGCATTGGTAAGTGCATCGCTGTATTTGGCTTGCTTGTATTGGCAGCGTAGTAAGCCTCGCATGGCTTCTAATTTGTTTTCATTAGTGCTTGCATACTGTTTGAGTTGAACGAAATAGCTTTCTGCCGTTACAATATCTTTCAATTCAAAATAGCTGATGCGTGCAGCTTGTAGCAATGCTTGTTCTGCATATTTATTGGGAGCTTTTTCAGCAACTTTTTGATAGTAAGTAATTGCAGCCTGATATTGCTTTTGCTGTTGTAGTATAAATGCAGCCTGATAATTCGCTTGTAAGGCATAGTTGCCCGTAGGGAACTCTTTTAAGTATTGCTCAATAGCAAGTAGTGCTTTATCGAACTGCTTATTGTTGTAGTAATTATTTACCGCAAGGTAACTTAACGAATCGGCTTCGTTCAACGCAATAGCTTTGCCATAACGTTGTGCAAAAGCTGCATATTCTCCTGCTTTTTGTTCTTGAATGAAAATGTTTTTAACATAGTCTAAAGCTGCATCGGCTTCATTACTATTAGTATATTTTTCTAATACATTTTCAAACGTTTTTAGTGCCTCTTGGTTTCGATCTAAGTTGAACTGACAAATGCCTAATTTAAACATGGCTTCAGGTAACAAACTTTTATTCTTAGCATTCGTTTGTAAGTATTGCAATGTTGGAATAGCCTTATCGTATTGTTCAGCATACATGTAAGTATTGGCAATTTCAATATTTGCCAAGTCTATATAATTGCTTTGTGGGAACTGTCTGCTTAAGCGTTGTAATAATGCAATTTTTTCATTGGTTCTACTGCCTGCACCTGCAATAATTGCTTTTTGATACAATGCATAGTCGGCATGTGTTGTACCTGCATTGTATACTTGCTCGTACATTGCTAGTGCTTTGTTGTATTGCTTTTGAATGAAGTAGCAATCGGCAAGACGCACAAAGGCATCTTGTTGTACACTACTTTGTGCATTTGAAAAGTTATTAGGGCTAATTTCATTAAATGCCTGCTGTGCTGCTTTATAATTCTCTTTGATTAATTGGGCATGGCCTAAGATATAAGCTGCATTAATGGTATTAGCTTCACCTAAGTTGTTATTAGCCTTGCGGTAAATGTTGATAAAATAAATAGCACTATCGATGTTGTTGTTGCGAAAGCTTAACTCTGCCTTCCAAAAGGCAACGAGTGGTTTATAATAATCTGTATACGGTAATTGTTGTAGCTGATTTAAAAGTGTCTCAGCAGCTGAAAGTTGTTGGTCGTTGATATACTCAACAGTTCTTCCATATAAAATTCGTGGCAGTATTTTCTGAACGGTAACGCTGTTTTTATCTAGGCTGTTAATGAGTGCCAATGCATCTGCGTATTGATTAGTGTTCGCAAGTAGTTGTACCAACAACTCTTTAGCTTCTTTGTTATAGCTGCTTTTAGGATATTGTGTTATAAAACTTTTGAACTCATTAATAGCAATATCTTGATAGCCAAGTTCGTAACTTAATTTGGCGTAATTGAATTGTGATACTTCTTTTTGAATAGCGACACTACTATTTTGAGCACAGAATAAAAATGCGTTTCTGGCATTAACTTTATTATCGGTTTTGAGGTAAGCATCTGCAAGTAGGTACATGCTGTTTTGTGCTAGTGAATCGTCTTTACCACCAAGTTCTTTGAAACCAATAATAGCTTTTGAATATTGCTGATTGTGATAATAACAATATGCTAATTCATACAAATCTTCTCTACGAACTTTTGGTGTTTTAGCAATATATGTTTCTAAATAAGGAAGTGCTTTACCGAACTCTTTTTGTTCAAAATATCCATGACCCACAAGCTGTCGTAATTGTAAATCATAATACTGCCCGCCTTTAGCTAGCTGTTTTTCGGCATATTGTAGTGCTTTATGCTTATTGCCTTGGATGTAATCGATTTGAGCAATGTAATAAGGTACTATGGTTTGATAGCTTGGTTGCTCATCTATCAGTTCAAAGCATTTGATGGCTTCTTTGTATTGTTTTTCACCAAAGCAAATGAAACCATAATAATAATTCGCATCTATATAATTGGGGTCGGTAGTAATTTGTCGTATCGCATTAAAGAGCGGCTTTGCTTCACTGAATTTTTTTTCAACAAACAGGCCGTATGCTTTATGAAATTTTAGTGTAGCAATTTGTTCGTTTGTAAGGTTATCAATCTTAGCCTTTTCATAAAGTTCATTTGCCTTTTGATATTGCTTTTGTTTGAAATAATACTCAGCTAAGTGATAGCTCATTAACTGTACTTTGTGTGCATGATGTTCTAGCGCAATAAAGGCATTTGCTGCTTCTGCTGCCGTACCGTCCATTAGTTGCAGCCCGCATAAAATGCTGTAGTATTTACTTTCTAGGGCAATTGAAACAGGAAGTTGGCTTTGCTCAGTTCCATGTAGTTGTAATTGTTTAAACAGAGGGTATGCTAAGCTATATGCCTCTTTGGTATACAGTTCTTTTGCCTTTTTAAAGGTAGCATCAGCATCTTCATGCCATTGGGTATGTTGACTTATTGCGGTGCTAGTAACGCTTAGTAAGCAAATACTAATCCCAATAGAATACATCAATTTCATAGCTTGTTAACGAAATGTTGTAGCAAATATTTGTTGGTTGTTCTTAACAAAATCCCAAAACTTGTTAAAGGTAATCTCCCTTTACCGTAAGGTTAATGTTTCTTTTAATTGTGGAAAAACAAGCTGCTGCCGCATTCATTTAACACAAATGTGTATAGTTGTTATTGATGTGATTTCAAATACTATTTTTGAAGCAAACCACCGCAATGAAAAAGTTATTAAGCATTCGTTACAGCGAATGGGCTTTTAACGTAGCCCTGCTTTCGCTACGTTTGGTTTTTGGTATTGTAATGATGGTAGATCATGGCATACCTAAAATGATGAAATTTGCAGATTTGCAAAGCAAGTTCTACGATTTTCTAGGTTTAGGCAGTAAGTGGAGTTTGATGTTGGTTATTTTCTCAGAAGTATTCTGTAGCCTATTTTTAGCACTTGGGCTTTTTACACGTTTTGCATTAATTCCACTGGTAATTACCATGTTGGTAGCTTATTTTGTGGTGCATGCAAGCGATGCTCTCCCAGATAAAGAACCTTCATTGCTGTATTTAACTGTTTATTTCGCAGTACTATTGGTTGGTCCTGGTAAGATTAGTGTAGATGGTATGATAAAATAGTTTAAATCTAAGTATCTTGTTTACAAGTAGTTTTCAACATCGGGTTCGCTACGCCGACACCGATCAAATGGGTGTGGTATACCACGGTAACTATGCCACTTATTTCGAAATAGGAAGAGTAGAAGCGATAAGAGCCCTTGGGTACAGCTATAAACAAATGGAAGCCGATGGTATTATGATGCCTATTGTGGGGCTTACTATTCAGTTTGTACGTCCGTTGGTATATGATGAATTATTTACGATTGTAACAAAGCTACCTGTGCTGCCAAAATCGCATGAAGCTGTATTTGAGCAGGAAATTATTAATGAACAAAATAAGTTGGTTACTAAAGCAACGGTTACACTTTATTTCTTAGATATTATAACTCGTAAGAAGGTTACTATGCCTGAAGCGTTACTACAATATTTGCAACCCTTTTATACAACTACTTAAGCACGTTCAATAGTTGATACATTTTGTCTACCAAGGTTTTAGGGCTTCCATTGTAGTTGTTTATGATTATCGCAAAGGCATATGTTTTGCCCTGTTTATTGGTATGAATGCCAGCAAATGCTTTACTGCCACCAATGGTACCACTTTTCATTTTCATACCGTTGTATAGCGGTAAGGCGTTGTAAAATTCACTATACCAACTTTGTTTGGTAGCATAGGCTAGTACTTGTGTTAACGCATTGCTACTCACTCTGTTTTGCGGGCTCAGTCCGCTACCATCTTGTATTTTAAGTTCGTTCACATCTATTTGTTGTTGCTTCCAAAATGATTTGATGAATGCTATGCCAGCATCGGTTCGAAATTGCTTGTTGTACTGCTGACCTAAATACTTGGTAAAAGCTTCTCCATATAAATTGATACTTTTTTGCATGAACCAATAACTTAATGCAGCAAGTGTTGGGCTGGCAAGTGTATCTAATAATCGTGCATTGGCAGGTAGTTGTTCGCAAATAGCGTAAGCATTTGCCGTAAGGCTAAACTTGCTTTTTTGCCATTGCTGTAAAAAAGTTGATGCAGGGTGGGGTAAGCTAGCACTTACGGTAAAGTTTTTTTCGCCTAACGGAGCCGTGCCTTCAATAAAGCCACTATTGGCTTTGGGTGTCCAATAAGTACTTGTATTATCGCCGCTACCTGTGGGGCCTGTAGTTAGTTTGTTGTAAAGGGTGCCTATAATACTTGGTTCGGTGGTTTGTACACGAACACTATCGCCAACTTTGGAGCCGGGTTGTAAGATAATATCGTATTGATTTTCTCGCCAATTAAAGCTGTAACAGCCGGCACCATAGTAATTACCAATATCGTACCAGATCCAACCATCGGGAATAGGTTGATAATCATATTGTTGTTCTACTACATAAATAGTGCCCTTAATGGTATGAATACCTTTCGCACGTAGCTTTTGTTGTACTCTAGCAAAAATGCTATCTGTTGTTGTGTGTTTCCAACGCCAACTTCCTAACGATGGATCGCCGTTGCCAACAATATATATATTACCTACAAATGTATTTTCTTGTAGTTGCCCTTGCGTGTAAATGCTGGTAGTGAATGTAAAGTTGCTACCAAGGTTGGCCAAAGCGGTTGCGGTAGTTACCACCTTCAAACTGCTCGCTGGCGCCAAACCAAGTTTGGGTTGATATCCAAACACTTGTTGTTGTGTTGCAACATCAAGCACGCAAAAACTCAGTGAGCCGTTCGATAGTTGTGCATCGTTCAATAATTTTTGTGTGGCTAGCTGTAATTGTTGCCGTAATTGCGCTGCACTGCTTAAATTGATAACTACACTTATTGCTAGCAACCAATAACGAACCATATCTACCTATTTTTGTAATGATTAGCAATAGTACTGGCTATTCATCAAATACGCAGCAATATGTTGGCTTTAACAACAGCAACCATTATTACCATTGGCGATGAGTTATTGATAGGTCAAGTAATCGATACTAACAGTGCCTATATAGCACAACAACTGAACAAGCATGGCTTTGCAGTAAAGCAGCGTATAGCTGTTGGTGATAATTGGAACGATATATGGCAGGCCTTAGAAGCTGCCGAAAAGCAATCGCAGATTGTAATCATAACTGGCGGGTTAGGTCCTACTGCCGATGATATTACCAAGCCTTTGTTGTGTCAGTATTTTGGTGGTACTATGGTAATGCATGAACCAACATTGGCACATGTTACGCATATTTTTGAGCATATTCTGAAACGCCCGATGATAGAGCGCAATCGCCAGCAAGCGATGGTGCCCGATGTATGTACCGTGTTGCACAACCAACGAGGAACAGCACCTGGTATGCAGTTTGAAAAAAATGGTGTGTACTTTTTTGCACTGCCCGGTGTGCCGCACGAAATGAAGGGATTGATAGATACTAAAGTATTGCCTGCTGTTATTCAGGCTTTTCCACGGCAAGTTATTGTACATAAAACATTGCTAACGGCAGGCATTGGCGAAAGCTTTTTAGCAGAACTTATTGCCGATTACGAACGTCAGTTACCATCGTTTATTAAGCTTGCATACTTGCCTAATTATGGCATGGTTCGCTTGCGCCTTACGGCAAATGGCGATAATGAAGCTACCATTAACGAGGCAATTCAAACAGAGTTTGCCAAGCTAGAGCAGCTAGTAGCTCCCTACCTTGTAGTAAGCGACGATCTATCGTTGCAGGCAGTAGTAGGCAACCTATTACTCAAGAAAGGTAAAACAATGGCTACAGCCGAAAGCTGTACGGGTGGGTATATTGCGCATTTAATTACGGCACAATCGGGTGCATCTCGTTACTACAAAGGCTCTGTTGTAAGCTACGATAATCATGTGAAGCAAGAGATACTTAGTGTTAGGGCTGATACACTAGCACTGCATGGTGCTGTTAGTGAGCCGGTAGTTGAAGAAATGGTAACAGGTGTACTTCATTTGTTGAATGTAGATTATGCTGTTGCAGTATCTGGCATTATGGGTCCCGATGGGGGCACGCCTGAAAAGCCTGTAGGTACGGTTTGGGTGGCTGTAGCAAGTAAAAAACAAACCCTTACACAGAAGTTTCACTTCAGATTCGATCGTCAACGTAATATTGATTTAACAGCCGTGAACGCATTAAATATGTTACGTAAGCTGATTATTGAGGCATAGCAATACCTTGCGGTAAATGTAGTTTCAGTGTATTATTAACACTGTGTTTGTTTTAAAATGGAGTGCTATCTACTTCAACATTGTACACATCGGTGCTGTTGCGTTGAATATTAGCAACGAAAAACTTGCCTTCTTCTTCTATCCGCTCATCGAGGCTGAATGTTTTGCATTGCTTGCTTAAGCCTTCAAAAATGAGTGTAAAGCCTATTTCCTTACCTTGTACTAAGGTCCATTCAGGAGCAATGCTTATGTTGTAAGCTTGTAGTAATTTTCTTTCTTCTTTGGTATCTTCTATTAAAACTGTTGACGGCCAAATACGCACTACATCTAGTGGCGAGTACGCCCTGTACACGCAATGTACAATGGTTACATTACTTTCTTGAAGGTTTAATCGCTGCTTTAGTTGTGCTTCAATTTTAACTTCCGGATATGTAACAAGAGTGGTCATAGGGTACAAAGGTAGCAGCTACTTATGGTTGATGCTAGTGTATCATGCTACGATTTATACACATGTGGTTGCGGCAGGCATTTACCGTAAGGTAGGTGCAGCAAAACAGCCCCGAAGGGCTGTTATAACTTATAGTTGCTGTATGATTTCATCCATTCGAATGGCCATGTGGCTTTCTTCGTACACGCAATTTCTGTTTTTAATAACAATTACTTGCGGACTTTCGTGATACACATTTAAATCTTCTGCAATAGCGTTGCTTACGTCGCGGTGTTTAATTAAATCTAATAGGTGGAAAGTAGCATTGCTAGGCTGCTCGCTGCGTTCTAACCTGCTAAGAGCCATGCTACTAATGCTGCAACGCGTACTATGCTTGAACACTACTTGCGTAGTGGTTTCGCTTGCTGCTAATACAGCTTGCCATTCTGCAAGGTTAGTGAGGGCTTGCCACTGCATTGCTGCTACTAATTTATGCTCTAAAGTATTTTTTATTAGTTGTTGGGCAGCCCACACCTGGGCGATTGCTGGCACAAGATGTGGCGAACATGGCTACAAAAGCAATTAGTACAACAGCTACAAAGGCTTTTTTCATACAAATAATGTGTTGGTAAGATTAGGTTTTATCTGTTTCTTGCAGTCGAAGATAGCTTTTTGCTTGTAATTGCTGCCTTAACACAACCATATTTCACACAAAATGAACTTACAACTTCATAAACCGCTCGCATTTTTTGATTTAGAAACCACTGGTATTAGCATTGGCCGAGATCGTATTGTTGAAATTGCCATTGTTAAACTTACGCCAACGGGTGAGCGACTAACTAAAAGAAAACTAATTAATCCTGAAATGCCGATACCTGTTGAAGCATCGGCTGTACATGGCATTACGAACGATATGGTTGCCAATGCCCCAACTTTTAAACAAGTGGCTAACGAAATAAAGCAGTTCATTGATGGCTGCGATATGGCTGGTTATAACTGTAACCGCTTTGATGTTCCGATGCTTATTGAAGAATTTGGTAGGGTTGGCATTGACTGGAATCCGCAGCAAGCGAAAACCATTGATGTGCAACGTATTTTTCACATCATGGAGCCGCGAACGCTTTCGGCAGCCTATAAATTTTACTGCAACAAAACCTTAGATAATGCACACAGTGCCGAAGCCGATACGGTGGCAACATTAGAAGTGCTTGAAGCACAGGTAGAGCGTTATCCTGAAATTGGGAATACCATTGATAGTATCTGGAAAATTGCTGGCGAGCCCGATTTGGTAGATTATGCCCGCAGGTTTGTAATGTTAAATGGGATAGAAGTATTTAATTTCGGTAAGCATAAAGGGCGTTCGGTAGCAGATGTGCTCAAGCAAGAACCAAGCTATTACGATTGGATGATGGCGGGCGACTTCCCCTATAACACCAAGCAAAAGCTAACCGAAATTTTAAAGCGTACTTACCTCAAGAAAGGTTAATTATTTACCGTAAGGTAGGGATAGCCCTTACGGGCAAATGCAAAACGGCTATTTTTACAGCGTTACAAACTATTAAGCAGCGCAACCCCATTGGAAAAGTTAGTTATTATACCAACGTACAACGAGAAAGATAATATCGCCGCTATTATTGAGGCAATTTTTTCGTTGCAACAAGGCTATCATATTTTGGTGATTGATGATGGTAGTCCTGACGGTACAGCCAGTATCGTTAAAAGTAAGATGTTGCAATATGCCGATTGCCTTTTCTTAGAAGAACGGAGCGGTAAGCTTGGCTTGGGTACGGCGTATATTCATGGATTCAAATGGGCATTAAGCAGAGGGTATGCGTTTATTTTTGAAATGGATGCCGATTTTAGTCATAACCCCAAAGATTTAGAACGCTTATACGATGCTTGTAAGTTTGGCGTTGCCGATGTTGCTATTGGAAGTAGGTATGTACCTGGCGGTAAAATAGAAAACTGGCCTTTAGATCGCCATTTATACAGCCGTGGTGGTGCTTTGTACACTAAACTAATTACATGGATGCCGGTGAACGACCCTACTGCAGGCTTTATTTGCTACAGTGCAAAAGTGTTGCAGGCAATTAATTTCAACGCTATTCGGTTTGTAGGGTACGCCTTTCAGATTGAAATGAAATTCGCAGCGTGGAAGTTGGGCTTCAATATTGCAGAAGTGCCCGTAGTATTTGTAGATAGAAAGGTTGGCGTTAGTAAAATGAATAAAGGTATTATTAAAGAAGGCGTATTGGGCGTACTAAAAATTCAGTGGCAAAGCTTGTTTAAAAACTATCGCCGTGAGGTAGCACAAGCCGATACAGTTACTGGTTAATGGGGCTATCGGGTGCTATGAATTTTAAGTTGCGTTGTATACCGCTGAACTTGGCACGTTTCAATGCCGATTTGTCAAAAATAATATTAAAGGTTTCTTCGGTAAGCATTTGCCAATCGCTCCAACCATAGTTTAAAATGGCTGGTATTGGTTCAAAGCCTGGCTCTTGGTGTGGCTTGCTAAAACGATTCCACGGGCATACATCTTGACAAACATCGCAACCAAACATCCAGTTGTTGAATTGTTCTTTTTTATCGTGCGGAATGAGGGCATCTTTCAATTCTATGGTAAAATAACTGATGCAGCGACTACCATCTATCACTTTGTTGGGTAAGATAGCCTGTGTAGGGCAGGCATCGATACAGCGGGTGCATGTGCCGCAATAATCTTTTACCGTAAGGTTATCGTAGTCGAAAGCAACATCTACAATAAGAGTTGCAATGAAGAAAAAGCTGCCAGCTTTTTTATGAATTAGATTACCGTTTTTGCCAATCCAACCAAGTCCGCTAATCTGTGCCCAACTGCGTTCTAGCACAGGAGCACTATCTACAAAACCACGCCCGTTGATATCGCCAATGCTGCTACGAAGTGTAGTAAGTAGTTGTTTAACTTTTTTTCTGATAATACGATGATAATCTTCGCCATATGCATATTTCGCAATTTGTGGTGCATCATCGGGTTGCTTTTTTGTAGGGTAGTAATTATGTAACAATGTAATAACTGATTTGGCGCCAGGTACCAAAAGTGTTGGGTTAATTCTGAGATCAAAATGATTTTCCATATAGTGCATAGTGCCGTGTAAGCCTTGCTGTAACCACTTTTCAAGCCTGCGAGCATCGTCGCTTAATTCTTTAGCTTCCGCAATGCCGCAATACTCGAAACCTAATGAACGTGCATTTGCCTTAACGATATGTGCTGGAAAAACTTTCAATATTTTAAACTTTTGTATATGTTTTTTTGATTACTTACAATGCTTTTAAATCTGTTGTAACTGTTATGAAAAACGCTGTATCAGTACTTACTTTTTTATCATTTGCTTAAGCAAATGTAATTGCTCAAGATAAAAAGGATATAAAATGAGGTAAGGTAACTACTGCCGATTTTGATTTAAGTACAAATAAAATTGATACAAGTGACTTTACTTTTATACTGGTGCCTTTGGAGATTTGTAATTTAAAGTCGACAAGAATGGTTGATTTCCTACAAGGTGCAAGTACGCAAGTGGATAAAAAAATTTAAATTCAAAGGCAGAACATCTTGCAACTATAGTATGTTTTCTGTCACTTCTCAGAAGGGCGAAGTACAAATAAGCGATATTAAATAATGATGTATTCTTTGGCGGTGTAGAGTTACTAAAAACCTCTTTGTAAGTGCAGAACGCTTTTATCTAATAGAAATGCCTTACGGTAAAAATGAAATCTATTTGCTCAACTTAGAACTACCAGCATGCTATGTGATAGCTGAAGTACAGAAGCATATTCGCATCAAACCCAACGAGAAGCATGGTATGTTTGAATATTATTTTGCTAAAGGCAACTTAGTATCTTGGAAATCACTTGACAATATCCAACAACAGTTCAACAGAGGATGCGATGAGTTGCCTCCAGCCTGTAAGTTAAGGTGTAAGAACTAAAGCAAGGCATCACCTACCCGTATCAAAAAATTCAACTTTTGTTCGTGTTTATGCAACAATATATTCTTTAAATCTGCATTCAGCTATGTAATAGCCCATGGCAACTTTGGCAGTACGCTACGTAACCGAAAAATACTACTTTGATTGTAAGGCACTTACAAAATACATGCACCCTCTGCTTAAAGAGGTTGATATTGAAAGCTGTTGTACCCCTATTCGTGCAGGTAGTTACGTAACCCATTTCACGCCTGAGTTTTCTAGCCACAATTCAACTAAGTAATTGTAGCAGTTTAACGAATAAGGTAGGCACATTGTAAGTATGCCATCTTACGACCATCCCTACACCGCCGATAAAACAATATTGTATTTAAAAAAAGGAAGGGGGTACACTTCCTTTGTTATTATAATAAAATACCTTGTAAGAATAAAAAGGCAAGGCTAAAGTATATAATAAGGCCAGTTACATCTACCAATGTGGAAACAAAAGGTGCCGATGATACCGCGGGGTCGGCACCGAGGCGTTTTAGTAAAATGGGTAGCATGCTGCCACTCAGTGTGCCCCAAAGTACAACACCAACCAAAGAGCAACCAACGGTTGCACCAATGAGTGCCCAATGATCGCCATATACTTTTGGTGTTATATAATGCCATGCCCAAATACGGATGAAGCCAATAATACCAAGCACTGTACCTAATAAAATACCACTGATTATTTCTCTGCGTAATACACGCCACCAGTCGCCAATCGTAATTTCGCCGATAGCCATTGCCTGAATAATAAGTGTACTTGCCTGGCTGCCGCTGTTACCACCACTACTGATAATTAAAGGTACAAACAGGGCTAATACAACTGCTTTCGCTATTTCATCTTCGAAATAGCCCATGGCAGTGGCAGTAAGCATTTCGCCGAGCAGTAAAACAACAAGCCAGCCAACTCGCTTTCTAAATAGCTTTAGAATAGGCATATCGAGGTAAGGTTCGTCTAATGCCTCTGTACCACCCATTTTTTGCATGTCTTCGCTAAACTCTTCATTGGCTACCCATAAAATATCATCAATGGTTACAATGCCTAAGAGTACATTATTATTATCGGTTACAGGCAAGGCTACTCGGTTATTCATTTTAAAGACCTGATATGCTTTTTCTTGATCGTCTTGAACATTTAATGCCACTACGCGGCCATCTATTAACTCGCTAATAGCTTTATCAGGACTGGCAAGAATAACATCTCTAATTCTAATATCATCTACCAATTTGCCCTGTTCGTTAATCACATAGATAACATCAATCGTTTCACTGTTTTTGGCGAATTTTCTAATAGTAGCAAATACTTCTTCTACCGTATTATGGGCATATACATACACATAATCGGGTGTCATTAGGCGGCCAACACTATCTTCAGGATAACCCAGTAAGCTTAGCGTAATTTTACGTTCTTCAGGATCCATTAGCTTAATTAAATCTCTGATGGCTTCTTTGGGTAGTTCTTCTAAGAAATCGGTTCTATCGTCGGCTGGTAATTCGTTTAGTAGTTCTGCAGTTTTAAAACTTGGTAATGCTTTAACAATATCTTTTTGTTGGGTAACGTCAAGTATTTTAAAAACGCTGGCTGCTCTGTGAATACTCATATTAGCAATAATGCTAGCCTCATAGTCGGGGTTGTCGTTAATTAATTGTGCAACATCGCTAATATTCTGATGATTGAGGAAATCACGAATTTGTATTTTATCGTCGGTAGCAATGATTTGTTCAAACTGTTCTTGAAGCGAAATTTGTTCTAGTTCCATGAGTACAGTTTTAGTTATTTAACAATTTGAAGCTGTTGCAACAATTGCACAACCCTACTTACAGGCAGCCCCATTACATTATAAAAGCAACCTTCAATTTTTTGAATACCAACAACACCAATCCATTCTTGGATGGCGTAAGCTCCAGCCTTATCAAAGGGTTGATATTGGTGTACATACCATGCTAATTGCTCGCTGGTAAGGGTATTGAAATAAACATTAGTTGTATCGCTAAAGCAATATGTAACTCCTTGATATAATAGGCATACCCCGGTAATAACCTGGTGTTTTTGGCCGTTCAATAACTTTAATGTTGTTATTGCTTGTTCTGTATCGGCAGGCTTTCCGATAATGGTATTGTTGATTACAACAACTGTGTCGGCGGCTAATATCGGTGCTTGTTGCAGCGGGTGATTGGTTGCTTGCAATTGTGCCGCTACAGCCGAAGCTTTTTCAGTAGCAATGTGTATCGGTACTTCATTTACCGTAAGGTGGCTCTGATAACTTTCGTCGGTAGCACTAACCACTACTTCGAACGATATATGTGCCCATTCCAGCAATTGCTTGCGACGGGGCGATTGAGATGCTAATACAATCATGCAGCGAAGATAAGCCCCTCAGGGTAGCGGCAGCACTTGTTGGTTTTTGGGTTTTATGCCTTTTCTTTGCTGCGATGGCAACCATTGTACACACACATTGTCCGGCTTGTAAGCACAGTAATATCAGAAAAGTACTTGTAGCGCAAGATTATACCGTATCGCAAGAAAAGTATGAGGTGTGGGAGTGTGGGCACTGTAGTCTGCGGTTTACACAAGGCATACCCGATGCAACGCATATTGGAAAGTACTATCAAAGTGATGCTTACGTAAGCCATAGCGATACCCAGCAAGGTATTGTGAACAAGCTCTATCATATTGTTCGCAATATTACCTTACGGCAAAAGTCGACGCTGGTAGCTAAAGCCAGCGGTATAACTAAAGGGCGTTTGTTAGATGTTGGTGCAGGCACAGGTGCTTTTGCCAATGTGATGCAGCAACAGCAATGGCATGTAACGGCATTAGAACCCGATGCCACTGCAGTACAAAATGCTCAGAAAAATTATGGTTTAGCATTAAAACCTTTGCAGCATTTATTTCAAATGCCGCCACAAGCGGTAGATGTTATTACCATGTGGCATGTGTTAGAACATGTGCACGACCTGCATACTTATTTAGCAACATACAAAAAGGTGTTACAGCCCAATGGAACATTAATAGTTGCAGTACCTAATTATACCAGTGGCGATGCTTTGCATTACCAAGCAAGTTGGGCAGCCTACGATGTGCCAAGGCATTTATACCATTTTTCGCCACGCAGCATGCAGTTGCTAATGCAGCAACATGGTTTTGAGGTTACAGCCATCAAACCCATGTGGTTCGATAGTGTATATGTGAGCATGCTTAGCGAAAGCTACGCAACAGGTAAGCGTAACCTATTAGCAGCATTATGGCATGGCTTAAGAAGCAACTTGTCGGCTTTACGCAATACAGCAAAATGTAGCTCTATTATTTACATCATTAAACATGCGAAAGCATGATCAAAGCATTTCGTTTTTTATTCAGTTTGTATGGCTTAATCACTTTTGTTATTATAATGTGTTTGGCATTACCCTTTGTGCTGTTAACACCGTTATGGGGTAAAGTGAAAGGTGGTAACATGGTGTATGCAATTTGTAGGGTGTGGGCTAAAACATGGTATTTGCTTTGTGGTTTCAAACATGAAACCTTGTACGAGTACC
>JBKBLG010000012.1:34369-97513 GCA_046296295.1 Chitinophagaceae bacterium | reverse complement strand
GTTTTGAATACTGCTTTACTCATACCCTATAGACTGATTTGAGAGCAATATAGTTCACAGACTTTTCAAACACCCATTAGTGAAAAAGAAAAAAGGCTGCCACTTTTGAGACAGCCTCATCACTCTATTAACCATCACAAACCTTACGGTAAATGCCCATAAGTTCTTTAGTTTCGTATCACATATGCAATCTAGGCTTCATTTTCAAGCATTTCAGCAACATTGGCAACAACACTTACAGCATGGTATTCACCACCAAGCCATTTTTATTATTGCAGTGAGCGGAGGTGCCGATAGTATGGCATTAGCACATCTGATGCATCGTTTATTTCCCGAAAGGGTAGTATTGGCACATGTGAATTATCAGCTACGCCAACAAGAAAGTAATAACGATGCTGCAGCAGTGCAAGCATGGGCTAAAGCACAACAGATACCACTATTTTATCATCAAGCCAATACCAAACAATGGGCTAAACAGCATGGTATGGGCATACAAGAAGCTGCCCGAGCCATTCGTTACGAATGGTTTGCCCAACTGTTAACACAATTTGAACACGCCTGGATATGTACTGCCCATCATGCTAACGATATGGTAGAAACTGTAATGCTGCATTGGCTGCGTGGTACAGGTATAAAAGGGCTCGTTGGTATACCTGAAAAAGATACCGACCGCCGTATTGTTCGTCCGCTTTTGCCGTTTAGCAGAGCTGCTATAGAACACTATGTAACTTCGCAAAATATACCTCATGTACACGATAGTAGCAACGATAGTACTGTGTACACCCGCAACTATATTCGCTTACAATTACTACCGGCCATAGCAGAACGTTTTCCGCAAGTACAAGCTACTATTTTCGATAATACGCAACGTATGCAAGGTGCGTATGCCATTTACCGTAAGGCTGTCCAAAAAAAATTACAATCGCTACTAATTGCTAACAACAATGCTTGGCACACACCTATTAAACGCTGGAAGCACTTAGAGCATGTAACCACTTATTTATGGGAGTGGCTTGAACCCTACGGTTTTACGGCTGCACAAATGAAAGAAGTGCCCAAGCTATTCACGGCAAAGAATGGTAGCACTATTGCAACCGAAACACATCGCTTATTGGTGAATCGTGGATGGCTTATACTAACGCCTACTGCGGCACTTGCTACAGAGCATATCATTATTCAACAGCACGATGCTACTGTAGTTTTCGCCGGAGGTGTTTTTTCGCTTACGCAAATGAAAACAGCAACTATCAATACTGATGCTAATACCGCCCTGCTCGATGTTGCTACTATTCATTGGCCTTTAGTACTTCGTAAGTGGCGTATTGGCGATTACTTTTATCCGCTTGGTTTGGCCAAAAAGAAAAAACTAGCCCGCTTCTTTATCGACCAAAAAATGTCGCCACTAGAAAAAGAGCAACAGTGGGTATTGCAAGATGCGAAAGGCACGATTGTTTGGTTAGTTGGCAGACGTATTGATGATCGGGTTAAAGTAACCAATGCTACCCGACAAATATTACAAATTCAATGGCAACCACTTAACCAAAGCTAGGCTGCAGCAATTGGTTAACAAAAACCTTCGCTACCTCAGGTCTGAGAATAATACTAATTACTATACCAGCGAGTGCACCCCATAAATGTGCACTGTGGTTCACATTGTCGCGTTGCTGACGATCCATATAAATGCTATATCCAACGTATAGAACAGCATAAACAATGGCAGGCATAGGAATAAAAAATACGTATATCAACGACCATGGCGATATTAGTATTACTGAAAAAACAATGCCTGAAACGGCACCACTGGCACCCAAACTGCTGTATCGTGGGTTGTTTCTATTACTCCAATAACTTGGCACAGTAGCAATAATCATACAGAGTAAGTAGAAGATGATATAGCTAAAGCTAGGTAAGCCAAGAAACCCGGTATAGATTAACTCCCAATTTCGCCCAAAAAAATACAACGAAATCATGTTGAAAATTAGATGATTGGTATCGGCATGTACAAACCCGTGTGTGATAAAGCGATACCATTCGTTCTGACGTTGCACGGTGTAAGGGTACATGCACAACTTCGCCATAATATCTGTTTTGCTAAATGCCTGAAAAGAAGTGAGTGCAGTTATTGCAATTAAAACAATGGTTAAAATGGGTGTTGTTGCATTCATGAGATCATTATTGGTGGTGGTACTTTTCGTTACGTAATATAGTACATGCCCGATAGAGTTGCTCAGCAATTATCAAACGTACAAGCATGTGTGGTAATACCATACTGCTTAAGCTAAGTGTATAATTAGCACGCTTAAAAATGGTATCGTGTACGCCAAAGGCGCCACCAATTAGTATTACAACTCGCTTAATACCCTGAATGCCTAATTGCTCAATGTGTTTTGCAAAAGCAACACTACTCAATTGCTTGCCACGTTCATCGAGTAATATCAGGTAATCATCGGGTTGTAGACCTGCAAGTATTGCGTTGGCTTCGGCTTTTTTTAACTCACCTTCCGGTAAATGATTGGCATTTTTAGGCGGCGTAATAATCCACCAATCTGTAGGGAAGTAATGTTGCATGCGTTGAGTGAAGGTTTTAATGCCCTCTGCCACTATTACATCATGAGGCTTACCAACAGATGCCATTAAAAATTTCATGGTGGTAAAAGTCGGAACTTTACCCTTTGCATTCAAAAGAAAATTTCGGCATGCAATTGCAGCTTTTTGCAATTTTTTTTTGTATTAAATGCTTTTTTAAGCGTTTTTTTAAGTGTTTTTTTAACATTTACCGCAAGGTTAGCCACATATACACTTAATTTTACGCAGATTCTTGAAAATTAAACTACTCTAACGATGCTTGATGTTACCCCTCTTGGGCTACTCCGTAGTAAGCCCCTGTTACTGGTAGTAGCCATGGCTGCCGTAACCACCTTACAAGCACAAACGGTGCTTAGAGGAAAGGTTACCAATAAGAAAGGTGAGCCGGTGCCTAGTGCTACTGTAACGATTACTCCTGGCAACACGGCTACAGTTACGGACATGCAAGGCGTGTACGAACTTAGTACCAAAGCCAATGGAAAGGCAAAGCTTAATGTTTCTAGTGTTGGCTACAAAACAGCCAGCAAAGATGTGCAACTCAACGGCGTCCAGCAAAATGTAGATGTTGTGCTGGAAGACGATGTTACCGGCCTCGACGAAGTGGTGGTAACTGGTACTACAGCGGGTACTACACGCCGCCAACTAGGTAGCTACGTAAGTACCGTAAAGGCCGACGACCTGAATAAAGGTGCCGCCGGTAACGTGCTGCAAGCCCTACAAGGTAAAACTGCAGGTGCCCAAATTATACAAAATAGTGGCGACCCCGCAGGCGGGCTTTCAGTTCGCTTACGTGGTATAAGTTCAGTATTAAGTAGCAGTGAGCCGTTGTATATTGTAGACGGTGTTATTGTTAATAATGCCACCAACCGCGTTACCAATACTAGTGGTAATTACGATGGTAACAACTTTGTTGGTACCCTAGGCCAAAACCGTATGGTAGATATCAACCCTGCCGATATTGAACGTATCGAAGTATTAAATGGTGCTGCAGCCGCTGCTATTTATGGTAGCCGTGCTAATGCAGGTGTGGTGCAAATATTTACTAAGCGTGGTAAGAGTGGTGCTCCTACGGTGAGCTTCTCTTCTAGTGTAATGATGAGCGAATTGCGTAAAGCAGTAGAGGTGAATCAAAGTCCGGTGAAATTTGGCGGTTCTCCTGATGTATATACTCAAGATGTCATTCAAACACCACTACTTTCTAATACAACTCCCGTAACACGTTATAATTATAACGATTATATCTTCCGTAAGGCTTATGGTACTGATAACAATGTAAGTATCATGGGTGGTACAGATAAAACCAAATACTACCTCAGCGGTAGCTACTTCTCTAATCAGGGTATTATTCGCAATACCGATTTCCAACGCTTTAGCTTTAGAGCTAATGTAGAGCAGGTATTGAACAAGTGGGCTACTGCCAGTCTTGGTGTGAACTACATTAATAGTCAGGCCAATGAAAAACCCGATGGAAATAGCTTCTTTAGTCCAATGAATAGTATTAATATCATTGGTAACTTCCACGATATTTTCACAAGAGATGCTTTAGGAAATATTAGAGCTGTTGGTGAGCGTGGCCGTGTTAACCCCGTTTCTGTGATAGAAGATATTAAGCAGCGCCAGCGTACTTCACGTGTGTTGGCTAATATGGGTATCAAATTAAAACCCATCAACCGCTTAACAATCGATTACACCATGGGTATCGATAACTATGCACAAAATGGTACAACTTTTATACCACCATTTGCATACAATGTTAACACAGCATTCTTTGGCGGAGGTTTAACACTCGATCCTACACAGAATGGTTATAGCAGCACAGCTAACAACTTGTTCTTCCAAATCAACCACGATATTAATGCTACTTATAACATTGATATCAACAGCGATTGGAACAGTACCACGCAAGTAGGGTACAGTCAGCAATACGAGCGTAACAATTACTCATTATTACATGGTCGTGGTTTAGCACCTTTCGTACAAACAGTAAATGGTGCAAGTACCATATTACCCGTAGCTGATGAAAGAACCGAGCTCAGTATTAGCGGTGCTTTTGTACAACAAAATTTCAAATACCGTAATCATTTATTCTTAACAGGTGCTATCCGCCAAGATGGTAGTAGCGTTTTTGGTAAAGACCAACGCAACCAATTGTATACCAAAGCAAGTGCAAGCTACATTATTAGCAGCACCGATTATTGGAATAAACTCGGTGTAAGTAGCTGGTGGGATTTGTTTAAAGTACGTGTAGCTTACGGCGAAAGCGGTAACCTAACAGGTATTGGTGCCTATAGCCGTTTTAACACCTATAGCAGTAACAGCTTTGTAGGGCGTACAGCCTTAAACGGCAGCAGCGTTCAAGCCAATGAAAATGTGAAGCCAGAGCGTCAGCAAGAAATAGAATTCGGTGCCGATGTAGCATTCTTAAAAAACAGATTGAGCCTTACGGTAAATGTGTACAATAAAAAAGTAACCGATTTACTTATCAATCGTCAGATTGCACCTAGCAATGGCTTCAGCAGCTTATTAGATAACTTCGGAAGCTTAGAAAACAAGGGTTTTGAAATTATGTTAACAGGCGTGCCTGTACAAAACAAAAACTTACGCTGGGAAGTAACCGGAATTTTCAACCAAAACCGCAATAAAGCTAACAGAATTGGTCAGGCACTTACCTTGTTTAGTACCAATGGTGGTGCACCTGTAGCCATTATCGAAGGCCAGCCAATAGGTGTTTTTTACGGAACATTCTTTGCTTTGAATGGCAATGGCGAACAAGTTAAAAATGCTGCGGGTATCCCACAAACAGAGCGTGGTGTACAAAATAGTGTTACTACATTCACGCCCGGCCGCGATGCTAATGGCTTACCAAGCGGTTCAGTACTTAGAAGAGTAATTGGCAATCCTAACCCTGACTATACTGCTACATTAGTGAACGAAGTAACTTATAAAAAGTGGAGCTTCCGTATGCAGATCGATGCGGTGCAAGGGGTAGATGTGTTCAATGCCGACTGGCGTACACGCCAAGGCGTGGGTAATGGTAAAGAAGCCGAAAAAGAACAACTTGGCCAGTTGCCACGTGGTTACATTGCCGGTGTCTATGCTATTGAACAATGGCGTATCGATAATGGTAGCTTTGTTAAACTTCGTGAGTTGAGCATTTCTTACAACTTTGGTCGTGTGAAAGGTTTTGGAGATGTATCTGCTAGCTTTAGTGGCCGTAACTTATTAAGTATCGATAACTATAAAGGTTATGATCCTGAAGTGAATGCTGGCGGCCAAAGCACCATTTTAAGAGGTATCGACTTCGGTGCTGTTCCTATTCCTCGCACTTATAGCTTAACTGTATCTGCGAAATTCTAAACCTGTTTTATAGCTCATACCTGTACCACAGTTGAAGTGTGCGACGCAACACATGTTACTAGTAATACAACAGCTTGGTACATTAAAAAGAAAAAATATGAATAAGCATTTAAAACATATAGCAGCCGCAGGTTTAGTTACCGCCTTGCTGGCTACTGGATGCAAAAAAGATTATGAAAACCCAAATGCTGCAACTGCCAATCAGGTATATAGCAGCCCTAAAGGGTTAATGGGGGTTTCCATTGGCTTACAACGCTTATACACTTTAGGGCAGGGAAGCTCGGTGTATGGGTTAAGTACAGCTACTGGTTTTGTTACCAACGAGGTATCGTTACGTAACGCTGGCAACATTCCTGAACTGCAGTTTAGCACCGGCGGTAGTGCTGTAGACCCTACCAACACTGTATTGGCTAATATTTGGAGTAATGCAAACAAAATCATTTACGATGCTAACTTGGTGCAAGCATCGGCTCGTAGGCTTGGCGACCGTGGCTATGCGAGTGGTTTAATAGCTTATACCACTGTTATGGAGGCATTAGCTTTAGGTAGCTTATCTATGTATTGGGAGCGTATTCCTGACACAACGGGTTCTAATGTAAGTTTCAGTCCGCGGGTTAATGGCTTTCGCCGTGCCGTTGCAGCTATAGATGAAGCATTAGCAACAGTGGCCGCGAATCCTATTAGTGCTGGCTTTAATGCCGATATGCCTGCTGGTCATAACTTAGTGAATACCCTGCAAGCATTGAAAGCTCGTTATGCTTTATTTGCTGGCGATTATAATATTGCATTAGCGGCAGCTAATGCAGTTGATATCACTCAACGTGGCATGTTCAACTTCGATGCTGCTAATCCTAATCCCATTTTTGCAGCCGTTACAAGTACCAACAACGTGTACCAACCTGTAGATAGTACCTTAGGCTTGCCTGCTAGCATTGCACCTGATTTAGCAGATCGTCGTGTACAGTTTTATACTGCCATTAATACGTCGGTAGCACCGCGTTTCAGACTTACTGGTTTTTATAATACTGCTACTGCTGCCATTCCAATTTATTACCCAGGCGAAATCACTTTGATTAAAGCCGAGTGCTTAGCTCGTAATAACGACCTTACCAATGCAGTGGTAGAGTTGAATAAAGTAGTAACCAAAACAGCCGCTGCAGATCCATTAGGTATTGGTGCTCAATTGCCTGCTGTTAATCCAACCACACAGGCCGATGTGTTAGAACAGATATATCGTAACCGTTGTATCGAGTTATACCAAAGTGGTTTAAAGTTAGAAGATATGCGCCGCTTTGGCCGCCCCATAGCTGAGCGTAAGCGTAACTTCTTCCCTTATCCATTCCGTGAGCGTGATGGCAACCCCAACACGCCGCCCGATCCTGCATTTTAAACTTGCTAGTATAGTTTGCTTTTGCAAATTAGCCCCGATGCGTCTGCTTTGGGGCTTTTTTATTGGCCACGTTTGCCAAGTTCAATAACCTCGCAGTCGAAAATTCTGGTACCGTCAATACTAAAACGAATGAGAGTTTTAACGGTATGCCAACCCTGTTGGCCACAAGCTCCCGGGTTCATGTGTAGGCATTGTAATGCATCATCGTACATAATTTTCAGAATATGGCTATGGCCACTTATAAATAATTGTGGCCGCTCTTGTTGTATCAAAGCTTTGATACCCGGTGCATACTTTTTGGGGTACCCACCAATATGCCGTATCAAAACCTTTACACCTTCTACCATAAAGCATCTGGTTTCAGGAAAGTACTTACGAATATCGGGGCCGTCAATATTACCATACACACCGCACAGCGGTTTAAAGTTCGATAATTGTGTTATGAGCTGCATATCGCCAAAATCGCCGGCATGCCAAATTTCATCTACATCGGCAAAATGCTCAAAAACACCTTGCGGTAAATGACTATGCGTATCCGACATAAGTCCAATTCTTTTCATTGCAGGCAAAATATTTTACTTTAGCAGTATAACGATGCACTTACATGCCATTTTGTAGAAATTTCACCTATTGGATTGATAAGCGTTATTGGAAATATGTATTTCTGGTAGCTACACTAGCCATGGATCGGCGTTGGTTGGTGAGGTAACAACACAATTTTTCTGGTCGATTTTCATTAAACACGAAAGTATCACTTATGCCACATTATTATAGCTTGGGAACTATTCCCGATAAGCGCCATATTCAATTTCGTAAAGCCGATGGTAGCCTTTATTCAGAACAACTTTTCAGTACCGAAGGCTTCAGTAACGATTACAGCTTACTGTATCATTGCCATCCGCCAACAGTTATCACTCAAGTAGAAGCGCCTTACAGTGTAGCACCTACCATAGCAGAAGAAAAAATGCTAAAGCATCGCAGTTTCGAAGGCTTCAATGTACAGCCCAAGGCCGACTATTTAGAAAGTCGAACCCCCATTTTAGTGAATAACGATTGTCATATTTCACTAGCAGCACCCCAAGAAAGTATCACTAACTATTTTTATAAAAATGCCGATGCAGATGAAATGCTCTTCATTCATGAAGGAGAGGGTAAGCTGTTAACTCAATATGGAGCAATACCCTTTGCCTACGGCGATTATCTACACATTCCGCGTGGTACCATTTATCAGATTCATTTTAATACTACCAATAATCGCTTGTTCATTGTTGAGAGTTTTAGCCCAATCACCTTCCCCAAAAGATACTTAAGCAAGTACGGTCAATTGTTAGAGCATGCACCTTTTTGCGAACGCGATTTGCGCAAGCCCCAACAATTGGTAACGATAGACCAAGCTGGCGATTTTGTAATACGAACGAAGAAAAAAGGAATGATGTACCACATTCACTATGGGTATCATCCCTTCGATGTTGTAGGATGGGATGGTTGTTGCTACCCCTATGCCTTTAGCATTCACAATTTTGAACCAATAACAGGAAGGGTGCATCAACCGCCGCCGGTGCATCAAACATTCGAGGCACATAATTTTGTGATTTGTAGTTTCGTACCTCGCTTGTACGATTATCATCCACAAGCCATACCTGCCCCTTATAACCACAGCAATATTGATAGCGATGAAGTGCTCTATTACGTTGACGGCGATTTTATGAGCCGTAAAAACGTAACCAGAGGTATGATAACCTTACATCCTGCCGGTATACCCCATGGGCCGCATCCGGGTGCAGTAGAAAAAAGTATTGGCAAGAAAGAAACACAAGAACTTGCAGTAATGGTAGATACCTTCTACCCACTGCAACTTACAGAAGCTGCATTAGCTATTGAAAATCCTGATTATACAAAAAGTTGGATGGCGTAGCAGTACCTTACGGTAAATGTTAGTACACATGTATGGTTGCTTTTACCGTAAGGAAAAGCAACCTTTTTATTTCTCTAATAAATTTTGTACATTACCCCTATAAAAAGACTGCTATATGATTAAATTCAATGAAATTAAGGTAGGCGACTACCTCATGGCCGAGTACGAAGGCCAACAATGGTGGGGCGAAGTTACACGCCTCAATGGCGATGAAAAGCAAGTATGTGTTGCAACCGAAGTGCAAGAGTTTTGGTTCACCACAGAGCATTTATACCCTATTGCACTGAACGATGAAAGCCTGTTGATGCTGAACTTCACTAAAGAGCAGCAAGCTGATGGCAGCATTAAATACAAAAAAGGTGCTTTTCGATTGGTGGTACCAAACGAAGGTAATTTCGAAAATATTGATATCTGGTATCGGGAAGATAGAAGGCACCACCCGGCTGTGAAATATGTACATCAGTTACAGAATTATTATCATGACATGACGAAAGTGCATCTTACCAAAGGGGTAATGGTATAATTGGTTACCCTCCAAATTATTCTGAGCCAATTCAAATTAACCTGAGTTGGCTTTTTTATTGTCTTTGCTTATTAGCGAAAGCATTTACCGTAAGGCACCTTTACATGCTAAAACAAAGCCTTATGCTACGCTTTAACGAACTACAAATTGGCGATTATGTTTTCGCAGAATTTGAAGGAGTACGCACGAAAGGCGAAGTGGTAGCTTTAAATACCGATGATAAACAAGTGTGTATTGAGAACGATGTACAACCGTTTTGGTACACACCTGAACACATTTACCCCATACCATTGAACGATACAAGTTTGAAACAGCTTATATTTTTTAGAGAGCGTTACGAAGATGGCGACATTGAATATAAAAAAGGAGCCTTTAGATTACACATACACAAACTTGGCGATTATGAACACGTAGATATGTGGTACCGAGAAGATAGAAGGCACAACCCTAAAGTTCGCTTTATACACCAGCTTCAAAACCAATATCATCAGATGACGAAGGTGTATCTTACCGATGCTGCTATGCAATGAGAGGTGTTGAAAACAAATATTACCCTGCTTTGGCAGGGTTTTTTGAAAGGTACAACTATATTTAGTTGCTTTTGGGCATAAACTGTGTAAATTTTTTTTGAAAACTTTTATTATTTCACACGATACTTCTATCTTTGCAGCCCGAAAATTGATATGTCTAAACAATCACTAATTAAACAGGATGGCGTAATCATTGAAGCTTTGAGCAACGCTATGTTCAGAGTTAAGCTTGAAAATGGTCACGAAATATTGGCCACCATTTCAGGCAAAATGAGAATGAATTACATCAGAATACTACCTGGCGATAAGGTGGGCGTTGAGTTAAGTCCGTACGATTTAACCCGTGGGCGTATTATTTTCCGTTATAAATAGTATTTAAACACTGCCGTACAAACGGCACAGTACCAATAACAACATTGTTATGAAAGTAAGAGCATCTGTTAAAAAGCGTAGTGCCGACTGTAAAATTGTACGCAGAAAAGGCAAGCTGTACATCATTAACAAAAAAAATCCTCGTTATAAGCAACGTCAGGGTTAATCACAGCAGTAATTATTAAAGGTAAAAATTGATATTCTAATATGGCTCGTATTGCCGGTATTGACTTACCAAAGAACAAAAGAGGCGAAATTGGTCTTACCTACATTTATGGTATTGGCCGTGCAACTGCCCGTCGCATACTAGATAACGCTGGAATCAGCTACGATAAAAAAGTGCACGAATGGAATGATGATGAATTAAGTGCCATTCGTAATTTCATTAACGCTGAGTTAAAGGTTGAGGGTGCTTTGCGTAGTGAAGTTTCAATGAACATCAAGCGTTTATTGGATATTGTATGCTACCGTGGTCTTCGCCACCGTAAAGGGTTGCCTGTTCGTGGTCAGCGTACTAAAACCAACAGTCGTACTCGTAAGGGTAAGCGAAAAACTGTTGCCGGTAAGAAAAAGGCTCCTAAGAAATAATAATTTATTTCAGCTCACAAACACAAGTTGTGGGCTGACGTATTTTAGATATGCCCGCCGGATAGCAGCTTAATGCAGCAGGAGGCGGTTTATTTTTAGACGATTACCTCAAAATTTAACAATGGCAAAAGCAAACAAGGCACAAAACAGTGCTAAAGCTGCCGCAAAAAAGCGTGTAGTAAAAGTTGACGCTCAAGGCGATGCACACATCAGTGCAACTTTCAACAATCTCATTATTTCTTTAACTAACAAGCAAGGCCAAGTTATAAGCTGGAGCAGTGCCGGTAAAATGGGTTTCCGTGGTTCTAAAAAGAACACGCCATATGCTGCACAAATGGCTGCTGCCGATGCTGCTAAAGTAGCATTAGAAGCCGGCTTAAAGCGTGTAGATGTGTATGTAAAAGGCCCTGGTAGCGGCCGTGAGGGTGCTATTCGTAGCCTTGCACAGTCAGGTTTAGAAGTTACCATGATTAAAGATATCACTCCGTTGCCTCACAACGGCTGTCGTCCTCCCAAGAAGCGTAGAGTATAACTTCAAATATTTACGGAAGCGAATTGTTACAAATACATTTCGCTTCCTATATGTTTTTATAAAAGCCGAAAGGTTTCATTAACAAAGGGTTCCCGATTAATTTTTTACGATTTTTTACCGATCGAGGAGCCGAATCAAAAAAAATCGAATGAAATAAATTATGGCACGTTACACAGGTCCTAAGACCAAAATTTCAAGAATTTTCGGAGAGCCTATTTTGGGCAATGGTAAGTGGTTAGGTAAGAACAGTAACCCTCCCGGCCAGCACGGTGCTGCTCGTAAGCGTAAAAGCTTAGGAGAGTATGCATTACAGTTGCGTGAAAAGCAAAAGGCTAAGTACACTTATGGTGTATTAGAGAAGCAATTCCGTAACACATTTGCCGAAGCTGCACGTATTAAAGGTGTTACCGGTGAAAACTTAATCAAGCTTTTAGAAGCTCGTTTAGACAACACAGTTTTCCGTTTAGGTATTGCTCCAAGTCGCCCTGCTGCTCGTCAGTTAGTTAGCCACAAGCACATCACAGTGAATGGCGAAATCGTTAACATTCCTTCTTTTCAATTGAAGCCAGGTGATATCATCAGCATCAAAGAAAAAAGCGAAGCCAATAGCAGCATCACTAGCATGATTCGTGGTAAAAACCCAAAGTTCAGCTGGTTAGACTGGAATGATGCAGAAAAGAAAGGTACTTTCATTACCTATCCTGAACGTGAAAGCGTTCCTGAAAATATCAAGGAACAACTAATCGTAGAATTGTACAGCAAGTAATAGATAATTGTAAGCAATAAATGGTAAGCCTTCATCACTTACCATTTATTGCTTACCAGTTTTCGCATTGTACCTTACGGTAAATGTGAAAAAAACTATATTAGCTGCACTTAAAGCAAAACCAATCGGGTAGCAATACCCATAAAACCCAAAGTTTAATATGGCCATTTTAAACTTCCAAAAGCCTGATAAAATCGTTCTGCAAAAAGCAACCGATTTTGAAGGTTCTTTTGAATTTCGTCCGTTAGAGCCAGGTTATGGCTTAACTATCGGAAACGCATTACGTCGTGTATTGTTGAACAGCTTAGAAGGTTATGCTATCAACAATATTAAAATTGATGGTGTAGACCACGAGTTTGCAACCATTCACGGCGTAACCGAAGATGTAACAGAAATTATCCTAAATCTCAAGCAAGTACGTTTCAAAAAAATTACCGACCAAGAGATAAGTTCTGAAAAGTTATTGTTAAGCGTTCGCAACAAAACAGAATTCACTGCTGGTATGTTAGGCGAGGCCACACAAAACTTTCAGGTAATGAACCCTGAGTTAGTAATTTGTACACTCGATAGCAGTGCCAAAATTGATATTGAGCTTACGGTTGCTAAAGGTCGCGGTTATATTCCTGCTGAAGAGAATAAGCAAAAAGATGCTCCATTTGGCGTTATTGCTATCGATTCAATTCATACACCCATTAAAAACGTAAAGTATTCTATCGATAACTACCGCGTTGAGCAACGTACCGATTACGAAAAACTAATGCTCGAGGTTATTACCGATGGTACGATACACCCTGAAGAAGCTGTGAAGCAAGCTGCTCGCATCTTAATTCAGCACCTCATGATCATCACCGACGAAAACATCACCTTCGATAACAAAGAAGAGAAAAAAGATGATGTGGTAGATGAGCAAGTACTACAACTACGTAAGGTACTTAAAACACCTTTAGAAGATCTAGACCTTAGCGTTCGTGCTTTCAACTGTTTAAAAGCTGCCAAAATCAACAGCTTAAGCGAATTGGTACAGTACGAGCAAGAAGATTTAATGAAATTCCGCAACTTTGGCCAAAAGAGCTTGAGCGAAATCGAACAGGTATTGAGCGAAAGAGGCTTAGGCTTCGGAATGGATTTAAGCAAACTAGGCTTAGACAGCCTCGACTAATCAAAAATTATTTTTGAACACTGTTCGTAATTCCTGGCACGGTACGAACATAAAACACAATAGCCATGCGTCACGGAGACAAAATCAACAATCTAGGTCGTAAGAAAGCACACAGAGAAGCCCTCTTAGCCAACTTAGCTAATGCTTTAATTACCCACAAGCGTATCACAACTACTTTAGCTAAAGCTAAAGCTTTACGTGCCTACGTTGAGCCACTCATCACAAAAACCAAGAAAAACAATACTAAAGAGCAAATCATGCACAATCACCGTATTGTGTTCAGCTATTTAGGTAACAAACTAGCGGTGAAAGAATTATTCACCGTAGTTGGTCCTAAGGTAGCAAGCCGCCCAGGTGGTTACACACGTATCATCAAGTTGGGTATTCGCCCGGGTGATAACGCTGAACTAGCTATGATTGAGCTTGTAGACTTCAACGAAATCTACGGTAAGGGTGTTGCCGAAGCTGCAGAGCCAGCAAAGAAAACACGCCGTAGCCGTGGTGCTAAAAAGACTGCTGCAACAACTGAAGAAGCTCCTGCAACAGAAGCCACTACAGAAGCTGCAACAGAAGCCACTGAAGCAACTGAAGCAACTAAAGCTGCTGAATAATCACATTTACCGTAAGGTAAGTTTCAAAGCATCTAAACCAACTCGAAAGAGTTGGTTTTTTTTGCCTTACGGTAAATGATTGCCCGAAATGTTGAAAAATAATATGGTTAAACACATGCGAAACCGCAATTTTGCAGCATGAAGCAAAAATCCTCTCCAGCAATATTATTACTAGCCGATGGCCACGTGTTTCGTGGCCATTCTTTTGGACATAAGGGTACTACCACCGGCGAAATTTGTTTCAATACCGGTATGACAGGTTACCAAGAGGTATTCACCGACCCAAGTTATACGGGGCAAGTGCTGATAATGAACACAGTACACATTGGTAATTATGGTGTAAAGCCTACCGATGTAGAGAGTAATGCTGTAAAGATTAGAGGATTAATTGGTCGAAATCTGGAAGCAAGATTTAGTCGCTACCAAGCCACCGATTCGCTAGATGCTTATTTGAAGGCCAACAATATTGTAGCTATCGACGATGTAGATACCCGAGCATTGGTAACACATGTACGTACAAAAGGTGCTATGAATTGCATTATTAGCTCTGAAATAGATGATGTTGCAACCTTACAAAGCATACTAGATGCCTGCCCAAATATGGATGGTTTAGACCTTGCTACAGGTGCAAGCACCACTACCATATATGAACTTGGCGATGTTAACAGCCCTATTAAAGTATCAGTATTAGATTTTGGAATCAAGCAGCATATATTGCAATGTATGGTGGATAGAGGTGTACATGTTCGAGTGCATCCGGCAAAAACTCCTATTGAAACGTTGAAGGCGTTTAACCCTACGGGCTACTTTATTTCTAACGGCCCTGGCGACCCTGCTGCAATGCCGTATGCTGTAACAACCATCAAGGCAATACTAGCCGAAAATAAGCCCACTTTTGGTATTTGCTTAGGGCATCAATTACTGGCATTAGCGAATGATATTTCTACTTTTAAAATGCACCATGGGCACCGTGGTTTAAACCACCCCGTAAAAAATGTAATTACCGGTAAAAGTGAAATTACTACACAAAACCATGGTTTTGGCGTTGATTCTGAAGCGGTGAAGCAACATCCTAATGTTGAAATTACCCATGTTAATTTGAACGATGGAAGTATTGAAGGTATTCGTTTGAAAAATAAGCCTGCATTTAGCGTGCAGTACCATCCAGAAAGTACACCCGGCCCACATGATAGTAGATATTTGTTCGATGATTTTGTGGCAATGATGCAGAGTGCATAAGCATTTACCGTAAGGTATCGATAGTATAACATTCAAGGGCGGCCGTAGGCCGCCCTTGAATGTTCGTAAGTATTCAATCTTAGTATTTTTGCAATATGCTTTCGTTTCAAGGGCAACATTTTGGCATTATTACCAAGCACGAAAAAGAGCTTATTATTGGGCCTTTATTACAACAAGCTTTCGGTGCAACTTTCGAACGTATTAATTTTGATACCGATACCCTCGGAACCTTTAGCAACGAAGTAGAACGGCCTGCAGATCAGCTAACTACAGCAATGCTAAAAGTGCAACATGCACAGCAAAAAGATATTGATTTTTATATTGCTAGCGAAGGTGCTTTTTATCCGCATCCTGAAGTTCCTTTCATTACTGTAAATACTGAGTTGCTTGTTTGTTATGCCGCTCAAGCAGATTATACCATTAAGGCTATAAGCAACAGTTTTGATGTTACAGCAGCACAAATAGAGGCTAATAATTGGGATGCTGTGGCAACATTTGCTACCAACATTGGCTTTCCGGCGCAAGGTGTTATACTGCACAATCATCACCTTACGGTAAATGAAAGAATGATTGTAAAAGATGCTACTACTTGGGATGCCCTTGCATTGGCTTGCAAGCAATTATTGGCCACTAATGAAAGTATTACTATAATGGCCGATTTGAGGGCAATGCGAAACCCCAAGCGTAGAACCCATATTGCTGCTGTTGCAGCTAATTTGATAGCACGTATGCAGCAACATTGTACTAGCTGCCAATATCCTGGTTTTGGTATTAGTAATGCAGTTGCCGGCTTGCCTTGTTGTTGGTGTGGTACGCCTACAAAGGCAATTGCTTATTATGAATTAAAGTGTGAGCATTGCGGGCATATAGCACAACAAAAAGCATCGCAATCATGTGCCGATGCGGGCAGTTGCGATGTGTGTAATCCTTAAAAAATTTTTAGCGGCGTTAGTTAGTCTTTGAGTTGATATATTTCTTTAATGTTTCTGCCAAAGCCATCATAATCCAGGCCATAGCCAAGTACAAATTTATTAGGAATACTAAAGCAGCAATAATCTACGGGTACCTCAAAAACAGTGGCTTCCGGCTTGTGTAGTAATACTGCTACCTTGATACTAGCCGGATGTTGGTTTTGTAACTGTGGTAAAAACTGGCTTAACGTTTTGCCGGTATCAATGATATCTTCTAATACAATTACATGTCTGTTGGTAACATCGGTGTCTAAACCAATAGCTGTAATTACGTGCCCGGTGCTTTTAGTTCCTTTATAACTTGCAAGTTTAATAAAGCATATTTCGGCTTCAATACTAAGATGCTTGAATAAATCAGAGGCGAACATGAATGAGCCATTGAGTACCGCAATAAACAATGGTTTTTTGCCGTCATAATCTTGATTAAGTTGTTGTGCTAGTGCCTCAATTTTTGATTGTATTTCGGCTTCATTAAGGTATGGTACAAAGCTTTTGTCGAGAACTTGAATGGTGGTAGACATGCTACAGAATGGTTTAAGATGTTGCAGTAGTATTTTTAGCAGTAGTTGCTTCAATAAGTTTAGGTGTGGTTGGACTATTTCCTTTCAGGTATATTTTTTCACCTGATACAGGTTGACGGCCTTTTGGAACTCTATTAAAATCGAGTAGGCTTTGTAAGAGCATACCTTCTTTTTGCGCTATATCTTCCATGGTTTCATTGGGTACAACAATATGTATGGCTTGTGCTCCAATTTTCTTTTTCTTTTCGAGAAATAGTAGTTGCGATTGCTCTAGTATATCAATCTCTGTTAGTTCGTTAAATTCTATTAGCTTTTTGTAGGCAATGTTGTATTGTTGTGCAATGGCAAGCATGCTACTACCAGCTTCGGCATAAATTACTTTTAATCCGTTGATGGTAAATACACCCTGCGGGTATTTAGGTGTAGGTGTTGCTTGCTTGCTTGTATCATTTGCCGTAAGGATAGTATCTTTTTTAGAAGCCATAGATATTACTTCTTCAACAACTACTTCTTCCTCATCATCTTCTTCTGCTACTGTTGGCGTTGTAGTGGCTGGTGGGGCTACAAATTTTATATCACTGCTAGTTAGCGGAATATTCGCACTTGTTGTTGGTTCGGTGGTAAGTGGAGTAGATGGCGTGCTATTTGTTGTTTGTTGTAGTACCTCTAATGTAACTTCATTCAAATTATACTCATTGATAATTTGAATAATGCGTTCTGGGTAGCGGGGATTGGTGGCGTAACCTGCTTTTTTTAGTCCGTAAGCCCAAGCTTCATAATCGGTTGGTGGAATTTGGAATAAAAAAGCATAGTGAGGCCGCGTTTTTAAAAAATCTGAATGGTCGCGGTAGCTATCGGCACCCGTTGCATATACGCGAAAGCATTCGCCACGGGCATCATCATCGTGATACGTTCTATCACCTTGCCAATCGTTCTTACATTTAATGCCAAAGTGGTTGTTTGATTGCAGGCATAACTTGCTTTCGCCATTGTTTGATTCAAAAATACCTTGTGCTAGCTTAATGGCAGCAGGTATACCTGTACGTTGCATTTCTGCAACAGCAACTGCTTTATATTGTGCTATATATGCAAGCACCTTTGGATTGTTTCCTTTGGTTTGTGCATTTGTAACATTGGTAAGGCAATAAAAAGTACAAACCAGCCACCAATACTTCATGTTATTTTTTTTTAATAATAAGTAAGCCATCTCTTATCGTTAGCAGTACTTGTTCTGTTCGGGTATCGTTAGCAACGTGTTGATTAAATGCATGTATGGCTTTTGCATTCTTGCCCCTAAGGGGTTGCTGTAAAATTTGCCCATGAAACAGCACATTATCTGCAATAATCAAGCCATTTTGCTTTAACTGTGGCAGTACCATTTCGTAGTAATCAATATACCCTACTTTATCTGCATCAATAAATACCAAATCCCACGAGTGTGGTAGGGTAGGAATAATATCTATGGCATTGCCGGTGTGCAAAATTAGCTGTTCTCGGTATTGGCTGCGCTCAAAAAACAATTTTGCAGTGGCTGCATCTTCAGACCTTAGTTCAATGGTATGTAATTGTCCTTGCGGTAAAAGCCCTGCCGCAAGGCATAACGCACTAAAACCGGTGAAAGTGCCAATTTCAAGAATGTATTGTGGCTGTAGCGTTTGGCTAAGTAGCTGTAAAAAAGCACCCTGTGTAGCACCACTTAGCATATGTGCTAATGGGTGATGTTGCACGGTATAAGTAACTACCTCGTTGAGTAAATCGGATAGCGGAGTGGTATGTTGATGTGCATATGCTTCGGCTTCAGGGGCTACCAATGGCATTGACTATGCGTTTTGAGGTTTGTGTGAAATAAACCACAAACCTATAAAAGTTAGCAATCCGTTGATGATAAGTAGTTCTAAACCAACTTCAAAATTGCCAAGTAATGCTTTTTGGTTGGCATCTATAACATAGCAAAGCAATGGAGCTGCAATACAAATAATAGGTACAAAACTGTCTTTCACCACTCGCTTAGTAATAATGCCAAACGAGAATAAACCTAGCAAAGGGCCGTAAGTGTAAGCTGCTACTTTTAATATAACACCAATCATGCTTGGGTTATTCACCCATTTGAATACCATCACAAAAAGTAAAAATATAGCTGCAAAAGTAAGATGTACCCGTTGGCGTATTTTCTTCTTCTCCGCGTCGCTCCAATCGTTGCGGCGTTGCATACCCAAAATATCGATACAGAAAGAAGATGTTAAAGCTGTGATAGCACCATCGGCACTTGGGAATAAGGCCGAAATTAAAGCAATGATAAACACTACGCTAATGATTGCAGGCATATGTTGCAATGCAAGTACAGGAAATAATTTATCGCCGCCGGCAGGTACACCATTGATCATGAATTTAGAAATTTCTTTGCCGTTCTCCACCACAGTTTGCATAGTACCACCTAAGCTTTCTGCATAGAGATACAGTAAGCCGCCTAGAACGAGAAATAAACTAATTACTGCCAGCATAATAAAGCCTAGCGAAACCACATTTTTCTGGCTGTCTTTCAAGTTTTTCACGGAGATATTCTTTTGCATCATTTCCTGATCCATCCCCGTCATGGTAATGGTAATAAAAGCACCGGCTAAAATTTGCTTTAGAAAAAAGAACTTGCTTTCTGGCTGAGAGAAGAAAATTTGTGTGTAGCCTCTAGCATTCATGGCTTGAATGCTATCTACAAAACCTAGTTGTAACTTCTGCAAAATAAATACAACACAAATAATTAAGCCAATAAGCATGCAACTTGTTTGCAAAGTATCGGTATATACAATGGTTTTTACACCGCCTTCGTAAGTGTATACCAAAATCATAGCAAGTATAATGAGGGTAGTAGCCCAAAACGGAACGTTGAAACTGCTCAATATTGCATCTTGCAAAATTTTAACTACCAAATAAAGCCTAGCTGTTGCCCCTAAAGTTCGGGATAGAATAAAAAAACTTGCCCCTGTTTTATAGCTTTTAACCCCAAGCCTGTTACTTAAGTAATTGTAAATAGAGGTGAGGTTTAACCTGTAATACAGTGGTAGTAGTACATAGGCAATTACCAAATATCCAATAAGGTAGCCCAGTGTTATTTGTAGGTACGCAAAGCTTTCTGTTTTTACTGCACCGGGTACGCTTACAAATGTTACACCACTGAGGCTAGTGCCAATCATACCAAAAGCAACCAGCATCCAATTACTGCTGCGGTTGCCAATAAAAAAACTATTGTTATCAGACTTGCGGCCGGTATACCAAGCAACTACTAATAAAATCAAAAAATATCCAACAACAAACGAGATTAATAAAGTAGGACTCATATGGCAATATTAAGCGTGTGCAACAGTTCTGACAAATATCTACAAAAGCCGCAAAAAACTGCATTAAAAACGCAGAAATACGATTTTTTATTTATCCTAAAGTAAATTTTGTTTAAGCTTATTGTAAGTAACAGTGAACACATATGCTGATGAAATGAGTGTAATTGTACATTTGAAAGCACAGCATCAGCATCAATTAACTACAGCAATATTTATGGTAGCTTCTAAATCGGAATTGTTTGAAACGATGTTTAATCATGCTAGTATTGGTATTGTTGTTGCCGACGAGAGAGGATATATTGATACCATTAACCCCTTTGCATTACACCAATTTGGTTATAGCGATGCCAAAGTTTTATTAGGGAAGCCCATTGAAGTACTTATACCGCAACGTTTTAGGCATAACCATAAACATCATCACCATAATTATATGCAGCGGCCTACTAGCAGGCCAATGGGTATAGGGTTAGATTTATATGCTGTTCGCAGCGATGGAACAGAATTTCCGGTTGAAATTAGTTTGGGCCATTACCACATTAATAACCAAAATTTTGTTTTGGCTTTTATTACCGATGTTACACAGCGCAAAGCAGCCGAAAAAGCTCTGTTAGATTTGAATGCTGCTCTAGAGCAAAAAGTGAAGGAGCGTACCAAAATTTTAGAAACAACAGTAACACAACTCAATAAGCAGATTCACGAAAACCAGATTAAGGATAAAGAGTTGCGTGAATCGCTGGAGAAAGAAAAAGAACTCAGCGAACTAAAATCGAGGTTCGTAACAATGGCTTCACACGAGTTCAGAACGCCGCTTAGCACGGTACTTTCCTCTACTTATTTATTATCAAAATATACTACTACAGAAGATAATGCCAAACGTGAAAAGCATATTCAGCGTATTATTTCTTCTGTTAATTTATTGAACGATATCTTAAACGACTTTCTATCTGTTGGTAAAATTGAAGAGGGTAAAATCCAAGTAAAAAATACGGTATTCGAACTGCAAGATTTTGCTCAGAAAACCATTGCCGAAATGCGTATGGTAGCACAGCCGCAGCAAAAAATTGTGTACACACATATTGGCCCAAGCGATGTTTGTGTTGATGCCAACTTACTCAAACACATATTACATAACCTATTATCAAACGCCATTAAGTTTTCACCAAATCATGGCATCATAGAAGTATTTACGCAAGTAGAAAACGATACTTTAACATTACGTGTAAGCGATAATGGTATTGGTATTTCTAAAGAAGATATGAAACACTTGTTCGAACGCTTTTTCAGAGCTACTAACGCTGCTAATGTACAAGGCACAGGCCTAGGCTTACATATTGTAATGAAGTATGTAGAGTTAATGAATGGCCGCATTAGCTGCCATAGTGAGTTAGAAAAAGGTACCTCTTTTGTAATTCAAGTTCCTAGCAAATAACAACAGCCCATGACTAAAATTCTGATTATAGAAGATAACACAGAAATTAGAGAAAATACAGCCGAAATACTTGAACTAGCCGCCTACCAAGTAGTAACGGCTGCTAACGGAAAAGAAGGTGTAGAAATTGCACTGCAAGAAAAGCCCGACCTAATTGTATGCGATATTATGATGCCCGTACTCGATGGTTATGGCGTGTTACATGCACTACAAAAAAATGAAGCTCTAAAAGGTGTACCCTTTATCTTCCTTACGGCAAAAAATGAGCGAACCGATTTACGTAAGGGTATGGAACTTGGTGCCGACGATTATATTACAAAACCCTTCGATGCTACCGAGTTACTAAATGCCATTGAAGGCCGCTTAAAGAAAAATCAGTTAATGCAAGAACGCCTTACGGCAAATGCTGGCGCAAACACAATTAGCGAATTTGTACAATCGTCGCAAGCAGATGTTCACAAACTGCTTACAGAAAACAGATTTGTAAATACTTATAAGAAAAAGCAACTCATTTATAAAGAAGGTAACTGGCCATCGTGCTTATTTTATGTAGTAAGTGGCAAGTTAAAAACCTATAAAATTAACGATGATGGCAAAGAACTAATTATTGGTTTATACAATTCCGGCGATTTTGTAGGTTATGTTCCTTTGTTAGAAGGCACCTCATATAAAGAGTCTGCACAGGCCTTAGGCGATTGTGAGTTAGCCTTAATACCCAAAGAAGAGTTCGACAGCTTAATGCATAAAAATGTATCTGTCGCAGAAAAGTTTGTAAAGCTGTTAGCTAAAAATGTACGAGAAAGAGAAGAGCATTTATTAGGCCTGGCCTATAACTCGCTTCGTAAAAAGGTGGCCGATGCCCTAGTACAAATAAACAATACGTACAATACTGAAGGTACAGAAACTTTCACCATTCAAATGAGCCGCGAGAATTTAGCAACTATTGCAGGTACTGCAACGGAGTCGCTTATTAGAACCTTGTCTGATTTTAAGGCAGAAAAACTGGTTGCACTAGAAGATGGTAATATCACCATACTCAATATAAAAAAGCTAAAGAACCTAATGAATTAAGGGTTGTATAGCTCTATTTATTTTTTTAAGAACATTTTGTGAAACAAAATGTTCTTTCTGCTGTTACATGCTTTCTAAACTGCTTTGTATGTTTAAATGTCCTGCAACGGTAACGGCTTTAGGTACATTGTATTTAATTGTATACGTTACACTTATTTATAATAATGCACCATTGAGTGCGGTGGGTGTTTTGTTTACTTGTTCACCGATAGTAGTAATCTGGATGGCATATACCATTTTGAAATTTGGCAAGTATGAAGGAAGAACTCTAGAAGAAAATGAGCATTGGGGGTATCAAGATAAACCTGAAAAATTGGCTTCTAGATAAGGTTACTTACTATACCATGGTAAGCAGCTCGGGTTTTTCTTGTTTAATAAGTTCTACTCCACCTACTACGTTGATAACATTAACGATACCTTCATTAATGAGCAGTGATGCGGCAATCATGCTTCTATAACCGCTTTGGCAGTAAATGAGGTATGTTTTTTCTTCATCGAACATGTGAATGCGGCTAGGTATTTCGCGTAAGGGTATCCACAGGCTTTTCGGTATTTTACCGTAAGGTAGTTCTCTGCTTTCTCGAATATCTAGAATAACAATACCGGGTATGCTTGCGTAATTTTCAAAATCGTTAGGAGAGCAAGAGTCTACAAAATCCATTGCTATGTTAATTTGTTCGCAAGCGGGGTTGGTACAACCTGTTTGAAATAGTTTTTTAACGGGCAGATAACCCAGCAGTTGATGATAACCTAAAGTATGTAGGCGTGCTTCCATTTCAAGTTCTCGGCCATCGGGCGCAATAAATACTATGGGGGTATTAATTGGAATCAACACTTTCATCCAAGTGTCGAAATCGCCATCAATACCAATGTTAATGGCACCTTTGGCAAAGCCTTTGCCAAATTCGAGAGCAGTTCTGCCATCGATAACAGTAACCCCTTTTTCTAAGTATTGGGCAAACTTTCGCTTGCATAGTGCTGGTGTTACACGGCTGCTGCCTGCATCATGAGGGGGCATTATGTGTAATTGCTTGCGTAACATTTTTATTCGTTAATGACAAGGCACAACGGTGCTTGCATGTTGAATGTAGGGGCTAAGATATGGTATGTTTAAATTAAGACCTCTGAGGATGAGCAGCATTCCCACGATTGTTATCATGTATGGAGTTGCTTTGCGTAAGTTGGCTCTTATGGGCATGCGTAGCGTATTGCCAAGCATACTTACAAGTAACATAAGTGGTAATGTGCCAATACCAAAAGCCGCCATAAATGCAATGCTAACTTCTATATCCATAAAGCTGAGTGCCGATGCTAGTGCTACGTACACCATGCCACATGGTAACAAAGCGTTGGCCATGCCTAACAACAGAAATGATGAAAGGGTTGGGCTTTGCAGTAAATGAATCATTATTTTTTGAACTTGCTGATGTATTGCATCTAAGAAACGAGGTTGCCAGCTTTTTCTAGTAAAATAATGATGGATGGCGTAGCTCAATACCAGTGCACCCATTACAATAGATATGATTTGCTGAATTTGACCCATCTGAAACTGCCGGCCAAGTACGCCAAGCAATGCTCCGATAAGGCTGTAAGTGATAACACGACCAAGATTGTATAGTACAGCACTTGCACGTTGTTGCCACACAGGGAGATGCATGTTAGGTAACGATAATGCTATAGGGCCACACATGCCAATGCAGTGTAAGCTGCTAAAGCTACCTAGCCCTAATCCGGTAAGTATGGCTTGTGTAATCATAATACTTGTATTTCTTTTTCTTGATAGTAATAGTTACCATCGGCCTGCCAACTAATTTTTACAATATACTTTCCGGGAATAACCGCATGAGGTACTTTGAAAGTTGCATTATCATTTACCGTAAGGTTAAACTGCTGATCTTTATGAGCATCGGTAGGGCAGTAGAAGTGTACATTACCTTTGATATGCTTTTGTTGCATTTCGTTGGGTAATTGAATGCTCACTTGCGTGCCTTGTATTGTAATGTTGGTACTGGTTTGTAATTGATTGGCATTATTGGTGCCATCAATTACTTGTTGATATGCAAGCTCTTCTTTATAGTAGTCTTTCGATACTAACTCGAAGTTGGTTTGATTGCATTTGTAGATTAAGTAAAACATCATGCTTGCAAAGCCGATGAATACGAATGTGATTTTATGGCCCCAGTTAAGTTGCATATAATTTGTTTTTGGTTATTCAATAGGTCCTAAGAAGTTGGTTTTAATAACATCTATTTGTTGGTTCTGATTGTATATGGCTAGTTTGATTTGAGTTTTGCGTTGTTTAATGCTTTGTTTTGGTAGTGTTACAAAAAAACTGCCTGCACCTTGCCCTTCGCTTTGTACTACAATTTTATTACCAACTACATCTACCTTACCTTTAGCATCTACTAGTTGTACCGTGAGTGGTATTTGTTTCATTGTTTTATTAACCACTTTAATATTGTATAAGTTAGAGATACTATCGTTGCCAATTTCTTGATACATGAGGCCTGGTGTACGCATGATGGTTGCGGTAACATCTTTTCTTGTTACTAAGAGTGTGATAAGTAATGAAGTGAGTAAAACAAGTAGTGCTGTATACAGCTTCATACGGCGTGTGTAACGCAATGGTTGCTTTAGGGCAATACCATCTTCACTAGCATAGCGAATGAGGCCACGTTCGAAGCCAACTTTATCCATCATGTGATTACAAGCATCGATACAAGCGGTACAACCTATGCACTCTAATTGTGTTCCGTTTCTGATATCGATACCGGTAGGGCATACCTTAACGCACTGAAAACAATCGATGCAATCACCAGCATTACGTACTTCTTTTTTATTATATTTTTTTCTGACTTCGCCACGTTTGTAATCGTAGGCTACTATCATAGAATTTCTGTCGAGTAGTACACCCTGTAAGCGTCCATAAGGGCATACAACAGTGCAGGCTTGCTCTCTAAAGAAAGCATATACTGCATAGAATATTGCACTGAATACTAAAATCGATATTAGGCCAGTGGTATGCTTGCTTACTGGTTCAGAGATAATTTTAATTAGTTCATCCATGCCAATGATGTATGCCAGAAAGAAGTTGGCAATAATAAAAGACAATGCATAGAAGATGGTATGCTTACTTACACGCTTGATGATTTTTGTACGCGTCCAGGGTGCTTTTGCTAATAATTTTTGTGCAGGGGCATCACCATCAATAGCATATTCAATTTTTCTGAAAAGCATTTCCATGAATATGGTTTGTGGACAAACCCAGCCACAAAATAATCGACCAAAAGCTGCAGTGAATAGTACAATGAATACGATGAATGTGATCATGATGAGGCCGAAGATGAAAAAATCTTGCGGCCAAAAAATCTGACCAAATAGTATGAATTTGGCTTTTGGAATATTGAAAAGAAAGAGTGGGTGGTCGTTGATTTTAATAAATGGAAGTGTAAAAAACAGTGCAAAAAAGCACCAGCTTACAATGCTTCTTATATTATAAAATTTACCGAAAGGTTTCTGTGCAAAAACCCACTTACGCTTGCCATCTTCCCCCACAGTGGCAATACGATCTCTGAAAGATTCAGGATTCGACGTAGTTTTTTCAGCGCTTAATTGCTGTGCTTTAGATTCTTGTATGTCGGTTGTCATCTTGTGTTTATTTATCTATTAAAAGGCTGGAGTTTTTGCACAGAAAAGTATTTATCCTTACGGGTTCATAGCGATGGATTTAGTTTCTTTAACAGTAGAATCTTTGGTTGTTGGAGTGGTGGTATCTTCTTGATATAGCTCTCCCTGTTTTTCTTTAGCATTAGCAGGGTTCGTACCTTTTAAAGATTTGATATAGCTTGCTAGCTGCGCAATTTGAATAGGTGAATAATCATCTTTCCAACTTTTCATGCCTTTTTCAGGACGGCCATATTTGATGGTTTTAAAAATATCGTTGATACTACCACCATTAAGCCAATAATCGTCGGTTAAGTTAGGGCCTACACCACCTTGACCTTCGGCTCCATGGCAAGCAGCACAAACACTGGTAAATACTTTTTTGCCATTTTCTAAATCAGTTGCCTCGGTAAGTAGCTTTACTGTATTTTCATCTATATTATTTGCTGCTTTCGCCAAGTATGCTGCTTTGTCGGCTTCGGCTTGCTTCATTGCCATCTCAAATTCTTCTTTACTAGAAGGTGCTGAATGAGATACGTGATAACGATATAGGTATACAACACTTACTAAAATGGTAACATAGAAACCGTAAAGCCACCATGGTGGTAAGCGGTTATCGAGTTCTCTAATACCATCGTAGTTATGGCCAAGATCAATATTAGCTTCTTGTTCAACAGGTTTAAAACTATTCATTTTATCCCACCATACTTTCAGGGTTGATGGAGCCTCTGCTTCTTCAGTTGCTGGTGCAACAGCAGGAGCATCTTTTGTAATGAATAAACGTATAAAATACGCAAGCATTAGTATGATGAATAATTCTAATCCTATTACAGAGATAATAAGATAAAACACTGCTTGTGATAATCCTGCAATGGTGGTGGCAGTTTTGGGTAGTTCAGTAGCAACATCTTGTGCTATGCCACTCATAGGTAAGCCGAATAATAGTAGTAATGTTGTTACAATGGTGGTAGCTTTTTGTTGTTTTTCTTTATCTAAAAACCATTTGGCTGTACCTAACATTACATTCGCCATTAAGGCAATGATTAAAAGTAAAACACCTGCTATAATGATAAGACTTACAGCCACCGGATTACTCATGAGAGTTTGCTTTTCAGCTACCGCTGCGTTGGCAGTATTGTTTTGTGCTGAAGCTAAAGTTGCAACTAATAAGCCTATTAGTGACAAGATAAATGGTAGCCACTTGCTTATTTTATTTTCGAATTGTATGGTATTCATGTTCGTTGTTTTAAGGCATTAGTCAACCAATGGAATTTTACTGATTTCATGAAGTGCTTGCTTCTTTTGCCGTAAGGTGTAGATGGTTACCAAGCAGAAAAAGATGAAGAATATCAAGAATGAGCTAAGACCATAAATGCTTACGTTGCTTATTTTCTCGAGGTAGTGTATGAATTTCATATAATAATTTTTATGTTTTTATTTCATGGCTGTATTTTCTTTCTTCTCTGCTTTGATATCGGTACCTAATCGTTGTAGGTAGGCAATTAATGCAACGATTTCGGTGTTGGCAGCTGTGTTAATTTTCGCCTCTTTCAGGTTGTTTTTAATGATGTTGGCCTGCTGCATTAATTCTTGGTTTGCAATGGCATCGTAACCTTCTGCGTATGGTACACCTAAAGTTTGCATAGCTCTTATTTTGGCAGGCGTGCTAGCAGTATCAATCTTATTGTCAAGTAACCAACTGTAACGTGGCATGATAGATCCTGGCGACATCATACTTGGTTCCATCATGTGGTTGTAGTGCCAGCTATCAGGATACTTGCCACCAACGCGTGCTAAATCTGGTCCGGTACGCTTGCTACCCCATTGGAATGGGTGGTCGTACACAAACTCACCAGCTTTACTGTATTCGCCATAACGTGCTACTTCATCTCTGAATGGACGAACCATTTGTGAGTGACAAGTATAACAACCCTCACGTATGTAAATGTCTCTGCCCTGTAATTCTAGCGGTGTATAAGGCTTAACGCTGCTAATTGTAGGAACATTAGACTTAATTAAGAAAGTTGGAACCATTTCAATCAATCCGCCAATGCCAACCAATACTAAGCTTAAGATTAACATAGTGGCAGGGCGGCGCTCTATCCAACGGTGCCAATATTCTTTTTCACCCGCATGTGCTTTTTGTATTGGCGCAGCTTCTGCAGCTTCATTAGCAACAAAACTACCTTGTTGTACTGTTTTGTATAAATTGTACACCATTAAAATAGCACCAATCAAATACAAGGTACCTCCAATGCTACGACTGATGTACATTGGAATAATACTGGTAACTGTTTCTAAAAATTGGAATTTTAATTGTCCTTCATCAGTGAATTGCTTCCACATATCTGCTTGTGCGAAACCTGCCCAATACAAAGGCACAGCATAAATTACAATACCAATTGTACCTAGCCAGAAGTGGTTGTTAGCAAGCTTTTTAGAGTATAAAGTTGTATTCCACATTTTAGGAAATAACCAATACAACATACCAAATGCCATAAAACCATTCCAGCCTAAACCACCAATATGCACGTGTGCAATAATCCAATCTGTGAAGTGAGCAATGGCATTTACATTTTTTAAACTTAATAACGGACCTTCAAAAGTGCTCATGCCATAGCAGGTTACAGCTACTACGAAGAATTTCAAGATAGGCTCTTCACGAACTTTATCCCAAGCACCACGAAGTGTGAATAATCCGTTCAACATACCACCCCAACTTGGTGCGATAAGCATTACTGAGAATACTGTACCTAAAGATTGTGCCCAATCGGGTAATGCAGTGTAGAGTAAGTGGTGCGGTCCTGCCCAGATGTATATGAATATTAACGCCCAGAAGTGAATGATAGACAAGCGGTAAGAATAAACAGGGCGGTTTGCTGCTTTTGGTAAGAAGTAATACATCAAACCAAGAATAGGCGTTGTTAAAAAGAAGGCAACCGCATTGTGGCCATACCACCATTGTACCAATGCATCTTGTACACCTGCATACCAACTATAACTCTTTAAAAAAGATACCGGTATTTCAAAAGAATTCACAATATGCAACATGGCAACTGTAACCCATGTAGCTATATAAAACCAAATGGCAACATAAATGTGGCTTTCTCTTCTTTTGAAAATAGTGCCAAACATGTTAATGCCAAATACTACCCATATTAATGTAATGGCAATATCAATAGGCCATTCTAATTCGGCATATTCTTTAGCTGTGGTATAGCCTAAGAATAGGGTAACAGCCGCTGCAACAATAATTAACTGCCAACCCCAAAAGTGAATCCAGCTAAGCTTATCGCTGAACATTCTCGATTTACATAAACGCTGCAGCGAGTAATAGATACCTGTAAACATACAGTTGCCTACAAAAGCAAAAATGATAGCATTAGTGTGAATGGGGCGTAGGCGACCAAATGTAGTGCCAGGGTAATCTAACGATACTCCCGGAGCATAAATTTGAATGGCTACCCATAAGCCAACAATCATACCTACCAAGCCCCAAAGTGCTGTAGCGTAGGCGAAGTACTTTACTATCTTGTTGTCGTAGTAAAATTTTTCTAGTTGCATAATCGTGTTGTTAAAGAGTCAAATTGTAAGATGGGCTATTGTTATTGTTGTGTTGTTTCGGTGTTGTTATCGAAGAGTATACGGTGTGCTGGCGATACATCATCTTGATACTGCCCTTTTTTTACCGACCATAAAAAGGCTGCTAGAAAAAAACCTGCAACGCCAATACTTATAATTAGTAGAATGATTATAACACTCATGGTTCTCGGTTATGGCTGTAAAAGTATTTTTGGGGTATCTCTTAGATAATGATGGGTATCACTTACGTAAATGATACTTATCAAAAACACTTTTTTACAATCGTATCCATTTGGCATGCATATGCGATAAGCTGTAAGTAAGTGCAACAATACTGATAGAACTTGCAGGCATTAGAATAGCAGCCACTAATGGAGATAATGAACCCTGCAATGCAAAGCTTAATCCAATTACATTGTACAATATCGAAACAATAAAACTGATAATGATAATATTTCTGTTGGCTTTGGTGAGCCGAATCAGTTGCTGCAGCTTATGTAGGCTCGATGCTTCTAAGATAGCATCGCTAGCTGGAGTAAAGTTGTTGGTATCTTCTGTAAGGGCAATGCCAGCATCGCTTTGGCGTAATGCACCTGAGTCGTTTAAACCATCGCCAAGCATGGTAACTTTAGCACCAGCAGCTTGCAATTGTTGTATGTATTGTAACTTATCGTTAGGTGATTGGTAAAATTTTAGTGTAACATTTGAGCCTAATGTACGCTGTAAAAAATTACGCTCTGCATCATTATCGCCCGATAAAATAGTGATATTATACTTACGTAAAAGCTGTTGAATAACTTTAAGTACATCTTTCCTATAAGTATTCGCAAAGCTAAAATAGCCAAGCATTCTACCATTTACAGCAATGTAAGAACGGCTCTCTCGTTGTGCTGCGTTTTCGGTGGCTGCACCAATAAAAGCAGCATTACCTACTTGAATCCAGTTGCCCTCAACAGCACCTTCTATGCCTGCACCAATATGTTCTCTAAAATCAGTTAATGGGTGTAAAGTAGCTGCATGCAAATGTTTATAAATAGCCTTGCTTAATGGGTGCTGACTATGGCTTACCAAACTTCTGACAGCACTAGCCAGCTCAGGAGTTAATGGCTCGCCGTTGAATTGTACCTGTAAGTGTTCGCTATCGGTAATGGTGCCGGTTTTGTCAAACACGATGTGTGTGGTGTTGGCAATAGCTTCAATGGTATCAGCATTTTTTAGATACAGTTTTTCTTTCGATAAAATGCCAAGAATATGTCCGTTGGTGAAGGTGTTCGCAAGCAACAAAGCACAAGGGCAGGCAACAATCAAAATGGTTGTAAGCACATTCCATGCTCGTACATCATTACCTTGTATAAACCAATAAGCTGAGGCTACAATAGCTAAGAACAATACTACAATTGAAAAGTACTTGCTGATAACATCGGTAAATGGTGTAGCCTTTTGTTGCTTTTTATTATCGTTATTCCAAAGACGTGTAAGGTAGCTTTGCGATACTTCTTTCATTACTAGTAGCTCCATGTTACCGCCAGTTTGCTTACCACCTGCATAAATCAGTTCTCCCATTTCTTTGAGTACGGGAATAGATTCACCAGTAACAAAACTGTAATCGATATACGCCTTTCCTTTTGTTAAAATGCCATCTGCTGGTATGAGTTCGTTGTTGTGTATTAAGAGTGTATCGCCAACAACAATATCTGGCAATGCTTTGGTAGCTTCTTTACCATCTTTTAAAACAGTTACAGCAATAGGGAAATACGATTTATAATCTCTATCGAAAGAGAGTTGCTGATAGGTTTTTTCTTGAAGTATTCGGCCTACGAGCATGAAAAAAACGATACCCGTCATAGAATCGAAATAGCCACTACCTACCTGCCAAAAAATTTCATAACAACTTCTAAGAAAAGTAAGTACTATGGCTAGTGCAATGGGTGCATCTATATTCATATACTTGTGCTGTAAGCCACTATAAGCACTTTTATAAAATGGTAATGCGCTGTACAGTAAAACAGGTAAGGCTAATAGGAAACTAATGTATCGGAAAATTTTTTGTAGGTATAGTTCAGAATGTTCTAAGCCTAAATATTCTGGAAAGCTTAGCAACATTACGTTAGCAAAGCAAAACCCTGCAATACCTAACTGATAGGTTAAACTATTGTTGCGTACTTTATCGGTGCCTTGAAGGTTTTGTAAGCTAATGTATGGTTCGTAACCAATGCTGGTAAGGGTTTCAGCTACCTTACGTAAGCTTGCCTTATTATGTTCAAATACAATATCAACTTCTTTTTTGGTGAAATGTACCCTTGCACTAATAATGCCAGGCTCTATTTTGTAGATGTGTTCTAATAGCCATAAGCAAGAGCTGCAATGTATTTGCGGCAAATAAAAAGTTACATGGCTTTGCTTACCATCGGTAAAGTGAATGAGTTTTTGGGCAATATTAGTATCATCTAAAAAGGCAAATTTTTCTTTGCGAACTTGTATGCGTTGATTGGCACCCGGCTTATCGTTAAGTTGATAATAAGTGCACATGTCGCTTTGCTGTAAAATGCTGTACACCGTTTTGCAGCCGCTACAACAAAAGGTTTTATCTCCTAATAAAATATTTTCATCTACACAGTCTTCCCCACAGTGGTAACAAGTACTAATTGTTTTCGCAGCTTCCATACACTTTGTTTTTGGTAAAAGAGATGCAACTGCAAGATTAACAGCACACAAAACCTTGTAGGCTGATGCGAATAGTACAAAACGCTGATATTGGTCAGTATAAAAGAAGCCCCGCCATGGCGGGGCTTCTGTAGTTTTTAAAACACGAATACTAATGTTCTAGTACAGCATGCTTGTGCTGTAAGGCATGCACTAACAATTTGAACGATTGGCGAATAAACTGTAAGCCAGCTTTAGACCAATACATGTGTCTTGTTTTTATTACACGGGCGTAGTTCCAAACGATGAACAATACTAATCGTATACTACTTTTCCAAGTGAAGTGGTGCGATTTAGTGAGTAATTCTAATGCTATCATTCTACTCAAGCACTGATGGTAATAGTACTTGCCATTGAGTTTTCCTTTGGCCGACATGCGTTCGTTGTGCATACGAACATAATAAATTACATGTGGTGTAATCACATAGGCTGTATCAGTTAATAAAAATTTTAAATGCATTAACCATTCTTGCGAATTCATTAACTGCTCATGAAAAGGCTTTTCATCTAACACCGATTTGCGCCATAAGCCGGCGGCTGTTTGCCATTTTACTTTATTAAATAAATAGTCTTCAACGGCGTTATTGGTGTGTGTTTGATTACTCCAATGTTGCAAGCTGTATTTGTATTCATGCTTATGCGTGGAAAAAAAGCTGATTTGACTAATACATACACCCGCGTTTTCATTTTGCCGTAAGGCGTTCACTTGAATAGCAAGTGCATCGGCTGCTAAAATATCATCGGAGTCTATCCATTTAATAAATGTTCCACTTGCAATTGAAAGGCCGTAATTCCTGCAAGCATTGGCACCTTTCGGTAAATAATTGGGGCGTTTTACAAAGAAGATGTTATTGTAATTAAATGTGTATTGCTTTACTAGTTCTTCTGATGTATCTGTAGAACCATCGTCTATAATGATGAGTTCCCATTGGGTATAAGTTTGTTCTATAACACTTTCTATAGCAGCAGTAAGTAAGTGTGCTCTATTGAAAGTGGGCATAATTAAACTCACTAACATAGCATGGCTTTTAAAGGATCATTGGATATTTCAAATGTAACTATTGGGTAAGTGTAGTGGTTATGTGTAAGCAGCTACATGTCTGTTTTGGGTAGTGTTATAACTTTTATATGAAGGTAACCTTACGGTAAATGATGGTTCGGCAAACAACTGTACATTCGCAACCAAATTGTACCAATATGTCGTACCAATCTGTAGCTGTTTTTTGTGGTAGTAAAGATGGAAATAATGAGTTATATGTGTTGCATGCACAACAACTAGGGGCTGATTTAGCCAAAGCGAATATTGCACTTGTATACGGCGGTGGTAATAAAGGATTGATGGGTGCAACAGCTAATGCTGTATTAGCACATCATGGTAAGGTAATAGGTATTATTCCTGAGGTGTTAGTAGCATGGGAGCATGCACATAACGAACTAACAGAACTACACGTAGTGAACGATATGCATAGCCGCAAAAAAATGATGTACGAGCTTTCTGAAGCCATCATCATATTGCCGGGTGGTAATGGTACGATGGATGAATTGTTTGAAGTGCTTACGTGGAATCAATTACAGATTCATGATAAAAAAATAATCCTGCTGAATTCAGCAGGATATTACAATCATTTATTAGGTCATATGAATCACATGCAATTGCAAGGATTTTTATATGAAAATTGGCGTGATAACATGGTGGTTTGCGAAACACCGCAAGATGTTATTGATTTTCTTACTGCTTAGCGCCACCTCCTAAATACACATTAAAACCAGCTCTTACAATAGGAATATTAGCATTTGTGTATGTTTTGTAAGGCGAGTTACGATCGTTCCCTAAATCAACTCCAATCAAGGTATAAAAACTACTTTGTCCTACTACGCGTTGCGAATAGCCAACACCTGCAATAAAGCTGGTACTCCGATTGGTTTGTTTAATGCTATTCGGCGTATTGGTAGCAGTAATAGTGGTACTAAGCCAATTCACTTCAGGTTGAATGGTTAGAAAAATCGGATTGAAGGGGTACACCCTAACAAAGCCTCCGCCACCGTATTGAAAGGTGCGGTATTTTTCACTATAAGTACCGCCATTTCCCGTAAGGTAGTCTATACGTTGTGAGAAATAACCAATGTTAAACACCATACCAACATCTACCCATTCGGCAAGGCTGTAACCAATTTCAGGATTAGTTATTAAGTTAAACGTGCCCGAACCAAAGCCCAAACCTAAACTACCGCCTACAAAGGTTTTGTTCCACTGAAAGCCACCTGTTGTTGGTGCTGTTGGAAAATCACTGGCTGGGTACTCTCTTCTTTGTGCATTGGCTGTTACCGATAGTATCATAGTTGTTAGAACAACCGCTAGTATTTGCTTCATCGCTTCACGATTTGTTTTAGGCAAGATCGAATATTTTGCCTGCATTCAAAATATTATTGGGGTCGAATGCTCTTTTGATACTACGCATTAACTCTAAATTAGCATTTCTAAAAACAATATCCATGTAAGGTTTTTGTATCAATCCAACGCCATGTTCACCACTCACTGTACCGCCTAAGCTTTTCACTAATTGAAATAATGCTCTTAAAGCAGCGGTCATTTCCGGGCTTCCATGACTATTTTTAATCGTCGGATGGTTAATACGAATGTGTAAGTTGCCATCGCCAGCATGGCCATAGCATACCGCATGAAAACCGTATTGCTTACCAAGTTCTTTCACACCTCTAATCAACTTAGGTAATTCGGCACGTGGTACAACTGTATCTTCTTCAATAGTATAACCGCTTGTTTTTACAGCTTCTGCCACTCGGCGTCGCAGCTTCCACAGTTCTGCTTTTTGTTGTGCATCATCTGCGAAAAACACTTCTCCACCTTCAAACTGGGCGGTTAGCTCTGCAATTTGTTCCATATCTTGCATGAGCACATCCATATTATTACCATCTACTTCAATAATCAGGTGTGCTTCAATATCGTCGGTTACTGGTACAGCATGGCTATCAACCATGGCACTTACAATTTTTAAAGCATCAATTTCAACCAACTCTAAACCACTAGGGGTAAATCCGGCTCTGAAAATAGCACTCACTGCTTCGCTTGCTTTTTCCAAACTCTTAAAGGGTACTAGCATCAGTAAGTCGTACTTTGGTAAGGGCAACAACTTTAATACAATTTTTGTAACAATGCCGAGGGTGCCCTCGCTTCCAACCATCAGTTGTGTAAGGTTATAGCCAGTAGAATTTTTAAGCACGTTGGCACCCGTCCAAATAACTTCACCATTGGGTAGTACCACTTCTAGGTTCAGTACATAATCTTTAACAACACCATATTTTACTGCTTTAGGGCCACCACTGTTTTCAGCAATATTGCCACCAATAAAACAACTACCACGGCTGCTTGGGTCGGGCGGATAAAACAAGCCCCTCTCTTTTACCGAGTCCATCAATACTTCCGTAATTACGCCCGGTTCGGTAGTTACTTGCAGGTTCCGCTCGTCTATGTCGAGAATGGTATTCATTCGTTCGGTACTGAGTAATACACCGCCCAAATGTGGCAACGCACCACCGCTCAATCCAGTACCTGCGCCTCTTGGTGTAACAGGTATCAAATGTTGGTTGCATAACCGCATGATACTGCTTATTTCTTCGGTAGTTCTAGGTTTTACTACCACTTCAGGGTCGTATTGCAAGCGTTCCGTTTCATCGTGCCCGTAATGTTCTAGTATATCCCTTTCGGTAAATGTATATGCCGCACCTACAATTGATTGAAGGGCTGCTAAAATCTCGGGTGTAATGATACCTTTCGTAGCCTGCATGGTAGTTTTTATTTCGCAGGTAAAAATACAAGTGTGTACTAAAATAAAAGCAGATAAAAACAGCTAATTGCGGTTTTTATCTGCTTTGGAACAATGTTTATGCAATTTATTGCAGTTTTATTGCCAGCCTCCACCAAGGCTCTGTTATAATAGAAATATCGAATTTGCTAATACACTGAATGTTACTGTTGCCTTATATTGTTATGTACAGCTAAGTTAGCTTTGAGTTGCCTCTGTTGAAAAAATGGTGCTGTTAAGCCAGCTAAGCCTCCAAAGGCAAGCGAACCTGGTCTGAACCAAGTAGCTAAATTAAAAGCATTAAAAGCCAAGTAGGGTGTTAAACTAATGGCTGGATAAAACGCCGCTTGTGCGGGCTTAATATCGAAGTTGTCGGCTGCTAGCTGTAATGTTGCTTGTTATACATCGGGGGTAGCATGTCTTTTAAAGGTTCTACTATTGGCAGTACGGGTATAGGCACATTAATGAGTGCCGTTCATGTTTATATTAAAACTGCATTTTCGCTAGTGTCTATTAAGGTTTTTAGTGGTTATAGTTTGGTTGATCTGGCTAAAAAATATTGCTATTTACCATCGGCATTTATACAATTCGCCAATAGTGTTGGCTAACTACTTACAATTAATGGTGATGCGTTCTATGACTTATTGATTGTTACTGTCCACAATGGCTATTCTGGGTAAATGTTGGGGGTATTTGTTTTTAGAGCTTTCATTTTTAAGTTCAATTATTTCATCTTTTAACAAGTGTGGATGCTTGTTTTCGGTCAGTGCATAGTCTTTTAGTACATGATATTGGATATTGTCTTAATGGCCCACCAAACAGGATATGCACTGGCTGTTCCAAATGTTCAGCAGGCCAAGGTCATCGTAAAAGCGGTCGGCTACAAACACACTGCCTTTTTTTACTTTTTTAAAAGTTCAGGCTGCTATTGGAATCAGCTAGATCTTCACAGATGAATTAAACTTAAATATCAATTGCCATGAGTTTGAAAGTGTTGCTCCATCCATCGTAAGTGAAGCTGCAAAAGCGAAGTACATCTCTACCAATAATGCCATCGTAGGGGGCATTGGCGTAATCGCCTTCTATTACATCTATTGGAAGTGCCTTATTCTGAAAAATAGGTAAGTATAAAATGCCTTTATAACGTGCCAATTCGTGCATGCCTCCAACGCCACCAACATGCGCTGAGTCTACATATTTTGATAGGTGTAGCTGCCTAATAAAACGCTTGTCTAACCCACTTATATTACTTCCTGTATCAATTAATAAATTTACTTTACAGAAGGGTTCAGTACTCTGTAAATTTTTAATATTTAAAAATGAATATTCATTAGAATATACCTCTGCTTCAATGATAGGGCCTACATCTTCTAAGCTGGGTATGGTTTGTTGAAAGCCGTACATATTGGTTGATTGCAACTGTAATATACAGCTCTGATTACGAAAAAAGTAATAAAAATAATTATGTTTACCCGAATGTTATATTACCCTCAACAAAAGCTTTTGCTTGTATTAGCTTTATGCATTATTTTGGCTTTTATGTAAAACATTTTATTATGATAAAACTAACAGTAATTGGCAATTTAGGAAAAGATGCAGTTGTGAATAACGTTAATGGGAAGTCGGTTATTAACTTTTCAGTGGCACATACCGAAAAAATTAAAGATGCACAAGGCAATGTAAAAGATAAAACAATTTGGGTTGAATGTGCTTATTGGACTGATAGAACAGCGATTGCACCATACTTACGTAAAGGTACGCAAGTATATGCTGAAGGTTCACCAGACTTGCGAAACTATACTACACAAGATGGTCGTTCCGGAACATCTCTCACTTTGCGTATTCAGCAAGTGCAGCTTTTAGGTGGCAAATCTGAGGGGGGTACTGTTAATAGTGGTAATAGTGGCATGGCTGGTAATAGCTACGGCACTAATGCAAGTGCACCCGCTTACAATAATAATAATGGTGGTTTTAATGGCGGTGGCGCTCCTATGGGTGGCGGTGCCGATATTGAAGACGATCTGCCATTTTAGTAAATCTAAAGGTAAATTTACCATAAAGGGCTCGCCTTTGGCGAGCCCTTTATGGTTGTTTATAAGGCTGTTAGCTTTAGCTAAAACGCGATTTAAAAAACGAGCTTGGGAACTGCAGCGATTAATTGTTGGGTGTAAGCGTGTTGCGGTTGTTCGTATACATTACTAGCTAATCCTTCTTCTACTATTTTGCCTTGATGCATTACCCAAATGCGATTGCTGATATATCGTACTACTTCTATGTCGTGAGAAATAAAAAGTGTTGTGAATTGAAAGGCTTTTTTCAAATCGTTAAGTAAGTTCAGAACTTGTGCTTGCACGCTTACATCGAGTGCGGCAACGCTTTCGTCGCATACAACAAATTTAGGTTTTAAGGCTAGTGCTCTTGCAATTACAATGCGTTGCCGCTGCCCACCACTAAATGCATGAGGGTAGCGATTAAAATGATCGGCTTGTAGGCCTACCTGTTCCAAAAGTTGTATTACCCATTGTTTGGCTGCTGCTGTTGATGTTTCAATGCGGTGGTACTTCACTGGCGCCATAATTGCTTCACCAATTGTAATGCTGGGGTTGAGAGCAGCGAAGGGGTCTTGAAATATCAATTGGGCGGCCGTTGCATATGCTTGTTTTTCCTTGCGGGAAAATTGATGTATGGGCTTACCTTGCCATAGTACCACCCCTTGTTGATAGGGTTGTAATCCTAATAATGCTCGGCCTAAAGATGTTTTGCCACAGCCACTTTCGCCAACCAGACCAACAGTTTCGCCTTCAAAAATGGTTGCGGAAAGTTGTTGTACTGCTGTATAGCTGTTGGTAGTTCTGCTCCAAATATTACTAGTTGTGGGGTATGTTATGGTAAGTTCTTGAATGTTTATTAGAGGCTTGTTGGTAATATGTGGTAATGCTTGTATAGTATTCTTATTTACCGCAAGGTTAATAGGTTTGTTATTATTCAAAAAATCGCTTACCACAGGTAGTCGAACACCTTGTGGATAGTTCGCAGGTCGGCATGCTAATAAAGCCTTCGTATAAGGGTGTTGTGGCTGTTGTAGCAGGTTGTTTTTTGTATTGTACTCTACTACCGACCCTTGATATAAAACTGCAATGTGTGTGGCATATTTGGCTACTAAAGCAAGGTCGTGACTTATGAATAATATACCTATTCCTTTTTCTTGTTGAAGGGTAGCTAGTAGGTCGAGTATTTCTTGTTGAACGGTTACATCTAGTGCTGTGGTAGGTTCGTCGCAAATTAGTAATGATGGGTTGCAACTAAGTGCCATGGCTATCATTACCCGCTGTTTTTGGCCGCCGCTTAACTGATGAGGATATTTTTTATACGTAAGTTGAGGATTGGGTAACTGTACTTGCGTAAATAATGCTATTACTTTTTCATAAGCAGCTTGTTTTGTTAGTTGTAAGTGCTGCTGTAATACTTCCGCTACTTGCTCACCACATCGCATGGTGGGGTTGAGGCTGCTCATAGGCTCCTGAAATATCATACCTATGTGCTTTCCTCTAATTTGTTGTAGTTGTTGGGCCGATGCATAAAGTAGCGAAGTAGTGGTGTCATTTACCGTAAGGGTAATACTGCTGTCGTTACTGTAGTGTATAGGTGGGGTAGTAAGTAGCTTTAAAATACTAAGTGCGGTAATAGATTTTCCAGAGCCACTTTCGCCCACTAATGCTAACCATTGGCCACGTTCTATGGTTAGTGTAATGTTATGTAAGGCTTTGGTGCTACTGCTTTCGGTAGCACCAAAGCCTGCGGTTAATTGCTTTATCCTTAGTAAAGATGCCATTAAAAACGGAGGTGCCTAACTGTTAATCCATTATTGATAAGTTGCTTTAAACTATCAATACCAATTTTAATATGATTTTCAACGAATTGTCCTGTTACTTTTTTGTCGCTTTCTTCTGTTTTAACACCTTCTGGTATCATGGGGTTATCGCTTACTAGTAGTAAAGCACCGGTAGGAATTTTATTATAAAAACCAACACTGAAAATGGTGGCAGTTTCCATATCTATGGCATAAGCTCTAATTTTTTGTAAGTAAGCTTTAAATGCTTCGTCGTGTTCCCAGACCCTGCGGTTGGTGGTGTACACAGTACCCGTCCAATAGTCTACCTCGTATTCTCGAATGGTAGTAGAGATGGCTTTTTGTAAGGCGAAAGCAGGTAGTGCAGGCACCTCGGGTGGAAAGTAATCGTTACTTGTACCTTCACCTCTTATAGCTGCAATTGGTAATATTAAATCGCCTATTTTATTACGTTTTTTTAGGCCACCACACTTTCCTAAAAACAGTACGGCTTCGGGTTTTAGTGCAGTGAGTAAGTCCATTACAGTAGCGGCGCCGGGGCTGCCCATGCCAAAATTAATCATGGTGATGCCGTTGGCGGTTGCACAATGAAAGGGGCGGTCTTTACCAATGATAGGTACATTATACCACTCGGCAAACATGCTCACATAATTACTGAAGTTGGTAAGCAAAATGTACTTGCCAAAGTTTTCTATCTTCTCGCCTGTGTAACGTGGTAGCCAGTTGCTAACGATTTCTTCTTTTGTTTTCATGTGATGTGGCTTTTATGGTGAATAATGTAAGGCAGTTTCAAAAAAATAAATTCTGCAAATATAGCCATTAGTAAGCCTACTTTCGCAAAGTGATCGCAATAGCCTATCCGTCATATGAGTTTCAGATACGTCAACAAAATGCAAACCAGCAAATTTTTGATGTAATACGCAAGCGTTGGGTAGCATTAACACCCGAAGAGTGGGTGCGTCAAAATATGTTACAATATTTGTTACAAGTGATGCACTATCCGGCCAGTTGGTTAGCCATAGAAAAGCGTATCACTGTGAACCATCAACAGCGTCGTTGCGATATATTGGTATATCAGCACAATCAACCCTGGCTTATTATAGAGTGTAAAGCAATGGATGTACCGTTGCATGAGCAAGTGCTACAACAGGCATTGCAATATAATAGCACCCTTGCAGTACCTTATTTGGTTATAACCAATGGTGCATATACTTATGGTTGGAAGTTACAACCAACAGTAGCCGAACTAACAGCATTGCCACCTTACGGTAAATGATAGATGGCATTGTATTAGTTAAATGATTTCAAAGCTACCATCCACCACTAGCTCCACCACCACCGCTATCGCCGCCACCAAAGCCTCCGAAACCTCCACCAAAATCACTTCCGCCTCTGCTACCTCCCCCAAAGCTACCACCACCAAACCAAGTTGGAGGTAACCCACCATTGAAGTCTCGGTAGCCACGTCTACTCATAACGCCACCGCCGCCACCTCTCATGTTACTTGCAATAACTACAATAATAATAACAAGTATCACCAAACCAATGGCTGCAAAAGCTCCCATACCATCGCTTGGTTGTTGTTTGGCTCTTGCCTCTTTGTATTCGCCAACGGCTGCCAAACTCAAAATATGAATGGCATGATCGATACCATCGTAAAAGCGTTGTTGCTTGAAATATGGAGCTAACTCGTTACGAATAATTCTATCGGCAGTTATATCGGGTATAGCACCTTCGAGCCCTTTTCCTACTTCAATTCTAATTTTTTTGTCGTTGAGGGCTATGAGTAATAAAATACCATTGTTCTTGTTTTTATCGCCAATCCCCCAGGCTCTGAAAAGCTTATGAGCATATTCTTCTATGGGATAATTATCGAGTGTAGGTACAATTACAACTGCTATTTGATTGCTAGAACTATCATCGAGGGATACTAATTGTGCTTCTAAACTTGCAACTTCATTTGCCGCAAGGGTATTGGTAAAATCGTTAACAAGTTTTGGTGGCGTTGGTCTTGAAGGTATGTTTTGTGCAGTAACTTGTTGTGCACATTGAAATGTACCGATTAAAAGAAGATACAACAGAAACTTACGCATGGTTACAATTTGTGATGTTATTGGCCAAAAACAATTTCGTCGGGTAGTTCGTTTCTGTCTGTGTTTGCATCGTAAGGAAAATGTGTTTGCAACGCTTTACCAATGGTAGTAATGATTTCGGCAATACCTTGTGCATAGCATTGTTTGTTGAAGCTGCTAATAGCCTGCCTAATAGTTGCATTCCAAAAAGTAGTACCTACTGCACGATGTATGCCTACATCGCCGTACACAGCTAACTGTTTGTCTTTTAAGGCAACATACACGAGTACTGCATTGTGAAGTGCTGTTTCGTGCATGTGTAGTTGAAAGAAGATTTCTTTGGCACGGTCGAGTGCATCAACATAAGCACATTTGTTTTCAACAAACAAGCGAATTTCACCACTGGTACTGCGTTCGGCTTCGCTAATAGCACTGAGGATGAGTTGTTGCTCATCCTCAGTGAATAGTGGTTTATTTTTTGAAAATAATCCCATGATGTAGTGCTTATTTTTTGCTACCCATATCATCGAAGTTTACAGATGGTGCTTTTTCGCTACCTGCTTCTGCTTCAAAATAGCCTTTAGGTGTAAAGCCAAACCAACCAGCAAAAATGTTGTTAGGGAAGGTTTTTATTTTAGTATTGTAAGCTTGTACAGCAGCATTGAAATCGTCACGAGATACTTTGATGCGGTTTTCGGTGCCTTCTAATTGTGCTTGTAGGCCTCTGAATGCCTCGTTGGCTTTGAGGTTGGGGTAGTTTTCTGTAACCATTAATAACCTGCCTAAAGCCTGACTTAACTGCCCTTGTGCTGCCTGAAATTGTTGTAGTTTTTCAGGTGATAAATCGGCCGGGTCAACTTTAATTTGGGTAGCACTAGCACGTGCTTGTACAACACTTTCTAGGGTGCTTTTTTCAAAATTAGCCTCGCCTTTAACGGTACTAACTAGATTGGGTATGAGGTCTGCACGACGTTGATAGTTGCTTTCTACATTGCCCCATTTTGCTTTTACATTTTCTTCGAGTGCAGTACCGCTGCGTTGTAGGTTCACAGCGCTACATCCTACGCAGCCGCCGAGTATTACAATAAATCCGATAATGCCTATTAAAATGGCAGTTGTTGTCTTCATAACTTAGTGTTTGTGCTATAAATATAGCTTACTTAAAAACTTGTAAGGTAATGCAAAATAGGAGAGTGGGTCTGAACCATCCATGGTGCTGCGGTAATTTTAAAATTATTTAGCAAATTAGTATGTTCTGTATGGCGGCCCGCAGGGCCGCCATACAGAATTTTAAAATACCTTACGGCAAATGTTACTTCACCGCTGCAATACCCGGTAATTCTTTGCCTTCAAAAAATTCGAGCATCGCACCACCACCGGTACTTACAAAGCTAACCTTATCATTATAGCCAAACTGATTCACAGCAGCAACACTATCGCCACCACCAACTAAACTGAAGGCACCGTTTGCTGTAGCTGCTGCCACCGCATCTGCCACTGCTTTGGTACCCTGTTGAAATTTAGCCATTTCAAATACACCCATTGGGCCGTTCCATAAAATGGTTTTTGAGGCTTTAATAACATTGGCAAAGTGCTCGCAAGATGCAGTACCAATATCAAGACCCATCCAACCATTTGGTATATTGTCACTTGGAGCTGTAGCGGTATTGGCTGCTGCATCAAATTTGTCGGCAATAACACTATCTTCAGGTAAGTGTATTTTAACTCCTTTTGAAGCAGCTTTTTCCAATAAGGCTGTTGCAGTTGCTAAGCGTTCTTCTTCGCAGAGGCTGTTGCCAATATTGCCTCCTTGTGCTTTGAAAAAGGTGTAAGCCATGCCCCCACCAATGATAATATCGGTAGCACGGTCTAGTAAATTTTCAAGAATGAGAATTTTATCGCTGACTTTAGCACCACCAATAATGGCTGTAAATGGTTTTTCGGCAGCGTGTAATACTTTTTCGCCTGCATATACTTCACTTTCCATTAGTAGCCCGAACATTCGCTTTTCAGCGGGGAAGAATTGTGCAATAACTGCCGTAGAGGCATGTGCCCGATGCGCTGTACCAAAAGCATCGTTCACATAAGCGGTGCCGAGTTGTGCCAGTTGTTGTGCAAATGTAGTATCGCCTTTTTCTTCTTGTTTGTAAAAGCGAAGGTTTTCGAGCAACAGCACTTGGCCTGCTTGTAGTGCAGCTGCTTTTGTGATGGCTTGCTCGCCAATGCAATCGTCGGCAAAATCTACCGTTACCCCCAACAAATTACTTACAGTTGCTTGTACGTGTTTTAAAGAGTATTTGGCTTCGGGCCCTTCTTTCGGGCGACCTAAATGACTCATTAAAACAGCACTGCCGCCATCGGCTAGTATTTTTTTAATGGTTGGTATGGCGGCTCTAATTCGTGTGTCGTCGGTTACGGCTTGGGTTGCTTTATCGAGCGGTACATTAAAATCGACCCGTATTAAAACTTTTTCGTTAGCGAAGTTGGTGTTTGAAAACTTGCTCATGTGTTGTATGTTTTATATAGCTCTAAAATAATAAGCCGTAGCTAATATGCCACGGCTTATGTATAGTTAAGTAATTAAAGCTGAAGTGTGCGACGCAACGAAGTTGCCACAGGTACTAAAGCTTGGTACATACATGGTTACTTATTTTGAAATTAAACCAGCGAAATGCTTAACAGTACGTACGAGTTGGCTAACATAGCTCATTTCGTTATCGTACCAGCTTACTACTTTCACCAATTGTTTGTCGCCTACTGTAACCACTTTAGTTTGTGTGGCATCGAATAAGCTACCGAAGCTCATTCCTATGATATCGCTGCTAACGAGTTCTTCTTCTGTATAACCGAAGCTTTCGTTGGCTGCAGCTTTCATAACGCTGTTAATTTCTTCGATACTCGTTTTTTTAGCTAATACAGCGGTAAGTTCAGTTAAGCTACCAGTTATGGTAGGTACACGTTGTGCACCACCATCGAGCTTGCCTTTTAACTCAGGCAATACCAAACCAATGGCTTTTGCTGCACCTGTACTGTTAGGTACAATATTCGCTGCGGCTGCACGTGCACGGCGTAGGTCGCCTTTAGGGTGTGGTGCATCTAGTGTGTTCTGATCGTTGGTATAAGCGTGAACTGTTGTCATGCTACCAACTTCAATTGTAAATGCATCGTTCAATGCTTTGGCCATAGGAGCTAAGCAGTTGGTAGTACAACTTGCGCAGCTAATAATGGTTTCGCTGCCATCTAAAATTTGGTGGTTAACGTTGAAAACAACTGTTTTCAAATCGCCAGTAGCGGGGGCACTTATTACAACACGTTTAGCACCTGCTGTAAGGTGTGCTTCGGCCTTAGCTTTATCAGTAAAGAAACCTGTACTTTCAATTACTACATCTACATCGTGTGCACCCCAAGGTATTTGGGCTGGATCTTTTTGAGCGTAGATTTTTACTTCTGCACCATTTACAGCGATAGAGTTGTCGCCTGCAGTAACATTGGCATTGAAGCGGCCTTGGGCGCTATCATATTTTAATAGGTGGGCTAATACTTTCGGACTTGTTAAGTCGTTAATGGCTACTACTTCGATGCCTTCCATGTTGTAAATCTGACGAAATACTAATCGTCCGATACGGCCAAAACCGTTGATTGCAACTTTAACAGTGCTCATTGCAATAAAATTTAAGTTGTGTGATGTTATTTTTTGCTTGGCAAATGTAAGGTATTGCACCCATGCAAGCTTACAATATCAGGTTATCGTGGTCAGTTCATTGGATAATGTTCGTCAATCGTAACAAATGTTTTATAAGTGTACAAGTAACTATGGGTTAAGTTGTACAAACCACTGTTTTTTGCACTGTATTATTTGATGGCCTTTGGCTTGTAACAGGGCTGCCTGCGGTGCTGGCCTACCAGAGAACTTATCATTTCATTCAACTGATCCTTTTCTTTGATCACACGCCACTATGGGTGGTATCGTTGCTTTCTAAGCTAGGTTTTGCTACAATATTCAAAAATATTCTAGTTGTAAGTGGGCAAGTGATGGCTGACCGATATTGTTGTGCCTTTTTTGGGAAAGTTATTTTGTGGTTAGCAAAAATGTTGGTGGAACTTGTTGCACCCCAGCTGCACTGATGGTTGGTGTGGGTATTACCATGTTAGTAACTCCCATTTTTTATGCTGCTTAGCCTTCTAACCATTTAATTTCGGGTTGTGTAGGGTGTTGCATTTTTTCAGACCAAGTAATAATTTTCTTTGATGATGCAGTAATTGAAAATTTACTTGCGTAAATGTCTTTTACCGCAAGGAAAAAAAACTTAAAAAAAATTTGGTGAAATAAAATCGACACCTATTTTTGCACTCCCAAAACGGAAATGGCCCGTTGGTCAATCGGTTAAGACGCCTCCCTTTCACGGAGGAATGAGGGGTTCGATTCCCCTACGGGCTACCAAAGGAAAGAAAGGTAAAAGTTGTGTAAGTCTTCAGTAGTAATGCTGAAGACTTTCTTTATGGCACTAACTTGAAGGATAACTAAATGATTTTAGTTGATGTATTGTAAGCATTAATTATGCTTTTCCCCAAATCCACTCCACCATTTGTTGGGCATTGGCTTCGTTGCTGTAATGTGCTTCTAACAGTTGTTTTCTGATAGCAATGTCGGATTCTGAAAAAGGTTGGTTGAATAGTTTTTCAACTGCCGATTGCATTTCTTTAACAGTGTTCGCAACAATACAAGCAGCTTTAAGATGCGTTCCTTCAAGCATGGTATCGTTCACTACACAAAAACGGCCGTTATACAGAGCATTGATCAATTTAAGTTTAATACCACTGTTGTTGAAACTAGGTAGCACGTTAATATGTGCTTTAGCAATCATGTCTTGCATTTCAAGCTCTCCAGGGTTAGCAACCAAGCAAGTATGTGGGTAGCTATGTGCTAGCATTTGTAAGCTATTGCTTGGGTTTTTGCCGGCAATTACAAAGGGTATTTGCAAAGGACCAAACACTTCTTTTAAAAGCCAACGAGCGGCTTTATCGTTACAGCTAATGCTAAGATCGGCTTGGTATAAGCAATACGTTCCCATACCGGTTTTTGCATTCACTTTCCATTCGGGCAAGTATAATGGTAGGTAGTCAATGGTTTTACAATGTAATACCTTACGGTAAATGTCTACATCCTTATGTGTAACGCCCCAAAATGCAGTGGCTTTATCTACAATATTGCGTTCGTATTGATTTAATTTTTTACTTTCTCGATAGAAAAAAAACTTTTTGATGGGGTGCGTTTCATTTGCCGCCAGTTGACGGTAATATTCATACTCAACATTATGTATACGAACGAATTTTCTACGGTGTTTAAAGCGATCGTCGAGCAGTGGATAGGTGCAATGAATACCTTCCATGAGAATTGGATAATCGTCTTGCAACAAATTTTCTAATAGGGTTGTGTTGGCTCTACTTGCAACAATATATGGTAGTTTTTTAGCAGCGGTTGTTAGGCCTTGGTTACGAGGGTAATAGTGAACCGTATCACAATAATTGTGCAAAATGGGCTGGCGACCTCGGCCATAGTCGAAACAATGTAAGTGAATGTGTACGCCTTGCTGTTGCAGTGCTCCGAGTTTGTAAAACAAGTCAAAGGCTCCTCCAAAATCTACCGGATAAGGAACTGTTAGAGCAATAATGTGTAAATGTTTTTCTGCCATGAAAAGTTACCTTAAATCCCTGATAGTTTTTCGTAGAATTGAATAAGTTTATTTGCTTCTGCCTGCCAATGCAAGTCGTTGGCTGCTAATTTGCATTGTTCTTGTAATCGCTTGTATGTAACAGCATCGGTTAATAATTTGTTCACGGCAGTAGCAATGGTGGCAGGTTGTGTATCGTTAATTAATACAGCAATCTCGTATTGCTGATTAATGGCAGCATATTCAGGATAGTTCACACAAATTTGTGGAATGCCTGCCATCATGTAATCAAAAAAACGATTGGCCAAAGAGTAATATTGATTAAGTCCTGTAGCTTCAAAAAGCGTGAGCCCAATGGTTGCTTTTGGGGTTATGGCGGCAAGTGCTTGCGGTGTAACCATACCTTTAAAAATTACCTTATCGGCCACTTGGTGTGTTGCTACTAAAGCCTTAACCTGCTGCATAAAATTGCCATCACCACAAATCCATAATGGGATATCAATTTGCCGCATAGCAGGGATTAATGTTTCAAAACTTCTACCCTCATTAACAGCACCTTGATACAGAATAAAAGGCGTGTTGATTGGGTTTTCATTTACCGTAAGGTGAAGTTCTTTTTTTACCGGGAGGTTGCGTATTATGCTATAATGAACGCCGTGCCTGCGATGCAGCTCATTGGCGATGAACGCATTAACCGTGTACCCTTGCGGGAAATGAGGAACTGCCCAACGTTCTACAGCCAGCCAACATTTATGAATGATAGGGCGTGTAACTACTTCTTTCATTTCAGTGAATAGCTCGTGTGCATCGTACACCCGTTTTTTTTGGCGCCAACGCGTTGCGAGTAACACAGGTGCTATGGTGTCTAAATCAATAGCACACGCTATATGGTATTGGTAGCGCAGCAAAAAAAATAGCAATCGCAAGTTGTACTCAAGGTAAAAAAGTGGGCCTTTAGTGCACCGTACTTTGATGCGATGTTGTTGGTAGGGTTGCGGTTGTAAGTCAACATCATGGCTGTTGCAGCGGCCTACAAGCGTAACCTGAAAGCCTGCATTAGCTAGGCTTCCGCATATGCGTTGCATTCGTTGGTCGAACAGTAGGTTGTTGGTTACAGTAAATACAATATGTTGCCGCAACAATGGTTATTTTAAGTGAAATAGAAGTTTTTTCTGAAATTCGCCCAAATAAAAAGCTTTTTTTACAAATACAGCCCCTACCTTTGCAGCCGCAATAGGTGGAAATCAGTAAATATTGTTGAAATCCATTGTAAACAAACTAAGAGATGTCTTATTTAACAACAGAAAGAAAAGTATCTATTTTTACCGAGTTTGGTGGTAATGCCAAGAACACCGGTTCTATTGAAGCACAGATTGCCTTGCTTACAGAGCGTATCAAGGGAATTTCTGCACACTTACAAACCAACAAGAAAGATTACAGCAGCAACCGCGGTTTAATGAAAATGGTTGGTCAGCGTAAGCGTTTGTTGGCTTACATGCAAAAGCACAACCTAGCTGGTTATCGTGCATTGATCGAGAAATTAGGCTTGCGTAAATAAGCTATTGCCCTGCAACACGCCTGTTGTTGGGCGATTTTTAAGAAAAGCGGTAGCTTTATTTACTTCGCTAAAGAATAATCACCCAACTTTCCGGCAGGAAGGTTGGGTTTTTTCGTATCAAAAGGTCTGTTTTGTTCCACCAAAAACGCAGGCTAACGGGCAAAGCCTTAACTTGCCCAAATCATATCATAAAAGACGTAAACGAAGAAAGACGTAAAAAAGAAGCAAATGTTATCACAACCCATTCAATCGACATTTACCTTGCCTAACGGAGCTGAGGTAATCATCGAAACAGGAAAATTAGCACGCCAAGCTGATGGTGCCGTTACCGTAAGACAAGGTAATTGCGTGTTACTTGCTACCGTTGTAGCCAACAAAGAACCAAGAGAAGGACAAGATTTTTTCCCTTTAAGTGTAGACTATCAAGAAAAATTTGCTAGTGCTGGTCGCATTCCAGGTTCATTTTTCAGAAGAGAAGGCCGCCTCAACGATTACGAAGTGTTAGTGAGCCGCCTTGTGGATAGAGCATTACGCCCCTTATTTCCAGAGGATTATTTCTGTGATGTACAGGTAATCATTAACCTTATCAGTAGCGACCCCGAGGTAATGCCTGATGCGTTAGCTTGCTTGGCTGCATCTGCAGCACTAGCGGTAAGCGATATTCCGGTAAAAGAAATTATCAGTGAAGTAAGAATCGGTAAAATAGGCAACGATTTTATCGTAAACCCTACTAGAAGCGAGCTTGAAAAATGTAGCTTAGAGTTCATTATTGCTGCTACAGAAAAGAACTTGATGATGGTTGAAGGTGAGGCTAAAGAATGTAGTGAAGAAGATTTAATAAAGGCTTTGGAAATAGCACATGAGGCTATACGCATTCAAATAGCAGCACAAGCAGCTTTAAGATCTAAAGTTGGTATTACCAGCAAACGTGATTACACCAAGCCACTTCAAAACGAAGCTTTGAAAGCACAGGTGGCTGCTTTTGCACAAACAAAGATTTATGACATTTCCCGTAAGGGTAGCAGCAAGCATGAACGCAGTGCTGCTATTAAAGAATTGAAAGAGGCTTTAATTACAAGCTTAGGTGAAGATGTAGATGATAGCACGAAAAAACTTGCCAAAAAGTATTTTGATGACTTACAGTGGGAAGTGGTTCGTAATATGATACTCGACGATCGTATTCGTTTAGATGGTCGTACCCTTGAGCAGGTACGTCCGCTAGCAATGGAAATTGATATTTTGCCTACACCGCATGGCTCGGCATTATTCACACGAGGTGAAACCCAATCGCTTACTACGGTAACCTTTGGTACACCACTCGATAAATTGCTGCAAGAAAATGCTGCTGAAAGCAATGAGAATAATTTCTTCTTGCATTACAACTTCCCGCCATTTAGTACCGGAGAAATAAAAATGTTGCGTGGTCAAAGCCGTAGAGAAATTGGGCATGGTAACCTAGCACAACGTAGCTTAAAACAAATGATGCCTGGTAAGGAGTATCCTTATACAGTACGTATTGTAAGTGATATTTTAGAAAGTAATGGCTCATCAAGCATGGCTACTGTTTGTGCCGGTTCATTGGCTTTAATGGATGCCGGCGTGCCTATTCCTAAACATGTAAGCGGTGTGGCCATGGGCTTAATTACCCGTGACGATGGCAAATATGCCATCTTAACAGACATCTTAGGTGATGAAGATCATTTAGGAGATATGGACTTTAAAGTTACAGGTACTAGAGATGGTATTTGTGGTGTACAAATGGATATTAAAGTAGATGGCTTAAGCATGGATGTAATGCGTGAAGCACTAGAACAAGCCCGTAAGGGTCGCTTACACATTTTAGATGCCATGTATGCCTGTGTGGATAGCTACCGTTCTGATCTTAAACCACATGCACCACGAATGGTGAAGTTGTTTATTGATAAAGAAGTTATTGGCGCTGTAATTGGGCCCCAAGGTAAAGTGATTCAAGAAATTCAGCGTGAAACGGGTACAACTATCAATATTGAGGAGGTTGATAATAAAGGTGAAGTGAGTATTTTCTCTCCAGAAAAAGCCGGCTTAGAAAAAGCAAAAGCTTGGATTGAGGGTATTATTGCAGTACCTGAAGTTGGTAAAGATTACGAAGGCACGGTAACCTCTATTAAAGAGTTTGGTGCTTTCGTTGAGTTTTTGCCTCGTAAAGAAGGTTTATTACACATTAGTGAAATTACTTGGAGCCGCATACCTAGTATGGAAGGAGTTTTAAAAGAGGGTGATAAAGTAAAAGTTCGCTTGCTTGAAGTAGATCAGAAAACTGGTAAGTTCAAACTAAGCAGTAAAGTATTACAACCAAAACCTGAAGGGTATGTTGAACGTGCCCCTCGTGAACCACGTGAAGGTGGTAACGACAGAGGTGGCCGCTTCCAAGGTGGTGGTAATCGTAACTTTAATAGAGACGATCGTGGTCATAGGGAGCCGCGTCATCAACATCAACCCCGCCATCAGGGCGTTGATAATGGTGATAGCAACCTGCAACCGAAGCCTCAAGATGATGGCAGCGAAAAGTTATAGCATTTACCGTAAGGCACAAACTATACAACCCACCCCATTTTGGGTGGGTTTTCTATATATTATTCATTTCATAATATGTCGCAATCGTACACACAACTTCAAATTAATACCAGCGATGCCAACCTGCAAGAAACGTTGATTGCATTGCTTGCCGACGAGGGCTTTGAAGGCTTTGAAGAACATACAAACTACTTATTAGCATTTGTGCCATCGGTACAATTCAATGCGAGTGTAGTGCAAGCCATAGTAGCAGGTTTTGGTCTTGAATTTTCAGTAGATACTATGCCCGAACAGAATTGGAATGCTGTATGGGAAAGTAATTTTGAACCTGTAATAGTGGATGACTTTGTAGCCGTTAGAGCACATTTTCACCAACCTATCAACAGCGTAGAACACGAGTTGGTAATTACCCCAAAAATGAGTTTTGGTACAGGGCATCATGCCACTACTTACCTTGTTATGCAAGCCATGAGAAATATCGCCTTTACAGGCAAATGGGTATTTGATTTTGGCACAGGTACGGGTATTCTGGCCATATTAGCGGAGCAATTAGGAGCAGCTCATGTATATGCCATTGATAACGATGATTGGAGTGTAGAAAATGCTATTGAAAATGCAACTAATAATCAATGCAATAAAGTAGAAGTTGTTAAAGGCTTTGATGCACAAGTAACACATACTTACGATATAATTTTAGCCAACATTAATAAGCATGTAATACTATCCAATATAGAGGCTTTAACGGATGGATTAAAATCGGGTGGTACGCTTATTTTAAGCGGACTATTAATTGAAGATGAAGCTGATATTTTGCAAGCAACGGTGAATACAGCGTTAGTGCATCAACAAACAACCACTCGAACTCAATGGATTTGTATGCAATTTGAACGACGCTAGCAATATAGTTGTGTTACGCAACTATTAATTTTTATAAACGGCTATATTTGTTGTTCGCCAAATCAATTGTATGCAAGAAATACTCTTAATAGTTTCCGCCTACCTTATAGGATCGATACCAACATCTGTTTGGGTGAGTAAATGTTTTTTTGGGATTGATATCAGAAATTACGGTAGCGGTAACGCTGGTGCCACTAACACCTATCGTATTCTTGGTAAGCAATGGGGCACTTTTGTAATGATTGTAGACATGTTGAAAGGTGTTATTGCAACATCGCTATACGTAATGCTCCCATACTACTTTACCAACGAATGGGATAGAACCAACCTGATGATTGGGCTAGGCTTAGCCGCTGTATTGGGGCATATTTTTCCTATTTGGGCAGGCTTTAAAGGCGGCAAAGGTGTTGCAACACTCTTTGGCATGGCCGTAGCCATACAGCCTTGGGTAGCTTTAAGTTGCGTGGCTGTATTTTTAACCGTGCTATATCTTACACGTTTTGTATCGTTAAGTTCTATGCTTGCGGGGGTGTCTTTTGCTGTTTTTGTGCTCTGGGTATTTAACGCCGAAGAAACTTTATATCGCATATTTGCAGTGCTCGTTGCAGGCCTCATTATTCTTACGCACCAAAAAAATATCAATCGCATACTAAATGGTACAGAAAGCAAGGTGCCGATATTTAAGTACCGCGACCGCCGCCGTAATCGGCGCCACGGCAACATGGCCTAATATTTTATCAGTACATGATTTACTGTAAAGTATACTTACCTTACGGTAAATGTTATAAGCCACAAGAGTAAGTTATGCTCATGTGGCTTTATTTTTGTTAGGTTAGTTACAACAACTTTGAAAACCTATAAAGAGAAACAATTATGAAGCGTTTTTTTCTCGGAGCCATTGGTATAGCAGCATTGGTAATTGCTTGTAGTAAAAATCCAATTACTGGCCGAAGCCAATTGGCATTGGTAAAAGAAGGTGAAATTCAAACGCTTGCGGCCGATCAATACAAACAATTTTTAACTACTAACAAAGTAATTCCAACAAGCAGTGGTAATAAAGACGCGGCTATGGTGGCAAGGGTAGGTAACAAATTGGTACAAGCCATCAATAAATACTATACAGAGCAAGGGCTAAGTAAAGAACTCGAAGGCTATCAGTGGGAAATAAACTTAGTAGATAGTAAAGATGTGAATGCATGGTGTATGCCAGGAGGCAAAATTGTAGTATATACCGGCATATTACCAGTAACGCAAAACGAAGCTGCTTTAGCAGTAGTAATGGGGCACGAAATTGCACATGCACTCGCAAAGCATGGTGCTGAACGCATGAGTCAGGGCTTGATACAACAAACAGGCGGTGTAGTATTAGCTGCCGCTCTAAATAATAAGCCCGCAGAAACGCAACAACTTTTCATGCAAGCCTATGGCGTGGGTAGTAGCGTTGGTTTTATGTTGCCTTTTAGTAGAAAAAATGAGTTAGAAGCAGATAAGTTTGGTTTAATGTTTTCTTCGCTTGCAGGCTACGACCCCAGAGAAGCAATTCCTTTCTGGGAGCGCATGGCAAAACTAGGCGGCGGACAAAAACCACCAGAACTGCTTAGTACACACCCAGCCGATGCAACCCGTATTGAGCAATTAAAAGCCATTATGCCTACCACCCTAGAAAAATACTATCGGCCAGTAGCCAATAAATAGCGGAAGTTACTGTTAAATATGCCTTAATGGAGGAAATGTTTGCTTAAATACTTTTATTTTACACGAAAATTCGGTTAATTTTGCAGTCTTGTTTTTTGAACCTTAACCGTAATTAAGGAATGTCTTCTACCATACAAAGTTTGTTTGAAAAGTTACAGCTAAAAGATGAAAAGAACCTGCTTATTCAGGGCTTGCCATCTTCCATAGAAAAGCAGTTTGCCAAGTTAAGCTACGCTAAAAATGTAACGCCACTGTTAAAGACGAAAAAAATTGATTTTGCTTTAGTGTTTGCCATAACGCAAAATCAAATGTGCACTATCATGAAAGATGTACTTCCTGCATTGCATGCAGAAAGTAAGCTTTGGGTGGCACATCCTAAAACTACTAGCAAAATTGTTACCGACTTAAATCGTGATAATTGCTGGCAGTTTTTAACTGAGAATGGTTACGAGAGTGTTAGAGCTGTAGATTTAGATCACGTTTGGAGCGCTATGCGTTTTCAATTGTCTGAAAATATACCGAACCCTAATCGTGTATTTACAGAACTCAAAACCACAGGTTTTGATGGCTCCGAATTCGATAAGAATCTTGTATCTGCACCGGTAGAGCTTGAAGCACTTTTTCGTAAGCACAAAGAAGCTAAAGAATTTTTCAGCTCGCTCAGTTACAACCATCAGAAAGAGTATATCAGTTGGATTAACACAGCAAAGCGTAGCGATACACGCCAGCGCCGCCTCGAAGCTACACTCGATAAGCTGCTTGCTAAAAAACAAAGCCCCAACGAAAAATAATATGATACCTTACGGTAAATGCAATAACACAGCCCCGCCTTCGGCGGGGTTTTGTATATCATTTATTTAATCCTAACACACCGTGTTTAGTAAAGAAGAAACAGCCCTGAGAAAGCAGCAATTTTGGGCTGCACTGGGCAAGAATATGCAGCCAATAGCGAATGCTGATGGCGAAAAAGTACATTGGGTGAACTATAAAACGGGCATCCCTAATATGTACTTTAGAATGTTAGCCGATAGGCGTATGGCAAGTATTGGTATTGAATTTACGCATAACGATACCGGTATCCGTTCGCTATACATGGAGCAAATGTACATTCAACGCATGGCCTTTGAAACCATGATAGGTGAACCTTGGCAGTGGGACGAACAACATTACCTGCCCAACGGAAAAGTAATTAGCAAAATATACAAAGTACAAACCGAAGTGAATGTACTACTAACCGAGCAGTGGCCCGCGATTATTAGCTTTTTAAAGCCACGTATGTTGGCATTAGATGAATGGTGGAGTGTAGCAAAACCTGGTTTCGAGGCATTGTTATAATGCACCAACATTTACCGTAAGGTGTGACTAAAGTTACGTTTTGAACGTGTGTATTATAGGAACTTTATACCATCAAAAAAAGTAATAATGACACACGATATAGAAACACAGTGGATGGGCAAAATGCAGTTTAATGCATTAGTGAATGGTCATACCATTGTTATGGATGCTCCGGAACGGGCTGGTGGCGAAGACAATGGACCCATACCGAAGCCATTTGTATTAACAGCACTTTCGGGTTGCACTGGTATGGATATTGCTGCCATACTACGGAAAGCCAATAAAGCGGTTACAGACCTTACCATTAAAGTATCAGGTACCATCAGTAAAAAAGCACCGATTGAGTATGTGGCTATCCATATTATTTATATATTCAATGGCGATGCAGCCAATGAAGCCGCAGCATTAGCAGCTGTTACAGCCTCGCAAGAACAATATTGCGGTGTAAGTAGTATGCTCAAAAAAATTATGCCTGTAACTTGGGAAGTACATTACAACAACAATATCATTTTTAATAACAGTACTAAAGAGGTAGCTACATTAAATTAACCATGAAAACATTTGTAGTACAATATAAGTTAACCTTAATAGGTGCTATTATTGGTGCAGTAGGCGGATACGCTTATTACCATTTTATTGGTTGTAGTTCTGGCACTTGTGCTATAACCTCAAATCCAATCAACAGTACCTTATACGGAACTTTAATGGGTAGCATGTTTTTCAGCGCCTTTACACCACAAAAAACAATCAAAAAAGAAAACAATGAAAACTAGGATATTACAAGGTTGGACGATCACCAGAGCATTATACACCATTTTAGGAACCGTGATAATTATTCAATCGGCTAAGCAAGCCGAATGGATGGGCGTATTCCTTGGAGGGTATTTGGCCGCAATGGGCATTTTTGCCTTTGGTTGTGCTGCCGGTAACTGTTTTGGTGGCAATTGCACTGTACCTACAGCTCGCAACAACAATGCTCCAAGCACGCCAGAAAATGTAATATTTGAAGAAGTAAAATAAGCATACAATATGGCTAGTTTTTCAGAAATGATTCATCAGAACAAACCTGTATTGGTAGATTTTTTTGCAACTTGGTGCGGACCTTGCAAAACCATGCAGCCTATTTTAGAACAACTCAAACAACGCGTTGGCGATAGTGCTACTATCTTAAAAATTGATGTCGATAAAAATCCGCAGGTAGCGCAAGCGTATCAAATACAAGGTGTACCAACCTTAATATTATTCAAGAACGGACAAATACTTTGGCGCCAATCGGGTGTGGTACAAGCCAATGCACTAATGCAACTGATACAACAATATGTTTAGGAGTTTGATGCACCAATAGTCATTTGCCTTACGGTAAATGCAAAACGCCACCGCATGCGGTGGCGTTTTTATGTTTGGTTACAAAGATTAGTAGCGGTAATGATCGGCTTTGAACGGACCAAACTGTGGAATACCCAAGTACTCGGCTTGTTCTACAGTTAATTCATCTAATTCAGCACCTACTTTAGCAAGGTGCAAACGAGCTACTTTTTCATCTAAATGCTTGGGCAATACATATACTTTATTCTCATATTTACTATGGTTATTCCATAATTCAATTTGAGCAAGTGTTTGGTTGCTGAAAGAGTTACTCATTACAAAGCTTGGGTGGCCAGTAGCACAACCAAGGTTCACAAGGCGGCCTTCGGCAAGCACAATTACATCTTTACCATCAATGTTATACAAATCAACTTGTGGTTTGATGGTATCTTTTGTATGACCATAGTTTGTATTTAACCATGCCATATCAATTTCAATATCAAAGTGGCCGATGTTACAAACAATAGCCTTGTCTTTCATTAAACGGAAATGCTTTTCGGTAATTAAATCGCGGCAACCAGAGGCTGTAACAATAATATCAGCTTCTTTAACTGCATCAATCATTTTTCTTACTTCAAAGCCATCCATAGCAGCTTGTAACGCACAAATTGGGTCAATTTCAGTTACAATAACACGGCAGCCGGCACCACGTAAGCTCATGGCACTACCTTTACCTACATCGCCATAACCCCCAACAACAGCTACCTTACCAGCCATCATTACATCGGTAGCACGGCGAATAGCATCTACCAAGCTTTCTTGGCAACCATATTTGTTATCGAACTTACTCTTAGTAACAGAGTCGTTCACATTAATAGCAGGAATTGGTAAAGTACCCTTGGCCATACGCTCGTATAAACGGTGTACACCTGTGGTAGTTTCTTCACTTAAACCTTTAATATGCTGCACCAACTCAGGATACTTATCAAACACCATATTGGTAAGGTCGCCACCATCATCTAAAATCATGTTCAAAGGGCGGTCGGCAGCACCGAAGAATAATGTTTGTTCAATACACCAATCAGCTTCTTCTAAAGTTTGGCCTTTCCAGGCATACACGCCAATACCAGCAGCAGCAATTGCAGCAGCAGCATGATCTTGCGTAGAAAATATGTTACAAGAGCTCCACTTCACTTCGGCACCTAAAGCCACTAAAGTTTCAATTAAAACAGCAGTTTGAATGGTCATGTGTAAGCAGCCTGCAATGCGTGCCCCTTTTAAAGGTTGGCTCGGGCCATACTCTTCACGAATTGCCATTAAACCTGGCATTTCAGCTTCTGCTAAGCGAATTTCTTTGCGGCCCCATTCTGCAAGGCTAATATCTTTCACCTTGTAAGGTAGTGAAAAATCAATGGTTTTGGTAAGTGTGCTCATGATTTAAAAATTGAAATGCGAAAGTAGTTTTTATAGAACAAAATTGCATGATTTTCTAACTATTTAGAATTACTTACGCTAATATGTGAATTTGGCAGTATAAATACTTAATTTAAGAGCATGAAACTGCCTTCCTTAGAACAAAGTACCAGTGAAGCTTACCTGCCCGATGCTAAAGACTTAGCCATTTTAGCGGTATTACAAAAAAATGCAAAAGCTACAGTTAAAGAAATTGCAAGAGCTGTTCACCTCAGTACTACACCCGTTCACGAACGGATTAAACGTATGGAACAAGCAGGTATCATTGAGCAGTATGTAACTTTAGTGAACGCTGCTAAGGTTAAAAAAGGGTTGATGGTAATATGTTATGTAAGCCTAAAAGAGCACAACAAAAATGCCGGTAAGAGTTTTATTTCACATATACTAGCACTGCCTGAAGTAATTGAATGCTACAGCATTAGTGGTGAGTTTGATTTTATGCTGAAAGTAGTAGCCGAAAACATGGAACGTTATTACGATTTTCATGTGAATAAACTAAGTCAGGCCGAAAATATTGGTCATGTACAAAGTGTATTTGTAATGGGTGTGATCAAACAAACGCATGTATTGGTAGGGTAGTACCTTACGGTAAATGTGGTAGCACTAAAATTGATAGAAAACTAGTAGTTCATGGTTGCGTTAACATTTGCCGTAAGGCACACTTATTATTTTGTTAATAAGCAATTACGATGCTTGCGAACATGCAAAGGAACTGCCTATATTCAAACAATAAAACAACCATTATGAAATCTTATGTTAGTGCTGCGGCTATTGCCCTTGCTATTGTTATTACCTGATGGCAATTGGGCAATGCTTTTAAGTATAAGTATACCAGCACTGAAACCATTATAGTTACTGGGTTAGCAGAAAGAGATTTTACTAGTGATTTAATTGTGTGGCAAGGCCGATTTAATAGAACAGGTTTCGATTTAAAACAAGCTTATGCTGTAATAAAAGCAGATGAAGCAACAATTAGAGCCTACTTAAAAGAGAAAGGATTACCAGATTCTACCATTGTATTTTCAAGCATTGATGTGCAAAAAATATATGAAAATAAGTATGATAATGAGGGGCGTGTAACAGGCTCGGTATTTAATGGGTATGCGTTAAATGGTATGGTGAAAGTACATTCAACAGATATTAATTTAGTTGAACGTATATCGAGAGAAGTAACTGAATTGTTGCAAAAAGGGATTGAGTTTAACTCGCAATCGCCAGCCTATTACTACACCAAACTGAACGAACTTAAAATAGACTTACTTGCTAAAGCCAGTGCCGATGCTAAGCTACGAGCCGAAACCATTGCCAAAAATTCTGGTACGGGCTTGGGTGCTTTAAAGAAAGCAACTATGGGTGTGTTTCAAATAACTGGTAAAAATGATAATGAAGCATTTAGTTATGGCGGATCTTTTAACACTACATCAAAGGAGAAGACTGCATCTATTACAATGCGAGTTGAGTATTTATCGAATTAATATTACAAGGCTTTACCCATGATATAATCGTTCATAAAATAGCCTTCACCAATAGGTAAATCTTGTTCGTATAAAATAGTAAAACCCTGCTGTTGATAGAATGCAACGGCAGGGTTTTGTCGGTTCACTTGTAATATCATTTGTTCGCCACCCTGAAATTTCGCAAGCTCACATGCGGCTTGTAGCAAGGCTTTACCAGCACCTGTACCTTGTGCGGTGGGTAGTACATACAATTTGTGCAACTTATACAGGGCTTCCATAGGTTCGCGGCCTATGCCTGCAAATCCTACAAATTCGCCATTGTTATTTTGTGCTAGCAGAAACTGATGCCCACCTTGTATTTGTTGGGTTAGCACAGGTGTATTATATACCTTTTCAAGCATATATGTAATTTGTGCTGCCGAAATAATATTGCCATAGGCAACAGGCCAAGTTTCGTATGCAATACGTTGTATTACTTCTATATGTTCTAAGTTGGCGTTAATAATGTACATAGCAATGAATTACGCCGAAAGTGTGGCTAAACTTTCTTCGATGGTTTTAATACGAGCTTCGGCATCGGCTTTCTTCTTTTCTTCATTAGCAATAACATCGGGCTTGGCATTGGCCATAAAGCGTTCATTGCTAAGCTTTTTCATTACCGATTCTAAAAAGCCTTTTTGATACGCTAAATCTTTTTCTAATTCAGCTTTTAATGCATTGGTATCTACAGCAGCATTGCTTTTCAAGTAAAATTTATCTTGTTCAACAGCTACAACAATGGCACTGGGTGTTGGAGCATCTACAACAGTAAAGCTAACTGCATTTACCTGCTTTTGCAGAATACCTGCAATTTGCTGATAAGTGGCAGCAGCTTGCGTTTGAACACTTAATTCAATGGTATCTTTTGGTTTAAGTTGGTTTTTATTACGGGCATCTCGTAGCTGGGTAATTACTTGCTTTAATAATTCGCCTGCAGCTACAATGCTGCTATCTACAGGTTTAGGAGCTTGAATTTGGCTTACGCAAATGTCGTTCGCACGTTCTTGTAATTGGTGATAAATTTCTTCAGTTATAAACGGCATGAACGGATGGAGGATAGCCATTAATTCATCGAAAAAGCCAATTGTTTTCTGGTAAATGGCAGCGTTCATGGGTTGTTCGTAACCAGGCTTTACCCACTCTAAGTACCAGCTACAGAAATCGTCCCAAATAAGGCTATAAATGGTTTTTAATGCTTCACTTAGTTTGAATTGATCCATTAAATTATACACCTCTGCTTTGGTTTGCTGCAAGCGATGTTCAAACCAAGCAGTGGCAAATTGTGCAGCGTTGTTATCGCTATCGTTTGTGGTGCCAAGCTTAGCTTCCCACATTTTTACGAGTTTCAGTGCATTCCAAAGTTTGTTATTGAAGTTACGACCTTGTTCAAGGCTTGCTTCATCGAAAAGTATATCGTTACCGGCAGGGCTAGCAATCATAATACCAAAACGAACAGCGTCGGCACCATATTGATCTATTAAGCCAAGTAAGTCGGGACTATTGCCTAAGCTTTTACTCATTTTTCGGCCTAGCTTATCGCGAACAATACCTGTAAAATAAACATGCTTGAAAGGTATCTGCTGTTGATATTCTAAGCCTGCCATAATCATTCGAGCAACCCAAAAGAAAATGATTTCTGGTGCTGTTACCAACGTAGCAGTAGGGTAGTAATAGTTAATATCGGGATTGTTGGGGTTGCTGTAACCTTTGAACACCTCAAATGGCCATAACCAAGAAGAAAACCAAGTATCTAAACAATCCTCATCTTGCTGAAGTGTTACATTGGTATTGCCATATGTAGCAGCATATTTTTGATACGCCTCTGTTTCGTTATTGGCTACTACATAATTACCCTTTTCATCGTACCAGGCAGGTATTCGATGCCCCCACCATAATTGGCGACTAATACACCAATCTTTGATGTTTTCCATCCAATGGCGGTATAGGTTTTTGAACTTGGCAGGTACAAAGCTTACTTCATCGCTCATTACAACTTCTAAAGCTTTGGTAGCTAAAGGCTCCATTTTAACCCACCATTGTAAGCTAAGGCGAGGTTCTACTACCGCATCGCTTCGTTCGCTATGGCCTACTTCGCTGGTATAGGTTTCGGTTTTAATTAAATAGCCTTTTTCTTGTAGCTCGGCAGCAATTTTCTTACGAGCTTCAAAACGATCTAGGCCAACATAAATTTGAGCAGCCTCGCTTAAAGTTCCATCATCATTGAGTACATCAACGATTTCGAGTTGGTGTTTCTGTCCTAACTGATAATCGTTCATGTCGTGTGCTGGTGTAACTTTTAAGGCTCCTGTGCCAAAATCCATAGCAACATACTCATCGGTGATGATGGGGATGCGGCGATTAATAAGTGGAACAATGGCATATTGCCCATGTAAGTGTTGGTAACGGGTATCGTTCGGATGTACGCAAATTGCAGTATCACCCATAATAGTTTCAGGCCGAACAGTGGCAATGGTGATGTTGCCAGTAGTTTCGCCTTGTTCATTTACCGTAAGGTATTGAATATGATATAGCTGCTGCTGTATTTCTTTACGAATTACTTCTTCGTCGGAAAGCGCT
>JBKBLG010000012.1:0-34359 GCA_046296295.1 Chitinophagaceae bacterium | reverse complement strand
GCGCTGTTTTGGCTTTTGGATCCCAATTACTCATGCGTTTGCCACGATAAATGAGCCCTTTTTCGTACAAATCGTTGAACACGCTGATAACGCTGGCGTAATAGTGTTCGTCCATGGTAAAAGCAACTCTATTCCAATCGAGGCTAGCACCCATTTTTTTGAGTTGCTCTAAAATAATGCCACCGTATTTTTCTTTCCATTCCCAGGCATATTGCAAAAAAGCTTCACGAGATAGGCTGCTTTTTGGGATGCCTTTTTCGCGGAGCATTTGCACCACTTTTGCTTCGGTAGCAATGCTGGCATGGTCGGTGCCAGGTACCCAACAAACGTTGTAGCCTTGCATACGAGCACGGCGAGCCAAAATATCTTGTATGGTGTTATTAAGGCAATGTCCCATGTGTAATACCCCTGTTACATTTGGTGGCGGAATTACGATGGTGTAGGCGGGGCGCTGGTCGGGCGTACTATTAAAATATTTTTTATCGAGCCAATTTTGATACCATTTGGCATCTACTTGTTGTGGTTCGAAGTTTTTACTTAACGAGCTCATATTGTCTAATAATTAGCGTCTGATAATGTGGCTGGCAAAACTACGTTTTAAACGGGCTAAAAACACAACTGCCACCCTTTGGGTGGCAGTATGTATATTTTAAATGAAAAAGGGGTATTAATGCAATAATCTGGCAGTCCAAAGCATATTAATGGTGGGTACTTCTTCATAACTACTGACTGTTACATCGGCAGGAGCTATGGTTTGTGCTTGCTCGTAGGTTTGTGAACATATATTAATAGCTTGCTTAGCCGCTTGGCAGCCTTTTTGTAAGGTGCTAAGTTTGCCGTTACAGGCCGATAACAAAAACATAAACGCAGAAAGTGATAGTATAATACGCATAAAAAAACGCGGGTTGATGACGTAAAATTAGGATTGTTTGGGTAGCATGAGCGTTAAAATTGTAAAAATTATCTTAATTCACATGTACAACATATCTGTAGCTTCATGTGGTAAATTATTACAATCATATCCATTTTTGTTATAAATGATTTAGCTTGCCCATGTGTATGCCATTGTAGATATAGAAACCACAGGTAGCTTCCCCGCCAGTAATGGAATTACCGAAATTGCCATTGTACTTCACAACGGTACTGAGGTAGAGGGTATTTATACCACACTTATTAACCCGGGGGTACCTATTCCTCAGTTTGTATCGCAGCTTACGGGCATTTATAATTACACGGTGGCCGATGCACCTCCATTTACGCAAGTAGCAGATAAAATCTACAATCTACTACGTAACCGCATTTTTGTAGCACACAATGTTAATTTCGATTATACCTTTTTACGTCATCATTTAGAAGCAGTTGGGTATAACCTTGCGGTAAAAAAAATATGCACCCTGCGTATGGCTCGGCAGGCATTTCCGGGGCATAAGAAGTATGGCTTAGAAAGTATTACCCAAATATTACAGATACCACATCAAAATAAGCATAGGGCCGATGGCGATGCGATGGCTACAGCCATTTTGTTTCAAAAATGTTTTGAGGTAGGTGGTGAAGCACTTGTAAAAGAAATGCTTAAAAAGGGTAATCAAGAATACATATTACCTCCCAATCTCGATAAATCGTACGTGAAGCAATTGCCGCAACAACCTGGGGTGTATTATTTCCACAATGCAGCAGGAAAAATTATTTATGTTGGCAAGGCTAAGCAAATCAAACAACGCGTTGTAAGTCATTTTACGGGGCACGATATTGGTAAAAAGCGGCAACAGTTCCTGCGAGAAATTCATGCGATAAGTTACACTACCACACCCACCGAGCTAACAGCGCTGTTGTTAGAAAGTGTTGAAATTAGAAAACACTGGCCTGTGTATAATGTTAGTCAGAAAGTACGTGCTAGTAATTATGGTATTTGCTTATACACAGATAGTGTTGGATACTTACGACTAGTGATAGATAAATTGCAAAGAACACAACCATTTTTGTACCGTACTGCTTACTTGGTAGATGTTCATCGGTTATTATGGCGTTTGGTACAAAATTTTGAATTAGACCCGTACTTATGCTGTTTGAGTAAAGTGCCATCGGCATTACTGGAGTCTCATGAATTGTATAACGAAAAAGTATTGAAAGCTGTTGCCTTTTTAAAGGCACAGCAACCTACCTACTTGTTACAAGAAGCCACAGATGAAGGAATAAGTTGTGTGTTGGTAGAAAAGGGTAGTTTCTATGGATTTGGTATGTTACCCAACAATTTCAAGTGGCGAACAATAAACGATATTAAAAAAAGAATTAAGCAATATCCTGCGAATGAGCATATCAATGCTATGATACGCTCGTTTGAAGAAAGGTATGCGGGTAAAATGACGTATTTGTAACAAGTTGCCTTTTACCCTATGTCAAGCAAATCTATGATATCAAAACTATTCATCACATTGCTGGCTTGCTGGAGCAGTTTGTTATTGGCAGCACAGCCCAACCTGCCGGCTTATATGCCCGATACGGCACAGCGTGAGCTTATTCCTATACCACAATTTGCGATTTGGGATGCTGCCGACACGCCTAATATAAAAGCAGCAATAGCTGCACTAAAAGCAGGTCGGTTTAAAGTGAATACAACTGACGATTTGCAGAATAAAAACTGCTGGGTTGCGTTTAACCTCATTAGAGCAAGAGGCAAAGATAATGCTCAATGGATTGTATCTATTGGTAGAAATACCTACAACGCAGTATTTGATGCACAAACAGGTGCGAAATATGCAGAGAATGGTATTTATCTACCAAAGCCGCAACGTTCCGATAAAATATCATTTAATTTTTTGCAATTACCAAGCACAGTTGATACAGCATTTACAGTGTTGCTATACATTCACCGAGATGTTGAATCGAATGAACTACTCTCAATTGCTTTAAGATCAGAAGAAAGTGTACTTGCCAGTAACAACAATGTTTTAGGATGGGACTTATTTTTCATAGGTGTTTTCTTAGCGATAGTGGTATACAATGCAACACTATACTTTTTTTTAAAAGATAAAACCTATCTCTATTACGTCATTTATTTGATAGCAGTAGGCTGTTTTGTACTCAATAAAACACTGTTCTATTATTCTACTCTCAATCAGTTTCAGATAGATGCAATAGTAGTTACTTCTATTGCTATTATTTGTTGGTCGTACTTACGTTTTTTCATATCATTTTTACAGCAACCATTACAGTCAACTTTATTAATTAGATTGATTAATATTGGAAAAGTTGGATTAATTTTTCCGCCAATTATTTCGTTGTATGAGGCTTTTATTTATGCAACACCATACAGCGAAATATCTATTGATAATAACCTAATGGCAGCACTTGCTTCCATCTTTGCATTAGGGGTATATATCTATACTTTTTATGCTTGGAGTAAAGGTAATAAAATAGCTTTATGGCTTGTTATAGCACAAAGCGGTTTAATGCTTGGCACAGCTATCATTGCCGGGTTATATATATATAAAGAATTAAATGCAACTTCAGATACCATTTACGAAAGTGCAGTACTCAAGTTCAGATATGCCATAATATTGGAAGCCTTGGTATTAGCGGTGGTGCTGGCATATCGTTACAGAGTATTACAGGTAAGCCTTGCGGTAAAAGAAGAAGAAAAACAGCAACTACTTCAACAACAAATTAATACCATTAAAACCATTACAGAAGCAAAGAATAAAGAGCTTGAAGCAAAGGTGATGGAGCGTACACAAGCTTTGCAAATTAGTAATATTGCTTTAAAACAAAGTAATGCCACTAAAGACAAACTCTTTTCTATTATCGCTCACGATTTACGAAGTCCTATCGCAACATTCAAACAAATGATTGATTTGGTGAATAGTGGTAAGCTTACCATGGAAGAGTTTGAGCCACTACTACCATCGTTAGGGCATAGTATTAGTACCCTTTATAACAACACAGAAAACTTATTAGAATGGGCTCGTTCGCAGCAGCAAGGTATTTCTACCAATCCTAAAAAATTCGATTTGCAGATACTCGTTAATAAAGTAATTGGATTAACAGCCGATATTGTTGCATATAAAAAAATACAATTTAATTTAAGTGTGCCATCTATTCAAGTTGTAGCCGATGAACATCAAATTGAAATTGTTATTCGTAACCTTACGGTAAATGCCATTAAGTTCAGCTTTGAGCATGGGGTAATTCAAATCACAGCAACAGTAGATGGTAATATGGTAAAGCTAAGTGTAATAGATACTGGCATTGGTATATCAGCCGATAAATTACAGCAGTTGTTTACAAATGGTCAGCAAGTAAGAGGAGTTGGAACTAAAGGTGAGAAGGGTATAGGGCTAGGCTTATCAATTTGTAAAGAGTTTGTTGAGTTAAATAGGGGCACAATTACTGTTGATAGCGAACCGGGTAAGGGCAGTACATTTACTATTAGCTTACCTGTAGCACCATAAGTTGTACATACCCTTTCTAAAAAAAGAACGACTCATTATTACGTTATATTTTTTTAAGCACCACTAAATAGGTAGGAAAGTGATCACTATAACCGCCACGATAGCTCATACCATCCCAAGTACGCATTGGGTAGCCTTTAAATCGGCCACTATTTTCAACCATATACTGAGGGTTAAAAATATGTTGTTGATAAAAGAAATAACCACTTTGATTGCGCTCTAACCAAGGGCTGGTAATCAAAATTTGATCAAATAAGCCCCATGCATCTTGATAAGCTAAAGTGCCCAACCCTTTCTTATAAAAATCGGTCCAAGGATTATAAAAACCACCTTCTTTTACTTGGTCTGCCTTGCCTTTGGCTCTTAATACTTCTGTAACACTAGGGCTTATAGGGTCATCGTTTAAGTCGCCCATTAAAATTACTTTTTGGATGCCATCTGCTTTAGCAATACTATCGATATGATTTTTAGCTACTTGTGCTGCTGCAGCTCTTGCAGGTGCACTCCGTTCTTCGCCCCCTCTACGGCTAGGCCAGTGATTTACATATACATGTATAATTTCACCATCAAATGTACCCTTCACCCATAAAATATCACGGGTGTAGTAAGCTTCTTTTGAACCGCTGGGCAGTTTCACAAACAATGGCTTGCTATCTAATACAGTAAAGTACTTAGGGTTATATAAAAAGCCAACATCAACACCGCGAGCATCGGGGCTATCGTAATGTACAATTTTATAATTTCTTTTCACTAACAACGGATGCTTCACCAAATCGGCTAAAACAGTATCATTTTCAATTTCTGCAACACCTAAAATTGCTGGTCCGTCTGGCGATTTATCGGCACCCATTTCGCTGATCACTTTAGCGAGCCGACCAATTTTATCGTAGTAAATGGCAGTATTATAATTGCGATCACCTTTCGGTAAAAATTCTTGATCATCTACAATAGGGTTGTCGATGGTGTCGTAGAAATTTTCTAGGTTGTAAAAACCTATGATGGCGAGCTTATATTGGGTTTTTGCTTGGGCATTTGCTGTAAAGCCAACACACCAACTTAAAAGGGCTAAAAAAAAGTACTTCATGTACGAAATAGTTAAATATGCTGCGAAAATACTGTGAATAGTGGTTGTAAGTGCTGTTTACAATACTTTAATGCCTTGTGTAGCTGTTAAAAAGAAATAACGAACTTCACTTTCAATTTTTTCTGATGTAACAACTCTGTTCCTACCTCTGTGAACATAGCTGCTATAACCTACATTATTACCTGCCATGCTCGTTTTATTGTAGGTAATTACATCATTCGTTTCGGCTGTGCTTATTTTCGCTTGTTCTGTGTTATTGGTATTATTGGATGCCACGGCTATCACCTTTACCACTACGGTTGTATGTGTAGCAAATAAAGTGTTAGTAGGCGCAGCCGCAACAATCGGCTTTTGCTGTGCTATAGCTGGTTATTGTTTCTTATTGAGCTATCATTTACCGCAAGGTTATTGTTAACATTAATGGCTGTTGTAGATGGCTTTGTATTGGTTATCTTACAGTAAACAGTAGTGTTATCATTAGTTACTTTTGGTATTGCACTATTATTTGCTATATCATTAAACTTCAAAAAATTATTTGAAGTTAAAAGTACCTATGCTGCTTTAGCAGACTGTTATGATAACAGTGGGGTAGTGGTATGGCGAAAATCATTTCATGAAGATGCAACCCCACCTACATTAGCTTTGCCAATACTTGGTAGTTGGGCTCCTGGCATATATCATAAAAGGGTAATAAGGCCATTGCAAGTACCTCAAATGCAACGGTTATAGATATAATAATTGCTTCGATTAGGGTACTTAGTGCTAACTACTATATTTGTTGCCAACTTTTAAAGCAAAACGATGGAAAACGTAGTTAGAAACGATTGGACGATTGCTGAAATTGAAAGCATTTACCATAAGCCTTTGCTCGATTTAGTATATCAGGCAGCCAGCATACACCGCCAATACAATGCTATTGGCGAGGTGCAAGTTTGCACTTTATTAAGTATCAAAACCGGTGGTTGCCCTGAAGATTGTGCGTATTGTCCGCAAGCTGCACGCTATCATACCGATATTGATGTACATGCACTCATGAAAAAAGAAGATGTATTGGCTTATGCGGCCAAAGCTAAAGCAGCAGGAAGTACTCGTTTTTGTATGGGTGCAGCATGGCGCGAAGTACGTAATAATAAAGATTTTGACCGTGTGCTCGAAATGGTTAAAGGCGTAAATGAGCTTGGCATGGAAGTGTGCTGTACCCTCGGTATGCTCACCGAAGAGCAAGCCCAACGCCTTGCCGAAGCTGGCTTGTATGCTTACAACCATAACCTCGATACTAGCAAAGAGCATTATAGCGAAATTATTACTACACGTACCTACAACGATCGATTACAAACACTTGATAATGTTCGTAAAGCCGGGGTAAGTGTATGCTGTGGCGGTATCATTGGTTTGGGTGAAAAGCATGCCGATCGTATCAACATGTTGCATACTTTGGCAACCCTACCGGAGCATCCTGAAAGTGTGCCTATCAACGCATTGGTTCCCGTAGCCGGCACCCCCTTGCAACATAATCAGAAAGTAGACGTGTGGGATTTGGTACGTATGATTGCCACCGCACGTATTCTAATGCCCAAAGCTATGGTTCGCCTAAGTGCAGGCCGTACCGATTTATCAGTGGTAGAACAAGCGTTCTGCTTCATGGCAGGTGCTAACAGCATTTTTGCAGGTGAAAAACTACTTACCACGCCTAACCCAAGTTTCGATGATGATAATGCCATGTTTCAGTTACTTGGCCTGCAACCACGAGAGGCATTCAAAAACGAAACGCATAGTTGTGGCCATCATAACCACAAGCAACAAGCTGTTGAAGTAACAGCTTGAATATAAATATAACTCGTGCTATCACGAATAAATAATAGGGCTTCGCACAATCGAAGCCCTATTTACGTAAGTACCTTACGGTAAATGAAAACACACAAGAAAATTAACCGAGAAAACCATAGTTTATTCCACCAGCGGAAAACAAACCCGCAAGTAAGATCGTATGTTTGCCAACATAAATAAGAATGTTGTATGAGAAAGTTTTTTGCTATTGCTGCCTTAGCAGCTTGTACACAATTACAAGCACAAGTAAAAATGCCACAACCAAGCCCTACACAAACCATTAGTCAAGAGTTTGGTATGGGTAAAATTGAAATTACTTACAGCCGCCCGAACGTTAAAGGCCGTACTTTATTTGGTGATAAAACCATGTTAGCACCTTTAGGTGAAATGTGGCGTACGGGTGCTAATGGTGCAACCAAAATTAAATTTACCGATGTTGTAATACTCGGTGGAAAAAACATTGATACAGGTACTTACGTACTTTATACGATTCCTGGCGCTAAAGAGTGGGAAGTAATTTTAAACAAGGGTTTGGGCAATTGGGGTACCGATGGCTACAAGCAAGAGCAAGATGTTGTTCGTTTTAAAGTGCCTGCTATGAAAATGAGCAGTTCTGTTGAAACATTCACCATGCAGGTGGCTAACATACAGCCCGAAAGTTGCGAAATTCATTTAATGTGGGGTAAAACTGCTGTTAGCATTCCAGTAACAACCAACATTAAAGATCGCTTACGATCACAAATAGAAGCTGCCTTACAAACCGATAAAAAACCTTTCTGGCAAGCTGCTAACTTTTATTACGAGTGGGATAAAGATTATGCTAAAGCATTAGATAATGTAGAAAAAGCAATTGCTAACAATCCGAAAGGTTTTTGGATGTATATGTTGAAGGCCCGTATCGAAAAAGCTATGGGTAATAGCGAAGCTGCAAAAGCATCTGCCAATAAAACTATTGAGTTAGCTACTGAAGCTAAAAACGCTGATTATGTTCGTATGGCGCAAGAATTTCTAACTGGTAAGTAAGCAATAACATTTACGTAAGTAAGATGTATATAAAAAACGCTACCCTTTTGGGTAGCGTTTTTTATACAATAATGCTGTCAAATTCGTTTTAAACAAGCTGATGAGCATCAGAACGAATTCACCTATTTTGCTGTAAGAATGATACATTTTTTGTTTCGTAGATTATGGTTACTGTGCTGTTGCCTTGCTTTGGGCTGGCAAGTGCATGCGCAGCAGTCTACCTTACGCAGCAAACAAATTATTGTTACCAACGATACTATCAGGCTTGATACGGTGAGCATCATCCCCGGTTCGTTAGTGGTTACAGGTTTTGATACAAGTTACTTTACATTAAATGAACTTCGTAGTTGGCTATTGTTTAAAAAAAAAATGCAAGTAAGTAGCGTGCAAGTGCAATATAGGGTATGGCCAATGCAATGGCATACTCCTTACTTTACTTACAAATACGATAGTATTGTTAATAGATTTGTAGCTACACAACCTGTAAAACAACGCAACTCCGATGATCGATTGTTTAATTTTGGTAACCTGCAATACAATGGTTCTTTTGGTCGAAGTTTAAGTTTTGGTAACAATCAAGATGCGGTATTTAACAGTCAGCTTAACTTACAGTTAAGTGGTTACATTGCCGACAGTATTCAGTTACTCGCTGCAATTACCGATAATAATATTCCCATACAACCCGATGGTACAACACAGCAATTAAATGAGTTCGATCGTATTTTATTGCAATTCCAAAAGCAACAATGGAGCTTGAGTTTAGGCGATATTGATGTAAGGCAAAATCAACATTATTTTTTAAATTTTTACAAGCGCTTACAAGGTGTACAATATGCACAGCAGTGGCATACAAAACAGCAAGTTAGTGGTAACACTATGGTAACAGGTGCTATTGCTAAAGGTAAGTTCGCACGGTATGTATTTCAAGGAGCAGAGGGTAATCAAGGTCCTTATCGCTTGCAAAGTCCTAATGGAGAATTGTTTTTAGTGGTGTTAGCCAATACCGAGCGTGTTTTTATGGATGGAGATTTGTTACAACGTGGTGAAGATCAAGATTACACCATTAACTATAACACAGCCGAAGTAACATTCACACCACGCAGAATGGTAACAAAAGACAAGCGTATACAAATTGAATTTGAATATGCCGATCGTAATTACTTGAATAGTATGTTGTACGCTACCACTAGCATTAGTAAGGCAAACCGATTTAAATTTAGCTTTGCAGCTTACAGTAATACCGATGCAAAGAATAGCCCCATCAATCAAAGCTTAGATAATGCACAAAAGCAATTTTTAGCAGCTACTGGCGATAGTATTCAAAGTGCTTTTTACCCTGTTGCTAGTATTGATACTTTTGTTATTGGTAAAATTTTATATAAAAAAATATTTGTAACCTATACTGGCGGTAGCGATAGTGTTTATGTGTATAGTACCAATCGCGATAGTGCTAAATACAATCTTAACTTTATTAATGTAGGAGCCAATAAAGGCAATTACATACCCTTATTAAACGCTGCTAATGGTAAAGTATATCAATGGATAGCACCTATAAATGGTATCCCGCAAGGTAGTTATGAACCTGCTACTTTTCTGGTAACGCCAAAGCAGCAACAGCTTGCTACTGTAGCAAGTGAATTAAGCATAACACCTCACCTTACGGTAAAAGCAGAAGCAGCTGTTAGTAAATATGATATCAATCGCTTTGCAACGAAGCAAAAACAAAATGATGTTGATGCTGCAGGCCGTATGGCAATAAAACATACGAAACAGTTACAGCAATGGCAACTTGCCACTACCGCACAATATGAATGGGTTGGTAAAAATTTTAACACAATTGAACGCTTACGTGCACCTGAATTTTATAGAGATTGGGGCTTGCCATTATTGTTACTGCAACAAGTGCAAGAGCAACTGCCAGCATTAAGTGTTACACTAAAAAAGCAACATCAGTCTGTTGGTTATCAGTATCAAGGGTATATACGTGGCGATGGTTTTAATGCTAACCGGCATGCACTTACACTTCAATTACAACAAAGCGGATGGGATTGGAGTGCTAACATGCAACTTACCAACAGTAATACCGAAATTTTGCAGGGTAGGTTTGTTAGACCAACATTACAAATTAGTAAGCTTCTGCCTCAGTTGAAGAATTGGCAAGTTGGGGTAACTTATGCATTAGAAAATTATCAACAGCGTTATTTGCCTACAGATACTTTAACACCAATGAGTTTTATGTTTGAAACAATTACCGCCTTTATCAAAAGTGACGTACAAAAGCGTAACCGATGGGAGTTACAATACTTTACCCGTAAAGATGGATTACCTTTCGGAAGCAACTTGCAATTAGTAGATAGAAGTCATAATTATAATGCTCAGTTGTGGTTAACGGCTAATCCTAAGCACCAATTAAGAATGAATATAACATACCGCACTTTGCAAGTGTATCAGTCTAAACTTAGCAGTCAAAATTCAGATAATACATTGTTAAGTCGCATGGAATATATGGTGAATGAATGGAAAGGGTTACTAACAGGTTCATTGTTGTATGAGGTAGGAACCGGGCAAGAACAACGTCGCGACATTAGCTATGTAGAAGTACCTGCCGGACGTGGAGAATACACTTGGATAGATTACAATAACGATGGCATACCTCAACTCAACGAATTTGAAATAGCACAATTTCCAGATCAAGCAAAGTACATACGTATTTTCACACCTACCAATACCTTCATTAAAGCAAGTTATAATCAGTTTAACTATGCTATTAATATTCAACCAAGAGCTCTATGGGCTAAGCGTAATAATTGGTACAAAAAACTTTTCAGCAGAACACAACTCACAACTACAATGCAGTTATCGCAAAAGGTAGTGAGTAGTGGTAATGCATTGGTTAATCCATTTACCGCAAGGGCTGGCGATACTAGTTTAATTGCATATAATGTAGCCATTAGTAACACTTTAGGTATTAACCGATTTAGTACAAAATGGGGGATAGATATTACGAATATTCAAAATGCACAAAAGGCATTATTAACTTATGGTACTGAAACGCGTAAGGTGAACGAGTGGGTAGTTAAAGGCCGCACTGCTATTACAACCCATTGGTTGTTAGAGGCCATTCATAAAACAGGCACACAGGTGGTTACTACACCAGCGTTTGCTAACCGAAATTTCAATATCCAATCGCAAAGTATAGAGCCAAGAATTACCTACACTGCCGGCACTGTGTGGCGAGTACTTGTTAGCTATCAATATGTATTACAGAAAAATACCCTTACGGTAAATGAACGAAGCAGCAATAATACTATCAATAGTGAGTTTAAGTATAATGCTACTCAAAAAACAAGTTTTCTCGTACGCGGAAGCTACAATAATATACTGTTCGAAGGTGCTGTTAATAGTACCACAGGCTTTGTGTTGTTAAATGGATTATTACCCGGCAAAAACTATCTGTGGGGTATTGAGCTAACACAACGTTTGATGAATAATTTAGAGTTAACACTGCAATACGATGGTCGCAAACCTGCTACTACAAGAACCATTCATAGAGGCAGTGCAGCCATAAAAGCATTGTTATAAATTGTCTAATAATTGTTCTACTTGTTGGCGTGAAACTGGCTGAGGCGTTAGCCTGTGAATTTGTGTAGGATTAGCAAGTGTTTGTGTACCAGTCATATATAATTGATTACCCCGCATACTAATAACTAACACATAAATAGGTGTATTGTTAGGTACTGCATTTACGTAGAATAATTTATTTGTAACATCTGGTAACATTCGTAATACCACTTTTTGTTGCTGATAAATTACATAAGCCGCAGTATTAGCATTGGTATAGTTGGGTGGCAGAATAAGATTAACCCGACTATGTTGTTGGGTGGTATCTATAGGTTTGCCAATCATAATTGTACCCAATCTTTTGAAAGCCACATTGTAGCCGGTATCTGTTATAGTAGTACCTAAAATAGGTGTTGGTACAACTGCATTTGTGTCGGTGCTGGGCACCCAAGCATTACCACCCCAATTATTAGATGCACTTTCTGCATAGTATAACTTTAGGCCGCTTTGAGGTTGAGGTAGTTTATGAATCAAATCAAATCTGCTATTGTTATTAACAAATAAAGCAACGTTATTTGGTGCATAGCCACGTAGGCTAAAAATGCTCACTGCTTCTATCGGAAGATCTCCCACATTGTTAAAACGATTATTGCGTATATGATCGCCTTTGGTACTTGTAATATTCAAATCAACCATTAATGTGCCGTAATAGGGGCCTTGATTGGTGAAAACACTATTAGGGCGTACCAATAACTTTACTTGGTTGTTAAAACGCATAATGTCGCTGGTATTTAAACGAGCACTATCAGTAATAATTTGTGTTCTTTTGAACATGGTATCTATCGGAATAGTGACAGACATATCAGCACTGCCATTGCCTGCGGCTAACCAAACAGTATCATTAGTACTGTTATTGTATGCTACAAATTCTTCACTAACTTCCTTGGTGCAACTTTGTAAGAGCCATAGCATACTCAAGCTGCATAAGTATAAAATATGTTGTAATGTTTTCATGCTTCTACGAATCCTTAATGATTGTTGATTTGGTAGCGAATGCCAAGCTGTACACCTACAACGTGAAAGCGTTGTGTAAATGCTTTATTTCCCGATATGTTGCCGAAATTGTAACGTAAGTAGGGTTCTGCAAAAACGCTAAGTGTATTACTTATAGGCTTCATAATACTCATACTGGCATAGGCACCAATACCAATATTATGCTTGTATAAGTTACCTGTATGTGTTGCTGTTGGTAATAAAGGCAATAGCGTACTATCTAACATATTACCTTTAAACCAACTGTATACATTAATTACAGCACCACCGGTAACACCAAACTTCCAACTATCGTTACCCCATTCGTAGTTTAACAAAACAGGAATATCGAAACTTCTATACTGGTTGTTACCGCGTTTTGTTATGTAGCCAACAGTTTCGAAACTACTGGTATCACTAACACGCAGTGTATCGCCTGTGCTACGTACTACAGTTCTGATTGTAATTACAGTAGTAAGTTTTCTTTCGTTTTCTATACGTTGCGTAAAACGTTCATTGATTTGACTGTACTGTAAGCCCGTTTTAAGAAATAGCCGATTGGTTAATTCAACAACACCCCGTACACCAGTGGTGTAACTTAATGTGCTGTTCTCCATACTATCTCTTTTAGAAATATAGCTTTCGTAGGCACTGCTCGCACTTCGCAAATTTCTAAATGCCATATCGGCACTTGTATATGCTTCGATATACCAAGTTTTGGGAATACGACCATTAGCCGATGGACAATCTAGCCCAATCATGCTACCTGCATCTAAAGCCTTTTTCAAATTTGCCGCATATGGGTAATGCCTTTGCCAAACAACAGTACCTTTGTAACTAGTTGCATTAAAAGTATTACTAATGGTATTATCGGTTGTATTGATGCTGCCGTTCGGTAAGTATAATAATGCAGTCGAAGGCTGTTTTTTGTATGTATGTTTCCTTACGGTAAATGATGTATTGAGAATGGTATTATTGCCTTGATGCGAAGGGTTATTGGTATTGTCAAAAAAGTTGTTTTGTTGTGATTGTGTTACCACTTTTGAACTTTGCAAGTTTATTGCTTTTGCCGAATTATTCGTTGCAATAGTTGGTGCTGCGGTTGTAGTAGCATGTTGTTGATTGGTTGCTGTTACTTTTTTTAGAGCATTTAAATCGCTGATGTTACTAGTGTTATTTTGTTGGTGCTTCGTGCCTAATGGGTTAATAGTAGCAACTGCGTTTTCATTTGCCGTAAGGCTATTGCTATTCCACTGCCAATAAGTAATAATGCCAAGTGAAGCAAAAAGTAAGCTTGCCGCCAGCCACCAAATAAAAATTGGTCGGCGGTTAGGCTCTTTGGCCGCAGCAATACGTTCCCACATATCTGCCGGAACGGCCGCTTTGTGTGTTTGTAGCTTTTCTTTTATAAAAGCATCAAATAAGTTATCGTTCATGCTATACAGCAACTTTTTGTAAAGCAATAATTTGATTTTGTAACATTTTTTTAGCTTTTACCAATTGGCTACGACTGGTGCCTGGCTGAATACTAAGCATTTCTGCTACTTCTTCGTGGCTATAACCTTCTATAACCACTAAGTTGAACACTGTTCTGTAACCCGTTGGTAAGTTGTTGATGAGTTCCATAATTTGGTTGGCTCCCAAGTGGCTATAAGCATAAGGCTCTAAGCTTTGTTGGGTAGTATCGGCATGGTGGTCTTTAATTTCAGTGAAGTTGATCTTTTTTTTCTGTAACTGCTTTAAAGCTGTATTCACCATAATTCTACGCATCCAGCCTTCGAAAGAACCTTCGAACTTAAATTGATGGATGAAGCGAAAAATGCGTATAAAGCCTTCTTGTAACATATCTTCTGCTTCGTCGGCTGAGTTGGCATAGCGTTGACATACCGCCATAAAAGTGTTGGCGTATTGCTGAAACAGCATACGCTGGTACTTGGCCTCTTGCCGAATACAGCCTTGTATCAATTCGTGTTCCGTCAAATGGGTTCGTGTATTTACAACAAAGATGGAACGTATTTAACTACAAGATACCATCATTTACGTAAGTGTTGCCTATAAGTAAACAGCCCCGCCTTTGGCGGGGCTGTTTACTTATTTTGTACCGGGCTTTTTGGGTAAAACTGCTTTTGGTGCCGGTGCGGCTGGTGTAGGAGTAGGTTTTTTATCGGTTGTTGGCTTTTTCTCGCTTTCGCCACCGGGTAAGGTAGGTGTAGCATTGCCTGTATTGGGTGGTGGTATTTCACTTTCAGGCATAATTTCTTCGTTCATATCGCCATAATCGGTACTGGTGCCATTACCCATGTCTTCTCCTTCTACGCCAATAGTGTTACCACTATTCATCCAATCGTAATTTACATCGTTCTGCATTACTTCCGGCTTGTAAAAGGTACTTCTACTATCGATACCTAATGACTTATCGTTGAGTACTTTATGAAAAAAATAAGCCCAAATAGGTAGTGCCAAAGAGCTGCCGCCACCTAAACTGGTGCTGTTGAAACGAATAAAACGATCATCGCAACCGCTCCAAACGCCTCCCATTAATTGCGGTGTGTAGCCAATAAACCAAGCATCGCTATTATCGTTGGTAGTGCCTGTTTTTCCGGCAATGGCACCCGTTACATCGTAGCTCCAAACACGGCGGCCAGTACCGTATTTCATTACACCCTCCATCATGTTAACAACAGAATAAGTAGTGATTTCATTGATGATTTCTTTACGACTGGGTATGAAGTTTTGTAGTACGTTGCCATTTTTATCTTCTATGCGAGTAATATACATGGGCTTCACATTAAAGCCTTTACCGGGGAACATACTGTAAGCCTGCATCATTTCAAATAAAGATATTTCACAAGCCCCCAATGCTATAGAAGGGTAGGCTTCTATGGGTGCAGTTACATTACAGTTACGTAAAAAGTCGACAAATTTTTTTGATGCTTCTATGCCATTACCGTTACCAATTTGACTTAGAATATAAGCGGTAGCACAGTTGCGGCTTTGTGCAAGTGCCTGACTCATAGGCATAGTGCCACCTGTACAACTTTCGCTGGTAGCCGGTACCTTGCCAATACTTCCATAATCTTGTTGCACATCTTGCACGGGTGTATTTGGCGTCATATTTGCTTCTTCAATAGCAAGGCTGTATAATAATGGTTTAATGGTACTACCAACTTGCCTGCGAGTATTAATATTAACATGGTCGTATTTGAATGTTTTGAAATCGATACCGCCTACCCATGCTTTTACTTCGCCACTTAATGGATCCATCACCATAAAGCCTGCTTGTAACATTTGGCGATGGTATTTGATGCTGTCTAAAGGTGTCATAGTAGTATCGGTACTACGTTCCTTATTCCATGCAAATACTTTCATATCTACAGGTTGGTTAAAGCTAGCTTTAATTTCAGCTTCTGTAGCGCCATTGCGTTCCATATTACGCCAACGGTCACTGTTTTTCATCGCATTTTGTAAGATGTTTTCAAACCCCTTCCAAGCGGTACCTTTAGCGATATTCGATTGTTCATTCAGTAGTTTTTGCATTTGTGCCATGTGCTTTCCTACTGCCTCTTCTGCATAGAGTTGCATTTTAGGATTGATGGTTGTATAAATTTTAAGACCATCTCGATATAGATCGTAGTATTCACCTGTATCAGGGTTCTTATGTTCTTTACACCATTTCTTCATTTCCTCGCCAAGTATCATTCTAAAGTAAGGCCCTAAACCAGCTACTTCGTTCAGTTTTTGATAGTTTAATGGTATTGGTTGCTGTTTTAAGGTGCTTGCCTCTGTTTCTCCAAGATATTTATTGCGTACCATTTGACCTAGAACAATATTCCTACGTTCTGTGGCACGCTTAGGGTTGGTACGTGGATTGTATAATCCCGGTGCTTTAAGCATTCCAATTAATACAGCAGCTTCATCTACTGTAAGGCGGTCTGGTTCTTTCTGAAAAAAGGTTTTAGCGGCATTTCGAATACCAAATACATTATCGCTAAACTCAACGGTATTAAGGTATAGGGTAATTATTTCTTCTTTTGTGAAGTTTCTTTCTAGCTTGATTGCTATAATGCTCTCTTTGATTTTTTGTAATCCCCGCAAAAAGAAATTGCGAGTACTCCAATTATCTGTGAATAGGTTTTTAGCAGTTTGCATAGTAATGGTACTAGCTCCCCCATCGGTACCAAGCTTACCAAATGCTCTTAACAAGGCAAGTCCATCTACACCGCTGTGATCATAAAAACGTTCGTCTTCTGTTGCTACTAATGCATGTACAATATGCTCATTTAAATCTTTATAAGTAATGTTAACACGATCTTGTAGGTAATATTTACCCATAAGGGTACCATCTTCTGCATATACTTGTGTGGCTACCGATGCTGACGGGTTTTCTAATTCCGCAATAGAGGGCATGGCTCCGAATAAACCAAAATTAGCGCCAACCAATAATAAAATAACGCTACTTAAACCAATCCAGAAAACACGCCAGAATATGAGAACCGCTTTTTTCATGCCAATAAGTTGTAAGATTGAGCAAATATGCTTTGTAATTAGCAACCCATGTGCCAATTTAAGTGTAATTGAAAAAGTTTTAACGCACTTACGTAAATGTACACATATTCAAACCTATTGTTAACGAATTATTGCTTTCTGTTCTATTGCTTTTGATTGCCTACTTTTGCACATGGCAACGAAAAAATCTCACAGCTCAAGCAATGTATCTACCCAGCGAATTTGGGGCGAAGGGCTCACTTTTGATGACGTTTTATTAATACCTGCTTACAGCCAGGTATTACCAAGAGAAGTGAATACAAGTACAAAAATTACCCAAAGCATTACGCTTAACATTCCATTGCTTTCCGCTGCAATGGATACAGTTACAGAGGCGAATTTAGCCATTGCACTCGCAAGAGAGGGAGGCTTAGGCATACTTCATAAAAACATGAGTATTGAAAAGCAGGCAGAGCAGGTGCGTAGAGTAAAGCGTAGTGAAAGTGGTTTAATCATAGACCCAATTACCTTATTGGAAGATGCTACTATTGGCGATGCTTTAAAGCTCATGCGTGATAATAAAATTGGTGGTATCCCCGTAGTAGATAAGCAACAAAAACTAGTAGGCATTCTAACAAATCGTGATTTGCGATTCGAAACAGATCATAAAAAGCTGGTAAAAGAAGTAATGACTACCGAAAAGCTCATTACTGCACCAGAGGGAACAGATTTAAAGAAGGCAGAGAAAATACTACGCCAATACAAAATTGAAAAATTACCTGTAGTAAATAAGGCTGGTAAGCTCGCCGGGTTAATCACCTATCGAGATATACTTCAAGCGAGGCATAACCCTAGTGCCGTGAAAGATGCTCATGGTCGCCTTTTAGTAGGGGCGGCACTCGGTATCACCAAAGATTTAATGGACCGTGCCGCTGCTTTACAGCATGTAGGTGTAGATATTGTAGCACTCGATAGTGCTCACGGACATACAAAGGGCGTAATTGATGCTTTAAAGCAGCTCAAAAAGAATTTTAAGAATTTACAAGTAATAGCAGGTAATGTGGGTACTGCCGAAGGAGCTATTGCACTAGCTGAAGCAGGTGCCGATGCAGTAAAAGTTGGTATTGGTCCGGGTAGTATTTGTACTACACGCATTGTAGCTGGTGCCGGTGTGCCTCAGCTTACAGCAATTATGGAGGCTGCCACTGCCACCAAAGCGTTGGGAGTTCCTGTAATTGCTGATGGAGGTATTCGCTACACGGGTGATATGGTAAAAGCTTTGGCTGCAGGTGCTGCTGCAGTAATGATGGGTAGTGTATTTGCGGGTACAGAAGAAAGCCCTGGCGAAACTATTATCTACGAGGGTAGAAAGTTCAAAGAATACCGTGGTATGGGTAGTATTGGTGCGATGCAGCATGGTAGTGGCGACCGATATTTTCAAGATGTAGAAGATGGTATCAAAAAACTCGTGCCAGAAGGTATTGAAGGACGTGTTGCGTATAAAGGACATTTAGGCGAGGTGGTAGCACAATTTGTTGGTGGGTTACGTGCCGGAATGGGATACTGCGGTGCAAAAGATATCGCTGCTTTGCAACAAGCTAAGTTTATTAAAATTACCAATGCAGGCATGAAAGAAAGCCATGCTCACGATGTAGATATTACCAAAGAAGCACCAAATTATAGTAGAAAATAATATCACTAATAGCTGTATTTTCCGAAACGCCTAGTTTTTTGCTAGGCTTTTTCTTTTGTGTTAAGTTGATGAAAAAAAACTATATTACACAGAGGCTTTTTTTTAAATAGTGGCAATATATATTTTAGTAGACACGTACCCATGCCAACCTCTAAAACAATCCTTAGTGTTGAGGATGAACTGCTTATAGCGGAAGACTTAAAAGAACTACTTGCCGAAGAGGGTTATAAAAGTGTTTTCAAAGCTCGTGACTATACTCAGGCTAGAGAAGTACTTGCAGAAAAAAATAGACTTAGCTTTAATTGATATTCAACTAGGCGATCACCATGAAGCTGGTATTTCAGTGGCACATCATATCAACCAAACGATACCAATGCCCTTCATTTACCTCACTTCCTATGCAGATATCAATACAATTGAGGCTGTGCAAAAAACACGTCCATGGTTTTTTTGCTCAAGCCTTACTCTAAAGAACAATTGATAGCTTCTATTAAAATTGCTTATACAAATTTCAAGGCTGCTAATAAGAGCATTTTTATTTAAGGCAATGAAATTCCTATTAGTCGTATGCTACAACAACAAGTGCTACAACACTTGAAATACACTTAGTATGCATAATCTTGCAGTTAGTCCCTTTTTTCAGTTGATTGAACAAAATACCCCTATCAACATTTAGGTTTGCTTATGCCTATTCTTGTGGCCATATTATTCTTGTTAGGATGCCCAGCCATGAGTAAAACGGCTATAGCAAAAATAACAGCGACTTAGATAGTAGCTTGGCAATATTACAACATACAAAAGCCGATACCAATGAGGTACAACAGTTAATTTCATATTCCAATAAATATCGTACACAAGTACTTAATTACACAAAAGCAATACAAAGTGCTCAAGCGGCAATATTTACCGCAAGGAAAATTAATTACTTGCCCGGGCTCGTATTAGGAACTGTTGCAGAAGCATATGCATTGCGAGATAAAGGCGATAAGTTGCAAGCTATTGAAGCATTAAAGTATAGTATTAGTGTAATTGAAGCGAATGAAAAGTTCTTCGCAACCAAAGCTTTACAGAAAACACATATTAATACCTATACTGCGCTGGCCGAAGTGTATGCTACGAACACACAGTTTGCATTAGCACAAGAAGTATCTTTTAAAGCCATAAAACTAGCAGAAAAATATAAGCAACAGTATGGGCAATGCTGGTTATCGTTGGCTATTATTTTTTCACGACAAAAGCAATATACCAATGCACTTAAATATACCCTAGATGCATTGGCTTTTTTCAAAGATGCGAAAGCCATAGATGATGCAGCAAGAGCCCATGCTTTTTTAGGTAGTTACGATGTGGCAGAAAAGCATTATGAGCAGGCTTTACTTTATTACGATAGTAGTTTTAGAGCCTATGAAAAAGTAGGTAGCAAGTATGGTATCCGTATTGCATGGTACAATATTGCCAACATATAATTATTGCAAAAAAATACATCACTGGCCAATTCGTATATACAATAAACACTATTTATTTCAAGTGAGCAAGATGCCATCAGCATGTTTCATATCAACCAGCTCCATTATAATTTTAAAGCAGCTGGTGGCAATCACAAAGAGGCTGTTAGCATAGCTCAAAAATCGGTGCAGTATGCTCTAGCTGAGAAAGATTTTAAAGATGTTGAGGCAGCTTACACTAATTTATTAGCAGGCTACCTTACGGTAAATGATAGTGCCAATGCTTATCAGGTAAGTGTGAAACTTAATGAACTCAAAGATGCTATTTACAATAGTGAGATGGCCAAGCAAATGGCTATACAGGCAAGTAAGTATGATTATGAGCGGAAGCAACAACAAAATTTGTTGCTCGCTAAAGAGAACGATCTTATTAAAGCCAAGTTGGCCAATGCGAGTTTGAGGTTTGAAGCGTTATCTAAACAACAAGCCATCAATACCTTAGAAATAACCCATGCTGATTCACTTGCACAATGGCTTAAAAAAGAGAACTTACTGCGTCAACAAAATTTGCAGCAACAAAAAGTACTAAATCGTTCATTACATTAAAAGCAGTAACTTTCTGAGGCAAATATTAAAAACGAACGTAGGCTTCGTTGGTACACCTTTGGCATTATAACATTGTTGGCGTTATTGGTGACTATCGTATTTGCTGCCTATCGTAAGCAGCGAGCTGCCAATATTATCATTCAATCACAAGCAAGTAATTTAGCTGTGTTTATAAAAGCGTTGCACCATAGGTTAATAATAACCTGCAAATGATTATTGCTGTTTTACGCATGCAGGGGCGGTATCAAAATACCAATAAGAATGTGCAGCACCTTCTTAAAGAGGTTGAAAATCGCTTACAGGCAGTGGCATTGGTGCATGAGAAGCTGTATAAGCAAACTAATGTTAAAAACTTAATATTGGGCGTGTACATAGAGGATCTGTTGAGTCATTGAAAAGCATAATCACTCGAACATAAGCCTATAGTTACGGAAGTAATAGATGAGGTTCATTTTGTAACGAATTTAGATACAGCCATACGTATTGCTTTGGTGGTGAACGAAATTGTTATTAATGCCCTAAAATACGCTCAACCTATTAGTGGCAATGTGTTGCATCTAGGTATTCACATTTACCGTAAGGAACAAGATTTAGTGCTTGTTGTTAAGGATAATGGTCAGGGCTTACCTGAAGGTTTTGATGTTGCAGCAAGCAACCAAATTGGTTTTCGCTTCATCAGGCTTTTTGCAGAACAGTTACATGCTACTGTAAGTTAGCATAACAATCGTGGAACTTGTTACACGCTTGCATATAAGCAGTTGCTAGTATGATAATTTACAGTTACACACTACTCAAATAATCAAATAAACTTACCTCGGTTGGTAGTTGCAATTTCTTACGTAAGCGGTACCGACTAATTTCAACGCCGCGTACAGAAATATTTAATAGTTGTGCAATTTCTTTGGTAGATAAATTCATTCGTAAATAAGCACATAGTTTTAGCTCGTTCGATGTAAGTGCAGGATGCCTTTCTTTGAGCACACTGCTAAAATTACTATGTACTTGATCAAAGTGTTTGGTAAAGCTTTCCCACTCTTTATCTATCTGTTCATCGTCGCTTACATTTTTCATGAGTTTGCGTAATGCTTCAACTGTTTTTTCATTGTCAACGGTTTTCATTACCTGCAGTAACTCAGTTTTAATATTGGTAAGTAATTCAGCTTTTTTTACTAAATGCATGGCATTGGCGGCGAGTTCGGCATTTTTAAATCCAATTTCGGCCTGTAGTTTTTGGTTCTGAAGTGCTATGATTTCGGCAGCATCTTTCTTACGTTCTAGTTCGTGAATGTATTGCACCTTTTGTTGCTCTGCTGCGTGCTGTTGTTGTTGGCGTGCAAGCTTACGTTCTTGCCATAAGTACCACGCATACAACATACCCATGAATAGTAAAGCATAAATAATGCGTGCCACTACCGATGCATACCATGGGGGCAGTACTGTAAAAGAGTAGCTAGCGATGGCCGATTCAATACCAAGATTATTCTTCACTTTTACTTCGAAAGTGTATTTGCCGGCGGGTAAGTTGGTGAATTATTTTTCGGTTCGTTTATCCCAACTACTCCATTGATCATCAAATCCTTTTAAGCGGTAACTATACATTAAACTTTGAGCGTAGGCATACACTGGTGCTGCGTAAGCAAATCGTAATACGCTAAAATTATTTCTACGTAGTTTAACGGGAGCGTCATCATTTACGTAAGTATAACCTCCAAAAAGAATACTATCAGTATCTGCCACTACATGAACACTACTAATTACCACGTTTGGAGTAGTTACTTGCGATTTATATTTTTTGTAATTGATATGGAAAAATCCCTTGTCGGCAGCCACAAAAATATTCGACTCATCTTTCGGGTACACATGTTCAAAACCGCTTAAAATTTTATTGGTTAGTTCAGGGAAGAAAAAAAGTTTTCCTTTGCCATCACTCATATCAATCACTCCCAAGCTTTTATCTTGTACTAGCCAAATGTTGCCATCGCCATCTTCTTTTAAATAGCGGATATTGCTATTGCCCAATAACGGCTGATACATCGGGTGCGGCTCAAATTGGTGTTTATCCTTACGGTAAATGTATATGCCCGCCATAGTTGCCACCACTACTTCACCACGTACCAAATAAATGTGATTGCCAAGGTTGGATGGTAGCCCTTGATTGATACCAAATTTCTGAATCTTGTAATTGTTTTTTACTGATAATAGAAAAACGCCATGATAAGGGTGCGATACCCAAATATCTTTATCGGAATCTACCACCACAAACCTCGATGATTCTGCAAAACCATCGATAGCAGCACTACTGATTAACTTATTATTTTTAAACGACAATAATTGTATTCCATTATAATTACCAGCAACAATATTGCCTTGCTGATCTAGCGGAATAAAGTTCCAATAGCCGGTATTATTAATTAAAGGCGTTGCATTATTGCCATTTAATAAGAAAGCTCCATCGTTATGGCCCATTAAAAGTAGCCCATTTACAAAACTGATATTCCATACCTGGCCTTTGGTGTTGTTCACTAAAGTGAAATTACCCTTACTATAGCTAATGTCAGTCGAGTTTTCAAGTGGCACTGTATATAAACCGTTAGAGGTACCCGTATATAACTGATTGTTGAATACCATAACATTGTAGCCTGAGCCATTCTGTCGGTTCGGATTAATTTGCTTAATGGCGCTATTAAATGCAATAAAATCAATGCCGTTGTCTAAGCCAAGCCAAAGGTTCTGCTGTGCATCTTCAAAAATGGAAAGGATATTGTTGTTCTGTAATCCTTCGGTTCTGTTAAAGTGTTGTAGAATACTGCCAAGTGCATCGGTAATATATACTCCATTATTGTTGGTAGCGAAGGCGTACCGTTGCTCTTTCAAAGCAATGGCACTGTAAATACGATCGTTTTTTAAAACTTCGTTGCTTACAAAATTCAAGGGAACAATTTCTCCATTAGATTGCAAGCCGAAAACTCCATTTTTAAGTGTTGTAATGAGCATATTACCGCTAGGATGTGGCAAAATACTCGTTACCATATCATTAAAAGGTAGTTTACTTTTACCCGTAAGGGTGGCAATAAAGCTCCCATTTTCAAATTTAAACAGCCCGGCTTCATAGTCGTGAGCATATAATTGTTCATTACTTACTCCCAGAAAACTCCAGGCAGTTTCAGCCTTAAAGGATGTTATTTTACCTGCGGTATACTTAAAAAGGTACTTGTTAGTTCTAAAAAAAATGCTTTTACCAAGGGGTACTATATCCCAAACATCGCCAAACGAACGTTCTTGTAGGGGTACTTCGGCAACGATCGATACATACTGCAATCGGCCGTTGGCATCGGGCTTGAAAAAGCCTAGTTCATCTTGCCCACCTACAAAAATTTGTTGTTCGTTAGCTACATACACAGAACGAACATTGGTGCGGTTGGGTAGGGGGTAAATACTCCAAAAAGCTCCATCGTAGCGCAACATACCTTCGTTATTGGCCACATACAACAAGCCCCTATTATCTTGATGAATTCCCCAGTTTTGAGTACCAGCGTTGTAGGTTTGCTTAGAATAATTCAATATTTCGGGTAGGGCAATAGTGTTTTGTCCTAAAGTATATAACGGAAAGCATAATATGAACAGTAGCAATCGCATGATGTAGGCTAAAATAAGAAGTTACATTGATATCAGCTACATTTGATGTAGTAATGATGTAGTAAAAAACATTGATAATCAACGATTTTTATTTTTTGATGTAGTATTGAAGAGGTTTGAAATTTCGCAATCGCCGCAGTTGAAAATAATTTTGAAACTTCATCATCACAGAATTTTTTCAACTCAAACGATTGCAGATGAAACTAAAACTTACACTGCTGTGCTTAGGTTTTATGTTAGCTAACTGGCTCAACACTACCTATGCTCAAACCGTTACCGTTACTGGTAAGGTTAAAAACAAAACAACCGCTGAGTTACTCTCGGGAGTTTCAGTTACACAAGAGGGCACCAACAAAACCTCCCTCACCGATGCCAACGGTTATTTTTCCATTACTGTTCCCAAAGGCGCAACACTTGTTTTCACCTATGTTGGGTTAATTCCGTACCGCCTTACGGCAAATGAGAACGCTGCTGTAGACATCCTCCTTGAAGAAGGTTCTAACAAAGCCATGGACGAAGTAGTAGTTATTGGCTACGGCGCAAAAAAACGTAAAGAATTATCTACCTCTGTGGCATCTGTTGGTGCTAAAGAAATTACCGCAACCCCGGTTGCCGATGCTGCACAAGCACTACAAGGCCGTGTGTCGGGGGTAACCATTGTACAAAACAGTGGGGCTCCAGGTGGTACAGGTGGTACAGGTGGTACAGGTATTCGAATCCGTGGTATCTCATCTTTAACAGGTACCAATAACCCATTAATCGTAGTAGATGGCTATCCCTTACCCGATCAACAAGCCGATAATGTGCTTAACTCATTTGGTGTAGGCGATATCGAGTCTATTGATGTACTTAAAGATGCAGCAGCAGCATCTATTTATGGCGTTCGTGCTTCAAATGGTGTTATAATGATTACTACCAAGCGTGGTAAAGCCGGTAAAACAAGCCTTACAGCCGATGTATATCATGGTATCCAACAAGCTTGGCGGTTACCAACCATGCTTAATGCTCGAGAGTATGCTATCTTAAATTCTGAAGCTCGTATCGCTAGCGGCTTGCAGCCCATTTCTAAATTAACCGACTTCAATGCCATAGAAGCACAATATGGTAATGGTGTTAATTGGCTCGATGAAATTTTTCGCCATGCAGCAATGCAGAGTGTTAATATTAATGCGAGCGGTGGTTCCGATAAGGCACAGTATATGTTTAGTGCAGGATATTTTAAGCAAGATGGTATTATCTACAACACCAACTTCGAACGGTTTAACCTTCGCTTCAATGGCGATGTTAAAGTAACCGACCGTATCAAAATTGGTAACTCACTTTCAATGAACAAATTCATTGAACGAGCAGCCGATACTTACACACCTTTCAATAGTGTTGTGCTACTCGCATTAACATCACCTCCAACAGTAACGCCACGTAATGCCGATGGTACTTATGCGGGGGGTAACGGTAGTATAGATGGTTTTAATGAGCCTAACCCAATTTATCAGTTAGAAGTGCCCAATAACCGCAATACTAAATACCGTATTACAGGTAATGTGTATACCGAAATTAATTTGGCAAAGGCGTTGAAGTTCAAAGCGCTATTTGGTGCCGATTTTAATTACCAGGAAATCAACAACTTTAGTCCTGCAACACCAAGCTCAGGTGGCCGCCCATTTATCTTAACGGGTTACTCCGTTCAAAAAGGTTTTTATCCTGATTATTTGGCTGAGTACACATTATCTTACGATAAAACCTTCAATGGTAAGCATAAAGTAAGTGCCGTTGCTGGTTATACTTTTCAAGAGAATCGCTATTCTTACGTGTTAGCCGGCCGTGGTGGTAATTTCACACAGAATATTCCTGTGTTGAATGACATCATTTTCAGAGCTACCGATATTTCGCAAACCTACAACGCTGCTGAAGATGGTATTAACAGTCGTTTAATGTCGTACTTTGCTCGTGTTAATTACGATTTCGATGGTCGTGGCTTCTTTGGCTTCTCTATTCGCCGCGATGGTAGTTCTAACTTTGCTCCTAACAACCGTTTTGCTGTATTCCCTTCGCTATCTGCCGCATGGCGTTTATCACAAGAAAAATTCATGCAGAACATCAAGTGGTTGAACGATTTAAAAGTTCGTGCTAGTTTTGGCTATACAGGTAACCCCAACGTAGCAGCTTTTGCCTACATCCAAAGTATCAACCAAAGTTTTCAATACACTTTCGGTAACTCTAGCGGTTCTGGTGGTGTAGTAGGGGCAGCAGCTCCAAGCCGTTCTTACAATCCTGATATTCGTTGGGAAAAGAATGAGCAATTAAACATCGGTGCCGATGCAAGTATGTTCGATAACCGCTTAACAGTTGCTTTAGATCTGTATCAGCGTCGCTCTAAAGATCTAATCTTGTATGTAGCACCTCCATTTGTGTCTGGTACTTACGAATCTGTACCTTTCAATACAGGCACTTTACAAAATAGAGGTATTGATCTTTCCCTTACGGGGAAAATTATGAGCAATAAGCACCTCAACTGGACTGCCACTGCAGTTGCTGGCACTTACAAGAACAATGTAGTATCGTTAGGCCTGTCAGCTCCACTCGATAACGGATTTGCTAGAATCACAGGTGGTAGCTTACGTACTATACAAGGTGCCCCTGCTAACTTCTTCTACGGGTTTGTTACCGATGGTATATTCCAGTCTTATGAAGAAATAGCAAAGCATGCAGTACAAACCGCCGGCTCTAACCCAACTACAAGTACTGCACCTGGCGATATTCGTTTTAAAGATTTAAATGGCGATGGTGTTATCAACGATCTAGATAGAACTAACATCGGTAATGCTAACCCAACATTCACATATGGTTTAACCAATACACTTACTTACAAAGGCTTCGAATTAACTGTGTTCATTCAAGGTTCTGAAGGTAACAGTGTATTAAACTTTACACGTTGGTATACCGAAGGTGGTGTAAGTAATGGTAATTATAGCAATAAGGTAATCGGCCGTTGGACAGGCCCCGGCAGCAGCAATAGTATGCCACGTTTAATTTTAAACGATCCAAACGGTAATAACCGCGTTTCAGACAGATTTGTAGAAGATGCTTCTTATATCCGTTTGAAGAATATTCGTATTGCCTATACCTTACCAGCAGCCGTTACTAAGTTCTCTAAATTGAAGCGCACCCAACTTTACGTAAGTGCACAAAACCTAGTTACAATAACTAATTATTCTGGCTTAGATCCTGAAGTAGGTGGTGGTGTAGACATTGGTTTCTATCCACAAGCTAGAACTTTCTTAGCTGGTATTACGGTTGATTTTTAATTGAAAAACATAGTTCATGAAACCTATTACAAAATATACTTTCCCGCTATTGGTAGGCGTGAGCATGTTGTTTGCTCAATGTAAAAAGGAGATGCTAGATATAGCACCTACCATTCCTATCAACTCTGTCGATAATTATTATAAGAACGAAGCCGAAGCAATTAGCGCCGTTAACGCAACTTATACCCCTTTGTCAGCGATTTATAACGGTGCAGCCTGGCATTTTGGTGATATCATGAGTGATGATGCCGACCTCGGTGGTGGCGGCGGTGGCGATGGCCTAGAAACAGCCGAGCTAGATAACTTTACAGTTACTTCATTCAATCCTATTGTCAACTTAATGTGGGCACAATGTTACTTCGGTATCTTACGTGCTAATTTAGTGATTACAAAAGTTCCTCAAGTACCAACAATGACAGAAGCAATTCGCCGTCGCAGCATTGGTGAGGGTCGCTTCTTAAGAGCTTTATATTATTATCATCTCGTTCGTTTGTTTGGAGATGTGCCTTTATATACTAATGTTATTACTGCCGAAGGTGCTGCTTCAATTGCACGCTCTCCGCGCCAGCAAGTGTACAATCAAATCATCGAAGATTTAAAGCAAGCAGAAACCTTACTTCCTAATACCTACACTGGTGCCGATAAGGGTAGGGCAACTGCTGGTGCAGCAAAGGGCTTACTAGCTGCTGTATATTTAACAATAGGCGATAAGGCCAATGCTGCTGCAAAAGCGAAAGAAGTGATTGATAACAGGGCCTTATACGGTTATGAATTATGGGCCAACTATGCCGATAACTTCTCCCTGGATAATGAGAATGGTCGTGAGTCAATGTTCGAAGTACAATATCGTAGCGGCGGCGGCCAATGGAGCGATTTTGGTGCCGGTCAAAAACTAAACACTTTCTTTGCTCCACGTGCTCAAGATATTGTACAATCTTCTGGTTATGGTTGGAATGTGCCTACCAAAAACTTTGCAGATCAATACGAGAAAACAGGTACCAACTACAATACCATCATCGATCGTCGCCGTGCTAGTACCATGTGGATTCCAGGTGATACATATGCACCTTTGAACTACACACAACCCGCCCAATTGGTGGGTTCTCCACTAGGTTTAAATGTGCGTAAGTATTTTGTTCCTGTAACCAATACCCTAGGTGATAATGGTGGTTGGACTTGCGCCCTTAACGTACCAATCATGCGTTATGCTGAGGTACTATTAATTTATGCAGAAGCGGCAGGCCCTGCTTTGGGTAAGCCATTTGCCGATCAAGTTCGTGCTAGAGCAGGTTTAGCACCGTTGCCAAATAACCTTTCCGATGCACAATACTTAGAGGCAATTTATAAAGAGCGTCGCTTAGAATTTGCGTTCGAAATGCACCGTTGGTACGATCTGTTGCGCCACCCCGATCCAAATTACTTTATCACAGTAATGCGAGCCGCTGGTAAAACAAATATTGCAGCTAAACATCGTTATATGCCCATCCCGCAAGGCGAACGCGATAAAAATCCTAATCTAACACAAAACGATGGCTACTAAAATGCTTTTCATGAAAAAGACAACTTTATCATACGCAATCGCACTGTTAAGCATTGCTAGCTTATTCACACAGTGCAAGAAAGATGATCTTTCCCTTACGGGAAATGCTTCTCAAGCCGACTTCACATTTACGCAAGTGCCAGGTGGCGATTCATTGCCTTACACACCGCAGGTGAATTTCACAAGTACAGCTAAAAATGCTTTCATTCATCAATGGAGTTTTGGCGATAATCTTGGTACCTCTCCTGAAGTTAATCCACAATACAAATACCGTAAGGGTGGTGTTTATAATGTAACACTTACCACGGTTGGTACCAACGGTAACAGTGCAATCACTAAAGTGGTGAATGTTACAGATGCTTGTAGCAACGATTTTTTCAGTAAGCTTACTAATTGTGCTGTTGGCGAGTGGACTTGGAGTACCGATGGCGATGCTATTCGTGTATTATCACCTGATGCAACACAAGTATACTTCGCTGGTGCTGCCAGTGGTTGCCAAGCCGACGATGTATATAAGTTTAATGCCGATGGTACATTTACATACGAGGCTAATGGTCAAACACTCGATGTTCAGGCAGGGTATAGCTGCCAAGCACCAAAGTTGAATGCTACTTCATTTAAAGTTGTAGCAAAAACGGGTCAGCTACCACGAATTGTATTACCTGGCATTGCAACAGGCCGTCCATTTATTGGTACAACCGACGTGGTCGATAGTAATTTGTATCGTGTAATGTCGTACACCGATAATACAATGACTTTGCGTGCTACCATTGAAGGGTCAGGCGGTACCATCTTAGAAGTTAAATTAAAAAAAGTGGTAGTATTAACTATCGCCGATATCAAGAACATCTTAACCGGTGGTAGTAGTAAAACTTGGAGATTAGATCCTACCCCAGGTGCGAATGCAATTATTGTAGGTACCGAAAACAATCCTGCACAGTACTATGGTGGTGGTCCACTAGATCCCAACTGCCAATCTGACGACACATATACCTTCAATAATACCAATGTGATCTATAATGCTAACGGAGCTACTTTTAATGGAGGTAACATTGCTCCAAACTACAATTGCGGTGTCGATAGATCATTTAACGTAGCCTACACTTATGGTGCTAATACTACAGGTTTTGCAGGTTTAGCAACCATACAGCTGCCACAAGCGCCGCCAATTACCTTTATCGGTACTACAGATGTTCCAACTGAAAATATGTATCGTATTATTGAAATTACACCTACACGATTAGTATTACGTGCAGGTAATGGTACTGGTACCGTATTCCAATTCAAATTTATACCGCTTTAAACCTAAGAAATATGCACCTAACAAAATTTAAAAGCATGAACCTATTATTATTATGGGCATTTATCATCAGTAGCTGTACAGAAAAAAAAGATATACCTACGGTTGCTCAGGCAGTGCCAGTTACCGATAAAAACTGGCAGTTCGAAACAACTCCAGTGTGGCAAGACGAATTCAACGGAACTGCCGTTGATGGTAGCAAATGGAGCTTCGAAACCGGTGGCGGCGGTTGGGGTAACAATGAGTTACAAAATTACACCAATGGCAACAATGCTGTTGTAGCTAACGGCAACCTTACCATTACAGCTCGAAGAGAGAGTAGTGGTGGTCGTGAATATTCAAGCACTCGTATGATTTCACGTGGTAAAGGCGATTGGTTGTACGGTCGTATCGAAGTACGTGCCAAACTACCTCGTGGTCGCGGTACTTGGCCTGCCATTTGGATGCTACCTACCGATAATCACTACGGTACATGGCCTGCTTCTGGTGAAATAGATATTATGGAGCATGTTGGGTACGATCAAAACAAAGTACACTTCAGTATTCATACCTCTGCTTACAACCACACGCGTGGTACACAGCGTACTAGCAATAAAATAGTACCTACAGCATCAGACGATTTTCATATATATCGTGTTGACTGGACTCCTTACGCAGTACGTGGATTCATAGATGGTGTGCAGTACTTTGAATTTGTTAACGAAAACAAAGGCTTTACTACTTGGCCTTTCGATAAGCGTTTTCACCTCATCATGAACATTGCAGTTGGTGGTGACTGGGGTGGTGCGCAAGGGGTTGATAACAATGCCTTTCCAACCAGCATGGAGGTAGACTACGTTCGTGTATATAAAATGATTGAATAACAGTTTTTTGTTTGTTTTCAAGAAGGGCGTTTTCATTGCGTTATTATAACAAAATGAGCGCCTTTCTTTATAAATTTACCAACATGAAGAAGCAAATCGTAAGTATTGCTATAAGTATGGTTGCTACGCTAGCTGTTGGCGTTGCAAAAGCACAGTTTAAAAGTATTATAGACAGTACCGAAGTCAAAATTGAACAACTACTCAAACGCATGACCCTAGCCGAAAAAATTGGTCAAATGAACCAATATAACGGCTTTTGGGAGGTTACAGGGCCGGTACCTAAAGATGGCGACGCTAAAGTAAAATATGATCATTTACGTAAGGGCCTCGTTGGTGCTGTATTAAATGTGCGTGGCGTTGAAAATGTACGTAAGCTGCAAGCCATTGCTGTGAACGAAACACGCCTAAAAATCCCTTTACTCTTTGGATACGATGTTATTCACGGCCATAAAACAATTTTTCCTATTCCATTGGCCGAATCTTGTAGTTGGGATCTCGAAGCTATCGAAAAAGCTGCACGGGTTGCAGCTATTGAAGCATCGGCATTAGGCATTAACTGGACTTTCGCTCCCATGGTTGATATCTGCCGCGATCCTCGCTGGGGCCGCGTTATGGAAGGTGCTGGAGAAGACCCATACTTGGGCACGCAAATTGGGTTAGCTCGTGTAAAAGGCTTTCAAGGGCACAATCTAGCAGCACCAAATACAATTGCTGCCTGCGCCAAACATTTTGCCGGGTATGGATTTTCTGAAGCTGGCCGCGATTATAACACAGTCGATATAAGTCATGTAACCTTACATAATATAGTACTTCCGCCATTCAAAGCACTTGCCAACGCGGGTGTTGCCACCTTTATGAATGCATTTAACGTGGTCGATGGTGTCCCCGCAACAGGTAACTCCTACTTGCAACGTAATATCTTAAAACAAAAATGGAACTACAAAGGAATGGTAGTATCCGATTGGGGCTCCATTGGCGAAATGGTACCACACGGGTTTGCAGCCAATTTAAAAGAAGCGGCTCACCTTGCGGTAAATGCTGGTTCTGATATGGATATGGAAGCAACCGCCTATATCACATATCTCGAAGCTTTGGTAAAAGAAGGCAAGGTAAAAGAGTCAACCATCAACGATGCTGTTCGACGTATCTTACGATTGAAATTCCGTTTAGGTTTATTTGATGATCCATATCGTTATTGCGATGAGCAACGCGAAAAAACAATGCTGTATCATCCCGATCATATTGCTGCCGCTCTCGATGTAGCTACCAAATCAATAGTGCTTCTTAAAAACGAAAAACAACTTCTGCCATTGGCACCTACCCAAAAAAATATACTAGTTATTGGAGCATTAGCTGCCGATAAGTCAAGCCCTCTCGGTAGCTGGCGCATTGGTTCCGACGATGATATTGCTGTAAGTGTATTAGAAGGTTTAAGTAAGCATACTAATAACTACACTTACGTAAAAGGTGCAGATGTAGCACTTGGCAAAAGCGATTTCTTACACGAGGTTAAAACTAATACAACCGATACAAGCGGGTTCGCAACTGCTGTAGAGGCTGCTAAAAAAGCAGAAGTCGTTATCATGGTGTTAGGAGAACAAGGTTTTCAATCTGGCGAAGCTCGTAGCAGTAGTAGCTTACAACTACCTGGTGTACAACAGCAGTTACTCGAAGCTGTATACCGTGTGAACAAGAATATTGTATTAGTATTAATGAATGGTCGTCCCTTAGCCATCACTTGGGCACAAGAGCATATTCCTGCCATTGTAGAAGCTTGGCAACCAGGTATTCAAAGTGGTAACGCCATTGCTAATATCATATTTGGTAAGTCTAGCCCTTCTGGCCGTCTCACCATCTCTTTCCCACGCAACGAAGGGCAAATTCCCGTGTACTACAATCATTATAGCACAGGCCGTCCCGATGCGAAAGATGTTGTGTTTTGGTCGCATTATTCCGATATACCCAATACACCCCTTTATCCCTTCGGTTATGGCTTAACGTATACTACATTTAAGTATAGCAATTACAGTGTAACAAAAATCAACGATAAGGTACTCGTTAAGATCACCATAACAAATACAGGCCAACGCGATGGTGAAGAAGTGGTACAACTATACATACGCGATAAAGTAGCAAGCATTGTTCGCCCAGTTAAAGAATTGAAAGGGTTTAAAAAACTCACTATAGCCGCTGGCAAGTCAGCCGAAGTATCCTTCGAACTCACTAAAACCGACCTAAGCTTTTATAATGCCAATGGCGATTTAATATTCGAACCCGGAGCATTCGATATCATGGTTGGTCCTAATGCAGCAGAAGTAAGTACACAAACCATCGTATTTTAACTGAATTATTGAAAGCTAAACGAGTGTACAGCGCCCTCGCTAGGGGGCGTTTTTTTTGTGAGATGCTATTGTGGGGTAGATTGTTGTAAAAGAGGTAGTTGGAGCGATTGTGGGAGATGTATGTGATGTGGTTAAGGGTTGGTGGTGTAATAATTTTGGAAAAAGATTT
>JBKBLG010000011.1:0-102227 GCA_046296295.1 Chitinophagaceae bacterium | reverse complement strand
ATACTCATTACCAACGACGATAGTATTACTGCTCCAGGTATTAAAGCACTGGTAGAAGCCGTTAAAGATTTGGGGAAAGTAGTGGTAGTAGCTCCAGACAAACCTCAAAGCGGTATGGGACACGCCATCACCATTGGCCAGCCGCTTCGTATTAATAAGGTTCAAATGTTTGAAGGGGTTGAGGCTTATCAGTGCAGCGGAACCCCCGTAGATTGTGTAAAACTTGCCGTAGATAAAGTGCTACATCGCAAGCCAGATATTTGTTTGAGTGGCATTAACCATGGTGCCAATCATAGCATCAATGTTATTTATAGCGGCACAATGAGTGCAGCATTAGAAGCAAGTATCGAAAGTATCCCCAGCATTGGCTTTAGCTTACTCGATTACAGTATAGAAGCCGATTTCTCAGGAGCACAGCACTATGCCCGATTACTGGTGCAACAACTTTTAGGCAAGCGATTAGATAAGCATTTATGCCTAAACGTTAACATACCGGCAGTACCTTTAAAAATGCTCAAAGGCATGAAAGTATGCCGCCAGGCATACGCCAAATACGAAGAAAAATTCGATGAACGTAAAGACCCGCACAATCGCCAATACTACTGGCTTACAGGCGAGTTTGTAAATTTTGATAAAGGTCGCGATACAGATGTATATGCCCTCAAAAACAACTATGTAAGTATTGTGCCTGTTCAGTTCGATTTAACACATTACACCTTAAAAGATAAACTAACCAAATCACTTGGCTTATAACATGCCCACAACCACACATAAATTCGACAACCTCATTTTAGGATTAATCTTAGGATTACTATGCCCATTCTTTGGCTTGTTAGGTTTCTATTTCTGGAAGTTTGCCCACCACGAATCACTACAACTTTTTCTGGTTCGCATACTTAGTTATCGTTCATTATTAAGTTCTGTAATCAGCTTTTCGCTCATTGCTAACGCCCTTGTGTTCACTATTTTCATCAATCAACGAAAAGATAAAACGGCTAAAGGCATCTTCGTATTCACCTTAGTATATGTAATTATTGCACTCATCATCAAATACTTTTTATAAAGCGTGTTTCGTAGCTTTACCTTACGGTAAATGATAACGCACCAATACAACATTTACCGTAAGGTACCACGCTTAGTACACTACACATGAAATACTATCTTATTGCAGGCGAGGCCAGTGGCGACCTTCATGGCAGCAATCTAATGAAAGCATTGTACAAGCAAGATGCTGGTGCCGAAATGCGTTTTTGGGGCGGCGATTTAATGCTTGCTGCCGGTGGCAGTTTGGTGAAGCATTTTAAAGATTTAGCCTTCATGGGTTTTGTAGAAGTGGTTAAAAACCTACCCATCATTATTCGCAATTTAAAGTTTTGCAAGGCCGATATATTAGCTTTTAAGCCCGATGTATTGATACTGATTGATTATCCAGGCTTTAACCTACGTATTGCCGAATGGGCAAAGGCACAAGGCATTCGGGTTGTGTATTATATTAGTCCGCAAGTATGGGCATGGAAAGAGGGGCGTGTTAAAATGATGAAGCGCTGCATTGATCAAATGTTGGTAATACTACCTTTCGAGCAATTGTATTACGAACAACGCTGGCAATGGCCCGTAACTTATGTTGGCCACCCTTTGGTAGAAGTAGTAGATGCATTTAAAGCAAACCCTACCAACCTTACGGTAAATACCAACAAACCCATTGTAGCCCTATTACCCGGCAGTAGAAAGCAAGAAATTTTAAAGAAGTTGCCAATTATGCTTGCAGTGAGCAAGCACTTTCCGGAGCATCATTTTGTAGTGGCGCAAGCACCTGGCTTAGATGCCGATTTCTATGCCCCATTACTAGCACCTTACCATAATGTAAGCAGCGTAGCCGGCAGTACTTATGCCCTACTGCATAAAGCCTCTGCCGCTTTGGTAACCAGCGGAACAGCCACCCTCGAAACTGCGTTATTTAAAGTACCAGAAGTGGTATGCTACAAGGGCAACCCTATTAGCTATGCGATTGCAAAACGCATTATTACCATTAAGTACATTAGTTTGGTTAATTTAATTATGAACCAACTAGTAGTTACCGAGTTAATTCAAAACGACTTAACCGTAACTGCGTTACAACATGAACTACATAAGCTACTGTACAATCAAACTCATATTGCAACAGTTCAAAAATTGTATGATGCGCTGTACGAAAAATTAAAAGCAGGCGGCCATGCCAGCGAACAAGCTGCAACAGCCATTATTAGCCAGCTTACTTCAGTAGCAAAGGCTTAATAACAAAGCGAAATAAAATTACCAGCAAACAAAACAAAAACATGTACAATGAAATACGATTCATGCCGTGCATGTATTTAATCCATGTGCCTTTACCAGCATTAGGATCTTTTTTACGTAAGTACAAATACTCCCCGATTTGTTGCCAAAATCCCATAAGAATATAAATATGTTACAAAAGTAACAATTCCTACCAGAGATGGTTGTAATGGCACTGTCAAATTTCAAGCCTAAACCATATTCGAATTTGGTAAAAGCAGGTTTAAGATTTAGAAATTATGCTTTAGAACACTTGTGTAAACCACTAACCTCGTTTAACTTTCGGCTGAACCTATCATCATTGCAACTGAATCCGTCTTGAAACACGTCATTATTATATGGCTTTGTATTTTTATCTGTGTGCCTTTGTGTGCACAGTACTACTTGCGTGGCGAGGTTAAAGATGAAAAAGGCCAGTTGCTTAGCAACGTTAAAATTTATCTGCATTCAAAAGGCACGCTCCCATTTTCTTCAGGTAATAGCGGCAACTTTGGTATTCCCACCACGCTGTTAATAGATACTATCACCCTCATCAAAGAAGGTTATGAAAAGCTACGCCTTGCGGTAAATACTAAGCAGCCCCAAACCTTTGTAATGAAGTTGAGCCAAACCAACAGTAGCCTACAAAAAAACAAGCTATCGTCGGTCACTAAAAACTTATTCAGAGATAAGCAATTCAAATTTTTCACCGGCGAAGAAAGCTATAACACTACTATTGATAACGATTTTGTTCCTACAGCACAATATCCAGAAACAGGCTTCTCATTAACGGTCGACAGAGCAGCTTACAGCAATATCCGTAGGTTCATCAACTTAGGATACCAGGTGCCACCCGATGCAGTGCGTATTGAAGAAATGCTCAATTATTTTGCCTTAAACGATGCACCATCGCACCAAACAAACACCTTTACACCAGCAACACAAGTTACAACATGCCCTTGGAACCCTAATAGCAAGCTCCTACTGCTCACACTTGAAGCACCTAAAATAGATGCAAGTGCAGTACCCCCAAGCAACCTTGTATTTCTTATAGATGTAAGCGGCAGTATGGATAAGCCCAACCGCTTACCACTAGTGCAAAGCGCTTTAAAGCTTATGGTACGCAACTTACGTATTCAAGACACCGTAAGTATTGTAGTATACGGCGGCACCATTGGTGTTTTTATGCAACCCACCAGTGGCGACCAAAAAGATAAAATCATAGCAGCTATTGATAGGCTTCAAGCAAGTGGCGATACCCCCGGCGAAGGTGCTATCAGAATGGCTTATCAATTAGCACGCAACACATTTATTCCTAATGGTAACAACCGTGTTATTCTTGCCACCGATGGCGATTTTAATGTTGGTCAAACCTCAGAAAAAGAGTTGGAAGAGCTTATTGTGAGTCAGCGTGGCTTTGGCATTTATCTTACCTGCCTTGGCGTTGGTATGGGCAATTATAAAGACAGCAAGCTAGAAACCTTAGCCAAAAAAGGCAATGGTAATTTTGCCTATCTCGATCATTTAAAAGAAGCCGAAAAAGTACTGGTAACAGAGTTCACCAAAACACTCTATGCCGTAGCCAACGACGCCTACCTTACGGTAAATTTTAATCCTGAATATATCAGTAGTTATCGCCTCATTGGTTTTGGCAATAAAGAAGAAGCAGCCACCGATAGTACCAGCGAATTAGAGGGCGGCGAAGTGGGCACTGGTCATATTATAACAGCAGTATTTGAAATAACCCCAACCACCGCCTTTAACGATAACAACAACAGCATTATAGCCAATTGGCAGCTTCAATACAAACTACCCAATAGCAACAAAGTACAACAACTACAATTTGCAAGTACAAGCAACACAATTCCTATAGCACAAGCGCCACAACCCTTACAACTAGCAACCACGTTGGTAATGTTTGGCGAAATGCTCAAGCAAAGCAAGTTTGTTAGAGATGTACTTACTTGGGATCAGCTAATCAATATGGCACAACAAAGCCTCGATCAAAGTAATGCTTTGCAAGTTGAGTTATTACAACTCATTCAAAAGGCTGCTAAAATATATGGCTATAAAAAGCGTATTAAAAGCAGGTAAAACAACCAGCATCTCATTTACGTAAGTATGCTAAAAGCCAAATAACTATCCATAACTATCACAGATGGCTCAATTTGGTGTTTGATGCCACAAAACGAACTTATTTTCACAACATCATTCCAATATCTTATGGCGTTAAGCGTTCATAAACCCGCCTGCATACATATATGTTGCTACCTATATCATCTACACCATTGTACGGTATGGCTTGTTGCGATATTAAGTATGCTAACAGTACATGCACAAGCAACGCAACCGCCAATAGCCAATACCGATAGCAGCATACTTGCAGCTATTCATCCATTAGCCCTTGAAGCATGGCGATACGAACAACTAGGCCAGTACGAAAAAGCTATTACCAAATATGAACAGCTAAGACCCAACGTTCTTAGCCAGAACCGTGGCATCATCACTTTTCAACTGGCAAAAGCGTACTATCAATTGGGGCACTACAAAAGTGCAACCACATTTGCACAACAAGCATTGCCACAATTGCAACAAGCTACCGGGCAAATGAAAGCATTAGCCTTACTATCTAACAGTTATTGGCAACAACAACAACTCACCCAAGCAACAACTGTAGCCAATGAATGGTTATTGTTAGCACAACAAATGCGAAATGTATCTGAAACCAATGCTGCTTACTTACAACTGGGCAGTCTTGCAATTACAAAACATCAGTACAACCAAGCAATACAGCTAGCAGAAAATGCTTACCAAGCAAGTGCTACAACAGAACAACAATTACAAGCGGCAACTATACTCCATAAAAGCTACGAAGCACTACAAAACAAACCGGCTAGCTATCATTGGCTTCGTATAAAAGATAGTATTGCAACCATCCTACTACATGTTAAAGCTGAACAAGAAAAACTGCTACAACAAAGTATTTACAAAGCTCAATACCAGCAGAAAACCTTGCAAAACATGCATATGAATAATGCAGAACAACAAACTACAATTACCACTGCCGTAGTAGTTACCCTGCTATTATTCGGATTTATTATTATGTACGACCGATCTAACAAGCGCCAGAAAAAAGCCAATGCACAATTGGCTAAAACCAACGCAGCAATTGCTGAAAAAAACAAAGAAATCGCACAGCAAAAAGAATACCTACAACAAATCAACAATGTTAAAGACCGCATGTTTTCTATCATTGGTCACGATTTAAGGGCGCCGCTGGTATCGCTACAAAGTGTATTAAACTTGTGGGATCAAAAAATTATTGCACCCGAGCATGCCATGGAGCTGCTACCTAAACTTCGCAGACAAGTACATGGTGCTAACCTACTGGTTGAAAATCTCAATACTTGGGCTAAACTTCAAATGCAAGGCGGTGTTTCCAACGCCATTACCAGCGTTCCCATATACGAAGTGGTAGATGAAGTGCTATTCATATACACCCCCTTAGCGCAAGAAAAAAACATTCGCCTTACGGCAAATGTACATGCGGCGGCATGCGTTGTAGCCGATAGAAATTACTTGTCGCTGATCCTCAGAAACTTAGTTAACAATGCCATTAAATTCACGCCGAGCGGCGGCTCTGTAACCATTACTTCAATAGATGAAGCCTCAAAAATTCGCCTTACGGTAAATGACAGTGGGCTTGGTATGGCTGCTGAAGATGTAGCCAAAATTAACCACAGCGAAAGTTTTACTCGCTTTGGTACCGATAATGAACGTGGCAGTGGCCTAGGATTGCAGCTAATTAAACAATACCTCCAAGCATTTGGTACCGATTTAGAAGTAAGCAGCGAATTAGGAGAAGGTAGTACCTTTTCATTCTTATTAACACCATGCCCTAAATTAACAAATATATAAGGCATACTACCAGCTAGCTCTAGCTGTTGGTGTGCTTGTTAAATCTGCAAATTGTTGTTGTAAGTATTTGTAATGTGCCGTTATGGCAATCATGCCTGCATTATCGGTGCAATAAGCAAAATCGGGCAGGTGTACCTTCCAACCATGTTTGCTGCCCGCGGCTTTCAGAGCAGCCCTTAAACCACTATTAGCACTTACACCACCAGCTAAGCATACACGATGAATTTTAGTTGCGGCAACCGCCTTTTTAAGCTTCCGCATCAAAATATCAATAAGGGTATGTTGTATGCTAGCACATATATCAGCTAAATGTTCTTCTATAAAATGAGGGTTTGAAGCTGTTTTATCTCTCAAAAAATAAAGGATCGAAGTTTTCACCCCACTGAATGAAAAATTCAAATCTGGAATATTAGGTCTTGCAAATGCAAAAGCGAGTGGGTTACCTTGTTGTGCATATTTATCAATGAGCGGACCGCCCGGGTAAGGTAATCCTAGCAATTTGGCAGCCTTATCAAATGCTTCACCAACAGCATCATCAATAGTTTCACCAAGTAATTCTAACTCGTACGGACTTTTTGCAAGTACTATTTGTGTATGCCCACCACTTACGGTTAAACATAAAAAAGGGAACTGAGCTGGGTTATCGCCAATCAGATTTGCTAATACGTGTGCCTGCATATGATGCACCTCAATCAATGGCTTGTTACATGCCAATGCCAGCGATTTTGCATATTGTGCACCCACCAATAAACTTCCCAATAAACCAGGGGCTTGTGTGTATGCGAAGGCATTTACATCGGTCAGTGTAATATTAGCTGCCGCCAAGGCTTGCTGTACCACAGGTACAATATTTTGCAAATGCGCTCTGCTGGCTAGTTCTGGCACTACACCACCATATTGCTCATGCACTTGCTGGGTAGCGATAATGTTAGATACTATGGTTCCCTTTCGGCAAATGCTTGCCGAGGTTTCATCACAAGAACTTTCTATGGCTAGAATGATAGGCTCCACGAGGCAAAGTAAAGGATTAAATGGTAGCAGCGTTAATCATTTACCGTAAGGTTATAAGTATATTACTTAGTTCTGATTGCCACTACAGGATCCATTTTAGCAGCTACAGAAGCAGGAATAATACCGGCAATCACACCAATAATCAAGCATATACTAAACGCTAGCAACATGGTACCACCCGAAATTACAATATTAAAAGGCATGGCTGCACTTGCTGCTAAAGCACCTAACCATACAATGAACAAACCAATAGCACCACCGATAATGCACAAAAAGGCACTTTCCATGAGAAACTCTAACAGAATAACACTCCGCTTGGCACCTATGGCCTTTTTAAGTCCGATTTGAGAGGTACGTTCTCGAACAGTAACAAACATTATGTTCGCCACGCCAAACATGCCCACAATTAAACTGATGCCCGAAATAAAAGCACCACCCAAGTTAACCGTAGCGAACAAGCCGCTTACCTGATCGCTAAATAAATTGATGTCGTTTAAAGAAAAATTATCTTCAACAGTAGGACTAAGCCTGCGAATTTGTCGCATAATACCACGTAGTTCGCTAATTAACAGCTTTGAATCTACATTTGGCTTACCCTGTACCATTATAAAGCCGCCACTCCAATCGCTACGTGTATCATAAATAGAAGCGTAATATCGATAAGGAATAATAAGTGCATCATCGTAATCAAAGCCATCGCCAAGCATGGTGCTACCTTGCTTTTCAACCACACCTACTACTGCTACCACATGGTTATGGAACATAATGGTTTTGCCAATGGCTTTCTCTGCTTTTCCAAATAATAGAGTGGCTACTTCGTACCCTACTACAGCAGCAGGTACACCACGGCTAAATTCTGCTTCCGACAAGTAGCGCCCTTCTGCAATTTTAATCGTCTGAATTTTATTAAAATCTTCTGTAGCACAGTAGATACCTACGTTTTCAACCTCTGCATCTACATACTTCACCTTTTCATTCGTACTCTGAAAATAACAAGCTGCTGCAGCTAGTGTACTACGCGATTTAATAGCTTCAACTTCATTGAACTGAGGCTTTGGTCGGCTAATATATTTCCACCAAGGATAGTCTGGTCCTCCGCCGTAATCCCATTTGTCAATATAAATTGTGTTACTCCCAAGTGCTTTAATATCACTTTGAATTTTGCCCTCGAGGCTATCAATAGTGGCTTTCACACTAATGATACAAATGATACCAATAGTAATACCAAACAAAGACAGTGAGGTGCGTAGCTTATTCACCCGCAACTCTTGTACGGCCATTTTAAAACTATTCCAAAGGATGGTAAGTAACGTAAGCATAATGATTGTAAACGTACACCAAATTAAATCAGTTATCATTCGTTATACACCAACGGCTAAAACCTTACTATGTACGGAAGTATGATTAGCATCTGATTTTTGATATACTACTAATAAACTGATTATTCTCATAAAATACTTTGATTTTTTTCAGTGCTAAGCCATACTGAACAATTATCTTGTAGCCGTGTTTTCTATTTTTTTACAATTTGCTGAAACAATACTAAGGGTTGCACTTTGTATCCTTACTTTTGCAAGAAATTTAAAGGCTTAAAGCTCTAACGATATGACTTTTAAAGAAGCACTCAGTTCATCCGTAGGCCGTAAACTTGTTATGGCATTAAGTGGTATTTTCTTGATTTTGTTCTTAGTAGTACACGCCGGCATTAATGCCTGTATTTGGGCTATGGACGGTGGTGTAATGTTTAACAAAGCAGCCCACTTCATGGGCAGTACCGTTTTAATAAGAGTTCTTGAAGTAGGGTTGTTCGTTTTCTTTTTCATACACATTATTCAAGGCTTGCAGTTAGAAGCTTACAACCGTAGCAAGCGCGGCATTAGTTATGCCGTAGATTACGGTAATAGAGGTAGTAAGTGGTATAGCCGCAGCATGGGTTTGCTCGGTACTATTATTTTAATTTTCTTGATTGTGCATTGGGTTCATTTTTGGATACCAAGTCGCTTCACTGGCACTCCAATGACTATGATTGATGGCAAAGAACATCACGATATGTTTATACTAATGCAAGAAACATTTAAGCATTTGTGGGTTGTAATTTTGTATGTATTGGCTTGTATTTCATTGTGCTACCATTTAATGCATGGTTTCCAAAGTGCATTTCGTACCATGGGTGTTCACAACAAGCGTTACAACGCATTACTCACTAAGGCAGGTATTGCTTACAGCGTAGTGGTATCAGCAGCATTTGCAGCAATGCCAATTACAATGTACTTTAATTTGGTAAAATAACCTCAACCTTTTGCCTGCTAAAATGTAAGTATAGCAAGGCTTAGCGGCTTCAAGTAGTTTGTTTTATATTTCCTTACGGTAAATGTAAAACGCTACACAAAAGCACTTCATTTGCCGCAAGGCTAAGAACTTAACAACGAATCTTTCGCAAGATTCAAATTGTAAAAAGAAACGATTGAGAATATGTTAGACGCTAAAATTCCTGCCGGTCCGTTAGAGCAAAAATGGACTAAATACAAAGGCACCGTGAAGCTGGTGAACCCGGCTAACAAGCGTAAGCTCGAAGTAATTGTGGTAGGCACTGGCTTAGCTGGTGCTTCTGCTGCTGCTAGCTTAGGCGAATTAGGATATAAAGTAAAAGCTTTCTGCTTTCAAGATAGTCCACGTCGTGCTCACTCAATCGCTGCACAAGGCGGTATTAATGCAGCCAAAAACTATCAAAACGATGGTGATAGCATCTACCGTTTATTCTACGATACAATTAAAGGTGGCGATTACCGTGCCCGCGAAGCCAATGTATATCGCCTAGCCGAAGTAAGTGCCAACATTATTGATCAGTGTGTTGCTCAAGGGGTGCCTTTTGCACGTGAATATGGTGGCTTGTTAAGCAACCGTAGCTTCGGTGGCACACAAGTACAACGTACCTTTTACGCTGCCGGCCAAACAGGTCAGCAGTTACTTATTGGTGCCTACCAAGCCCTAGAACGTCAGGTTGCACTTGGCAATGTAAAAATGTACACACGCCACGAAATGCTAGAATTGGTGAAGGTAGATGGTAAAGCTCGTGGCATTATTGCACGTGATTTAGTAAGCGGTAAGTTAGAACGCCACTTTGGTCATGCCGTTTTACTATGTACAGGCGGTTATGGCAATGTTTTTTACCTAAGCACAAACGCCATGGGCAGCAATGTAACTGCTGCGTGGAAAGCCCATAAAGCAGGTGCTTTGTTTGGCAACCCTTGTTTTACACAAATTCACCCAACCTGTATACCTGTAAGTGGCGACCATCAAAGTAAGCTCACCTTAATGAGTGAGTCGCTGCGTAACGATGGTAGAATTTGGGTGCCTAAAAAACAAGGCGACAATCGTAAGCCAAACGAAATACCTGAAGAAGAAAGAGATTATTACCTAGAACGCCGCTACCCTGCCTTCGGTAATTTAGTACCTCGCGATGTTGCTAGCCGTGCTGCCAAAGAGCGTTGCGATGCCGGGTATGGCGTAGGAAGCAGTAAGCAAGCGGTATACTTAGATTATGCCGATGCTATTAAGCGTTACGGTAAAATTGAAGCTGGCAAGCAAGGTTTAGTAAATATTAGTGAAGATGCTATCATTGCCTTAGGTAAAGATGTGGTGAAAGAAAAATATGGTAACCTATTCGATATGTACGAAAAGATTACCGGTGAAAACCCTTACGAGGTACCTATGCGCATCTATCCTGCAGTACACTATACCATGGGAGGTTTGTGGGTAGATTATGAATTAATGACCACCGTTCCAGGTTTATATGCACTTGGTGAAGCTAACTTCTCTGATCATGGTGCCAACCGTTTGGGAGCCAGTGCTTTGATGCAAGGTTTGGCCGATGGTTACTTTGTAATACCTTACACCATTGGTAACTATTTAGCCGACGAAATCTACAGCAAAGGTGGCGATACCAACCACCCCGCATTTGAAGCAGCCGAGCAAAAAGTAGCAGAACGCTTACAACAGCTTAAGAATATTAACGGTAAGCAAACTGTAGAAAGCTTCCATAAGCGCTTGGGTAAAATCATGTGGGATAAGTGTGGTATGGCTCGTAACGAACAAGGCTTAATGCAAGCTATTGAAGAAATCAGAGCACTTAAAAAAGAGTTCTGGAGCAATGTTCGTATCCCTGGTGGCATCAACGAAACTAACCCTGAACTAGATAAAGCTGGCCGCGTTGCCGATTTTATTGAACTAGGCGAATTAATGTGTTTAGATGCACTAAATCGTAAAGAAAGTTGTGGTGGCCACTTCCGTGAAGAAAGCCAAACCGAAGAAGGCGAAGCACTCCGCGACGATGCTAATTACATGTATGTTGCTGCATGGGAATTAATTGGCGAACATGAGTGGAAACTACACAAAGAGCCGTTGATGTACGATGTTATTAAACCAAGTCAACGTAACTACAAATAAGCACACAGATTTATATAATTTTTGCATGAAAGCGTAATTAGAATATAGCTAACTTTCATGAAGCCTTAAAGAAATAGTACGATGCAACATTACAATATGAATCTCACACTCAAAGTGTGGCGTCAAAAAAATAGCAACGAAGAAGGCCGCTTCGAAACTTATCCGGTAAAAAACATTTCTAGCGAAATGAGCTTTCTTGAAATGTTCGACGTGTTAAATGAGCAGTTAATTGCTGAAGGCAAAGAGCCTGTAGCCTTTGATCACGACTGCCGTGAAGGTATTTGTGGTATGTGTTCTATGTACATCAATGGTAAGCCACACGGCCCATGGCAAGCCAATACTACTTGCCAATTACACATGCGTGCCTTTAAAGATGGCGACACCATTACTGTAGAACCTTGGCGTGCTAAGGCCTTCCCGGTAATCAAAGACTTAATGGTAGATCGTAGTGCCTTCGATCGTATTATTCAAGCAGGTGGTTACATTTCAGTGAATACCGGTAATGCTGTAGATGGTAATGCCCTACCCATCGAGAAAGAAAAAGCCGATGCTGCTTTCGCTGCTGCTATGTGCATTGGTTGCGGTGCTTGTGTTGCTGCTTGTAAGAATAGTAGTGCTATGTTGTTCTTAAGTGCTAAAGTGAGTCACTTAGCACTTTTACCGCAAGGCGAGCCTGAACGTCGCAATCGTGTTACTAAAATGGTAGCTCAAATGGATAAGGAGGGCTTTGGAGCTTGTACCAACACTGGTGCATGTGAAGCTACTTGTCCGAAAGAAATTTCTTTAAGCAACATTGCCCGCCTCAATCAAGAGTATTTGAACGCAGTGTTGGTAAGCGAATAATTTATCTCACATTTTTTTAGCATCCTACCCAAATCATAGGGTGGGATTTTTTTTATTGGGCTATCAACCAATGTACTAACTTCAACAATAGTACCGGCTACTACGTGCTACGCTTTGCTCCGGTACCAAGTACCGGCTCCTTGCAGTCGCCGCACTTCGTATCCGGCAGCCCATCGGCTTGGTAACATTATCACCTTTTTTTTCATATTGCCATCACAAATCGTAACCCTATTCTTACATCTTGGCATCATTATTTAGATAATTGGCTCGCACCATTGCACACAACGTAATGGCAAGTCAAAAACTTGTAACCAATCAGACTATCATACAAGCAACCACTGCTGTTGCTAAACAGCGTGCGGAAGATATTGGCTTTGGCGAACGATGGTTGCGTAGAAAGAGCACTACAATAGCCAGGCTTAAAAACTTTTGGAGTTGATGCGGTAGCTGCACGTTAACAGCCAATAATTTTAATACTATCTTATTCAACTTTACGGTGATAGATGAACTTACAATCGCTGCAATGTTGCCTGTATTGCAACAATATTTACCGCAAGGTGGCTACTTAATAATAGCAACATTACACCCACATGCCACGGATAGCGAAGAGCCTTCAAAAGTGGCTGGCGACCTTGCGGCTGACAAGATATGCCAGACATTTTAATTCGCCTTGCAATTGGCATTGTAGAAACCTTGGTGTTTGGATTGATTTGTTTGTGCAAAGTGTGGCTATCATGTAGTGGATATGCAAGCGCCTTTGCATCCACACACGCAAAAGCCATATCGGTGATATTCACGCTCTAGCACACAACCAAATAGCTTATACTTTGTTTCTCTGAAAAATAGATGTATGCTAGTAAAATGGAGTACCTACTTACTTGGATTGATTTACATTGCTGCTGGGGTATATCATTTTGTGAATCCTGCATTTTATACACGACTAATACCTCCTTATTTTGAATCAATTGCAAGCACCGGCACCATTAACTTGCTTGCTGGTATTGCAGAGGTACTACTTGGCGTTGGTGTACTAATTCCTAGATACAGAAATATGGCTTGTTATGGCATTATAGCGATTTTAGTTGCTTTTATTCCAAGTCATTGGTACATGATACAACAAGGCACTTTTCAACTTGGTTTTGTTGAAATTACACCAACCATTGCGTGGCTTCGTTTATTAGTGGTTCATCCGATACTAATGCTTTGGCCTTGGTGGATAGCGCAACAAAAGCATTGATGCTGTAGGTTTGCAGTTGTGGGAAACAGTTATTTTCAGTTTAAACAGTTCACCGTACAACAATCGCAAACAGCGATGAAAGTATGTACTGATGCTTGCTTATTTGGTGCATGGCTAGCGCAACAAATTCAAATTTTAGCACTCCCACACAAAGCATTACTTGATGTGGGTACCGGAACAGGTTTATTAAGCTTACAAATTGCACAAGCATGTTCAATGGCTAGTATTACTGCTATTGAAATAGAACCGGCGGCAGCAATTCAGGCGAATGATAACTTTGAGCAGAGTCCATTTACCGCAAGGTTAACTGCGATACAAGCCGATATTACTTTATGGCAACCCACAGACTTATTCGATGGTGTTTTTAGCAATCCACCTTTTTACGAAAACGATTTAACAAGTTCAAGCAACACAAAAAACCTAGCACACCATAGCACTGCACTAACCTTACAACAGTTGTTTGCAACAATAGCATCTTATAGTCAAAAACCCAATTGGTTAGCATTATTATTGCCCTACAAGCGTCATGCCGAGGCTACGCAGCTTGCGGAAGCGTTGAACTGGCATTTGGTAGCGAATACCTTAGTGCAACAAACACCGCAACATAACTATTTTAGAACTATGTTGCTATGGCGCAGTAATAGTGCTTCAACGGCCAACCTTACAACGCTTGCAATACAAGATAAAGGCAACTACACTCCAGCGTTTAGTGCTTTGTTACAACCTTATTATTTGAACTTATAACCGTAACTACCTTGCGGTAAATGAAGGAGTGACAACAATAAAAAAGGTCGAAGCGATTGCTTCGACCTTTTTTTGTGCCTCAGGCGGGAATCGAACCCGCACTCGCGTTGTCGGCGAACAGGATTTTAAGTCCTGCGTGTCTACCAGTTCCACCACCAAGGCATCACCAGTTGGTGAAAAAAAATCCCGCAAGTGCGGGACTTAGAGCGGAAGACCGGGCTCGAACCGGCCACCCCAACCTTGGCAAGGTTGTGCTCTACCAAATGAGCTACTTCCGCATTTTTTGAGAACTTATCGATGATTTCGTTACCGTTTCATCGTTTTGGGAGTGCAAAAATAAGTGCCAAAATCAAACTTCCAAATATTTCTCAAAAAAAATAAAACATTTTTTTATTTTTTATTTGTATTCAGGCTTGTACTTGGTACTGCTCTGTATTTCAATATCTGGCTTACCCTTATAGCGTGAATTATACAAACGGTAACATCCACCTAAAACAAATGCTAATAAGCAAAAAACTTGCATGTAAAATAAAAAACGGCTGCTGGTAACCCAGTTATACCCAAAATCTTTCTCGTTACGCTCCTGGATGTATTCGTTATATTGTTCCATATTTAATTGAATTGCCTTGCAAAAATAGGGTTGCAAAGCACAAAATGTTACTTGTGTGGTACAATTTCTGAAAACCGTTTTTTTTGCCTTAGAAAATAAGCAATAATCAACCATTGTTGAGCAACTCCATAATATTGATACGTGGGCAGTTTAGGCCAATTGCCTTTACCATCGCCTAATGAAAAAGGGCGGCTGACAATGTACAAGTGTGCTTGCACAACGGCAAGCCATGCACCTGCATCGCCCTGCAACAGGCTTTTCCATGCGAATATGCCATCTAGTGCAAAACGTAGCGGAATTTTCCAGATTCTTTCCCTTACGGGCAAATGCTTACAAAGCATCCACAAATTGTTACGAAAATTCAACATCAGTTTTCGCTGCCCCTTCGGCAAGGTTCCGCCACCAACATGATACACTACACTTTCGGGAAAGCACCAAACTTGATAGCCCGCACGTTGTAACCGCCAGCAAAAATCAATTTCTTCTTGATGAGCAAAAAACCGAGCATCGAAACCACCTACTTCATGAAAAGCACTTGCACGTACAAACAGGGCTGCACCACTAGCCCAAAAAATAGGTGCCGCTTCGTTGTATTGACCAACATCTTTTTCAGTAGTATCCATTATACGGCCCCTACTAAACGGGTATCCTAAAACATCTATCCAACCTCCGGCAGCACCTGCATATTCAAAGGCATCAGGTTCATGAAAAGCTAACAATTTCGGTTGTGCAGCTGCAATTTTTTTGTTTGCTTCCATGCGAACAATCACAGGCTCAACCCAACGCGGGGTTACAGCCACATCGCTATTGAGTAGTATGTAATATTGGCTATTTATTTGCCGTAAGGCGTTGTTATAACCACCTGCATAACCTGTGTTTTCAGAAAGTTGTATCAATGTTACCGAAGGATAATGGTGCTGTAAAAAAGTTACACTATCATCGGTACTTGCATTATCGGCAACAACCACTTGCAAATGCTCGTAAGTAGACGCCATAACGGATGGTAAAAATTGCTCAAGAAATTTTTTACCATTATAATTTAGAATTACCACTGCTACGCTTGGCCATTGCTGCATACCACGAAAATAAAAAATAACACCTTGCCAACAACTATTTATGAAAGCAGCTTATATATTCGTAAAGATTATCAATTAATAGATTCTACCAACCTTGCTAGCACATGAAAAAAAGAATGATAGTTTTTGCGCTTGCTATTTTAGTGTCGTTATCGTCGGCTGTTGGTAGTGTGTGGCTCATTACTACCAAATTTGTATATCAACCTGGTGAAGATATTATTGTTTTCTTCAGAACTGGAACGCCAGACAACGACTCGAACTATCAGGTGCAACAAAGTAAAGTAGCTTCATTATTACACATTGCACCAAATGGAGTTGACGCCGATGTGAGGAGTCAGTTAACAAACGATAGTGCTGCCTATTTGAGGATGAGAGCACTACCTCAAGATGAAGGAACGCATGTTCTTGTGTTCAGTACTCAACCTATTGTTACCACCATGAACGGTGCAGTATTTGTAAAATATTTAATGCAAGAAAATTTAGTGAATGAAAACACACCAATACAAACCATTAACCCGAATAGTGACATAACTGTAACACATCAAATCAGTTCTAAAAGCTTATTTCATATTGGCAGTGTTAACAGATCAACCTTAACCGAAAATTACTTGCAACCTACGGGTGCACCTATTGATATTATTCCGCAACAACATCCACTTGCTTTAACAGAAGGTGGACCAACTTCAAAATTCAATATCTCTTACCAAGTGCTTTACAAAGGAGCACCGTTGGCAAAACACCCCATCAAAGTGGTGGCCAAATACATGCGTGCACCTAACGAATTACAGCCATTAAAAACGGACACTCTCGAATATAAAACTGATAGAAAAGGCTTTGTTTACTTAAAAATCAGACCGTCAGTTTTGTGCATCACCGCTACGGTGTTAACACAAGAAAGCAACCATCAATGGCAGGTGTATACTGGCGCTATTACAAGTTCAACCCCCATTCGAATATTCAACATTAACAACAACAGCCAGTTGCCGCTTCAAATGAAACAACAAGTTGAAAGAGATATCAGCGAATACATGCGCCGTAACAACTAACAATAGCTTACTACCATGAAAACATCTTTGGTTACACTCCTACTATTGTGTGCCGTAACAATAATTGCGAACAATGTTTGGCTTTTGCCGCAACGATTTTACTTTGAACCGGGCGAAACAGCCATTATTACACAACGTACGGGCAGTCTGTACACAAGTAGCATTGCTAACAATAAAACTATTGTATCAAATATTAGCACACATTATCTACCGAACAAGCAAGTCAATCATTTACCTGTAACGCAATCGAATAACGACCCCAATACAGTCATTTTAACAGATCTCCCATCTGGCACACACATGTTAACTCACGCAAGCAGCAGCGACACCATGGAGATTATAACTGACACACTCAAAGCCTATTTCAAATACCAACAGTTAAGTACACTCCCACTTACTGCTGCTACTATAGTACGTTGGCATAATTGTGCAAAACTATTTTTCAAGTTGGTGCACCTGTTACCAATAACCTTACGGTAAATGTAATACAGCCCAGTACGCTCAGCCTAGATATTATTCCCATAACGCATCCGCAACAACCAACCCCAAATAATACAAGCTACACTGGCGAGTTTCAAGTAAATTTTAATGGCACTGCCTTAGCAAATCAAATCATTGAGGTATGGCATTCCACTACGGCTAGCCCACAAAAATCAACCACCAATAGAAAAGGACGCGTAACCGTTACTATAGCTAAAGGCCACTATATGCTCACTACTTATCATGCCCTACTAGCTACTAACACACCAAGGCCAATAGTAGAGGCATATTTTGGAAGCCTTAGTGTAAGCACCCCCAAAGGAAATATATTCTTAAAACAAAGTGCGAAGAATTAATCTGAAAATAGAACTATGAAACCTACAACAGCAATGCGTATTCTCTTATTTTTGCACCACTTTTAAACGAAACCTATTGCCATGGCAGTTTTAGTAAATAAGAACAGTAAGATAATAGTGCAAGGATTTACTGGTACAGAAGGTACATTCCATGCAACACAAATGATTGAATACGGAACCAATGTAGTAGGTGGTGTAACCCCTGGCAAAGGTGGTGGTACACACTTAGACCGTCCTATTTTCAATACTGTAGCCGACGCTGTTAAAACTACGGGTGCCGATGTGAGCATCATTTTTGTTCCACCGGCTTTTGCCGCCGACGCTATTATGGAAGCTGCCGACGCCGGTATTGGTTTGGTAGTTTGTATCACTGAGGGTATTCCTGTACAAGATATGGTGAAGGTTAAAAACTATCTTCAAGGAAAGCAAACACGCCTTATTGGCCCCAACTGCCCTGGTGTAATTACCGCCGGAGAAGCCAAAGTGGGTATTATGCCTGGTTTCATTTTCAAACCCGGTCGTATTGGTATTGTTAGTAAAAGCGGTACACTTACTTATGAAGCTGCCGACCAAACAGTTAAAGCGGGCTTAGGTATTAGCACTGCTATTGGTATTGGTGGCGACCCCATCATTGGTACTCCTACCGTTGAAGCGGTAAAATTGTTAATGGATGATCCTGAAACCGATGGCATCATTATGATCGGTGAAATTGGTGGTGGTATGGAAGCCGAAGCCGCTCGCTGGTTAAAAGATAACATGCGTAAGCCGGTGGTTGGCTTTATTGCCGGACAAACAGCGCCTCCAGGCCGTCGTATGGGCCATGCTGGTGCTATTGTTGGTGGTGCCGATGATACAGCCGAAGCTAAAATGAAAATTATGGCTGAGTGTGGCATTCATGTAGTAGCAAGCCCTGCCGATATTGGTAAAACCATTGCAGCAGTACTTAGCAAATAGTTCATTTACCGAAAGGTAATAATATATTAATAGCAGCCCCGTAGGGCTGCTATTGCTTTTAAAAATACCCCTAAATAGGTATTTGCGAAATAAAACAGCCCCCACATCTTTGTAAAAATTACATGTGTAGTAGTAAGCAAAACATGTAACATTTGATTCATTGGGGGAAAACGCCTTCGGTCTCTACCGAGGGCGTTATTGTTGATATTAACCTGCAAAAAAATGGTACTTACCCTTCAAATACACTTTAACGCACGGTATTCAAGCGTATTGCTTTAGTTTGCAGCACAACTATTTTGCTATGCAGTTATCTCGTTTTTGTTGCGCCTTGGTAGCGGCGTTAGGTTTGTTACAAGCTACCGCACAGCCCGATCGTTGGCAACAACGCATTAGTTATCAGATTAGTGCCGACCTTAATGTTACCACCAACATTATTAAAGGCAAGCAGCAGATGACCTACTGGAATAACAGTCCAGATACCTTACATCGCCTCTTCATTCACTTGTATTGGAATGCCTTTCAGCCTAACAGTAGTATGGATGTTCGCAGCCGCGAACTAGGCAAAATTGAAATTGGCAGAAACCGTCAGAACCAACCTATTCTCGATTGGGATGGACGAGTGAGAGATCGTATTAGCAAGCTAACCCCAGATCAAATTGGGTATCAGAAAGTAAGTAACCTTACGGTAAATGGCAAAGCAGCCACCCTCATAGAGCATGAAACCATTTTAGAAGTAGTATTGGCAACACCGTTATTACCTAAAAGTAAAAACAACCTACAACTCAATTTTGAAGCTCAAGTGCCAATTCAAATTAGAAGAAGCGGCCGCGATAATGCAGAAGGCATTCGTTACAGTATGAGCCAGTGGTATCCTAAATTAGTAGAATACGATTACCAAGGCTGGAATGCCAACCCATATATAGCACGTGAATTTTATGGTGTTTGGGGCGATTACGATGTGAAACTAACACTCGATAAAACATACCTAGTTGCAGCTACAGGCACCTTACAAAACCCCTTGCAAACAGGTTTTGGTTATCAACCCGATGGCGCCAAACTTAACTTACCAGCGAGCGATAAGCTTACATGGCATTTTACAGCACAAAATGTACATGATTTTGTATGGGCAGCCGACCCCAACTATAAACTCATTAAAAGAACACCTAAAGGCGGCGGGCCACTTATATATGTAGTGTACAAAGCCGTAGATAGCCTTGAAAATCGTTGGCAAAAAATGGCTGATACAGTGGCACTAGCCTACCCTTATATTGCGAAAACTTTCGGCCCGTACCCATATAAAAATTACAGTTTTATTCAGGGAGGCGATGGCGGTATGGAATACCCAATGGCAACCCTTATTAAAAACGCCAGTATTGGTACTGCAATACACGAATGGATGCACAGTTGGTATCAAATGATGTTAGGCACCAACGAAAGCCTATTTAGTTGGATGGATGAAGGTTTTACAAGTTATGCTGAAAGCAGAACACTAGGTTGGCTTCGTAACAACCCGAAAGAAAGTTGGTTAGAAGATGATTATGCTGTGTATTACCGCTTACAACGCAGCGGTTTAGAAGAACCCTTGAGCACCCATGCCGATCATTTTAATACCAACTTTGCCTATAGTGCTGGCAGTTATGGCAAGGGCGCTGTTTTCTTAGCACAGCTTGGCTATATTATTGGAGAAAGTAACCTCGATACAGTATTACTAGCATATTATAACACTTGGCGTTTCAAACACCCGAATGTGAACGATTTTATTCGTGTTGCCGAAAAAGTGAGTGGCATGGAACTAGATTGGTACAAAGAGTATTGGGTGAATAGTACCAAGTTTATTGATTACGGTTTGGGCAATATTGAACAAGCTGAAGGTAAGGCCGAGATAACCGTTAAACGTATTGGCAAAATGCCCATGCCTATTGATATTGAAGTAACCTATAAAGATGGTACCAAAGAACTTTACTACATTCCTTTGAATTTAATGTATGGTAATAAACCTAAAGAAAACAACACCACCAGAATCGTTCTGCCAGAATGGCGTTGGACACATCCAGAATATCAGTTCAGGCTAACGCATCCGGTAGGAGACATCAAAGAAATTGCGATAGATCCAACCCTGCGATTAGCAGATGTGAATAAAACCAATAACAAAATTGTTGTGCCATAAACAGCTTTTACTATAGCATTTACCGCAAGGTATATAGCAATGTTATAGTCAATTGAATGGGGCTCGCCTTCGGCGAGCCCCATTCAATTGTAAGCCATCTATAGCCTTACGGCAAATGTCAATACAACTACAACGCACCTATCTCACCACGATGGCGAGGCCTATACCACAAATAATAGTAAGCCAAACTAATTAACCCCATTACAAACGGAATTAATGTAATGTGCTTGTAAGTATAGGCATGCCAAACTTCAATATGATCAAAATGCAAAAATTCACTTACCATCCAATAACTGTTAGCACTAATCCAGAAACAAATAGCAAGGTTATGGCATAGTTCGCTTACCATGTTGCGGGTACGCCATGCAATGATGATAGATATTACCAATGTTGGTACAATCATAACAATACCAAGTGGCTTCCACACCATACACCATGCAACATCTTTAAACAACCAAAAAAGTATGTGCAGGTTTTCCATTCGTCGATACTTCACCGGAATCTGATAGAGGGTATCTGGCATATTAGGTATGAACTAAAGTTGATATAATGCAACGGCGAAATAAATACTTTTTGGTAAATACTAACGCTCTAGTGTTTTGCGAAAACGCTGAACATCTACCTGCGGTAGTAGCGGTGTGCCATTAATTAAATGGGCAGCCAACTGTGCACCAAAGTAAGGAGCTAAAGAACAACCTTTTGTTCCCATTCCATTAAAAATGCCAATATGCGGTATTGCTGGATGAAGCCCTACAAACGGACGACGTTCTACCGTTGCAGGACGAATAGCTGCAATATGATCGGTTATGGTAAAAGGCAGCTTTAATATTTGCCGTAAGGCGGCCTCCATTTGCATACGAAAATTGCTGCTCGGTAATACATCGGCAAAGCGATTATCGTAAGTGCTTCCCACCCACCATAAACCATCACGCCAAGGCACTAACGTAGTGATACCAAATTTGAAGATGCGTTCTTGCGTAAGTGCTGGAATAGATGCTATCAACGCTTCACCTTTATTATAACTGAATGGTAACGCTTGCCAATATTTGCTACTGCCCGTAGCTACGCCATTGGCATAAATCAAATACTTAGCCTTGTATGTTTGGTAGGTTACACCGTTAGGGGTAAGTATCAAATCATTTTCATTAAAAGCAACTGGCAATAACGCATTTTGAGCAACTAAATAATGGCGCCAACCAACCAGCATTGCTGGCAAATGCAACAAAAAAGCGGGCTGTATTTGCACTGCACCATACTTGAAGTGAAACCACGAGGCATACACATCGCACCGATCAACGGGCGTTACATAGCTAGGTGTTGCTGCAAACTTTGCCTGATATGCTTGCTGCATTTGTTCAGATGGCGGAAAAGCAACAATACCTTTATCGTTCAAGAGCACCGTACCGAGCATGTTACCCATATTGGTATAAGCTATACGGGCATGTGGCAATAAAGTATCGGCCAACCATGTAGTAACTACCTGCCTGCCTGTAACAGGATTGATAACGCCACTCGCTACCCTACTTGCAGTATTCACCTGAGCATCGTCAATCACCAAAACACGCTGTTGTTGTTGTAAGAGATAATAACTTAACCAAGTACCTGCAATACCTTGCCCTACAATAATTACATCGTAATCTTTCACATCAATAGTTTGTACAAAGTTAACAAGTGTAACATCATTTGCCTGAAAGGCGTTTTCGTACTACAATTTGTAACAAGTACGTTCTTTTGTATTGTGGTTACACTTACCTTGCCAACCACAACATTATTAAAAGGTTTATTTACTTACGTAAATGCTTGTATATGAAACACTTGCCAATACCCAATACCCTTTTTGTACAAAATCGCAAACGCTTTATGAAGGCAATGCAACCTAACAGTATTGCCATATTTGTGAGTAACGATGAGTGGCCTTCAAATGGCGATGCATTACATAGCTTTCAACAAAATAGTGATTTATATTGGCTATCAGGAATACAGCAAGAAGATACCATGGTGATACTTTTCCCCGACCATCCTGATCCAAAGTTTCGTGAAGTGTTAGTACTGGTGCGGCCTAACGAACTTAAAGAAAAATGGGATGGTAAGCGTTTAAGAGCTCATGAAGCAACTACCATTAGTGGCATTGAAACCATTGTGTGGCTTGATAGTATTGATGCTGCCTTGCAAACTTGGGTGCATTTGGCCGACAACATTTATCTCGATTCCAACGAAAACGACCGTAAGGGAACCCTGCTACAAACCAGAGAGTATCGTTTTATTCAAGAAATGAAAGCTCGTTACCCATTACATCATTACTTACGTGCTGCTAAAATTATGAAGCAGCTTAGAGCTATTAAAACCAAAGAAGAAGTAGCTGTATTACAAACCGCAATTGATATTACAGATAACACCTTTCGAAGACTTCTTGGCTTTATTAAGCCTGGTGTAATGGAGTATGAAATTGAAGCCGAAATAATGCACAGCTTTTTAAGTCAGCGTGCCGAGGATAAAGCCTACAATTCTATTATTGCCAGCGGCGATAATGCTCGCGTATTGCATTATGTATTTAATAATCAACCTTGCAACGATGGCGACTTAGTACTCATGGATTTTGGAGCTCGTTACGGTGGCTACTGTGCCGATTTAACCCGTACCGTTCCGGTGAATGGCAAATTCACCAAACGCCAAAAAGAAGTGTACAACGCCTGCCTACACTTACACAACTACGCTAAAAGCTTGTTGAAGCCGGGTATTAGCATTATAGATTATACCAATAAAGTAGGCGATGAAGCCACCAAGCAATTTGTAAAAATAGGATTGCTGTCGAAAGCCGATGTTAAAAATGAAAATAAGGATGAACTTGAAACACGACCATTCAGAAAGTACTTATACCATGGCATTAGCCACCATTTAGGTATCGATGTACACGATTTGGGTACACGCACAGAACCAATTCAGCCAGGTATGGTATTTACAGTCGAACCAGGCATCTATATAGAAGAAGAAAAAATGGGTATTCGTATTGAAAACAATGTATGGATTACCAAGAATGGCAATATAGACCTCATGAAGCATATTCCTATAGAAGCCGATGACATAGAACGCCTGATGAAAAGATAACACTTACATACACATTTTTTTCAATCAATCAAGGCGAATTTCTAATAAAAACTAAACCATTATGCCCAATAAAGTAGTTGCTCAAATACCTAATATTTTCACACTACTCAATCTAGTAATGGGTTGTATTGCTATCACTTACATATTACAACCTGGCATTATGGTGGTACAAGCCGATAATGGCGAATACCTGGCCGAACTACCACAACAAATGTATTGGGCGGCCATTTGTATAGGCATTGCAGCAATTATTGATTTTTTCGACGGTTTCATAGCACGTTTATTAGGCGCTGCTAGCGATATGGGCAAACAGCTCGATAGCCTTGCCGATGTAGTAAGTTTTGGCGTAGCTCCGGGTTTAATTGTATTTCAGTTTTTACGTATGGCTTGGGGCAACCAACCCGATGGATTAGCTATTAGCGATGGGTTTTTATTACCAGCCGTTCTTGTACCTGCGGCTGGGGCTTATCGGCTTGCAAGGTTTAATATTGACACTTCGCATAGCGAAAATTTCAAAGGCATTCCAATACCTGCTGCTGGCTTGCTAATAGCATCGTTCCCATTAATTTATTGGTACACCAACTATACCGCTATACAACAAATATTACTCTCGCCATACACTTGGTATGGCATTATTACGCTGGTAAGTTGGTTAATGGTAAGTACACTACCTATGATTGCCCTCAAGTTTAAACATTATTATTGGCAAGGCAATCAAGTAAAGTATATATTACTTATAGCCTCATTGGTGTTAATAGTAAGTTTACAATGGTTAAGTGTTCCCCTCATTTTTATCCTTTACGTAAGTGTATCTTTGGCCACTGCAAAAAACAAATCTTAATATGCCCACTTACAACGTTCAAATTAAAGTAATGCCTCTCAAAGATTTGCTAGACCCTCAGGGAAAGGCTGTACTAGGCGGCTTACATAATCTAGGAATTAACAGTGTACAAGATGTACGTATTGGCAAGCATGTAACACTAGTGATAGAAGCACCCACAGCCAACGAAGCTAAAACCGTTGCCGATGAAACTGCTAAAAAACTACTAGCCAACCCCGTAATGGAATTTTACGAAATAGAAATGGTGAACGAGTAGTGGTGTACCAACTGTAGTACTACTATGATACTTCGTTGTGTCACTCACTTCAACTTTAAGTACTATAATCATCAACCCCAAAGTTAGCCCAGCCTAATTGGGGTTGTTTTCTTTACCATAAAGTTCGCTACTTTAAATAAGCACTAAAACGCATATGCTTTATTTGGTACCAACCCCTCTCGGCAATTTAAAAGATATTACTTTCAGGGCAATAGAAATATTGCAACAAGTAGATGTGATTTTATGTGAAGACACGCGTACCAGCAGTAAGTTACTACAGCATTACAACATTCAAAAACCCCTATCGCCTTACCATCAACATAACGAACATAAAGTAGCGCAACATCTTGTACAGCAAATGCAAGCTGGCAAAACCATGGCACTCATTACCGATGCTGGAACGCCCGGCATAAGCGACCCCGCCTATCTGCTGGTACAAGCCTGTATCGCAGCCAATGTAACAGTTATATCGCTACCGGGTGCCACCGCCTTTGTGCCGGCACTGGTAAATAGCGGCTTACCCACACACAGTTTTTGCTTCGAGGGTTTTCTGCCGCTCAAAAAAGGGCGCCACACCATGCTCACGCAATTGGCTACTGAACAACGTACCATGATTTTTTATGAAAGTCCGATGCGTTTGGTTAAAACACTTCAAGAAATGAGTTCTTATTTCGGCGCCGACAGGCCAGCAGCTGTTAGTAGAGAACTCACTAAAATGTTCGAAGAAAATGTTAGAGGCACTTTAGGTACTTTAGCAGTACACTTTCAACAAAAACAAGTAAAAGGTGAAATTGTATTAATTGTAGGTGGTGCTCCTAAAAAGTTAAAAGAAAAAACGAAATATCAAAACAATACAGAAGATGATGCGTAACAATTAGGTAAGTAGTAGTTTCGCATCGTATCATTTACCGTAAGGTGTTATTTATTAAATCGTAATTGCATGCAACAAGAACAAAACAATCAATTGAATATTGAAATTACAGAAGAAATTGCTGAGGGTACTTATGCCAACCTCGCCATTATAACACACAGCCACGCTGAGTTTGTAGTAGATTTTGTGAATGTGATGCCCGGCGTTCCTAAAAGCAAGGTTAAAAGCAGAATTATTTTAACGCCAATGCATGCCAAGCGTTTCATGAAAGCTATGATTGATAATATTGAGAAGTACGAACAAGTGAATGGCGATATTCAAGATTTAGAGCAAATTGAAATACCCATGAATTTTGGCGGACCAACGGCACAAGCTTAAGCTTTTAAAAGCTAGCATGTTTTAACAAGGGTAAGGGCTCGCCTTCGGCGAGCCCTTACCCTTGTTAAAACACTATGCAGGCCTAGCTATAATAAATACTTCTGAACCGCTACGTGGTGCTATAGAGTTGTAGCAGGGTGCTAGTGTTTGTAACTGAAACCTTGCGGTAAATAAAGTAGTGTACTCCTCAATACTACCACCAAAGGGCGGGCCGCCTTCAAAACTGCGATTGAAAAATACGCCTACCAACTTCCCTTGCGAATGCAAAAGCTCATGCATTTTAACCACATAACTACTCCGCAAATCGGGATGAAGGGCACAAAAGAACGTTTGCTCTATAATTAAATCAAACTGTTCTTGCATATCAAAGAAATCGGCAGTTAATACACGTACAGCACTGCCATAAACAGCCAATTGCTGTTGTACTTTAGCGGTAACTACTGGCGCAATATCTACTAAAGTAATATTGGTGAATCCTTTATCGAGTAAATAAGCCGCTTCGTATGCATTACCACAACCAGGAATGAGTATACGCAAGTGCTTGTCTGTTAACTGATCAAAATAAGTAGCTAAAGGTGTACTACAACTCCCAATATCCCAACCGGTTTGCTGTTGCTGGTATCGTTGGTTCCAGTAGGCAGCATCTAAATTTTGACGCATGATCTTACAATTATTACGAAAATACTAAGAAAAGCAGCTCATCTATGAAGGTATCCGGCTATTCTTAATTACTTTTAAGCTAGCAATACATTACCATGAAAGCCAACAATATTACTATCGACAATTACTTAGACAGCCATTATATTCACCGCAGTAATTGGCTAAGAGCAGCAGTACTTGGTGCTAACGATGGCATTATTTCAGTATCGAGCTTAGCCATTGGTGTTGCTACAGCAAGTACAAATAGACAAGCAATACTAATCGCAACAGTAGCAGGATTGGTAGCGGGTGCATTATCGATGGCAGCAGGTGAGTATGTATCTGTGAGTTCGCAAACCGATATTGAAAAGGCAGATATTGAACGCGAAAAAATAGAACTCGAAACCATGCCAGAAATAGAGTTGCAAATACTTGCGGAGATTTATGAAAAAAGAGGCTTATCTAAAACAACGGCACTACAAGTAGCACAAGAATTAACAGCAGCCGATGCCTTGGGGGCACACGTGAGAGATGAATTAGGCATCACCGAAATAAGCCAAGCCAAACCAATACAAGCTGCTTTTGCATCGGGTGCCGCTTTTACCTTTGGCGGCTTGCTACCGTTATTAGTAGTCATATTAGCACCACTAGCCGGCATGGAATATTATTTGTATGCTTTCACAATTGTATCGTTGGTTATTTTAGGTGCAGTAGCTGCTACCACTGGTGGTTCAAGCGTTGCTAAAGCAATATTGCGTATTACCATTTGGGGCACCATTGCCATGGGGCTTTCTGCTGCTGTAGGCTATGCTTTTGGTGTGAAAGTGTAACTAATGCTTTTATGCAATAGGTACTACCTTACGGTAAATACAAACATGAACAAGCATTTACCGTAAGGTATCAATACGTTGCTTAACAGCCTGCCACATATTTAATTTGTCGTTAAAATGTAAAAGGATATTGGTTGGTATAGATATTTTCCTACAACTTTATACCCGATTACTCCTTTTAGAAACATGTCAGCGTTCGGATTTTTCATGAAAAACACAAAACAATCATTAAAGCATGCCCACTACGGTGTACGCATTGCTTTGGTATTTGTTTTAGCTGTTGTTATGGGAATACAACTCGTTGCTGGCAGCAATGTAACTGCTACAACAGGCCGAACTGCATACAAAAAAATTAGTACTAACCAGGTAGTTAAGCAACATCGCATTAGTGAAGATATTGTTGCTACTGTAGATACAGAGAGTGACGATGATAATGATGAGGAAAACGACAAAAAATCTAATTATCAAACCACACATTATACAGGTCGCAGCCTAACGCATTACTTAATAGCACAATATTTTTCATCGGCTATACAACAGCGTGTTTCTTATTTAGAACAAGCTGTTGCTTGCAGGCCTGCTATCCCCTACTTTCTGCTATACCATTCTTGGAAAACTGAATTGTTGTTAGTATCGTAAAACGAATTCGACCCCTATTCATTATTGTTTAATGTGCTTCATCATTGATGGAGTAAGAAGTTTTTCATTTACCATACTAAAATAACTTATTCATGAAGCGAATAATACTACTCGCTGTAATTATTATTGCACTGACCCAATACGCATGCAAGCATGAAGAACAAGAAACCAGTGAATCAAACACTTTTATCGTAACCAGCCCCATTCAAATAGACACCAGTATTTTTCAAGAATATGTAGCTCAAATTCATGCAGCTAACCACATTGAGGTACGTTCACAAGAAAAAGGATATCTTGATAAGATATTTATCGACGAAGGGCAGTTTGTTCAAAAAGGACAACCGCTTTTTAAAATTATGCCTGCCATCTATCAGGCTGAGGTAGAAAAAGCTACCGCAGAAGTAGCTTATGCAGAAGTGGAGTATCAAAACTCAAAAAATCTTGCCGATAATAATGTGGTATCAATGAATGAACTGGCATTAGCAAAAGCAAAACTCAGCAAAGCAAAAGCAGAACTACAACTTGCAAAAACACATTTAGGCTTTACTGAAATTAAAGCACCTTTTAGTGGCATTGTTGGTAGACTGAATAAAAGACTAGGAAGTCTTATTGATGAAGGAGAATTACTAACAACACTCTCCGACAATAGTAAAATGTGGGTGTACTTCAACGTGCCAGAAGTTGAGTACCTAGATTATATGAAGAAGCGTACCACAAATACTCTGCAAAAAGTGCGGTTACAAATGGCGAACAAGCAAATATTTGAACAAGAAGGCATTGTTGAAACAATTGAATCAGATTTTAACAACGAAACTGGAAATATTGCATTTAGAGCCACCTTCACTAACCCTAAAGGATTACTACGCCACGGGGAAACGGGTAACATACTTCTTCCTGTATCATTGAAGGATGCTACGCTCATTCCACAAAAAGCTACCTATGATGTACTAGATAGAAAATACGTATATGTAGTTGACGCCAACAACACACTACATGCAAGAGAAATTAAGGTTGCCATGGAAATGCCGCATATATATGTGGTATCTTCTGGACTTAAAGCTGAAGATAAAATTTTGGCTGAAGGACTAGGCAAAGTAAAGAACAATGAAAAAATACAATACAAATTCATTCCTTATCAACAAGAATTAGATGCTTTGAAAAGCCTCCATGCAGAATAAATCAAGAACCGTAAAATAGAAATTATGTTTAACAAGTTTATACAACGGCCGGTTCTTGCTATTGCCTTATCCGTGGGTATTGTATTCATGGGTTTATTGGCTATCAAGACATCGCCTGTTGCACAATTCCCAGATATTGCTCCACCACGAGTAAATATATTCATTGAATTTCCCGGCTCCAATGCCGATGTTTTAGTAAAATCTACTGTTACCATCCTAGAGCGTGCTATCAATGGTGTGCAAGGCATGCAGTATATGCTTTCTGATGCTACAAGCGCAAGTGAAGCCACGTTACAAGTGGTATTTGAACCAGGTACCGACCCTACACTAGCAGCAGTAAGGGTAAAATCAAGAGTAGACCAAGTAATGACCAACCTGCCGCCATTGGTACAAAGAGAAGGCGTAATTATTACACCGCTTCAACCAAGTATGTTAATGTACTTGAATTTGTACAGTAAAGACAACAAGGTAGATGAAAAATTCTTATTCAATTATGCTAATACTTACATACTTCCAGAATTACAACGAATCAACGGAATGGGATTTGCGCAAGCCATTGGCAGTAGAGCATTTTCAATTAGGGTTTGGCTAAATCCGGAGAGAATGAGAGCTTATCGTATTTCAGCAGATGAAGTACTAAAAGCTATTGACGAACAAAGCATTCTAGCTAGGCCTGGAAGGGTTGGTTTAAGTTCTGGTAAAACAGCACAATCACAAGAATATGTATTCACCTACAAAGGATGGTTTAACACACCAGAACAATATCAGAATATTGTTATCAGAGCCAACTCAGATGGAGAAATATTAAAACTGAAAGATATTGCTGAAGTTGAGGTTGGTAGCGAGTTTGTTGATATTTATTCTAATAAAGATGGACACCCATCTGCATCCATAAAACTAAAACAAATACCAGGCAGTAATGCTAGTAAAGTAATTGAAGATGTAAAGGCAAAGCTTGAAGAACTCAAAAAAGATTTTCCTCCCGGCATTGACTATGAAATTAATTACGACGTTTCAAAATTTGTAGATGCATCTATTGAAAAGGTATTACATACTTTACTAGAAGCATTCATCTTGGTAACAATTGTGGTGTTCCTATTTTTAGGCGATGTACGTTCTACCATCATTCCTATTCTAGCAGTACCAGTTTCTTTGATTGGAGCTTTCGTACTGATGAATGTATTCGGGTTAAGCATTAACCTTATTACCTTATTCGCTTTGGTATTAGCCATAGGTGTAGTAGTAGATGATGCAATTGTTGTAGTAGAAGCCGTACACGTTAAAATGGAAGAGGAACACCTATCTCCTTTTGCAGCAGTAAAAAAAGTAATAAGAGAAATTAGTGGTGCCATTATTGCCATAACACTTGTAATGACTTCGGTATTTGTACCCATCGCTTTTATGACGGGCCCTGTTGGTGTACTGTATCGTCAGTTTTCCTTAACTATGGCTAGTGCTATTGTTATATCGGGCTTTGTTGCGCTAACATTAACACCAGTGCTATGTGCCATTCTACTCAAAAACACACACGGTAAGCCTAAGCGTAAAACACCTGTCACAATTTTCTTAGATTGGTTTAATAAGAAATTTGAAAGAGCAACAGGGCGTTATACTCGCTTTCTGCTACTTATTGTGAATCGTAAAACTGTTACTTACGGTATTCTATTACTTTTTGGGTTTGGTATTGTAAGTGTTGATAAAACACTCCCTGCAGGATTTATTCCAAGTGAAGATCAAGGACAGATTTACGCCATCATTCAAACACCCCCTGGTACTACCTTAGAACGCACCAACGAAGTATCGAAGCAGCTACAACATTTAGCCAAAGAAGTAGAAGGGGTTTCGTCTGTTACTTCTCTAGCAGGCTATGAAATTCTTACAGAAGGTAGAGGCTCTAATGCGGGCACTTGCTTAATTAATCTCAAAGATTGGTCGGAACGTAAAGCTTCTGTAAAAGAAATTATTAAAGCACTAGAAGAAAAATCAAAAGACCTTCCTGCCAATATCGAATACTTTGAACCACCTGCCGTTCCCGGCTATGGCAGTTCAGATGGTTTTTCGTTGCGGCTGTTAGACAAGCACAGCGATGTAGACTATCAAGAATTTGATAAGGTGAATGCAGACTTTCTCTCTGCTTTAAAAAAGCGTAAAGAACTAACCGGTCTGTTTGCATTTTTTTCGGCTAAGTATCCGCAGTACGAAATTTTGGTAGATAACCAATTAGCAATGCAAAAGGGCGTTTCAGTTGGCGATGCCATGGAGAATTTAAATATTATGATTGGCAGCACCTATGAGCAAGGTTTTATACGCTTCAATAATTTTTATAAAGTGTATACACAGGCAGGCCCCGAATTTCGAAAGCAACCTTCTGATATTTTGAACATGTTCATTAAGAACGATCATGGCGAAATGGTTCCGTATTCTGCTTTTATGAGTATTAAAAAAACGCAAGGCCCTAACGAAATTTCTCGATACAACCTATACACTTCATCGCTTATTAATGGTATACCTGCAAAGGGATACTCCTCTGGCGATGCTATTAAAGCAATTAAGGAAGTGGCAGCTCAACATTTACCGCAAGGTTATGATATTGCTTGGGAAGGCTTATCGTACGATGAAGCACGCCGTGGCAATGAAGCACTATACATTTTCGCCGTTGTTATATTTTTTGTGTACTTAATTTTAGCTGCACAATACGAAAGTTTTCTATTACCACTAGCAGTATTATTATCTATTATTCCTGGCATATTCGGCTCGTTCTTATTGTTAAAAACTATGGGCTTAGCGAACGATGTATATGCTCAAGTTGGCCTAATTATGCTAGTAGGATTACTTGGTAAAAACGCAGTACTTATTGTTGAATTTGCTGTACAAAAACACAATAAAGGCATGTCTGTTTTTGATGCTGCAATCGAAGGCGCTAAGGCTCGTTTCAGACCTATTCTTATGACTTCATTTGCATTTATTGCAGGCCTTATTCCATTAGTACTAGCAAAAGGTGCAGGTGCTATTGGTAATCATACTATCGGCGCCTCTGCACTTGGCGGTATGCTTTTCGGAACTGTTTTTGGAGTAATAGTTGTACCCGGACTTTATTACATTTTCGGAAAGCTACAAGAAGGCAAACATTTAATACGCGACGAAGATGAAAACCCGCTCAGTGAAGATTTTGTAGAAAATGATGCAAATGCAGCACTAAGCAAAAAGATTCAAAAAATTATCAAACGAATCAGCAATAATAAACATGAAAATAAAAATATATAATAATATTTTTCTCATTGCCATAGCTATATGGTTGAACGCTTGTAAAATTCCAACTATTACAAGCAAAACACCCAGCGTAAGTATGCCTAAAAACTTTGCACTAACCACTACGCAAGACAGCACCAATATTGCAGAGCTTGAATGGCGTACTTACTTTAACGATCCCTATTTAATTGCATTAATTGATACAGCCCTACAGCACAATCAAGAATTAAATATTGTGCTGCAAGAAATAGCAATAAGTAACAATGAAATTATGGCTAAACGTGGGGAGTATTTACCATTTGTACAACTCAACGCTGGGGCACTTCACGATAAGTCGGGCAAATACACTTGGAATGGTTTCAATGAAGAAGATTTAAAAGCCAACCCCGATAAAGGCCCAAAATACCTTGGAGATTTTATGATTGGGGCTACAATGGCTTGGGAGTTAGATGTTTGGAAGAAACTAAGAACAGCAAAAAAGTCGGCAGTGTTACGCTACTTAGCTACTACAGAGGGTAAACATTTTTTGGTAACCAATATTATTGCAGAAATTGCCAACAGCTATTATGAACTTATGGCACTCGATAATATGTTGGCCATTATTCGGCAAAACATAGCAATACAAAGCAATGCCTTGCAAGTTGTAAAGCTCGAAAAAGATGCAGCCAAAGTATCGCAGCTGGCAGTCAACCGTTTTGAAGCTCAACTGCTCAATACACAAAACTTACAGTATGCCATTGAGCAACAAATTATAGTAACAGAAAATAATATTCGGTTACTTACAGGCCAAACTTCGCAACGCATTGAACGCAACAAAAATTTTGAACAACTGCAAATCAATGCCATTGCATCAGGTTATCCGAGCCAACTGCTTACTCATCGTCCAGATGTACGACAGGCCGAGTTAGAGGTTGCTGCAAGTAAGTTAGATGTTGCAGTTGCTAGAGCTAACTTCTTACCATCGTTTCGCCTTACGGCAAATATGGGTTTGAACGCATTTAATCCTACCTATGTGCTCAGGCCCGATGCCATCATGTACCAAATTGCAGGCGATGCTATTGCACCACTCATTAACAGAAGGGCTATAGAAGCCAACTATCGAAATGCTAACGCAAAACAAATACAAGCCGCTTTTAATTATGAACGTACTATTGTAGCGGCCTACCTCGAAGTAATCAATCAACTTTCGAGTGTTGCGCAATACAGCAATAGCTATACAACAAAGGCAAAAGAGGTGGCAATACTCACACAATCTATTAATATTTCGAATGACTTATTTCGCTCTGCCCGGGCCGATTATCTTGAAGTATTACTTACCCAAAAAGAAGCCTTAGATGCTAAAATAGAACTCACCGAAATAAAACTACAACAGCTACGTGCCCATGTGAACATTTACAAAGCACTTGGCGGCGGTTGGAAGTAGCATATACAAGATAACATAAAAAACCCTTACGGTAAATGCTTGTTCACACATTCATTGCCAGTAAGGGTTTTGATATTTTTTGAATGAATATTGATTAGTATTTATCGTTACTCAGCAACATGAATTGCTATTTCGGCAATAACTTATAATAAATAATAAATTTGTTATGTGTTTTTATTTATACTTTCTCCACAATTTTATTGCTTCGTCCGTTAACGCATAAAGTTAATATACCAATGGTTCGACTTGGTTTTCTAACCCGATGTTGTCTGTCGTATTATTCAATAATTTTTAAGGGAAAAGCTAAACGGGATACACTTTGTAAGTAAATGGGCGCATGCGGAGGTCATTTTTCTGCTTGTGAAAGCACCATCTCCGCAGTCACTCTATGGCTGTATTTTCATAGAGTAACCTGTTTCTTAGAAAATCGGCTGAAACCCTTGATACATAAGGCTTTCAGCCGATTGCCAGCGGAGAGAGAGGGATTCGAACCCCCGGACCTGTTACAGTCAACGGTTTTCAAGACCGCCGCATTCGACCGCTCTGCCATCTCTCCGAGTGCAAAATAAGGGGTATGCTTTTTTATGAACAAAAAAAATTTGCTCGTAGGCGCACACAATCATTTGCCGTAAGGGATATACCTTACTTTTGCAACCGTTTATGCAATCAATAGAAGCTTTATTACCGCAACTGAATACACCTCAACCAATTGTTATAACCATGCATCAAAAGCCCGATGGCGATGCTATGGGAAGTGCTTTAGGTTTATATCAATGGTTGATACAACTGGGGCATGATGTTACCGTAATTTCACCTACCAACTGGGCTAATTTTTTGAACTGGATGCCCGGTTGCGATAAAGTAATTGATTTCGAGAGCTGTCAACACGAGGCTACCAATATTACTATGCAAGCTGCTATTATTTTCTGTCTCGATTTTAATACAGCACACCGTACCAAACATTTCGAGTCAGTACTACGAAAGTCGCCAGCTATTAAAGTGTTGATAGACCATCACGAACAGCCCGACACTGCTTTTTTTAACTACGGTGTAAGTATAACTGCTAAGAGTAGCACCTGCGAAATGGTGTACGATTTTATTATGATCAGCGAACATGCCCACCTACTTAATAAAGAAGTGGCAACTTGCTTGTACACAGGAATGATGACGGATACAGGCAGCTTTAGATTCAGTGCTGCCACAGCCTCGCTACACAGAGCAGTGGCTCATTTGAAAGATGTAGGCCTAGAACATACACATATACACAGCAATATTTTCGATAGCTTTTTAGAAAATAGGCTACGCTTTATTGGCTTCGCATTACTTAATCGTATGGAAGTATTATACGATTATAACACCTGTGTAATGTACATTCAATCAGAAGATTTGAAACGATTTGAAATTAAAACAGGCGATACAGAAGGTTTAGTGAACTATTTACTGAGCATACAAGGCATTCGTTTTGGTGCCCTTGTAATTGACCGCGATGAAGAACGCCGTTGGAGCTTTAGAAGTAAAGGCAATTTCGATGTTAACACTTTTGCCCGTACACATTTTGAAGGAGGTGGCCATTTCAACGCTGCTGGTGGTCGTAGCAGCGATACACTTAAAAATACATTACAAAAATTCAAAAGTTTATTACCTCAATACGCATCACAATTACAATAAATACACATGAAACAAATTTTGTTGGTAGCAGTTGCAGCTTGTACACTCGTAGCTTGCAATGTTAATTATGAAACATCGCCATCTGGATTGAAATATAAAATCCACAAAGGCAAAGGCGGAGAAAGATTACAACCTGGTCAATTCGTTCAATTGAATATTGAATATAAAATTGATGGTAAAGATTCAGTTCTACAGAGCACATATGGTAAGCTTCCTATGTTCACCAACATAGATACAAGTGCCAATGCTCGCTACTCATTCATGGAAGTTATTCCTAAAATGAATGTTGGCGATAGCGGACAGTTTGTGATGAGTGTTGATACTTTAAAAAGCCGTGGTTTTATTGCCGATTATAACGACATATTCAAACGTGGCGGCTTAATTCTTGGTCGTTTCCATGTAATTGCTGCTTACAAAACAGAGGCTGAAGTTACTGCAGCATTTCAGGCAGCTATGGACAAAGAAAAAGCAAAAAGCGTAGCACAATTAGAGGCTTATCTTACCAAAAAAGGTATTAAAGCACAAAAAACAAAAAGCGGTGCTTTTGTTGTAGTAACCAACCCGGGCAATACTGCTATGTTAGCCGATAGCGGCACCACTGCAAGCGTTATGTATCGCGGCACCTTACTCACAACAGGTAAAGTGTTTGACACCAATTTAGATGCCAGCAAAGGCCACACCGATCCTATTGATGTTAATGTTGGTCAGCGTCAGGTAATTGTTGGATGGGATGAAGCATTGCCATTTTTTGGAATGGGTGGCAAGGGTACTATTTATGTGCCGAGTATGTTAGGTTATGGTGCACAAAGCCCAAGCCCTGAAATACCACCTTACAGCGATTTAGTATTTGAAATAGAAGTTAAAAACGTAAAGCCTGCACCACCAGCACCCAAGCAATTTTCAATGATTGATTCTTTAAAAGCTAGAGGCAAGTAAGTAACGTGATTTATTACACTTTATACCAATTAGCCCTTGCTTGCAAGGGCTAATTTAGTTTATGTAGTGTGTTAAACTTAGTACACCATTGTTACTTCGTTGCTACGCTCAGTTCAACAGTTGCAGCAACTATCATCAAGTGTTGTGTAACAACAACCACACTTATAACTATAATAACACCTAGTTTTGAGCTTTACCACATTACAAGAACGCCTTCAATATTATTAAATATATTTTATGCAATTTGAAGTTCGTTGGGCCGATATTGATGCTAATTTTCATGTTCGCCATAGTGTATATTACGATTGGGCCGCCACTACTCGCTTACATATTATGCAACAAGCAGGCATCACCATTGCGCTGTTACAACAATTGCATGTAGGCCCTATTTTGTTCAGAGAAGAAGCTGTTTTCAAGCGAGAAATACATCTTCATCAACATGTTACAGTGACGGGTAGTTTATATCAATGCCGCCGCGATTATAGCCGTTGGAGTGTAGAACATCAAATATTAATTAATAACGAAACAATAGCAGCAGTTGTACGCGTAGATGGTGCTTTTATAGATACCTATGCCAGAAAACTAGTAGTACCGAAAGAACTACTTCAAAGTATGATGGATAAGCTCCCTAAAAGCGAACAGTTTATTTGGCAAAATGTATAGTATAATACACTATCCAAGCGTTTGGGTTAACCCAAACGCTTGGATAACATCTCTTGTAATTGCTGGTAAATAAGTTCAGGTTTATAAGTTCGCCATTGGGGCATCTCTACCAACTCAACGTAACGATGTAGTTTTGTTTTAATGAAATCTTGTTGGCTTTGTACTGGCATATTCAGCATTATAATCCAACCATTTTCATCAGTTACTTCTTCGTACCATTCTTGGTAATACTCTCTATCGCTACTATGAAAATTGAGTACATTTTCTGCAATTAAAATAAACCGTGTAATTCCTGCTGCGAATAAATGGTCGGTAAGTTCTCTACGCAACGTCATAATATCATTTTCAATGGCATCATTCCACTCGCCAATGAGTTCTATAATAGCATAATTGGCTAAGTAATCGGCAAATAGAATTTTACAATACAATGTTCTGCTACCAAAATCATCCCATTGCGGGTGTATGTAGTAATTATATACGGTTTGAGAAAACTCAAATTCGCTGTAGGTTCTGCCGTAGAAAGGTGTTTTTTCATCGGCTTCGGCAGTGTATAAATGTCGCCAATTATAAAAAGGTTCTAACAAATGCATGATCAGTCATTTACCGTAAGGTATTGTTATAAATACCCGTATTCTTTCAGTTGAAAATCGTTATCTCTCCACTTCGGACGCACTTTTACAAAAAGTTGCAAGAATACTTTTTGGCCGCCCAAAAAAGCTTCTATATCCTTACGTGCAAGTGTGCCTAATTGTTTAATCATGCTGCCGCCCTGCCCTAATAATATTACTTTTTGTGTTTCGCGTTGTACAATTACATCGGCTTGAATTTTAATAAGTGTTTCTTTCTCTTTAAACTCGTTCACCATCACGGCGGTATGATAGGGTATTTCATCGCCAAACAGTTCGTATATTTTTTCGCGTATCAATTCACCAACAAAAAACTTGGTAGGCAAATCGGTTAAATCATCTTCGCTATAAAAGGGCATACCTTCCGGTAAAAGTGCTACTATTTGTTGTAGCAATGCATCTAACCCTAATTTTTTTAAAGCACTCACAGTGCATACATATTTACCGTAAGGTTGTTCTTGAAAAAAAGTAGTAGCAGCTTTAAGTTTATCGGCGGGTACTTTATCGGCCTTATTTAATACCACTATGGTAGGCACTCGCAACTTTAACGATGCAAAAATGGCGTTACACTCTGCAACATCATCGTTGGCATCTACCATCAGTAGCGCTATATCAGCATCTTCTAACGCACTCTTTACACTTTGCATCATGCGTTCGTGTAGTTTGTACTTAGGTTCTATAATACCTGGTGTATCGGAGAAAATAATTTGATAAGCGTTGGGGCTTGTTAAAAAACCTTTGATACGATGCCGTGTAGTTTGTACTTTATTGCTAACTATAGCTAGCTTTTCGCCAAGCAAAGCGTTCAGTAATGTGCTTTTTCCTGCATTGGGCTTACCAAATATGTTAACGAATCCTGCTTTCATAATGTTGTGATGCAAACTTCGGAGTATTTGCCCTTAACAGCAGCAAAACATGCTTACTAAAGGCAATCTGGGGAATATTTACCGTAAGGTATAGACAAAAAAAATCCCGCAAAAGCGGGATTGTAGTTGCGAGGGACGGGATCGAACCGCCGACCTTCGGGTTATGAGCCCGACGAGCTACCGCTGCTCTACCTCGCGATATAAGTTTGATAATTTTATAAGATCTTAGCCAACCTTTTTGTGATTGGGAGTGCAAAAATAAGCATCTCATTCAATCTGCCAAATCTTTTTTTAATCTTTAGCTTTAATAATGCTGCCGCCACTGCCCTCAGTATTTTTATTGGCTGGTGCTCCTTTGTAGTGTACAATACTACCACCGCTAGCATCGGCCTTTAAATCTTTCGTTACATTCAGATTAATAATGCTGCCACCGCTTGCTTCTACCTTTGCCGAAGTAGATTCTAAATCGTAGCCCTTACAAATACTGCCGCCACTTGCTGCTACAGTGAAGTTGACTGTAGTACCATCAACATTGGCAATACTACCACCACTTAAATCTACTTTCAAATTGGTTGTTTTAAGCTTAGCATTCAAAATGCTACCTCCAGATGCACTCAATTTCAAATCGGCAGCTTGTAAGGTACCGCTCACTTTTGCAATACTACCGCCACTCAGAGCAATGCTATTGATATCCGCAATAGTGATAAAAGCTTTCAACTTTTTGTTGCTCCAATTCCAACCATTCCAACTACCACGATCAACACGAACAATCAATACACCATTCTTAACTTCGGTAATAATTTTAGCTATAGCCTCGTTATCGGCAGCACTAACTGCCACGGCATTTTGTGTACCTTGAGATATATATGCCACAATGCCGCTGTGTACTTCTATCCCGGTAAAGTTGCCCACTTCACGTGCCTGAGCATTACCATCAATCACTATATTTTCTTGGGCTAACAATGGTGTCATTGCGGTTGCCAAAAGTGCTAATAAAAAAGCTATAACCTTTCTCATATTTTCTTGATTTATACGTATGGTACGGCCACTGAAAAAAAATGTTACAACTAAATTCAAAATTTTCTGTTTTAATTTGCAGCTGTTGAAATCAAACGGTGGCCACCAAATTTTCAACAAAGCCTCGGGGTGCTATTTACTTAAGTAAATGGCTGAGATAACACCCGTAACACCTGAACAGGATAATGCCTGCGAAGGGAAGGATGCAAATACTATGGCATTAATGCCAACCTTCTCGTAAGCCCACATTACCTGTTCCCATTTTTCAATGTTTAAAAAATTACAACAATGAAACTGTTGGGAACAACAATTGCCGTTACACTAACTATTAACGTAGCAATGGCACAAACGCCATTGAACATTACTGTAGTAGATGCTACCACAAACAAACCCATTGCCGGAGCAACCATTAAAAGCAATGAAAATATTTATATTACCGATAATATGGGTAACGCCCTTACGGGCAAATGGACTAACGGCGCTCACACCATTACAATAACTGCCATAGGTTATCAAAGCACTAGTATCGAGTTTGTACCTAGTAGCACTAAGGGCAAGTTAATGATTGGTTTAAAGCCATCTGAGCTATACCTTGAACCTTTAGAAGTAAGGGCAACAAGAGCAAGCGATAAAAGTCCGTTCACGAAAACAAATATTAGCAAAGCAGAAATTGCTGCTAATAACTTCGGGCAGGATTTACCCTTTATTTTAAATCAAACACCTGGAGTTGTAGCGAATAGCGATGCAGGCAATGGCATTGGATACACAGGTATTCGCATTCGTGGCACCGATGCAACAAGAATTAATGTTACCATCAATGGCATACCTTACAACGATGCAGAGAGCCAAGGTACTTTTTTTGTAAATCTTCCAGATTTAGCAAGTAGTACCAATAGCATACAAATACAACGAGGCGTAGGTACAAGTACAAATGGCGTTGGTGCTTTTGGTGCTACCATCAACTTAAGTACCAACGAAGTGAATGAAACTGCGTATGCCGAATTAAACAATAGCTACGGCAGTTTTAATAGTTGGAAGAACACCATTAAAGTAGGAAGCGGCTTAATTAATAACCATTTTACCTTAGATGCTCGCCTAAGTAATATTGCGAGTGATGGCTTTATAGACCGTGCTAGTACCAATATGCAAGCTTTCTACCTCAGTGGTGCTTACATCGATAAAAAAACGCAAGTACGATTCACTACTTTTGGCGGCAAAGAGCGCACCTATCAGGCGTGGAATGGCATACCAGAAGCTGTTTTAAAAACCAATAGAACGTTTAATAGTCTTGGTACCGACAAACCGGGCACGCCTTATGATAACCAAACCGACAACTATCAACAAACACATTATCAGTTGTTTGTAAATCATCAGTTAAGTAGCCGTTGGAGTTTGAACATAGCTAGTTATTACGTTCGCGGAAAGGGTTATTATGAAGAATATAGAGGCGGCCAAGCTTACAGCGATTACTTTTTAACAAACCCGCGGCCCGGTACCGATGAAACAGATTTGATTCGCCAGCTATGGCTCAACAACCATTTTTATGGTCAAAACTTTGCAGCACAATATAAAGATGCACGGAATGAAATTACACTTGGCGGTACATGGAGCCAGTACGATGGTAAGCATTACGGACGTATCATTTGGGCCGAACAAGGTGGTGTACCTAGCGACTACAAATGGTACAACTTAACTGCTTACAAAAGCGACAAAAGTTTGTTTGCAAAATGGCTACATAATATCAAGGGTAATTGGTATGCATTTGCAGATATGCAATACCGCAGCATTCGCCATACCATGAATGGGTTTAGAAAAAATCCGACGCTGCAAGTAGATAGAAGCTTTGATTTTGTGAACCCCAAGGTTGGTATTAGCTACCAAAAAAATGATTATAACTTTTACGTAAGTTATGCCGTAGCCAACAAAGAACCTAATCGTGATGATTTTGAAGCCGGACTTACCAACCAGCCTAAACACGAACAATTACAAGATGTTGAACTTGGCATTGAACGCAAAACCGCAAAATATACTTGGGGTGCCACGTTCTATTACATGCAATATCATAACCAACTAATTGTAACCGGACAAATTAACGATGTGGGAGCCTACAATCGTGTAAATGTACCCAATAGCTACAGAATGGGCTTAGAGTTACAAGGTAGTTATCGGTTCAACCATTGGCTACAAGCCAATGCTAATATTGCGTTGAGCCAAAACAAAATCAAACAGTTTACCGAATATATTGACAACTACGACGCACCTGTTTTTAAGCAAGAAGCTATTGTACACAATAATACCGACATTGCTTTTTCACCGAACATAGTAGCCAATTATCAAGTTACAGCAAAGCCTATCAAGCATGTTAGCTTGGCATTACCTGGCAAATATGTTGGCCGACAATATCTTGACAATACTCAAAGTAAAGCTCGCAGTTTACAGAATTTTTTTGTACACGACATACGCTTAAGTTATCAGCTTCCGAACCGTTGGGCCAAATCAATTCAGTTGAACGCACAAGTGAATAATATTTTCAATCGCAAGTACGAGCCTAATGGTTACACTTTCAGTTATATTGCCGGCGGCAGTACCATTACCGAAAATTTCTTTTTCCCGATGGCCGGCACCAACTATATGATAGCGGTGAACATTAGCTTGTAACATTTACCGTAAGGTTACTTAAAAGCCACAACAGCGAGTAGTAATACTCGCTGTTTTACTTACGTAAATGAATACCTTAGCCACATGCATACTATTGTATTTTTTGGCGATTCTATTACACAGCAAGGCAACAGTGGCGATGGATTTATTGCACAGTTACGTCAACAGTTATCGGCATCCGATTATCAACTTATTGGTGCGGGTATCGGCGGTAATAAAGTGTACGATTTGTACCTACGCTTAGAACGCGATGTACTTATACACCAACCCGATACCACCGTTGTACTTATTGGCATTAACGATATTTGGCATAAAGAAAAAGGCATTGGTGTTGATATTGTAAAGTACGAACAATTTTACCGAGCAATTATTGAAAAACTACTTCAACATCAAAGCAAGGTAATACTGTGTACACTCACGGTAATTGGTGAAAAAATCAACCACAACAACCCTATGGATGCAGATTTAGAAGCCTATAGCCAAGTAGTAACAAGGCTTGCAAGCGATTATCAAATAACTTGTGTAGCCTTACGGCAAATGTTCACCCAACACCTACAAATACACAATACTACAAATGCGTATAAAGGTATTTTAACTACCGATGGCGTACATCTTAACACCACTGGTAATACACTCGTTGCAACAGCATTATTACCATTATTACAACAATAATATAATTAAAATTAATGATATATAAAGGTGTTAAAATAGATATGGCGGCCTTCGGCCGCCATATCTATTTTAACTATTATTATGTTGTGCCATTACATTTGCCAAGCCAATACACCACCTTCTAAATTGTACAAGTTAGAAAAGCCCATTTGCTCTAGTACCATAGCGGCAATCATACTACGCTTGCCACTACGGCAATACACAATAATTTCATCATCTTTCCAATCTTCAATTTCATCTATTTGCATAATTTGAACCTTACCAAGTGGTATATGCACCCCACCGATATGAAAATCTGCTCTTTCATCGGGTTCACGAACATCGAGTAGTTTCACCGATTCGCCTGCTGCAATTTTTGCTTTAAGTTCTTGTGCTGTTATAACTTTCATAACCTTACAATGCTAAATAAAAAAGTATTGAACAAATACAGTTCAATACATATAAAATGAAATAATAACGCTACTATTGATTTAACTGCAATGTAACATGATACTCGTTGCTTACCTCATTTACTACCACCTTTACAGCCTGTCTGTTAGGAGCACTTACCAATAAAGTATCATTTGGTAAGCCTTGAATAGTAATACTTTTATCGGCATTAACCCTTCCTAAAAGATTGGTTCTTAGGTTAGTTACTTTAGCGTTAGGCGTTGCAGGATCGCCTTTAACGTTATCTACAACTTTTACCGTAAGGTTACGTGCGGCTTGCAGCGCAAAGGCACCTGTTGCAATTACAATGGCCGATGCTACAATAACCAGTTTTTTCATGTTCGTATAGTTTGGTAGTGTGTTAGAATGTTGCAAGCTAAGATAGGTATTTTTCAAATTAGTTAAGTGGTTACAGGTTCTACCTCGGCAATACCACTAAATAAATAACGCCTACCTGTTGCTATTTCAATGCATTCGTAGCGTGTACGGCGCTTTTTTATAATTTCAAAAATTCGGTTTTGTTCGTACTTAAAAAGGGCCCCTTGCGGTAAATGCGCTAACATAATGCTACCATCTCTCTTGGGCTTATCATACTGGCGAAGTGCTAGTAACAATGCGGTTTCACCATTGGCCGTTGCCGCTGGATGATGGATATAGGTTTTTAAAACGGCTTGTACATCGGGGGGGAAAAAAATAAAAAAGTCTTTTAGCAACAAGCCATATTGTTGCTTCCACTCAGTACCATGCGGTGCTGCTTTTCGTTGGTACTGCACCCATGTTAATAAATGAGCTAACTCGTGAAGTAGTGTAATTAAAAACTCAAACTGATTAAGATTGCCATTCACCGTTATACGATGAATATTATCGCTTGGTAAGTGGGCATAGTTACCTAATACACGCTTACGTTCTTTGGTTACAGTGAGGTGCACTTTGTATTGATGCAAATACGCAACCACTTGTTCAAAGCTACCATCGGGAAGATAGGCAGCTAAGGCTTGCATAGGATGCTCTTTCGCCATTTAAGCTTGTTGCCTTTTGTTACTAAGTCGTAATGCCCCAACTACTTCTATAGCTGTGTATATGAGATATAGCCCCATGCCAACATAAATACCCGGTGCATTTTTAGCCTTACCAACTGCTACTATATATAACACCACTACTATTGCACTGATAAACAGCTTTTGCATAGTTGCCAACATTACCATACGATAAAACACATATGGGTCTGTACTTCGCATACCTGCTCCATGCAATAACGCGGCACCAATACTTAATACAAACAACAATACATTGCCCCATAATACTACACTCGTTTGTATTTGATATTGCTGAAAAGTAGCTTGTAATGGACTTAATAAAGCATTTACCGTAAGGAAAACCACTGTTAAAAGTAGTAATGTAACTTTTATATGCTCGAACAATGAAGTCTTTGGTTTAGTCATTTTTATTTAACACTTTTATTAGTTGATACATACCTCCGACAATTACAACTATGGGGAGCAACCACACAAATAATGGAAAGCTAACCCATTGCTTTTTATCGAGCCATAACCCAACATATGTGCTTAAAGCAATGCTTGTTAGTAGTTGCATACCTAACGATGTGTACTGCAACCATATTTTTTGTTTTTCGCCAGGCATGAGTGTGTCATTAATCGTTGGTAATTTCTGGGTTTGGTACTACTATGGCATTTGTATCTCTTAAAATGTTTTCATTACCGCTGAGTACTGCTCTTATTTCGTTTAAATATTTTTCTTTTTGTCGAATGCTTTGTTCTAAGCTATCGGTTCGCATTTTAAGCATTTGTATTTCGCCTCTACTTTTAGAGCTGCCATAGCCTGGGGCAATATAGTATTTCAGCGGTGTTAGTACCAATAACGCTACTGTAAAGCCTACCAATAATATAAAAATAGAGCTTGCAGCAATATATACACTAAGCCTTGTTAGCTTGAATGTTACCATTTCTTCGTAGGTATCATCATTAATAATAACAAGGCGATAACGGTTACGCAATCGTCGGATGGTATCTGAAAAAAGTGATGCCTGTTCAGGCTTATTTTCTTTTGCTTCACTCATGATTACTGCTAAGGTAAGGCCCAAAATAGAAATCCCCTTGCTTTCGCAAAGGGATTTCACTGGTATTGGTGATACCCGGAGGGTGTGATTAGTGCTTTTTCTTTTTTCGAAGTGCATTAAACCAATTGTATTCGTAAGCAACCAGCCAACTTTCAGTTGCCATTCGATACATTGTTCCTGCAAGCTGTTTTCGGTATCCAACATTTAACTTACTCTGACTATTAAATATTAATTGGATTGCTGGTGCAATATCTATCCAATAGCTAGCATTATCAACAGCCTTTTGCCCCAGTAGTTCAACATACACATTAAAATTGGTTTGTTGATAGTTTGTATAAGTTTTGGGAAGCACTAGTAAGCCACTACTCAAACTATATTGAACAGCCTGTGTTACAGGTGCAGCATGCTTTCCGTAATGTAACGACTTACCGCTCCACTGTTCGTTAATAAAACTACGTTGATAACTCACTGTACCACTTATAGCTAGTTTGTGAAGTAACTGCGTTCCAATGAGGCCTAATTGTACCCCACTTTGATCGCCTTCAAAGGCTACTTCTTGGTACATTGGTTCGTTAAGGCTGTAAGCCGCTTCGGCAAATGCAGCCATACGAAAATGCTTATACATACCATCGGTTGTAAAAAAACGGTACTTCGTATAAGAACGTACGCTTTCAAACCTATAGTTATTGGTGTACATGTTGCTGAACGTAACTGCGGTATGTATCATCCAATCTTTATTAAGCCCTAACATTAACGCTGCAGTATGCCGCATACTAATGCCACTACCATTAGCTGCTGCCTGATGCCTTTGTGATAATTGTAATCCAATGTTTTTCGCCGGCATATTACTAGCTGGTTCGCTAAAAACATAGAGTTCTTGCGCCTGTAACCAATTGCTTAATAACAGAAGAATAAACACTCTAAAAAAAACTTTCATGCATATGTTATTTTAGCAGCTCTTTTAAGAGTTTTTCTAACTGTGTATGGCTTGGGTTCACTGCAACAATTTTGCCTGTTTTATCTAACAGAAAAGTATAAGGTATATAATTAATATTCCAAGCATCGGCGGTTGTGCCGGCGGCATCTATAACGTGTAACCAAGGCGTTGCGTCTGATTTAATAGCCTTCTGCCAATCGGCTTTATCGGCATCTAAACTAAGACCGTAAATTTCAAAACCTTTATTCTTGTAATCGGCATAAAGAGTTTTGAGTGCTGGCATTGCCTTTCTGCAAGGGCCACACCAACTTGCCCAAAAATCAATTAATACAACCTTACCACGCAAGCTGCTCAATGCTATTTGCGTGCCATTACCTTGCGGTAAATTAATTTCTTTCGTTTGATCACCTACACTAGGCTGCGCTATACTTGTTAATGCACATGTACATACCAGCCATACACTAAAAAACAACTTCATGAGCTTTAATTAATTATTTGTGTTTAAAGAGTTACATGATACATACGAGCCTTTGTACCATTTGATTTTGTATTACAACAAGTAGCTTCATAACCCGTATTATAGCACTCCATTGCAGTGTACTGAGCATACTTTTTATGTGTTTTATCGCCTGCAAACACTCTATCGAGTAAGCGTAATGTTACCATACCATCAACTGTTGTTGTTGGCACATTTACAAAATGTAATAAAGCGCCATTCATTTCAATGTGTGCGTCATTTTTTACCGTAAGGTTAGAAAGCTTGGTAGTAATGAACATTTCTGCTACAGAAAAACCAGCATCTTCAACAGCTTCGGCTAGTTGCGATAACTCAATTTTCTTGGTATCATCTAATTGAATTGTGTATTCAGATTTTTGAATATTTGCTTTTACTGATTTTACAAAATCTACTTTGGTTAACGCATCGTATACGGCTTTTGAACACATACTGCAAGTTAATCCGCTTGCTTTAAGGGTTGCTGTTTGTATTTGAGCGTGTGTGGCATTAATACCTAGTATCAGGGCCACCAACATTAATAAACGTTTCATGACATTTAAATTTACTATCAGCTTGTACAGTACAAGCTGACAATTTTTGTAATAATTGATTAAAAAATACGATTTGCTTATTGCTTTTTACGCTCGTATTGGCAACATTCTGGAAGTGCATCATACACTTCTTTAGGAGCTGTTTTGTTTTGTGTATCGTGCCCTACTGCAGCTATCTTCTCTTCGATGGCAGTAAGCGATGTTTTCTTGCTAAATGTAACTACAAGTTTCTTCGTGTCTTCGTTCCAAACGGCAGTGAGTGCACCAGCAGCAATCGCATTTTTCTCGATTCGCTTTTTGCACATACCACATTCGCCATAAACGGTTACTGAATCGGTAGTTACATCGGTTTTAGATTGACCACTAGCAAGCGCTGCAATAGCAATGAATGCAGCTGTTAGAATTGTACGCATAAAAAAAGTATTTGGATGATGAATTTGATTAAATAACATAAGTGTTGTGCTAGGCACAACTACTAACCCAATATCAAATTCTCCAAATACAATACAATGCTTCGTAAGAAGGGGATATTATTTTGCTATCAAGCGGTGGTGCATTAGCCTTATATGGTAAAGCATGTACAGACACGGGCAATAAACCTGAAGGAATTGCACTGTAAACGATATCATCAGTACAATCTACAGCATTTATTAACGCAATATCTGTGACATTATCAGCATGCTTATGATCGCTTTGTAATTTGGCTAGCTTCACATGCTGCTTGCAACATTTAGCTGGCTTTTTCTTTTTAGCAAGTACACATTTACCGCACTGCTTTTCTTCACTAGCAGCAATGCTAACATTTGCCAATTTGCCCATACAATAATGTAGCTGTACGGCCAACCCACTGGTTACCGACAAGTACACGAAAGCTAATATGGTGTAAATGAACTTGAGCATTTACTGCAAAGTAACAACTTAATTGTTGGGAAAACGAATGTTGTTTGTTAAAATCTTAGTTGATAAAGCTCCAGTACACGCCTGCTCTGAACCAAAGCGTGTTGCCCGCATAAAAAGGAGCTGTAAAATTCCGCTCATTGAAACCGCTGTTACTCCCAATATTTAGGCTATTGATATTTTCCATGCGAATAAAGCCTTTGAAAGTTCTGATACGAAAGTGTAAGAACAGGTTCGCATCGGGGCGGTTATTAACGGTTACTGTGTTCTGATAAAAGAACTGTCCGGTAAGTGGCGAATAATCGGCAGGCTTATAGTTTGTGTAATAGCGAATTTCAAGCCCTGTTGCAAGATGCAAATTTTTAAAGAACTGCCCCTCAAATACAAACCGATTACGTGTGAAAAATAATGGGAGATTCACAGGAGCCCCACTTGTAGCCTGTTGAAGATACGCTTCGGCATACCAATTAATGCGACGCGAAATTTTGATTTTTTTCTCTATACCCAATACCAATACATTGAACAAGGTACGTTCTTGAGTTACATTATAAAAGTTAGTTAGGTAGGTATAATTACTCAACAGATAATAACGTGCAGTTAGTTTAACGCCTACTAACGGGTTATCAGCCACAGCATACAACTGCGATGTATTTTCATTTTGTAAGGCAGCATTTCGAACTGTTGGAAACGATGAATTTCCGCCAAAAACATGGCTTGGCGTTCTATTCAAATTAATAGCGCCTAGTGTAATATAACCAAGCTTTTTGCCTAGCAAACTCTTGATATTGGCTTGCACTTGATAGTTGCCCGCATAAACACCTCCTGTATACAATACCCCACTTGCATTCAACTCCCATTTTTTATTGCGTGTTAAGTTTCTGTATTCTGCTAATGCATATAAGTTCGTAAAACGAGCTGTTCCCGTTGCAAGCTTACCAGTTAACAATTGAAGTCCTGCACCTAATTTGATATATTGATTAAGATTTTTCTTTTCAGGATATGAGATTATGGCAAGTTCGTTGGATACATCGTTCCATTGTTCATCATAGGTAAGTGTATCTAGCTGACCAACCGTTTTATTGAAAAAAAGTGCATAGCTAACGCTATCTGTGTATTGATCTCGAAAGGTGTAGCTATGAGTATGACTTATAAAAGTATGTTGTAGACGAAACCTTGGATAGAACAATTTCACTGTGGTGGTATCGTTCACAACAAGACTATCTTTTTGTCCAAAGTCGTAATTCTGCCGCAACAACAACTTTCGTTCGTTATACAAAGTTCCAGTGATAATATTCACATTGAAAGGATTACGACGGCTACCTAACAATGTGCCTAAACGTGTTTCTAGTTCAAACGGATCATTGAGCTGCAAAGCGTTTAGCTGCGATGGATTTTTTAATCCACCATTCTCGCTGCTTCTAATACTGTTACTAATAAAGATAAAATAGTTGCTGTAGCGTTTGTTAGAACTTGTGTAATGGGTATTTAGTCGAATACTATTATGTGCTGTATTTTGATTTTTGAAGGCACCAGGGCTATTGATCAACCGATATTGAAATGCAACATTAAAATTGGCATTACGGTTTTGGGTATGTGTAGCATCAATGTACTGTTCTGCTTTTGGCCCAAGAATGTAAGCTAATTCAGTATGTGGCCTGGTTGTTGTATAAAAACGTGTATCTTCTACTTTGAGTCGATATACATCGAACGCATGAAATCCTGCATCAAAACCGGCTTGCATCATAGGTGAGAATAACAAGTTTCTAGCAGCATTACCATTATTTCCAATATCAACATAAGTTGCGGGTACCGGCCAGCGGGTAGTCCAATCGTTTAGGCTACTATCTAAATTATGTAAACGTGAGCTATCCCACATTTTGTAACGAATGGTAATGCTATCTTCATTACTATCGCGACGCTTCAAACTATCTTGACCTTGAGAACGAGGCCTTACGGGGCGGCCTTGATTATCAAAACTTACATTACTACCGGTTGGCATACTACCACCTGCCGTTGGAAGGCGCTGCCCATTTGCCCGTAAGGCGAACCCTAGCAGGAAACACAAAAACAAGCTTACAACAACAAGTGGTGTATTACGCAACATATAGTTGTTCCGATTAAAGTTCGGCAATCAAACGTTTGAAAATAGCTGTAAGCTTTGGTTCTGCATCTTTAGCGGCTTGCAACACTTCTTCGTGGGTAATTACATTTTCTTCTTCACGAATGCCAAGATCGGTAATGATACTTACGGCAAATACCTGCATACCAGCATGCACAGCCACAATGTTTTCTTGAACGGTACTCATACCAACAGCATCGCCACCAATAGCTTTTATTAACTGATACTCGGCTCGTGTTTCGAAGGTTGGCCCTGTTACACCTGTATAAACGCCTTTATGCACATGAATGCCCAATGCTTGGGCTATTGCCTCAGCTTTTGCAATAATAGCTTTGCTATATGGTTCACTCATATCAGGGAAGCGAGTACCTAGTGCCTCTTCATTTTTACCAATAAGTGGGTTGGGTGTAAAGAATGAAATATGATCTTTAATAATCATAAGATCACCTACCCGAAAAGCAGGATTAACGCCACCTGCTGCGTTTGAAAGCAATAAAGTATGAATGCCGAGTAGCTTCATTACTCTTATAGGATAAGCCACTTGCTGTGGTGTATAGCCTTCGTAAAAATGAAAGCGGCCTGCCATTACTAATACTTGCTTACCACCTACTTCGGCTAATAAAAGCTGACCATGATGCCCTTTAACTGTACTTATCGGAAAGTGTGGAATGTTTTCGTATGGAATGCTTACTTGTACGTGTAATTCGTTTTTAAAGTTTCCCAAGCCACTCCCTAAAACAATACCAATTTGTGGGGCTACAGCAGCCCCTATTTGTTGTTGTATATATGCAACACTTTCATTAAGCTGCTCCATCAATAAACTCATAATCGAAATTTTAGCGTGCAAAGATAGTGCTTGCTGTACTAAGCCCTTGTTATAACTTACCAATTGCTTTCAGGACGAGCCTTACGCAGATTTTGCAAGTATGCTTCTACATCTTTCTTGGTTACCAACACCTGCAAATCGTTGGTGCTTATAACAATAAAGCTATACTTATCGCCCTGCAACCAAGGTGTAATTCTACTTGCTGCCAACGGTTTTATTTTAGAGATGTACTCCGAGGCTGCAAGGCCATCGTTAAATGGACCAATAAGCACCAAAGTAGTAGAATCGTTAATCTTATTATTGGTAATAGCTAAGGGCTGGTTATAGAATTTTTCGCGGTTATATCGTGTGTAAGAATTTTTAGTTTCGTTAGCAAATACACCATCAACTTTCTTCAACCAAATAACTGCATAGTGTGGATTGGCTAAGTTGAAAGTGTACGTAGCCTCTGCCTCTTTAGCTATTGTTATTGTATCTTTTTTTATGGTAACGGGCTCAACCTTTATGGTAGGAGCAACGGCAATTACTGAATCTTTTTTAACAATCGGTGCCTGATTAATGATGACTTTGGGCGGTTCTAACTGCGCTATATAGCTTACCGTATCCTCATCGTTATATCTTGTAATTTGCAAATCAGTTAGGTAGCGTTCAATTTCCTTTCTTCTTTGAACTGCATCAATCAAAGCATTTGCCTTGGGTACCAGTACATGACCTTGATGTAAGCTTGTTAAGTCGCGCAAAACTTTTAAAGCACTACTATCTCTCCGTTGAGATACATAATACACAGCCTCAATGAATAATAGCTGTGGCGTCCAAAACTGGTTACCATAAGTACTATCGGCACTACGTTTTAATTGTTCTGCTACAGCGTAATTACCTGCTATAAACTCATTATAAATTTGGTTGTATTGTGCAGTAGCTTTTGGATTCGCATCGGCTGGATTGACAGGTTTGGTTTGTTTGAGTTTTTGGGTGAATTTTCCTTGCGGGAAATGCTGCTGCAACGCCAACAAGGCACTATCGGCCTTGGATTGATTGGGTATTTTTTTCGCAGCATAAATGGTTGAGAACAAGGCTTCTTCACTTTCTTCTGCTTTGGGGAAGCGGCGTAGCAACTCATCGTAAGCAGCTATAGCGCTGAGATAGTCGTTGAGATAATTTTGAAAAGTAAGTCCATTACTCAGCAAAGCCTTACTGATAATACTGTTACTAGCATTTATCATCGCCGGTGTGGTTGGAATATTTGCCAGCATGCTTTCGAATGTGATGCCGCCACCAATATTACTGCCACCAACCTTACCCTCTTGCGATGGCAGGGCCACATCGCTTAAGGCATTAGGATCCATGCTATTGGCAGCAAGCACTTTGTCAATTTCTGTTTGCCTTCGCCAGTTATCTACATTCGGGCGCTTGCCCCACTGCAATTTAAAAGCGTTAAAACCCTGGCTCCTTAAGTTCTCGTTATTAAAGTACCATTCGCCTTTTCCAGCACCACCGCCGGCACCAAACAAATCTGAGGGAGCCTTGGTATTTGCTGTAACGGCAGGGTTAAAACTGGTGTTACCACCTGCATCTTCATCTTCTTTTTCTTTCATGCCTTGCTGCTTTCGCAATTGGCGGTATAGCTTACGTACAATTGCTTCTCTTTCTTTTTCACCTTTTACCGCAAGGGCTTGCAAACTATCTTGCATTTCAATGGCAGCAATATTGGTAGCTATAATTTTAACAGCAGGTTGCCGCTGTAACACGCGGTTTATTTGAACAGAATCTTTCAGGGTTTGAACCACAATACTATCGTACCATTTAGAGGCTAGCACATATTGCTTATGATCAAAAAACAAATCTGCCAAAAGCAAGCAGCTAGCATTTTTTTGTTCAGGATTTGTACTTACAAGAATACTCTTTTCTAAGGCTGCTGTGGCGGCATCAAAGCGGTTCAATTCTAGTTCTAACTGAGCCACTGCATAGTACACAATATCGCCGTAAGGTTGATACTTTTCTTTTTTACCCAATCGGTACAGCTTTTCAATACGTTCCTTTAACGCCTTTGAATCGCTGCTGCCGCCCATGGTTACACTATTCAAATTGGCGTATACCTCCATTACAGGATCAATGGTGTGCTTTGCTGCTTCGGCATAGAAGTTAGCTGCTTCAGTATAGTAACCTGTTCGCTGATACATTTGAGCAATCAAAAACTCCCATCTACTTCGTTCTTCTTTATTAGCAGCATTAACAAGTGCCTTACTCAAATGCAAAGCAGCACTATCGTATACTTTGTTTTGATAAAAATAGTAGGCTTGTAATTCTGCCAAATCGGCATTTAAATGCTTCGGGAAGTTGGGATCTTTCGCAAGCAGTTGTAATAAGCTACCTGCATCTGATAAAGCACCAGTAGCCATTTGCGTTTTTACCATCCATAGTAGTGCTTCGTTTCTACTGGCTGGCTTACTTGTTAATCGCTTCCAGAAGGTTCGCTTTTCTTTTGTAACAATCGTAAATACACCATTCGTATTACTTGCATTACTTCCTATAGGTATATCGTAACCACCATCTTTAGGTGCAAAGGCATAGTTCATGTAAGAAAACACCCAAGCTGCACTATCAAAATTTTTGCGGTAATAGTAAGCCTTACCCATTAGCAGGTAAAGGTTGTCAATCCAGTCGTTATTGAGATTGTGCAATAGAATACCCGCTGTACACTTGTAAATAACACTATCAATGTCGCTTGCATTTTGGGCAGTGCCATCTAGGGTATAGTTATAAAATGGTAATAAGGTGGTGAAATCGTCTCGATATGCTTGTTTGGCTCTTAATACAATATCATTAAGCCTGTTATTAGCGTTGAAATAATAATTATAGTGCGTAACTGTATTATTGATGAAACGCTTAGGGGCTGAAAATTTCTTCTCATTGCTTTTTTCGGCCGCGAGCTTTCTATTTTTATATTTTTCTGGTTTTTTCAACTCTACTTCTGAGCCGGGTTGTGCTGCTAACTGCAACGCTACCGACACTATTGATAAACAAAGTATAACCAGCCTTCTCAGCATTCTATTCATGTGTTGTTACAGGCTTAAAGCCATCTTGCTAATTTCTTACGAAACAATAACGTGCTTCAAAGTAAAAGATTTTAATGATAGTTGTGTTTTTCATTACTCGAATAACATTTACCCGTAAGGGCAATACTCTAAAATCATAAAAAAAAGCGGTGCCGAAAGCACCGCTTTATACATAATACCTTACGGTAAATATAGTTATGCCACAGCTTGCTTCACCAACTCGGCAGCTTCGCTTAATTGAATGGCACTTTGTACTTTAAGACCACTTTCATCGATCAGTTTCTTAGCTTCTTCTGCGTTGGTACCTTGTAAGCGAACAATGATAGGAATATTGATATTGCCCAACTTATTATAGGCTTCAATTACACCGGCAGCAACACGGTCGCAACGCACAATACCACCAAAAATGTTTATCAATATAGCTTTAACGTTGGGGTCTTTCATGATAATACGGAAACCAGCTTCTACGGTTTGAGCATTAGCAGTACCACCCACGTCTAAGAAGTTCGCAGGTTCGCCACCGCTTAGTTTAATCATATCCATAGTTGCCATAGCTAAACCGGCACCATTTACCATACAACCTACATTACCATCGAGCTTTACAAAGTTTAAGTTGTATTGACCGGCTTCTACTTCTGTAGGATCTTCTTCGGTTATATCGCGTAAGTCGGCCAAATCTGGATGACGCATTAAGGCATTATCATCCAAATTCATCTTACAGTCTACTGCAATGATTTTATCATCGCTGGTTTTAAACAGTGGATTAATTTCAAGCATTGCAGCATCTAAACCTACGTAAGCATTGTAAAGGTTTGTAACAAACTTGACGCAGTTTTTAAAAGCTTCGCCACTCAAGCCAAGATTAAAAGCAATTTTGCGAGCCTGAAAACCTTGTAATGGCCCGCCGGGGTGCACCCATTCTTTAAAGATTTTTTCAGGTGTATTGTGAGCCACTTCCTCAATATCCATACCACCTTCGGTACTGTACATAATTACGTTTTGGCCTTTGCTACGATCTAGTAAAATACTGAGGTAAAACTCTTTAACAGGATTGGGACCAGGGTAGTAAACATCTTGTGCTACTAATACCTTGTTCACTTTTTTACCAGCAGGACCCGTTTGAATAGTTACCAAAGTACCACCCAAGATGTTTTTAGCAATATTGCTAACATCTTCTAAGCTTTTTCCTACGGCAACACCGCGTTGCTCGCTCCCTTCAATTTTTCCTTTACCACGGCCACCGGCATGAATTTGTGCCTTAACAACCGCAAAGTTGTTGTTCGTTTGATTTTTAATTTGACGATAAGCTTCCTCTGCTGCCATTACATTATCAACTGCAATCCCCTCTTGTACGGGTACGTTGTACTTTTTCAGCAACTCCTTGGCTTGGTATTCGTGAAGGTTCATACGAGCAATATTTTAGTGCCGCGAAGATAAGGGCTAAATCAATGCAGGATAATGAAAAAGGCACTACAAATAGAAAATATCGGCTTGTAATTATTTATGCCTATTGTCACAATTTAGCCTAGTAGTAGCAACCGCTTTGTAACAGTTTTTCTTTTCTTTGTTGTATGAGTAAAAAGAAAGTGGCACTTGTTACTGGCGGCTTCAGTGGCGAGGCGCAAATCAGCTACAAAAGCGTAATTACGGTTAATAACAACCTGAATCGCAACTTCTACGATGTATTTGTAATTGATATTAACCCCGAAGGTTGGTTCTATGTACCTGAACAAGGTGCTCCACGAATAGCTGTTGATAAAAACGATTTCACCCTTACGGTAAATGAGGAACGCATTGTATTTGATGTGGTTTTATTGTGTATGCATGGCACACCAGGTGAAGATGGGAAGTTACAAGGCTACTTTGACATGCTTGGGCTACCTTACACCAGTTGCGATGCTGCCACTAGTGCACTTACCTTTAATAAAAGATATACCGTTGCTGTAGCCAGTTTCGGGGGTGTGTATGTTGCTAAAAGCATGCACCTATTTAGCCATACACCTGTTACTACCGATGCTATTTTAGAGCAGTTACAGCTACCTGTATTTGTAAAGCCCAATAATGGTGGAAGTAGCATTGGCATGAGTAAAGTTACCCATGCTGAAGCGTTAGCCCCTGCCTTAGAAAAGGCTTTTAAAGAAGATAAGCAGGTTTTGGTAGAAGAATTTATATCGGGCCGAGAATTCACTATTGGCGTTTTTAAAACCAAGGGGGTTATTCAAACACTGCCTATAACAGAAGTAATTAGCGATAACGAATGGTTTGACTTTGAAGCGAAATACCTTGGCAAAAGTCAAGAAATTACACCAGCAGTAATTTCTGAAGATATGGCTGCTGCTATTAGTAATGCTGCTAAAAGGGTATACGAAGTATTGAATTGTAGAGGTGTGGTGAGAATTGACTTTATTTACAATGAAGCAAAATCGGCACCATTTATGCTAGAAGTTAATACGGTGCCCGGCCAAAGCGAAGCAAGTATCATTCCACAGCAAGTGAAGGCAATGGGGTGGACTCTGGAACAATTCTACAGTGCATTGATAGAAGAGGCATTGGCTAGTGCTTAAACATTTACCGTAAGGTTTTAAAAACCACTAAAAAAACACAGCGTGTTCAAAAGCTTTTTACAAAAACCACTTTGGGTGCACTTTTTAGTTGTACTTGGTATTGTTACTTTTTTATTTGTTGGCTTTTTTAGCAGCTTAGGCTGGCTTACCAAACACGATGCGAACGAACGTGTTCCATTGGTGTTAGGAAAAAAAGTAGAAGATGCCACGGCAATTTTAAAAGCCAAAGGTTTTGATGTTGAAATTCAAGACAGCATATACGTTGACACAGCAGCCCCTTTAGCTGTAATGAAGCAAAGCCCCGAAGCCGATTTGTTGGTAAAGCGTAATCGTACAGTTTATCTTACTATTAACCGTGCTGTTGCTCCCTTAATTGAAATGCCCGATTTAAAAGGTTTTAGCTTCAGAAGTGCCGAAATGTACTTACAAAGTATGGGGTTAAAGCTCGGCGATACTACATATAAGCCTGATATTGCCCGTAATAGCGTGCTGGAACAGCTTTTTAACGGCAAGCCTATTGCACCAGGCACCAAATTGAGTATGGGTAGTAGCATAAGTTTTGTACTTGGTAGCGGTGTTGGTAATACTACAAGTGGTGTACCTGAACTTGTGGGCCTAACACTTGCCGAGGCAAGAGAGTTACTCGCAAGTATGAACATTGGCATTAGTGCCATTATTCCTGAAGGTGAAATTACAGATCAGGAAAAAGCATACATCATTAAACAAAGTCCTGAAGCATATACCCTACTGCCCGATGGTTCAAAGCAATATAACAGCATACGACCAGGACAGTTAATAGACTTATGGATTAGTTCAACGCAACCAGCAATGCCCGCTAGTGTAGATAGTACACAACAATAAAGTTTATCATAATATTCCAATGCAAGGGGGTTCATTTCAAAAGATGAAACCCCTTTTTTAGTGGATTTTGGAAAAAGAAATTACTTTTAACATACCCTAAAATAAAGAGACTTTGAGAGAAGACATATTCATAAGACTATTTCTAGACTCGCCTTTTCCAAAAGCAATTGTTAATGAACAAGGAATAGTAACTGAAACAAATCAAAGTTTCAAAGATGTACTTCCATCATTTCAACTTCAATCTAATTTTTGGGAGCAACTGCTACCTGCTATCGAAACAATAGACCATCCTATATCAGAGCTTTCTTGGGATCTTAATACACAAAATGTACAATTCACAGCATGTATCAACTGCCCTAAAGATGGTTCCCAAAAGTTTTTACAATGCTTTACACGCAAGTATCCTAACCTTGGCTTTCTTGTATTACATATCAATGATATTACTACTACTGAAACACTAAAGAAAGAAACTGATAATCACCTACAGCGTTTAAACTCTTTACTAGATACAGCTTCATTGTACATTCTTAGAATAGATACAAATGGCATGCTGTTATATGCCAACGCATCTTTCATACAACGATTCGATGCTAAACTGCCAATAGAACGCTTACACATTGGTAACTTTATATTTGAAAAAGAAGACCAGCAAGTAATAAGTGACATTTTAGATACTACTGCACAACATCGTACTCCGCTGATGCTGCGATTGAATAATCCTTCAAGCGAATATCCGGTATATACAGAGTGGGAAGTAAAACATATTCAACAAGCCAACAACATTGAAATTCAACTGATTGGTAGAGATGTATCAGAAACTGCTTACGTAAAAGCAATGCTGGTTGACACACGCTTACAACTAAATTCTATTCTCGACAACTTAAACCAAGGCTTATACGTTTGGACAGTAGATAAAAAATTTCAACTACGACTCTTCAATAAAAACTTGTATAACGATACCCTTGCAGCATTTGGCACAGTACTAGAAGAAGGTACAGATATGACTAGCGTACCCAACATGCCGGCAGCCCTACAGCAATTTTATACCGAAAATTATCGAGAGGTAGCAACCACACTAAGCACTGTTAGCAAGCAACTTAATTTTGGAGAATTTCTTTATGTAACACAATTCGCTCCTATTCTGGTACACCAACAACTAAAAGGTATTGCTGTTATTGCTATTAACATTACCGAACAATATCAAAAGCAACTACATCTCGAAAAAACACAAGAAGCATTGTTAGAAGCACAAATGCTTGGCAAAGTAGGAAGCTGGGAATTTAACTTCATAAAAGCTGAACTTATTTGGAGCAAAGGCATGTATGTTATTCATGAGTTAGATTACAACCAACCAATTACCCCAGAACTACGCCAAAGTTTTATTCACCCCGATGATTTAGCTCTCTTTAATGAACAATTTAGCTATTACCTCAGCATTCGTAAAGATTTTGAATATGAACACAGAATTATTACAGCTAAACAAAATGTAAAGTGGATACAAAGCTTTATTCGTTTTAAGTTCGAAAACGGCAAGCCACTTAAATGTTATGGTTTAATTAGAGATATTACAGCAGAAAAAACCAAAGAGCTACACATATTAAACTATGTTAAACGCCTTAGAGAATACAGTTTCTCCATTTCACACGAACTTCGCAGGCCTCTTACTAACGCCCTCGGCCTTATAGACATACACAATAATTACAGTGCTACCAATACTGAAAAACTTTGGGCACTCGAACAAATCAAAACAGCATTGGCAGAGATAGATAGCATCACAAAAAAAATTACGGGTCAGCTTTCGCCTAACGAAAAATAAATTCTATGAACATCAGCTTTCATGGCGCAGCACAAACAGTTACCGGATCTAAGCATATTGTTACTACCGATAGTGGTACTTCCTTTTTACTAGACTGTGGTATGTTTCAAGGCATAGGCAGCGAAACACCTGCGATGAATAGTCATTTACCGCAAGGTATTACAACCGTTGATTTTGTGATACTAAGCCATGCACATATAGATCACTCAGGCCTACTGCCACTTTTAGTGAAAGAGGGCTATCAGGGGAAAATATATTGTACCCAAGCCACCATCGATTTAGTGAAACTGCTACTTGAAGACAGTGCCAACATTCAAGAAAACGATATAAAATTTCAAAATAAACAACGAATACAGGCCGGCAAAACACCGTTACAACCACTCTACACCAAGCAAGATGCTTACAATGTTTTTGGTTTATTAGAAGCCGTACCTTACGGTAAATGGGTACGCATTCATCACGATGTTGAATTACTTTTTACAGATGCCGGGCATATTATTGGAAGTGCTTGTGTACATGTACGTGTTCAAACACAAAAAGGTGTGAAGCAACTAACTTTTAGTGGCGATATTGGCCGCTATAGAGATACTTTGTTAAAGAGCCCCGAAGTATTTCCACAAGCAGATGTTATTATTTGCGAAAGCACTTATGGCAATACCTTACACGAACCTATCTTTAATACTGCCGATGCATTGTTACAACACATTACCCAAACTTGTTTAGAAAAAAAAGGCAAACTTGTAATACCTGCTTTTAGTGTTGGACGCACACAAGAAATTTTGTATCACCTCAATCAGCTTGAACTAGAAAACAGATTACCACAACTCGATTATTTTGTTGATAGCCCTTTAAGCAATAAAGCAACATTAGTTGTAAAGAGCCATGCAGAGCTGTTTAACAAACGTGTACAAAAAATATTAGCTAGCGATAGTGACCCATTTGATTTTAAAGGGCTTACTTATATTAGTAGTGCCGAAGAAAGTAAGTTACTCAACTATCGGAAAGAGCCTTGCGTAATCATTAGTTCAAGCGGCATGGCCGAGGCTGGCAGGGTAAAGCATCATATCAGCAATACTATTGAAAACAGTAGAAACACCATTTTAATTACAGGCTACTGCGAACCTAATTCGCTTGGTGGCAGGTTAATGCAACAACCCAAAGAAGTCACCATTTTTGGTCTGCCACATGAAGTACACGCATCTATTAAGGTTTTAAAAAGCATGAGTGCCCACGGCGATTACGAAGACATTTGCCAATGGCTAGCTTGCCAAAACCCTGCTTTGGTAAGTGATGTATTTTTGGTACACGGCGATTACGACGAACAATATGCCCTAAGCCGAAAATTAGAACGTAAAGGCTTTAAAACGGTACACATACCTCGCTTGCATGAAAGTTTTGAAATTTAATGATATGCATAGTCATGCAGGTATGAAAAGTAAGGTGTAAGCTGTCCGTTTTTTAAAATAGTAGCTCTATCTAACATATCGCTGCCACCACTAATAATATCTTTGAATACAAACTTAATCAACTGTTGGCCAAAATATTTGCTCGCATCTCGTGGTAGTTCATTAGGTAAGTTACCAACGGCCATTACGTCTACACCATCTTTATCAAAAGCGGGCAATTTTTCACCTGAGTGTAAGTGAACACCATAAACAGGGCTTTCTATGGTAGCATCACCTAAATTACAAGGTACACTGCCATGAGCATCGTCGGTAATATCGGCAATGGTACACAGCTTAAAAGTGGCTTCTTGCATATGGTGTAACTCGAACAAACGTGGTATTTTACTATCCCAATACACCCCGTTCATCAGCACATCAGTATGTGGCAAATAGTTATAAAAGTTACATTTATACAAATGTGGTTGCGCATGAAACTCAGAACGGTTATAACCACCATCGCTTTTACGTAAGTATAAATCTTTTCCCTTCAAGTGTACATACACCGGATAGGTGAAGTTAGAATGTAGATACTCTTCTGGCTCTACCTCTTGAACATCCATTAAATTCATTACTTCAACAATACCATGTGCTACCCTTCCGCTACCGGTAACGGCAATTTTAATGGGCGGGAGCTTTAGTCCGAAATAGCTATCGATCAATGCTCTATAGTCGCGGCATTGATACACCCTGCCTAAGTCGAATAAGTTATGCCTTTTACCGTAAGCATAAATACCATTATGTGCCCCAACTACACCTGCAAAAAAACCAAAACCCAATACACGCCGACCATCTTCATGCTCTAGGCACTCATAATCAATAAGCGTAATATTGTTGGCAACCATTGCCTGCATTAGCTTTTTGTTATAAGGCTGTTGTTTTCTGGTATGCGAAAAAAACAAGTAGGTTTTGTTAGGGATAAGTTGGCTCACCGGCACTTCTTTAATGCCCAAGAGCACATCGCAATGCGATAAATCGTGGCTCAATACAGCACCTGCTCTTTGATATTCTTCATCAGCAAAACAACGCCCATCCGATGGTTCTACAGTAATAGAGCATTGAATATGGTGCAACAACCAACGGCACTGGGCTGGTGTTAACGCCACACGATTGTCAGCGGGTATTTTTCCTTCTTTGATAATTCCTATCGCAAGCATTCAATTACATTTGGCCGCGGCAAGATAAGCAGGTTCCCGCAGAAACTAACAACCGATAGCTTATTTTGTTCCATATTTTAGCAATAGCCGAAACAAATAATAGCACAAAACAGCACCAGCATGCAAGCACCCAACTATTTTGAACTGTTCGATATCCCCATCAGCTTTACACCCGACCCAGCAGTTATCAAGCAACGTTACCTTGCCCTCACACGTAAGCATCACCCCGATTTTTTCACGAACGATACTGCCGAAACTCAGTTGGAAGCATTAGAACAATCGGCACTCATTAACAAAGCCTACAAAACGCTTCGCAACGAAGAAGCAACACTCGCCTATGTACTTGAGTTGAAAGGTGCCCTTACGGCAAATGAAAAATATACCCTCAATAATGCTTTTTTAATGGAGGTGATGGAATGGAATGAAGCCTTAACCAACGCCTTAATGGAAGATGATGAAGAAGCTAAACAGAATGCAGTAACAGCTATTGAACAGCTACAACAAAACAACTATGAAACAGTGGCTCACCTACTTACAAAAGCTGATTTAGACGATATTTCTCAAGAAGCATTGTTACAGGTGAAGGAATACTACTACAGAAAAAAATATTTGGATAGAATTTTGGCTACAATCAAATAGCCCCCTAATATTGCAGCCCAATCTCATCAGCCCTGGTGGCGGAATTGGTAGACGCAGCAGACTCAAAATCTGCCGTTCGCAAGAACGTGCTGGTTCGATTCCAGTCTAGGGCACTTTAGTAGTTTTTAGGTAATCTTAACTAAGATTACCTTTTTTATTTTCTTCTGCAACCCTTTGTATTATTGAGATTGAGCAAAATAAGCTATTTACTTTTTCAGTTCGAACTACTCCGATTTCATTGTTGCAACTTGTTCGCTGAAGCAATTCTAAGAACTATAAGCGTTATTTCTGTTCAAAAGAACCTCCAATCAAGTAATATTAAGAGAAGTACACATTTGTTAGGCTGTTGATTTTCATCATTTGCATTTTTTCATACCTGGCTTCATTTTTGTTTCGACTGGCGAAATGGAAGTAGGCCCTGCTGAGGATTAACCTGCTAGCGATAAACCTGATGACCGACGAAAATGTCAATCATGAGGCTCTGCATCAAAGCAGCCCCCATGATATTTGGGTAGTTCTTCATACTCCCAAAAACTATCAACGAATTGTTTTTTAGGCTAATGGACAAACCGTTATAAACTATTTAATTTATTCTTCAAATCAGCAAAAAAGAACCGTAGATTGCAGTTGTTGCGTTTGAATTTTAAGTTCCATGAAGCCATACCAAGTGAATGGCCGAGGTATATTTGTAATCAGGCTTTGCTAGGCACTTCTTAGTCTTCTATGGTTATAGAGGCGCTTTTTGGTGTGTTCATCAGTAGTTCTTTCATTCAATCAATCCTTCCATTTGTAATGCCATGTAGCAAGTTCACGAGTAAATCTTTCTTTGTAGGCTTTTGTAAGCAAACGCATTACAGAGATTTTCAGGCTAACTAATGTCCGTTAAGCCAAGTTGTATTAAATCGGCAACATCACATTCTCCCGTCTTCATACCTCCCAACCATTTGCCTGTACTATTTCATTCATTGCTCGCCTTGTAATACTAGTAAAGCCCACATTGAATGATGTGGGCTTTACAAATACTTGAGTTCTATCGTCATTTACGCAAGTACATTCATCCTACTTGCATGCTTACTTTTCCTTCTTTTAATGCTTTCCGACGCTCCATTTCTTTCTTAATTAATCCGAGTTCTCTACCACTCTGTCCACTTACACTACTGTTTTCTTGTGCCCTACGCATTAGGTAAGGTATTACATCTCTAATAGGACCAAAAGGCAAATATTTGCTTACACTGGCACCAGCTTTTGCTAAGTTGAAAGTTATATTATCACTCATACCATACAACTGTGAGAAATGTAAGTGTTTATGGTGTAATGAAAGCCCTTTATTAATTAGTAGCTGCGATGCCAATAAACTGCTTTGCTCGTTATGCGTGGCTACAATAGTGGCAATATTATCAATATGCTCTACACAATAAGTAACAGCAGCATTATAATCGTTGTCGCAAGCTTGCTTATTGGGCTGAATAGGACTAGGATAGCCTTTTTGATGGGCCCTAGCTCGCTCTTTTTCCATATAAGCACCACGTACTAATTTAACGCCAAGTATAAATGAACGTTGCTTTGCAATAGCATGACTCATTTTTAAAAACTGAAGCCTATCGTGTCGGTACAACTGAATGGTGTTATACACTATGGCCTTTTCTTTATTGAATGCTTCCATCATTTCCATAGTGAGCCTATCGATAGGATCTTGAATCCAGCTCTCTTCTGCATCTACTAATACTGCTACATTGGCCTTGGCTGCTGCCTCGCATATGCGATACATACGATCACATACACGATCCCACTCTTCGTTCTCGGCTTCATTCGCATGTATACCACTACGTAATCGTGGTGCTTCGTTTAACTTTTGCAGTAATGCAAAACGAGCTAAGCCGGTTACTTTAACACTAACAAAAGGTATATTTTGTTGCTTGCCGGCATATTCTATTACACGAATAAATTCTTGCGTAGCATGTTCAAAATTGGCTTCGCCTTCTTTACCTTCTACACCATAATCTAAAATAACATCTACACCATACTCGCTAAGCTTCCGACCAACATCGGCCGTTTCTTCTAAAGTTTCGCCACCAACAAATTGTTTGAAAATGGTGTTGCGAATAATACCATGTACAGGTAAGCCTGTTTTCATAAAAAAAGGTGTAAGGCGAGTACCAATTTGTACGAACCATCGGTAATCCATGGTTTTAAACAAAAATTTGGCCTTACTAAGTGCTTTATCACTTTTATAGGCAAATGCAACTTCGGTGTTATCAAATGAAATATCCATACTAACAGTTGTAAGCTTTTGCGAATATCGGGAATACATAGTTACTAAATACTATAACCTTCACTAATTCACAAAAATGGAGCCAAACAATAGCTTTACCAATTATTAACGCCTGTAACCGTACATACGTTCAACATCTTGAACAATTACTTCCATAGCAGCGTCTGCCCCACTACTGTTGTATGATTGTTTTAAACTACTACCAAATACAAAAGCAACGCTTTGCCAGAATACTGCTGAAAAATGCCCTTTATACTCATCTACGATTTCATAACAATTATTACCCGTTTCTCTACAAATAAGTTTCATAAGTACCTTGCCTTGATATACAGATAGGTTTTTCAACTTATCGGTAAACTGGCTTTTAAGTTCTTTTTCTTTTGCTTGAATAATGGCTTTTCGCTTTTTTTTATCGTTAACACCAATAAGCTGGGCATTAATTTCGTTCATGGTTTTTCCGGCAGCTTTAGCATAAGGGTAAGTTACATAAATGGCATTACGAAGTCGCGTCCACTCAGCATGGTATTTACGCCACTTTTCGTTCATATGACCATCTACCCAAATAGGCTCTAGCCATCCGCAGGGAATGGTATCGCCATTGGGTTCAATGCAAGCATTCACCTTAATAGTATCGTAGGGCCCCGGAGGTTGTGCGTTTGTATTTACGTAAGTACCCACAACACCCAATGTTAATAAAATAATAATATGTAATGGTAGCTTAAGCATTGGCGGTACAAACACGTTACAATCAAAACGAATGTAAAGTTATACGTACCAATGTTAGCGATTTTATAAAGTATACTTACGTAAATGATGGCTATTGCCTAAATAAAATGCGAATACGATAGGTTGCTGTAAAAGCAATTTGTTTATCGAGCAATAATTCAATACAGCGCTGTTCCAACTTATCAAAATCAGTATCTCGTACAAAAGTAATGCTGCTTACTTCTCCTACGCTTACCTTATTAAAACGGTACACAAAAGTGCTACCCAAGCTAGCTTTAATGTTATTCAAAGCATTGCTATACTCAAATTCTGCATTGGGCAAATCGGCAAATGATTTTTCGAACACAAGCATGGGCTTGCCTGTAGTATCTTTTGTAACCAAAGCATCGAAGCCGGGCAGTAGCTGCTGTACATCATTAGTGGCTAATGATGCTTCAAAACGTTGTACTACCCGCCTGAAATTATGCGAAAAAATATTGCTCGATAATGGATCATTTTTAGGAATCCAGAAATAAAATACAGGTTCCCAACCATTTACCCGTAAGGTAATTAGCCAAGTACTTGCTGTAAAACGCTGTAATTGCAAGCTAGCGTTGTAATAAAAGAAACCGCGTGGTAGCATATACCCAATACGCTGTTCTTTCACAACACTTGTATCATTGGATGTATTATCGGCAGTTCGCACCATCATTCGCTTGCCTACACTGCTGGTAATTTGCTGTGATATTTTTACAAAAGCAGCCTCAGCTTCTTCATAGCTACTGCATTTAGCAAAATGTAATACTGCCTGATACTTAAAAACTGAATTGTTAACGGTAATAATTTTAGTTTCAATAGCATTGGGCACATGCACTTTTAGCCGATACACTTTGCCGGCAGGTAGTAACCTTGCGGTAAATGTTCCGCCGCGGCTTTGCTTAAAATTATTAGAAGCATCGTTGAAGATATCAATCAAAGCATTACCTAGCTTATTCTTATTAGGATAAGGGATGGTGTACTGAGCCGATAATAATATCGAAACACTCAATAGGAGTATGGTTATAATGCAACATCGCATTTTCATCTGAACAGAAGTTAGTGGGCAATGTATAGGGGGTCAGATGATGTGATACAAATGTACTATTTGCCAAATGCTTTTACAAAGTCGCTTACAAGATAACTTAAAAGTTTACCCATAGAATCGTTTCTGCGGCTATCTACCAATTGTGCAGCAGCCTCGGCAATATGCAAATAGGCCACTTTTGCCGTACTGGCGGCATAGTGAATGTACTGTCTGGCATGATTGGGTAGCACACCCACAGGGCTAACAGCACTGCTTAGCGTGTTTTGTATACTATCAGCATCTAACTCTATACCACAATAAGTATCGGAAGTGAAGCCAACCGCATGCTCTATAGCTTGTATAAAGCTACGCTTACCATGCAAGAAAATATCTTCGAAAGTAATACAATCAAAAAAGGGATTATTAACGATATCTAACCAACTATTCTGAGGAATGTAGTTTTCATGCAGGCCTACCACGCAGTATTTCTGTAAATATCCATCATCGTCTGCATATCGAAATGGGTTACCACTGTGCCGACCTTCAGCAGGCCTATAATCGGCATGAGCATCTAAATTAATCGCATTAATTTGAGCTAATGGAATAACACCTGCTTTATGTAAGCCTTTAGCAGCACCTTTAATACATGGATAAGCATTGTTGTGCCCGCCGCCTATAATAATGGGTATTTTTTTATACTGACAAATCAATTTTATCATAGGCTCTAAAGCCTCATCAATGGTATGAACTGCATGGCGATAAGCTTCTATTTTTTCTTCTACCGTTTTAGCATTCACCTCAATAACACTATTTAAAGCACTAAAATCGAAATGACCGGCCAGAAGAATGTTATCGCCCCCTAAAAAATCATTGCTCTGAATATTTAAAAAACTCTTCAAAAATGGCACCCAAACTGTGTCTGCACCTCCAATACCACAATTACCCTTCACGCCAATATCTTCTGGCACTCCAATTAACACAAATAAGGCATTACTAGCGGCAATAGAAGCTTCAATTTGTTGAGGGTCACTCAGTACTTCTACACATTCACCCAATTTCGTTTCAAAACGTCGAATTTGTGTGTACGATAAAATATCGGCTTTTGTATAGGCTTTGAAATAGTGCATAATCGTTGGTTGAAAGCTAAATGTAAGCATAACATGGCAACATTAATGATACAAGTAGTTCATTTACGTAAGTAGTATAGTAATTCAACACATTTCCACATTCTAAGAAGCCTGCGCATCAGTGGCACAAGGCTTTTATATTTGCCAACTATGGCAAAAGCGGCAGCCGAAACGCCTTTAATGCAACAGCACAAGGCCATTAAACAAAAATACCCCGATGCAGTACTGCTGTTTCGGGTAGGCGATTTTTATGAAACTTTCGGACAAGATGCTATTACTGCTAGTCAAGTATTAGGTATCACCCTTACGAAGCGCAACAATGGTGCCGCAAGTAGTAGTGAACTTGCCGGATTTCCACATCATGCCCTAGACACATACTTGCACAAACTTGTAAAAGCAGGCTATCGCGTTGCTATTTGTGATCAATTAGAAGATCCAAAACAAGCGAAAGGCATTGTAAAACGTGGTGTTACTGAAATGCTTACACCAGGTATTGCCACCAACGATAAATTACTGGAACATAATACCAACAACTTTTTAGCAGCTGTACATTTTGAAGAAAATACACTTGGGCTAGCTTTTTTAGACATCTCTACAGGCGAGTTCTTTGTTGCACAAGGCAATCAGGAGTATGCCGATAAACTTTTGCAAAGTCTGAAACCTGCCGAGGTCATTTTCCAAAGAAATTATCAGAAGCAATTCAAAGAATGGTTTGGCGTTAAATTCTATACTTATGCTTTAGATAGTTGGGTATTCGATGAAGCCTATGCTAACGAAAGCTTATTAAAACATTTTCAAACCCACAGCCTTAAAGGCTTTGGTGTAGATAACATGAAAGTGGGCCTGATTGCAGCAGGCGCTATTTTGCATTATTTGAAAGATACTGAGCACCCCAATCTGCAACACATTACTACCCTCCAACGTATTGAACAAGACGACTACCTATGGATGGACAGATTCACCATCAGAAACTTAGAACTTTTAGGTAATGGCGCAACCGACGGGCACAGTTTACTTCAAGTGATGGATAATACGGTAAGCCCTATGGGAGCTCGTATGCTTCGCCGATGGCTCGTATTACCGCTCAAGCAGCTTGCGAAAATTCAAGAACGTTTAGGTGCCGTTCAATACTTCATTAATACCACTAACGAACGGCATTTACTACAGCAAGCTATTAAAGCATGTGGCGATATTGAACGCTTGGCCAGCAAAGTGCCAACTAAAAAAATCAATCCAAGAGAGGTATTGCAATTAAGTAGAGCATTAGAACAAATAGCCATCATAAAAAATATTTGCAGCAATGCAAGCAATACCTATTTACAACGACTTGGCGATAACCTGAATCCATGCAATGCCATTGCCAACCAAATCATTGCACAACTGCACGAAAACCCTCCCATTGCAATTCAAAAAGGTGATGTTATAAAAGCCGGTGTGCATGAAGAATTAGACACCTTACGGCAAATAGCCACCGGTGGTAAAGACTACCTTCTTACCATGCAACAACGCGAGGCCGATGCAACCGGTATCACTAGTTTGAAGATTGGATTCAACAATGTGTTTGGCTACTATTTAGAAGTAACCAACAGCCATAAAAACAAAGTTCCGGACAACTGGATTCGCAAGCAAACACTTGCTAATGCAGAACGCTACATTACACCAGAACTAAAATCGTATGAAGAAAAAATAACAGGTGCCGAAGAAAAAATACTAGCTATTGAGGCACAACTTTTTGAAACCTTAGTATTAGCACTACAAGATTATTTAGCAGCCATTCAGCTAAATGCACAAGTACTTGCAACAATCGATTGCATTACCACTTTCGCCGATAATGCAATCCGTTTCAACTATTGCCAGCCCTCCGTACACGATGGCTTAGCACTCGACTTAGAAGCATGTAGGCATCCTGTAATTGAGCGCCATTTGCCACCAGGCGAATCTTATATCAGTAACAACATTCATCTTTCTAACGAAGCACAACAAATTATTATTCTCACCGGCCCTAACATGAGTGGTAAGAGTGCCATCTTACGTCAAACTGCTTTGGTAACCCTTATGGCACACATGGGCAGCTTTGTTCCTGCCACTAAAGCAAGCATTCCATTGACGGATAAAATTTTCACCCGCGTTGGTGCCAGCGATAATTTGAGTGGTGGCGAAAGTACCTTTATGGTTGAAATGAATGAAACAGCAAGCATCATTAATAACATTAGCAAACGTAGTTTGATTTTATTAGATGAAATTGGGCGTGGCACTAGCACTTACGATGGCATTTCAATTGCTTGGAGCATTGTAGAGTTTTTGCATCAATCGGCTATGGCACCTAAAACATTGTTTGCTACGCATTATCACGAATTAAACACACTTGAAGATTTGTTACCAAGGGTTAAAAACTATCACGTTACCAATAAAGAAATTGGCAATAAAATCATTTTTTTACGCAAGTTGGCCCCTGGTGGCAGTAAGCATAGTTTTGGTATTCATGTTGCACGTATGGCCGGAATGCCGCCCTCGTTGATACAACGTGCTAACGAAGTACTTGCCTTGTTAGAAGCACAACGTGGCGAGCATACTAACGATAGCCTTACGGCAAATGAAAACGCACCAACTACCACCAACCTATTGCCTGCTCTACAAAAGGCAGCACAGCCGCAAATGCAATTGAGCATATTTGATGCCCATAGCGAAACATTTCAAAAAATGCGAACTATGCTTGAGCGAATTGATATCAATAGACTTACGCCTGTTGAAGCCTTAATGAAACTCAATGAAATCAAAAATTTACTACATTAATAACAAAGGCGAACTGCATAGTTCACCTTGAATTTTTTGCATTCAAAAATTACCATTTAACGTTATACGTTACCGATGGTATCACCGGAAACAAACTCACTTGTTTTGCTTGTACTTTTAATGTTCCGTTAACAGGGTTACCCTCTTGATCAAAGTAATAAAAATATGGGTTTTGACGGCTGTATAAGTTGTAAATACTGAACACCCAACTAGCTTTGTACTTACGTTCTTTTTTAGACTTCGGTGTATATGTAGCCGAAACATCTAAACGATGATAAGAACGCATTCTATTGGCATTGATACGGCTATATTCTTGTGTTAACACACCTTCCTGAAAATAAAATCTTTCTGGCAGGCTAATAGCATTACCTGTACCATATACAAATACGGCTCCTAACTTCCATTTACCCGTAAGGGCATAATTAGCAACGAGGCTTGCATCGTGTCGGCGATCGAACTTACTGGGGTACTTTTCTCCAAAATTTAAATCGGGAAAGCGGCGCCAAGTATAGCTTAATGTATAACCTACCCAACCCGTTAAGCGGCCTTTAATTTTATTTACAAAAAACTCTGCTCCGTAGCTCCACCCTTTACCAAAAACGAACTCTTCTTCCGGATCACGTAAACTTGGTGTATAACCTTCTCGATATTCAATTTGATTATTCATGCTTTTGTAATACAACTCTACACTCGTTTCAAACATATTATTTTTGAAATTTCTAAAATAACCTATGGCATACTGCCACGACATTTGTGGTTGTACTCTTAACGTACTAGGCACCCATAAATCGGTTGGCAATGTTGTACCTGCATTGCTCACCAAGTGTATGAACTGCAGATTACGTGTTACTGCTGCTTTAATACTACTAACATCGTTAATAGCGTATCGCAATGTTACTCTAGGCTCTAGCCCACCATAAGTTTTCACTGTTTGTCCTCTACCATACACCGTGCTATCTACTCTATTACCATTAGCATCGTTTTTATAATGGGTATAACGCCCAACTTGCTGAAAAACACTATAACGCAAGCCATAATTGAGCTTAATTTTTTTACTTACTTCCCAATCTTCTTGTGCATAAACACCGTATTCTAATGCATACTTGTTATTGGTGTTTAAAGGGTTGAACTGAACAGTATCTTGGCTACCACTCGTTATGTTTGGGAAAAAGGTATGATAGGTAAAAACACCTCCAAACTTCAATTTGTGTTGCGGACTTGCATACCAATCGAAATCGGTTTTGGCAGTCCAATCTCTAATACCACTACTTAATTTAAACTTGAAATCGTTTTGAATACCAGTGAATTGAAACTTATAATCGTTGTATACTAAGGTTAAGTTATTAAACAACTTTTTATTAAATACGTGGTTCCAACGTACAGTAGCAGTACTATTACCCCAAGGCACATTCACTTGAAAACTTTGCTTAGCATTTTTAAAATCAAATACATCTCTACCAAAGTACCCACTTACGTAAATACGATCTTTCGGACCAACAATCCAGTTCATTTTGGCATTCAAATCGTAGAAATAATAGCCGCTACCATAAAACTCGCTACTTTTTGGGATAAAAGGTTTTGCTAACACATCTATATATGTTCTACGAGCCGAAATCATATAACTAGCTTTTTGCTTTTTCAGGGGGCCTTGAATACTCAAGCGACTTGCAATTAACCCTATACCGGCATCAACCTCTGTTTTATTAAGATTACCCTCTTTCATAGCAACATCTACTACGCTACTCAAGCGCCCTCCATACTGTGCAGGCATGCCACCTTTAATTAAGCTTACATTTTTAATAGCATCGGCATTAAACACACTAAAAAAACCGAATAAATGACCTGTGTTATACACCACTGCATCATCTAACAAAATCAAATTCTGATCAGGACCACCACCACGTACATAAAAGCCTGCGTTACCTTCTCCGGCGTTTCGAACGCCGGGCATAAGCTGTAACGTTTTAAGAATATCAACTTCACCAAAAATTACAGGCACTTCTTTAATACGATCAATCCCCAACTCTACCTTACCCATTTGTGCTGCTTTGATATTGCTTTCACGCTTACGCGTAGTAACCACCACATTTTCAGTAGTGGCATGGGCAGGCACTAACAAAATTTCTAGTTTGGTGGTTGCAGGATTAATAGATACTAATCTGCTACCATAACCTACGTAATTTACTAGCAAATCGTAATTGCCCTTTTTAAGGGTAATACTAAAAAAACCGAATTGGTTAGTTTGCGTACCGGTACTTTCACCTGCAATAGTGAGGTTAGCACCTATTAAAGTTTCGCCACTTAAGCTATCTTTCACATAACCATTTATAGTGAATTTGTCTTGTGCGTTAGCATTTACCGTAAGGTAATTACATACGATAAAAACGATTATTGCTATCAGCCAACTTTGTGGCAATTGATATGTTTTAAAATTAATCACAAGTGTTGTTTAAGGTTTCAGAAATTCGCCGCAAAGGTCGTTAATGATAACCTTTCGGTAAAACCGTTCATACATCATGCACATCCACATACAACAATTAACGAAAACTTTTAACGCAGGTGAAGCCAATGAAGTTCGAGCCCTGCGTGGCATTAATATAAATATTGCCAGTAAAGACTTCATATGTATTGTAGGCCCGAATGGTTGCGGCAAAAGCACCTTACTCAACGCCATTGCAGGCACCACCACTGCCACGAGCGGTACCATTAAGTTTGGCGATACCGATGTTACCAAACTGCCTGAACACAAACGTAGCCGATGGGTGGCAAGGGTATTTCAAAATCCTTTGAGTGGAACGGCACCAACGTTGAGCATTATCGACAACTTCAGACTCGCTGCCTTACGTACGCAACCCAAAACGCTACGATTAGGTATTGATAACGCCTTTCGGCAAATGGTGAAAGACCGTATTGCAACCCTTAATATGGGTTTAGAGAATAAAATAGAACAACCTATGGGCACGTTAAGTGGCGGTCAGCGACAAGCACTTACCCTATTAATGAGTGTAATAGACGATGCCCAAGTACTACTACTAGATGAACCAACGGCCGCACTCGACCCTAAAAGCGCCTCGATCGTAATGCAAACAGCACAACAGTTGATTACTACACATCAACTTACAGCCATACTCATTACACACCATTTGAAAGATGCTATCACTTATGGCAATAGGCTCATACACATGTCTGAAGGTAGTATTGTACACGATGTTAATGCTACTGAAAAACAGCATCTCACACTAAACAACTTATATGAATGGTTCAATTCGGAAATACTAACCATATAACTCGTAGTGAATTTCTTTTTGGCTATAACCCTTTTTTATTAGCCGGGCAACTGCATCGTCAATCATTTTTTGCCAGCCACACAAATAAAACTGAGCTTCAGGCTTAGCAGCAACCATCGGCTCATAAACCTCGTGTACATAACCTTGTGTGCAACCCGCTACCGCTGCTCTTGACAATGCTACATGGTAATGAAAGCGTGGCAGTTGTTGCTGCAACGCCTCAAACTCGGCTCGGTAAAGTATATCGTTTTCAGTACGACAACCAAAAACCAAATGCAAATCGCTGTGTGGCAGGTGTTGTTCGTAAATATGTTGTAGCATGCTTCTAAAGGGAGCCACACCGGTACCAGTACAAATAAAATAGTGCGGAACGCTTAAATCTTTAGGTAATACAAAAGCACCTAAAGGACCACGAAGTTGCACCTGCACGCCCACTTTAACTTCATTAAAAAGGTAATTCGTACCCTTACCATCGGGTAGCTGTACAATTATCAACTCAATAATATTAGTACCTTTAGGCACACTCGCAATGCTGTAGCTACGCCAGCGTTGATTACGCTTTTCGCTAATGGGGAGGTCAAGTGTCACAAATTGCCCGGGCACAAAATCAAAAACTTCAATACCATCTACCCGAAGCCAAAAGCGTTTCACATGTAAGTTCACTGCTTCAATTGCAATAAACGTAGCTGTATACCAAGGTTGTAACATATTGCAAATGTATTTACGCAAGTACCCTTAACAGTTGCTACAAACGAAAAAACAAGGTGTTTTACACCTTACGGTAAAAGATTGGCCGCACCGAATCCGAAAAAACAAACTTACTTTTGCCGCCGCTATGCAAATAGAAGTATTAAAATCAAAAATTCATCGTGCCGTTATTACGGAAGCGAATTTAAATTATGTAGGCAGCCTTACCCTCGATGAGGATTTAATGGATGCCGCCAACTTTATTGAGCACGAAAAAATTCAGGTAGTGAACGTTAATAACGGCGAACGCCTTGAAACATACATCATTAAAGGCAAGCGAGGTAGCGGCACCGTTTGCTTGAATGGTCCGGCTGCCCGCCGCGGCGCCGTTGGCGATGTTGTAATTATTATTTCGTATGCTCAAATGAATTTTGAAGCAGCTAAAACCTTCAAGCCTTGGGTGGTTTTCCCGAAACAAGGTAATCGTTTATAAAGCCATCTTTTAAATTGCTAGCAATACCATAGGCATGCCGAAAAAACTCAAAAGCTTCTTACAATATGCTTTTTTTCTAGCCATCGGCATTTTTCTGGTGCTGTGGAGTGTTCAACAAATACCCAACGATAAGTGGCCAGAATTTACCAAAGCACTCGCCGAAGCCAATTATTGGTTAGCTATTCCAGTTTTTTTTGTGCTTAGTGGTAGCCATATATTACGTGCCTGGCGCTGGCAAATTTTAATAACGCCATTAGGCTATAAGCCAACCCTTAGAAATGCATTTTTTGCAGTAATGATTGGTTATTTAGCTAACCTCGCGGTACCCCGCCTTGGCGAGGTGCTAAAGTGCACCATACTTACCCGCTATGAAAAAATACCTACCGATAAGTTGGTGGGTACCATTGTAGCCGAAAGGGCATTCGATATAGTATGTCTTGGCATTGTATTTATCCTTGCACTTGTTTTCCAATACGATATTGTAATTACCTACATACAAGAGCTACTCCATACATCAAGCAATGTAGCACAACAATCATCATCGGCAACCAAGCTACTAGTTACTATAATTGTGTTATTGGTTCTTACCCTTAGTGCTATATGGCTTGTAAAAAAACATGGTTTAACTGCCTTACGGAAAAAGCTAACAAACATTGCACTAGGTATCTGGAGCGGCCTAACCAGTGCGAAAAACCTACAACACAAATGGAGTTTTTTTATTAGCACCTTTGGTATTTGGATGTTATATGTGGGCGGCACATGGCTTGGCTTTAAAGCAACTCAGGGCAGCGATATACTTGGTATTGAAGTGGCATTCACAGGCTTAGCCTTCGGAAGTGTTGGCATGATTATTACACCTGGCGGCATCGGAAGCTATGCCTTATTTTTAGCAGAAGCTATGGAACGTAATGGCGTAGCTTTTGAACTAGGCTATGCTAATGGCACACTACAATGGATAGCACAATTTGTTGTTGTAATTGTGGTTGGCTTTGTAAGCATGTTGCTATTGCCAATGCTCAACAAACAGAAAAAAAATGAAAGTAATTCATAGCATTCCACAGAAAATACACACACTTAAAACGTTACTACCCACCATTGCAGCATGGCGTTTAAAAAGTGGCACCATTGCTTTCACCAATGGCTGTTTCGATATTCTTCACAGTGGCCATATCGCCAGCTTACAACAAGCTGCTAAAGAAGCCGACTATCTTATTGTTGGTGTTAATGCCGACGCAAGCGTAAAGCGTTTAAAAGGTAATGAACGCCCGGTGAACAACCAAGATAGCAGGAGCAACTTACTAGCGAACTTACAAGTGGTAGACGCTGTAATCATCTTTGAAGAAGATACCCCCTTACAACTTATTCAAGCCATCATGCCCGATGTTCTGGTAAAAGGTGGCGATTATACCATAGAACAAATTGTTGGTGCAAAAGAAGTGATGGCCAACGGTGGACGTGTTGTTATTAACCCTATTGTAGCAGGTTTTAGCACAACAGGCATTATTCAAAGAATTCAACAACTCGGGTAAGCTGCTAGCGAATACATTTGCAACACATGTTGCATATTAGGCAGATACAACTAGTGCAGTTTAAAAATTATAGCTCGGCTACATTCCCATTTACCGAAAGGGTAATTGGCATTTGTGGCGCCAATGGTATTGGAAAAACCAACCTACTCGATGCTATTTATTATTTATGCTTCACCAAAAGCTATTTTAATAGTAGCGACCAAATGAATGTACAACAGGGTATGCAAGGCATGCGTATTGCTGCTAACCTTACGGTAAATGAACAGCCAATCACAATAACTGCAATCATCAGGGAAAATGGGAAAAAAGAAATTACTTGCGATGGTATAGCATATAAAAAACTAGCCCTACATATTGGCAAATTTCCGGCAGTAATGATTGCCCCAGATGATATTGCCATTATCAACGAAACTAGCGATTTGCGTCGCAAATGGTTAGATACACTCATTAGTCAAATCAACCCTACATACCTACTTCAACTTATTCAATACAACAAGTTACTGCAGCAACGCAATAGCTTGCTCAAGCATGCTGCTGAACGTGGCGTTTTAAATAACGATGTTTTAGAGATACTCGATCATCAAATAGCTCCATTAGCAGATGCTATTTATGATACCCGAAAACAATTATTGCAGCGCTTGATACCAGCTATTGGTGAGCAATATCAACACATTGCAGGTGGTGCAGCCGAACCAATTTCATTAAGCTACGAATCGCATTTGCATACCCAAAACATGAGTAGCTTGTTGCTACAAAATAAGCAACGCGATACCTACATGCAGCGCACAGGAAGCGGTATTCATAAAGATGATATCGGTATTTTTATGCATGGGCAGCTTTTCAAACAAATAGCTAGTCAGGGACAAAAAAAGAGTATGCTATTTGCTATTAAATTGGCTGAGTACAACCTATTGCAACAGCAAAAAGGCTTTGCTCCAATTTTGTTGTTAGACGATGTTTTTGAAAAGCTAGATGCCACACGTATGCAACAGTTACTTCATAGCGTTTGCATCCAACATCAAGGACAAGTTTTTATTACCGATACACACAGCGAAAGGTTATTACAGCACTTACAAACTATTGGCATTACGCCACAAATTATTACACTCACATAGTTTTATTTACCGTAAGGTTACACACTTTATCTTCGCTTTCTTATGACAGTTGAACAAATTAAAGTTTTAAAAGACCGTTTGATGGTCTTGAGGAGGTTTCTTTGACTACGATAACCGTAGCCAAAAAGTAGAAAACGACAAACAATTGAGTTTATCGCCCGGTTTTTGGGACGATAACACCCGTGCAACCAATATTATGAAGTCGATTAAAGACAATGAATATTGGTTAAAACTATACAAGCAAGTAGCCACAGCAGTAGAAGATTTTGCCACCTTATTTGAGTTTTGGAAGGCAGGTGAAGCCACTGAAGACGAAACCCGCGCAGCCTATGAGTATGCCTTACGGGAAATAGAAGATGCAGAATTTAAAAGCACACTCAACGAGCCGGAAGATCAACTTCCGGCAGTACTACAAATTAATCCTGGTGCGGGTGGTACAGAGAGCCAAGATTGGGCCGAAATGTTACTTCGCATGTATCGCATGTATGGCGATAAACAAGGCTGGAAGGTAACAGAAATAGATTTTCAAGAAGGCGATGGGGCAGGCATTAAAGCAGCCACACTACAATTTGATGGCCCCTTTGCTTATGGCTTTTTAAAAGCCGAAAGTGGCGTACATAGGCTAGTGCGAATTAGCCCTTTCGATAGTAATGCAAGGCGCCACACCAGCTTTGCAAGTGTGTTTGTATATCCGTTAATTGATGATACTATTGATATTGAAGTGAACCCCGCCGATATAGAATGGGAGTTTTATAGAAGCGGTGGCAAAGGTGGCCAAAATGTGAACAAGGTAGAAACAGCAGTACGTTTAAAACACGCTCCTAGCGGTATTATTGTTGAATGCCAACAAGCCCGCACCCAAGGCGAAAACCGCGAAATGGCAATGAAAATGCTTAAAAGTCGCCTCTACGAAGAAGAACTTAAACGACGTGAAGCTGCAAAAAATGCCACCAATGCCAACAAAAAGAAAATTGAATGGGGCAGCCAAATTCGTAGCTACGTGTTTCATCCATATAAAATGATTAAAGACCATCGTACCGATTATGAAGTAGGCAATGTTGGCCCCGTAATGGATGGTGAAATAGATGGCTTTATCAAGGCCTACCTCATGGCTATTAAAAATGAAAACCATTTGGCACAATAAAACCATTTTAAAAAATACCTTACGGTAAATAAGGGAACAATCTGAAAATAGTATGCAAGTATTCAAATTTGGCGGTGCAAGTGTAAGCAGTGTTGAGAAAATACAACAAGTAGGCCGTATTCTTCAAGCACATCAACACCAACAACTTGTTGTAATAATATCAGCAATGGGCAAAACTACTAATGCCTTAGAAAAAGTTGCCGACGCCTTTTTTGAACAACGTACTACCGATGCCTTACAACTATTCGATCAGATAAAAAAGCAGCATCTAACAACCGCCAAATATTTATTAGTTACAGGGTTCAATGCTTGTGCTGCACAATTAGCAGATTTTTTTACGGAAGCAGAATGGTTATTGCACGATAAGCCGGTACGCTCTTACGATTACTATTACGATCAAATTGTATGCATTGGCGAGTTGTTGAGTACATGTATTGTTAGTTATTACCTAAACGAAATTGGCTTACACGCCATATGGCAAGATGTAAGAGATGTGCTACACACCGATGATAACTTTAGAGACGCAGGCATCGACTGGAGTTACAGTACAGCAAAAATTCAAAGTTTAGCACAACATTTACCGCAAGGTAGTATTTGTGTTACACAGGGCTTTATTGGTGCCACCGACGAAAACGAAAGCACCACACTCGGCCGTGAGGGTAGCGATTATACCGCCGCTATTTTTGCCAATATTTTATCGGCAGAGAGTGTAACCATTTGGAAAGATGTAGAAGGAGTAATGAGTGCCGACCCTAAGCAATTTGCCAATGCAACCTACCTACCCGAACTAAGCTTCGAAGAAGTAATTGAAATGGCCTATTATGGTGCTCAGGTAATACACCCAAAAACTATTAAACCACTTCAAAATAAAGGCATTCCCTTACAGGTAAAATGTTTTAACGATATGCTATTACCAGGTACTACCATTAGTAGCAAGCGTATAAAACAACTACCACCTATTGTAATTATTAAAGCACAACAAGTACTACTACAACTTAACACCCTCGATTATAGTTTTGTAGGCGAACAACCCATGATGGCCCTATATGCAGCCTTCGAACAATTAAAAATAAAACCCAATCTAATTCAAACAGGTGCAATTGGCATACAATTGTGTATAGACGATAAGCCCGAAAAAATTGAAGCACTTGCCGCTAACCTTGCACATATATTCGACATACAGGTAAGTAAGGGCTTGCAATTATTTACCGTAAGGCATTACAATGCAGATAGTATGGCACAATTAACTGCCGGTAAGAAAATAATACTTGAGCAAAAAACATCTATTACCTATCAATCTTTAGTGCTGTAAGCATTATCTTGTGAGCACTAGCATTATGAAAGATTTTTTTAAACAACTAATACCACCCATTGCCATAACCCTATCAGAGTATAGTTTTAAGTATGGCTGGAAGGGAAATTACAGTTCTTTTGCAGAAGCGCAACAAAAAAGTAATGGCTACGATGCTGCTCCTATTCTAGAACGCATCATTAACACCACACAGTTGTTCAAAAAAGGCGAAATTGCTTATGAACGCGATGGTATTATCTACGACAAACCACATTACCACTTCCCAGTTTTAAGTTCTTTGCTTTGGATTGCCGGGCAAAATAATCAACAACTTACCGTACTCGATTTTGGTGGCAGCTTAGGCACCACATACTTACAAATGCGGCCTTACTTACAGCATATACAACAACTGCAATGGTGTATCGTAGAACAAGCACATTTTGTAGAAAAAGGAAAGCAATATTTTGAAGACGATGTACTTAAATTCTACCCAACAGTAGCGGCCTGCTTACAAGAACAGCAACCACATGTACTACTCATTTGCAGTGTGCTACAATACCTACCAGAGCCTTACGAATTTCTTACCAATGTAGCCAAGCACAAAATACCTTATTTGCTACTTGATTATATTGGCTATCACAACGGCGAAAATTACGACCGTATTACCTTACAACATGTACCACCCGATTTTTATGGTGTTGAAGTTAGTTATCCTTGCTGGTTTTTCAATAAAACAAAACTATACCAACACTTACAGCAATACTATGATTTACAATACGACTTTCTCGACGATTACGATACCTATTACTTAGAACTAGAACGTTTTAAGTACGAAGGCATGTTGTGGAAAGCCAAATAAAACAGCTATCATCAACCGATACAAAAAAGCCGTTCCTAAGTTTAGAACGGCTTTTTTAATATACACCTTACGGTAAATGTATTAAGCTTTAGGAGCATCTTCTTTTTTCTTCTTAGCAGTTTTCGGAGCGAACATAGCCAACATTCGCTTGCCTTCCATTTTAGGCATAGCTTCTAGCGAACCAAATTCTTGTAAGCGTTCCGCAAACTTCAACAGTAACAACTGACCTCTATCTTGGAACATAATAGCACGACCTTTAAACTGTACATACGCCTTAACTTTATTACCCTCTTTTAAGAAAGCTTCAGCGTGCTTAGCTTTAAAATCAAAGTCATGATCATCGGTACTCGGCGTGAAACGAATTTCCTTTACCTCGCTTTGCTTGGCATTGGCTTTCATTTCCTTTTCCTTCTTCTTCTTCTCGTACAAAAACTTTTTGTAATCAATAGCTTTACATACTGGCGGATCGGCATTTGGTGAAATCTCTACCAAATCAAGTTCCAACGACTGAGCAATGCGTAATGCTTCTTGTGTAGGGTAAATACCAACGGTTACATTATCGCCTACTAACCGTACTTGTGGTACTCTGATACGCTCATTAATACGATGTTCTGGTTCAGTTTGTCTTTGAAATCTGGGATTAAAACGTCCGCCGCCTCTGTTAGGTAATGCCATTAATGACTTTTTGTTAAGAATTTATTTGTGATACAAAATTGCAGGGATTTTAGCAAATAATCATCAATCGCCGCCATCACCTGTAATTTTTACTTTTTATACCGATAAAAATAGTTGTTTTTCAGGAATTTTAGTGATAATTTACCGTAAGGAGTTTTTTAATATCCTTGCGGTAAATGATGATTTTATAAATATCAATTAGCTACTACGCTCTTTAATTTCTGTAACTATTTGCTGTACAAAGCTTGCTATTGGCATGGCACCAACATCGCCTTGGCCTTGGCGACGTACACTTACATTGCCTTCGTTCATATCTTTTTCACCTACAACTAGCATGTATGGCACACGGCTGAGTTCGGCTTCACGAATTTTTTTGCCTATTTTCTCGCTGCGATCATCAATAGCAACTCTTACACGGTGTGCTTTTAAAGCGGCTTCTACTTGCTGTGCGTAGGGTAAAAACTTATCGCTGATTGGTAAAATTTTAACTTGTAACGGGCTTAACCACACAGGAAACTTACCCGCATAGTGCTCTAGTAAAAAGCCAATAAAGCGTTCGTGTGTACCAAGCGGTGCACGGTGAATAATGAGTGGTGTTTCTGGTTCGTTATTTTTATTGGTGAAGCTGAGGTTGAAACGCTTACCACTGCTAAAATCTACCTGATTGGTTGCCAATGTGAATTCTCTGCCAATAACACTGTAAATCTGTACATCTATTTTAGGGCCGTAAAAAGCTGCTTCATCGGGTACTTCAATAAAGGGTGTGCCGGTTTCTATTAATACCTGACGCACCATAGCTTCGGTTTCTAACCAAAGTTCGGGTTCGTTCACATATTTCTGCCCTAACTTTTCTGGTGCATGTAAGCTTAAACGCATGACATATTTATCGATGCCGAAAATTTTAAAGTACTTCAAGTACATTTCATTTACGGCTTTGAACTCTTCAAAAAATTGCTCTTTGCTGCAATACAAGTGGCCATCGTTCATATGCAACATACGTACCCGCATTAAACCAAACAACTCTCCACTTTGCTCATATCGATAGCAAGTACCATATTCGGCAATCCTGAATGGCAAATCACGATAACTACGAGGCTCGGCATCAAAAATTTTATGATGGTGCGGGCAATTCATTGCCTTTAAATAGTAGCGTTCTCCATCCATTTCCATCGGCGGAAACATGCTGTCTTTGTAATAGGGCAAGTGTCCGCTAGTAAGATACATACTCTCTTTAGCGATATGTGGTGTTACCACCCGCTTGTAGCCGGCATCTTCTTCTGTTTCTTTCGCTAATTTTTCAAGTTCTTCAACAATAATGGCACCATTAGGCAACCACAGCGGCAGTCCGCTACCTGTATCATCATCGAAAATATACAAACTTAATTCTTTCGCTAATTTACGATGGTCTCGCTTTTTAGCCTCTTCTAACAGTGCCAGGTATTCATCTAACTCTTTTTGATTTGGGAATGTTATACCATACACCCTTGTAAGTTGCTTGTTTTTTTCATCACCCTTCCAATAAGCACCTGCAACATTAGTTAGTTTAATAGCTTTAATAGGTGCAGTAGTTGGAATGTGTGGGCCCCGACATAAATCTGTAAAATTACCTTGTGTATAAAAGGTAATATTTCCATCCTCTAGGTTTTGAAGCAAATCGAGCTTGTACTCATCACCTTTTGCTGTAAAGTATTGTATCGCCTCGCTTTTAGATATTTCTTTACGTAAGTAAGTATTTTGTTGTTTGGCTAATTCTGCCATTTTCTTTTCTATAGCTTCTAAATCGGCTTCACTCAACTTACGGTCACCTAAGTCCATGTCGTAATAAAAGCCGCGGTCAATAGCAGGCCCTACCCAAAATTTCACACCAGGATACAGTGCTTCTACAGCTTCGGCCATTAAGTGAGCACTACTATGCCAAAAAGTGCTTTTTCCATCAGCATCTTCCCACGTCAGCAAGTTCAAAGTAGCGTCTGTTGTTATGGTTCGTGTAGCGTCCCATACTTCATTATTTACTTTGGCTGCCAAAACTTTTCTGGCCAGCCCTTCGCTGATGCTTTTGGCTATTTCCAGAGCCGAAACTCCTGCTTCGTACTCACGAATAGCACCGTCTGGAAAGGTGATTTTAATCATACAATTAATAAGTACTTAATTAGTCGGCGAAAATAACGAAACAAAAGCGAAGGCAAAGGCAGATTTACGCAAAACCTTAACGGTTCTTTACCTTACATACTTATATTGCCGCTGTAGCTTTGTTATTATGGCTTCAAGAATAATTATTGCATTATTGCTATCAGCACTCAGTGTAAATGTACAAGCACAGAATTTAACTGGCGTTTGGCGTGGTTACTTTTTAGGCAACGGCGGCACTGTTCGTTACAAGTACGAAGTACAAATAAATGCCGCCCAAGGCGGCAGTGTTAAAGGTGTTACCTACAGTTATAGAACTACTGTGTTTTATGGCAAAGCCGCCTTACAAGGCATTTACATGTCGAAAACTAAAAACATTATTATTCGTGAAACACACATGATCGAAACAAAAATTGCCGACGGTTCCGATGCATGCCCTATGACTTGTTACTTAGAGTATAGCAAAGAAGGTAATCTCGAAACATTAACAGGCACTTTCACCAGCATTACTAGTCAAAACCGCGATTGCGGCAGTGGTACAGTGTATCTCGAAAAAGTAGAAGAGAGCGAGTTCTATAAGGAAGATTTCCTAGTAAATAAAAAGCCTACCACCAATAAGCCTAATAACCTTACGGTAAATAAGCCTACGGCAGTTAAAAAGCCCACTGTTACAAAACCTGCTTCTACAAAAACAGCTGGAACCAACATTAAAAAACCTGCGACAGCAAAGCCTCAGTTAGTACCTGCAATAGCCAACAAGAATACTAGTACCACTACAATAGGCAAAAGCAACAACCTTCCCACGCCTGTAGAAGCCCCTGTTGCCACAAGTACAGCACCAGAAAAGCCGGTAGCCCAACCTATTGAAACGCCCAAACCTAAAATTTTAGAACTACGTGAAAATAAATTAGCCCGAGTATTTCAAGTAGCAGACCCTAACATTGAAATCAGCTTTTTCGATAATGGTGAAATCGACGGTGATACCATAAGTGTGTATGTTAACAATGAGTTGGTAATTAACAAACAACGCCTTACGGCAAAAGCACAAACCATACAGGTAAAAGCCAGCCCTGTAAATACCACACAAGAAATTGTAGTAGTAGCTGAAAGTTTGGGTACAATACCCCCCAATACCGCTTTCGTAATTATAAAAGCAGGCCGTCAACGCTACGAAATCGTCCTCACCAGTACAGAACAACGTAATGCTAAACTAGTAATTGAATACACACCACCCAGTAGTGCGAGCAAATAATGTTGTAATGTGTATCTTAGTGACCAACGGCAATTAGCCGCGTTCAATTTACCCTACATTCGTAGCAAATGCTCTTAAAAAAAATAGCAGCAATCATGTTAAGTAAAAAAATATGGCCCTTCGCAGCGATAGGCATTGTTGGATTAAGCTTTTGGGCGTTTACCAGCTTTGGTATTAGCAAAGATGGCACCCCTACCAAACAGCAAATACTATTGCAAACCATAGGTGCAGTGTTAGAAGAAAAACACTTCAGCCCTAAAAAAATCAATGATGCATTTTCAAAGTCTGTTTTCAAAGAATACTTCGAAAAACTTGATACCGAAAAAAATATTTTTCTACAATCCGATATCAATAGTTTAAAGAAATATGAAACTACAATCGACGATGAAATAAAAGGCAGTAAATCCGTAGAATTCTATACTGCCGTTGGAGAAATATTTAAAAAGCGAATCCAAGAAACAAGAGAATTGTATCGTATTCTCCTATCAAAACCTTTCACTTTTAATACTGATGAATCTATTGTATTAGATGCCGATCAACTTAATTTTTGCCCTAACGAAAAAGAACGTGCCGAACGTTGGCGTAAGCGATTAAAGTATATGGTACTGGAGCGTTTTGTAGAGTTACAAGAACAACGCAATAACGCCGCCAAACACAATAAAACTTTATCAGAAGCAACCCTTACCAGCGAAGCCACCAACGAAAAGCCAGCAAAAGTTGAGGTAGATACCATGGCCACTAAAACCGATGCAGAGCTAGAAGTAATTGCGAGAATAAGAGTACTCAAAACAATGGAGCGTTTCTTTGATCGTAATAAAAAACGATTAGAAGACAATGAACGGTTCAGTCTCTTTCTAAACACCATCACAGAAATGATGGACCCTCACACGGAATATTTTGCCCCCATTGAGAAGCGAGCCTTCGACGAACAAATGAGTAATAAATTCTTTGGCATTGGTGCACAACTTCGAGAAGAAGATGCAGGCATGAAAATAGCTAGCATTGTACCAGGTAGCCCTGCCTTTAAAAGCGGAGAATTACAAGTGGGAGATATGATTATTAAAGTAGCACAAGGTGCCGGAGAGCCTGTAGACATAGCCGGCTATGCCATTGATGATGCTGTAAAACTTATTCGTGGCGAAAAAGGCACTGAAGTTCGCCTTACGGTAAAAAAAGCTGATGGTGCCACCAAAGTAGTAAGTCTTATCCGCGAAAAAATTGTTCAAGATGAAGCCGCAGCAAGAAGCGCTGTAATAACACAACCCGATGGTAAGCGTATTGGTTACATCTACTTACCAGAATTCTATGCAGATTTCGAAAATCCTAATGGCAGCCGTGCTTCTGTAGATGTTGCAGGCGAAGTAATGAAACTCAAATCTGAAAAAATTGATGGACTAATAATTGATCTCAGAAACAACGGCGGCGGTAGTTTATACGAAGTAGTTCGCATGGTGGGCTTATTCATTGAAACAGGCCCGGTAGTACAAGTAAAAGATAAAGATGGTGCCCCACAAGTACTAGAAGATAGAGACCCATCTGTGTTATATAACGGTCCATTGGCTGTAATGGTGAACGAATTAAGTGCCAGTGCATCAGAAATTTTTGCAGCCGCTATTCAAGACTATAAAAGAGGTATTGTTGTTGGTAGTACTAGTACTTTCGGCAAAGGCACTGTACAAAAAACTTTGCCGCTAGGTAAGCAAGTAGACTTCTTTACAGGCCGTACCGATGGTGGAGCATTGAAACTTACCTTCGAAAAATTCTATCGTATCAATGGTGGAAGTACCCAGCTGAAAGGGGTATCTTCAGATGTGGTAATACCAGACACTTATGAGTATCTTAAATTCCGTGAAAAAGATACAAAAAACGCTTTACCATGGGATCAAATACCAGCCGCTCCATTCAAAACAAGTACAGAATTTCAAGTAGACGATGTAGTAAAAACATCAACCAATAAAATTGCTCAGAACAAAGCCTTTGTTACCTTACGACAAAATGCAGCTTGGCTAAGCAACCGCTCTTCATTACCGTATAGTTTAAATATCACTAAATACAAACAAGAACAAGCTGAAGTAAGAGACCGTGTAAAGCAAAATGATAATGCTTTAAAACTGTCTAAAGACATGCAAATAGAGGCGTTAATTATCGATAAAGATAAATTCTACAACAACCCCGATCAGGCCAAAGGCGAGCGTTACCAACAATGGCTTAAAAACTTACGTACCGATATTTATGTAAATGAAACAGCCGATATTGTAAGCCTATTGCTAAGCAAGCAAGCGGTATTTGCGAACAATAAATAACATGTGCTTATAAGTCGCGGCTGATATTGCTGAGATAAATATTGACGATTCAATCTGGCAAGCATTAATATTGCAACGCAATAGTAGTACTACTTATGACGAACCAAGGATTAGAACAGCAGGAAAGCAGATGGTTGGCGGTATATACCAAACCACGTTGGGAAAAAAAAGTAAGTGCACTAATCTCAGGAGAAGGTATTGAAGCGTGGTGCCCAACACAAAAGGTGGTAAGGCAATGGAGTGATCGAAAAAAAACCATTGAAGAACCGCTTTTTAGAGGCTATGTATTCGTGTACGTAACAGAAGCCGAGCGTTCTATTGTCGCTAAAACCGAAGGTGTACTGAACTTTGTATTTCATATGGGCAAGCCGGCTGTGATTCGTAAAGATGAAATCGACGCTATTAAGAACTTTCTAAAAGATACCAGCGTTACCAACATCAACGTTCAAAGTATCAGCACTTTTGAAGCTAACACCGAAATACGCGTTGTACGCGGCGTTTTCATGGATAACAAAGGGAAAGTAATTAAACAAGCAAGTAAGAAGAAGGTATATGTTGCCCTTGAAACTTTAGGACAAGTAATGATAGTAGAATTTACACCTCAAGATATAGCAAGGGTTACAGTTTAGCATACTTCAAATTTCAATAATTAATATGCTATTTTATCCTGTTTTTGTTTCCATGCTTCAAAAACAAGCTTACCATCTTCAGCACAGAGTTGCTCCATAGGAATTTTTCGTTCATGTAATGGCAATGTTATTTCACGGTATATAAAGCTATCATCAAAATCGGCATCGGCAGCATCTTGCTTGGTACAGGCATAGTATACCTTTTTGGGTCGTGCCCAATAAATAGCACCTAAACACATTGGGCAAGGCTCGCAACTGGTATACAATTCGCAATCATTCAATTGAAATGTGTTGAGATTTTTGCAAGCATCTCTAATCGCAACCACCTCAGCATGTGCTGTGGGGTCGTTACTACTTGTAACCCTATTATTGCCCCTACCTACAATGGTATCGCCCTGAACAATAATACAACCAAATGGCCCGCCATCGTTGCGTTCCATACCCTGTTGTGCTTCTGCAATAGCTGCTCGAATAAATTTTTCTTCCCTCGTCATTGTGTGTATTCATTTGCCGTAAGGCTCACAATTTACCGCAAGGTTAATAGTTTAAAAAAGCCTTGTTACATGGTAACAAGGCTTGCATCAATAAATACCTTACGGTAAATGCTGCTAGTATTATTTAATGCTAAAAGCTCTTTTTACTTCTTTAACGTAATCAAGCTTTTCCCAAGTAAATAGTTCTACTTTCTTCTTTACCACCTTACCATCGTTACTTTTGAACTCTTTGGTAACTACTTCAGGCTTGCGGCCCATATGGCCATAAGCTGCAGTTTCGCTGTAAATAGGGTTACGAAGTTTTAAGCGAGTTTCGATGCCATAAGGTGTCATATCAAACAACTGCGATACTATTTCGGCAATTTCGCCGTCGGTTTTGTCAACCTTAGCAGTGCCGTAGGTATTCACGTAAATACCCATCGGATCTTTAACACCAATAGCGTAAGATACTTGTACCAATACTTCATCGCAAATACCAGCCGCAACAAGGTTTTTAGCAATGTGGCGTGTTGCGTAAGCCGCACTACGATCTACCTTACTTGGATCTTTACCACTGAAAGCACCTCCGCCGTGTGCACCTTTACCGCCGTAGGTATCTACGATAATTTTGCGACCGGTTAATCCTGTATCGCCATGCGGGCCGCCAATCACAAACTTACCCGTTGGGTTGATGTGATACTTGATTTTGTTATTGAATAGGTGTGCGTACTTAGTATACTTTTTCTTAACACGAGGGATTAAAATTTTCACAATATCATCGTGAATTTTCTTTTGCATTTTTTCTTCTGTTGCAAATTCATCGTGTTGTGTACTTATTACGATAGCATCGATACGAATCGGCTGATTGTTATCATCGTACTCTAAGGTAACCTGGCTTTTTGCATCAGGACGTAAGTACTTGATTTGCTTATTTTCTCTTCTTAGTGCTGCTAATTCAATGAGAATTTTATGTGCCAAATCTAGGGCTAGAGGCATGTAGTCGTCGGTTTCGTTGGTTGCGTAACCAAACATCATACCCTGATCGCCAGCCCCTTGTTCTTCTTTTTTCTTTTTATCTACACCTTGGTTGATATCGGCACTTTGTTCGTGAATAGCGCTTAAAATACCGCAACTGTTGGCTTCAAACATATACTCACTCTTGGTATAACCAATTTTACGGATAACACCGCGAGCAATTTCTTGCACATCTAAGTAGGCTTTACTTTTCACCTCGCCTGCTAAAACTACCTGTCCGGTTGTTACAAGTGTTTCGCAAGCAACTTTACTCTCAGGATCGAAAGCTAGAAAATTGTCGATTAAAGCATCTGAAATTTGGTCGGCAACTTTATCTGGATGACCTTCAGATACACTTTCAGAAGTAAATAAATAAGGCATTGAACTCGATTTTTTATGGATGTTAGCAAATATAGTAGTTTGCTATTATTGAAGTTTAGAGTAAATAATTCTCAACCGCATGGGAGCAGTGGCATTATTACCACCACCTAAGCGTACTCTACCGGTACCGGCCACATTTACAGCACCTACTGCAACAACAGAATAAAAAGTACCGCTAGCGTTAGTAGCTAAGGGCTGTTTATATGGTGCATATAATTTTAAACGATGTATTGTTTCTTTAAAAGATACAATGCCCTGTACATAACGTGTAAGATTAAAGTTGTAAGCATTTACCACACCAGCAGGCGTTGTTTTCTTGAAAGGAATACCACCAAATTCAAAATAATTACCAACGCCCTGTTGACCAAATAATACATCTTTTGGAACTGCAAAATGCGGAATACTATCATTGAAACCAGCTAAGAATAAATTGGGCACTTCAAAAGCAGCATCAAGCACAGGGTTATCAATGATTTGTTGCATTTGTAACTCTGCACGGTGGATAATGGCATTAGGGAAAGTACTCAAACCTGGGATGGTAAGTGTAGCATAAGTACCAGGACCACCTTGAAGAAACACTAAATCTTGATTGCTGTTGGTTTGTCCTGCTGCTAAATACGTGGCAGCTTGAGAACCATTTCTATTGCGGATGATGGTGTTGGCACTGTTACAAAGTACACTATTGAAGTTGAAATAGCGAACGGTGGCAGAATCTCTACCACTTTCACGCTGCCTAAACTTGTAGTACAAAGCTAAACGTGTGTTGGTAGCATTCAAGTTTATTTTCACCAATCCATTACCAGATGTAGGACGCACTTGTAAGCCTGCAAAATTAGCCTTGTAAGCAGAATCACTTTTATAGGCATTGGTGCTATCAAATACATTTAATAAGCGCTGACCAAGACTATTATCTAACCTAAACCGAATTTGCTTGTTGGTAGTATCTCGGAACACTTTTACAGAATCATCGAAAGTGCGAGGATCTAAAGTATAGGTTCCTAATAAGTTACTTGCCGGAATTATATCGGTACTGCTGTACAGTGAATCGGCTTTAATATTATTAATACCTGCAGTAACCTCACGCACTTCAAAACCCATAGGTGTTGTGGTATCACCATAAGCACCATCATATGCAAGTGTTAGCACTACAGAATCTAAAAACAAAGAGTCTTTTCTAACTTCAAAGGAATATGGATAAAACACAGGCTTCACTTCTAAACTAAGTGTTGCGTCTGTTGTTCCAAAAAGAGGGTCGTTGCTAATACGCCCTACTACTTGTACATCGGCTCTTGATACACGAATGGTATCGGTTCCTGCATTACGAGTTTGTACTGATAAAAAAGTATCAAAGGTATTGATGCCATCAATAGGTGGTATAAGACCAGCACCTATTTCAGTAGAGCTAATACGAGTACAAGCTTGTGCCACAATAAGAATTGCTATAAAAAAAACGCTTAAACGTGCATTCACAGTAAAAAACCAAATTAAAATGAGTCAATAACTACTTGCTGGCAAGCTCGTTGTATAAATCTAAATACTCTGTTAAATCAGTGTCCCAGCTAGAAAAAGGCACCACCTTTTTACCCTTTGCTTTGCCAAATTCTTTTAACAAAGTATCATCTGGCGCATCGGTGCCAAAAGTAATTGCATCTGCAAAAGCTGCCCCACCTCTGAACATAGATACATTATCGGCATCTTTATAGAAGTCAAGGTCTTTCTTAGAAATGTTGGTATGAATATTGGCTCTGCGTATAAATTCAGGACCTAAATTTTCATGAAATGTATTGCTACCAATCGTGAAAACTACTTTACTGTGTGCAAACACAGGTTCACGCTTATAGGCCGTTTTGATGTACATGGGAATAAGTCCGCTCATCCAACCGCTACAATGAATGATGTCTGGAGGCCATCCGAATTTTTTAACTGTTTCAAGTGCTCCTTTGCAGAAAAAGATAGTTCTCAGGTCATTGTCGTCAAACCAAACTTCATTTTCATCGTGGAAAACATGCTTACGCTTGTAGAAATCTTCATTATCCAAAAAATAAACTTGTAAGCGGGCATTGGGTAACGATGCCACCTTAATTTGTAAAGGATAATCATCATCATCTACACTTACGTTGATACCAGACAAGCGTACCACTTCGTGCAAGCGGTGTCTACGTTCGTTAATGGTACCAAAACGAGGCATGATACAACGTACCTCTAAGCCTGTTTCGTTGCTCTTAATAGCCAACCTATTCACCATTTCCGCAAACTCAGTGAGTTCTAAATAAGGCGACATTTCGGTTGCTATGAACAATATTCTTTTCTTTGTTACCATTACGTGTAGAATTTGGGGTAAATTCGGAAAGTGTGCAAAAGTACACAAATACCACCGAATCACAATACATTGCACCAAAAGGCATAGAACCAATTAGCATTATGATTGTTTGTACCACCGTTACAGCATTGCAGCAACACCTACAACAACAACAAATCACCCGCTCTCAAACCGGGTTTGTACCCACTATGGGTGCCTTACACCAAGGCCATCTATCATTGATACAACAAAGCCTATCCTTAGAACTTTTTACGATTTGCAGCATTTTCGTTAATCCTACGCAGTTCAATAACCCCGACGATTTTGCCAAATACCCCATCACCATAGCTAACGATATTCGCTTGTTAGAGTCGGTTGGCTGCCATTTGCTTTTCTTACCCTCGGTGCAAGAAATGTATCCGCAAGGCACACAAGCGACACGCCATTACGAGTTAGGTTTTTTAGAAACCGTGTTTGAAGGTAGCCACCGTCCCGGTCATTTTCAAGGCGTTTGTCAGGTAGTACACCGTTTGTTGAACATAGTACCTTGCGGTAAAATGTTACTCGGCCAGAAAGATTATCAACAATGTATGGTACTAACGCAACTGGTAAAAACAATACCCATTGCAACCGAGATAATTATTGCACCAACAGTAAGAGAGGCCGATGGCTTGGCAATGAGCAGCAGAAATATGCGTTTGAATCCGGAACAACGCCAACAGGCCACAGCCATTTACAAAGCAATGCAATTCATTAAAAGTAAGCTTCAACCAGGCGATACTACTACTTTAGCCAGTAATGCAGCACAACAACTACTCGATGCAGGTTTTACCAGTATTGATTATGTAAGCCTTGCGCATGCACACACACTCGAACCCATAACCGATTGGGATGGCAGTACACCACTCGTTGTACTTGTAGCAGCCTTTTTAGGTGAAGTAAGATTGATAGATAATTATGTTATATAATAAAGCTGAGTAAAAACGAATCATTGTATTTCGAGTACAATTTACTTAATTTTTAATGCACTTACGAGCAGTATTTGTAAGCTCTTTTAACTGTGATAGTGCACAATTAAAAGAGCTTGTATACCCATATTACTTCTTATAAAAGTTGCGAACACCCATACAAGTAAGCATTCTACTCTAAACTAAGATTGCAACCTTACAGATTTTATTGTTAACATATATTTTACATGTTTTAATGAAAAATTTTAAAACACACTATATCTTTACTACGCTATATATATTTTTTTTAATTTATGAAAAGCGCTTATGAAAAGGATTGTTCTATTAACTTATATGCTAAGCAGTATTGTAATAGCTACAGCTCAAAACATAACTGCCTCTTATAAAGTTACCATGCTACGAACTATTAGCGATGCCGACGGCTTACCGGCAAAAACTTTTGATGTCAACTACGATGGTTATTTATATACCACCAATACAAGATGCATTAGCTACTTAAAGCCATTGTACCTAAAAGACTATCCCGATGGCACTATTGATATCAATACAAATGATCATGGCAGTATCGGTCTAACGCTAAGCACCGATACAATACAATATGTTTATTATATCAGCACCGATTCTCTGATTATGAGACATAGAACTGATTCTAATAATAAATTAATTGACAAACCATCAAATTCGGTTAGAAAATTTGACCCCAATTATCAAAATTGGCAAATACTCCCTGAAATAAAAGTAATAGCAGGCTTTACCTGCCAAAGAGCAAAGTGGCTTAGCCCCACCGGAAGTATCAATTTCGATGTTTGGTTTTGTTCAGACATACCTTGCAATAACAACTTTTTTGGCCTTATAGGATTACCTGGCTTAGTTATTGAAGGCAAAATCCCAGCATATAATCTTTCATTCAATTTACAAAATTACCGCATGAATGAACCTATTAACGATGCGATATTCTGGCCTGCAGAATTTAATGAACCTTTTAGAACCCTAGCACCTTTTAGAAAAGCATCTTAATAGTATTTCCAACCTTCATGTATAAAGCTTTTATTGCTATTTTATTTACTTATCTACTAGTATTTACAAGTAGCTTACGAGCATTCACACAATCGGTGCTTATAAAAGGCGTTATCACCAATTCAAATGGCAAGGGTGTTACCAATGCCTATGTAAAAGTAGCCAGTACCAATAACAAATTAGTACTGGCTTATACCAACACCGGTAATGATTCTACCTTTAACATCAACATTACAAATGCCCATAGCGATAGTATCCGCATTACAATTACACATGTTAATTACGAAAAATACGAGGTAGTATGTGCCACACCATCACAGGTAAGTATCACCATTAAAGCTACACTATTATTGAAAGTGAATAACCTTGAAGGTATTACCATTAAAGCTCCCCCAGTTTGGCAACGAGGAGATACCACTTTTCATAGAGCAAGTGCCTTTAAAGAAGGCGATGAAAGACAGTTAAAAGACTTGCTATTGAAACTCCCCGATTTTGAAGTAAAAGATGATGGCACTTTACTCTACAAAAAGAAACCTGTTGAGAAAATAATGATTGATGGCGAAGAAATAATGGCAGATAAAGTAAACCTACTAATTAACAACTTGCCAATTCATGTTATTGATGTAGTGCAAGCCCTCGAAAATCAAAACAAAAACACGCTACTCAAGGGATTAAAAAATGAAAATAGAGTTTTCTTAAACTTAACGCTTAATAAAGCCAAACTAAAGGCTGCTTTTGGTAGTGGTGAAGTTGGTGGAGGCACTAACCAACGCTACTATATTAATCCTGTGTTATTCTCTATTTATGGAAAAATAAAAATGGGATATATTGGCAATTTCAACTCTATTGGCAAGGGCATCGGAACACAAGAATACAACGAATCGCAACCCGCGATTGTTAGAAATGCAAGCGACTGGCTAATGAATGGACTACAACTTGCTACAATTAACAACTTCAATAACGAACGTTACATTAGAAACAAGCAATTTTCCAACAACTTTCAAGTAACCTTACCTGCAACGAATAGACTTAAGCAAAAGTTAGAATTTGCCAATGTTACCGACCAACAAAATCAAGAAACTTTTTATACATCTACCATACTCAACAACAACCTTTTTGTTAGTAGAACAGATACTAACTTAATTACCAATAAGCCATCATTTATAACAATTACCTATTCAAACGATTACCAAGCTAATAGCAATAGTCGCGTTAACACCTTTGTTCAATATTATCGCAATAATGCAATTAATCAACAACAAAGTATCGCTTCAATTAACAACGATCCTCGCCAATTTTATAATAGCATTGGTAATAATTGGCATTTTATACAAACACAAGTAACTTATACCAAAAGAGTGCATAGCAATAAAGCTTATGTTCTAAACGGTAGTTATAGCTTTAACAACAACATACAATTAGCTAATAGTTTTTCTGCAGATTGGCCTACTATATTTCAACTACCAGCTACTTACAGTCAATTACAGCAAGGCGTAAAACTTACAAATCAGAACAGTGAGTTTACTATTGAGCAAGCCACTAAGCGCAGGAATAATGTTAAAGTATACCACTTAAAAGCTCATTGGCAACGCTTTTCCGTACAAAACAACTTATTGTTCAAATCGAATAACGCTAGCTTAAGAGATACTTCACTATCATCATTTGCGAATAATGGAGTTTACGACTTCTTTAGACTTAGCTCTAACTATCAACAGAATATTACCATTGCAACCATTCCTTTATCCGTTAAAGTTAAAGCAGGTGTTTTTGCAGCCCAACGTCACGAAAATAGCATTAATCTTTCTTACATTTTTCCCGAGTATGAAGCAGAAATCATGCACAAATTCTATTTAGGTAAGAAAGCTAGAAATTACTTTCAAACAAGTTTTAGCATGGCCGAAAATGCACTACCAGAATATCAACAAACAAGCATACTATTCAGTAGAAATATAAATAACTTCACAAGTTATAAACATACAAGTAGCCCTATTAAAACTATCAAGCTTAATACTATCATGGCATTTAGTATTCCAAAAGCCAAGTTAAGTACCCTTGTGCAATTTGAGTATGAAATAAGAAACAGAAATCCAATATTAACCAGCAACCTACAAGATATCATTCAGTTTACTACAGATAGTTTTATACGTAAGCCATTACAATCTTTTAGCTTCACTATCAATAACAATATTGAAAATAAAAAAAGGCAACCGCTAGGCTCATTTGGCATAGGAGCTAATATTAATGAAAATCTAATACTAATTACCAATCGTATTAAAACTGGTACTGCAACATTTCTTTATGCTTTTGCTAATTCTAAATTTAACATACGAAAAAAATACTTTGCTTCAGCTAGCCTATTTTACACTATTACAAGCATCAATTTTAGTCAAACTATTAACAATAGTAATAATCTTAACGCAATCATAAAGGCATTGCTAAGACAACGTGTTATAATAGGTAAAAATGCCAATGTTATACTAAGTTCAGAATGGTACAACGGCGATATTGGCGGCAACAAGCAAGCTACATTATTCTTCACCGATGCAGAATTCAATATTGGCTTCCCAAAAAAGCATTTGACCTTTTATGTAAAGGCGTTGAACTTAGCGAATCAAAAATTTTATACCAATGCCAACGTGCAAGTATTACAACAAAGTTTATACCAAGTACCCTTAGTTGGTATACATGGCATAGCAAGTGTGAAATACGATTTATAGTAATGCTCTTACATAGTACTTACCAACCGCAGCCATTAAAACAATCTACAATTAAGTTGTAAACGTAGTTCAACATTTACCGTAAGGTTAGCGCTTGCAAGAGCATTTTTGGTTGTTTAAAATACCCTACTATTTTTGTAGACTAAATAAAACGTATGCAACTCAACTGGCTGGCATTAGCAGTGCCTCTGTTTTTATTATTGATGTGGCTAGAGTACCGACTAGCACAAAAGAAAGCCATTACCGTTCATAGCTTTAATGAAAGCATAGCTAACCTTAACGTTGGTATAGCCGAAAGAGTATGCGACCTACTTACCACCGCCCTCTTTGTATATTGGTATCAGTGGATTTTTGAGCAACATCGCTTATTTAACATTGCTAGTGCATGGTGGATATGGCTGCTTTTATTTTTGGCTACAGATTTTGTTTGGTACTGGTATCATCGTTGGGGGCACGAGGTATCGGCGTTGTGGGGCGTGCATGGCATACACCACCAAAGCGAAGATTTTAATTATACTGTTTCTGCTCGTATTACAATGCTGCAAGCCGTTATCAGAGGGGGCTTTTGGAGTGTACTACCACTCTTAGGGTTCGATCCGAAAGCGGTAGCAATAATGTTGCTAATTCATGGGGCTTACCCGTTTTTCACACATACACAATTGGTAGGAAAGCTTGGCTGGTTAGAATACCTGTTCGTTACCCCATCGCACCACCGTGTACACCATAGTTGTAATACTTGTTATCTCGATAAAAATTATGGCGATGTACTCATTATATGGGATAAGCTCTTTGGCACATTTGCACCTGAAACCGAAACACCAAAATACGGCATTACAAAGCCGCTGAACAGCTACAGCTTTCTATGGCAACATTTTCACTTTATCTTAGAATTAGCAGTTGCGATACAAAGAACAAAAGGAATACGCCGCAAACTAACACTACCATTTCGCTCACCAGAAGCGATAGACCCAAGAATTCGCAGCTTTTTAGAACGTAAACTATTACGTACTAACCACAATCAAATAGTAAGTGAAGCGCTACGCAGAAATATTACCATTAATACTACTATAACTTTGTTGGTATTATTCTTTACCATTTTATTCGAACACTACATTCATGGAATTGCATTTGCACTTTTGTTTGCTTGGATTATTTTAAGCTGTATACATAATGGCGCTATGCTAGAACAAAAGCAATGGGTGCTATACTTAGAATACATTCGCCTGAACCTTGTGCTGCTGCTTGCCTATGCTATATTCCCTAGCTTTACAATATTGGCACTACATGCTTGTAGTTTGTTGGTATGCGGTATTTTTCACAAACGTATTAAAGCAGCATATAGCAATTATGTACTTACGTAAATATTTACTAAATCACATCAACATCAGGAATTACGTGTACCGAACGATACGTTTTGTCGCTTTGTAGTATTTGTATTTGTTGGCGTATAGCTTGCTTACATTGTGCTATTAGCTTAGTATTACGGGGCAACTTTATCAAAACTTCCCACAAGTATTCGTTGCGAATACGATTGATAACTGGTTGTGCAGGGCCTTGTATAAATGTTCCATAATTTGCCGCAAGGCCTTTCATTACCCAATGTGCAGCATCTTCTGCAATATGCGATTGTTTGTGCCGAAACGTAAGCTTAATAACACGGCTAAAAGGTGGGTATTGAAATAGTTGCCGATTAGGTAGTTCAAAATCGTATAGCGCTTTGAAATCGTGATTTCGTACAAATTGCAGAACAGGATGTTGCACATCGCTTACTTGTATCAATACTTTACCCAACCCATCTTTACGTCCGGCCCGACCGCTTACTTGCTCTAATAATTGATAGGCACGCTCATTCACTCTAAAATCGGAGAAATGCAACAGCCCGTCGGCATCTAATACACCTACTAATTGTACGTGTGCAAAGTCGAGCCCTTTAACGAGCATTTGCGTACCTACAAGTATATCAATTTTTTGTTGCTCGAATTGTTGAATCAGGTTATCGTGATCGTACTTGCCTTTTACACTATCATAATCCATACGAGCCACTTTTGCATGCGGAAACGCTTCTGCAAAAGCTTCTTCTACACGTTCGGTACCAAAGTTTTTTTCTACAAAGGCGCTACTTCCACAAGCTTGACAAGTATTTACGACGGGATAATGTGTGCCACAATAATGGCAACTTAGCTTATTAGCACTTTTATGATAGGTTAAACTAACACTACAATGCCTACACTGTGGCACCCAACCACAAGCGCCGCACACTTGATAGGGCGTGTATCCTCGCCTGTTTTGGAAAATTATCACCTGCTTATGTGCTGCCAAAGTTTGTGTAATGGCTTCGTGCAATGCCGGCGACAATAATACTTTAGCCTTATGTTCTTTTGCTAACATTCTAGTATCTACCATTTCAATAGCAGGTAATGCTACATCGGCATAACGTTCACTTAAAGTAACAAGTCCGTATTTACCCGTAAGGGCATTATAATAACTTTCAATACTTGGTGTTGCACTCCCTAATATTACTTTGGCCTGATGCAAACTTGCATAATATATAGCGGTATCGCGGGCATGATACCTAGGTGCAGGATCTTGCTGTTTGTAACTAGCATCGTGCTCTTCATCAATTATTATAAGTCCTAAATCTTGAAAAGGAAGCAACATGGCACTACGTGCACCGAGCACAATACGTATGGTACCTTCACGCACTTTATGCCATAATTCTACGCGTTCGTTCGGATTGAACTTGCTATGATATACCGCAATATTACCCCCGAAATGTTGTTGTAATCGGCGTATGGTTTGTGCGGTTAAAGCAATTTCAGGTAACATATACAACACCTGCTTGCCTTGTTGTAAGTACTTCGCTATCACATGTACATACAGTAGTGTTTTGCCGCTAGCGGTTACACCATGTAACAATACCACTTGCTGTGTTTGCAAGGTTTGTTGCAATAATGTTAAGGCTTGTGCTTGTACCGGCGACAAACTAAAATCGAGCTTGCTAATGGGAGGTAACTGTGGTAATCGGTGCACCGATCGCCGCTCTATATATAATATTTTTTTATCTACCAATCTTTTCAACTGTGCTGCTGTAGCATTTGCTTTTTGAAGCAACTCACTTTGCTTTACTTCACCTCCCTGTTGTTTATTGAAGTGTAAAAAAGCCAATAACAACTCCATTTGCTTAGCAGCCTTTGTGGGTTGATTCAACAATTTTTCAAGTGCGGCATCATTGGCATAGTCGGGATGTAAGTACACAAAATTTTCTTGTCGCTCTTTATACTTGGGCTTTAAATCTTCCCAAACAAAGCATATTTGTTTTTTTAATAATTTTTTTATAATAGTATGCACTTGCTTACCATCTAAAATCTGCTGAATTTCGCTTAATCGAAGCTCTCGTTTCATTTGCAAGGCTTCGGCTACTAAATACTCATTATCATCGAGATCACTAATATCATCTTCGTGTGCATCGTTCCAACTGAGTACCGTTTCGCTATTCAGTTTTAAATTACTGGGTAAAGCAGCTTGCATAACATCGCCTTCGGTACACAAATAGTAATTAGCCATCCACTCCCATAGAGCCAATTGCTTAGAAAATACAATAGGCTGCTCATCTAGAATTTGAATAATGGGCTTGGTTTCGTAAGGCGGGGCTTCATATAAAATATGCTTTACAATACCGGCATATCGCTTGTTTTTTCCCAGAGTTACTTCTACTCGCATGCCAATGGCTAGCTTCGGTTGAAGTGCAGCAGGAATAGCCCAGGTAAAGTTTTTCGGCAGTGCCAAGGGGATAATAATTTCGGCCCAAGCATGGTATTCTGAAAAAGGTATCGGCTGCACTTGCATAGCTTACGAAAATACATAAATACCAGTAGCCTTACGGCAAATGTTAAAGCGCCGCAGGATAAGAACGATACCGGCGAAGCCCGGCATCCATCATAGCAGTAACTTTACTTTTAAGCTGTGGCAAATCGCTTAATTGCAGGCCATCAACCGAAATTTCATCTAAAAAAACCACTCTGTTTTTACCTGGGTTCAACGAAAAAATAGAACTATGATGCAGCCTATCTAAAGCATCAATTAGCAACATCGGCTTAATGGGTGTTTGTGTTTCAATTGCTAATCTGAAAGCGCCATCAAACATTTCCCGTAAGGGCTTACTATCATCTTCATTAAAAGTACCTTCTGGAAAAATAAAAATTGAAATACCAAGTTGTAATGCCTTTTTAAGTGCTCGTACACTTTTAGCTCTCCTTTCGGCATCACGCCTATCTACCATCACTACTGCAAGTCTGTAAATCACTCCAAAAATCGGATACCTTACCATTTCGTACTTGCCAAGTACACGCACAGGCTGATTAAAGGCCAACACAATCGGCGGAATATCCATATAACTTGCATGATTGGCTACAAATACGTATTGCTTACTTGCATCGTGTGGGTAC
>JBKBLG010000010.1:0-118244 GCA_046296295.1 Chitinophagaceae bacterium | reverse complement strand
TTTTGAATACTGCTTTACTCATACCCTATAGACTGATTTGAGAGCAATATAGTTCACAGACTTTTCAAACACCCATTAGTGAAAAAGAAAAAAGGCTGCCACTTTTGAGACAGCCTCTTTAATATACTTACCTTACGGTAAATGTAGTATTGCGTTAGCATTTGCCGTAAGGCGTATTAGTTGCTTTGTAACCTACTTTCGTTCGCCAATTTGTTGGCGCCACATGGCATAATACAAGCCCTTTTCGTTCAATAAATCGGCATGATTGCCCATTTCAACCACGCGGCCACGTTCTAAAACAAAAATGGTATCGGCGTGCATAATAGTGCTCAAACGGTGGGCAATGAGTACGGTAACCTGCGACTTGGCCGCAGAAATACTTTGAATGGTAGTAGTAATTTCTTCTTCTGTAATACTATCTAGAGCACTAGTGGCCTCATCAAAAATCAACAAATTCGGGTGCCGCAATAAGCTGCGAGCAATGCTTAAGCGTTGTTTTTCGCCGCCACTGAGCTTTAAACCACCTTCGCCAATAACCGTATCAATGCCATTATCGGCACGGGCAATCAGGTTGGTACAGCTTGCCTTTTCAAGTGCTGCCAGCAGTTCGGCATCGGTAGCATTGGGCTGTACAAATAACAAATTTTCTTTAATGGTGCCCGCAAATAGTTGCGTGTCTTGCGTTACTAAGCCTATTTGACTACGAAGCTCATCGAAATCAATAGCATTGCTATCTATACCGTTGAATTGAATGCTACCCGCTTGTGGTCTATATAAACCTACAAGCAGTTTCACAAGGGTACTCTTACCCGAGCCCGATGGTCCCACAAATGCAATGGTTTGCCCCTTCCTTGCGGTAAATGATATGCCGTCGATGGCTTTGTAGCTTGCCGTTTGATGCTGAAAATTAACTTCATGGAATGTAACGGTATGAATTTCGCCAAGTGCCTGCGGTTGTGCTGGTTTAGCTTCGGCAGGTTTATGCATCAGCGTATCAAAGTTGTTAAGCGATGCTTGTGCTTCGCGATAGGCTAAAATAATGTTACCCAATTCTTGCAGTGGTCCGAATATGAAGAAGCTAAAAAATTGAAGCGTAATCATTTCACCGGTGGCAATATCTTTTTTAAATACCAACCATAGTAAGGTGAACATAATGCACTGGCGTAAAAAATTTACGAAAGTGCCTTGCACAAATTGCAGGCTGCGAATGCTTTTGACCTTCTTTAGCTCAAGCCCTAAAATTTTAAATGTGTTTTTGTTGAGTCGTGTTATTTCTTGCTCTGTAAGTCCGAGGCTTTTCACCAGTTCTATGTTACGCAAGCTTTCTGTAGTAGTACCCGCAAGTTGTGTTACTTCTTTAACAATGGTTTTTTGAATGAGCTTTATCTTTTTACTCAATAAGTTAATCAGTAACGATAGTAGTAAGCTACCACTAAAAAACATTACTACAATTACCCAATTGGTACTTAAGCTCCAAATGGTTACAAACACAATACCCACGATGGTAGTGAATAGTACATTAATGAACAGGGTTATAAAGCGTTCGGTATCGGTACGCACTTTTGTAAGTATCGATAATGTTTCGCCACTGCGTTGATCTTCAAAAGCTTGAAAAGGCAATTGCATACTATGGCGTAAGCCATCGGTAAAAATGGTAGCACCAAATTTTTGTACAATTACGTTGGTGAAATAATCTTGAAATGCCTTGGCAATTCGGCTTACCATAGCCACGCCAATAGCGGCGGCAAGCATCCATAGCACGCCACTTACAAATTCAGATTGCGAAAGTGTAGCTGCTTTGTTAGCATAATTATCAATGATTTTTCCGATAATCACCGGGTCGAGCATGCTAAAGCATTGGTTGATAGCTGCCAGTAACATGGCCAATGCCAAGAGCTTACGGTAGGGTTGTAGGTATCGTAATAAGAGCTTCATAATAGTGCAAGCTACAAACAGAAACAGTGCCACGTTATAATTTATACCATGTTGTGTACTAGGGTGTGGTAATCTGTGCCAAGTTGACTTATTTTGCCGCATGCACCAAGCCAACACCATAAAAGTATGGGTAGATATGCATCGCTTAAAGCACAATGCTTTTACAGGCATGTACCACTTTAGTATGCATTTGGCCAAAGCATTGGTAGCTGCCCAAAGCAAAGAAATTGCATTGAGTTTTTATACGCCGCCATCGCATGTTGCATTTGCCGGTAACGGCGTTCAGTATCCTATCCATAAAGGTTGGCATAAATGGTACTTGCCGCACCAGCAGTACGATGTATGGCATGTTACCACGCAACTAGGGCGCTATTTTCCGCACAGCAAGCGTACCAAAGTGGTGCTTACCATTCATGATTTGAATTTTTTGCTTGAATCGCCTGATGCTGTTGCTCGTAACCGAAAATTACTGAAAGGTATTCAACAAAAAATTGATAAAAGCGATTGTGTGGTGGCAATATCAGCATTTGCTATGGCACAAATACAAACACATTTATCTCTTAAGGGTAAAAGTACTGCCGTGATTTATAATGGGTGTAATCGTTACGATAAGCCGGTTACGCCGCCAGATCATTTACCGCAAGGAAAATTTCTCTTCAGTATTAGTAGCATTGAGCCACGTAAGTATTTTCATACATTGATGCCTTTATTGCAGCATAGCGAGTATTATTTATTAATTGCGGGTAATACAACACATGCCTACACGCAAGTTGTATTGCAGGCGGCTCAAGCTGCAGGTGTAGCCAATCGCTTGATATTACTGGGTTGTATCAGCGAAAACGATAAGTATTGGTATTTGCAACATTGCGATGCTTTTGTATTTCCATCGCAAGCCGAAGGTTTTGGGTTGCCTGTTATTGAAGCTATGCAGTATGGCAAGCCCTGTTTTTTAAGTACGGCAACTTGCCTGCCAGAAGTGGGGGGCACTGCGGCTTATTACTTTGATAGTTTTGAGCCAAATGCTATGCTACAGGTATTTAATGCCGGTATGCATGATTATACCATGAATAATCGTGCCTCTAGCATACAACAACATGCCGCAAAGTACAGTTGGGATATAGCTGCACAACAATATATTGCCTTATACAAACAACTTGCACATGCCTGAGTTACCACTAATATCGGTTTTGGTAATTACTTATAATGGTGCTGCTTACATACAGCGTCAGATAGATACTATTTTACAACAAACCTATACCAATATTGAGGTAATTATTGCCGACGATGCAAGCACCGATAATACGGTGGCTTTGCTACAAAGCCTGTATGGTAACTTGCCGCATGTTCGTATAATAGCCAATGAGCAGAATGTGGGCTATATCAAAAATTTTGAAAATGCACTAGCTTATTGCAAGGGCACTTACATCTGCTTCAGCGATCAAGATGATATTTGGTTGTTGCACAAAATAGCAACCTTGTATGCACATATTGGCGATAAACTGTTGGTGTATAGCGATAGTTTGATGGTGAACGAACATGAGGTTAGCATTGGGAAAAAGCTAAGCGATGTAAGCAACATGTACACCGGTAGCGATACACGTGGGTTTATATTATGGAACGTGGTTTGGGGCCATACCATGATGGTGCATCGGTCGTTGCTAGATTACAGCTTGCCCATTCCTGCCTATACACCACACGATATTTGGTTAGCGTTTAGAGCATGTACTTTGGGTGGTATTGTATATGTAGATGAAGTATTAACACATTACCGAAGGCACACGGGTAATGTTACTGTAACACCCATTGTGAAAGCTAAAAATGAAAAAAGCCGACCTTATAGCCAACGTTATCAAGAGTATTTAGAAAAGTTGAATTGGATTGAATTGGGTGTTGCTTACGATACACAGTTACAGGCATTTTATACCCGTTTGTTATACCTTTTCAAACAAAAAGAAAAAGGCAGGTTTGTATGGCCTTTGTTTTTCTTTTTGGTGGCACACCGAAAAGCATTGTTTAGGTTTCGTAATAAAAAATGGATTAGTCAAATACTAGAACTAAGAAAGCAGAGTAGAGGCGAAAGAAAGCATTAGTACCTTACGGTAAATGTGTACTTTATTTACCGTAAGGTATTATATTTTTATGTAATTTTTATAAATGAAAAATTGTTTTCCGGTAACATCTTCTAAGAACTTCATCAACTTCTCTTTAAAAGTCATATTGTTTTTTTCGGGGCGGTAGGTAAAAGTCCAATCTTGGGATGCAACTCTTGGCTGCATTAGCGCCGGATGTGTTCCTTTAAAGGGCTTCAAATAATCGAAATCTCTATAATCGTAGGCGTCGCCATAGGTAGCGTTGTATTGTTCAATAAAGCTATCATCGGCGTTGTAGCGCTTCCCAAATTCAATGTGTTTTTCTTTTTGTTTTTTAGGGGGCTTGGCCCAACTGTAATGGTATATGGCAGCATCTAAAAGCTTTACTTTTAGTTTCCGACCTTTTTCGTGTAGGTGATTGTTGGGGTTGTTGAACCAACGAAAGCCTTGTGAATCTTTATAGCTACGATAATGCTTATTGTTACGAATGATACGTATTTCGTGCTGATGAAAACGCCTACTAGGTGCGTAGTGCCAATAGTCGCCAAAAAAATTATAGAACTTAAACAGAAAGCCTTCTACCTCTGGCACATGTAGGTAATCTTCCATTGCTTTTTGAATGAGTGGAAGGTCTTTTTCATGTATTAGTTCATCGGCCTGAATATGAAAAATCCAATCAGCATCATCGCTTACATGGTCTAATCCAATATTGGCTTGTTGTGCAAAAATGAGGCCTCCGCCACGTAGGTTATCATCCCAAACCGTGTCAATTATTTTGATACGATGATCGTTTAATGCTTCAAGTGCTGCACGGCTACCATCGGTACTATTGCCCAATACCACAATACATTCGTGTACCAATGGTAAGATACTTTGTATTGCTTCTATGAACGGATAGTCTAGCTGAAGCCCATTACGTACGTAGGTGAAACTGCTCACTTTCATAGTGCAAACTTGCGGCTTTTCAGTTAAATAACGATTGGTTTTAACCAGCCCATCCTTCGCGGTCGAGGCTTCGAAACTGTATTGCTTCTGCCAAATGTTCTATTTTTATGTCGGGGCTTTGAGCTAAATCGGCAATAGTGCGGCTAACTTTCAAAATTCTATCATATGCACGTGCCGACAGGTTCAATTTTTCCATAGCACGTTTTAGCAATAGCTCACCTGCATTATTAATAACACAAATTTGGCGAAGCTGCTTACTACTCATTTGAGCATTGGCATACATGCCCTTATGTTCTTTAAAGCGTTCGGCTTGTATGGCTCTTGCTGCAATTACCCTTTCTCTAATAACACTGCTAGTTTCGCCTGCTTGTTGTGTGCTTAGTTCATTGAAGCTAACAGGGGTAACCTCAACATGTAAATCAATACGATCTAACAGTGGCCCACTCACTTTATTAAGATATTTTTGAACGGTACCGGGTGGGCATGTACAATCTTTTTCGGGGTGGTTGTAATATCCACATGGGCAAGGGTTCATACTGGCAACCAACATAAAACTTGCCGGAAAATCTAAAGCAATACTAGCCCTTGAAATGGTAACAGCTCTTTCTTCCATCGGCTGACGCATTACCTCAAGCACTGTTTTCTTAAACTCAGGCAGTTCATCTAAAAACAACACACCATTATGTGCTAGCGAAATTTCGCCTGGTTGTGGTACACTACCTCCACCTACCAAGGCAACATCTGAAATAGTATGGTGCGGACTTCTAAACGGACGTTTAGAAATAAGCGATGTATTGTTGGGTAACTTGCCCGCTACGCTGTGAATTTTAGTGGTTTCTAGTGCTTCGTGCAAGCTTAATGGCGGCAGAATAGTGGGGAGGCGTTTGGCCAACATTGTTTTGCCGGCACCTGGCGGACCAATTAGTATTGCGTTGTGGCCGCCCGCCGCTGCAATTTCTAAGGCTCTTTTAATGTTCTCTTGTCCTTTTACATCAGCAAAGTCTACATCAAATTCAAACTGGGTATTAAAAAAATCTTCCCTTGTATTTACCTGTAAAGGTGTAAGTTGTTTTTTACCTTCTAAAAAATGAATCACTTCGTTAATATGCGTAACACCATACACTTGTAGTTGATTCACCATGCCTGCTTCACGAGCATTGGCTTGCGGTACAATTAAGCCTTCAAAACCTTCTTTTCTGGCTTGTATAGCAATCGGAAGAGCACCTTTAATAGGTTGAATACTACCATCTAAACTTAACTCACCCATAATTACATACTTCGCCAATAACTCAGGCTGCGAAAGTTGTCCGCTGCTGCCTAAAACACCCATGGCAATGGGTAGGTCAAACGCGCTACCACTTTTTTTAATATCGGCCGGAGCCATATTAACCACCAATTTAGTACGGGGCATAGTGTAGCCGTTCGTTTTTATAGCTGTTTCAATACGTTGCAAACTTTCTTTCACAGCACTATCGGGCAAGCCTACCAAAAAGTAACCTTGGCCGTTGCTCACATTCACTTCAATGGTAATAGTAATAGCTTCAACACCATATACAGCACTACCATATGTTTTTACCAACATGTATATGTTTTTGTGTAAATGTAATGAAGAAATACATTTACCTTACGGTAAATAATGATACGTTTAAGGATAGCTTCTGAAGATAATCAACGGCCCAATAAAGCTTGCGAGTAATAAGATACTTGCTGCTATTAACCAAGAAGTAAATGCTGGGGTATACTCTTGCCTTTCTGTTATTACTACATCTGATTTTTCAAGCTGATTAATGCTGGTATAAATTTTATCGAGTACGGTTTTGTTGGCAGCATGAAAGTATTGTCCGCCGGTAGCAGCAGCAATGTCTTGTAAGAGATTTTCATTGAAGCCACCTGTACTATTATTCATTTGCGTAAGCGTACCCATGCCAACAGTATATACTTTAATGCCAAAAAGTTTTGCCATATCACGAGCCTTATCTGGTGGAATTTGTCCGCCAAAATCAACCCCGTCGGTTAAGAGTATTACCACCTTACTTTTATAATCAGTATTTCTAAGCCTATCAACACTAGTGGCTAAGCCACTGCCAATAGCAGTACCATCGTCTTGCAAATAGCCACTTTGAATATTATTGATTTGTTGTAACACGGTACTATGGTCGGTTGTAATGGGGCAAAGTGTGAAGCTTTTACTACTGAAAATGGTAATACCAATGGCATCGCCAGGGCGTTGTTGAACAAATTTGGCTGCCACTTCTTTTGCAGCCTCAAGGCGGTTCGGTTCAAAATCTTTTTCAAGCATACTGCCACTAATGTCAAAACAAAGTACTACACCAATGCCTTTGCCTTTAGTTTCGGTAATTCGATTGCTGAATTGTGGCTGTGCCAATGCCACACAGAAGCATAACCAGGCTATGCATTGTAGGGCGAAAGGTATATGTTGTTGCCAGAAATGATGCTTGGGGAGAAAGTGTGTAGTAGTAACCGTAAAAAAACCGCTATTACGCCTGTAGCTTCGGCGATAGCTGAGTATAAAAACGGGCAGCAATGCTGCTAGCATAAATGCCCAAGGTGCTGCAAATGAAATATGTTGAAACCAATTATACAGCATGTGTGTGGCTTTGTGTTATGGCATGAACAATTTGTATATACTGTGCTGCAATACTTGCTGCTGTTGCATTAGGTTGATGTTGTGCATACAACACAGCATTGCTCAAACGAAGTAGTTGGTGGTATTGTGTACGTATGGCTTCATCGGTTATAATAAACTCGTTGGTCCAAATTATTAGTTCGTCGGCGGTACATTGTAATGCAGGGATGCCCGTGCTGTAAAGTAGGTAAGTTCGCACCAGTCGATCGGCGTTGTTCATCCATGTATACCAAGCTGCTGCTGTACTCGGCTGTTCTGTTCCGAGTTGTACGAGTGCCTCAACGATGTTTTTTTTACCGTAAGGTACCGCTGTGGTTGTGGCTGGCTGCTTGTGTATGCGCTGTATTAAATACCAAAACAATACACTCAATATCGTTACTACAACCAACCCAATAAGCACACTACGCCACGAAAATGTAGGAGGTGTTGCTGGAGCTTCGGCAATTTCTTTCATAGCTCGTAAGCCTTGCATGCCAGCAATATTCGGTGGCAGTACTTCTATAGTTATTGCCGCTGTGCCAATACGATTGCCTGTGTTGGTAACCACATCCATAGGTGGGATAGTGAATTGGCCACTATCGAAACCTGTGATTTGTATAGTTTGTTGATAGGTGGTAACATCGTTAATAACAATAGTGTCAATGATGCTCTTGTTGGCAATAACAAGTTGTTGGTTCAGTTGGGTAGTATCGAACCATTTTGTTAGTGTTATTTCGGCAGGGAGGTTGGCAACTTTAAGTTGTAGCGTTAATTGTTCGCCAAATAATATTTTATTACGATCGGCAGTAATACTAGCTTGTTGTGCCCTTGCGGTAAATGCAATGATAAATGCAATCGTTGTTACTATTAGCTGCTTCATGCTCTTGTTCTAAACATTTTTTGAAGTGCTAAAATGTAATCGTCGGTGGTGCTTAATTGTAATAAAACTGCACCTGCTTGGCGAAAATTTTGTTGTGCTGCTTGCATAATAGCAGCATGTTGTTGCTCGTACTGCACCCGAATAGCTGGATCGTTGGTATTAATGTAAGTACGTTGTTGTGTTTCTGCATCTTTAAGGGCTATGCGACCCACTTTGGGCAATTGTTGATCTGCCGGGTCGTAAAGTTGTATACCGATAATATCGTGGCGGCGGGCCGCCGTTTGTAACACTTGTTCGTAGCCAGCATCGGCAAAGTCGCTGATGATGAATACAATGCTCTTATGCTTTGAAACGCCATTCAGGTAGCGAATCGCATCAACAATATTAGTATTTGCTGCGTGCGGTTGATGTACTAACATTTCACGTAGTAGATACAGTACATGTTGCCTACCACTTCGAGGGGGGATATATTTTTCTACTTTTTCGCTAAAAAGTATAGTGCCAATGTTGTCGTTATTTTTAATGGCACTAAAAGCTACTGCTGCAGCTATTTCAATGGCTAGTTGTTGCTTATTAATATGTTGCGTACCAAATAAGGTGCTAGCACTCACATCTAATAACAAGAAAATATTAAGTTCTCTTTCTTCTTCGAAGGTTTTGGTAAAGGTGTGGCCATGCCGTGCACTAGTGTTCCAATCAATAAAGCGTATATCGTCGCCGGCAGTGTAATCTCTTACTTCTTTGAAGTTCATACCCCTGCCTTTAAAAGCAGTATGATAAGCACCGGTAAATAAGTGATTAGTGAGTTTACGACTCGTAATTTCTAAACGCTTCACTTTTTCCCATAGTGCCTCCACATCGGCAGCAGCCAATGCAGGAGTATTTGTGGGGGGCGGTGTGCGTTTGAACCACATGATTTTAAGGTATTTGAATGTTTTGTAACAGCGCAGTTATAACTTGATTGGTACTAATACTTTCTGCTTCGGCTTCGTATGAAAGGCCAATTCTGTGGCGTAGTACATCGTGTGCAATGGCTTTAACATCGTCGGGTAATACAAATGCACGTTGTTGTAAGAATGCGTACGCTTTTGCCGCAAGGGCTAAGCTAATGGTAGCTCTTGGAGAGCCACCGTAAGTAATTAAGCGTTTGAAAGATTGCATACCCGCTGTTTCGGGTTGGCGTGTGGCGTGGGTTAGATCTACAATGTACTGTTCAATTTTTCTATCCATATACACTTGACGTACCAAGTGGCGCGCCTCAATAATGGCTTCTGGCTTCACCACCGGAGTGATAGAAGGTGGTGCCGTTGCACTTACCTGTTGTTGTAATATCTGAAGCTCCTCGGGTTTCGATGGGTACCCTACTTGTACTTTTAATAAGAAACGATCGAGTTGTGCTTCGGGTAGCGGATACGTACCTTCTTGTTCTAACGGATTTTGTGTAGCTAAAACTAAAAAAGGGGTTGGTAGCAGATAGGTAGTATCGCCAATAGTTACCTGCCGTTCTTGCATAGCTTCGAGCAGGGCGCTTTGTACTTTGGCGGGGGCACGGTTGATTTCATCGGCCAAAATGAAGTTGGCAAAAATGGGTCCTTTTCGTACCACAAATTCATTACGAGCTTGATTGTACATGAGCGTTCCTACCACATCGGCAGGTAATAAATCAGGCGTAAATTGTATGCGGCTGAACTGGGCATCTACCGCCTGGGCTAAACTTTTAATAGCAAGGGTTTTGGCTAGGCCGGGAGCACCTTCTAATAAAATATGTCCGTTGCTTAATAAACCTACCAAAAGGCTATTCACCATATGGTGCTGCCCTACTAAAACCTGTGCAAGGGTATCGGTAATGGTTTTAGTAAATGCAGATGCGGCAACAATTTGCTCGTTTAGAGCTTGTATAGAAGAGTTGGGCTGGCTCATAATGTTGTAATTCTAACCAAGAATACCTTACGGCAAATAGAAATATGCAATAATTGCTACTTACTGCAAGAATAACGCCAAAAATCAGCAAATGCATAGTTGGTTGCGGTTTTTGGTATTTGTGGAATGTTAAATGGCAAATGGCTAGGATAAATCGTTAATTCATGCTGTAACAAACGCAGTAGCTATACATTTGCAGCCTATGACCAAATATGCTCATGATAAGGTAGTGCCCGATGGTAGCAGCAAGTTGAACAAAAAACAACAAGTGGCAGAAATGTTCAACAGCATTGCATTTCGTTACGATTTTTTAAATCGTTTTTTGAGTGCAGGTATTGATATTCAGTGGAGAAAAAAAGCTATAGCGCAACTAAAAACGTTGCAACCTCAAATGGTGCTCGATGTAGCAACAGGTACGGCCGATGTAGCGTTAATGACATACGATTTATTGAAACCCTCAAAAATTATAGGTATCGATATATCGGAAGGCATGCTTAGCTTGGGCAGAGAAAAAATTGCTAAAAAAGGACTTTCCAACACCATTGAGCTTTTTACAGGTGATAGTGAGAAAATAAATTATCCTGATTGTACGTTTGATGCAGTAACAGTTGCTTTTGGTGTTCGTAATTTCGAAAACCTTGAGTTAGGATTAGCGGAAATGCTACGTGTATTGAAACCCGGTGGTAAATTGGTAATATTAGAATTTAGCAGGCCAAAGCAAGTAGGTTTTAAGAGTTTATATAACTTATACATGAACATTGTTGCACCAAGAGTGGGCAAAATGTTCTCGAAAAATAAAGGTGCGTATGCTTATTTGAACGAGAGTGTACAAGCATTTCCTGAAAGGGAAAATTTGGTGACTATTATGAAGCAAGTAGGGTATCAGCAAACCTACTTTAAACCTTTGAGTTTAGGCATATGTTGCATTTATTGCGGAAGCAAATAATTATAGGGCTAACCTTTTGTATCAGTACTGGAACGGTATTGGCACAGCGTGAGCAGAACCGTCCCGATCACGATGATTGGCCGTATTATTTTGGGATGACGTTAGGCTACAATAGTAGCTACTTACATGCAAGTAAGCACCCGTCGTTCATGGCGAGTGACAGTGTTAGTAGGGTTGAGCCTGGTGCTAGTGGCGGTATCGCATTAGGATTGTTGGCTACATTGCGGATAAATCATCGATTTGAGTTAAGAGCCAATCCGCAATTGATTTTAGGCGGTTCACGCTCTTTCACCTACACCTTACCTAAGCCTGCATTAGGCGAGCAGCCCTTGGTTACAAAGGTGCTTCCTAGTACCATTGTGAGTTTTCCGGTACACTTTAAATTTAATAGCGACCGTATTGATAATTTTAGATTTTACATGCTTGGTGGCTTACGTTACGATATTGATTTAGCAAGTAATAGTGCTGCACGTAATGCCGAAGATCTGATTAAGCTGAAAAAGAACGATTATGGGGTAGAAGTGGGTATTGGCTTCAACTTTTATTTGCCTTTTGTAACAGTAAGCCCCGAAATAAAATTTTACAATGGTATGAGCAATATACACAGTCGCGATGCTGCTTTGAAATACAGCAGTGTGTTAGATCAGTTGAACAGCCGTATGATTATGTTCAGCTTGCATTTAGAAGATTAGCTAAGTAGCAACATTTACCATAAGGTAGTATAATAAGTCGAATATTAGTATGGGGCGGCCTTCGGCCGCCCCATACTAATTCAAATAATATATCAGTTACCTTACGGTAAATATTACAACAATATACTACGGCGAGCAAGGTTGGCCCGAACGCCTACATTGAAAAAGAATACATTTTGTGTAGCACCACCATCGAGCTTGTAGCTGCGTTGTGTGGCACTAGCATCTATATACATATTTTCTAAAATTTCGTATGCCGCATGAACATCTATAAACGTACAATTACCTGCACGCTCGCTGCCCACAAATAAATTATCGTTCCTAGCTCTGGTATTGTACGATAAGAAAATATTACTTCCATAGTTACGTCCATTTACATCGGTACCTTGTTTATACATCATAAGCTGTGCATTCAAGTATAATTTAGGTAGTGGTTGGTAACGAACTTGTGCAATGATTTCGCGTACGCTGGCTCCAAGCGGATGTGCTAGCGGCTGATTGTAATGCGTGAAAGAGGTAATGCTATCGCGGTGGGTATATGTGAACGGACGAATCCAGTTGTATTCTACCTGAAGGTCGAGGTTGTTAATGCCTGCTACATCAATGTATTTGAAGCCAAGTTGGGCCGCATGTTTGTTCAACCAACTGCCTTTGCTGTATTGTTTGATGGCATCAAATACAAACTCGTTAATAACTAACTGCCCATATAGTTGCACATTTTTATTGATGTTGCTTTTAAAGTCGATACCAACCGTAGCTTTATCGGGGCTGCCCAAATTACCTTCAATAGCTCGGTAGAAAATCACCGGGTTTAAGTACTGTAGTTCAAAGCCATTGGCACGGCCAAATACCACATTTTCATACAAGCCAATATTGAGCCATTTCGCCACGTTAAAACTGATATGATGTGCCGTTATGTATTTCTTAGGTAGTAATTTATCAGTGCCAGTTTTTTTGAACGATGCGGTCATTTCTGTAAATACATTTTCGTAGTCGAATCGCCATACACGAGTTTTTAATTTAAAGAACAGATAGGGAGCTCCAAAATCGCTTAAAAATAAACTGCGAATGCCGTTGCCAAGGTGCAGTTTATCGTAAGCGAACATCATATTCAATTTATTATTCACCGCACTGAAAGTGATGCCGCCACGAGCGTCGAAGTAATCAACTGTATTATTTTCTTGGCTCTTGTAAAAGGCTGCGCCGGGTACTGCGGTGAATTTTTGTATGAACTGACGCACATACAATGGTTGACGTTCTTGGTTATCGGTGAGGTAAGTGTAGAAGCCTAACTTACCTGCAATATTGCCGCGTACGCTAATACCTCTGGTATTTACGAAAGTGTTACCTGTACCATCATTCGCATTGCCCATTTGTGTGCCCAGTACCGGATTTACCGCAAGGTGAAAATCGTTTGTGTGTACTTCGAACATATTGCCATGGCTCTTAAAAAAAGTACCCCATAAATTTTTGCGGCTATTATAGGCAGCATAGTTGCTGGTCCATTCGCGATTACTTGCCAATAGGCGTTGAATATTATGACGATCGATGGCACTTAAAGGAATAGGGGCAATACCAAGTTGATCAAGACTATCAAGATAGGCAACACGTTGCGTAATACTGCGGCGTTCGTACATTTTCATAGTTGTGAAGCCCAGCACACTATCATTGCGTAGTTTAATATCTAGTCGGTCTATAAGATGGTATTGCTTATGACCAAGAGGTATATAATCGCTTTGTGCTATTAAGTTGCCGAAGCATAAAAACATACCGCCCACCAACAAATGCCAATGCTTACTTTGCAGCATAAATCAAAATTGTTTTAAGGTTATGAGTATCCTCATTAAAAATATAGGAATTGTTAATGAAGGTAATATTAGCTACGGTGATGTTTATGTAAAACATGAACGTATCGAAAAAATTGCTGCTAAAATAGAGGTTAAAGCCGATGTTACAGAAATTGACGGAACAGGCTTGTTGTTATTGCCTGGCGTTATTGATGATCAGGTACATTTCAGAGAACCTGGGTTAACACATAAAGCCACTATTCATACCGAAAGTATGGCTGCTGTAGCTGGTGGGGTTACTAGTTTTATGGAAATGCCTAATACCATGCCGCCAGCATTTACGCAAGCACAGTTAGAACAAAAATATACTATAGCCGCTGCTACATCGGTAGCCAATTATTCTTTTTTCATGGGTACTTCTAACGATAATATCGATGAAATCTTAAAGGTTAACGAAAAGAAAAATGAAATATGCGGCGTTAAAATTTTTATGGGTAGTAGCACGGGTAACCTACTGGTAGATAATATGTTGGCACTAGAAAAAGTATTTGCCGGCAGCGAAGTACTTATAGCTACACATTGCGAAGAAGAAAGTATTATTAGAGATAACTTACGTAAATATAAAACCGATTACAATACCATTCTGCCCGCACATCACGCCCTTATTCGTAATGAGGAGGCTTGCTTCGAAAGCAGTTTAAAAGCAATACAGTTAGCACAAAAGCACGGAAGTCGCTTACATATTTTACATATAAGCACAGCCAAAGAGTTGCAGTTATTCAGTAACATGCTGCCTTTACGAGATAAGCGTATTACCAGCGAAGTATGCGTACACCATTTGCATTTCACAGCTAACGATTACGAAACCCTTGGCAACCGTATCAAGTGCAATCCTGCTATTAAAGCAGCACACAACAAAGCTGCTTTATGGGAGGCTTTATTAGATGATAGGCTCGATGTTATTGCCACCGATCACGCCCCGCATACGCTTGCCGAAAAAGGGTTTGAGCGTAGTGCTAACGGTGTATTAATGCCCATGAATAACGCTACTTACGAACAATCGCATGCCGGCTTACCCTTGGTACAACATAGTTTATTATTGATGTTACACTATGTACAACAAGGCACCATAGGTATAGAAAAAGTAGTACAGAAAATGAGTCATGCCGTTGCCGATTGTTTCGACATCAAGGAACGAGGCTATTTGCGAGAAGGTTACTTTGCCGACATGGTATTGGTAGATATGCAACAATCGAGTACTGTAACTCCCCAATCACTCTATTATAAATGTGGTTGGAGCCCGCTCGAAGGCTTCACGTTTCCTGCTATTATACATAGTACTTACGTAAATGGCAACCTAGCTTATGGAAATGGATCTGTAGTTGCATCTACCAGAGGTAAGCGACTCTTATTTGATAGAAAATAATATTAATTTTATTCGCATACCAAGCTGCATATGCAAATAGATAAAACCACCTTGGCCGATTTAAATATTTTCGGCAGTGCCGATGATCAGTTGAGTGTATATCAACACATCAACCAATGTCGTACTAATGGCGGTGCTTTTTACTTACAACAACTCATGTATAAACCCTTACAAACGGTAGATGCAATTGAGCAAACACAGCAAATATTACAACGCATTATAGCTGTACATAGCAGTTGGCCAACCTACGTTACCAATGGTACCATTATGGTGGTAGAACGTTTTTACGATACCCCCGTTGGCGATATGCCCATGCACCCTAACTTGCTAAATGCTTATGCTTACAAATGGTTAAACGGTTCCGATTATGCCTTGGTGCGCTACAGTATTAAGCACATTGCCGATTTAGTGAAGGGTATGTTGGCATTACATCATTTACTGCAAAGTGAAGATAATCCTCCGTTACTTCAACAGCTATTGGCAGAAATTGAACAACTAACCCCGTCGGCCCTTGCGGTAAATATTACCGACTATGCAGGCGTAGAAACTCGCAGCCCTATTAAGGTGTTACAAATAGGGAACTTTCTACAACGCTTTTATAAACAACAGGCATTAAGCTTGGTAAATGTGTACAGTAAGTTAGATGCTTATTTTGGAATGGCTAGTGCTGTTGTGCAATACGGCTATACTTTTCCTAAAGTGAGTGCATCTAGCAAGCCTATGTTAACAGCAACACAACTCTATCATCCTTTACTTCCAACACCAACAGCGTACAATGTAGATTTGCTGCAAGCACAAAACTTTCTTTTCTTAACGGGGGCTAATATGGCCGGTAAAAGCACTTTCATTAAAGCTGTTGGTGTTGCTGCTTATTTGGCACATATTGGTATGGCAGTACCATCAAAGCAAATGCATATTACCTGCTTAGAAGGACTACTAAGTAATATTCAAATGGCTGATAACCTTATTAAAGGCGAAAGCTATTTTTTCAACGAAGTACAACGTATCAAAAAAACCATTGAAAAAATAAATGATGGAAAGCCTTGGTTAATATTAATAGACGAGCTTTTTAAAGGAACTAACGTGCAAGATGCTATGAAATGTAGCACGGTTGTAATTGAAGGCTTACGAAAAATGAACAATACCATTTTTATTTTGAGTACGCATTTGTATGAAATAGCAGAGCATCTTCAGCAGTACAAAAACCTACAATTCCGATATTTTGAAACCGCGGTAGCCGAAGAACAATTAGTGTTTAGCTATCAATTGAAAGAAGGCGTAAGTAACGATAGGCTTGGCTATTTAATTTTAAAACGTGAAGGTGTAGTTCAAATGCTTGAAGCACTGTAACAATTACATTTGTTGTATGTTAAATGCAATAGTGTACAAAAGTACAGGTAGTTGGTATGTTGTGAAAGATGAACATGCCCGTGTTTGGCAAGCTCGTATCAGAGGTGTGTTTAAAGTAGAAGGTATTACAAGTACCAACCCTATTGCAGTTGGAGATGTGGTAACTATTGTTCCAGAAAACGATCTTGAAAATACTGCTACCATTGTTGCTATTGCCGATCGTACCAATTATATTGCTCGGCAAAGTCCGCATAACAAAAAACAACATCATATCATAGCAAGTAATCTTGATCAAACATTACTTTTTGCAACACTTAAAGATCCAAAAACATCTATAGGTTTTATAGACCGTTTTTTGATATCGGCAGAAATGTTTCACGTGCCCGCTATCATTGTATTTAATAAGGCCGATGTGTATAGAGCAAAAGAAATGGCTTTGTACGATGAACTGCACGAGCGTTACACTCGCATTGGCTATCAGGTGCTGTTATCTAGTACGCATACAGGCGAAGGCGCAAATGCTGTAAAAACATTATTGCATCAAAAAACTACATTGTTAAGTGGCCATAGTGGCGTTGGAAAATCATCGTTCATTAATTACCTATTTCCTGAGCTTCAGTTACGTGTTCAAGAAGTAAGTAAGTGGAGCGGAAAAGGCTTGCATACTACTACGTTCGCCGAAATGTTCGATTTACCGCAAGGTGGTGCTATTATTGATACACCGGGCGTTAGAGAATTTGGTTTGATAGATATTGAACGGCAAGAACTAAGCCATTACTTTCCTGAAATGTTAGCTGCATTGTCAGGTTGTCAGTTTAATAATTGTTTGCATGTTAACGAGCCTGGTTGCGCTATAAAAAAGGCTGTAATAGATGGTGTTATTTCAGAAGAGCGCTACGTAAGTTATGTGAGCCTACTAAACGATATACCCGAACACAAGTATTAACAAATTTAACAACGTTGTTTTTCATCAGTGATTAATACCGCTGCTCCCAATCACATAAATATGTGATTGTTGGCCCTGTTGTAACAAAACATTTTTGCTCAAAATGTATCACATGAGAAAAATGTTATTCACAGCCGCTATTGCAAGTATCGCAGCTATTTCAAGCGCTAGTGCACAAACCAAGGCAGTAACTTCTAAAGAGAAGCCCAACATTGTAAAAGTGAATTTATTCAGTGCTATTGTACGTACCGGTAATGTTTCTTACGAAAGAAAAATTGGCGCCAATACCAGCGTTCAGCTAGGTGCATTTTACACAGGTTTTAAAGCCGATGGTACCGTGTTAAGAGGTTTTGGTATAACACCAGAATTTCGTTATTACGCTTCGAATAGTGGCGCTATGCAGGGCTTTTATTTAGCGCCATTTGCACGTTACCAAAATTTTCAATTAAAAGATGGTCTTAATAAAGGAACGCTAAACACCTTTGGCGGCGGTTTAGTAATTGGTAATCAGTGGGTATATAGCAAAGGCATTACACTCGATGCGTTTATTGGTCCATCATACAATAGCGGTAATGTTAAAGTGTCTGATGGTACCAATAGTTTCAACTTGCCAGGTGGTGTCGATGGTTTTGGTGTAAGGGCTGGTATAACCATTGGTATTAATTTTTAATACCTTACGGTAAATGTGTAACCTCATTGCTCAAAGCTTATGAAATCTATTTTTCCGATAGTAAGCATTACGTGCTTATGGGTGGTAGTTGCTTGCAGTAAGCCAGTTCCTAACCCTCCACAAGCGCAACCCATAACGCAAACGGTAGCTTTTCGGCTAGCACAAGCAAAATCTTATGATGCGCCTGTGTACAACGGACTAATGGCCGAGGTTAAACTCGCTATCTCAAAAGAGAATATACATACTGGCGCCAATACCATTGAGTGGGATAGTACCATTAGTATGCAGCGCATACAGTTGTTTCCGCAAGCTGTAAGTCCGGCCCTTATTGTAAAAAATATTGGCAACATTATTCCCGATAGGCAGCAGTTGCGAACTTCAGTAGTGGTACGTTATATAACCAATCAGAATTATACCTATCACAAAGCTGTTGGTACTGCTATGCCACAGCATACCAATTTCAAGCAGGTAGAAGTTACCCTTTAAAATCGTGTAGTAGTTTTCGGTTCATAAACAAGTAGTAGTTTCAAACACAGGGCTCACCGAAAGGCGAGCCCTGTGTTTGTTACTATCTTGAATACCTTACGGTAAATGTTGACGCACCATAAATACAACTAAAACTTACCACCTTTAAATTTCGGAGCCTTTTTCGCAGCTTTTGCAGCCTTTGAGTCTCCACTTGCCAACTTTTCTGCACCTACGTTACGGCCATCGCTAGGGCAACCATATTTTGCCTTACAACTAATGCTACCACTTATAATACAAGCAAAAAGGATAGCTTTTGTGATATGTTTAGATTTTCTCATCCCGGTAAAAATAAGCAGTTAGTGTGATCGGGGCAAAAGCTATCCGATAATACAGACAAACATCCTTTTTATTTCGCTGCATTCACCTCCGAAAACCACGAAGCATAGTGCACGTAATTGTTCGCAATGCGGTTGATTTCACCGTTAATATGTACTTCACTCACTGTTTTCACTTTTTTGGCCGGTACACCCGCATAAATACTGCCAGCTTCAACTTCTGTGCCCTCAAGCACCACAGCACCGGCAGCAATAATAGTGTTACTTTGTACAATACAACGATCCATTACAATAGCCCCCATGCCTATAAGTACATTGTCGTGAATAGTGCAACCATGCACCAAGGCGTTATGGCCAATAGAAACATTGTTGCCAATGTTAGTGGGGTGTTTTTGATAGGTACAGTGTATAACAGCACCATCTTGCACATTCACTTTATCACCCATTTTTATGTAATGCACATCTCCACGAATTACCGCATTAAACCAAACACTACATGCATTGCCCATTACAACATCGCCACAAATGGTAGCATTAGGTGCAATAAAACAATCCTCTCCCCAAGTAGGTAACTTGCCTTGCACAGGTAATATTAAAGCCATACGCTTGTTTTTGGTAAAAGTATGAACCAAACCGATAAGCATGTTTTAGTACTTACTTTTGCAGTTATGGATGCAACGAACCGACAATTATTTTTCCGCCATATTGCACAAACTTCGCCCAACCCAATTGGGTTTGAAATGGTACGGGCCGAAGGTATTTACCAATACACCGCCGAAGGCCGGCAAATGGTTGATTTAATTTCGGGTTTCAGTGTAGCCAATATTGGGCACAGCCATCCCGATGTGATAGCGGCTGTAAAGGCGCAAGCCGAGCAGTATATGCACTTAATTGTATACGGCGAGTTTATCCAACAACCACAAGTGCGTTATGCCAAAGCCTTAACCGATCATTTACCGCAAGGGTTAAACTGTGTATACTTTACTAACAGCGGAGCCGAGGCTACAGAAGGTGCCATGAAACTTGCCAAACGTGTTACCAAGCGTACACAAATATTAAGTTGCACCAATAGCTATCATGGTAGTACACAGGGTGCATTAAGCATGATGGGTAGCGAGTATTGGCGTAATGCTTACAGGCCATTGTTGCCGGGTATGGCGCAATATGCTTACGGTAGTTGGGAAATGGTAGCAGCAATTAACCATAACACTGCCGCCGTTTTTGTAGAGCCGGTGCAAGCCGAGAGCGGCGTTACAACACCGCCCGATGGTTGGTTGCAAGCCTTACGCGAAGCTTGTAATAAATATGGTGCACTACTAGTGTTCGATGAAATTCAAGCAGGCTTTGGCCGTACCGGTAAGCTTTGGGCATTTGAGCATAGCGGTGTTGTGCCCGATGTGTTATTGTTAGGAAAAGCACTTGGCGGCGGCATGCCCTTGGGTGCTTTTATTGCTCACGAAAGTTTAATGCACACCTTTACCAACAATCCTGTATTGGGGCATATTAGCACTTTCGCAGGGCATCCGGTAAGTTGTGCGGCTGGCTTGGCAGCTTTTGAGGTGTTGCTTAATAGCAATGTGATAGATACCCTTGCGGTAAAAGAAACAATGCTCCGACAGTTTTTTGCAACACATTTCCCTGAGTTACAGTTGCAAACTGCTGGCTTATGGGGCAGCGTTGCTTTTGATAGCTTCGATACCAATTTGAAAAAGGTACATGCTTGTTGGGATGCAGGACTTATTACCGATTGGTTTTTGCATGCTACACACTGCCTGCGTATAGCACCACCATTAAGTATTACCTTACCAGAATTACAAAAAAGCTTGCAAATATTGTTACAAGCAATAAAGACTTAACAAAACTTATTGCATAATAACTATTTTTAACTTAAATGAATATGATTATGCAATAAGTTCGGCTATTGTATGGCAGTTTGCAGTTTTAGCAGCCAGCATAGGAATAATGTTGTACACCCTTACGAATATTACAAGTAAATCATATGCCGCTGTTGTAACGTTACCAAAGATGCCGAAAGCGAAATAGTTAAGATTTAGTTGAATGTTTGTGTTGGTGACTTTTATTTGAAGAATTCCTAGAGAAAATAAAACTTATGAGTTCATTATCAGTCAGATCTTGTATTGGAAGATTATAGCTTCTTTTTCTAATACTACTAAAAATTGATTTTCTTAATGGGTCATGTTGGAATTTTTGTGACCTTAAGAAGGCTAAAAAAGTCCATGGATATAAAAAGCATCTTTTTGAGCGTATTGAATTTATATCATTTAAAGTCAGGTTTGTATAATTTCTAATATCATCCCAGTCAATTGATCTAATTGTATTTGGTATGAAATATTTTTCTTTGTTTTTCTTAAACAAAGCTGTATCGCCATTAAATACCTTTTTAATTGAGATTATATCCTGTGGCGTAATTCGATTTAAATTCTCAAGCACCAACATTTCGTGCAGCCTTTTACATTCCCATGTCCTCAAGTCTTTAGTTGTAGAGCAAATACCTGTAACACTAAAAAAAAGAGTAAAAAGTAAACTACATCTCCCTAATTTGTATTTCAAAACAAAGGCTATTATTACTTGCATTTTCTTTAAAATAATGTTTTATTTTATAAATATGAAATTTTCGTCTATTCAATTTAGTAGAGACTAAATCACAAATAGATGAATTTAATAATGTGCAAAAATACATATCTTCCTTGCTAGTATTTACCCATATCTCACTACTATCAACATCATTTACTTTACTTGGAGCTAAATTTTTATATTTTACTATAAACTCATTATTTGAATATATTTGAATGTCTTTAAACGTTAAGTTTTCAAAATCAAGAAAAATTTTGTCAATACTTGAAAGTTCAAGCATGTAATTTTTAAAGATACTATCCGCCTCATTTCGAGTGTAAATTTTTCCTAATGAGTTTTTGGCAAAATCTAATTTGTTATCTATAACATTTGTAAATATTGAATCAGTATACCAGTTTACTTCAGTTGACGTGGCAGGACTATTTCCTTTAAATACTACTTTACCCCCCAAAACGTTATGTGTATAAACATTATGATTTCCTTTCTTTGATATGTAAGTTGTGTCATTTATAATAATACTTTTTTCACTAGAATTAGAATATAGCAAAATAATTCTAGAAAAATTTACAGACGTTATTTTTCTTTGATTTGTGCATGCAGATATAATGCAAAAGCAAAGAAAATAGAATAGAAGTTTCATGATTTTTATGGATGGGTACTATAAAATTCTTTAGAAGCAGGATAAGTACGATAAATTGATATTGGAAAACCTTTGTATACCAAAGACGCAGTTATTTTTATTTCAATAGTAGTTTTAGCAAAGAATGGATTTACAATTTCAGCGTGAGGAGGGCTGTTAGGTTGTTCTTTAATTTCAAAACCAACACCAAAACTATTTGAACTAACCTCATCCACACCGATGTGTTCAAACGTAGCAAATGTCCAAGAACTGTAATAATTATTATAAACGTGGGTACTTTTTTCTACTGATTGAGCTATCACATAAGAAAATAACATTGATGTAGCTTTACCACACACCCATTTGTACTCGCATGATCTTGTAGTTGCAGTTCTATTTGATATATAGTAAGTATACCCAGGGCTGGGATTATTATCGTAATTTTGATCTATTAAAGCGTTAAGCAAATTAATGCCTGAATTAAATACTTGGCAAGGAGCATTGGGATCGAGAAACTGATTTAATCCCTCGTTATTTTCTATATAATAATTTACTTCATTATCGAAAACAGCGTCCACATTACTCAATGGATAAGCAACACATGGTAAGAACCAACCTGCTTCCATATCACAATCACTTAAAAAATTTTGCTCACTTTGATCTATCATACCCGACCTGAGTTTGGCAGCGCAAGCACTACTAGCTCCTGCACGGTCACAATAAATTAATTCGCGACCGGCCTCTTCAATAGCATCGAATATATAGGTATAAGCGTTGCATTTAACAGATTGGTTACCCGAATAAAGGATTCCGTCTGAATATTCACCAGTAATTTCAAATAATCCAGCAGTGTTTTCTGTCTGCCAATTTGAATTTGATTTCATACCGTTTTTTTTCGACTTGAAATCATTAATGTATTTTTCCCAATTCTGTGCAGTGCCATAAACTTTCTTTAATCTAGGTATACTTTTTATGTCTAATTCGAAATGCATTTTTTTAGCAGAAATTAAGAAATTTGAGTCGGAAGAACTCAACATTACACTACTATTTTTCTTTGAATATTCCTGCACAGTATCATATTCTTTTTTTGAACATGCGAATGCGATTAATGAGATTGATAAGACTACAATTATTGTAATCAAAGATGAGTTTTTCATAAATGTTAGTTTGTTTATACAAAATAAAGATAAAATAATTTATAAAAAAATAATTTAAGTCATTTTTTTATCTTTTTGATGTTCGTTTTTCTCTTTTTTCCTTGATTTTCTGAAAAAAAATCTCGCTATCGTGAGTTTAGATACCAAGACTAGCCACGCAGATAACTAAAGTGCAATAGCATCATTTACCTGAATGGTGCACAACATCATATCTACTACTCAATACGTTCCAACAGTCGTTGAAAACTTGGTATATAGTTGCTGTTGGGTAACCATACCCTTTTCTTGCACTTAAAGATTTTACTCAGAAAGTGGGAGTTGTCTACATGAAAAAGCTACAAAACCCCTACTTTTGCAGCCAAATTGGAAACTGTCAATCAAAATATTCCTTTCTTATGGCCAGTAAGGGTAAAGTAAAACAAATCATCGGTGCTGTAGTAGACGTACAGTTCGAAGGCAGCCTGCCAGAAATTTTTAACGCATTAGAAATTGCCCGCGAAAACGGTGAAAAGCTTGTGCTTGAAGTACAGCAGCACTTGGGTGAAGATAGCGTTCGTACCATTTCTATGGAAGGTACCGAAGGTTTGGTGCGTGGTATGGAAGTGGTAGATACTGGTCGTGCTATTAGTATGCCTGTTGGTGAAGGTATCAACGGTCGTTTATTTAACGTAACTGGTGACCCAATCGATGGATTGCCTGCTATCAGCAAAGAAAACGGTCGCCCTATTCACGCTTTACCTCCTAAGTTCGAAGATTTAAGTACTGCTACTGAAGTTTTATTCACTGGTATTAAAGTAATTGACCTGATTGAGCCTTATGCAAAAGGTGGTAAAATTGGTTTATTCGGTGGTGCCGGTGTAGGTAAAACTGTATTGATTCAGGAATTGATTAACAACATTGCCAAGGGCCACGGTGGTTTGTCGGTATTCGCTGGTGTGGGTGAGCGTACTCGTGAGGGTAACGACTTGTTGCGTGAAATGATTGAAGCGGGTATTATGAAATACGGCGACAAATTCAAGCACAGCATGGAAGAAGGCGGCTGGGATTTGAGCAGTGTAGACTTAGAAGGTTTGAAAGAATCTAAAGCTACCTTCGTATTCGGTCAGATGAATGAACCTCCGGGTGCTCGTGCTCGTGTGGCACTAAGCGGCTTAACTATTGCAGAATACTTCCGCGATGGCGATGGCAGTGGTAAGGGTAAAGACATTCTTTTCTTCGTTGATAATATCTTCCGTTTCACACAGGCTGGTTCAGAAGTATCGGCTTTGTTAGGTCGTATGCCTTCGGCCGTAGGTTATCAGCCAACTTTGGCTACTGAAATGGGTTTGATGCAAGAGCGTATCACTTCTACCAAAAATGGTTCAATTACCTCTGTGCAAGCTGTGTATGTTCCTGCAGATGACTTAACTGACCCTGCACCTGCAACAACCTTTGCACACCTAGATGCTACTACCGTATTAAGCCGTAAGATTGCTGACTTAGGTATCTATCCTGCGGTAGACCCTCTAGACTCAACATCACGTATCTTAACACCTGCTATCGTAGGTGAAGCACACTACAACTGTGCTCAGCGTGTGAAGATGATTTTGCAGCGTTATAAAGAATTACAAGATATCATTGCTATCCTTGGTATGGATGAATTAAGCGACGAAGATAAAATGACGGTAGCTCGTGCTCGTAAAGTACAACGTTTCTTAAGTCAGCCATTCCACGTAGCAGAACAGTTTACAGGTTTGAAGGGTGTATTTGTAAGTATAGAAGATACTATCCGTGGCTTCAACGCCATCATGGATGGTGAGGTAGATGAGTATCCTGAAGCTGCCTTCAACCTTGTTGGTACTTTAGAAGATGCTATTGAGAAGGGTAAGAAAATGATGGCTCAGGTACAAGGCTAGTAGTTACTACTAAATTTGTAACTGATTGTCTGTTTTCAAAATGCTCATTTTTCAAATTGCCTTGTATGACTTTAGAAATATTAACCCCTGAGAAAAAACTTTACAGCGGTGAAGTGTACGGTGTTCAATTGCCAGGCATCTCTGGTTTGTTTGAACTGCTCGATAAACATGCACCTATGGTAAGTGCTTTGGGTAAGGGTAAGATTAAGGTATTAGTAGATAGTAAAAACGATACACACCACTACGCTATTCAAAGTGGTTTTGTTGAGATGTATAACAACAAGGCAACTGTTTTAGTAGAAGGTGCTGAAGGGTTAGATTAATCGTATATCAACGTAAATCTCAAAAAGCTGGTGTGCATTGCGGCGCACCAGCTTTTTAATGAAGTATAATTAATTCAACTGTGGATCAATAGGGTAGTGAATTACTTCCTTATAAGCATCGCCTAATTGTAGTACCGATTGCCGCCACAAAGCATCCACAGGTGTTTCAAATACAAGTGTTGGTGTAGCAGGCGTAAGCAGCCAACTGCCTTCCTCAACTTCCTCTTCTAATTGTCCTTCAGACCAACCGCTATAGCCCAAGAAAAATTTTATTTCATGCTGCCCTATCGCTTGATTACTCAAGTGTAGCAATAATTTATCGAAATCGCCACTCCAATACATGCCATTGCCAATAAGTATGCCATCGGGTATTAAATGTGGAACGGTGTGTATAAAATGCAGGGTATCTAACTGAACAGGGCCGCCATAATACAAAGGAAATTGTGGAAATGGAGCTGCTTCTAAAACATCGGCAAGTGTTTGCTCGCTTTTACGATTCATCACAAAACCGAAGCCGCCGTCGCTATCGTTGAAAGCACACAGTAGTACTACGGTACGTATGAAATTAGCATCTTTAAGAAATGGATCAGCTATTAGTAGTTGTCCTTTGTTAGGCTGTTTCATCATGTTAAGATACAATTTTGCCGCGGTACATCATTTGCCGTAAGGCATAAATTATACTGGTTATATTTCAGTACTGGCCTTGTTAACCTTACGGTAAATGCCTTACCGCTCACTTATAACCCACAAATTACAAGTATATTCGATGTTATGAAGAAAGTATTTCCGGTAATTATTCTATTGATTTCTTTTTCGTTGCTGGGTATTTTTTTGTTTCAATATAGTTGGGTTAAAAACCTATTACAAGTACAAGAGCAGCGTATACTATATAAGGTAGATAAAGCTGCTTATAATGTAGCATTAGAGTTAAGCCGACAAGCCAGCCATAGCCCAAGTATGCGGTTGCCCCGCAGACTTAATAATTTGGGCTTTTCGCCTGAATTAGAAATAGGGAAAAAGGTAAAGCCGCCGCAAATTTCGCAACGCTTTACTGATTATGAAATTTACGAGAAACTAGAGCATGCTTTTCGTAACGAAGGGCTAGAACACTTACGTTTTGAATTTGCTATTACAACTGATAAAGAAGATTATGTGGTAGAAATGCAGAGCCCTAACTTCATGAACGCATCGCTTGATACGGCTGGTTATCGCAGGCGAGTAATACCTATTGGTCCGGAGCAAGGCAGCGATTGGGAAGGCCTTATTAGCGAAGAAAATTTATTCATCATTATACCCGATTTTAAGCAACAATTATGGGCTTCACTTACGTGGATGCTCATAGGTGCAGGTGTGTTCACATTAGTGGTAATTGCAGCATTTACCGTTACGGTTAGAACCATGCTGAATCAAAAGAAACTTAGTGAAATTAAAAGTGATTTCATTAATAATATGACGCACGAATTTAAAACACCCATTGCTACCATTTCGTTAGCGGTAGACATGGTACGTAACGAAAAAGTGCAGGCCAATCCTGAAAAGCTGAATTACTTTACCAACATCATCAAAGAAGAAAACAAGCGGATGAACAAGCATGTAGAAACCATTTTACAAGCTGCTGCTATGGATAGGCAAGAACTGAAACTTAACATGAAGCCTGTACATGTACATGCAATGATAACATCTGTTACCTCCAACTTTACACTACAACTCGAAGAAAAGCAGGGTCAGATAGAGTTATTACTCAATGCCAAAAACGATACCATTATTGCCGATGAAACCCATTTCGGTAATTTGTTAAATAATTTGGTAGATAATGCGGTGAAATATAGTAAAGATGAAGGCTTGCATATTAAAATTTCTACCCATAGCTCTAAAAAGTTCTTACTTATTCGTATAGAAGATAATGGCATTGGCATGAGTAAAGAAACGGTAAAGCGTGTGTTTGAAAAATTCTACAGAGCACATACCGGTAATGTGCACAATGTAAAAGGCTTCGGCTTGGGCATGAGCTACGTGAAAACCGTGATTGACGAGCATAAAGGCCGCATAAAAGTAGAAAGTGTACTCGGAAAGGGTAGTACTTTCACCGTTGAAGTGCCTTTAGCAAGGCAGGTTTAGTAGTGCTTCCAAAGTAGGCTACCATCGCCGTAGCTTAGAAATCTAAAATCGTTTGCAAGTGCATAATCGTACACACGCTTCCAATCATCGCCAATAACGGCTGCAATCAGTAATAACAGTGTGCTTTGTGGTTGGTGAAAATTAGTGATAATGCCATCGGCTACACGTAGGCGATAACCTGGTGCTATAATAATTTGTGTTTTTGTTAAAACACGTTGGTTGTTAGTAGCTTGCATCCAATTGAGTAATGCAGTAAATGCCTCTTTTTTACTGTAGTGTTGTGGTAGTTCATAGGCATCCCACTGGGTAATGCTAATTTGTTCAATTGCAATAGAACTAAGGTAAGCGCCAAACTCTAAGCATTTAACGCCCATCCAATATAACGTTTCAATGGTGCGTAGCGATGTAGTACCTACAGCTACCATGGGGTGCTCATGGCAAATTACAGCCTCAATGAATGCCTGATTTACATCAATATATTCGGCGTGCATTTCGTGTTCTGCCATAGTTTCGGCCTTCACCGGCTTAAAGGTGCCCGCACCTACATGCAAGGTTACGTACTGTTGCGTAATTGCTTTTGCCGTAAGGCTACGAAGAACCCTTTCGGTAAAATGTAAGCCTGCCGTTGGTGCTGCAACACTACCATCGTGTTTTGCATAAATGGTTTGATAACGTTCATTATCGCTTACCTCAGCCTGTCGGTGTAAGTAAGGTGGTAAAGGAATGAGGCCGGCCCAATGTAACACTTCGGCAAAGCTATGGTTGGTGTTCCACTGCAATTGCACCAAATAGCAATCGCTTAGTTTTTCAATAAGGGTTGCCTGCAACACAATAGTGCTATGCCCATGCTCTATTTTTTTTTCAAGTACGCTACCCGATTTCCACTTTTTAACACCACCAATTAAGCAACGCCAATATACCGTTTGCGTGGTAAGCATGGCCGTTGTTATATCGCCGTAGCGAACATCGGGTTCTAAACAAAAAATTTCAACGGCACCGCCTGTTGCCTTTGTAAATAGCAATCTTGCTTCTACCACTTTAGTGTTATTAAACACCAACATACTTTCGGCAGGTATATAATGTGCAATATGTTCGTAAGTATGTGTTTTAATATCGCCGTATTGATACACCAATAACTTACTAGCATCGCGTTCGCTCAATGGGTACTTAGCAATTCTATGGTCTGGTAGTTCGTAGTTAAACTCGGCAATACTTAAGTGTTTTGGATGTTGCATAGCTATTCAATACAAGCTGCAAAGAAACAACTTGCTACCGATGTACACTTATGCTAAGATGTAGGTATTCCTTACGGTAAATGTTTTTCCGAAAAACACAATCACCTCCCAATTTTGATTGTTTTGATGTTTGTGCACGTTAAATGCAGATAGAATGAGGGTTTTCCACAGTTTATGCACACGGTTTTGTGTATAAACTGTGCAGTAATTGCTTTGAAGCCTTGTGGCTACTGCGTTTGAGCCACTTTACTAACTGTGTATAAAATGGCTGCTTCCAAAAGCTGGAAGAAAGTGTGAAAAAGTGTTATTTTGTGTTTGTAATTGACTATTTCTCTAACAAACACTGTTGTTTAATGCATTTTCTCGGCGAATACGAAAGTACGGTAGATAGCAAAGGCCGTTTTCTGTTGCCGGCAGGCTTTAAAAAGCAACTGCCCAGCGGAGAAACACGTTTTGTTATCAGTCGTGGTTTCGAGGAGTGCCTTACCCTGTATCCCATGCAGGTGTGGCAGCCACTACACGCCAGAATTAGTAATTTAAACCAGTTCGATCCAAAGGTACGCCAGTTTCAGCGTCAGTTTTTGGGTGGTGCTACCGAGGTAGAGTTAGATAGTGCTGGTCGTTTGTTGCTACCTGCATCTTTAAAGAGTCATGCTAAACTAGAAAAAGATATTACCCTAGTGGCGCAAGGCGATAAGTTAGAGATATGGGATACTGCCAATTACAAAAAGTTGTTTGACAGTTTCGATGCGAATGCCTTTAGTGTGCTTGCTAACGAAGTAATGGGGCAGCAGCAAATAGGTTAACCCAATATTGTTCATTGTTAAAAGCATGGCATTGTACCACGTACCGGTTTTATATCAGGAGAGTTTAAATGCGTTGGCTATTAAGCCCAACGGCGTTTATGTTGACTGTACGTTTGGTGGTGGTGGCCATAGCAAAGGTATTCTAACGCAATTGGGTGCTAATGGAAAGTTGATTGCATTTGATCACGATGCCGATGCACAAGCCAATGTGCCGAACGATGACAGATTATTGTTTGTGCCACAAAATTTTAAGCACCTGCAACGCTTTTTGCGATTGCATGGCTACACAAAAGTGGATGGTATCTTAGCCGATTTGGGGGTGAGCAGTCATCAGTTCGATGAAGGAGGGCGTGGTTTCTCCATTCGGTTCGATGGCCCGCTCGATATGCGAATGGACCAACGTGAGGGCGTAACTGCTGCCGATATAATTGCTACCTACACCACACAACAATTGCACAAAATGTTTGAGCAATATGGTGAGGTAACCAATAGTAAAACCTTGGCTAATCATATTGTACAGCGTAGGCAAGCCACAAGCTTTAACACCATTGAAAGTTTTAAAGCATTTCTTCAACCGGTTATTAAAGGCAATCCGAATAAATATTTAGCACAGGTGTTCCAAGCATTGCGAATAGAGGTGAATGATGAGTTGGGCGCCTTACGGCAAATGCTGGAGCAGGCAGCACAAGTGTTGAAGCCCGGCGGTAGGTTGGCAGTCATCACCTTCCATTCTTTAGAAGATAGAATAGTGAAGCTGTTTATGAAACATGGAACACTAGCGCCGGAAGATAACAGCAATCCTTTTAGTACAGAGGTGAGGGAGAAGGTGTTCGAGGTGATTACTAAAAAACCAATTCAAGCAAGTGCTGCAGAATTACAACAAAACAATCGTGCTAGAAGTGCTCGATTGAGAATTGCAGTAAAGCTATAACAAAGCAGTTTTTCATTTGCCGTAAGGCATGTACAAAATATATGGCAACAACAGAAGTAAGTATTACTGAGCAACATGAGCAAGCGAAGAAAAAAATTTCGTTTGGAGCTTGGTTTAAGTACGAATGGGTGAGTAAAAACTTAGGGTTCTTTCTGTTTCTGAGTGGCTTGGCAATTTTATACATCGCTAATGGCCATAAGGGCGATAGAACTATTCGAAGAATCAATAAAACTGCAAAGGAAATTAAGCAACTGCAGTATGAATATAAAACGCTAAAAAGCGAATTGATGTTCAAAAGTAGAGAGGCTGAATTGGCAAAAACAGCAGAGCCACTTGGGCTTGAGTTAACCAATGAGCCACCTATGCGAATACCTTACGAACAACGAAAAACCAACAACCAACCATAAAAATTGAAACGCACTTTGGCAACAAAACATACCAATACAGTTGAAGTGAAGAACGACATCTTGTGGCGGGTGTATGCGTGTTACTTGCTCATTATTATGTTGTGCTTATGGGTAGTGGGTAAGGCAATATACATACAACAAGTACAAGGTGCATATTGGCGTGGTATGAGTGATAGCCTGCACCAACGTATTGAAGAAATTGATGCAGAACGTGGTACCATTTATAGTGAAGATGGTCAAATGCTAAGCACAAGTATCCCACAATTTGACGTGCATATTGATTTTGCTGCCGATGGCTTGCGTGAAAAAAATGGTGTTCGTTTTCGTGAAAATATAGACAGCTTGAGCATAGGCTTGGCTACTTTATTCGGTGATAGAACAGCCGTTGAATATAAACGCCTTTTGCAAAAGGGATATAACATGAAAGACCGCTATTTCTTACTAAAACGTAAAATCAGCTTCCGCGATTTTCAAAAATTGCAGCAGTTGCCGTTGGTGCGTTTAGGTAGAAACAAAAGTGGCTTTATTGCTGAAGATAAAAGCATTCGTTTAAATCCGTATCAATTACTAGCATATAGAACTATTGGATTAGATAGAGAAAATGCTCAAAAGGTTGGACTAGAACAGCAGTACGATGCTTACTTGAAAGGTACAACAGGAAAGCGTTTGGTGCGTAGTATTGGTGGTGGTGTTAGTGTGCCGGTAGACGAGGGTTATGAAATAGAACCAGAAAAAGGTAAAGATATTATCACTACGCTCGATATACACATTCAAGAAATAACTGAGAACGCACTCATGAAAATGATGTTGCAAAACCAAGCTGAATATGGCTGCGCTATTGTTATGGAAGTGAAAACCGGTAAGATTAAGGCTATTGCGAATCTTGGACGTAGAAACGATTCGGCTTATTGGGAAAATTTCAATTATGCGTTAAGCCCTACAGAGCCAGGAAGTACATTTAAACTTGCCACCATATTGGCTGTATTAGAAGATAAAAAAGCAACACTCAGCACGCCTGTGAACTTAGAAGGCGGTACTTGGAAGGTAGCTAATAGAACCGTATACGATAGCGAAACACATGGTAGGTACGATGTTTCATTGCAACAGGCTTTTGAGTTAAGTAGCAACGTGGGAATGGCAAAACTGGCAATGAGCTATTACGGTGCAACGCCTTCAAAGTTTTTAAAGCATCTTGAAACGCTTGGTGTTACAGATAAAACAGGAATTGACTTAGCTGGTGAGGGTAAGCCCATTGTATATAAGCCTGGTAGCAAGTACTGGAGCAATGCAACATTACCCTGGATGAGCTTTGGATATGGTTTAGCTATAACACCATTACGTACGGCTATGCTTTATAATGCTGTAGCTAATAAGGGCGTAATGATGAAGCCATACCTTGTAAATAGTGTGGTTGAAGATGGTACCATCATTAAACAGTTTCAGCCACAAGTAGTGAATGAACGTATATGTAGTGAAACTACCCTCAAGCAATTAAAGGTTTGTTTAGAAGGTGTTTGTATTAATGGTACTGCTAAGCGATTGTTTGAAAAAGCAGCTTACAAAGCAGCAGGCAAAACTGGTACAGCCTTAGTGTCCGATGGTAAGTTTACCTATGCCGATAAAGTATATCAAAGTTCTTTTGCCGGATATTTCCCTGCCGAAAATCCGCAGTATACCATTGTTGTAATTATAAGAAATAAGCCACATGCAGTACGTTTTTACGGCGCTGATGTTGCCGGGCCCGTTTGGAAAGAAATCGCCGATCGTTTATACACATTGCATGTGCGTGAAAGTGCTACAAGGCAGTATGCAAGCCTTACGGCAAATGATAGTACGCCGTTCACTTATGCTGGTGCAGAGCAAGATGTAGCTTATCTCAACAAACACTTACAACTCTATAAAAACAATACTACAGGCGTGCAGTACGCTGAGTGGTTACAAGTACAAAATCAGCAAAGTGGTGTAACTGCATCGCTATTAAAATACAATGAAGCAACTGTACCTAATCTTATAGGCTTGGGCTTAAAAGATGCTATATACTTATGTGAAAATTTAGGTATGCAAGTACAAATACGCGGCAAAGGAAAAGTGAAAGAACAAAGCTTAGCTGCAGGTACTACAATACAAAAAGGAATTACCATAACACTTATACTCAATTAAAGTGGCAGTATTAAGCGACATATTATACAAAGTATCACTCGTTGCAATACAAGGTAATAGCAATGCAATGGTTACTGCCATTACTATCGATTCTCGTAAGGTAGTAGCAGGCTGCTTATATGCTGCTATTAATGGTGTATCTGTAGATGGGCACGATTATATTGATGCTGCTATTGCGAATGGCGCTAGCGTTATTGTGTGTAACCATTTACCGCAAGATATGCAAGCGCATGTTACATATGTGCAAGTGACCGACACTGCTATTGCAATAGCACACATAGCACATCATTTTTATGGTCGTCCTTCGGAGCAGATTAAGTTAGTAGGTGTTACTGGTACAAACGGCAAAACAACTATTGCAACACTATTGTATAAATTGTTTTCTACGCTTGGTTATAAGTGTGGGTTAATCAGTACGGTACAAAATCATATTGGCAATACCATAGTGCCAAGCACACATACAACACCCGATGCTGTTGCATTAAATGCACTACTCGCAACTATGGTAGAGGCTGGTTGTACTTATGTTTTTATGGAGTGTAGTAGCCATGCAATACACCAACATAGAATTACGGGTTTGCGATTTGAGGGTGCTGTGTTCAGCAACATCACACATGATCATTTAGATTATCATAAAACTTTTGAAGAATACATTCGGGTGAAAAAACTTTTCTTCGATGGCCTCTCTGCCGATGCATTTGCTATTAGTAATGCCGATGATAAGCGTGGTACTGTAATGCTTCAAAATACAGCTGCTAAAAAAATGTACTATGGTTTAAAGCATGCAGCCACGTTCAAAGGTAAAATACTTGACAATGCACTCACTGGCCTGCACATGTTGGTGAATGAACAAGAAGTACATTTTAGAATGATTGGTGAGTTTAATGCTTATAATCTTTTAGCCGTGTATGGTGTAGCTGTTAGTATGCAGCAACCGCCTGCAGAAGTGTTACGTGTACTAAGTATGCTCACAGGTGCAGAAGGACGTTTTGATTACAGTATTAGTAAGTCGGGTATTATTGCTATTGTTGATTATGCTCACACTCCCGATGCATTAGAAAATGTACTTACAACTATTAAAAAATTACGTAAAGGGTACGAACGTATTATAACTGTTGTGGGTTGTGGTGGCGATAGAGATAAAACAAAGCGTCCTATAATGGCTCAGACCGCTTGCGATTTAAGTGATCACGTAATTCTTACAAGCGATAATCCTAGAACAGAAAATCCTGAAGTAATCTTACAAGATATGCAACAAGGGCTCAGCTCGGCCGCTAAACGTAAGTATGAGGTAGTGGTTCAACGAGATGCTGCAATAGCAAAAGCAGTTGCACTTGCGATGCCAGAAGACATTATTCTAATTGCTGGAAAAGGACATGAGAAGTATCAAGAGATCATGGGTATAAAATATCCGTTCGATGATAAGTTAATGGTACAGCAAGCATTTCAACAACAAAACAAATAACAAGCAACTTACACCCATATGCTATTTCATTTATTTAATTGGCTAAAACAAGAGTTCAATATGAGTGGTGCCGGACTGTTTCAGTTCATCACCTTCAGAGCTTCTATGGCTATCATTGTATCGTTGCTTATTGCAACCGTATATGGTCGTAGAGTTATTAACCTGTTAAAGAAAAAGCAAATAGGTGAAACTGTTCGAGATCTTGGTTTGGCAGGCGAGCAACAAAAAAAAGGAACGCCCACCATGGGAGGTATTATTATACTTTTAGCCATCATAGCGCCAACTTTACTCTTTGCAGACTTAAACAAAGTATATATCCGCTTAATGTTGTTGTGTACGGTATGGCTTGGCTTTATTGGTTTCTTAGATGATTACTTTAAACTACGTGCCAGAAAAAAAGCACAAGAAGCAGGCACTAAATATCAAAAGCAAGATAGTGATGGCCTAGCAGGTATTTCAAAAATTATTGGTCAGGTGGGTTTAGGTATCATCATTGGTGCCACATTATACTTTAACAACAGTGTAGTTGTAGAAAGAGAAGTTATTGGCAAATCAGCTGCATTAGTCAATGATTCTACAAAGTATGTGGTTCGCAGAATTGATGGGCAAGAGCGTGTATTTGCGAAAGTGAAAACTCCCATAACAACAATTCCTTTTGTAAAAAATCATGAGTTTAATTATAGTAAGCTCGTATCGTGGTTAGGCGATGGTGCAGAGCAATTCACATGGGTTGTATATATACTTATTGTAACATTTATTATTACAGCAGTTTCAAATGGAGCCAATATTACTGATGGGTTAGATGGCTTGGCAGCAGGTGTTAGTGCCATTATTGGTTTTGGTGTAGCTATTTTCGTATATGCAAGTGGTAATTATAAGTTTGCCGATTACTTGAATATCATGTACATCCCTAATTTGGGAGAGCTAAGCATTTTTGTTGCAGCTTTTGTTGGTGCTTGTGTTGGTTTTTTGTGGTACAATGCTTATCCGGCACAAGTGTTCATGGGCGATACCGGAAGTTTAGCATTAGGCGGTATCATAGCATCGCTAGCTATTATTGTTCGTAAAGAATTATTGATTCCAATTTTTTGCGGTGTGTTTCTAGTAGAAAATTTAAGTGTAATTCTTCAAGTAAGCTATTTTAAGTACACTAAGAAAAAATATGGTGAAGGGCGGCGTATTTTTTTAATGAGTCCTTTACACCACCATTATCAAAAGAAAGGATTTCATGAAAGTAAAATAGCCATTCGATTTTGGATTATCACACTCATTTGCGTAATCGCATCTATAGCAACATTAAAAATTAGATAGTACACCTTTCGGTAAATAATAATATGCAAACAACAACATCACATAATAACACTAAACATCGCTTAGTAGTACTTGGCGCCGGTGAGAGTGGCGTGGGTGCAGCTATACTTGCACAGCAGCAAGGGTACGATGTATTTGTAAGTGATGGTGGTGTTATCAAGCCAAATTATAAAGATGTACTTACAGCCAATGGTATTGCATTTGAAGAAGGTAAGCATTCCCCAGCCTTAATTCTAAATGCTAAGGAGGTAATGAAAAGTCCTGGCATTAGCAACAAATACGATATCGTACAGCAAATTCGTAATGCAGGCATCAGTATTATCAGTGAAATAGAGCTAGCGTATCGTTACAAAGGCAATAGTAAAATTGTAGCTATTACAGGTAGTAATGGCAAAAGTACATGCACCTCTTTAATCTATCATATATGCACTACTGCTGGTATCGATTGTGCATTGGTAGGTAATATTGGTTTCTCATTTGCATGGCAAATCGCTAAAGCACCCAAGCAAGTATACGTAGCTGAAATCAGCTCTTTCCAGCTAGATGATATTGTTACATTCAAGCCAGATATTGCCATTCTACTAAACATAACAGAAGACCATTTAGATCGTTACGATTATAAATTTCAAAACTACATTGATAGCAAGTTTCGCATCATCGAAAATCAAACCGATGCCGATACGTTCATTTATTGTTTAGACGATGAAGTCATTACCAATCAATTAAAACATATTTCCATTAAATCTAACCCATTGCCATTTACTATGAAACAAGAAGTAAAAAAAGGAGCCTATATTAAAGGTGATCAGATGATGTTACGCGTTCAAGAAGAAAGGGTAAGCATGAGCATCTACGATTTTGCGCTCAAAGGCAAGCATAATCAGTACAACACTATGGCAGCAGGTATTGCAGCAAGTACACTCGGTATTCGAAAGGAAAAAATCAGAGAAGCTATTACCAAGTTTGAAAGCCTAGAACATAGAATGGAGTTTGTTGCAAGTGTACGTGGCGTAGATTTTATCAACGATAGTAAAGCTACCAATGTGAATAGCACTTGGTACGCTTTAGAAAGTATGCGTACACCTACCATTCTTATTTTGGGAGGTGTAGATAAGGGTAATGATTATACACTCATAGAAGATTTGGTACGTGAAAAAGTAAAAGCTATCGTGTGTCTTGGTACAGATAATGCAAAAATTCATGAAGCTTTTAAAGGCATAGTTAAAACCATTATTGATACCAATACTGCTATCGATGCTGTACATGAAGCTTTTCGCCTTGCGGCAAAAGGTGATGCCGTACTGTTAAGTCCTGCTTGTGCAAGCTTCGATTTATTTAAAAACTTCGAAGATAGAGGTCGCCAATTTAAAGAGGCAGTAAAGGCACTGTAAGTATTTAAAATTTTGAGTATTCATAGTTATAGCATCATTGAAAAATCATAGCGACATATTATTTACACAACTACCAAGTGTAGAAAGGTTTGGTAGCATCACAAATAAAACCAAAGGCGATAAAGTTATTTGGGGCTTAGTGTTGCTATTGGCACTTATTGGCATCATGGTAGTATATAGTGCAACTGGTACACTCGCTTATCAAAAATTTAAAGGCGATACAGAGAGTTTTCTCTTTAAGCAAGTGGCCTTTACCATCATAGGGTTAGGTGTGGTGTACTTCTTGCACCGAGTGAACTACACCATTTATTCTCGTATTGCACAAATTCTCTTTTACGTAAGTATACCCTTACTTTTATATACTTGGTTATTTGGTGCGAAAATTAATGATGGTAGCAGATGGATTAAATTACCCATTGTTAACCTTACTATTCAAACCAGCGATTTTGCAAAGCTTGCTTTGTTCATGTATCTATCAAGGCAGTTAAGCAAAAAGCAAATTGATATCAATAGCTTCAAAAAAGGCTTCTTGCCAATAATTATACCTGTAGCAATTACTACGCTACTAATTGCTCCGGCCAACCTTTCTAATGCGTTGTTAACGGCAGCTACTTCATTAGTGTTGATGTTCATTGGTAGGGTGCCAATAAAATTTTTACTGTTAGTTGTACTTATTGCTGCTATACCTGTTGGAGCTTTGGTAGGGTATGCGGTAACTACCTACACACCAACTGAAGCAACGGTAGAAATGGCAGCTTCAAACAATGGTGGTGGCATTAAAAGTGTTGGTCGAATTGGTACATGGGTCAAGCGTGTACAAGATTTCGTATATGCCGATGCGGTGGATGAACCTTATCAAGTGCAGCAAGCCAAAATGGCTATTGCAAATGGTGGAATTTTATTTGGTAAAGGGCCTGGTAATAGTGAACAACGAAATTATTTACCGCAAGCGTATAACGATTTTATCTATGCCATCATTATAGAAGAGTATGGCATATTGGGTGGTGTGTTTATTGTGTTTATATATCTACTGTTTTTATTCAGATGTATCAAAATATTCCGACGTTGCCCTTATGCTTTTGGTGCATTTCTTGCACTAGGGTTAAGCTTCACACTTGTAATTCAGGCTGTAGCTAATATGGCAGTGAATGTTAATATTGTTCCTGTAACAGGTGTAACGCTGCCTTTAGTAAGTATGGGAGGCAGCTCTTTCATATTCACATGTGCAGCTATTGGTATTATACTAAGTGTAGCACGTAATGTAGAACAAATGGAAGGTAAGGAACCTATAGCACCAAACGAACATCCTATTATACCAGCAAAACCGGCAGTAGCATAACAAGTGAGTATAGCAACAACATATCAACCCTTACGCATTATCATTGCTGGCGGTGGCACCGGGGGGCATATTTTCCCTGCTATTGCTATCGCTAAGGCCTTGCAAGCATTACACCCACAAGTAACCATATTATTTGTTGGTGCAAAGGGTAAGATGGAAATGCAGAAAGTGCCAGAGGCTGGTTACCCTATTGAAGGCCTCGATATTGCAGGCTTCAATAGAACTGCTTTATGGAAAAATATATCACTGCCTTTCAAACTTATAAGAAGCTTTTGGCAGGTCAGTAATATTATGAAGCGGGTTCAACCTCATGCTGTTATTGGAGTTGGCGGATACAGTACCTATCCAGTATTAAAATATGCACAATCAAAAGGTATTTTCACATTCATACATGAGAGTAATGCTTTTGCAGGCAAATCAAACATCTTGTTAGGTAAGCAAGCAACCGCTGTGTTTGTTGCTACCAAAGGAATGGAGTCTTTTTTCCCAAAAGAAAAAATTATCATTACAGGTAATCCTGTTCGAACATCAATCACTAATAATCTCATTGATTCTGCTACTGCAAAATCAATGCTAGGGTTGAAAAATTTACCAACTATTTTAAGCGTTGGTGGAAGTTTAGGAGCAGCATCTATCAATAATGCTATTGCTGCATATATACCACAATTAAAAGCAGCCAATGTGCAAATGATTTGGCAAATAGGTAAAAATGCAACAAAAGAACTACAACAGTATCACGCTCCACAGGCAGGTATTTGTGTTTTTGAATTTATAAAAGATATGGATGTTGCCTATGCCGCTGCCGATGTTATCATTTCACGTGCAGGCGCAATGGCTGTAACAGAAATAGCATGCATGGGAAAGGCCGCCATTTTTGTTCCTTATCCGTATGCAGCAGAAGATCATCAAACTGCCAATGCACAAACGTTAGTCAATCAAAATGCTGCAATTATGATAAAGGATAGTGATGCACAAAATACATTAGTACCAACTGCATTAGCGCTAATAGAGAATGAAGAACAACGAAATAGCCTTGCGGCAAATATCAAACGCAATGCTATTAGCAATGCCGATCTTGTTATTGCAACACATATTTTAAACACTATAACTAGTAAATAAGATGCAGCGTAACATACCACATATGAAAATCGATATTATCCGCAGTATCTATTTTATAGGTATTGGTGGCATTGGTATGAGTGCATTGGCTCGTTACTTTAAATCAAAAGGTGCTGAAGTAAGTGGTTACGATAAAACAGTAACTACACTTACCGAAACACTCATTGCAGAAGGTATATCGGTAATATACACCGATGATGTTGCATTAGCGCCAAAAGAAGTAGATCTTGTTGTGTACACGCCAGCTATTCCTGCAACACACAAACAATTAAATTTTTATCATACTACAAATATTCCGGTTGTTAAGCGTAGCGATGTACTGCAATGGATTACAGAAAGTTCAATGAACGTTTGTATTGGTGGAACTCACGGCAAAACAACAATTACTTCATTAACAGCACATTTATTACGCGATACCGGTTATGGTTGTAATGCCTTTTTGGGCGGTATTGCAACCAATTACAATACTAATTTTTGGAGTAGCGAAAACAATTGCAGCGTAATTGAAGCCGATGAATACGATCGTAGTTTCTTAAAGCTAGTACCCGATGTGGCTGTAATAACTGCAATGGATGCAGATCATCTTGATATTTATGGAACCCCTAAAGCAGTAGAAGAGGCGTACATTAGTTTTTCCAAGCAAGTAAAGCAAGGTGGATGTTTAATTACAAAATATGGGTTAAGCAGAGCAACCGAGTTCAACCAACAAGTTCAACATTACACATATCATTTGAACGATACGAATGCCGATGTATACGCTACTAACCTTACGGTAAATGATGGCAGCTACCATTTCGATATTATCAGTAAGCAATGGCAGTTACGTCAATTAGTATTGCACATGGGTGGCTTACATAATGTAGAAAATACCATTGCTGCTGTAATGGTAGCCAAACATCTGGGCATTGATGACGGAAAAATTAAAGCAGCGGTTGCAAGCTTCAAAGGTGTGAAGCGTCGTTTTGAATACTACATAAAAAACGAGCAACAGATAATGATTGATGATTATGCACACCATCCAGAAGAATTACGTGCACTTATAACTGGTGTACGTAGTTTGTATAATAAAAAAATTACAATAGTATTTCAGCCACATTTGTTTAGTAGAACGCAAGATTTGGCTGCTGCATTTGCCGATGCACTTAGCCTTGCAGATGAAGTAATTCTGTTGCCAATCTATCCAGCCAGAGAGCTACCAATCCCGGGAGTAACTAGCAGCACCATTGCTGCATTCATGGAGCATGAAAAAGCGAAGCTACTTACAAAAGAAGAAATGCTTCAGTTTATTGCCACTACTAAGCCTTCATTGCTTGTAATGGCTGGCGCTGGTGATATTGATACCTTACTAAAACCTGTACAAAATTTATTAAACGCATAAATACTTGCAACGATTTAAAAAAATAGTAACCATTGGCCTTTGGTGCATCATAGCTATAGCTACTATAGCTGCTTTAGTTGCTGCTATGCAGCGGCAAGAAAGTGCTTTATGCAATGGTGCTGTGGTTACTATTAATGGCGATAATCAATTACTATTTGTGCAAGAGAAAGATGTGCTTACTATGTTGAACAAAGTAGGCTTGGTGAAAGGTCAGTCGCTGGGTCGTATTAACATTCGAAGAATGGAAGCAGTTCTTCGAACTAATCCATGGATTGCAAATGCACAACTGTTTATTGATAACAATCACTTCTTACAAGTACACATTCAAGAACGAGAACCCATTGCCCGTGTATTTACACTGCAAGGAAACTCTTTCTATATCGATAGTAGTGGTAACATATTACCTTTGAGTGAGCACGTTACAGCACGCGTTCCTGTATTCACTTCTTTCCCTTCTAACAGAGCAATACTATCTCATTCCGATAGTATGGTTCTTAACGATATCAAGTTACTTGCGAAATACATTGTAGCCGATAGCTTCTTTTTAGCTCAAACTTCGCAGATAGATATTTTACCGCAAGGTGAATATGAATGGATACCAACTTTAGGAAATCAGGTGGTTACTATCGGAAATTCAGATAGCCTTAATGCTAAGTTCAATCGTTTGTATAGTTTTTATAAGCATGTTTGGGCGAAGCAAGCTTTTGAAAAGTATGAACGTATTGATGTGCGTTATAACGGACAAGTTGTTGCCATACGAAGAGGTGCTCAATCTCCGGTAGCAGATACTGCTAAAGCTATGTTACAATTAAAAGCTGTAATGCAACAAACAAATCAGGTAAGCAATACTGTAGCACTTACTTACGTAAATGATAAGCCAAAACCAGCAGATTCGGTTGCTGGTAACAAGCTCAAGCAAAAAACAATAACTACTACTAATAATAAACCAACAAGCATACAGCCAAAAGCATTAATGCCATCAAAAAATTAAAACAACTAAAAACATATAATTATGACGCAGACCAAACACCCAAACATCGTAAGCTCCGATACAGGAACTACTAATTCAAACCATGACCATGATGGTAATCCAATTATCGTAGGATTAGATATTGGAACTACAAAAATTGCTTGTATTGCCGGTCGTAAGAACGAGTACGGAAAATTAGAGATACTTGGTTTTGGTAAAGCGGCAAGCCATGGCGTACAGCATGGTCAAGTACTTAATATTGATCAAACAATAAAGGCCATCGATGCTGCTTTAAAGAATTGTTTAGAAAGTAATCCCGATTTACAAATCGATGAAGTATATGTGGGCATTGCTGGCCATCATATTAAAAGCTTACAAACTCGTGGTGATATTGTACGTAAAAACCCCGATGAAGAAATTAAGCGTGAAGAAGTAGAAGAACTAATAGCGAACCAGCGTAAAACATTTATACCTGCAGGCGATGAAATTATAGATGTTGTGCCACAACAGTTTTATGTTGATAATCTCCCAAATATTAAAGATCCGGTAGGGCATATTGGCGTGAAAGTAGGGGCTAATTTTCACATCATCACCGGCGACAAAAATGCCATCCGTAACATCAATCGTGCAGTAAATAAGAGTGGTTTAAAAACGAAAGATCTTGTATTGCAGCCGCTTGCATCATCTGCTGCTGTAATGAGCGATATTGATATGGAGCCTGGTGTAGCTATTCTTGATATTGGTGGTGGTACAAGTGATTTGGCTGTATTTCACGAAGGTGTATTAATACATACTGCTGTTATACCTTTCGGTGGAGAAAATATTACCAATGATATTCGCTTGGGCTTAGGAGTACTTAAGCAACAAGCAGAAGCAATGAAAATACAGTTTGGCAGTGCTTTGGCCGATGAAGCAAAAGCAAATGCATACATTACAATTCCGGGATTGAAAGGAATGCCTTCACGAGAGATTAGTGTAAAAAATTTGGCTCAAATCATTCAGGCCCGCATGAGCGAAATTTTAGATTTTGTTACCTATCATTTAAAGCAAGTAGGGTTAGATAGTCGTACATTAAATGGTGGTATCATTCTTACAGGAGGTGGTTCACAACTGCAGCATTTAATTCAATTAACAGAGTATGTAACTGGTTTAAATGCACGTATCGGATTACCTAACGAGCATTTAGCACCCAATCATGTTGAGCAGTTGAAGAGCCCCATGTACAGTACTTGTATTGGCTTGATCTTAAAAGGGTACGATGATTATGAAAACAACATCAAAAGGTTTGAAGGTTCAAATAATGTAATAGTTGCTGTTCCTGATGGGTTAATAGCAAAGTCGAAAGATGTGGATAAAAAAGAAATTACAGCCGAAAAGTCAACAACTAATCCACCGAAGCAAGCTCCCAAGAGAAGAATTGATATTTTCAGTAAAATCAAATCAGGATTAATTGACTTGTTTGCTGAGGAAGATGATAACCATATTCGCTAAGTAACAATCATACAAACTAATAATCCTTCAAATTCATTATATGATACATTTTGATTTGCCTAAAGAAAAATCATCTATCATCAAAGTAATTGGTGTAGGTGGCGGCGGTAGCAACGCCGTTAATTATATGTACAATCAACAAATAGAAGGTGTTGATTTCATCATTTGTAATACCGATGCTAAAGCTTTAGAGCAAAGTAAGGTTCCAAATAAAATTCAGCTTGGTCCTGATTTAACACAAGGGCTTGGTGCAGGTGCTAATCCTCAAGTTGGTAAGCAAGCCGCAGAAGAAAGCATTGAAGAAATTCGTCGCATTTTAGAAATCAATACTAAAATGGCTTTCATTACTGCAGGCATGGGTGGTGGTACCGGTACTGGTGGTGCGCCTATTGTTGCCAAAATTTGTAAAGAGCTTGGTATTTTAACCGTTGGTATTGTTACTACACCTTTCCCCTTTGAAGGGCCACGTCGTTTGGCACAAGCCGAAGCGGGTATTCGTGAGCTAACCCCTTTTGTAGATACGCTTCTTGTTATCAGTAACGATAAGCTACGCATGCAATACGGCAATTTAAAATGGAGTGAAGCTTTTGGAAGAGCCGACGACGTTTTGGCTACTGCTGCTAAATGTATCACCGATATTATTAATAGTCGCGGACATATAATTGTTGACTTTGCCGATGTGTGCACTGTAATGAAAAATGGTGGTGTTGCTATTCTTGGCAGTGCAACCGCAGAAGGCGAAGACCGTGCACAACGTGCAATTGAAGAAGCCATTACATCGCCATTACTAAACGATAGCGATATTCGCGGAGCTCGTTGGATTCTCATTAACATTAATAGTGCTGAAGGAGAGTATGAGTGCACTATGGATGAAATGGAAACTATTACCGCTTATTTACGCCAACAAGCAGGCGACGATACAGATGTCATAGCAGGGTTGGGTTATGATACCTCATTAGAAAGAAAATTAGGTATTACACTCATTGCCACAGGTTTTGATCATAAAGATCCATTTACGGTAAAGCCTGCAGCAGCAACTGCAACAAAGCCGTCCCCTGTAGAAGAAAAAGTAGTACTAACGCTCGATTTAAATAGCAATGAAACAGCTCAGGCTCCAACACCAAAAGTTGCTGTGATTGCGCCTACTACGATGCCAGAAAACCTTGCACCAACGGTTACCGAATACACAGCACCGCCTGTAATTGTTGAACCACCTGCATCGGTAGTGAACGAAGTGCCCGAAGTGTTAACCTTGGTAATGCCCGAAACTATACCATCAATAGTTTCAAAAGTAGAAGAACAACCTGCCCCATTCGAGATGAAATTGGTAGAGAAGCCAATGGAAGCCGAGCCCATAAAGCAACATGGTTTTTTAAACAAACCACAACAAATTTACAATCAACAGGTAGCACAGCCGCAGGCAATCAATAACAATAACCTTGCGGTAAATGAACCATACACACCGGCGCCGCAGCCAAAACCAATTCCAACAGATGATTCGATGCATCTTGAATTGGTGGTAAAAGAAGCTGCACCAGAAATGAATGAAGCACCTGTGGCTATGCATGGTATGATAGCAAACGAAGAAGAAGAATTACAAAGAAGAAGAGCTCAAGAACGTGTGAATCGTCTACGTAATTTATCTTTTAATGTTAATAGCGATTTGAATAATGAGTACGATAACGTACCAGCTTATGTTCGTAAGAATTTAGAATTGTACGGACAAAATCAATTGACTAGTGCTGAGAATTACTATAGTCGTTATGCCGTTAAAAAAGAAGATGGTAATAATGAACCACTTAGTACGCTTAATAGCTTTTTAGAAGGTAAGAAACCAGACTAATTTTTAGTTCTTGTACTCGTATTTTTAGTTGTACCCTCTGCTTACAGCAGAGGGTTTTTTATGCTTGTACAATAATCCAGTACGAATTAATGAAAATAATTGCTGCTACAAATAACCAAAACAACAAGTTAGGTAACCAGCTAGTGCGTGCGTAACTAAAAAAATTACTCCCTATTGCAGCAACCGGAATCGTCAAAGGAAGAAAACCCTCTAATGTGCTACTTGTAGTAAAAAAAGGCAGTGGCACTAAAATGATGAGTGAAAAGAGTAACACACTCCAAATTTTACGTGCATGAATTAACATTCTGCCGCTGTTGCTATTCCAATAAATAAGCCCTGCTATAAGAAAAGTTGTTAAAAGTGCTAATGCTGTGATAACGCCGTAAAGGTGATCTAAGTGATTAAAGCTATGAATGTCAAATAAATGTAAAGTGCTTAAGTTATCCCATTTGTCTGTTATATATAGCAAGGCTGCCATAACATACATGGGTGTAATAATGCCTAGTAATAGTACTAACCACTCGTTGGCTTTAAAGGCACGTAAGATAGCTAGTGCACAAAATGCAATGAGTATAACCGAAAAGCTGGCAAAGTGCAAAAGTGTAATAATGCCACTCATTAACCCTATGCCAAATACCAGCGATTTAACACTCTTGTTTTGATATAGCTTAGCACACATGGCTAGCAGCTCAATAAGTAGTGTGTTAATTAATAAGGCAGGGGTTATATTGTTCCACTCAGGTAAAATGGCAGTTACAAGTATATAGGCTAGGCTTACCGAAAAACCTTGCTTTTGAAGCATTCTATTATCGTTAATAATGTAGTTGAGCCTAAGTGCCTGTGTAATAATGAATAGTTGATACACTAGCATTAAGCCAACAGAAGGTACTTGTGGTAATGTATTTAAAAAATTGGTGAGTAACCCCTGCCCTGCATTCGTAATAATACCCGGAGGATCGTAAATAAAATTAACATGTAAGCCAATACTTGTAAGTATGAGCAAAAATACTGCACCGCTAGTTCTTTCTTTGAAAATACCTGTCACTTGATAACCTCATTTACGTAAGTAAATACTAAAATTCAATTTTAGCAAAGCTTATCATATTTCGGAACAAAGTAGGTACAATTAATTGGCGGCTACTTACCTGCTTGCCATAGCGTGGTAGGCATTCGTACGCTACGTCGATATTCTTAAAGGGAGGATTGCGGGTGAGTTGCCCTTCAGGTGTAATGGAATGATCGTTTAATATTTGGTTGCGTCGCTCTACTTGGTTGAACAGAAAATGAATTTCAGTACCTGTATTAAACATGCAGTAGCCAAGTAATGATTCGGTATTATCGTCGTACTGGCTTTTTCTTACCACATTCGACCATTCAATAGTTCCGGCACTATCGAAGCTGAGAATGGCAATATTATCACTGTAGTAACGTGTTACTTGCGGAAAGCCTCCACGCCAAAAAGGATTGCCCCACATACCACCACCAAGCATACCTGGAGAGTTCCACATATACCAATCGTTGTAAAAACTATTACCCCAATACATGCCTGTGTAATCCCAACGGTTAAAGCCGTTACCTGTACGTGTACTAGTGTAATTGGCTTCGGCGGTTACTGCAAATCCGCCATCGTTTCTAGCGATGATGTTTTGCAAGTAAAAATCGTTGAATGCGGTTTTAACGGTGGCTTCGCCTTTAGCATCGTTACGGAATTCTTCACTGAATGTGTAGGTTTTATTGCTAACAACTGATGTGTTGGCATAATCGAACATCAGGCAGTAAATACCATCGATATTGCCGCGGCGTGTTTTGGCATAAAAGCCAGTAACGAGTAGTTGGTGGTTGCTGTTATTCACCTTCATTTTCAACTTATCGATGAAAATTTTAGGAAGCCCAATTTTAAGTTCTTTGAGGCTGTCGGTTGCTGTGCCGAGCATGCACACACTAACGGTTGCAACGTTATCGCGTTGTTGTGTAGAAGCTTCTTTAAGAAATACAATGGTGCCGGCATTGTCTACCGCAAATTCTGATAGTAGTTCATTGTTGTTGTCTTCAGATTTGATGTATAATTTGTTGCGTTTGATTAGCTCAAGATTTTTATCGAAAACAACGGTGGTAACATGATAAGTTTCGCGACGTTTGTTATTCACTTTTACAAAGGCAATTTTCGATTTGTCTTCGCTGTTAAGAAAGGTATAGAGTTTATTGTTAGCGGTGAAGTTAACTTCGGTTGTATCGAGTTCTATATTGTTGCCTATTTGCTTGCCATTGCCATCGAACTTGGCAGCCATTACATATACAATGTTCTTTTTTTGATACTGGTAGAAAATGTAGAAATAATCTCTGTAGGCTAAAACATCGGTTTGTAAAAGCCTTTCGGGAAATATTTCAAGGGGTATTTTATTCACCTGCTTCATGTTGTTATCGAAGATGGTGAAGTAATTATCGGCTCTGTAGTTTTTATAAACAATGAAATGATTGTTATATTTACCGATTATTTCAAAGTTCACCCCACGTGGGTCATCGCGGTCGGGTTCGGCGTAGGTAATTTTTTGCGACCATCCATTTACCGTAAGGTAGCAACAGCACAATATCAAAAGTAAGTGTTTCATGGCATCAGGCGTATTTAACGATACATTTGTTGTTTCTAAAGTAACGGGTTTTATGGGGATACACAAAACTTGTGGGTGTAAATTGGTTGAGCAGGTACTTAAGCTTTCTTGTTAGGGTAATTGCATTTCTGTTACATTTGTTTCTACTTCATTAACAAAGTATCGTTGTGGGCAAGCACATCAACAAAATTACCGCCGCCAGTTTATTAATAGCACTCGGAATTATTTACGGCGATATAGGCACTTCTCCGCTCTACGTTTTAAACGCAGTAATCAAAGGTAAAGTTGTAACGGAAGCGTTAATTGTAGGTGCATTGAGTTTGGTTATTTGGACGCTAACCCTACAAACCACCATCAAATATGTGATACTAACCTTAAAAGCCGATAACAATGGCGAAGGGGGTATTTTTAGTTTGTATGCTTTGGTGCGTAGGCGTAAGCGTTGGCTGGTAATGCCTGCTATGATTGGTGGTGCAGCACTTTTGGCCGATGGTATTATAACACCACCGATTTCGGTAACCTCGGCTATTGAGGGCTTGCGGCAAATGCCTAGGTTTCAACATATTACTACCAATACCATTGTAATTATTGTAATAGCCATTATTTCGTTGCTATTTTTTTTGCAGCAGTTTGGTACAGCCAGTATTGGTAAGCTGTTTGGCCCCATCATGTTCGTTTGGTTTCTAATGCTTGCGGTATTGGGCAGTGTACATTTGTTCGACGATTTAAGAGTATTTAAGGCGTTCAATCCTTACTATGGTATTAACCTGTTGATTACTTATCCGGAGGGGTTTTGGCTGTTAGGAGCAGTGTTTTTATGTACCACGGGTGCTGAAGCTTTGTATAGCGATTTGGGGCATGCCGGGCGCAGTAACATTAGATATACTTGGTTTTTTGTAAAAATTTGTTTAATACTAAATTACCTTGGTCAGGGTGCTTGGTTGCTCCATAATTACAATGGTTACATGATTGTATCGGAAGCAAAAGCATTGTTACCCATGCAAGCCGATATTCAGTTCATGGCACCATTCTATGGTATTATGCCAAAATGGTTCAAAATATTCGGTATCGTTATTGCAACATCGGCAGCAGTAATAGCCAGCCAAGCATTGATTTCTGGTTCATTCACGCTAATTTCTGAAGCCTTACGGCTGAACTTATGGCCTAAAATGAAAATCAACTATCCAACAGAAGAAAAAGGGCAACTGTTTATTCCCGGTATTAGCTTATTGCTTTATGTTGGTTGTGTTGGTATTGTATTGTTTTTCAGAGAATCGGCCAATATGGAAGCGGCATATGGGCTAGCTATTACCATGTGTATGATTAGTACTAGTATTTTATTTGCTAATTATTTGGTGAGTAAGCGAGTGCCATCGGCGTGGATTTATTTATACTTAGCAGTATATCTAACCATTGAAATTTCTTTCTTAATTGCCAACCTAGAAAAATTTCCGCATGGTGGTTATGTAACCCTTATAGTAGGCGGCGGATTATTCGGCGTAATGTACGTGTGGTTTCGCAGCAGAAAAATTAAAAATCGCTATGTAGAATTTGTTCGGTTAGATCATTACTTACCTATGATTCAAGAGTTAAGTAACGATAAAACTGTGCCTAAATATGCCAGCCATTTAGTATACATGACGAGTGCCAACAACCCTAAGGAAATTGAACATAAAATCATATACAGTATTCTAAACAAACGTCCTAAACGAGCCGATATTTATTGGTTTGTACACGTAGATGTATTAGACGACCCTTACACTTGCGAATACATTGTAGATCATATCATTCCAAACGATATTATTCGGATTGAATTTAGATTAGGCTTTAGAGTAGAACACAAAATTAACCTCATGTTCCGCAAGGTGGTAGAAGAGTTGGTGCAAAACCGCGAAGTGAACATTATGAGCAGGTACGATAGTTTAGAGCGTAATAATATTGTTGGCGACTTTCAGTTCGTAGTAATGGAAAAGTATTTGAGTAGCGATAACGAATTGCCATTCACAGAGAAAATTATCATGAAGCTTTACTTTTGGCTCAAAGAAATCAGCTTAAGTGAAGAGCGTGGTTTCGGCCTCGATCCTAGCTTTGTAACCGTAGAAAAATTCCCGTTAATTGTATCGCCTGTACCACAGCTTAATTTAAAACGTATTGGTTACGATATAGAGTAATTACTCACCTTACGGTAAATATTGAAGTACTGCATGTTACACGATAGCATGCAGTATTTTTATGCCTTGCGGCAAATGCCTGCGCAAGTGCTTATTAGCTCAATAATGTTACTACTGTTGAAGTGTGCGACGCAACGATGTTGCTAGTAGTACCTAAGTTGGTCAACAAAAAAACACCTCAAAAGGCTTGGTGTTTGTATTACTAAAACCAAGTGTACATTTTAGCTGCGTTTTTTATAGCTGTAAATGGCCCAGCTATTTAGTACTACAGCAAATAATAAAATAGATAGTAGCTGTGGTACGATATCGGTTAAGTTGCTGCCTTTGAGCACAACCATTCGCATTACTTCAATAAAGTATGCTACAGGGTTAAACTTGGTAATATATTGTGCCCAAAGCGGCATACTTTCAATCGATGTATATAAGCCTCCTAATAAAATAAAAATCATAAGTAAGAAAAACGAAATGAGCATGGCTTGTTGTTGTGTTGCGGCATAGGTAGAGATTAAGAGCCCCAAGCCAAGCACTGCCAATAAATACACCGCTGCAAAAGTATAAATGGTAATAAAACTTCCGATCGGAACAATACCATATACCAGTTTCGCAATTACAAAACCAATAGTGATAATTACAAAACCTAGTACCCAAAAGGGAATTAGCTTGCCGAGTATAAAATGATGTTTTTTAATAGGTGTTACATTGATTTGTTCGATGGTGCCAATTTCTTTTTCACGAACAATATTTAAGGCTGTAAGGTTAGCTCCAATCATGGTTAAGAGCAGTACTAAAATGCCTGGCACCATAAAGAATTTGTAATTCATTTGTGGGTTAAACCAATTCATAGGTACTACTTCAATAATAGGCATTATATTAATGCGAGGTTGTTGCAGTAGTTTGTTACGAATTTGCTGATTGTAATCTTGAATAATGCTACTTAAGTAAGCACTACCAAGGCTACCTTTTACACCATTAATGGCATTAATGGCAACAAATAGCTCGGCTTTGTTTTCTTTTATTAAATGTTGTTCAAATTGTGTTGGTATTTCTAGGATGACATCTGCCGCATCTGTTTCTACGAATTTCATGCTAGCATCATAGCTATGATTATAGGTAACCAGATTAAAGTAACCGCTAGCAGTAATTTTTTGAATAAGTTGTTGACTGTATTGCGAATTATCGTGGTTTGTAATGGCAATATTGATATTCTTCATCTCATAATCTGCTGCTTGGGGTAGTACAATCAACTGAATTACAGGCATGAGAAAAATGAGTCTAAGGATAGCAGGGTCACGGAAAATTTGCTTAAACTCTTTTTGTAATATAAATAGTAGTGTTCTCATGCCAGTCTGATTTTGAATTTGCGAATTGCCATGGTTAAGAAAAAGATAAACATGCCTGTAAGTATCAGCGTTTCTTTCCAAATAGCTTCAAACCCAACACCTTTAATCATCACATTTTTTACGATGATGAAATACCATTTTGCAGGCACAATGTTGGATACAATTTGTAAGGGTTGGGGCATGTTTTCAATTGGAAACATAAAACCACTCAGCATAATTGTTGGTAAGAACATACCTACTAGCGATACAAACATAGCTGCTTGTTGTGTTGCTGCCGAAGCAGATATGAGTAACCCTAATGCTAATGATACTAAGATAAAAAGAATACTTTCGGTAACTAGTAATGCGAGGCTACCATTAACAGGTACTTCTAAAACAAACACGCTTAATAGTAGAATACTAATAATGTTAACTATAGAAAGTGCTAAATAAGGAATGGCTTTTCCGATAACAATTTTTAATGGTTGTAGTGGTGATACTAACATTATTTCCATAGTGCCGGTTTCTTTTTCTTTCACAATGGTAATCGCTGTCATCATAGTACACACTAGCAGTAGTACCATAGCCATTACCCCCGGTACGAAGTTATATGCACCTTTTAGCTGAGGGTTATACAGCATTCTATTGATAACCTCAATGGTGTATGGTAAGGGTTGTTGTTGTAGTTCTTGCTGATAACTTCCCACAATGGCATTGGTATAGTTTATAATAGTATTGGCAACGTTAGGGTCGCTAGCATCTGTAATACATTGTATTTGCGATTTGTTAGTGTGCAGCAGCTCTTGTTCAAAAGACTGTGGTATTACCAGTGCCATTTTTATACTTCCATTTTTAAAAGCCTGCTCTATTGCTTTAGGTTGCTGTAGTACTGATGTAACATCGAAGTATTCACTAGCGTCTAAAGCTGTAATTAGGCGTTGACTGGCATTATCTTTAGCATAATCTAATACAGCGAATTTGATATTCTTTACTTCGTTGGTTAGTGCAAATCCGAAAATGATGATTTGCACAATTGGCATACCAAGTACTATGAACATTGTTTTTTTATCGCGCCATATATGATATAGCTCTTTTCTAATGAAGCTTATAAGTTGTTGCATAATGCTTGTTTATTCTTGGCGGTTAGCCTTACGAGCTAGTTGAAGAAATACTTCATCCATACTAGCAGCATGGTATTGTTGTTTTAATGCTGTTGGTGTATCTAGTGCTTCTATTTTACCATCTACCATAATTGATATACGATTGCAATATTCTGCCTCATCCATATAGTGTGTAGTTACAAAAACAGTGATACCTGCTGCGGCTGCTTGGTATATCATGTTCCAAAATTCTCTGCGTGTAACAGGGTCTACACCTCCGGTTGGTTCATCTAAAAAAACAATCTGCGGTTCATGGAAAATGGCTACTGAAAAAGCTAGTTTCTGCTTCCAACCAAGCGGTAGTGATTTTACTAAACTGTTGCTCTCATTGGTTAAATCTAGTTGCTCGAGTAGTTGTGTTGTTTTTGTTTTAATGTAGTGGTTACTCATGCCATAAATACCTGCGTAAAAGCGGATGTTTTCTTTTACCGTAAGGTCTTCGTATAATGAGAATTTTTGACTCATATAGCCGATGCGTTTCTTAATTGCTTCATTGTGTGTGTACACATTTAAACCTGCAACTGTTGCCTCGCCACTGCTTGGTAGCGATAAACCGCAGAGCATTCGGATGGCCGTAGTTTTACCTGCACCATTGGCACCAAGAAATCCAAAAATTTCACCTCTCGATACCTCAAAACTAATATGGTCAACAGCTATGAAGTTGTCGAACTGTTTTGTAAGTTGGTGTGCTGTAATTACTTTATCGTTATTCATGCGATTTCATTAATTCCATAAAACAATCTTCAATTGTAGCCGTTGTTGGGTGTTGTACTACCGATTGTGGAAGGCTGATATTACTTATACCTTGATGTAATACAGCATGATGATATTCTCCAAAGGGGTATGCGTCTTTCACATGTGGATGTTGTTGCAGTGTATTTAATAGTGATAGCATATTATCATCTTTTACCGCAAGGATGGTATGGTCAAATGCAGCTATAATATTTTGAGGAGTATCAACTTTCATGATTTTTCCGTGCTGCATGAGTGCAACAGTATTACATAAGCTTGCCTCATCCATGTAAGGTGTTGAAACTAAAATAGTAATACCTTGTTGTTGTAAGCGCTGTAGCATATCCCAAAATTCTTTGCGAGAAACAGCATCTACTCCTGTGGTGGGTTCATCTAGTAACAAAACAGCGGGTTTATGAATAAGTGCACAGCATAACGCTAACTTTTGCTTCATACCACCGGAAAGCTTGCCTGCACGCCTGTTTTTAAATGGGGCAATTTGCTCATATATATCTTTTATTAGGTGGTAGTTCGCTTGGATGGTGGTATTGAAAATAGTGGCAAAAAATTGCAGGTTTTCTTCTACTGTTAAATCTTGATATAGCGAGAACTTACCTGGCATATAACCAACAGCAGATCTTATTTTCTTAAAATCTTTTACTACATCCCAGCCATTTACGGTTGCTATACCTTCATCGGCAAGTAGTAAAGTGGTGAGTATGCGAAATAGGGTTGTTTTGCCAGCACCATCAGGACCAATAATGCCAAACAAGCTGCCTTGTGCTACATTAAAGCTAATATTATCAAGTGCTGTTACAACTTTTTCTTTTTTACCGAAGCGTTTACTAACGTTATTTACCGTTACTGCGTGCATGTGCTATTATTGAAATGTTACATCGGCATACATGCCAATTTTTAAATAACCGTTATTAGGTACTTTAATTTTCACAGCGTACACCAAATGGGCTCGTTCTTCTTTGGTTTGAATTGTTTTGGGTGTGAATTCTGCTTTATCTGAAATCCAAGTAATAGTGCCTTTGTGTTGTTCATAAGCATCTTTGCCTTTATCGGTCCACACAGTAACTGTTTGTCCAAGCTTAAGCTTACTTAGTTGATCACTTGTAACGTATGCTCTCAAAAACAGACTTGATACATCGGCCATTTTAAACAAACCTTTACCTGTGCTAGTTACCTCACCGGTGTTAGCATACTTGGTGAGTACAATGCCATTGATAGGTGCCGTGATATTAGCTCTTTTAATTTGATCATCAATTTGTGCAGTGCGTTTTGCAAGCGGTGTTGCTTCACTTAAAATGCTCCTGTTTTGTGTTGCTACGTTATTGCGTTGTACAGCAATTTGTTGTTCTGTTACTTTTATTTGTTGCTGTACAATGTTGATTTGATAAAGTATATCATCGAGCTGCTTGCGAGTTGCCGCATCTTTAGCTAATAGTTTGGTAATTCTTTCTTGCTCGTATTCTAAGTTGCTAAGTTGTGTTTGTTGTACTTTCTTTTGATCTAATAAATATTGCACTTGTGGTTGTACATCTGCAGTTTTTGCTTGTAATGCTTTGATGCTTGCTTCTACCTGTGCCTTCTGAAGGTTTAAGTTGCTAGCATCAATGGTTCCAATCAATTCACCTGCTTTTAGCGAGTCACCTTCAGTAATTTGTAGCATTGTAATTCTACCCGGTATTTCTGCACTTACAATAACTTCATCGGCTTCAAAAGTACCTTGTGCATCGAATTGTTGGTGACTGCCTTTACAGGCAAATATTAATAGTGTAGTAGTATAAACCCATATTTTTTTCATGAGAAATATTTTGAAACTTTTAAATATTTTATAGTTAGAAATTTCCGTTACTTAAGCTCCAATTAATTTGAGCCTGAAGTAATTGTATTTTATGTGTTAGTTGTAATTGTCGAGCCTGGTCTTCTGCGTTTACCTCACGTAAGTAGTCATTGGCAGTAATAACCCCATTTTCTAATTGTGCTTTCGCTGCTGCTGTAATTTGCTTACGCAGTGTTATAATAGCTTCATCTGTTTGTAGTAATGATTGATATTTGGAAAGCTCTGCTTTATACTGTTGTTGTTGTATAGCATTGTTTTGAAGAAATATTTCTTTTTGAATCATTACCGATTGTTGCTGTTGTGCCACAATGCTTAGCTCTTTTTTCTTGGTGTATAAGTTGTTCAACTGCCATTGCATTCTCAACCCGGTAATGCCAAACCAAGCAAATTGATTTTGAAGCATATTTAAACCAGGTAAGCCATAGCCTCCTTGCACAAAAGCACTAAGTTTTGGTAAGTTTTTAGCTTTAATAATCGCTGATTGTTTGGCTGTAAGTATTTGTTGTTGCTGAAATAGTACTAACTCTGGGCGTTGATTATCGGCATCCGACAATGTAATTGTTTGATGTATGGTGAACTTGCTGTTACTGTTGAATTGTTGTTGTGTGAAAATACCAAGTATAGCAAGTAATGCATCCCTGTTACTTTGAAGCTCAATACTACGTTGCGTTACTTTAAGTATTTCGGCCTTTAATATATTTAAGTTCGATGTTAGTGCTACACCTTGCTCAATTTGTGCTTTTACGCGTTGCACACCAATTTGCAAATCTTCTTGTAATAGCTTGGTTTGAGCTAATTGTTCATCAATAAACATGATGCTGAGTACAGTTGCAGCAATACGTTCTTTTAGTTTGTATAGCTCAACAGTAATTTTCTGTTGTTCAGCATTGGTTGCTAGTTGTTGAAGTTGCTGCTGTTGTTGGGTGATGCCGCCATCATATATCAATTGCGAAACATCTGCTGTAATTCTGTATTGATCTTTACTAAGTGGTTCAATATTGGCACCACCAGGAACCGGAAAGTTGATATTTAGCCTTGTAACATCTGATTGATAACTTGCTTGTGCATTTAAAGTTAATTGCGGCAGGTAGGCTTTATTCAGGTTACTATTGATAAGGTTATTTATGTTGTCTAAAACACTGCGTTGTTGTAGTAACGGATAATGCAAAACTGCACTATCGTACAACTGTTGTAAGTCCCAGGTTTGTGCCCTTACGGTAAATGGAAAGAGCAATAGCAATAACTTTAACCAAATAGTTAAACGTTGCATAAAAAATTAGGGTTTAAGTGCTTGTAAAATAAATTGAGGTATGAAGGTTTTACGTTGTTCCATCATGTAGTGATATTGTAAGTCGTCGAGCCCCATGATAGAGGCGAATACTGGCTTGCCAATAAAAGGAAATACACACATACTCATGATACTTATAATGAGTTGTGCCGGGCTTACTGATCGAATATTCCCTGCTGCTACTTCAGCATCAAGTTGAGCCGCAAATTTGTGCATTTCCGGCATGCCGCCACGGTATAATTTTTCTAAAAATTGGGTAGGGCGTTTATTCATCTCGTTCACTACAAACAAAGGGATGTAGGGGTTTTCTATCGCCATAGAAATGTAGCTTTCGCATATGCGTTCTATTTTGGTGGCAAAATGTAAATCGCTGGCTAATATTTCTTTTATAGAAGATATAAACCTTCCGGCTGTTTCATTAAATATGCGTTCAAAAAGCGCTTCTTTACTTTTAAAATAATAATGCAGTAATGCTTTATTTATGCCGGCAGCATCGGCAATATCTTGCATTCGGGCACCATCCATTCCTTTGGTGAGAAATACCTCTCTTGCTTTTTGTAGAATCAATGTTTCTGTTCCGGTATCGCGTTTTGCTTTTTTCATTAATTAACCAAATGGTTAAACAAAAATACTTCTTTTACCGTAAGTACCAAATTTTAAATAAAATGCCGCCCTTGAGGGCGGCATTGCAAGTAGTGTATACTTAAGTAAGTGTTATTTCTTTTGAACACGCTGCTGTAGTATGGCTGAAAAACTTTTAAGTGTTTCAGTATCCATGGTATATTTCGGAATTAAAAAGAAGTTAGTTGGATTGAAATAGATATGATAAAAATTAGGGCTTTCTACATAGTGTGTGATAGACTCCCAAGGCCAACTATTATGCCCCATTTCGGCATCTATTTGTAAGCCACTGTCATTAATATGTACAATAAACTTGTGTTGAAAGGCGCTGCTCTTGCGATATATCATTTGCGGTAACGCAAACCAATAGGTAATCATAATAGCTATCCACAATACACTACCTAAGAAAAAAGGTTCAGGTCTAATTTTTTTGAGGTAAAATAGTACACCTGCTACCACTGCAAAAACGTTGATAGCAATGATGATTAACCGAATTTCTGGTCGGCTTAAAAAGTGAAAGCGAAGTGCTTGTATTACTCTTGGTTTGTCGTATTCGAAAGCGAAATGCATGTTACTTCGTTCTTAGTGCTGCTGCTGCAATGCTCCAGCTTTGCAAAACAACTCCATTTTTATCAATAAACTCAACCTTCATGGTACGGTTTTTATCGTTACCTGTGAAGCTGATGCGGCTATAATTTTGAATATTTTCAACACCTACTACACGGTAAGGATTATTTTTTTCGGGGCCTCCAAATTTATGCGAGCCAGATGTAAGCGGAGAACTTGTGATATCGTATAATGGATACGTACCAACACGATCTACTTTTATAACTTCGCTATGGTGGCGGTCGCCAGTGAAAAACACTACGCCCGGAATGTTATGTTGTTCTAAAAATTGAAGGAAATCGTTGTATTCTTTACTGAACTTTCTGAAGCAATCGAAGGGGCTTACCGGATTTAATACTTGGCTGCCTGTTGCGATTATTCTAAAGCTTATTTTGTTGTTGTTCTTACTTTGAAGCAGTGCATTTTTTAACCAGTCTAGCTGTGCTGCACCAAACATTTCTTTTGTGTTATTAGGGTTGCCGTTGATGCTATCGGCCATATCATCGTTACTGCGGAAATAACGGTCGTCTAACAAAAACACATCTACATCATTCCAAGTGAATTTTGAAAAAATTCCTTGTCCATTCAATCCTGTGCTAGGGTTGGTCCAAAAATTTTCGAAAATGGCACGACTTTTTTCTTTAAGAATGTAGCTTTTATCGGCATCATTTGGGCCATAGTCATGATCGTCCCAAATGGCATAATGGCTCATTCGTTTCCAGAAGTTTTGTAATGTAGGATAGGCTCTTGTAACATGTGCTCTATAAAACAGGCCGCTTTCGCTGTAATAATCTACTTCGCGTGTGTACCAATTGTCGCCAAGCCAAAGCATAAAATCGGCTTTTTCTTTAGCCATAGTTTCAAAAATGCTGCTATCGAAACCGTAGCCTCGGCCGGGTCGGTCGTATGCAGGTTCGTTGAAAAATGAGCAGCTACCTGTTAAGAAACTAAAATCGGGGGCTTGGGTACGCCATTGCCACAGTGTTTGTGTGGTAAAGCTTCCTGTATCGGTTAAGGATGGTTTTTTTTCACCTTCTTTTTGCACCATCAGGGTGTATTTATAGGTAGTGCCAGGTTCAAGATTATAAAAAATATGTTTTTCTATGGTGTAGCCAAACAGTGTAGTTCTGGTTACATCGGCAGTATAGCTTTTACCGTAAGGTGAAATAGCTGTGGCTTTGCCTGTAGCACCTTTTTCAAGTTCTACCCAGAGCATTCCGCTTCTAAACTCAATATGCCCAAGCATAGGGCCTGCAACAATGGTTTTGGGGCTTTGTGCTAATGCTTTTAGCGCTAATAAGGCGGCTAAAAACAAGGTTAAATAATGTTTCATGTATGGAGTTTTTGCAAAGTTGAGTTAAAATATGGGTATTGTTGGCCAGAATTAGATTGATAACGATTTGTTTAGGGGGAAATTCACATAAAATCTTTTGGTTTATTTTTTTACATTTCTAAAGCTTGAATACTTTACACCCAATTACTAATGTACATCTTCGAAAAACCTTCATTGTGAAACTCATTTTAACTGCTATTGCTGCTGTGGGTACCTTCAGTTGGGCTGCAGCACAAACACCTCTTGTAGATAGTAAGCAACTTATTGAAAAGTCTACGGCCTTGTACTAACAAAAAAAGTACAAAGAAGCTATTACGGAATGGTCGAAAATTAATCGTAGCGATACGAACTACAGTAGTGCTTTGCATGACATTGCATATGCCTACTACCAAGATAGTAATTTTAATGCTACATTGGCAACGGCTCGTAAGGGATTGTTGTATTACCCAGAACGTAGAGAAGATTGGTATAATTTAATTGCCAATGCCTTAGGCGATGAACATGGTTTGAAAACAGTATACCATTTAAATGGCAACATCGAAAAACAAGAAAAATACGAATATGGTAGCTTACACGGTGTAGTTAAAACATATCACGAAAATGGCAAGCTAAAAAGCGAAGAGCATTACAACCATGGCATAAGAGTAGGCGAACATAAGTTCTACGATAGCAATGGAAAATTAACAGAAACAAGAAACTATTATCATGGCGTATTGGAGAAAGTGGTTAAAGGTTAGTGGTAGTTGTATCGCTACTATTGTTACTGGTATTGTTGCACATGCACAATCTATAGAGGCCCTTACGGTAAAATATCCAAGCGAACACGCAGTGTTCTGGGAAAGAAAACGTAATGTAACCATTCAAGAAAATAAAGGTGTAATTCAGGCCGTTACCAAAGAGTCTGATGTAATGGCTATTCTCAATGATAGAGCAAATGGTCAATACAACAGGTATACTGTATATCACGGTTCTTATAATGAATTAAAATCATTAGAAGCATACACCAATTTCAACGAAAACGGTAAGTTTCGGAAAATGAAAGTGTCGGAAGTCAAAACACAAAGCTCCGTTAGCAGCGGCATTTTTTACGACGATGTTAAAGAGAGCAGCTTCGATTTTCCTTCACTCACAAAAGGTTCATTTGCAGTAGTAAATATTGAAGAGTTTAATAAAGATGCACATCTGATTTCACCCTTCTACTTTTCGTCATATATACCTGTAGAAAATGCAGTGTACACCTTCACGCATCCAACTAATATGGAGGTGAAGTACATCATTAAAAACGATCCGGAAGGTGCTATTAAAGTGAATAAAGATGAAGGGCGGCGAAACACTACATTAACATTTACCGCAAGTGGCTTAAAATACAAAGATCGTTATGGTGCAGCTCCTGCTGCTGCCTATTACGAGCCTCATGTAATTATACTGATACAAAACTATACTGATGATAATGGTGCCAAGCAGCCATTTTTGAGTAGCGTAGACGATTTGTATCGTTGGAATTACAGCTTCATTAAAAACCTCGATAACAACAAAGAAGCCAGTCTTAAAAAATTAAGTGATAGCCTTACGGTAAATACTAAAACCGACGAAGAAAAGGCTCGCAATATTTACACATGGGTACAAGCACATATCAAATACGTTGCCTTTGAAGATGGCGATGGAGGCTTTATTCCACGCAGAGCTGCCGATGTATGCGATAAACGCTACGGCGATTGTAAAGACATGACGAGTATCTTAACAGCACTAATGCAGCTAGCCGGATTAAAAGCCTACTTCACTTGGATTGGCACCAACGATATACCTTACGATTATACAGAAGTGCCTAGCCCAATTACTGATAATCACATGATTGCCGCTGTTCAGCTCAACAATCAGTGGGTATTCTTAGATGCAACTGACCCGCATTGCATTTTCGGATATCCTACTTATGCAATTCAAAATAAGCAAGCACTCATAGCAATTGATGAAAACAAATACGAATTAGTGCGTGTACCTACCATGCCTGCAACCGCTAGCAAAGTAATAGATAGTACGTTCATACACATTACACCAGAAGGTATTAAGGGTAATATGGTGGTACATTACAATGGCTATTTTGGTAACGAATTGTACGATGCGCTGATGTATAAAGATAGCGTCGGTACTGCCGATTATGTGAAGTATAAACTAGGAAAGGCTAGTAATAAATTCAAAGTATCTACTTACGAAATCATTAAAGCGAATCCACTGTTACGAGAGGCAATTATTAAAGGTAATTACGAAGTGCCCGATTATGTAAAACGAGCAGGTAATGAAATATTCATTAACCTTAATCTTGAGAAGTTTTTTAATGGTCCGGGTATCGATACCGCTAAACGTATGATGGCATTAGAAAACGATTTCCATTATACCATAGAGCAGTATCATATTCTTCATTTACCGCAAGGTTATACGGCTTCTTACATCCCTAAAAACTTCAAAGCCGAAAACGATTTGTTGCGTTTTGAAATAACATATGAGCAAAAAAATAATCAGGTTATTTGCCATCAAACCATACAAGTCAAATATATTTTACTACAACCCAATCGTTTTACAGATTGGAATAACATTGTTAAGCAACTAGTGGCTCAGTATAAAGAGCAAGTGGTTCTCACCAAAAACTAAATTATTATGAAGCACCTACTAGCAAGTATCGGATTACTTGCATGTACTTATGCAAATGCACAACAATTCGACTTTCAAAATACCAATCGTTGGGTTGCAAAGCCTGCGTTACATAGTGTTCAAGAACAGTTCAAAAAAGAAAGTACTGTTACCATTTTAGATGATAGAAAAGTTGAACTTAAAGAAGATGGTAAGAGTGTGTATATGTTCAACTACCAACATAAAATTATTCGTGTACAAGACGATAAGGGTATTGAAATGTATAATAAAATATACATTGCTATGTACCCGGGTTCAGAGATCATTAACATTAAGGCTCGTACAATCACACCATCACAAAAAGTAATTGAGCTGCCAAACGATAAAATAAAAGAAATTGAAGAAGATGGTCGCCGTTACAAGTTGTTTGCAATGGAAGGTGTAGAAAAGGGTAGTGAGGTGGAGTACACCTATACCATTCGTAGAGATGTTGCTCTATTTGGTACTGAAATGTATCAAGATAGTCGTTCACCTATTCAAGAAGGTTTCTTCACACTTACAGTGCCGCTTTTTTTGAAATACGATGTGAAAGGCTTTAATAATGTTGATGTAAGTAAAGACAGTGTAGTTGATAAAAAACGCATCACCGCTGCTTACGTAAGCAACGTTCCTACGCTCGATGAAGAAAAGTATGCTTATCGCGATAAATACTTAAAACGTATAGAATATAAGCTTAGTTATAACTTAAGTAAAAACGATGATGTACGCTTGTATACATGGAAGGAGTTCGCCCAAAAGGCATTCATGATATACACACAAATTGATAGCAAAGAAGAAAAAGCAGTCGATAAGTTTTTCAAAAAAATCGATTTAAGCAAAGCATCAACTGAGGCTGAAAAAATTTTAGCGATTGAAGATTTTGTAAAAACCAATATTAATGTCGATGAAAATTTAATCGCCGATGGTGCCGATAATATTGAACGTATTGTTGCCACCAAACAAGCTGATGATAAAGGTATAGTAAGGTTAACAGCCGCATTATTAGCAAAGGCAGACATTAAATATCAAATTGTATTTGTGTGCCCTCGCAACGGAATTCCTTTTGATGAAGCTTTCGAAAACTGGAACAGGGTCGATGATGTTATCATTTTCTTTCCAAGTACCGGCAAGTACATACACCCAGAATCTACTGAATTGCGTTATCCATACATACCACCAACGTATGCTGGTAGTATTGGCTTATATCTTAAGGGAACAACCATTGGCACCTACACTACTGCATTGGCACAGTTTAAACAAATAGATGTTGAACCCTTCGAAGCGCACCAACAAAATTTAATTGCACATATATCTTTTGTGCCCTCACTCGATACAGTATTAGTTGCTTCGCAGCAAATACTAAGCGGTTACAGCGCCAACAACTACCGACCAATATTTGTGTTCTTACCTAAAAACAAGCAAGAAGAAGCTACCAAAGAAATTATTCAAGCAGCTAGTGGCTCTAAAGATATTACGAATATCGAAGTGTTGAACAGTGCTTTGAACGATGCATTTACCAACAAGCCACTTACGATCAAAGGCGTTGCGAAGAGTACTTCACTATTTGAAACAGCTGGTAATAGAATACTTTTGAAAATCGGCGAGGTCATTGGTCGTCAAGAAGAAATGTATCAAGAAAAACCACGCCAATTACCTGTAGAATTAGCATATCCTCACGTGCTTAATCGTATTATTACTTTTGAAGTGCCCAATGGTTACTGGGTCCAAAATTTGAACGATGCTAACATTAATGTTGAATTAAAAGAAAATGGCAAAATCACTTGCGGATTTGTATCGCAGGCTTCACAAAAAGGTAATACTATTACCATCGAAATTTTCGAAACTTATGCAAAGCTGTATTACAGTATGGAGCAATTCGAAACCTTCAAAAAAGTAATAAACGCCGCCGCCGACTTTAATAAGGTGGTGTTTGTACTAGCAAAGCAGTAATAAGTGTATTGATCAAATATCGGAAAGCCGCATGTCATAAATGCGGTTTTTTAATGCAGTGTGCTCAAACATTTACCGCAAGGTAAGCCTAGCTTTATGCTATATTTTACCGCAACAGTTAACATAGGGTATAGATTGCCTTACGGGTAAATGATTACCTTGCACCCATGAACGCCACATACGATTTTGGAATGGTAGGTTTAGGCGTAATGGGTCAAAACCTACTCCTCAATGTTGCCGATAATGGCTTTGCAGCCATAGGCTTCGATCTTAATAGCGAAAAAACTACGGCTTTAGAAGCCGCTGCCACACCAGGTACAGTGGTAAAAGGTGTGAATAGCTTGGCCGAAATGGTGCAAGCACTCAAAGTACCACGTACCGTAATGCTATTAGTACCAGCCGGTAAGCCGGTAGATGATGTTATTAACAGCTTATTGCCGCTATTGCAACCCGGCGATATTATTATTGACGGTGGCAATAGTTTTTATACCGATACCACACGCCGTGTAACAGAAGTTGCGCCAACAGGCATTCATTTTATGGGTATGGGTGTAAGCGGTGGCGAAGAAGGTGCTCGCAGCGGGCCTGCACTAATGCCCGGCGGCGATGAAAAAGCCTATCAGCATATTCAGCCAATATTGCAAGCAATAGCAGCAAAAGTACATGGCAAAGAGCCTTGTGTAGCCTACATGGGTAAAGATGGTGCAGGTCATTACGTTAAAATGGTGCACAATGGTATTGAGTACGCCATCATGCAACTTATTAGCGAGGTGTACGATGTGCTGAAGCGTGGTAAAGGTGCCAGCAACGAACAAATGCATGCGTATTTTAAAGAATGGAATAACGGTAAGCTTAAGAGTTATTTGATAGAAATTACAGCAGCCATATTCAAGCAAAAAGATACCCTCACCAATGCGGATTTGCTCGATGTAATTTTAGATAAAGCAGGTAGTAAGGGAACCGGAAAGTGGACGAGCCAAGACGCAATGAACCAAGGCGTTGCCATCCCCGTTATTGATGCTGCAGTAGCCTTACGCACTATGAGTAGTTACAAAACGCAACGCACTGCGGCGTCACAACTTTATCCCTCACAAGTGGGTACAGTACACCTTACGGTAAATGAAATTGCCGATGCACTATTTGCAGCTATCATTCTTTGCTATGCACAAGGGTTAAGTTTAATAGCTACCGCAAGTGAACAGCTCAAAATGCAAGTACCACTGCAAGATGCAGTGAAAGTATGGCGCGGCGGATGTATTATCCGGAGCACACTGCTGGAAGATTTTTATCAGGCATATCAACGCAATCCAAAGCTGCAAAATATTCTGCTCGATGTACCATTGGCAGCACAGTTGCAAGCCCACATACCTGCATTGCGAAAGTTAATAGCCGAGGCTATCACTGCAGGCATTCCGGTAATGGGTTTATATAATGCATTAGGTTATTTCGATAATTACACATTAGAGCGTATGCCAACTAATATGATTCAGGCACAACGCGATTACTTTGGTGCTCATACCTATCAGCGTATTGATAGAGAGGGTATTTTTCATACCCAATGGAGATAAATATTACACCCCAAGAATCTAATAATATTACAATGTCAACTCCTCATAAAATACCACCGGCTAGTGTTGTATTTATTTTTGGTGGTAGTGGCGATTTAAATATTCGAAAGCTTACACCAGCCTTGTACAATCTATTTTTAGATGCGTACATGCCCGAACATTTTGCAGTAGTGGGTTTAGGTAGAACGGTTTATAGCGATGTGGCTTATCGAGCGCATTTGTACGAAGGCATACAATCGTACAGCCGAAGGCTGAATAATGGTAACGAAAGCGATTGGGTTGCCTTTAGTAACAATGTGCATTATCAAGTTTTCGATGCTTCTAAAGAAGCAGATTATGCATTACTTACCAATATTGTAAAAACTAAAGAAGCAGCATGGGGCGTACGTCCTAAAGTTGTTTTTTACTTAGCAGTAGCACCACAATTAGTGCCAGGTATAGCTGTGAACCTTGGTAAGATGGATTTATGCCACGATACCCATTGCACACGTGTGGTGGTAGAAAAACCGTTCGGACACGATTTAGAAAGTGCTCATACACTCAATCAATTATTGCTCAGCATTTTTAAAGAAGATCAGATTTATAGAATAGATCATTATTTGGGCAAAGAAACCGTGCAAAATATTCTAGCGTTGCGCTTTGCCAATGCATTGTTTGAACCAATTTGGAACAGAAATTACATTGATCACATTCAAATTACCAATGCCGAAGTAGTAGGCTTAGAAGGGCGTGGTGGGTATTATGAACAAAGTGGCGCCTTGCGTGATATGTTGCAAAATCATATTCTACAACTTATTTGTATGGTAGCTATGGAGCCACCCACCAGTTTCGATGCTAATGAAATTCGGAATAAAAAAGTAGATGTACTGAATGCCGTACGCAAAATTGAAAGTGCACATGTACACGAATATGCAGTACGAGGGCAGTATGGAGCAGGAACATTACATGGCAACAGTATTCCGGCATATAGAGCCGAAGAAGGTGTAGATGCTAATAGCGATACCGAAACCTTTGCTGCCATGAAATTATACATTGATAATTGGCGTTGGCAAGGTGTTCCGTTTTATGTACGTACCGGTAAGCGATTACAACAAAAAACTACTTTTATCACGGTTCAGTTTAAGCAAGTGCCGCATTTTGCATTTCCTACCGAGGCCGCCGATACTTGGAAGCCTAATAGGCTTATAATTGGTATACAGCCGGAGATGGACATTCGTTTGCGGTTTCAAGCGAAAAAGCCGGGTCAGTCTATGACATTACATCCGGTGGATATGGTATTTAACTATTCCAATGATTTTGCAGAAGAGCATCAACCAGAAGCTTATGAAACCCTTTTACTCGATGTAATGGAAGGTAATGCTACGCAGTTTATGCGTGCCGATCAAATTGAAGCGGCATGGAAAATTGTAATGCCTATTATAACTGCTTGGGAAACAAGTTGTGCCGTGAAATTCCCAAATTATACACCGGGTACTTGGGGCCCTGATGAAGCTGAACAATTGATTACCAAAGATGGCAGGTATTGGATAAATTTACCGCAAGGCAAGCGTTAAGCGCCCAAATTGCTTTCTATCCATCATTTACCGTAAGGCAACTATTATGAAACATATGCATGTAATGCTTACCCCTGAACTTGTAGCTATTGATATGGCACAGTTTCTGGTACAGCATATGAGAAATGTAATTAGCAAACAACAACATTACACGCTGGTGTTGGCTGGGGGCAGTACACCGAAAAGGGTGTATGAACTACTGGCACAGCCACAACGAGCTAGTTTGATTGATTGGGAAAAAGTACACATTTTTTTTGGCGATGAGCGTTTTGTACCGTTTAACGACGAACGTAATAATGCTCGCATGGCTTATGATGCCTTATTGAGTAAAGTACCTATTCCTGAGTCGAATATTCACAGAATGCTTACTGAAGATGTTACCCCTGAGCAAAGTGCCGAAGCGTACGAGGTTGTATTACAACGTTATTTTAAAACTAAGAGTGGTACGTTTGATATGGTGTTGTTGGGCATGGGCGAAGATGCTCACACGCTGTCGTTATTTCCATTCACTCCGGTATTAAAAGAGCAACGGCATTGGGTGCGTAGTTTATGGTTAGAAGCACAAAATATGTATCGTATTACCCTTACAGCACCTGTGGTAAATATGGCCAGTAATATTGCTTTTATGGTAACTGGTGCTAATAAACGCGACGCTTTATATATGGTGCTCGATGGCGAACGGAACGAAGAACGCTATCCATCGCAGTTGATACAGCCTGTGAGTGGTGAGTTACACTGGTTTGTTGATCAAGATGCTGGCTTTAGGTTGTAGGTTATCAACAGTATACATGTGCCCTATGCATATCATCTATAGGGCACATACTGCTCGAACCAATATACAATGAATGGTTAGGAGGTTAGGCAGCTTCCCATGCTGCGAGTACTTGTGCTGTGTGATTTTTAGTATCGGGCTTGGTAATTATATGTTGTATTACTCCTTTTTCGTCGATTAAAAATGTGGTACGACTGGTGCCCATGTAGGTTCTGCCCATAAATTTTTTCTCGCCCCAAACACCGTAGGCATTTACAATCGTTTGATCTTCATCGGCAATTAAGGGGAAGGGTAGTTGGTATTTGTCTTCAAACTTTTTATGGCTCTTAACGCTATCGGTACTAACACCAATAATTGCATATCCTTGTGCTATTAATCCACTATAATTGTCGCGTAGGTTGCAGGCTTGTGCTGTACAGCCTGGCGTATCATCTTTCGGATAGAAGTATAGTATTACTTTTTTGCCTTTGAAATCTTTTAGTTGAATGATGTTGCCATTCTGATCTACCCCTTTAAAAGCAGGAGCTTTACTTCCTTTTTCGAGTGCCATATTTTGTAGTTTTATAATTGCTTTTTAACGTTTTTCTTTTTCTTTTTGTTCGTTGGCGCCGGCTCGTTGCTGTAGTAAAAAGCTAAAGTGGTAATTTTTTTATTACCTACTATATCACTTGCGTAAATGGTTATGTTGTGTAAGCCCGACGTAAAGTTTTCCGGTAGCTTCCACCATACATCGTTGTTTTGATGGGCAAATGGTTGCCAAGTACTATCTATCAAAACACTATCGGCTAACACATCGCTTTGTGTATCGCTGAGGCGTAGCCTGAGTGTGGCGTTCCGATACAAGGTGCCACCTGCTTTCCAAGATATAGGTTGTACCATTGGTGGTGTTGTATCTATTGTTAATGTAAGTGTACCCAGTTTGTTGAAACCTTCGGCTAGTGCTAACTTGCCAGCAACGTTAGCTTTAGCATATTGTGTATAACCACCACTACGTAGGGTGAATAATAACCTTTCGGTAAATGATTGTGCCAGCATTGGAACTGGTACTTGTACAGCATATTTGCTATGTACGGGTATACTAGGATTGTGTAAATACAGTAAGCTGCTGTTGTTGCTTACAAAAGCTTGTCCGAATATAAATGGTACTGTATCGTAAAAGGCCTGGCTATTGAAGCTAATTGCTGTTAAGCCATTGCCTACCTTATTGGGCTGCAGCGGCAATAATTGCTCGTATTGCTGAGTGGTGTATAATGGTGCATTGGCACTACTATCGTAGCGTACTATAAGGTATACATTGGTGCTATTGCCAGCGGCATCGCTAAGGGTTATTTGAATACGTTGTACAGTTGTATCACTTACGTAAATGATGCCCCGCTTGCCGGCAATATCATTGAAAATGGGTAAGCTTACGCCGGGTAACTGACTAAGATGCTGTAAAGGTTTGCGATATCGAATCCAAAAAGGGTAATCAATACAGCCATTACTATAACGCGTGCTATCGTAACTAAAATTATTTAGGGTGAATGCAAAATAGGGTACTTCATTTACCGTAAGGTGTGCTTGATAAATGCCGAAATAAAAAGGGCTATTGTTGCTTTTGTCTTCGGCATGCACACCTAACGAAAATTTGCTACTCACCCGAACGGTATCTAAGCTGTAATAGCCGCTATCGGTTTTGCGAAAGCGAATTGGTGTGGGTGTTTGAGCATAGGTGCTAAAATGTCTGTTGTACCAATACAAGCCGAATAAGGTAGGCGGAATGGCATCGGGTATTTCAAAGCCGAACAAGCGAGGGTTAAGGCAGTTGCCTGTTTTGCTATCGCGGATTTCGAAATGCAAATGCGGCCCGCCGCTGGCACCGGTATTACCGCTTAAACCAATATACTGCCCTTGTATCACCGGAAATTCGTTGATCGCAAAACTGATTTCTTGTGACCAGCTTTTGCTAGCGTATTGATGGAGTAGTAGGCGATTTTCTAAGGTATCGTAAAACCGATTGAGGTGTGCATACACCGTGGTATAGCCATTGGGGTGTGTGATGTAAATGGCTCTGCCATAGCCGTACCGTTCTACTTTAATACGGCTGATATAGCCGGCCGCTGCGGCGTAAACTGGCAAGTTTTCGCGTTGTTGCGTTCGCAAATCAAAGCCCATGTGGTAGTGATTGTTACGTACTTCACCGAAGTTAGCTGCAAGTTGTAACGGCACTCCCAACGGGTTGTGAAAGTAGTTTTGTGGATATGGCTGGGCATTTGCCGTAAGGCAGGCCAAGTATACAATTGCAATCAGCAAGTAACGTACATACATGTTACAAATTAAATGTAGCCTAGCTTTTTTTATGGCTTTATGCGGTTAAAGCTTTGATAAGAAACTAATGAAACGTTCAAAAATTAACCTCGTGGTGTGTAGTAGGGGCTTACTTTTGCACAATTTTGCACGGTGGCCATAGGGTTTTTATGGCTGCGAAAAATACACACTATGCCAAGAGATACTAGTATACAATCGGTACTAATTATTGGAAGCGGTCCTATAGTAATTGGTCAGGCCTGTGAGTTCGATTACAGTGGTACGCAAGCCGCTCGTAGCTTGCGAGAAGAAGGTATAAAGGTAATTCTAATTAATAGCAATCCGGCAACGATTATGACGGACCCTATGATGGCCGACCGTGTGTATTTGCTACCCTTAACCGTAGAAAGTATTGAGCAAATTTTAGAAGAAAACAAAATCGATGCAGTGCTACCTACCATGGGCGGACAAACTGCTTTGAACCTTGCAAAAGAAGCCGAAGAGTTGGGCATTTGGGAGAAATACAATGTTCGCTTAATTGGAGTAGATATTAAAGCAATTGATAAAGCCGAGGATAGAGAATTGTTCCGCCAATGGATGATTGGAATGGGGGTGCCTGTTGCACCTGCTAAAACGGCTAACAGTTTTTTAGAAGGTAAAGAGTTTGCACAAGAAATAGGCTTTCCGCTGGTAATTCGCCCATCGTTCACATTAGGCGGCACCGGTGGTGGTTTTGTGCACAGCAAAGAGTTTTTAGATGAAGCACTTAACCGCGGGTTAAACGCAAGCCCCATACACGAAGTACTCGTAGAAAAAGCCGTACTTGGTTGGAAAGAGTTTGAACTAGAGCTGCTGCGTGATAGTGCCGATAATGTTGTAATTATTTGTACGGTAGAAAATTTTGACCCAATGGGGGTACATACCGGCGATAGCATTACTGTAGCACCTGCTATGACGTTGAGCGACACCGCTTTTCAACTCATGCGTAATACGGCCATTAAGATGATGCGAGATTTGGGGAACTTTTCAGGTGGCTGTAACGTACAATTTGCCTTAAACCCTGAAACAGAAGAAATTATTGCAATTGAAATTAACCCTAGGGTGAGCCGTTCTTCGGCATTAGCATCGAAAGCTACCGGTTATCCTATTGCCAAAATAGCCGCTAAGTTGGCCATTGGGTATAATCTCGATGAGTTGAGTAACCAAATTACCCAAACTACAAGTGCTTATTTTGAACCTGCACTTGATTATGTTATTGTAAAAATACCACGCTGGAACTTTGATAAGTTTAAGGGTGCGAACGACACTTTGGGCTTACAAATGAAAAGTGTAGGCGAGGTTATGGCTATCGGTAGAAGTTTTACAGAAGCTATACAAAAAGCCTGTGTAAGCTTAGAAAACGAAGCCGTTGGATTAGGTTATTACGGAAAAAGCCAGAAAAAAGCTGAAGAACTTATTGAGTACATTAAAACACCCAAGTGGGATCGTATCTTCAGAATAAAAGATGCACTTATGCTAGGTGTAAGCGTTAAAAGTATTGTACAAGCTACCGGTATTGATCGTTGGTTTATTTATCAAATCCAAGATTTATGTACCATAGAAAAAGCCTTAGCCGAGCATACACTAGAAAGCTTACCAATAGATCTATTAAAAGAGGCTAAAAAGCATGGCTTTAGCGACGAGCAAATTGCACGTATTCTCGATGATAAGTGTACTGCCGACGAAGTATACGAAAAGCGTAAAGCTGCCGGCATTACAAGAGTGTTCAAAATGGTAGATACTTGTGCAGCCGAGTTTGAAGCTAAAACACCTTATTTCTATAGCACCTTTGAAGCCTAAGTATGCAAGCGTACAAACAATTTAGCTGGTTATTATTGGGGGTATTGTTATCGTTTGTAGTGGTGGTTGCACTTAGCTACCGCAGGTTGGGTTACACGCCCGAATTCACAGCACAAATAACGTATTTAGCAACCTTACACTTGATTGTATTGATGTTGTTAGTGTTGGTAATTCCTATACTCAATAGAATGAAAAAATAAAGTACACAATACACCTTACGGTAAATAAAACATTGCAAAGCCATTTACGTAAGTAGATGGCTTTTGCATGTTGAATGCAGTATATTACCGCATCAAAACTTATGTTCATGCCGCTGATACAAAAAAATGTACTGCTTATTTTAGTAGGGGTATTGATGGCTATTAGCTTGTATGCAGCCAATGTTTTTCATTTACCGCAAGGTGCTAACAAGGTGGCAGCAGTAGCTGTATTGATGATTTTTTTATGGATTTCTGAGGCCTTGCCATTACCCGCAGTCGCATTGTTTCCACTAGTGTTATTCCCACTGTTAGGCATAGCCAAACTAGATGTTACGGCAGCACCATATGCTAATAGTATTATTTTCTTATTCATGGGTGGCTTTATGATTGGCTTGGCGATCGAAAAATGGAAACTACATCGGCGAATTGCATTGCGGATTGTAAAGATTACCGGAACATCTGGCAGCAAAATTGTGTTAGGATTTATTCTAGCAACCGGATTGCTTAGTATGTGGCTGAGTAATACAGCCACTACCATGATGATGTACCCGATTGCTATGAGTGTGGTGCATGTATTAGAGCAAACGCATGGTGCCAATAAATCTGTTAAGCATATTAGTATTTGCCTGTTGCTAAGCATCGCTTATGCGAGTAATTACGGTGGAATTGCAACGTTAATTGGCACGCCTCCGAACGTAGCCTATGCTGCATTTGTTGAAAAACATTACCCGGGTTATGCCATGAGTTTTTTTGAATGGATGGCTATTGGTACACCACTTGCATTGTTATTATTACTTGCCTTGTACTGGGTACTTACACAATGGTTGTATAAAAATGATATTCAACAAAGTGCCGACACGGCGGCCATCATCAATAACGAGTTAAAGGCACTAGGCCCGTTAACTAAGCCAGAAAAAAGAGTGCTGATTATTTTTATATGTACTGCATTGTTGTGGGTATTTAAAGATGTAATAAATACTTACCAAACGCAACTAAAATTCGATGATACTATTATTGCCATGATGGGTGCTCTAACTTTGTTTATGGTGCCCAGCGGCAGTTATAATGGCAGTAAAATGTTGATGGAATGGAGCGATACCTCTAAAATGGCTTGGGGTATTTTGTTGTTGTTTGGTGGCGGGTTAACGCTTGCTACCCAACTCGAAGCTACGGGCATTGTTGGGGCGGTAGGCAAGTGGTTAGCATCGCTTTCCGGATCAGGAGGTTTAGGGTTAGTATTAGCAGTAACCGTACTCAGTATTTTAATTAGCGAGGTAACCAGCAATATTGCTCAAGTTATTGTTTTCGCACCTGTAATGAGTAGTATTGCCGATAACTTACATATGAACCCTTTATTGTTAGGTATTCCAATGACTTTGGCAGCGAGTTGTGCTGCTATGTTACCCATGGGTACACCGCCGAATGCAATTGTATTTGCAAGTGGTAAGTTGCAATTAAAAGATATGTTACTTACCGGCTTTATTATGAATGTAGTATCAATAATCCTAATCACTTTATTTGGTTGGTACCTCATACCAATTATTATGCATGCAATTGGTACTTAACCTTACGGTAAATGACTGAAGCGTTTGTATTTCATGTAATTACCTAGCCATAAGGCACTGCTTGTAACAGCGGCTATCAGTGCAATACACCACTTCAAACGAACCAGCCAATAGTAAGCCATAAAAGGGCCCTCCCATTCACTATCGAGTAACCAATTGATTAAGCAATAATTTTCAAAAGCATCGCACAGCATGGCAATAATAGCAGCAATTGCCATAGCGGTGCCAAAGTATTGTATCCACCGTTGAGGATGTTGTTGCGTTGTATAAATATGAATAAGTGCTAAATAGCCAAAAATAGTAACCATGAATAAGTAATCTAAACCAGTATGAAAGCCTATTGCTCGCTTGCCCTCGCAACTTACCGTTCTAAACATATCTACCACAACTGCTTCGGTTGCAGCAAATTCTACTTTTAAAACAAATGCTTTTTGATATGGCTCGTGGTGTATGTTGAAACTTGGTTCAATAAGTTGCATTCCTATGAATGCAACAATTGCTAGAAGCAATGCAATACCCGTGATGTTACGAAGTAGTAAGCGGTATGTCATAAGATACAATTATGCTTGAGGTGTAAGCCACAGTCTAATAATGTTTTCAATATCGGCAGGCTTATAAGGTTTTATCAAAACATCATTAAGTTGTTTTTCTTGTACGTAAGCTTTGTTCTCCATAACAGCATTTGCCGTAAGGGCTATAATAATAGGCTGCTCATTTGGTAAATAGTGCTTTCTAATACGTTGGGTAGCTTCAACACCATCCATTACCGGCATGTATATATCCATGAAAATGAGTTGGTATTTGTTTTGTGTTGCCATTTGTACGGCTTCGGCACCATTGTGGGCAGTTGCAAATACATAACCCATTTTTACCAAAATACTAGATAGTAATACAAGATTCATTTCTTGATCGTCTACAATGAGAATACTTAACGGAATTTCATCGGCAAGTTTCGGGTTAATATCTTCAAACTGGCTATCGCGTTTGTTGAGATGTGCAATTTCTTCAGGTGTTAAGCTGTGAGGCTCCGGTAGCGATAGTGTAAAGGTATAATTGGTATAATTGTTACTGGTTTCTAACTTCACCTTGCCACCTAAAAGTGTAGCTAAACGGGTAGCAATAGAAAGGCCAAACCCACTTACTGTAAGCTTGCTGCCAAAATCGGCTGCATCACTAATATCTAGCGGTATTTCATCTAACAGAATATTGGTATCATTGTTTTCTGCAAGTACCGTGAAGTTTAGTTGCCACTGCTTATGGCTTTGCTGTTGTGCTGTTATGGTAAGTTCTACATAGCCTTTTTGAATATGTTGCAAACTTTGATAAAGCAGGTTAATTAACAACTGCCTTAGTCTATTAGCATCGCCTACTAATATCCGCGGTACATCTCTTGCAATTTGGTAATCAACAATAACATTGGCATTGGTTGATTTTACAATAGAAAAAACTTCATCAATTACATGATGTACTACAAAGGGTCGATGTTCAATTTTTAACTTCCCAGCTTCCATTTTCGAGAAGTCAACAATATCATTCACCAATACTAATAAGGCTACACCACTGCGTTGAATATTTATCAAATAACGGCGTTGTTCATCGTTCAATGGCGTTTGTTTAAGCAAGGTTGCCATGCCTAGCATAGCATTCATAGGTGTACGTATTTCATGGCTTACTGTGCTTAGAAATCTTGCTTTCGATTCATTGGCTTCTTCTGCCTGATTTTTAGCTTTAATAAGTGCGTTTTCAATTTGTTGGTGTTCAACAATATTGTGTTGCACCAATTTATAGTACTGATAAATCAGTAATACATTCACTACAATACATACAATAATCAACCAAAAACTAATGGTGGTGTAGCGTTGCTGTGCATCTTTTGCAGCTTGAATATTACTATGCTCTTGTTGCGATATGTATTTGATAGCATCTCTAATATTATCAATGGTATTGTTCTCATGTAATATGGTTGCAGTATCTGAATGTTGATGTTTATTGATAGCCATGTTCATGTGTAACTCTTGTTGGCGTATCTGCTGTAACAACGTAGCAGCTTGTTGCGGATATGCTCGCAAGTATGCTGTAAGCAAAGTGGAATCGCTAAGTGTAATTAAAGTTTGATTTGCTTCTTTAAAAGTTTGCAAGAATTTAGCATCGTTCAATAAGCAATAAGTACGTTTGCTTGCCTCTGCTTTAATAGCAGCTGTTTCTAATGCTGCCAATTGTTGAATATTATTAGCAGCAGTATCAATTTTAACTGTAGTACGTTTATTAGCGTATACGACTACTAGGGTACTTACAACAATTACGATAGTACTTATGGCAATGGCTAGCAATAATTGCCAACTTCGTTGTTGAAAAGATGTTGCAGTGCTAAATCTAAACATGATGGCAGCGGTTATGGCTTAGGTTGAAACGGTGTTTTGCCTTCAAGATAATTGCATTGTTCTACACTTCCCATTCTTAGCTTAATATTGATGTGTGTTTTCTTTTCAAGTAACCACTCTTTCTTGCAAAAAAAGGGTTGTTGTTGTGGTTGAAAATAGACGCTCGCTACACGTGTGAAATTATTTGTTGCTACTTTGTATAAAGTGCTGTCATTTGCCCGTAAGGGCGTTATTGAGTATAACCTTACGGTAAATGGGGAAGCTGGAGCGGTAGATTGGGCCGAGCTCTCCAAAAATCCTGCCAAAATGCTAAAAATGATAAGTGTTTGATACATCCCAGAAGTTTAGTCTATAAATTTACCAATATTAGTACCACGTAACACCATTTGAAGATAAGACTAAGAGAAGAGCTATATGTCGTTAAGCCAATCATTACAACAAAAGCTATTACAAAAATTATCGCCGCAGCAAATTCAGTTGATGAAGTTGCTGCAAATTCCTACGGCTAACCTCGAAGAACGTATAAAAGATGAATTAGAAGAAAATCCGGCACTTGAAATGGCTAGCGACGAGCACGATGCAGACGATGATATGAACGGTGAGTTTAGTAGTGCAGATGATATGAGTAACGATGAAGCTTCTTTTGATGATGAAGGTAACGAGGATATCTCCAATGATATAGAAACTGTTGACTTTAGCGAATACATTGGCGATGACGACGACGATATTGCTGCTTACAAAACTCGCGACGACAACTACCCCGAACTTGAAGATAAAGATGTAATACCTGTTCGAGCAGAGCAAAGCTTTCACGAATTACTACAGAACCAATTGGATATGCTCGATTTAGATGAGCGTAAGTATAAAATAGCAGAACAAATAGTAGGCAGCATTGATGATGATGGTTACCTGCGTAGAGAAACAGAAAGTATTGTAGACGATTTGGCCTTTCGGCAAAATATTGAAACAACAGTAGAAGAAGTAGAATCACTCATTGCCAGTATACAAAAATTTGACCCGCCAGGCATTTGTGCCCGCAACCTGCAAGAATGCCTACTTATACAATTACGTCGTTTGATGAATGCTGGGAAGAATGTATCAAAGGCTATTGTTGTTTTAGATAAATACTTCGATGAGTTTACTAAAAAGCATTACGAAAAAATTCAGCGTTCTATAGGCTTAACCGATGAACAATTAAAAGATGTTATTCATACCATTATAAAGCTTAACCCCAAGCCAGGCGGTAATATTGGCGAATTCAATAATGCCCAATCGTATGTAGTGCCCGACTTTTTCATATACAATAATGGTGGTAAGCTAGAACTTACATTGAATACACGCAACGCTCCTGATTTACGAATAAGCGAAGGCTACAAAGAAATGCTACGCGATTATGAAAAGGGCAGCAAGAAAGATAAACGACAAAAAGAAGCAGTACTATTTATCAAACAAAAAATAGACAGTGCCAAGTGGTTCATAGATATGATTAAGCAAAGGCAGCAAACCTTGTTTAGCACTATGTACGCTATTATGCAATATCAAGAGGCTTTCTTTTTAACTGGCGATGAAACCACACTCCGCCCCATGATTCTAAAGAATATTGCAGAACGAACCGGCTTAGATATTAGCACTGTGAGTAGGGTGGTTAATAGCAAATTTGTACAAACAGAGTTCGGAACTTATCGATTAAAGTTTTTCTTTAGTGAAAGCTTATCTACCGAAAATGGCGAAGATGTAAGCACACGAGAAGTAAAGAAAATTTTGAGTGAGGTTATTGAACAAGAATCTAAAAAAAATCCGCTAAGCGATGAGCGCCTTACTGAAATACTGAAAGAGAAAGGTTACAATATTGCTCGCAGAACAGTTGCTAAATACAGAGAACAGTTGAATATTCCGGTGGCAAGATTGCGTAAAGAATTACAGTAATAATTGCATTAAAATAGGGATGCAGTATGCATACTGCATCCCTATTTGCCGTAAGATATGTGCTAATTAGTTGAGGCTTGAATTCTGCCTCTTCATCAAAGCTTCATCTTGCTGAATTTTTTGCTCCCATGCCCAAGCAGTTCGCATCATATCATGCAGGTTATACTTAATTTCCCATTTCAATACTTGCACACTCCGATCGTTATTGGCATAAATCGCAATAACATCGCCTGGGCGGCGTGGCCCTACTTGGTAGTTTAGTTTAACACCACTAACCGTTTCAAAAGCTTCAATAGCTTCTAACACTGTTACACCATTACCTGTACCAAGGTTAAAAATTTCACAACGCTCTTCGTTGCGATTATCTATTAAATATTGCACCGCTTGTGTGTGTGCTGTGGCAATATCGCACACATGAATATAATCACGTACGCAACTACCATCACGAGTAGGATAGTCGTTGCCATGCACATACATCATCGGTATTTTTCCGATGGCTGTTTGGGTAATAGCGGGCACTAAATTCTGTGGCTTGCCTAGCGGTAATTCACCAATATGATTGCTTGGATGTGCTCCAACGGGGTTGAAGTAACGTAGCAAAATACATTTAGTGCCGATAGCAGCCGAAAAATCTTGAATAATACGTTCGCCCATTTGCTTGGTTGCACCGTAAGGGCTTTCTGCCGGCTTGGTTGGGCTTGCTTCGGTAACAGGTATTGCATCGGGGTTGCCATACACTGTACAACTACTGCTAAATACAAAATTGTTGATGTTGAATTCTTTGATACACTTTAGCAGATTAATAAGGCCAAACATATTATTCTCGTAATACAAAATAGGCTCTGCAACACTTTCGCCAACTGCCTTATAAGCAGCAAAATGTATTACGCCATCTATATCGGTGTTTTCTTCAAACACAGCACGGGTTTCATCATAATTTTTTAAATCAACGGTATAATTTTTAAGTTTTTTGCCGGTTATTTTTTCTATGCCATCGAGTAAGTAAGTAGTGCTACGACTGTTATCATCGATAGAAATTACTTCGAAGCCAGCTTGCATTAAATCAACCACGGTATGCGAGCCAATAAAGCCACAGCCGCCGGTTACAAGAATTTTTTTTGCCATTTGAAAAGGGTATTCGTTGTTAAAAAACTAAGCTTTCGGTAAATGTAAAGGCTTTACAGATTGCAATACAAACCCACTTGATAATTCTTGAAAATATCACACCAATACCTGTCTAGATTGAACGATTTTGAAATTACAAGTGGTAGTAGCCGCTGTAATAGAGGTTGGTAATAAATGTGGGTTAGTCAAGTACACCTTACCACGTTCTATAAAAATATCGCCACGTTCGTGCATGTTGCGCATGCAGCGAATCACTGTTTCAACACGTAAGCCTGTTAAATCAGCAATTTGCTGTCTTGTGAGTTTTATTTGGTTACAAAAGCAGCAGATATTTTTTTTATTGTTCCTGAGGTAAGAAAGTAATGCATTAATACGCTTTTCAGGCTCATGGCATGCCATTTCCTTATGCATTAAAAATTTATAGCGTAATCGCTGTGCTAGTAATACTGAGAATTTTAAACTTAGTTGAGCATCATCGGTAAGTAATTTTCTGAAAGTATTTTTATGTAGTCTCAGTAGCGTGACATTTGTTTCTGCTGCAGCACTAGCTGCGTAAGGCCCATCGTCGAATAAAGGCAGCTCACCAAAGCATTCGTTGTTGGTAAGTAACATTTGAATACAAGCTCTGCCTTCGTCGTTAATATTATACCATTTTACTTCACCACTCACAATTTGATAATAGAAGTTGCATTGGCTTCCTTCTGTAAAAATGATTTCACCAGGTGACAGTTGCTTATAAGTAGCGCCCCATGTAAGTAGTACTTCTTCTGGTATCATAGCATTTATTTACGTAAGTGTAAAAATCATACACACTATTGCAAGCTAAAAGAGGTTTTGTATCCATATTATGATTTTAAGTTGTGGCGGTTACTGATATATATCAGGATTGGGTTGAAAGGCTTATCTGTAGATGGTTCTGTGACCTTACGGTAAATGATATATCACTTACTTAATGCTTTTATGATTATACGCATAATAGGTGGATGATAGCTCAAGTAATCTTGTGGTGTTAAAAAACCTGAAGCAATGAAACAATTTAGCCTAATACTACTTGCACTACAATTACTAGTGGCTTGTGGTAACCAAAATGGAAAGCCTACTAATGTAGAAACTATTAACGAGCCAGCAAATACTGCACCTGCTGAAAACCCAAGCTATGATGCCAAAAGAGGAGAGGGCAGATATACAGATGTAACAGTTCCTGAAACTTTAGATGTAAGCTTAGCAGAAGAAGGTAATAAGGTATATAATGTGAAGTGCAGCAGTTGTCACAAGTTATCTAATGAAAAATTAGTTGGACCTGGTTGGAAAGATGTTACTAAGCGTAGAACTGCTGCATGGATTTTGAATTTTATTACGAATACAGAAGTTATGCTCAATAAAGATCCGGAAGCACAAGCGCAACTCGAACTCTGTTTAGTTCGAATGCCGAATCAAAACTTGTCCGATAAAGAGGCTAAATCGTTATACGAGTTCATGCGTAAGAACGATAGTAAGTAACAATATTAATATTTTTAAAAATACAATAGTATGAAACCTAATTTTTTATCAGTCCTTGCATTAAGTGTGGTGGTATTAAGTACGATACATAGTTGCAAGCCCAAAAATGCACAAAGTGCTATTAGTGGTGATGCTGCTGAGAAAGCTTATGTAGCACCGGGTAAGCATGATGAATACTACAACTTTGTTTCAGGTGGGTTCAGTGGACAAATGAGTGTATATGGGTTGCCTAGTGGTAGATTATTGCGTGTAGTTCCGGTATTTTCAGTTGATCCCGAAAAAGGATATGGCTATAGTGAAGAAACTAAAGCCATGCTTAATACCTCACATGGGTTTATACCTTGGGATGATTTGCATCATACAGAACTTTCTCAAACAAATGGTGAAATTAATGGGAAGTGGATTTTTGCTAATGCGAATAATACACCAAGATTAGCTCGTATAGATTTAAAAACATTTAGAACAGCTGAAATTATAGAGTTGCCAAATAGTGGTGGTAATCACAGTTCGCCTTTTGGAACAGAAAACAGTGAGTACATTGTTGCAGGTACTCGTTTTAGCGTGCCTTCTGATGATGCCAATGGTGATGTTCCAATCAATACGTACAAGCAAAATTTTAAAGGTCATATTAGTTTCGTTAGCGTAGATGCTAAGAGCGGTGAAATGAAAATAGCTTTTCAGTTAAAAACACCCGGAGTGAATTTCGACTTGGCACGTTGCGGCAGAGCGAAAAGTCATGGTTGGTTTTTCTTTAGTTGTTATAACAGCGAACAAGCTAATACTTTATTAGAAGTAAATGCTTCTCAGAAAGATAAGGACTTTATTATGGCTGTGAACTGGAAAAAAGCAGAGGCTTATGTTAAGGCAGGTAAGGGTAAAAAAGTAAGTGTAAAGTATGCTCATAACATCTACAATGAAAATACTCATTCTGCAACATCTACTATTAAAACAGAAGTAACAGTGTTAGATGTTACTGAGTTGAAAGATATCTGTTACATGATACCTTGTCCTAAATCGCCACATGGCTGTGATGTAGATCCAACTGGTGAATACATTGTTGGCAGCGGAAAGCTAGCTGCTCTAATACCAGTATTTAGCTTTGATAAATTACAAAAGGCTATTGCTGATAAAGCCTTTGAGGGTGAATATGAAGGGATACCTATCGTAAATTATAACACAGCACTTTACGGCGAAGTTCAAAAACCTGGCTTAGGTCCTTTGCATACAGAATTTGATGGTAAAGGAAATGCTTATACATCTTTCTTTGTTTCTTCTGAAGTTGTAAAATGGAATATTAAAGATTTAAAGGTTGTAGATCGAGTGCCAACATATTATTCAGTAGGGCATTTATGTATTCCTGGGGGGAATACTAGAAAACCTAGTCCGAAATACTTGATTGCCTATAATAAAATTACAAAAGATCGCTACCTGCCTACAGGGCCTGAGCTAGCACAAAGTGCACAGTTGTACGATATAAGTGGTGATAAGATGCAACTAATTTTAGATTTTCCAACGATTGGTGAACCGCACTATGCCCAAGCTGCTCCTGCTGATTTAATTAAGAATAATGGTCAATTGAAAATATTTAAAATTGACGATAATAAACACCCATATGTAGCCAAAGGCGAACTAGAATCTAAAGTAGTGCGTAATGGGAAGGAAGTACATGTATATATGACGTCTATTCGTTCGCATTTTGCACCTGATAACATTGAAGGTATTAAGCTAGGTGATGTAGTATATTTCCATGTTACCAATCTCGAACAAGATTGGGATGTGCCACATGGTTTTGCCATTAAAGGTGCCGCAAATGCTGAATTGCTTATCATGCCTGGTGAAACTACTACTTTAAAATGGGTGCCAGATAGAGTAGGTATGTTCCCAATGTACTGTACCGATTTTTGTAGTGCTTTGCACCAAGAAATGCAGGGATATATACGGGTTTCTCCAGCCGGTAGTAATGTGCCTCTTACTTATAGTGTTGGAAAAAATTTACCGCAAGGGGAGGCAAGAAAGTAATTAGTTCAAGTTAGGTAGTATAAATAATACAATACTACCTAACATTTGAAAAGATAATGATATGAAAAGCAACGGCATTCCAATTGTAATTCGCTGGCTATTAGTAATTTGTAGTATTGCTTTAATTGTTGTACTGTTTGTTCCTATTTGGCGTATTGACTTAGTGGCGCCACAGTACCCTGAGGGGCTAATGCTCACCATACATGCTAGTAGTTTGGGTGGTAACGTAGATATTATTAATGGGTTAAACCATTATATTGGTATGAAAACGTTACATGCATCAGATTTTATTGAATTTAAAATACTTCCATATATTATTATTGCTATTGCGGTATGTTATATATTGGTAGCATTTTTAAATAAGTACAAGTATTTGTTATGGCTATTCACAATATTTGTAGTATTTGGTGTAGTTGCCATGGCCGATTTTTGGTGGTGGGAGTATCGCTATGGTCATAATTTAGATCCGAATGCAGCTATCGTTGTACCAGGTATGGCATATCAGCCGCCGTTAATAGGCTTTAAGCAATTATTAAATTTTGGCGCTTATTCTTTTCCTGATGTGGGGGGATGGATTTTTATAATTGTAGGCTGTATCACATTGATAAGTGTAATATATATGTATAAGAAAATAAACTCAAAATCACTCTCTGTTATAAGTTTAATATTTTGTTTTATAAGTATTACAGGTTGCAGTACTTCACCACAACCATTTAATATTGCTAGAGATCAATGTACTGATTGCAAAATGACCATCACTAATCCTGCATTTGCAGCTCAATTTGTTACTAAAAAAGGTAAGTGTTACAAGTTTGATGATATTATTTGTATGCAACACTATCTAAAAGCCCACAAAGAAATTGATAGCACAGCCCTTACTTTTTATTTTGTTCCTTACGATGATGTTTCATTAATAATACCGCTTGAGGATAGCTATTTTTTAAAGAGTAATACAATATCAACACCTATGAATGGTGGTATTATTACTTTTTCAAGTTTAGAGGCATTACATAAAATACGGAATTCCCATGAAGGTACAATTATAAATGCGAGTGAATTATTACAATGATGCGTATTATTATTATACTATACTTCTTTTTCTGTACTTGCGTAAACGGTTATGCTCGATTACTAAATATTGGTAAGCAATGTACTTATCCATCTATAAAACTAGCGATACAATCGGCTAGTTATGGTGATACGCTTTATGTTCATCCTGGAGTGTACAAGGAGGGTAATATTATTATTTCAAAAACACTCACACTTATTGGACTAAGCTCTCCTGTAGTAGATGGAGATCATAAAGTCGAAGTCTTTTCAGTTAAAGCACCTAGCGTTTCAATAAAGGGCTTTCACATTTGCAATGTGGGGCGATCAAATATAAACGATTGGGCAGCAATTAAAATTTACAATCAGCCCAATTGCGTTATAGAAAATAATGTGATACGTCAAGCTTTTTTTGGAATATATTTACAATACGCTAATCGTACAATCATAAAAAATAATATACTTACTTGTAATATACTACGAGAGCAAGATGCAGGTAATGGCATTCATTGTTGGCGTAGTGATAGTTTACAAATTATTGGTAATAAAGTAAATGGTCATCGCGATGGCATCTATTTCGAGTTTGTAACGAATAGTATCATTTGGAGAAATATCTCAAGTAATAATATTCGTTATGGATTACATTTTATGTTCAGTAATAATGATAGTTATTGTAATAATATCTTTAACTATAACGGAGCTGGTGTTGCTGTTATGTTTTCTAAATATGTTACCATGTTTAGTAATACATTCACATACAATTGGGGTGATGCGGCGTATGGGATTTTATTGAAAGAGATAAGTGATAGTTATATTCAGGGTAATAAGTTTAGCAACAATACTTGTGGTATTTTTATGGAGGGCACAAGTAGAATTATATTAGTTAAAAATATTTTTCATTTGAATGGCTGGGCTTTAAAGCTACAAGCGAATTGCATAGATATTAGTCTTATGAAAAACGCATTCACAGCGAACAGTTTTGATGTAGCAACAAATGGTAATACTGTACTAAACTTTTTTACAAATAATTATTGGGATAAATATGAAGGATACGATTTGAATAAAGATGGTATTGGTGATGTTCCATTTAGGCCTGTAAGTTTATTCAGTAGTATCATGGAAAAAAATCCTACGACTAGTATTATGTTTAGAAGTCTCATAACTACTTTAATGGATAAAGCCGAAAAGGTATTTCCAAGTCTAACGCCTATGGATTTATTAGATACCAAACCACTTATAAAAAATCCATTACAATGATTATTACAAATAATGTATATAAAATGTATGGAAAACTACAAGTACTCAAAGATGTTTCCATTTCTTGTAATAAAAATTCTTGTGTAGCATTCATTGGGCCTAATGGTAGTGGAAAGACTACTTTTATAAAGTGCTTACTTGGTATAGTAGTACCCGATAGCGGTTTTATATCGGTTCAAGGTATCAATATACAAAATACTTGTACCTATAAACAACATATTGGTTATATGCCCCAAATGCCCTCTTTTCCACAGCATTTACAAGTGGGGCAGCTTATTGACATGATGAAAGATCTTCGAACAGATATAAATAGTTATGATGAAGATTTATTAAAAGCATTTCAATTATCGAAACTATTCGATAAAAGATTAGGGACGCTTTCTGGTGGTACTAGACAAAAAGTGAGTGCTGTAATTGCATTCTTGTTTAAATCAGCAGTACTTATACTTGATGAACCTTCTGCTGGATTAGATCCTCTATCAGCTGAAATTTTGAAAGAAAAAGTACAAGCAACTTATCAATCTGGCAGGTTAGTACTTATAACATCACACATACTTAGTGAATTAGATGAGATGGTAAATGAGGTAGTATACATTCAAGATGGTGAATTACAATTTCATAAACCACTATTACAGATAAAAGAAGAAACTGGAGAGCAGCGCTTGGGAAAGGCCATTAGTAAGTATGCAAGTCTAAAAATGATATAGCTATGGTTAAAATTATTAAATATACGCTAGCAGATGTCTTGCGAAATAAGATAATTATAGTTTATACAATATTATTGTTGGCTGTTACTTTTAGTATTTTATCACTTGATGATACTATTACTAAAGCTTTGCTTAGTATCACTAGTATTGCGATTACTATTGTGCCTCTTGTATCTCTTCTATTTGTAGCTATTTATTTGTACAACAGTGCTGAGTTTATAGAGTTATTAGTAAGTATGCCTATACAGCGATCTTCTATTTGGATGGGTATTATGATAGGTGTTACTGCTGCTTTGGTGCTAGCCTTATTAATAGGTATTGGCTTGCCTTTATTATTGTTATCAGCTACTATAGAAGCCTTGTCGTTGCTTTTGCTCACAGTAGCTATAACATTAGTTTTTACAGGTATTGCAGCTTACATTGTAGTACTCGTAAAAGATAAAGCGAAAGGAATTGGCACCGCTATCCTTTTATGGATATTTTATACTATACTTTACGATGCATTATTATTGTTTATAGTGTTTGCTTTTGCCGATTATCCGATAGAAAAAGTAATGCTATTTCTAACGGTATTCAATCCATTAGACTTAATGAGAATTATTATGTTAATTCAACTTGATGTTTCGGCCATGATGGGTTATACTGGTGCTATTTTTCGCACAACATTGGGTAATGTTAGCGGCACTATTACAGCTCTAATGGTTATGGTAGTATGGATGATTGTTCCTCTTTGGCTTGCAAATAGAAAATTCAATAAAAATGACTTATAGCTATGAGTTCCATCAGCCCAAACCCATCAGTTAAAATTGATATTGCTAGTGAACAAGATATAATTCTTTTAGTGCAAAATTTTTACAGATATGTTAATGCTAATCATATTTTGCGTCCGTACTTTCAAAATGTAAATTGGGATCAACACCTTCCGATAATGTATGCCTTTTGGAGTAATACATTATTGTATAAAGGGGGCTACCATGGTAATCCTATGAAAGCACATACCCAACTACACCTGCGTATGCCCATGACTGCAGAAGTATTTGATCAGTGGGTACACTTATTTATTTATACTGTTGATGAATTATTTGAAGGGGTTGTTGCAACTTTAGCAAAGCAGAGGGCAACAAGTATAGCAGTTGTTATGCGAATGAAGATTATTAATGGCTACATGGCTAGTGAGCCATGCTAGCATAAGTATTAGTATTCAAATAATTAGGGGTAGTTGCATCTGCGACCACCCCTAATTTCTTTTAGTCACAATTATGGGTTCGATAATACTTCATCAATCACATAAATAATCCCATTAGAAGCTGATACAGTAGCAATAACTTTAGCTTTACCATTTATAATCACATCGGTACCTGACTTCTTAATACTAATATTACTTCCATTTACTTGTCCTAATTGTTGTCCATCTTGTAATTGTTCTAGTTTATATACCCCCACAGTAACATGGTATTGAAGTATATCAATTAGTGCATCTTTTTTTCAGGTTCCAGAAGTTGTGGAATAGTTCCCTTTGGTAACTTTTCAAATGCACTATTGGTAGGTGCAAATACTGTGAAGGGGCCTGTATTACTTAAAGCATCTACTAGTTCTGCTGCTTTAACAGCACTAATTAATGTAGTGTGATCTTTACTGCCAGCAGCCACTTGTACAATATTTGGCTTAGATACATTGTCTGAAACAGCACTCTGACCAGCAGTAAGTGTTTCATTAGTGGACATCGAGCTGACTTTATCGGTATTGTTAGTGCTATTGCAAGCAATACAAGTAAGCAATAGTATACTACTTACGTAAGTGATAGATTTCATAATAATAATTTAGTACTAAATTATTTAAAGCAAGATCTTATGATTATGCGTTTACGCATAGTCATTAAAAAATTGTATAACAAGTTTCACCTTACGGTAAATGTTGATGGGCTGCCCGATGCGTAGGGTTTAGTGCGAAGCACCGTAGCGTAAGCGTAGCCCGTAGCAGCGGGAACAAATGTTGATACTTATATGGTAGGTGAAAGCCCCAAAAACAAAAAAGCCTCTCTTTTTAGGAGAGGCTTTGCATTATGCAACAAGCTTTACAATATAATATACAATGGCGGCAATAATAGCACTGATGGGTATCGTTAAAATCCATGCCCACAGTAAGCTAACGGTAACTCCCCAACGTACAGCGCTTAAACGTTTGGTAGCACCCACACCAATAATAGAGCCCGTGATAGTATGTGTAGTACTTACAGGAATCTTAAAATGTTCTGTGAGGAATAGTGTAATGGCACCAGCAGTTTCAGCAGCTACACCTTCGAGCGGTGTAACTTTTGTAATACGTGTGCCCATGGTTTTTACAATCTTCCAACCACCGCTTAATGTACCTAAGCCAATAGCTAAAAAGCTAGTAACTGGAACCCACCACCAATGGTCTACAAAATACCCAAAACGTACTTTAGGATCTAAATTGGTGTAATCGGTGTTGCCAGTATGAATTTCGTAATAGATAACAGCAGCGCCAATAATGCCCATTACCTTCTGAGCATCGTTACCGCCATGGCCAATACTAAATGCAGCACTAGATACTAACTGTAAGCGTTTAAACCAGCCATCGGCTTTGTACGGGTTACTTCGCTTACACAAATGCACAATGATAATGGTAATGATAAATGCGATGATCATACCAATTAACGGCGCAAAAAAGATGAATAGAAATGTAGGAACTACTTTGGCATAGTTAATAACATCTACACCGCCTTTTGATAAGCCGCCTGCATGTGCCAATGCTGCGCCAATAAAACCACCCATTAAGGTATGCGATGAGCTGCTAGGGATACCGAACCACCATGTAATTAGGTTCCATGCAATAGCTGCAATTAAGCCAGCCATGAGCACATGCAAGTTGATGATTTCATTTTCAGGCGAGCCTGGGTTAACCCACTTGCTCACTGTTTCGCCAATACCAAAATGGCCGATGATATACTTGGAAATAAAAAAGGCTAAAAAATTGAAAAATGCAGCCCAAAGTACGGCCTGAAACGGTGTAAGTACTTTGGTGCTTACGATGGTTGCGATAGAATTGGCAGCATCGTGAAAGCCATTTATGTAATCAAAAATTAAGGCTAAAATAATAATAACAACAAGTAGGGTAAACATAAATGTGTTTTTGTAACAGAATAATGTTCATTATATGCACTAAGCATACTTAACAATGATGCTTTCAATTACATTACCTGCATCTTCACATTTATCGGTAGCTGTTTCTAGTACTTGATAAATTTCACGCTTAATAATGAGCTCTTTCGCAGAATTATCTTCTGCAAATAGGCGTTCAATGCTCATGTCAAATACATCGTCGGCTTGGTTTTCAATACTATTCACTTTCACCAAAGCTTCTGTCATTTGGCGGAGGTTTTTCATATCGCGAAGGCCATTCACAGCAATTTTAATTTGAACAACACTTTGTTCAACTAAATCGGCCATTTTTTGAATACCTAAATCGTTAGGGTTAACGCGATAGAAATTAATTTTTTTGGCCGAAGCAAAAATATAATCAGCAATATCATCTAACGCACTAGCAAGGTAGTGAATGTCTTCTCTATCGAAAGGGGTTATAAAGTTGCGACCTAGTTCTGTAAAAATGCGGTGTGTATGGTCGTCGTTCTTGTGTTCTAAATCTTCTAATTGTTTTGTTATGCTAGCACGCATATCGGCATCTGGCTCATGTACTAATTGGCGTAATAGCTTACCCATTTGATCTACCGTGGCTGCTACATCTTCAAATAACTCGTAAAAAATTACATTCTTCGGCATAAATAACTTGCCAATTGAGTTCAAACCCATGTGTAAAAATTTGCACAAAGTTACCGAAGGGATAGGTTGACTACCCACAGTAAGCTGAATTAATAATTACTTAACATAGGGAGTGCAGCGGCAGCTTGTTCAATTGTTAACACGCTGGTAATGTAGCAGTAACATTACCGTAACATGTGGTCGATACGTTTGCACTCGAAAACCAAAAAGTCATGCGTTCAGCGGCTCTCCCCCAATATGTGCTCTCACTGCTTACTTTTTTAATCACTACCGTTAGCACATTTGCACAAACCAATTACGGAAAAATTTCTGGTCGTATTGTTGATCCTAATAACAAGCCTATATCAGGTGCTACTATAATTATAGCAGGCAACAAGGGTATTGCAACAGGTGTTGATGGTCGCTTCACACTAAGTGTACCTTACGGTAAATACGAAATTACCATTACAGCAGTTGGCTTTGTAAGCAAAACAGTTAGCGATATAGCAGTGAAAGCTGGTGCTGTTGAAGAGTTAGATATTGTGTTAGATATAAAGGCCAATAAATTAGATGATGTAACTGTAAAAACAAGTGCACGTCGCGAAACCACCAATGCACTTATTGCATATCAAAAAAATACTAACACTGTTGCAGCAGTTGTAAGTGCCGAAGCTATCCGTCGTAGTCCGGATCGTAACACTGGCGAAGTTTTAAAACGTACACCGGGTGCCTCTATTCAAGAAGGCAGATTTTTAATTGTTCGAGGCCTAGCCGACCGTTATAATCAAGCTATGCTAAATGGGGTATTATTAGGCAGTACTGAACCCGATAGAAAGGCGTTCAGTTTCGACTTAATTCCTGCCAACATGATTGAAAATATCATTATTAACAAAGCATTTGTTCCAGAACTTCCTGGCGAATGGGCAGGTGGTTTAGTACAAGTGAACACGAGAGATATTCCGGCTAAGAATTTCTTTAATATACAAATTGGCGCTGGGGTTAATACACAAGCACATTTTAGAGATTTTTATCGCTACAAGGGTGGTAAAACAGATTGGCTGGGTATTGATGATGGTACTAGAACATTACCAAGTTCTTACATATCCAAAAACCGTTTTGATATTTTATCGCCTGCAGATAAGGTAGCCATTGGTAAAGAAATGCCTAACATTTGGAGTACTTATGTTGCGAATGCACCGGTAAATGGACAATTACAACTTAGTGGCGGTTTTAATGCTAAGATGAAAGGTAGTCAACAATTGGGTGGTGTATTTGGCTTTACCTATCAAAGAAATACACGCCATACAAATATTGAAAATAATGGATTCAACTTTCAGGGTGGTGGCATTTTTAACCCCGATTATAATTTAGTAGATGTACGTTACTCTGAAGATGTACAATGGGGTGCTTTAGGTTCATTAACTTATCAATTAAACAACAACCACAAACTATCAGCGAAAACTATTTTTAATATTAATAGTACTGACTTTGTAAGTGCTCGTACAGGTAATGAAAATTTTACTTCAAATCTTGATAGAGTACGCGGTTCTGAATTAGGTTTTCGTCAGAATACTTTTTGGAATACCCAAGTAGTAGGTGATCATAACATTTACGTAAGTAATAAGCAATTCAAATTACGCTGGTATGGATCTTTCGGATTGTTAGATGGGTTTACCCCCGATCAACGTAGAATCTATTACGTGCAAGCAGGTGGTGCAGCAAGTGGTAATCCGTTCTTATTACAAGCTTCTGATGTATTGAGTCAGAAAAGTGGTAACCGTTTCTTCCAAAACCTTAACGATTACATTTATACTGGTGGTGCCGATTTGAGCCATACTGTTACAGCATTCGGTTATAAGCAAACGATTAAGGGTGGTTATATGTTCCAAATTAGAGATCGCTTGTTCGATGCTAAACCCTTTTCAATTTTCTTACCTCGTAGTAATAACACTTTACGTGCTTTAACTGAAGATGTGATTTTTAGTCCACAGAACTTTGGCGATGGTAGTGCAAGCAGTAATTTATTTGCTTTCGATGCCATTCGAGGTACACGTTTCCGCTACATTGCTAACACAATTCTAAATGCAGCTTATGTTCAATTCGATAACCAGTTCACCGATAAGTTAAAACTAGTTTGGGGTGCTCGTTTAGAAGATTATGACCAATTAGTAGGTAGTACTAGAAAGAGTGATCCACGTTTTAACAATGTTCGTGTTAGAGATTTCTTGCCAGGTGTTAACCTAACTTACAAGGTGAATCAAAAAGTAAATATTCGCTTAACAGGTAGCCAAACCGTTGTTCGCCCAGAGTTAAGAGAATTGGCTACGTTTGAGTATTACGATTTTGAATTGAATGCTGCAGTACAAGGTACACCAACATTAGAACGTACGAAAGTTACTAATCTTGATTTGCGATACGAGTTGTATCCATCTGCTGGTGAAGTATTTACACTTGGTGCTTTCTACAAATATTTTGATAAGCCTATTGAAATGTTATTCAACTATGGACCTGGTGGTGCTAGTTTCTTTAACTACCAAAACCCTGCTAGTGCAAATGCTTTTGGTGTTGAATTAGAGGCTCGTAAAAAATTAGATTTTTTAGGTGTAGCTTTCAACAACTTTACCTTACAGGCTAATGCTGCATACATTCACAGCCGTGTGAACGATGCTCGTTTAGGATTAGATAGACCATTGCAAGGACAAAGCCCCTACGTATTAAACATGGGCTTATTATACGATAATCAGAAACATGGTATTAGTGCAACCTTATTGTATAATCAAATTGGTCGTAGGGTAGCGTTTGTAGGAAGTGAAGATCAGCCCGATACATACGAAGCTCCACGCCCTGTATTTGACTTTCAACTTACAAAAAAGTTGTACCAAAATAAAATGGAGTTGCGTTTGAATGTTCAAGACATTCTGAACTCAAAATTATACTTCTATCAGAATGTCGATGGTAATACTAATTTCAATAAAACATCTGATCCAATACGCTTTGCACGTCAGTTTGGTACAAACATCAGTTTCACCATTGGTTACGCTTTATAACATCAACCATAATAAATCTCCTAACAAAATCAAGCTCAAATTATAGTTATGAAAAAGGTTCTATTTTACCTCGCAGCATTAGTAGGTGTAGCTACCGTTAGCTGTAGAAAAATTGAAGAAGATGGTCAAATCGTTATTGTGAACAATAACAGCGGTACCAACAACCCTACTACTGGGCAAACCATTACATTGCGTGGACGTATCGATAAAGATACCCTTTTACGTAAGGGTAACAATTACATTATTGATGGCTTGGTGTATATGGTTAATAATGCCACCATGCGTATTGAACCGGGTGTAACAGTTAAAGCTAATTTTCAGGGTGCTAATGTTGGTGCCCTAGTAATTACACGTGGTGCAAAACTTGTAGCCGATGGTTCAGTGAATGAACCGATTGTATTTACAAGTGCCAACCCTCGTCCACGCAGTGGCGATTGGGGTGGTGTTGTTCTTTGCGGACGTGCCTCTATCAATACTACTTACAACGGTCAGCAAGGTGTGTATCAAGTTGAAGGAGGTATAAATAACTCTTTTGGCGATGGCTTAGCCGGTGGCGGTACAAACCCTAATGATGATGATAGTTCTGGAGTATTGCGTTACGTTCGTATTGAGTATGCTGGTTATGCTTTCAACCCCGACCAAGAAATTAATAGTTTAACAATGGCTGCTGTTGGTCGTAAAACAGTAATAGACTATGTACAGATTACTTACGCAAAAGACGACGCGTTCGAGTGGTTTGGTGGTACTGTAGATTGCCAGCACTTAATATCTTGGAAAACACAAGATGATGATTTTGATACCGATAATGGTTTCAGTGGTCGTGTACAATTTGGCTTGATTTTCCGTGATTCTACTATTGCCGATATCTCTCGTTCTGAGGCTTTCGAATCAGATAATGATGCCAATGGTTCAACCAATGCACCACAAACACGTGCTGTATTTAGTAATATCACAGCTATTGGTCCACGTGCTACCTTAACCAATGTTGGTAATAGTTTGTATTTGGCTGCTGCACAAATTCGTCGTAACTCAGGCATTTCAATTTTCAATTCAATTTTCATTGGTTGGCCTACTGGTTTGTTGATAGACGCCTCTCGTGGTCGTGCACTTGATTTGAATGTACAAGATTCAACAGTTCGCTTTAAGAATAACATTATTGCTGGCTGTAACACCGCATACGCTTACACAGCTAGTGCTACGCCTACAGGCTGGAATAACCAAAGTGTACAAGATTGGTTTTCTAATACCTTTTTTGCGAATCAAACCATTGCCACAGCCGATGGTGCTCGCTTAATTGCACCATTCAACTATAGCCAGCCCGATCCTACGCCTTTCGGTGTTAGCGGTTCTCCGGCATCAGGTGCTAGTTTTGCCGATCCTAAGTTGGTTGGTTTTAGAGCGGTTAGCTTCCGTGGTGGTGTTGCTGCTGCAGGTGCCGATCAAACATGGTGGAAAGGTTGGACTAGCTTTCCTACAGAATAATTGAGTTTTGATTTACAGAAATGAAATAGGCGTTGCATATATGCAACGCCTATTTCATCTTATGCATCATACCTTTCGGTAAAATATTAATGTATAGTTATTACAAGCTTCATATATGCTTTACATTGGGGTATAACATTTGCAAAGCAAGCAAGAACAATAGTAGATTTTCTTATGACGGCCGCTATTTCTATAGTGGCTTTATTGCTTTATAAAATAGGTATTGGCGTAGTAGTAGGTATGTGTTTAATCATTTACCGTAAGGTACTTAATTAAAAACTATTGGTATGCTTAAGCACCTTCTTTACGACCATCGAGTGTGAATCCGAAGGTGGTGCCAATATCTACTTTGCTACGTACATGTATGCTTTGGCCATGTGCCTCAATAATATGCTTACAAATTGCAAGCCCAAGGCCTGTGCCTCCAGCATTGCGACTTCTACCTCTATCGGTTCTGTAAAAACGTTCAAAAATTCGAGGTAAGTGTTCTTCGCTAATACCAATGCCATCGTCGCCAATTTCAACAAGTACACGTTCGCCATCTGTTTGATACACACTTGCCACAATATGGCCACCCTGCTTACCATATTTAGTTGCATTGGTTACAAGGTTGGTAATTACCTGCTTAATTTTAGATTTATCGGCAAATACAGTAATAGGTAATTCGCAACCTTTTTTGATGGAACAATCAATATTACTAGATGCTGTTTGTAGGCTTAGTGCTTCAAATACTTCTTTAATCATATCTTGAATAATAAAGTTCTCTTTATATAGAGGCTGCTCGCCTGTTTCCAGCCTTGTAATTTCATCTAAATCGCTTACAAGATGTACTAGCCTGTCTACATTTTTACTAGCATTTTCTAAAAACCGAGTACTTACTTTAGGGTTATCAAGTGCACCACCTAGCAAGGTGTCAACATAGCCTTGAATAGCGAAAATGGGTGTTTTAAACTCATGCGATAAATTTTGTAAAAACTCTCTTCTGAACACTTCGTTGTTTCTAAGTTCTTCAATTTCGCTTTTGCGTTGAATAGCCCAACGCTCAACATCTTCGCGTACTTCATCAATACCTTTTTGTGGAAGAATGTATTTGTAATACATCTCTTCTTTTTTTGAGGCTTTCGTTTGATAAATGAATTTATAAATGAGCTTTATTTTTCGGTAAATAAACCATTGTAATACGAATCGTATTAAAAAATAACTTCCTATAAAAATTACAACTAATGAAATTAATGCAATCTTCCAATCGGGGCGAATAACATATATGCCCAAGCTAATTGGCATACTCAGTAGCACTGCTGTTAATGCAGATAATTGATTGGGTGTTAAGTTTTTTGTAGTAAACAAGTGTTGTTATTTAGTGTATGCATATTACAAAAAAAGGGTAAATGCTTCGTGGTTGGCAAGCATTTACCCTTACGGTAAAAGAAAAATCAGTTACAATTCAAATTTGTATCCAACCCCTTTAACAGTAGTAATACAATCAATGCCCATTTTTTGGCGAATCTTACGGATGTGTACATCAATAGTTCTATCGCCAACAATAACATCGGCACCCCATACTTGGCTCAGTATTTCGTTGCGTAAAAAAACTCTGCCTGGCTTACTTGCAAGTAGGTATAATAGTTCAAATTCTTTTTTTGCCAATACTATTTCGGTACCACTTACAGTTACAACAAACCGGTTCGGGTCAATGTTTATATTATCAATTTGTATCGCTTTGCCTTCTTGCTCTTTCGGTAGGCGTCGAAATATGGCGTTAACTCTACTTACCAGCACTTTGGGGCTAATGGGTTTGCTTATGTAATCATCCGCACCGATTTCTAAACCTTTTATTTGCGAACTTTCATCGTTCAAGGCAGTAAGGAAAATAATTAGCGTATCGTTAAAACTAGTTTGACTGCGTAGATAAGCACAAACTTCGATACCTGTTTTTTTAGGCATCATTATGTCAAGAATAATCAAGTCGGGTTGTACTTGCTTTGCTAAGTCTATTGCTTCTTGTCCATCTTTAGCGGTAATAATCTCATATCCTTCCTTCGACAAATTATAGCTGATAATTTCAAGAATATCAGGTTCATCGTCGGCAATCAGTATTTTTTTGGCCTTTGATTCCATTAACATAATGTTTACACAAAAATAATTTCAACCATAAAGCTAATACATCCTATGACATTATCTAATTGTTAAACAGTAAAGCGGTAGGTAAAGTGTACATTTGTTATTGGCTAATCGTTCGAATACAATGATGTTACGTGGTTTAATTTTAGTTAGTTTCTTTTTAATAGTGCTTGCGAAAGCTGCAGTAGCACAAGCTCAAGCAGCAGACAGTATGCCTGCCATACCAGTAATGCGGCAACTTTTTCATGAGCAAATACAAAAGAATACTACACAGCTTAATGATTTTAAAATAGATGGTTTTGATACCTTACGGCAAATGATATATCGGTATCAAGTGAGCATAGAACAAAATCAGCAACTTAATAACAACGATAAAATAAAATTCTTAAGAGGTCTCAACGATGTTTTAAATACTTTTTACAGCGATGTAAGGTACGGGAGAATTAATAGGCGGTTGCTTCATCATGTACTGCAAAGTTATCAACAAGCTACACTACTAGAAATGCAGCAAAAGAGTATATTACCAGCGATAATTGCTGCTAAGCGAGAAGTTGGTAATATTCTTATTAAATCATTCTCATTTCAGGATAATGAAGGCTTAGCAGCTTCAAAAGAAATACTACTGCTTAAAGAATGCGATGCTTTTCCGAATCGTACACTCACTATTTTAAGTCAATACCCACAAGTATATTTTGCAGACAGCTTATTAGCGCTTGCTGCATTGCGAGACCCCGAAGCTTTATACAACTATGCATCAGCACCGAACGCATTGGGTAAGCGAATACAACAACACACCAATCCATTAGTGGCTACTATTGCAGGGCTGGCCACTAGCAAATCTGGTAGGCAGTATTTCTGTTTTCTCGATGATTTGTATAAAGGTAAAACTACGATACAAGCCATTGATGCTGTGATAGCAGATAGTGTTGCATACTACAAACTATTGGTAAAAACACAGATAGAATATGCAGATAGAATGCGTTTTAAAGATACACCCCTAGTGTACAAAACATTAGAAAACCGATTGCGCCAAAAAGCAAAAGAAGTATTTATAAATGAAATTAATGGATTACACGATGCAGACGATGCAGTAAGGTTTAAATGTCTTCAGCCACTAACACCGCAAGAGCTTTACTACTTATGTGTTTTAGGGGATGAAGAGATTTATACAAGTAGCTACCTCGGCGTATATAAGCGTATGTTTGAGAAATTAGGTACTACCACTGCCGATAGCATGCTTATGAGTGTTAGATTCAATCACTTCCGTAAATGGATACGCATGGCAGCAGGCTATAATACACTTGATGATTTTTTAGCTCGTATGGAAGCTCGTAATGCTCAATTGCTCATGAAGGCTTTTGTAAATGGACTTGATAAAACTGATGGATTTGAAGATGCTGTTGATGTGGCCGATAGTTATGTAAGTATTACAAATACAGCACTACAACAACTTATGTTGCAACGTGTATCAGCAAATTTGACCTACGCGATAGCTAATGATAATATAAGGGCAAAAAACATTTATTATGTTCTTGATGTGTTGTTTAAAAGTATGGAGCCTGGTAATAATATTGATGTAAGTACTACTTTGCATATACCACCAGTATTTACAATGCCCTTGCAACGTTTAAAAAATAACAAAGGCCGTGTTGTAATTGAGCAATTTTTCTACGGCGATAAAGATGGTTTTAATATATTCAATGCCTTCATTCGCAATTTTAGTAGTGGTTTGTGGCGTATTCAATCAAATGACCAATTTGTGATTGTTAATTCAACTAGTGGTACACCCATTACTATTGTTGCGAATAAGCCCTTAGATGAAACCCAAGATTTAGATGCAAAGGCACAAGCGGCCATGCACCAATACTTAATGGAAAATAATTTGCCACCCTCCGTTGTAATACATCGTGGGCATAGTTATTATTTAAGAAGTACCATTGAACAATTATCGGCAACAGCTAAGTTGGTTATTTTAGGTAGTTGCGGGGGTTACAATAACTTAAATGAAGTACTTAAAATTACACCAGAAGCACATATTATTGCAAGTAAGCAAGTAGGAACAGGAATTATTAATCAAGGTATGATTGGTGTTATTCTTGAAACTCTAAGACAAGGTAAAGATTTAGATTGGCCAACAATGTGGAAAGACTTGAGCAGAACCTTTAGTAATAATGAAAAGTTTGACGATTATGTACCACCTCATAAAAATTTAGGTGCCATTTTTATCATGGCATACCAACGATTGCTTGAAAGATCTGAATAAAAAAAGCGGCCAGCCGCTTTTTTTTATTTTATATAGCATTCTGCTGAGTGAAGCAGCATGATAGGAGTTAATTGGGAAGGCTATTACTTCATAAACAATACCATCCATTTACCGAAAGGTGTAACTACTAAAATGGTATATTACTTTTTTCTTTACAGTAAAAGTAGGTGTGCCTTGTTTATTACTCTAGTGAACCTGTACTTACTGAAAATTTAAGGATATAAAATGAAGTGAAAATATACTATATGTGTTTGGGCGGCTAATAGGTATGAATGTATAATGTTGGCTTACATTTACTTAAGTAAATTCCTACAATAATAACAAAGCCTTATACAGTTACATATCTTTATCGTATGGAACAACAATTTTCAGTGAAGGAGATTTTCCCGGGTTTCGAGCAAGATTTGATAGATGAAGTAACAACACACGCTCAGTTAAAACATTATTTGCCCGAAGAAATTGTTATGAAAACAGGGCAAAATATTCGCTCTACCATGTTGGTGGTAAGTGGCACTATTAAAGTGTTTAGAGAAGATGATGAGGGCAATGAATATCTTATGTATTACTTGCAACCCGGCCAGGCATGTGCGTTATCGTTGATTTGTGCAAGCCGCAGAGAAACTAGCCAAATTATGGCCAAGGCCGAAACTGCTGCAGAAGTATTAACCGTTCCATTAGAACAAATGGAGCGTTGGATGGGGCAGTACCGTTCTTGGTACGCTTTTGTGATTGATAACTATAGAAGCAGATTTGAAGAGCTATTACAAACGATAGATCAAGTAGCTTTTCGGAATATGGATGAGCGTTTGGTGTTTTATTTACGTAAGTATCAAACTACAATGAAAACCAACATTTTAACAACTTCTTTTACTGAAATAGCACAAGAACTTAATTCATCGAGAGAGGTTATTTCGAGACTTATGAAGAAGCTTGCAGAAAGAGGTGTAGTTGAATTACAAAAGCAGCATGTACTTTTGAAAAATTTAAATGCATCTTTAACGTGACGATAATCACACTTACTATGTTGGTAGGTGTGTTGTTTTGCAAAAAAGTATATGGAAATAGTTGGATACCTCGCCAGTTTATGCATTGGCATTGCTCTGGGAATGCTCGGTGGTGGTGGTTCTATTCTCACTGTTCCTGTTTTAGTATATCTGTTTCAGGTAAGCCCATTAGCTGCAACTACTTATTCGCTAGGTATAGTTGGTATTACCAGCATTGCTGCTGCAACAAAAAAATTCAAAGCCCGACAGGTGAATTTTAGAATAGCTATTTTGTTTGGCTTGCCAAGTACGATTGCTGTTTTGATGGTGCGTCGGTTGGTTTTACCTGTTATTCCAGAGAGCATTCATATAGCTAGTTATAGTATACCACGTGATAAGGCCCTAATGGTACTATTTGCTATAGTAATGCTGCTGGCATCGATATCTATGATGCGAAAGCCTAATAATACTTCCTTAGCTACTAATGCATCATTAAATACCAAAGCCATTGGTTTATTGTTACTTCAAGGGTTTGCAGAGGGTACATTAACAGGCTTAGTTGGCGCCGGAGGTGGGTTTTTAATTATACCTGCCTTGGTGCTAATCAGTAAGCTACCAATGCCCACTGCTGTGGGTACTTCTCTACTGATTATCGGAGTGAAATCGTTGATTGGTTTTGGTGCTAGTATATCTAATACTGGTTTGAATATTGCTTTATTTCTAGGAATTGTTACATCAGCTATTATAGGTATGTTATTGGGGGTTCAATGGAGTAAGCAAGTTCCAGCACAAAGTCTGAAACGTGCCTTTGGTGTGTTCGTATTATTGATGGCTTTACTGATTCTCTATCAAGAGTTCGTAGCCTAGTTGTTAAAAAAGTTGCTGCTGCTTTTAATAAGTAGCTAATGTGACTAAAGTCATGTTTTATCCATTTACCGTAAGGGAAATTTGCTCCCTAAAATTCAACATATGAAAGTAGAGCAATTATACACCGGTTGTTTGGCTCATGGAGCTTACTATATCGAAAGTAATGGAGAAGCTGCTATTGTAGATCCGTTAAGAGAAGTGCAACCATATATTCAAAAAGCAGAACGTAATGGTGCTACTATCAAGTATGTTTTAGAAACACATTTTCATGCCGATTTTGTAAGTGGTCATTTAGATCTTGCGAAGAAAACCGGTGCTACTATTGTGTATGGCCCTACAGCACAAGCAGCGTTTGATTTTTATGCAGCAAAAGATGGTGAACTGCTGCAACTAGGTGCTGTACAAATTAAAGTGATTCATACACCAGGGCATACCATGGAAAGTACTTGTTATTTGTTGTATAACGAAGCCGAACAACCGTATGCCTTATTTACAGGAGATACCTTGTTTATTGGCGATGTAGGCCGCCCTGATTTGGCACAAAAAGTAAACGCATCGTTAACCAAAGAGTTGCTAGCGGCTCATTTATACGATTCGCTTAGGAATAAAATTATGACCTTGCCCGATGATGTTATTGTGTATCCTGCACATGGAGCTGGAAGTGCTTGTGGCAAGAATATGAGTAAAGAAACCTTTGATACATTGGGTCACCAAAAGCAGGTGAATTACGCACTTGACCCTAAGCTTACTAAAGCTGCATTTATTGAAACTTTGTTGAATGGCTTGGTAGCACCACCAGCATATTTCCCATTAAACGTATTAATGAATATTCAAGGCTACGATACTATTGATGAAGTTTTAAAAAGAGGTACACATGCCCTTACGGTAAATGCTTTTGAAGCTGCCGCTAATGAAACCGATGCTTTGATTCTTGATACAAGAGCTCCAGAAGAATTTGCAAAAGGCTTCATTCCCAAAAGCATTAATATAGGTATTGATGGTAATTTTGCCCCATGGGTGGGTACTTTAATTCAAGATATAAAACAACCCATCTTAGTAGTAGCAGATGCAGGTAGAGCTGAAGAAGTAATTATAAGACTAGCTAGGGTTGGTTACGATTATTGTATTGGCTATTTAGAGGGTGGTTTTGATGCATGGAAAGCAGCGAATAAAGAAATTGATTTTGTTACAAGTATCTCCGCGGCAGCATTTGAACAAGTGTTACTAGATAATCCGAATACATCTATACTCGACGTTCGTAAAAAAAGCGAGTTTGATAGCGAACATCTATTACAAGCTAACAACTTGCCGCTAGATTTTATTAATGAACGTATGGCCGAAATACCTATGCAAGTGCCCACTTATGTGCATTGTGCCGGTGGTTACCGTTCTATGATTTTTATTTCAATATTAAAGGCTAGAGGATATCATCATTTAATTGATATACAAGGTGGTTTTAAGGCAATTAAGGAACAAACAAATTTGCCGGTAACCGAATATGTATGTCCTACTACAATGTTATAAATTTTACATACTTAAATAATACTTACTTATGCTGTCTTTTTTTAAAAAATTTATGGGTGAAAGCACCGATTTTAAAGCTTTGATACAAGCGGGTGCCGTAATTGTAGATGTTAGAACACCTGGCGAATATGCTGGTGGACATATTGCTGGCTCAAAGAATTATCCGTTAGATAGTTTGCAACAACATATTAGTACCATCAAAAAATGGAATAAGCCGGTAATTACAGTATGCAGAAGCGGTGCACGCAGCGGTATGGCTATTGGTGTTCTAAAAGCTGCTGGTATTGAAGCCGTTAATGGCGGTTCTTGGGATGGATTACAACAAAAGCTAGGATAAGGTTGGATAGTAGCAAGTCGTCTTTAAAAGGGTAGTAGTTTTTGCTACCCTTTTTGCATTTCATTAGCGGTAACTACTGCAATTTTGTAGCATTATGATGAAAACACTACAAGCACCTTGGCCTTGGTATACTGCAGGCATCATTATTGGGTTAATTGTGCCTGCTTTATTATTGTTAGGTAACAAGCACTTCGGTATATCTGCTAACTTCAGACATATTTGTGCTGCCTGCTTCCCTGGCAACATTTCTTTTTTCAAGTATAATTGGCGGAAGGAAATTTGGAACTTCTTCTTCTTGGGGGGCATTGTTATTGGAGCTATAATAGCGAACACCTTACTTAAAAATCCAAATCCAATAGTAGTTCATCCGGAATTAAAAGCCACCTTGGCAACTTATGGAATTACTGATTACAGTTCATTGGTGCCGGCATCAATCATGGGTTGGGAAGCGTTAACCTCTTTGAAAGGATGGTTGTTAATGGTATCAGGCGGTTTTTTAGTTGGTTTTGGTACCCGGTATGCAGGTGGCTGCACCAGTGGTCATACTATTAATGGTATTAGTAACCTATCTTGGCCATCATTAGTAGCAACTTGTTGCTTTATGATTGGTGGTTTCATTATGGTGCAATTGATTTTACCTTATATATTAAGTATGTAATATGGGATTCGAAAAAACAAACTCATTACTGGCCGATACAGATAGCGAAGTTCGTTCACTAGATACGATTTGTGTGAACGATTCTGATATCAAACCATCTTTTGCCGTTAACATACGTTACTTACTTGTAGGCGTGGTTTTCGGTATTGTATTTGTAAAAGCTGAAATTGTAAGTTGGTTTCGGATTCAAGAAATGTTTCGCTTGCAAAGCTTTCATATGTATGGTGTTATTGGTACAGCCATTGTGGTTGCAGCTATTAGCATTGCTGTAATTAAAAAGCTGAAGCTCAAAACTATAGATGGTGAACCCATTAACTTTTCTAAAAAACAGTTTAATAAAGGTCAAGTGATTGGTGGCTTATTATTTGGCTTGGGATGGGGTATTACTGGTGCATGCCCGGGTCCGTTATTTGCTCAATTAGGTGCTGGTTTAACAGCAGTTGTAGTAGTTATTGCTAGTGCTATTTTGGGCACATGGGTGTATGGTTTAATTCGTGAAAAGTTACCTCATTAATCTATCGTCATTTACGTAAGTGTATGAAGAAAATAATTACTATTTTATTGGTTGTAACTATTAGTACTGTTAGTTGTAGTAGTCAACAGCAGCAATCAGTTAATTTAACGGTAGCAGCTTTTGCGAAAGGGCTTAACAATCCGAATATTCAAGTATTAGATGTCCGTTCGGCCAGTGAATACAACAGCGGGCATATTAAAGGAGCCTTACAAGCTAATTGGAACAACACAAAAGAGTTTGAAGAGCGCTGTAAATCGCTTGATAAATCAAAGCCGGTATATGCTTATTGTTTAAGTGGTTTTAGAAGTGCCGATGCTGCAGATTGGCTGCGTTCGCAGGGCTTTCAAGCGTATAATCTGCAAGGTGGCCTTAATGCTTGGCGGCAGCAAAAAATGAGTTTAGAGGGGGCTAGCAATGTAGCTGCAATAAGTATAGATCAGTTCACAGGCATGTTGGCTACGAATGGATATACTTTGGTTGATGTAGGTGCTACATGGTGCCCTCCTTGTAAAAAAATGAATCCTATCATAGATAGTTTGGCGAAAGCGAATGAGCAACGCTTTATGTTGCTTAAAATTGATGGTGGTGAGCAGCCTAATTTAAGTAATGCCTTACGGGCAAATGCTTATCCAACTTTTATTATCTATAAAAACAAACAAGAAATCTGGCGGAAAGAGGGTTTGGTAACGCCGCAAGAATTATTAGCGCAAATGCCTTAGCGAACAGCTAAGGCATTTGTAAAAATGGATTGTATTTTTTTTCGTGGCCAATTGTAGTTGCTTCATTGTGGCCGGGTAGCACTACTGTGTTGTTGGGTAATACAAAAAGTTGGCTGCGGATAGATCGCAACAATGTATCGTGATTGCCTAGTGGTAGGTCGGTTCTTCCAATACTTTCTTTAAAAAGGGTATCGCCTGCGATAAGCCAGTTGTCTGCTGCGTTGTACAAACAAATATGGCCGGGGCTATGCCCTGGTACAAACAAAATATCAAGTGTGTTATTACCTAATTTTAGTTTCGCTCCTTCATTTACGTAAGTAACTGTACCTGTGTATGGCTTGAAAGGTACACCCCACTTGGCGCCAGATGCAGGAGCATGTGCAAGCATAATAGCTTCTTGAGGATGTATATGCAGGGTGAGCCCGTAGGTTTCGTGTACCCATTGATTGCCAAAAACATGATCGAGATGGCAGTGCGTATTAATTAGTAATACCGGGCGAAGTGCTTTTTCGGTGATAAAGTTTTGCAAAAGCTGTTGCTCCGCATTGGTGTAGCAGCCGGGATCAACAATTATTGCCTCTTGGGCAGCGTTCCATATAATATAAGTATTCTCCTGAAAGGGATTCATGGTTATTCCCTGTACGTTTAACATAAGCTTGTTGGGTGGTTATGTGCTTTAGCTTAATTTTAAAAATTCTTAAACGAGATAGTTGAGTATGCAATATTACCGATTACGCTTTGCTTTGGCAGTAATGCTGCTAAGTTTGCTAATGACAGGATTTAATTCGATGGCGCAGGTGAATACTGTTACCTATGGGAAAAATCGAATTCAGTACAAAAAATTCAATTGGAAATTTTATCAAACGCCAAATTTTAATGCCTACTACAATGAAGGTGGTGCCGACTTGGCAAAATTTGTAGTTCAAGTAGCCGAAGAGGAACTCATTGATATTGAAAACTTCATAGAATATGGGTTACAGCGTAGAGCCAACATTATTATTTATAACTCTTACGACGATTTTAAAACAAGCAACATAGGTTTGGGCAACGATTGGCAGCAAAGCAGCGGTGGCCTAACCAAGTTGGTGAATAATAAAGTAGTAGTGTTTTTTGATGGCAATCATGCCAATTTGCGTAAGCAGGTAAGGCAAGGGATTGCTAAAATTTTAACCGATAACTTATTGTTTGGCGATGATTTAGGAGAGATTGCCAGTAACCAAGCGTTACTCGACTTACCTAAGTGGCTTACCGATGGTTATATCAGTTACGTGGCCGAGCGTTGGAGTACCAACCTCGATAACGATTTGAAAAATGCCATTATGGGTGGTACATACAAAAACTTCTACCACTTTGCTTTTGATAAACCTATGCTTGCCGGCCATGCATTTTGGTGGTTTATAGACGAAAAGTACAAGCGTGAAAATGTTACCTACTTCCTTTATTTAGCTCGCTTGTACAAGAATTTGAATAGTGCATCTCAAAAGATTTGTAAGAAAAAGTTCAAAGACGTGCTCTCTGAATTCATGGAATTTCAGGATACGAAGTATATGGAAGATTTGCGTAAGCGAAGAAATGCACCTCGCGGCCGATTAAGTATCGTAGAAGAAACAACGCCGAATAAAGATTTTTTCCGCTTTCAGGCTAACCCCAATCCGAAAAGTAGCGATTATGCTTACGTACAGTTCAAAAATGGTATCTATACTGTGAAGCTCATTCAAAACTTTGACGATCCTAAAACATTAGTGAAATATGGCGTTCGTACAAACGTGGGCGATATTAACCCGAACTATCCTGTAATTGCTTGGGACCCCAAGGGTACTAGATTGTTGGTAATGCATTGGAGTAACGGTAAGATTCAAATGTTCATTTACGATCTGGTAAATCGTATCAAAAAATTCAAGCAGCAAGTAACCGGCGTAGATCAAATTTTAGATGCCAACTTCATGCTCAATAGCAATACTTTGTTGATGAGCTGCGTGAAAAATGGTAGAACTGATATTTTCACCTACGACATAGAAAAAGATAAGCTTACGCAAATGACCAACGATATCTATGACGATCTTGATCCAACATTTGTAAGTTTTCCTAATCGAAGTGGTATCATCTTCTCAAGTAACCGACCAAGTTCAGATGCTTCCAAAGCCGATACCGCATTACCTAGTCGCTATCCTTTTAATATATATATGATAGATAATTTTAATAAAAGTGAAATCAAGCAAATCTCTAAACTTACAGATGTTAAGCGAGGTAATGCTCGTTTTCCAATGCAATACAATACCAATCACTTCACTTTTGTTAGCGACGAAAATGGTATTCATAACCGTTGGGCAGGCTTTTTTAGCACTTCAAGAGATGGCTTAGATACCCTGTATTATATTGGCGATGAGGTATTACGCAACCCAACACTTAAAGAGTTTGACAGCACTTTAATGGCATGGCAAAAACAAGAACCTGATAGTGTTAGTTTTTTTCAAGTGTATAAAGATAGCACGTATACCTTCCCCATAACCAACTATGCCAGCTCTTTACAAGAAACAAGAATTGCAGGCGATAGAGGTCAAGTAACCGAAACACGTCAAGAAGGTGAGTTTAAGTTTTTGTACAAACTACGTGTAGATAGTATAACACTACGTAACCGTAATGTGAATTTGAAGCCATCGAATTACATGAACAAACTCATAACATGGGATAAGGTGGCTAAAGGCAAGGCCATTACCACAACAAAACCCAATGGTGCAGCAGTTCCTACTACTTTACCGGGCATACCAGCAACTACTATTGATACTGCTGGTCGCAAAAAGTTTCAAACCGAGTTCGACGATGAGCCTGCAGACACTACCACTTCGGTGCTTACAACTGCCCCCGATGGCGATGCCATGCCACCAACTTTATTGGAACGTAGCAAGCTGTTTAACTATCGTTTGAAATTCAATGCCGATTATGTATTAGCTGGCGTAACCAATAACGTATTGGTGAATCGCTATCAACCCTATCAAGGTGGCTCGGGTCCTGTACAATTGAATAATGGTAACGATGTTAACTGGAGCTTCAGAGTAGGCGTTGCCGATTTGTTTGAAGATATTAAATTCATCGGTGGTTATCGCTTTGGCTTTAGCTTGAACGATAAAGATGCCTTCTTGAGTTTTCAAAACTATCGTCGTCGGCTCGATTGGGGCTTTACTTACTATCGAAGCAACGTAACCAACTTCAACAATTTCTTTACAGGTATTTTTAATATTCTTAATAACAACGTTATCACCAACATTTATCAGGTGAACGTAGCCTATCCTATTAACGAAGTGAAGAGTATTAGAGCTCAAATTGGGTATCGAACCGATAGGGGGGTGTTACGTCCGTTCAACAAATTCAATGGCGGCCCAGAACCTGCTGCTCTAGATTTAAGCGATTCTACAGCGTCAACCTTACTGGGTAAGATCGAGTATGTGCACGATAATACTATCAATCCCGCTCAAAACATTTACAATGGTTTACGTTATAAAGTGTATTTCGAAAGCACTATGCCAATGGGCAAAACATCGTCAATCAAGGGCAAAACAACGTACGTATTTGGGTTTGATGCTCGCCACTATTTAAAAATATATCGCAACTTTATTTGGGCTACCAGAGCATCGGCCGACTTTAGTTTTGGTACGGCTCGTATGTTGTACTATCTCGGCGGTGTAGATGGTTGGGTGAACCCACGTTTTAACGATGCTAATCGTCCTGCTCCTGATGCTACATATGCTTTTCAAACCCTTGCGGTAAATATGAGGGGCTTTAATCAAAATGTAGCGAACGGCAATAATGCTGTGGTTATAAATAGTGAGTTGCGATTACCTGTGTTCACCACCTTTTTTAATAGTCCTATCAACAATGCCTTTTTGCGTAATTTTCAGCTAGTACAATTTTTTGATTTAGGTGCTGCATGGAATGGTGCATATAACGGTATCAAACGTCCTGTTAGTGTATATCGCGATGAAGCTAATCCCAATAATCCTGTTACAGTGCGTGTGAAAGCCGGCGGTATTGGTCCATTCGCTGGTGGTTATGGCTTTGGTGCTCGTAGCATGCTGCTAGGTTACTTCCTCAAATTTGATGCTGCATGGGAAATGAATGGCATTTTTAGAGGTAAGCCCATTTACTATTTTGCACTTGGGTTAGATTTCTAATATTTACCGTAAGGTGTTAACTATTAACTGCAACTTAGCCTAGGGCTAAGTTGCAGTTATTATTTATGTAAGTGCCTTACGGCAAATGCTTGGTTACGTGTATTATGTACTAATAAGTATGCACCCAATCATCTGCTGCCAAAAACAATAAAAAACTCCATACATCTCTTTTGTGAACATATTACATGGTATTTTTTTCGGAAATATCAATAGGCTTTTTACTACCGTACCACTCAATTTTTCTGCTCAAATACATGGCAACCGCTACAATAACAAATAGGCCAATACTGCCAATGAGTAAGGCGGTGTCTTCGAGTTGTATTAAGATAAATATGAAGGTGTACAATAAGGTGAGTGCCATTGCAAAAACACATGAGGTACTTATTTTTTTAAAGTGGGTATATGTGTACCAACTAATTAATAGGGTAGTGGCACTTCCTGCAATAGCATACGCATTGTTAAATGCTACAAATTCACTAATACTCAGCAATAGTGTATAGAACACCGATAATGCAATGCCTATAAGTACATATTGAACCGGGTGGATAGGCTTACGTTGTAGCACCTCAACAATAAAAAATAAAGCGAACGATAAACCGATAACAAGTATGGCATATTTAACACTACGTAATGTTTTACCATACTGATCGGCTGGTTGTATTAAATTAACCCCAAAAGTATAGCTGCTGGGATTAATTTGATCTGGACGCAACAAGGTATTAAACGGTAAGTTGGCCTCGTTAAATTGCCATTGTACATCAAAACCTTTACTTAAATCGTTTGGGATACTATTGGGTAGTGTATTGCCCATGAATGATGGGTTGGGCCAAGTACTCTGTAAGCGATACTGTGCATTAGCTGCAAGCGGACTGAAATACAATCCAGTACTACCTTTCATGTGTAATGGTAAGTTAAAGCTAATTCTATTGTTGATATCTGCTGCCGATAGCGGTATAATACTACTTACACCATTTTCTGAAAGGCTCGATTTTGTTACGCCGGCTTGTAAGCTTATGCTTTGCTGTTTCCAAGTAATGCGTGGTTTGGTACTAATTCCACGGTAATCGCTAAAGCCTACACATAAAGTGGCTTCCTGCCAACGAACCCACTCCGGTAGTACGCCTTCCGGCAAATGAGGTACAAAGCTTCCAGTAAGTTGTAATTGTGTTCGATATAACAATACATGATAAATACTTCTGCTGCGTTGTTCTGGTACGATAGTACCATTTACCGTAAGGTTATCGGGTAAAAGAATGGCATAATCTGGTTGTTTTGAAATAACTCCTTGATTGTTTTTAACAGGGCGGTCGAATGGGATAATAAGATAAGGGCCTACAATCGTTTGTGGCTGCGACCATTTGCTGCTAATTTCTTTCACAATATTGGCCTGTAATTCCTGGCGTTCTTGTACCAAATTCATGATAAAGGCACTTGGAATGAGCATGGCTAAAATGAGTACTGCTGTAATAGCTGCTTTTAGTAACAGCTTGTTGTTTTGTTGCGTGTGCATAGGTGGTTGATATTGTTTTGTATGAATGATGGTTTGATGTTGTTGTGTTGCCAATACGTTGGTGGCTTGCTGTATTTGCTGCCACCAAAACTCAAATGCTTCTCCGTAGGTGTTGTTTTGCTTACCTGGAAAGCAATGCTGCTGCACCAAGGGGGCACAAATGGCGAAAAGACTAATTGAATACGCTGCCGTAAGTGCACCGATGCTGATGCTAAGCATTGATAATAGGTGGCTATCGCTCCAACTAGCAGCTACAGATACCGCAGCTATAGTGTATGCGATGGCGGTCAATACGCCGTAGACCCAGAGTAAGCCAACGCCTTCGAACCCTTGGGGGTGGTTTATAGATATTACCTAAAAGCAGTAGTAGTAATAATGCTGGTAATGCGAAAATGAAGGTTGCAGGTATTACTGCAATAAATGCCCATGGTTTGTTAGTGTTGCTACATAGTAATAACATCATAAAGCTAACCATTAATGTGGTAGAGGTGCCTAGCCGAAGTTGTAGTAAGAAATTAGTCATTTTAAAAGTGCTTTGAAATTCAAAGTAAATAGTTAAAAAATTTAGTTTATCTGTTGAATCATTTTTTCGAGTGCGGCTAGGTGGGCTTTAAAAGCTTGTGTGCCCAAGGGTGTAATGCGATAGTTAGTATTGGTTTTACGACCAATAAAACTTTTTTCAATAGCAATATAGGCTTGCTCTTCTAGGGTTTTTAAATGGCTGGCGAGGTTGCCGTCTGTTATTTGTAATAGCTCTTTGAGCTGGTTGAAGTTAACGGTATCATTTACCGTAAGGGCACTCATGATACCCAGCCGAATTCGACTGTCGAATACTTTATTTAAATGTTCGATTGGGTTCATAGTGTTTGACCAGCGTTGGGTGAATAACTGTGGTTGCGTTCGTACTTAAACCACATGATGCTACCGTACACAATGTGTAAAATGCCAAAACCAGCGGCCCAAAAGTACAGGCCTTGGCCTATGTATAGCAAATTAATACCACCCAAAAGTAGCTGTGAGTATCCTAAAAATCGAACCTCGTTCAGGGTGTACTTACTGGCATTTATTAAAGCTAAGCCATAGAAAATTAAGCAACCGGGAGCAATGAGTCCGTAGGCTTTATTTTGAATGAGTGCTAATAAATAAATGCCACCCGCTAGCATGGGCACGCTGGTATTAATAAGTAATCTACGAGCTTGGGTACCCCACAAAGGCACATTGGTTTTTTGACTGCGTAACCATGTGAAAAAAAATGCGGTAACAAATGCACCTATGAAAGTAGCCGATGCTATGATGAATAGCTTGCTGCCCATAAAATCGGTAAGATCTACTTGCGTAAATGGAGATGGCGCTTCATACACCTGGCGAAAGTGTGCAACTGCTTTATTCGTAGTAGCGTTGTGTATTACACCGTAGGCCTGCCATGCACCAATGAGGGCACAAACACCTGCCGAAATACCACTGAGTCCGCTTAAGCTAATGAAGCGACTACTTTTATCCATCATTTGCCGTATGTTCTGTAAGGCATCTACTGGCGAGAGATTGCTATCCATAAAAGTGCTTTGTATTGCAAAGTAATGAGTATTATTCGTTAACAATCGTATAAATGGGGAAATTATTTTTTGTAGGTACATGATGAAGGTGAGTATAGCAACTCCGCTCTCATAATAGATGGTGCAGTGCAGTATACTAGCAGCTCGTATTTACCGCAAGGAATGTATAGCTACTATTAGTGGGAAGGCTGTACTGTTTAAGCAAGTACAAACGTTTAATTTTTAGGTGCAGAACGAATAGGATTGGTATATACCAATACGTAAAGGTAAACAATACAAAAGCCCCATTTAAACATTTTAAACAGAGCTTTTGTGCTAAATGTACATGGCTGGGAACTATGGTAGAAACTCTTCTTTTATTTTGAGTAAATATTTATGGTTTTCGGCAAGCTTGCTGTGTAATGCATGATCTTCAGTACTTAAAGTAGGCGTACCTGTTGCGATTGCGTTGTAAGACCATAAAGAAGTCGAATCAGCTTGTCCATATTGATGTATGTCATTTGCAAGTCCGCTAACATTATTATACCCAGCATTTTGTAGGGCACGTAAAGAGAAATACAAAACTGTATAACCGCTATACTTTGTTTGTGTTAATGTTTCAATATGGTTTTCAAGTGCCGTTTTGTAGGCCGTGTTTTGCGGATTTTGTTGAAGTAAGCCAATCAAGTCTTTAGTTGACAAAATGTAATAAGAAAGCAGTTGCTTAGATGTGATATCTAATTGATTAAAATTAGCGTTGTAGATATTGTTTAAACAATCCCATTTACAATTGGCATCTTTTAAAAGGGAATCAATTTTATAATCAGCAATAAATTTCTGCATTTCATCTGTGGTGCTGCCATTTAAACATAATGGCTGCAATTGATAGGCCGTGCCTGCTCTCTGTAAATTTTCGGATTTTGAAGTTTTTGAAACCTCTATCTCTGAAACACCCTCATTTTTGCAGCTCCATATAAAGATTGAGGTTGCTAATATTAATAATGTATAGCTGGTTTTCATTTTGTGTGATTTAAAGTGTATGAATTCTTTCAGCATTATATATCCGTTACCTGTTCCAACGCTCTTCTTTTGAGAACGGTAACTCATTTTTTCATTCTACTGTTATGTGTACATATTATTGATGTATTCACATGGTTTGTATGCCATATTATTCAATAAAAACTATTATTAGGTTGCTCTCAAATTGTAACTCACTAATCTTGCTACATCACCTACATTAGCTCGATCATATCCTAAAGAACACCTTTTAATAAAGGTTGGTACAGCTAATGCTGTAAAGGCAATAAAAGCCTGTGGGTTACTCATAGTCTAGTGTTTTTTAATTTGTAAGTTAAAAGTAATTTTTTTTGAATACAAAATTAATTTCTATATCTATTTTATTTTTTGTTTTATCAATTTTTTTACCATTTCTCGACATCGCAGAATGTATTGTTTATAAAGTGGTTAAAGAGTGTACCTTTTAACGCAGTCACAAGCAACAAAAGGGCACTATCGTGCCCTTTTGTTGCTTGTGAAATTGATATTTTCAGCTGATGCTATCTAGTTTTTGACGAAGGATTTATTTAGTTGCTCTTGCCTACTAGTTGTAATATTCAAGTGATACACACCTTTCGGTAAATGACCTATAGCAATGTTAAAGTGTATAGTAGGAATGGCGTTACCACGTATTACCACACGCCCCATATTATCAGAAATTTGCCATGCACGTACCTTAATTTGGGTTGGTAGTTGTACTAGCAAAAGGTTAATTGCAGGGTTTGGTGTAAGAGCAATTTCTAGAGTTGGTTTTCTGCTAACACTCACCACCTGACTATACCTTTGAATGCCACTATAATGTAAAGATTTTATGCGGTATAGTATTTTTGGATACACTAGTACCGTATTCACATCGTTAAAATGGTAATTAAAAGTACCAGCTTGTTTGTTAGGGGTAATTCTACCTATCTCGGTGTAGTAAGTGCCATCGATACTACGCTCAATAATATAGTTCTGTACTAAACCATCTTCTTGTACTTTAAAACCAATATAGTTGTAATTATTGCCAGCTGCAGCTGTAACTTGTAAAAAATTACTCGCTAATGTAAAGCTACCACAAGGGTTGCTATTAATAGTATCGCCGGTAATAATCCATCCCTTAGCATTAATGAGCGAATCTCTGGCAGCAGTAGCATTTGTACCATAGCGGAGGCCAGCGGCTCCTAAAAATCGACCTCTAGGTGTAGTAGCATTGCCAGCCCACCCGTTTAATGTTGCAGAATAATTTTCACAGCTAAGGCCACATCTGTCTAGCATTCCGGAGAGATCAACGTTGTTATGAAGCTGCCATGTTTGGAGTGGTTGATTAAAGTTAAGAGCATCTAGAAACATATCTCTCATAATTGTAACGTTGGAAGTATTCCAGTTGCCGATAGGTTGATTAAATGAAGAGACTGCAAACATTTGTCTCATAGTAGTTACGCTAGCAGTATTCCAGTTACCGATAGGCTGATTAAAATTTGTAGCCCATGCAAACATCCAACTCATATTGGTTACGTTAGTTGTATTCCAATTGCCGATAGGCTGATTGAAATTTGTCGCCAAGACAAACAACGATCCCATGTTGGTTACGTTAGTTGTATTCCAGTTGCCAATAGGTTGATTAAAGCTGGTTGCATTCCCGAACATACTTGACATGTCAGTTACACTAGAGGTATTCCAGCTACCGATAGGTTGATTAAAACTGGTTGCATTATTTAACATAAATGACATGTCAGTTACATTAGCAGTATTCCAGTTGCCAATTGGTTGATTGAATGCATATGCTGCCCAGAACATTGATCCCATATTAGTTACGTTACTTGTATTCCAATTACCAATTGGTTGGTTGAAGTTGGTTGCAAAGCTAAACATATAGCCCATACTGGTCACATTACTCGTGTTCCAGTTGCCGATAGGTTGATTAAAGTTAGTTGCATTTCAGAACATATATGACATGTCAGTTACATTAGCAGTATTCCAGTTGCCGATAGGTTGATTGAATATTCTAGCTCCGGCAAACATATACTTCATATTATTTACATTGGCAGTATTCCAGCCGCTAATAGCTTGATTAAAGTTAGTTGCATACCAGAACATATATGTCATGTTAGTTACATTAGCAGTGTTCCAGTTGCCGATGGGTTGATTGAATATTGTAGCTCCAGCAAACATGGAATCCATTTTTGTTACATGCTCGGTATTCCAATTACTGATATCGCCATTAAAGCTTCTGCAATTAAGGAACATACTGCTTAAATCGGTAACCGCTGTAAGGTTTGGCGTATCTGTTGCATAATAGTTGCTTAGTGAATCGCACCAGTAAAAGGCACCTTGCAGATTTTCCCATACCTGAGTACCCCACTGAACAATTCCCCTTAGCTTACGTTGGTGATGAGTTTGAGATGTTGGATCTCCAAGCGTAATCATTCTAAAGCTTGAATAATTGCCAGTAATCGATACACGATACGTGCTGTATGGTTCGATATTGGTTATAGTGTAAGGTTGTGTTAATCCACTCTGAGAACCCTCCATAGAACCGGGGTTTGTTACGTTAGTCCAACTAATACTATAACCAGTTCCTGTAATAGGTATTTTAAGCGTATCGTCATTTGATACCCATTCCGTAATAAATGCTCCAACTTGTGCTTGTATTGTATTGGGTTGCGCAATAGCAATTATTAAGCCTATTGTTAAAGCATAAATAGTTTTAATTTTATGTGGCATGTATTTGTATTGTTTAGATTAATGTAGATAGTTAAAATGACGTGACCAGCCATCATGTTCAAAGAGCCGATTAAGTCCGTTCTCTATACTCTTTAAATGGGTTGCTTGAATAAAAAAAATATAGTCACGAACACTATATCTACTAAACCTTGCAATTCGCAGAGAGAGATTGTTTAAGGTGTTAACTGTGTTGAAAACAGACTCAATTCTTTTAAGATAATCTGTTTCTGTACTTCTGTCACGATGATTGTAAATAACTAGACTATGACCATTTTGTAACATGGTTTTAATTTCTTCTACTAATACATATTTAACACTATCGCTTTGTGTATTTTTCACTGAGGATGGTGCAATACCATTATCAGGATCACAAAATATGAGTTCGCAAGATTCTAGCTTTTGAAGACTTTCTTGAAACCACTGCGCTCTTTTCGAAATTCTTTTAGCTCGTCCTTCTGGACTTAAGGCTTTATAATCTGAAACATCTAAAATAGCATTGTAGGTAGTCATATTCGCCATGGGTGCGAATAGGGATAGTGCTTCAACATTTCTCAAATCATTTTCAATACAATGGTGTAAAAAGCTACAGAGTTCAGGATCTGTTTGTTGAAATTCAGACTTGTATAAATATTCAACATGTCTTCCATCACTTTTACTATCATTTTTGGTAAGATACCAATTAATACCAACGCGTAAAGCTGGTGAGATCATGTGTTTGAGTAGTCCGAATTTTCCAAAATCGCCTACATCGCCGAAATACTGATTTTTCATGTGATTTTTTATTTTGAATAAATAATAGTATTAGTTATAATCTATGAAGTGAGGATATCTGCATTATACATTGTTGCGTATGTTCGTAGTGTTGTTGCTGCCATTGAAATACTTGATTCTCCAGCAAAAACCATGGCCATGCTAATACGCTTATATCTAATAGCGGCAAACTTTATTCCTGATGTTAGATTGAGTTCTTCTATTTTTTGTTCAAGGGATTTATAAGGATTGCCTAAGTGTTGAAAAAAGCATACTATGTCTCCCTCTTTTCGCTGCTTTAGTATTGCTTGAAGTTCAGGCAAGGTAAAATACAGTCTCGGAGCTTTACGATATCGCTGTGTTTGGCCTGTGTCAATTCCTACATCTGGGTCGAGAAATATCAGTTTTTCTCCTTGCGTTTGTCCTAATATGTCATAAACTTGATTGAAGTATTTAGTTCGATCACTGCGTTCACCCGTAAAAAGGCTACCACAGCCATGAACATATAATCCTGCATCAGACAAGTTATAGTCTTGAGTTATCCATTGAACGGTCAAAACTTCGTCCTTCAAGTATTCGATAATGTCTGTAATTTGGCATGCGCTATTATCTTCGTTAGCGCTTCTTAGAAACTCGTAAAGTTTCTGATTCTTACTGCCTATTTCATAAAGGGCGTATTTTGGATCCCGTTTTTTCGGTTCAGGCTTTGTAAGCATAGGTATATAGAATAATGATATATTCAATTCATTACAGAGTTGAATAATCAAATCATACTTGAATAGGTCAAGAGCATTTCCTAAAAACTTATAATTCATAGGCGTAATTTGAGAGAGGGGTGAGTACCAAGCTTATAAAACCATAAAAGCCACCACAATGATTTATTGCGGTGGCTTTTATAATCACAAAAATACTTTCTAAAGATTTAAAAAGTTGTTTTTTATGGTAATATCTTTTTCAATTTACGTAAGTAAATTATCATGTATACATTAATAGTAGTTTTTTAATTCTATTAGAGTATTAGCCATTAAATAGGTGTGTATGTTAAGTCGCAAATACAATGTTGCGCCATTTATGAAAAGCGTATGCTTAGGTGCATGTAATAATCGGTATTTCTGCTTTGTTTTAACAAGGTTATTTCCATACCTTATTTGCGAAATATTCCTAGATATTTTATTACTGGTAATGCTTTAAAAAGTGTTATCATGGGTACTGTAAATACTATGTCCATTATTAGAGAAAATGCATTGTACTCCTGTGTAACACTCAGAAGCAGGTAATTAATATTTAACTACAAAAGATCATCGGCATGATAGATTTAAGGCTTGGGCGATTTAGTATAATTATCTTACTTTAGTGTTTATGTCGGAGTTATATACCCTTATTTGGATTGGCATCACCCTCTTGTTCATTGGCTTTTTTGCTGGCATTGAAATTGCCTTCATAAGTGCCAATCGCCTCAATATTGAGCTCAAAAAGAAGCAAGGCAAAAGCAGTGCGATTATATTAAGTCGCTTTATGGAGAAGCCAGCTTCTTTTATTGGTACCTGTTTAGTGGGGTTGAATATTTTTTTAGTAGTGTATGGTTTGCTATTCAGCAGTATTATGGACTCGCTATGGGTGCCGGCAGGGTTAGAAAACTACTATTATCTTAAACTTGCTTTTAATACGCTGGTATCTACGTTTATTGTGCTGTTGTTAGGAGAGTTTTTCCCAAAAGCATTGTTTCGAGCCAAAGCCGATAGCTTTTTAAGCTTTTTTGCACCGCTGGTTAATTTATTTCATAGCTTGTTCTATCCGTTAGCCAGCGTGTTTGTAAGCTTGAGCGAAACTATTTTAAAATATCTCTTTAACGTTCGTATGCGTGAAAGCAGCGAACCATTCTCTAAAATAGATTTAGAGCATTTTTTCCAGCAAACAAAAGAACTTGATGATGATAATCAAGAGCTTAATACCGAACTGTTTGAGAATGCTTTAAGCTTGCCAACAGTTAAAATTCGGCAGTGTTTGGTGCCTCGAACCGAAATTGAAGCGTTGCCCATTACTACCCCTATCAGCGAGGTAAGAAAACGTTTTATTGATACCAACTTGAGCAAAATTGTAGTGTACGAAAACAGTATCGATGAAATTGTTGGTTATGTACACCAGCTCGATTTGTTAAAACGGCCTTCAGATATTCAGAGCATCTTACACCCAATCATTGCAGTGCCCGAAAGTATGAGTGCTACCGATTTAATCACCCGTTTTTCCAAAGAACGTAAGAGCATTGCATGGGTAGTAGATGAATTTGGAGGTACCAGTGGTATTGTTACCATGGAAGATGTGCTAGAAGAAATTTTCGGCGACATTAAAGATGAATACGATGTAGAAGAATTTGTAGAAAAGCAAATTGCTGAAAACGAATACATTTTCAGTGGCCGCCTCGAAATTGACTACCTCAACGAGAAATACGAGTTCGATTTTCCGAGCGACCAAAGTGAAACGCTAAGCGGTTATATCATCAACGATCACGAAACCATACCCAAGCTGAAAGAGCGTATAATCATTGGCGATTACGAGTTCGATATCCTCAATGTGAGTGATACACGTATAGAAATGGTAAAGGTGAAGTTGT
>JBKBLG010000009.1:0-121414 GCA_046296295.1 Chitinophagaceae bacterium | reverse complement strand
AGCTGGATGTGCCACCTCCCTCATAACTTTTATACAACTTGCTTAGATCCAGACTATCTATAACTGAACTCACCACCCGCACCGGATGGTTCAAGGGTATCTTCTCATCCCAACTCGGGGGAAGCAACTGCAGTTGGTTGGGTGAATATGTTTTGAATACTGCTTTACTCATACCCTATAGACTGATTTGAGAGCAATTTAGTTCACAGACTTTTCAACACCCATTAGTGAAAAAGAAAAAAGGCTGCCACTTTTGAGACAGCCTCATTTTGCTACAATTATTTACCGTAAGGTTATTTAACCTATTTGTTTTCGCTTGCGTAAGCTATTGTAATCCACAAAATAAATAAGGCGAATACTTACTTCGTTGCTTTGTGGGCTGCGTATTGTTTCCCATAGGTTTTGCGTGTATTTGCCATGGCGAGTGCCATCTATAACAACATCGGGGCCGAGGGCATTTTTCCAAGCAATAATTAAGCGGCTACCCAATAAAAAATCCCAAGTGTAGAACATGTCTATATTAAACACATTAAAGTTGCGATTGCGATTGGGTGAAAATGCTGTTGGTTGCCAATCGCCGCCATCTGTAACTGTATAAAAACGTTCGTAGGTTACGTTGCTCCAATAATGCCTTAAACGTAACGATACATTCATGCGAGCTTTGAAATTATACAAGCCCGATAGCAATGTAGTTGCTTGCTTCACACGGCGGCGACCAATAATTGGTTCGCTTGTGGTTGGGTTAAAATGACTAAATCCATAATTGGCTTGATCATCTTCCCAACGCTTGCTTATCTCTAACGAAAATTTAGGATTAAACCGATAACGCACCCCCATGCGTGCCAAATAATATGGGTCGTTTTCTATCGGACTTTCTGCGAAACCTAACCCGTAGCTTACAAATAATTTTTTACGGCTATCGGTGCTGCCGAATAGGCCTGCAAAAGCCCAGGGCACCTTACGCATTTTAGCCCCCGAAGTTCGAAGTTCGAAGTAATCGTAGGTATAAAAGGGATTACTTGAAATATCTAAACTAATATCCCAAAAATTTTTAAACACATGCAAGAAGTTAGCATTAATGCGCAACTCTTGATAGCTTGCAGGTTTGTATAACGATTGATAATCGATAGAAAGTGTGTAATTACGATAGTTAAAATGCTTGTTAGGCAAAAACTGAATGAAGCTTAGCTTTCCACCTGTACTTATTTCATTGGGTGCAAAGAGGAAACCTAAATCGTTCGGATCGTATTTGTCGCTCTCAATATTATTGTACACATTCCATTGCCAACGGCCACTTACCTTACCCACCGATACAAAACTTGCAAAGCCATTGTAATTACCACGTGTTCCCCAAACATTACTCAAGCGGCCTTGAGCTCGTATATTGTAAGTATTGGTACTATCGAACAGGCTTATATCGAGCGCTGCAACGTTAGCGTTACGTTCGCCACCGGCACGCCATGTATTGGTATTGGTTAATGTTACCGAACTTCTATGTTTCAGAGCTTGGTCTAACACCACAATATTGTAATTAGTAAGAGCAGCCGTTTTAAGTTTTATATCTTCTCCTTTGCTGTTACGCATAACCGCATAAGTGGGTGCTGTAACTGCATTGAATACACCAATACCAAGGTTGCCTTTAGTACGGCCACTAAATTTCGATGCGTTGTACAATTGTTGCGTACTCGGGTTTTTTACCAATTGGTAGTTGCTATCGGCAGCCATGGCCCTTGCGGTAAAATAACCCGGCGGCCTTTCACCAACTCTACGACTATAAAAGATGCCTGCTTTATTGAACAACTCAGTACCCTCTGTAAAGAATGGACGGTTCTCTTGAAACTGTTGCTCAAAGGGGCTTAAGTTCAATATAACATTATCGCTTACTACCTGCCCGAAATCGGGGATTAATGTCATATCAAGTGTAAAGCTTTCATTTATACCATACTTAACATCCATGCCGCCATTGCGTATCCAAGTAGTTTGTGTGCCTTTATTGGTAGGTATAGTTTGGTAACCGCCAGTAATATATGGTAAGAACGATAAGCGTAGGGGCGGAACGATGTTAACAATATCAACTAAGTCGCCAAACTGATTTACAAAACCTGCTTGTTGTGGGTTAATTGGGTTCCAATAACTAACTTCATTTATTCTGCGGATATTTCTACCAAAATTGATACCCCAATGCTGTAATGCAGCTTTTGCAAAACGAATCGCCATGTAGGGTATTTTGATTTCTACCGTCCAGCCATCGGGTTGCATGGCCACACGGCTATCCCAAACAGCATCCCAATTATAGTCGAAAGTACGTTCACCACCTGTACTTACACGAGCATCGCTTTGTACATTGGCTGTTGTTACTACAAATTGAAAAGCATTCTGCCTATCACGATAAGTGTCGATAGAAAGTGTAAAAAAATCACAATCTTGGCGGTCGTGAGCATCGCGGCTCGTTAACTGCTTACGAATACTATCAGGTTTATCGAAGAGGTATGCACCAACATACAACGCCTCATCGGTATATACTAGCTTTACTATTGTTTTTTGGGAAGCCGGAGCACCATAATTGGGGTTGTTCACAATAAAATCGGTAGCAGTGGCAGCATTTTGCCAAATAGTATCGGTTAAAAATCCGTCTAACTTGGGTACATCGGTTACTTTTACAGCAGTAATTTTTTTTACTTGCGTAAATGTAGATGCACTTATGCATAGCAAACACAATAACATCGTTAGCACTCTGAGTAACATCATAGGGGTGCAAATGTAGCAGCGGCAAAGCCTTTTTGCATGGCAGTTAGATAAGTGGTTGCAGATAATGGGTCAAATAAACAATGAATTCGGTATGAAGTGGCTATACACCATAATTTTGTTAATGTTAGCGGTGCAGTTACAAGCACAAAACGATGCACCTTTTAAGAAAAACCCGGTATTGCCCGATTTTCAGCTACGTACATTAGATAGTGCCCTGTTTTTCAGGAGTAAGCTGCCGGCAGGCAAGCCACTAGTATTAGTATACTTTAGTCCCGAATGTGGTCATTGCCAAAACGAAGCAAAAGCATTAGCCGATAGCATTGCATTGGTAGATAAAGCCGTGTATTTATGGGTGAGTTTTCATCCGCTACCAGCAATAGCAGAATTTGCAAAGCAGTATCAGCTTATAGATCGTCCTCAAATTATATTCGGTAGAGATGAAACTTATACATTACCAAGCTATTTCAAAGTACGTTATTTACCCTTTGTGGTAGTGTTTAATTCTAAGCATCAGATTGTACAAGTGTACGAGGGTGGTGCTTCTATTAAAGAAATTGCCGAGCAGCTACAACATTTACCGTAAGGTACTTATTGCTTTTATCGAAAGTGGTGCTGATATGAAGCTTTTTTTTTGGTTGTATCTTCGCAGAAATTTTTTTGAATGAGCGGTAAAGGAAAAGTGTTGGTAGCAATGAGTGGTGGTATTGATAGTACCGTTACGGCATTGATGTTGCATCACCAAGGGTATGAGGTGGTAGGTATTACCATGAAAACTTGGGATTATGCAACTAGTACTAATAGCAGTAAAGAAACCGGTTGCTGTAATGTTGATAGCTTTAACGATGCAAGGCAGGCAGCAGTGCATCATGGTTTCCCGCACTTTATTTTAGATATCAGAGAAGAGTTTGGCGACTTTGTCATTGAAAATTTTGTAGACGAATATTTAGCCGGTCGTACGCCTAACCCTTGTGTGATGTGTAATACACATATCAAATGGCGTGCTTTGTTGAAACGTGCCAATGCTTTGGGATGCGATTTCATTGCCACTGGGCATTATGCCAATATTGTTGCTGCCGATAATGGCAGATACACCATCAGCAAAGGGCTAGACGAAATGAAAGATCAGAGTTATGTTTTGTGGGGGCTCGACCAAGAATTATTGAGTAGAACTATCATGCCGCTCGGTAATTATCGGAAAACCGAAATACGCCAAATGGCACTCGATTTTGGGTATCCTGAATTGGCTAAAAAGAGTGAGAGTTACGAAATTTGTTTTGTACCCGATAACGATTACAGAGGTTTTTTAAAGCGTAGGGTTGAAGGCTTAGAAGAACGTGTGAAAGGTGGTTGGTTTGTAGATAAAACCGGCAAAAAATTAGGGCAGCATAAAGGATATCCTTTCTATACTATTGGTCAGCGAAAAGGGTTAGATATTGCCTTAGGCAAGCCTGCTTATGTAACAGCCATTGATCCAGATACGAATACCGTTGTGCTAGGCGATGAAGCCGATTTAGAACAAAGTACCATGTTGGTTACTAAAATCAATTGGATGAAATACGATGGTATTACCAATGGTATGGAGGCCATCACAAAAATCAGATATAAAGATAAAGGCACACTTAGCAATTTGTACACTGCCGATAATGGTGTTAAAGTGCAGTTTTATGAGAAAGTAAAAAGTATTGCTCCGGGCCAGAGTGCTGTTATGTACGAAGGCGATGAGGTAATTGGCGGCGGCGTAATACAGTGGGGTAGCTTAAGCTAGTAGCTACCGTTCAAATTAAAACCTAGCAATGCAGGTATTAGAGGTACCTTCGTTCACTATGGATATTTCTATTTTATTGGAAGATGAATACTTGATAGCGGTGCATAAACCTGCCGGAATACCTTGTGCGGTAGATTTGCCACTGCTTAAAACACTATCGCAACGCGAACCGTTGCATCCCATACATAGGCTCGATCAAAGGGTAAGTGGTGTTTGGCTTTTGGCCAAAACAGGCGACATACAAACTCAAATGAGTGCTTTGTGGAGTAGCGGACTTGTTCAAAAAAAATACCATGCTGTTGTAGCGGTAGCTCCAACACCTGCAAGCGGAAGTTTGCAACATTGGTTAGTGCAAAATCAGGCCAATAAAAAAGTAAAGGCTTATCCCAAGCCTGTAGCCCATAGTAAGCAAGCCAACCTCGATTACACGCTGTTGAAAAGTTCTCAACGCTATCATTTATTAGAGGTGCTTTTAAAAACCGGTCGATTCCATCAAATCAGAGCACAATTTGCTGCAATTGGTTCGCCCATTGTTGGCGATGTGAAATATGGCTATGCCAGAACCACCCCCGATGGTAGTATTTTTTTACAGGCAAGCAGTTTGGTAGTTCCACACCCGCATACAAAAAAACAAATCGAAATTACTGTGCCTATACCTGTACTATGGCAGAAATATGGGCTCTAGCATGTTACTAAAAAAGTTAAGGGGTTGTTGCGCAGCAACAACCCCTTAACTTAAAAAGCTAGGTATACCTTACGGTAAATGATTAATCTTTCACACGTTCTACGTATTCGCCAGTTTTAGTGTTGATACGAATTACCTCACCCTCGTTCACGAACAAAGGAACCATTACGGTAGCACCAGTTTCGATGGTAGCAGGTTTCAAAGCACGAGTAGCAGTATCGCCACGTAAGCCAGGCTCGCAATAGGTAATAGTAGCTACAATTTTCTCGGGCAGTTCTGCACCAATAGGCTGATCAGTTTCGGTATTGATAAATACAAAAACTTCGCTACCATCTTTCAAAAACTGCGGTGCATCAATCATTTCTTCGGCAAGTGCAATTTGTTCGAAGGTTTCGTTGTTCATGAGGTTGTATCCGCTTTCGTCTTTATATAAAAATTGAAAAGCCTTCTTTTCAACACGTACCGGAAAAATGGTTTCGCCACTGTTCCATGTTTTTTCAATAGAACGATTGTTATCTACACCCTTGAGCTTAGCCCATACTTTAGCGGCGGCACGAGCAGTTTTGTTTTCGCCAAATTCAATAACACTGTATAAGCTGCCATCGAGTTTAATAATTAAACCACGGCTGATGTCTGCAGTTGTTGCCATTGCAAATGTTTTGTTGTTGTAAATACTAAGTTTTGCGGCCGCAAAAGTAGTTGTAAGTAATCAAAGGGCAAAATACAGTGTGCTTTTACATTTACCGTAAGGGCTGTATTAACTTTTGCCGTAAGGCCAGCCTTTCAAGCGATAACTGCTACCTTTGCTGCCATGCAACTGTTAGACGGAAAACTTACCGCCGCCGCCTTTAAAGCTCAATTGGCTGCTAAAGTTAATAGCTTACAAAAACTTGGCTTGAGGCCGCCTCATTTAGCTGCCATTCTTGTAGGCGATAATGGTGCTAGCGAAACTTATGTAGCCAGCAAGGTTAAAAATTGTGCCGAAGTGGGGTTCGAAAGTACTTTAATACGCCTTACGGCAAATGCAACCGAAGCCGAGTTGCTCCATACTATTGCACAGTGTAATTATAACGATGCTATTGATGGTATTTTGGTGCAGTTGCCATTGCCCAAACACATTAGCGAGCAGAAAGTGATTGAAGCAATTGATGCCTCAAAAGATGTAGATGGTTTTCATCCGATGAGTGTGGGTAAGTTGGTACAAGGCTTAGATACCTTTGTGCCTGCCACGCCGTATGGCATAATGTTAATGTTGGAGCATTATAATATTAACACCAAAGGCAAGCACGCTGTAGTTATTGGACGAAGTAATATTGTTGGCAGGCCTATGAGTGTGTTGCTTAGTAGTAATCACCCTTATGGTAATTGCACCGTAACCGTTGCTCATAGTCATACCCACAACTTGGCCGAGTTGTGTAAGCAAGCCGATATTGTTGTTGCAGCATTGGGTAAGCCTGGCTTTGTTACTGCCGATATGATTAAACCTGGTGCTGTGGTAATAGATGTAGGTATTACACGTGTGGCCGATGCTACTAAAAAAACCGGCTTCGCCATTAAAGGCGATGTTGATTTTGATAGCGTAGCACCATTCACTAGCTATATAACGCCGGTACCTGGTGGTGTAGGGTTAATGACAATTGTTGGTTTGTTACAAAACACACTAAAAGCATATTTATTTAGAAAGGGAATTACGTTGTAATAACATGATAACTGCTACAGCAATAAAAAATACTACCTTACCTGTAATGGAACATTTTTATACCTTACAAGGTGAAGGTTTCCACCAGGGAAGGGCGGCTTATTTTATACGTTTAGGCGGTTGCGATGTGGGTTGCTTTTGGTGCGATGTTAAAGAGAGTTGGGATGCAAGCAAGCACCCGCAGTATACTGTTGACACTATTGTTGATATGGCCACTACCGCCATTGCTAACGAACAAAAAAATACTGACGTTAAGCCCATTATTGTAATTACAGGTGGAGAACCTTTAATGCACGATTTAACAACATTAACACAAGCATTTCGGCAGCTAGGTTTTGAAACCAATATCGAAACATCGGGTAGCAGCCCCATGAGTGGTAGTTGGGATTGGATATGTTTATCGCCGAAGAAATTTAAAGCACCTTTACCAGAGGTGTTGCCGCTGGCCAATGAGTTAAAAGTGGTGATATACAACAAAACCGATTTTGAATGGGCAGAACAATTTGCCGCAAAAGTGAGTAAGTATTGTAAGTTATACTTGCAACCCGAGTGGGACAAGCGTGATACTGTATTGCCACTAATGATCAATTACATTAAGGCTAATCCGCAGTGGCGATTGAGTGCCCAAGTACACAAGTACATTAACGTGCCATAAAGTAGTAAGTACCTTACGGTAAATAGTATTACGTTCAGCATTAAGCTACAACGAATTAATGTAACGATTGTATTATCAGATAAGGGGGCCTTCGGCCCCCTTATCTGATATGGTTGTAACAACATTTACCGTAAGGTGATTAAATAAGTTCTTTCACTGCATTCCAAATAACCTTTGGCTTGCCTAGTGTATAGTAGTGCAATACGGGTACACCAAATTGTTTGAGCTCTCTGCTTTGTTGTATCAACCATTCTGTGCCCACCAATTCACAATCGGCATCGGTTTTGCACTTCATAATTTCATTTGATAATTCAGTAGGAATATCTACATGAAAAATGCGAGGAAGTATTGATAATTGTTTTTTGTTCGTAATGGGTTTTAAACCCGGAATAATAGGAACGTTAATACCTGCATTTCTGCACGCTTCAACAAAGTTGTAGAACTTCTGATTATCGAAAAACATTTGCGTCATAATGTAGCTTGCACCGGCATCTACTTTATCTTTCAAATGTTGCAAGTCGATTTCAAGGTTAGGCGCTTCAAAATGTTTTTCAGGGTAGCCTGCAACGCCGGCACAGAATTTGGTTTTGCCACCATCTCTAATATCATCATCGAGGTACAAGCCTTCATTTAAACGCATGATTTGTTTGAGCAGGTCAATGGCATATCGGTGGCCGCCGGGTTCTGGTTCAAAAAAGGTTTCATTTTTTGCAGCATCGCCACGTAGGGCTAGTACATTATCAACACCAAGAAAGTTTAAATCAATCAAGGCATCTTCAGTTTCACGCATGTTGAAACCGCCACAAATAAAGTGTGGTACAGCATCTACCTGATAGTGGTTCATAATGGCAGCTACAATACCTACTGTGCCCGGGCGTTTTCGAACCTCTATTTTTTCAAAAGTGCCATCGGCCTTTTTTTTGAACATGGTTTCACTGCGGTGATAGGTAACGTTAATCCAACTGGGTTTGAACTCCATCAATGGATCTAAGTGATCGTAGATGCTTTGGATACTCTTACCTTTTAAAGGTGGTAATATCTCAAATGAAATTAAAGTATCTTTTGCTTGTGCTATATGATCGGTAACTTTCATGATGCAGTTGCTTGCTTTGTATTGTTGCAAACATACATGTAAAAACAGTAAAACCCCATGAGTGTTCATAGGGTTTGTAACAAATGGATGTTGCTGTTGCTACAGGGTTCTTCTCCCTGAAATATTGATGTTACGTCCGTTACTATCTACAAAGCTGCCGGTAATAACATCTCCTGTAAGGGTACCTATTTGTTGTTGGCTGCCATTATTGCTTTGGAATAAAGTACCACTACTGTTAATAGTTCCATTGATGCTGCTGGTACTTGTACTTCCTGTAACTGCTCTTGCAGTACCTCCCCAAGCATTTTGTGCTCTTGAGAGTACAATGTTAAACACGCCTGTTTCCGGCCTGCTAGAGTTGTACGTGCCTTCGAAGCATTCGATCAAGCTGGTGGAAGTCTCTTTAACAATGGTAAATACTGCATTTGGGTGGCCAGGAATACTTGCTGTTGTAACGGTAGGGCTAGTACCGCCAACACCAACAGAAAATACAACAGTAACAGGTTGACCGTTATATGTTCCGGTAAAAGGAGCTAGATAAGGCTGGCCATTGGTTACAGTAACAGTTGAACTGAGGTTGATGGTTACGCCATCGATTACTAACCTGGCAGTAATGGCATTGCTACCATTTTGCACATCGAACACTACGGTTCCTGAAGAGCCTATGAAAATACCTTTATAAATACCTTTTGCACTAGCGTCGTTAGCAGGTAATGCATCGGGCGTTTTTTTGCAACTGGCACATTCGTACGTTGGTTCAGTTGCATCATTTTTTTTGGTACAAGCGGTATTGGCTACAATGCATAAGCCTAAAGCATACGCCACAATAGCGAGGGTTTTCTGATACATATATTATTTATTTGTTATTTGTTATTTGTTATTTTCTGCCACCACCGAAGAAAAATCCGATTTTGATAGCGAGGTAGCTTATATCTGAGCCTACTATGTTGTACTCGCTGCTCATTCTAAAATGTCCGGTTTCAAAACCCACTCTTGGGAAAAAACCAAATTTTGAAAGACTAGGACTAACCACGGCAGCACCACCATTACCCGTACTCGCTGCAATAGATGCGGCTGTATATATACCAGCACCCGCACCTACAAACGGCCTGAAGCCACTAGGCTTTAAGTAATACTCACCCGTAGCACAATAAGAGTTTAATACAGAAACCTTTACTTCTGAGTTACCTGTTGCTGAAGTACTAGAATAACCTAGGGCTGCTCCTTCGAAACGCAAGCCTAAGGCTAATAGATCGTTCAAACGGTAGTGTGGTTCAACCGTAAAAGTTACTCCAGCTTTGGCGCCAACGCCACCGGAAGGAAATGCATATCCCAAGCCAACATCAACCTTAAAGGCTTTGTAATTTTTAGCAGGTGTTTTGCTAGCAGCATCTTGAGCATAGCTAACTAATCCGATACCCATTATAGTGAGGGCTGTAATTAGTACTTTTTTCATGTTATATCAGTTTGTTTTTGATAACATGAAAGTACTAGACTACATAAGGCTCTCCAATGGTAAAAAAGTAGTATTGTACTAAATCAATCCAGTTTTTTTCAAAGCCTCTATCCGACTATTTACTTGTAGTTTTTCGTATATATTTCTAATGTGCGTACGTACAGTTTCTATGCTTACAAATAGCTTGTCGGCAATTTCTTTATAACGATACCCTTTGGCTAATTGCTCAAGCATTTCTTGCTCTCTTTTGCTGAGTGTTTGAAAGTGTTCATTTGTTTTTTCCCTTACGGTAAATGCTTCAATAACTTTTCTGGCGATTTGGCTACTAATGGGGCTTCCGCCTTGTTGTACCTCTTTGATGGCTTCTAATATTTTTTGAGGTGGTGTTGATTTTAGTAAGTAACTAATAGCCCCCGCTTTGAGGGCTTCGAATATGGTATCGGCATCGTCGTACACAGTAAGTACCATGCACTGCATGCGTGGATGAGTCATTTTAAGTCTGCGTATACATTCAATACCGTTCATACCTGGCAGATTCACATCGAAGAGTGCAATATCTACTGGCATTGTTGCAAGTTCCGGCAATGCTGTTTCGGCATTTTGGAACAAACGAACATCTTCTACATCTATATTGAGATGAATTTGTTCGCCTAAGTAATGGCGAACTTTATCGTCGTCTTCTATGATAGCAATGGTGAGTAATTTCATTACACAAAAATCTTCATAAAACCTTAGGAAGCTAATGTTATTAAAGTGGTATTGTGAACTTAAAAGTACTGCCTTTTTTTGGGGTACTTTTTATCATCAAACTACCTTGTATTTCTTGTATTCGTTGTTGCATGTTGCGTAAGCCTTTGCCTGCCTTTACTTTTTGTACATCAAAGCCAACGCCATCATCATGAATACTGCCATATATGCTGTTAGCATGCAACTGAATATTTACCGTAAGGTTACTTGCCTTACTGTACTTAATGGCATTGTTCACTGTTTCTTTGGTAACTAGCAAAACGGTTCTGCGTGTTTCATTACTTACAACAATAGTTTCGTTTGAATCAGGTAGCTGTATGTTGTAGTTGCTAATACTGCTATATTCTAACATTTTGTGTAGTTGCTCTCTTAGATAGATGATAAGGTGTTCTAGGGTGTTGTTTTCTGGGTACATACTCCATACTATTTCACCCATAGCTGCCACAAGGCCTCTTGCTGTAAATGCAATTTCTTGGTTAAGTTGCTGATTATGATGTTGTTGCATGGCCGATTCGCTCATTAAAGAAATTTGTGTTAAACCAGCGCCAATATCATCGTGTAGTTCCCTGCTAATGCGTTTGCGTTCTGCTGCTTGTGTTGCTAAAATGCTTTGATTCAAAGTTTTTTCTTTCGCAAGGTTATCGAGTAATAATTGCTCTTTTTCGTTTTTGTAAATGTTGAATTGTCGTGAAATAGCTGCTGTCATTAGCAGTAGTTCTACAAGAATACCTGCACTAATAATGCTACTCGTACTTTGTTCTATAATTATCCACCCCAAGTTTTTAGCTACACTTAAACCTGAAGAAAGTAGTGTTACGATAACGGCATAAAAATAGAATAGCACAATTTTATACTTGCGTGAAAGTTGTAATAAATAAATTATGCTTACTAACACGCTAAAAAAATTGCAAATAAAAAATGTAGTTAAAAACGTTCGTGTAAGCTTGTGATTATCAACATCTATTACTGATAAAAAAGGGAAGATAGCCCAAATGAAAAAGAAGATAGTAATTGCTTGCAAGTACCTTCTGAAAATAGATTTATCATCGTAGGGCTTACAAAAAGTAAGCATTACAGAAATAAAAAAAGCGCTGTTTAATACTGCCACGCCTGGCCCCATTCGTGTTGCCAAACTGGTACTATTAGGCCAGAAATATTGAAAGCCCAATCCTTCGGTACTCCAAATCCAAAGTAAGATGGTAAAAATGTGCCCAGCATAAAAAATGTACAAACTCTTATAACCCGAGGTAATAAAAAAGAAGATACTCAACAAGCACATAATACCTAGAACGCCTGTGGTAATACCAATGTATAAATAGCTTTTTTCGATTTGTTGTAACAGCCCTTTATTGCTATACAAGATTACAGGCACTTGTAGGGTGTTACCTTTTTGCTCCATTCTTGCAAGCACTTCGGTTGGGTATTGTGTGCTTAGTTGTATTGGTATGGTAAAATAGTTATGATGTACCAAACGCTCATGAAACATAAAATGGTCGCCAATTACAAAGCTGTCTATCACCCGTTGCTGTTGTACAATGTATACATTCACTTTGTTAAGCTTCGGATTTTCGAAGCTTAGAAACATTTTTAGTTGTTGTTTAGATGGCGCTAATACAAAACGCGTCCAAATATTGTCGTTGGCAATTCCTTGATTAATATCGGGGTGTGGGAAGGTTACAAATTGATGCCGTAACTCTAACGCTTTAGTAATGGTAAGTATGGTATCCCTTACGGGTAAAATACCAATTGCTTCACCGCTAATTTTAGTAGCATCGGTATTGGTGTTAATAGCTAAGGTTTGTGTTTGGGCACCAAAGGGAAAAGTAATAAGAATTGTAAGTAGGCAACTTACAAGCCATTTCATAAGCAGTTGGTTTCTAAAGTTTGCTTAAAGTTAATTTTTAAAAACCATAACTTACAACAACCATTATTTTTGTTGAAATCATTAATGCTTTGAGCCTAACAATACAAACCCAATCGCTGGTAAAAACATATAAAAGTCGTACAGTGGTGAACAATGTTTCATTTACCGTAAGGCAAGGAGAAATTGTAGGTTTATTGGGGCCAAACGGGGCTGGTAAAACCACAAGTTTTTACATGGTAGTTGGGTTAATTAAACCCGATGGCGGTAAGGTTTTCTTAAATGAAGAAGACATTACGCAACTACCTATGTATAAGCGTGCTCAAATGGGTATTGGCTACTTGCCGCAAGAAGCAAGCGTTTTCAGAAAGCTAAGTGTTGAAGACAATATATTGGCGGTGCTTGAAATGACGAAGCTAACTAAGCAACAACGCCAAGATAAATTAGAAAGCCTGCTATCAGAATTTAACCTACACCATGTACGCAAAAATAATGGCGATAGCTTAAGCGGTGGCGAACGTCGAAGAACAGAAATTGCTAGAGCCTTAGCTGTAGATCCGAAGTTTATTTTACTAGACGAACCCTTTGCAGGTGTTGACCCTATTGCTGTTGAAGACATTCAAAGCGTTGTAGCCAAATTGAAATATAAAAATATTGGTATACTCATTACCGACCATAATGTGAACGAAACGCTGAGTATCTGTGATAGAGCATATTTACTAATTCAGGGTCAAATTTTTAAGCATGGTACTGCCGAAGAGTTGGCAGGCGATGAACAAATTAGACGCTTGTATTTAGGTACCAACTTTGAATTACGTAGAAAGGATTGGATTATTGATTTAGAACGCGATAATGCAGCTAAAAGAGATGCATTAAAAGAATAAGAGGCTTAGTATACTGTTATCATGCAAGTAATTCCGCATCGGCAAGGAAATAATACCTTTTACATAACGCCATCGCGTTGTTTGTTTTGGGAGCAAGAGCAAGTGCTGATTGTAAGCGACTTACACTTGGGCAAAACAGCCCATTTCAGAAAGGCTGGTATTGCATTACCTAACGATGTTTTTAAAAACGATTTACAACGCTTGTTTACTGCTATTCAGCATTTTAAGCCTCGATATTTAGTTGTCGTTGGCGATATGGGGCATAGTAAGCATAATACAGAACTAACCACTTTTGCCCGTTGGAGAAACGATATGCCACAACTACCATTTCACTTGGTAAGAGGTAACCATGATATACTGGCAGACGATTGGTATCGAGCACAAGCAATTACAGTGCACGAAACAACATTTACCGTAAGGGATGTAATTTTTTCACACGATGTGCTTACGCAAATACCTGATAGCTATTATAACATTAGTGGCCATATACACCCTGGTATTTTACTAAAAGGAGGCGGACGGCAAAAATTAGCTTTCCCATGTTTTTATTTTGGCGTTGAGCATGCCGTGTTGCCTGCTTTCAGTGCTTTTACAGGATTGGCAATACTCGAACCAGCTGCTACAGATGCAGTATATGCTATAGTACAACAAACTGTTGTAAAAGTATAATGCTAATTTTTAATTTTATGATAGCTTGCAGTAATACCTTTAATTAGCGATGAGCTAAAGCCCTTGTGCTCCATTTCGTTTAAGCCAGCAATGGTGCAACCTTTAGGGGTAGTAACTTTATCGATCTCTTGTTCAGGGTGCGTATTTTTTTGTAATAGCAACTCCGCAGCTCCTTTTACAGTTTGTGCGGCAATAAGTGATGCGGTGGCTGCAGAAAAACCAATTTCAATACCTCCTTGTATGTTAGCCCTTATAAAACGCATGGCATAGGCGGTGCCACATGCACCTAATACAGTAGCGGCATCCATCAATGCTTCTTCAATTACAATGCTTTTGCCTAGCTGGTTAAATAGTTGTGTTACAAATGCAATATCGCTTTCGCTGGCATTAGCGCTGCAAATACACGTCATGCTTTCGCCAATAGCAATGGCAGTATTTGGCATAGCTCTAAATAAAGGATTATTAGTGCCAACAATACTTTGTAGCTCCTTCAACCAAACGCCAGTAACTACTGAAATGATTTTGTGATGAGGTTGAATGGCTGATGCTATCTGCTCTAAAATACCTGTTGTTTGAAATGGTTTTACAGCGAGGATAATCCACTCGCTTTGCTTTACTGCCGCTACGTTATCGCTAGTAATATGTGCACCCAACGCGTGTAGTGCATGTGCATGATTAATGTTACGGCGGGTAATGGTTAACTGACTTGCCTTGCAGAACTGTTTGTTAATAAGCCCCTCAGCAATGGCTGTACCTAAGTTACCGCCGCCAATAATGGTAATGGTTGTATCCATAATGCTCAGCTTGAAATGTTAGTACAGTTTTTGTGGTAATAAATAGTTTTGAACATAATCGGTTACGCCTTCTTCTAGGGAATAAAAACCATCGGAATAACCTGCTTTTCTAAGCTTTTGCATGTTGGCCTCTGTGAAATACTGATATTTATCTCTAATATCTTCAGGCATGGGTATAAACACAATATTGATAGGTTTTTCCATTGCTGTAAATGTTGCTGCGGCTAAATCGTAAAAGCTACGAGCCTTACCAGTACCTAAATTATAAAGTCCATTATTAGTTGTAGGCCAGTGCTTACTGAGCATTTTTTGTAGCTGCCAATAAATGATTTTTATTACATCTTTTACATACACAAAGTCGCGAAGTTGTTCGCCATCTTTAAAGCCTTCTTTATGACTTTGAAATAGCTTTACAACCCCGTTAGTTTGTATTTGAAGGTACGAATGCCAGATAACACTTGCCATGCGGCCTTTATGTGCTTCGTTGGGCCCGTACACATTAAAAAATTTCAAGCCCGTCCAGCAAGGTGGTTGTTGTGTTTGTTCTAATGCCCATTTATCGAACTCGTTTTTACTAATGCCATAGGGGTTCAATGGTTGTAGCAAGTAGGGTAGCGAATGGTTATCGTCGTAACCTAATGCACCATTGCCGTAGGTGGCTGCTGAAGATGCATAAATGAATGGAATGTTATACTCGGTAGCATAACTCCACAACATTTTTGAATACGCCACATTTAGCGTTTCGTGAATGCTATAATCGAACTCGGTAGTATCGGTACGAGCACCTAAGTGAATGATAGCGGCAATTGGGGTTGTATTATTTTTTAGCCACCCTTGTAACGCTGTTCTTTCTAATGTAGCCACGTATTTTTTAGTGCTCCAATTGTTTTTTTTATCGGCACGAGAAAAATCATCTACCAACAGTAGGTTAGTGTATCCGCAATTGTTTAAGTATTGAACGGTACAACTGCCAATAAAGCCAGCAGCACCGGTAACTATAATAATATTTTGGTGTGTTGTCATGCTTAATCAGGAGGGTTAAATGCTACCAATTGGTTGTTGTAAAACAATAAATTTTCGCCACTCAATGCTAGTGAAAAATCGTATTGACTCATTGCCTGCATGAGTGCCTTACTGGTACCTTTTTTATAGCGATCGTGTGTTTCAACAATCAACATTTTGGTACGTGGCAACCAATCGTTGGTAGGGTGTTCAAAAATTTCTTTTTCAGAACCTTCTATATCCATTTTCACAATATCAATAGTAGTTGCATTAATGGTTTCGGCTAGTTGTGCAATGGTGTATGCAGGGATGCTATTTACAACTTTACCTTGCGGTAAATGTTGGGCTGCCGCCCCATGTGCAACCATCATAAAAGCAGCTTCACCAAAGCCATTATCTACAACATCTAACTGTGCTGGCTCATACCAAACGGCACCATGCAGCAGCTGAATGTTTTTATATGGAGCTGTGTTTTTTTGAGCTACTGCATAATTGTTAACCTCAGGTTCTACGGCTACAATACGAGCATTGGGAAATTTGTTGGCAAAAAATACACTTGCGTATCCTACGTTAGCACCAAGATCAATGATGGTGGTGGCTTCTATGGGATAATACACATCGTACTGTTTATCAATAAATAACTGCCCAAACATTAGCTCATCGCTCATGATACCACGTATAAAAGCAGGATGTTGTAGGAAGGAGAATTTTACAAAGCCGTTTTTTTTGCTTTTAACATGGCGATATAAACGCCAGGCATCGCCTAGCGATAAATGATTGCGGTAATAGGTGAGTCTGCTTGGCATTAGGATTGATTCAAAATGTTTTCAATAGCAGTATCATACTTGGCTTTCCATGTAGTAATGCTGCCCCATGCTTCATTATTTACCGTAAGGTTACCATCGGTTACAACACCCAAATGAGTAATTGTGATATTAGCTTGGTTGGCTGCTTGTACGAATGCCGCTTCTTGTGCGGGTGATACCGAAACTACTACGCGGCTTTGCGCTTCTCCAAACCAAAAAGCATCGTTTCGTACATTGATATTTGCGGCACTAACATTAAAGCCTAGGTTAGTATGAAAGCCTTTTTCTAAAAGGGTTACCGCCAATCCACCTTCGCTAATATCGTGTGCAGAACTTACTTGCTTATGGCGAATAACAGCAGCCACGAATTGTTGTAGTTGAAACTCTTCTTCTAAATCAAATGCTGGCGCTGGTGAATATTGAACCCCTTTTAGCTTATGTAAGTACTCGCTACAAGCAATATCGTTTTTGATATTGCCAATGAGATAAATTTTATCGCCTGCTCGCTGATAATACATTGTCATACGGTCGGCGGGGTTATCTAATATTCCCACCATACCTATTGTTGGTGTTGGATATACAGGCCCATCGGGGTTTTGATTATAGAAACTAACATTGCCACCTGTTACAGGGGTGTTGAACTTTCTACAAGCATCGCCCATGCCGGTTACTGCGTGTACAAACTGATAATATACTTCGGGGTCGTAAGGGTTACCAAAGTTTAAGCAGTTGGTTACACCCAAGGGCTCACCGCCACTACATACAATGTTACGAGCAGCTTCGGCTACTGCAATCATGCCACCCACGTAAGGGTTAGCGTGCACGTATCTGCTGTTACAGTCTACAGTAACTGCCAATGCTTTTCCGGTACCTTTAGCAAGTACAATAGCTGCATCGCTAGGGGCGTTGGTGCTCATGTTTGCAGCCCCTACCATACTATCATATTGTGTATATATCCAACGCTTGCTGGCAATATTCGGTATCGTAATTAATTGTTCTGCGGTTGCTTTCAAATTGGTTACATCGGCAATAACATCTGCGTTGAAAGCATTGATTTTTTCAAAATATGCTGGGGTAGTGTATTCGCGGGTGTATTGCGGTGCGCCACCACCTAAAACCAATTCTTCGGCTGGTATTTCAGCTTCTAATACACCGTGCATGTAAAATTTAAGTAATCCATCGTCGGTTACATGACCAACAATGCTGGCACTTAAATCCCATTTTTCAAACACATCAATTACTTCTTGTTCTCGGCCTTTTTCTACTACCATAAGCATTCTTTCTTGGCTTTCGCTCAGTAGTAGTTCCCAAGCCTTCATGTCTTTTTGGCGTGTAGGCACTTTTTCTAGATCAATGTGCATACCAACACCACCTTTTGCACTCATTTCAGCGGTGCTACATATAATGCCTGCAGCACCCATGTCTTGCATACCAACAACGGCACCTGTTTCAATTACTTCTAGGCATGCTTCCAATAGTTTTTTCTCTTGAAATGGGTCGCCCACCTGAACGGCAGGCAGTTCTTGTACACTTTCATTGGTAATATCGGCACTGGCAAAACTTGCACCACCGATACCATCTTTACCGGTAGCACTACCTACATACATCACCGGATTACCTGTACCCTTTGCAGTAGCACTTACCATTTTACTGGCTTGCATAATACCAACACTCATAGCATTAACCAGCGGATTGGTATGATAGCAGTCTTCAAAATATACTTCACCGGCAACAGTAGGTACGCCAAAGCAGTTGCCGTAATGACCAATACCCTTTACTACACCACCAAGCAAGCGTTGTGTTTTTTTATCTGCAAGGTTCCCGAATCGTAAGCTGTTTAATGAAGCAATAGGGCGGGCACCCATGGTAAAAATATCGCGTTGAATACCACCTACACCTGTAGCAGCACCTTGAAATGGTTCAATAGCACTAGGGTGGTTATGACTTTCAATTTTAAATACTACCCCCCAACCATTACCCATATCCATTAAGCCTGCATTTTCTTCTCCGGCAGCTACCAACATGCGTCCACCACTTCGTGGAAGAGTTTTAAGTAGTTTAATACTGTTTTTATAGCTGCAATGTTCGCTCCACATACCACTAAAGGCACACAACTCTGTAAAGTTGGGTGTACGACCAAGCTTAGATTTAATCATTTCAAACTCAGCTTCAGTTAAGCGAAGTTGCTGGGCTGTTTTGGCTGTAATTTCCATATAAAGATGTGATATAATTAGTATTGTGGGGTGAGCTGTAGTGCATGTGGCAGCTTCGTTGCGTCGCACACGTGTACTGTTACAGCTATTGTGTAGCTAATTTGGTGCAAATGTACAATATGAAACTCAAGGGAACATATTGAGCCAACAAATCAAATCAACTCATATATGAACAAATAAAAAAGCTGTTAACCATGGTTAACAGCTTTTTTATTTGTTAGGCAGCACGCCCCATTGTTTTCAAAAACAAAATATGCGAGAAGATTGCTTGATGTGTGCGTTTGTATTCAATGTAGGTAATACCATATTCTTGGCATGCTTGTTTTATAATTTTACTAATTGCAGGGTAGTGAACGTGAGAAATTTTAGGAAACAAGTGGTGCTCAATCTGAAAATTTAACCCACCCACAAACCAGCTTACCAATTTGTTATTGGTGGCAAAGTTAGCAGTTGTTTTGAGCTGATGTATTGCCCATTCATCATCTAGCTTACCGGTAGCTTCATCTGGCGTTGGAAAGTGTGTATGTTCTACTGTATGTGCCAGTTGGAATACGATGCTGAGTATAAGACCAGCCACCAAACAGCAAGTTAAGAAACCAATTATAGTGTAGCCAACGCCTACAAAAACCATTGGAATGATTAAAAATAATGCAAGGTGTAAGGCTTTATACCACCAAAAGAAAAAATGATCTTTCACTTCCATTTTTTTCAAAGGCATTTCACCGATACGCTTGCCGAAGTACTTTTTATAATCTGAAAAGAAAATCCAGTATAAGTAAAGAATACTATAGAGAATCCAAAAATACCAGTGTTGAAATCGGTGTATCCCATATTTCTTTTGTGTGCTAGCCATGCGTAAGAAAGGCTTTGCGTTAATATCATCATCAACGCCATCAATGTTGGTATAGGCATGGTGAATAATGTTGTGTTTTACATTCCACATAAAGTGGCTGCCACCTAAAAAGCCAAGCGTTACTGCTGCAATTTTGTTTAAAAAAGCATTATCGCTAAAACTACCATGAGCTCCGTCGTGCATAATGTTAAAACCAATAGCAGCTATGATAGCTCCCATGATACTGCACTCTAATAATGCTATCCAGCCATTTTCGGGGGTGAAAAAAGTTAGATGAATGTACAAGCCAACGAGTGCTGCTACTAGAATGATAGCCTTACTAAATAGAGAAAAGTTGCCTGTGGGGCGCTTCCCCGTTTGCTCGAAATACTGATTAATTCTACGCTTCAGTTCAGAATGGAACGAAGGTTTGGGTGTGGAAAATTTTGGTGTGTTCATGCTATTACAAATGTGCGAACTAATTTAATGGTAGCAAAGGATTATTAGGTAGTATGTTGAACTATTGTGTTAAAATCTGTTATGCCAATCATTTTTTTGCTGATAAAACCTTCGGCATACTTAACACCAATGCGTTTTCCAAAAAGTTGATTACGTCCTATAATGGTATCTAAAAAATCAGGGCTTGATATATAGGTGGTAGGCTCGTTACCAGGCTCTACAACATTAAATTGTGTTCCATAGGCCAAAATAGCAGCTCGTTTTTTATCCATTACATCTGAAATGTCGAATAAAAAATCGGGCTGCAGGTATCTGTCTTGTATGTAATGCATTACATAAGTTGGGCGCCATGCAGCTTGTAGGTTGCCGTCTGTATCAGTAGTTTCAACTTTGCGTAAGCCCGCTAAAAAAGATGCTTCATCTACCAACTGTGCTGCACGGCCATGATCTGGGTGACGGTCTTCTACAGCATTGCACAAAACAATACTGGGTTGATATTTTCTTATGGCAGTAATTACTTTACGAATGCTGTTTTCATTGATTTGAAAAAAACCATCGGCAAGTTGCAGGTTTTCTCTAGCATGTACCCCCATGATGGTAGCAGCTACAGCAGCTTCTTTAGCTCTGGTTTCGGCAGTGCCTCTGGTACCAAGTTCGCCTTGTGTTAAATCAACAATAGCAACTTTTTTACCTTGTTGAATCGATTTTATAAGGGTGCCACTACAACCAAGTTCAATATCATCGGGGTGTACGCCAAATGCTAAAATATCTACCTTCATTCCAATGCAGTTTCGCAAGCAAAAATAGGGGGTTCAATTTTGAAACAACTAATTTGTCTCATAGTGCTACATTTTTGCTAACGGCATTTTGCATAGCAGTTATTAGTTGAATAGCTTCTATAGCAGGCCTTACATCGTGAACACGAAGTATGTGTGCTCCTTGTTGCAATGCTATTGTGTTTAACACAGTGGTGCCATTTAGGGCTTCGGCGGGTGTACAATTCAGTGTTTTGTATATTGTACTTTTTCGGCTAATACCCACTAAAATTGGGCAAGCAAGTTGCTGAAAAAAATGAAGCCCGTGCAGAAGTTGTAAGTTATGTGTAATTGTTTTTCCAAAGCCAAATCCAACGTCAATAATAACATCGTTAATGCCTGCGCGGCGGCATGCATCTACACGTTTGGTAAAAAAGTCGTACACATCTGTTATTACATTATGGTAGGTTGGGTTTTGTTGCATTGTTCCAGGCGTACCTTGCATGTGCGTACACACGTAAGGCACTTTAGCAGCAGCTACTGTTGGCAACATTGCATCATCTAACATACCTCCGCTTACATCGTTCACCCAATGAGCACCTGCTTCTATAGCTTGCATTGCTACTGAACTATAGTAAGTATCAACACTAATGAATACACCTTGCGGTAAATGTTCTTTAACAGCTGCAATTACCGGAATTACTCTGGTTGCTTCTTCGTTGGCACCAATTTGTTCGCTTCCTGGGCGTGTACTTTGTCCGCCAATATCAATAACTGTTGCACCCTCAGCAATCATATTGAGTGCTTTCGAAATAGCCGCATCTACTTGTTGTAGGCGGCTACCTTCATAGAAAGAATCGGGGGTTGCATTAACAATTCCCATTACAATCGGTTGTTCGAGTGTTAAAAGCTGGCCTCGTTGCTGTATAGATAGCATGGTGCTGATGGCTTTAATTTTTACCGCAAGGTAAAGCGCTGATTGCGTATTTTGCCACCCATTAACTTGCTTTAATCGCTTTTTTTGATATGTCTACTATTGAACAATACAATACAGTTGCAGCACAGTGTGCCACTATTTTTTTGAAAAAAACAAAAGATTATGGTACCAGCTGGCGTGTGCTACGTACCATTTCAGTAGCCGATCAAATTATGATTAAAGCACTGCGAATTCGCAATTTGCAGCAGTTAGTACAACAACAAGTAAGCGATAGTATTACCAGTGAATTTATTGGCATTTTCAATTATGCAATTATTGGCTTAATACAGTTGACCTTGGTTGAGCCTGCAATTGATGAACTTTCTTACGAGGTTGCAAATGAGTTGTATCACAAGCATTTAAACGAGGCAAAAGTTACAATGCTTCAAAAAAACCACGATTATGGTGAAGCATGGCGAGATATGAGTCAAGAAAGTTTTGCCGACTTGATTTTAGTGAAATTGCTACGCATTCGCCAAATTATAGCAAACGATGGTAAAACCCTTATTAGCGAAGGTATAGATGCGAATTACATAGACATTGTGAACTATGCAGCTTTTGCACTTATTTTAATCGCCGAAGGAAAACACAAGGGATAGCATATAGTATTGGTTAAAAGATACCTTACGGTAAATAATGATGCAGTAACTATGAAATATTTTATTACAATAATAAGAGTTTTTGTTGCACTTGTATTTATTGCGAGTGGTTTAGTGAAAGCCAATGATCCTTTAGGATTGAGCTATAAAATGCAAGAATTTTTTGAAGTTTGGGGCTTCACCACATTGAACTTTATAACACTGCCTGCCGCTGTTATAATGAATGTTTTTGAAATTGTAGCTGGCGTTGCGTTGCTGGTGGGTTGGCGCCCCAAAGAAGTAACTAGAATGTTGTTGGTGCTGATTTTATTTTTCACATTTTTAACAGGATACGCTTATTTAAGTGGTAAGTTTAAAAGTTGTGGCTGTTTTGGCGATTGCCTACCTATTTCTCCTTTTCAATCGTTTTTAAAGGATTTATTGCTGCTTGGCTTAATCATTGCTTTAATGCGTTGGCAGCAGTATATTAAGCAGTCGGTACCCTCTACGCTTGGAGGTGTCATACTTATTGTTGCTACTGGTGCATCTGCATATTTGCAACTGCATGTATTAAATAACTTACCTTTTGTAGATTGCTTACCTTATAAAGTAGGGAATAACTTAGTGGAAAAAATGCAAATGCCTGTTGGTGCAACCCTCGATAGCTTTGTTATTACCTTCAGATATAAGAAAGCCGGACAAATTGTTGAATTTGATGGTAATAATATTCCTGAAGATTTGGATAGTACCTATGAGTTTGTTGATCGCTATGATAAGCTGGTGAAAAAGGGTACTAATGCTAAACCACCCATTAGCGACTTAGTTTTTTTAAACGCCAATGGAAAAGATACAACCATTGATATTTTAAATCAGCCGGGATACTACATACTACTCTGGGTGAAAAATCCGCAAAACATTGATAGGAATTTAGCGATACAAATAAAAGAACTCAAAAAGCTTGCTGCTACTAAGTATATTCCTATTTTCATTGTAACGGGTATTAGCGATATGCAATATTGGGCACCATTAGGCTTTAGTGTGAATGAGGTTTTATTGTGTGATTATACAGTTTCAAAAACGGCAGCTCGTGTAGATCCTATGTACATGCTTATGCAACAGGCGAATGTTATAGACAAGCATCCCGTAGAACAAACCAATAGTTTTTTTCAAAAATTACAACAATTGAAAAGTAATCCTGAACCTTACATTTTTGTTCCATCAGATAGGCCAATGCCCAAGTTGAAGGCCGATTAATACATGTTAATAATGGTACTACACCTACTGCGAAAATGTATGTATGGCCTTTCTGTATTGATAGGGGTTGTAGTATTAGTGTTTTTGTTGTTTCAAGGCTTTGGCGACCCTGCTAGGTTGGTGCTCGGACAAAGTGGCGATAGTACAACATTGCAGAATATTCGTAAAGAGCTAACACTAGATGCTCCCAAGCATAAGCAATTGTTGTATTATATGAATGATGTATCGCCGTTAAGCATTTACCGTAAGGAGCAACTACTTACCCAAAAGTATTTATCGGGTGTTCACAGTATATATTTGGGTTCATATGCTTTGGTACTAAAAGCTCCTTATCTACGAACAAGCTATCAAACGAAACAGCCGGTAACTGCAATGATTGCACATGTTATTACCGGTACCATATTGTTAGCTGTAACAGCTATGTTATTCGCCACTATTATAGGTATATGCTTGGGTACCATTGCTGCCATTAAAAAAGATACTTGGATGGATACGGCTGCCATTACCATGAGTGTTGCAGGTATTTCTGCACCATCTTTTTTTATTGGCATTATTGTAGCATATGTTTTTGGCTTTTTGTTACACGATTATACAGGATTAGATATGACGGGTAGTTTGTACCAATACGACATAACTGGTAAGCATATTGCGTGGCGCAATATAATACTACCGGCATTTACATTAGGTATACGACCTATGGCTATTATTGCACAGCTTACCCGTAGTGCTATGCTTGATGTGCTACGTCAAGATTATATTCGAACAGCTATTGCTAAAGGCTTGCCTATGTGGCGTGTATTGTTAAAGCACGCACTTCGTAATGCACTTAATCCGGTTATTACTGCCATTACGGGTTGGTTTGCAGAATTATTGGCGGGTGCTTTTTTTGTAGAGTATATCTTTGGTTGGCAGGGAATTGGTAAGCTTACTGTTGAAGCACTAGAACGGTTAGATTTTCCGGTAGTGATGGGAAGTGTACTGGTAACAGCTTGCTTTTTTATTGTAATGAATTTGCTTTCCGATTTATTATATGGAATTGTAGATCCGAGAGTACGAAGTTAAAACTCGTACAAGTACTCTACTTTACCAACTAGTTGCTGTTGTTTGTTATAACACACATCGGCTACTTTAAGTCCTTTTTCGTTATAGTAATACTTCCACGTCATGTAATTGCTAGTGCCTGTCATTATTTGTGTAAGTTGAATGAGTTGCTGTTGAGCATTATACTCAAACAAGAAATCGGGTAACATACGTTTAACTTTAGCATTAAAGCGAACAATATCAGTAAGTAAAGTATCGCTATAATAGTAAAAGTAGGCTTCTACTTCTTTGCCTTTTTTATACCAACGTTCTTCGGCAATACGCTGTTGTTCGTCTTGTACAAACTTCACAAGAGTTGTGTCTTTACCATCTTTAATTTTATACATGCGTGTTGGAAGCCCATTGTTATATTCCCAAATATGCTCTTCTTTGGTATAACTACCCATAAAAGCATCGGTTGTTTCTGTAGTGATACTTTGCAGTAAATGTTCATTATAACGGTAACTTACTTTCACTACAATATTGCCACTACTATCGTAACTACTTTGCAATTGTTGATTGGCTGCAAAGCAACTAATACTTACGCTTGTGCCAGTACTTACATATGAAGATGTTGTTTTAAGCTCTCTTTTATTGGTATTTAAAGTTTGCTCAAGTATAAAGTTGGCTGTTTCTGAATTATCATTTTCAAAGCTTTTTGCTTTCATTTTCTTAACCTGAGCCGTAACAAGTGTTTTGTAATTTTTACTTACTTGTTGTGGCGTTATAATATCTGAATAGTAGTACTGTGCATTTACCGTAAGGTGAAGTATACATCCAATAAATAGAAGCAGACGGGTCATAAAAGGACTTTTGTGCTGTAAAGCTTGTATTAATGTTGCAAATGTATAAACACGGCTATGGTAAAGCTTCGTTATTTTTAGCAAAATTTTTGTCGGTGAGCCACGCTAAAGAACGTCAAGAGCCCATTTGTTTGAACTGTAATGCAGTGGTATATGGTAGATATTGCCACATATGCGGTCAGGAAAATATTGAAATAAAGGAGACCTTTTGGCAAGTAGCACAGCATTTTTTGTATGATATTACCCATTTTGATGGTAAGTTCTTTAGTACATTAAAGTACTTACTTTTTAGGCCGGGTTTTCTGAGTGTTGAATACAATAGGGGCAGACGCATGCGTTATTTGAACCCTATTAAAATGTATGTATTTACATCCGCTTTATTCTTTATTTTATTGAATACAATTTTTCATGAAGATGCTTCTGAAAAAAAAGTTTCAACCAATAATAAGGCTTTTGTATATGAATCAGGTGCAGATTCAATGGCAGCTATTAATAACAATACCGATGCAAGTACTACCGATAATATAAAATACAAATCTATAGCTGCCTATAGAGCCGCACAATTGAAATTGCCTGAAGCCAAAAGAGATTCTTGGATTGAACAAGTAATTGAAGAACGCAGAATACAGCGATTAGAAAAATACAATTGGGATGTAAAACGTGCCGATGATGCCTTTTGGAAAGATTTGAGTAATAGTATTTCTAAGATGATGTTTGTACTGCTGCCCTTGATAGCCCTTTTATTTAAATTGTTCTATCGAAGGTATAAATACTACTATGTACAACATTTAATATTTAATATTCATTTATTTATCGGCTATTATATTATTCTAATTATTATTAATGCTTTGATAACCATTGCAGGCGTCAGTAAATTGATGGTATGGGTAAATGCTATTGTTGTAATACTTATCATGTATTTAGTGTACTATGGTTATAAATCGATGCGTAATTTTTATGGGCAGAGTCGCCGAAAAACACTTTTGAAATATTTTCTAATCGCTAGTGCGGCATTCTTTTTATTCTTATTGGTATGGCTAGCTTTTGCAGCAATTTATTTTATTAAAGGTTAACTTACGTAAATGAATAAACAAATAGAAGTAAGACAAACGGCGCTAACCGAAGGTGCTGCTTTTGAAAGATTAGTGGCTATTATGAACGATTTAAGAACCCAGTGTCCTTGGGATAAAAAGCAAACTGTTCAAACACTACGAACCCTTACCATTGAAGAAATGTATGAGTTGGCAGATGCGATACTGAAAGAAGATTGGAAAGATATCAAAGAAGAAATTGGTGATGTGCTACTACATATGGTATTTTATGCCACCATTGCTAAAGAAGGCAATTATTTTACAATTACAGATGCCTTAAATTCTATTTGTGAAAAATTAATTAGAAGACATCCGCATATTTATGCTGATACAGTTGTTCATAGGGAAGAAGATGTGAAGAAAAACTGGGAAAAAATCAAACAAAAAGAAGAAAAGAAAACATTGTTAAGTGGTGTGCCTAACAGCTTACCAGCAATGGTAAAAGCAACTCGCATACAAGAAAAAGCAAAGCAAGTAGGCTTTGAATGGGAACATAAAAACGATGTTTGGAATAAAGTGCAAGAAGAGTTGAACGAGTTGCAAGCAGCAGAAGTGAGTGGCAATTTTAATGCTATTGAAGAAGAATTTGGTGATGTTATGTTCAGTTTAGTGAATTATGCTCGCTTTATTGGCGTAGATGCCGAAACTGCATTAGAACGTACCAATAGAAAATTCAAATCGCGTTTTGAAGCTATGGAATTACTTGCGGCGCAGCAGGGGCTCAACTTATACAACATGTCGCTGGCCGATATGGATGCACTTTGGAACGAGGTTAAAAAATCATGCTAATACTTCGGCAGTATATACAAGTATTTAAAAAAGTGATAGCAGTACATGGTTACTTACTACTTGCTGCCGCTTGGTTATATACTTTATCTTTTGTATTTGCCAACTACTTTAGCATTGCTGCTCAACCTGAGGCCTTTGTAGAACAATTTGAAGACTACATTCAAAATGAACAGCAAATTTTCGCTTCTGTTAAAGCACAAAATTATGCTGTTGCTCAAATTGCAACCGGTAATAGTTCAAAACAATTACAAGTACTTAGAGAAAAGTTGTTAAACATACAGCAAGGCATTTACTTATTTAAAGTGTCTGGTCAGGCTACTTTACAATTATTGTATTGGAATAATAACAAAATGTCTGTTGAGGCCGATGATTTAGTAGATGGTAAAGATGTAAAGGCGGTAACTTATCAAAACGGGTTATTTGCACTGCAAAAACACACCTTCGAATACGAGGGTAGTAAATATATTCTCGTAGGACTTATTCCATTACATTGGGATTATTTCGTTGAAAATAAGTATCTAAAGAACCAGTTTGCCTTTACTACTAGTGCTGAAGAATATTACAAAGTTGTAACAACCCCTACACCATTTGCAGTAAGGTATCAAAATCAACCCTTAGTATATATTGAAAAAAAAGATGCTGTTAATACACCTACATTAAACAGTATTGCATAAGTATGCAACTTATTGCAATAGCATTACTAGCAGTACTTTTATATCGGTTAGTAAAAGCAATCAATAGTGTTATAGGGTTTCGTTGGTCATTACTTTTTTTAGTTACGGCATTATTGCTTGTGCGTGTTATTAGTTACTGGGGCGAGGCTTCTTTGCCTTGGTTTGGAACAGAGCTTTTCGATGCTGCTATTTACGCAAGTAATAATATTAATAAGTCGTTAGGCGATTTGCTAATTAATACACTTTGCATATTTGCTATTGTTGCATTTGGCTACTTTCAATATCCCAACAACAAAGCAGATAGTTTACCAATAATGCAGCGTTGGCATAAGCATAGTAAGCTACTCATTGCAGTTGTTATGCACATAGTTGCATTTATGGTAGTAGGCTATGTAATGGGTGTTATATACTCTTTAGTGGTTGATAGCAAAATACCATTTGCAGTTACTGATTTTTTTCAGTTGAATGGTTATACACTGCTTGCTTTTATAATTATTGCACTATTGTTATTGAGTTTGTTTTATGCGCTTAGTACTATTATTACTTACGTAAATGCTTTAGGCATGCATCGCTGGTTGAGTATATCACTAGCATTGCCATTCATGGCGTTATTTGCTATAATGCAGCCTGATGTTGTATATACTTGGAGGATGATTTTGGCAAGTGGTTGGACTTGCATCTTTTATTATTGGACCTTCAAAAAGCAACAACAAGAACATGTGCCATTATTATTAAATAGTCATTTTCTGTGGTGGCTTATATTACTAATTGTGCCAGTAGCAGTAGTTATGCTCACTTCATTTCAGCGTAATGAACAGGCACAGCGAAAAGTATATGCTGCACGTTTGATGCAACAAAGATACGATTTTAGCGGAGATGGCTTATTGAATGTAGCACTTAGTAACATTACCGATACTTTTTTGTCGCAAAATGCACACCGTTGGCAAGTTGCTTATGAGAACAAGCAGCTAAAAGATAGTATTATCAATGCTAATTTCTCAGGCTATTTGAATAAGTACGATACACGTATTTATACGTTTGATGCTAATTATCAACCATTATTTAACGATGATACCACATCGTATTATAACCTCAAATATTTGATTGATAATGCCAACAGTAAAAATGTAGCTGATGCAGTTTATTATTATCAATCTGAGGGTGAAAAGCTAACCTGTATTGTACAAAAGAAAATCTTCGATCGTTCCATTGATGCTACTTTAGGCTACTTGTTTATCATTGCCAAGCCCAATAGATACAAATCTGAAGCTTTATTTCCTGAACTATTCAGACAGGCTACCGATGTTGTTTCAGATCTCAAAATTAATTACGCTTATGCTATTTACAACCGTAATCAGTTAATTACAAAGTTCAACGATTATCCTTTTGCGAGTAGTCTTTCAAAGCAGCAATTTTTACCGCAAGGTTACACGTTTAAAATTAATAATGGTTACTCAGAACTATGGTATAAAGAAGGCAATAAAACTGTGGTTATTGTAAAGGCTGTAAATAGTATCTGGTTCACTCTAACCTTATTTGCTTACTTATTTATAGCGCTATTAAGTGTAGTAATTGTATTGCATTTATTACGCCTATTTATTGCTAAAGGTAGTTTGCAAATTAAACTGAACGATTTGCAGCGGCTCAATCTCCGCAATCAAATTCAGTTAACCATTATCAGTATTAGCTTGCTTTCATTTATCATTATTGGTGTTGTTACTATTAATTATTATATTAATAGGTATAATAATGTAACAAGAGAAAGGTTAGTAAAAAACGCTCAGGCCATCGCTGCCGATTTAAGCAATATTTATCAACACCGATCACTTGAAAAAAGAATAGCCGAGTTAAGCGATGTTTATGGGCTAGATATTAATTTGTATGATATTGGTGGGCGGTTACGCTTCTCAACACAGCCTTATATTTATAGCAAGCAAGTATTAAGTACAAGGGTACATCCTAAAGCATTTGAAGCCCTTACGGTAAATAATTTATTACAACATGTACAAGAAGAATCTGTAGCTAATTTCAAGTTTTTAAGTATATACACACCCGTAATAGTGAAAGGCAAGCCTGTAGCATACATTAATATCCCGTATTTGAACTCACAGAACGAGCTTAATCAAGAAATATCCACTTTCTTACTAACTATCATCAATTTAAATGTGTTCATTTTCTTACTAGCAGGTGCATTTGCATTGCTATTAACCAATCAAATTGTAGCATCATTCAAATTAATAGCTGTTAAAATGCGTGCTGTGGCACTAGGCAAGCCCAACGAAATCATAACATGGAATCGTAACGATGAAATAGGATTACTCGTGAATGAATACAACCGAATGGTAGCAAAGTTAGAGCAAAGTGCACAAGCACTAGCTCGTAGCGAACGCGAAGGCGCATGGCGAGAAATGGCAAGGCAGGTAGCTCACGAGATTAAAAATCCGCTCACGCCCATGAAATTGAATATTCAATACCTTGAAAATGCCGTACATCGGAACCCTGAAAATATAGCCCAACTTACAACTCGGGTAAGTAGTTTATTGATAGAACAAATAGATAGATTAGCGAAGATTGCGGGCGATTTTAGCGAGTTTGCAAATATCACACAAGTGAATCCTGAGCCAATAGTATTAAATCAATTGCTTACTCACTTGATGCACATGTACGAGGTAAGCGAAACCTTAACCATTAAGCTTAACCTTACAGTAAATGAAGCCATTATACTGGCCGATGCAACACAAATAAACCGACTATTCACTAATCTTATCAAAAATGCATTAGAAGCACAAGAGGATGCACCACAGGCCTTTATAGCAATAGAACTTACAGCAAATAATGATCATTACATCGTAGCCATCACCGATGGAGGTATGGGTATACCTGAAGCAGTGCAAGCCAATATTTTCTCTCCCAACTTTACTACTAAAACAAGTGGAACAGGTTTAGGACTTGCTATATGCAAAGGAATTGTAGAAAGAGCAAATGGTAGTATATGGTTCACTACCGCTGCGGGCAAAGGCACTACTTTTTATGTATCGTTCCCTAAAAGCACGAGTTAGTATTGTATGATTATAGAAATAAGCGGTTGGCGCACAGCCTAATCTTCGAGGGCTTGGTCGAAAAAATATTGTATGATTATAGAAATAAGCGGTTGGCGCACAGCGCCAACCGCTTATTTCTATAATAACTACTCAGTAACTTACGATTTTTTAGCAGGAGCAGCAGCTAACACTTCACCCTCAATGGTTACCTGTATAGGTTCATTGATTTTTGCGAACTTTATGGTTACCTTCTTCGTGAACGGACCAACGGCAGCAGCATTAAAAGTTGCCTTAACAGTGCCGGTTTTACCCTTCATAATAGGTTGTTGGCTCCATTCAGGGCTAGTACAACCACATTCTGCTGTGGCATTTTCAATAATCAAAGGCTTATCGCCATTGTTGGTAATCACAAATGTGTAGCTAGCAGGTACATTCTGCTTGATTTTACCAAAATTATGCTTGGTTTTGTTCAGTTTAATATCGGCTGCACTTTGTGCAAATGCACCAACCGTGCAAAAAAACACCGCTATAGCAGTAACTAAAAACTTCATAACAATCAATATTTCGCTATTTAATTAAAATTATTTTGTGCCAGCAGGCTTCATTTTTTGAGCTGGGCCAGCGGGTGCTGCATCAGCAGGTACATCGTAGGTTTCGCCGCTGAAAGTGATAACTTTAGATAAGCCACCGCTGAAATACATGGTAACTACTTTCGAAAAAGCACCTTTTGTAGCACCATTAAAACCAACTTTAACCTTAAAGGTTTCGCCAGGGGCATAAGGTCCAGGCTTCCACTCTGGTGTAGTACATCCACAACCGGCTTGTACATTTTCAATTTTAATGGAGTCTTTACTAATGTTTTTAATTTCAACATCGTAGGTAACAGCTTTACCAAACGGAATTTTTCCAAAGTTGTAATTATCACCTTTAAACTCTAGTACTTTAGTGATATCGGGCTGTTGTTGTTGTGGTGGTGTTGTGTTACCAACTTGGTTACTTTGGGCATTCGCAGAGCCGGCAGTTAACAAAAGTGCTGCTGCAAGGGTTACAAACAATTGCTTCATAAATCAATTTTTACGCATTAAAAGTATCTATTTTTTTGTTTACAAAACGCCAATAAACATTTACCGTAAGGGCAAACTTTAAAATGTTATTCCCTTACGGGTAAAAAGAAAAACTAACAGTTGTTCAATCTATTATTTTTGTGCCATGAACAATCAGGTATCAGCAGCAGAACAATCGCAAGACATGCTTTCTTTCGAGGCTTTTGCTTCACAGGTAATTAGCGATTATTCTATCGCATTGCAAAGTAGAGAAACGAGCTTGCTAGGGCGTAAAGAGGTATTAACCGGTAAGGCCAAATTTGGCATTTTCGGCGATGGTAAAGAAGTGGCTCAGGTAGCCATGGCTCGTTTTTTTAAAAAAGGCGATTTTAGAAGTGGTTACTACCGCGACCAAACTTTTATGATGGCAACGGGTAACCTTACGGTAAAACAATTTTTCGCACAGCTATATGCCGATACCAATATAGAACATGAACCTTGCAGTGCAGGGCGTTTAATGAATGGGCATTTTGCAACGCATTGGATGGATAACAACGGTAATTGGTTACCACTAACTGAATTAAAGAATGTAAGTGCCGATATCTCTCCTACGGCAGGCCAAATGCCCAGAGGCTTAGGCTTGGCATTTGCAAGCAAAATATTTAGAAATGTTCCTGAGTTGTCTGGCGAAACAAATTTAAGTCGTAACGGTAACGAAGTTTCGTTTGTTACTATTGGCGATGCAAGCACAAGTGAGGGGCATTTCTGGGAAACTATCAACGCCGCAGGCGTGTTGCAAGTGCCCTTAGCAGTATTTGTTTGGGACGATGGCTACGGTATTTCGGTACCCAAAAAGTATCAAACTACAAAAGGCAGCATAAGCGAAGTATTGAAAGGATTTGCCCCTGATGGTAATGGTACTGGTGTAGACATTTATAAAGTAAAGGGTTGGGATTATGCAGGCATGTGTGAAGTGTTTGAAGCCGCTTTAGCGAAAGTTCGTACCACCCATACACCTGCATTGTTTCATGTAGAAGAGCTAACACAACCACAAGGGCATAGTACAAGTGGCAGCCACGAACGTTACAAGTCGCAAGAACGCTTAGCCTGGGAAAAAGAATGGGATGGTATTGCACAAATGCGTTCTTGGATGCTTGATAACGGCATTATAACCGAAGAAAGTTTAACAGCTTTAGAAAACAGTATAAGAGAAGATGTTAAAGCGCAAAAGCAAGCAGCTTGGGAAGCTTATATAACACCTATCAAACAAATGGTGGCAAAAGCTGTAGCAGCATTGCAATCGGTTGTGGTGAATGATATAGAAGTGTATCAGCAAATACAACAAATGGCTAACGATTTAAATGCCATTAAAGAACCGTTAAAACGCGATGTTCTACGAACATTGGCAATGGTATTAGATCTGCTTCCCGAGGCTAGTCCGACTTATCAAGAGTTACATCAACTATACGAGCATTTCAAGCAAGAACAAGCGAAAGCTTACAACACATATCTTTATCATACAGGTGCTAAGAGTGCATTGAATGTACCCGAAGTGAAGCCGGTTTTCAACGATAAAGCGCCGCAAATCAATGGTTTCGAAGTATTGAATAAATACTTTGATCAATTATTTGCAAGTAATCCTAAAGTATTAGCTTTTGGCGAAGATGTTGGCTTTATTGGCGATGTTAACCAAGGCTTTAGTGGCTTGCAAGATAAGTACGGTGTTCATAGAATTTCAGATACAGGCATTCGCGAATTAACCATTGCAGGGCAGGGGATAGGTGCAGCTATGCGTGGCTTACGTCCGATTACTGAAATTCAGTATTTAGATTATTTGTTGTATGCCTTACAACCATTAAGCGACGATGTTGCTACCCTGCACTACAGAACTGCTGGTAAGCAAAGTTGCCCTATTATCATTCGTACGCGTGGCCATCGTTTAGAGGGTGTTTGGCATAGTGTTAGCCAAATGGGTACTATAATTAACAGCGTACGGGGTTTTTATTTATGTGTACCACGTAATATGACACAGGCCGTTGTTATGTATAATACATTATTACGTAGTAACGACCCGGGTATCATCATTGAATGTTTAAATGGTTATCGTTTAAAAGAACAAGCACCAGAAAATCTATTAGATTTTACAGTGCCTTTAGGTATCAGTGAGGTGTTACAAGAAGGTACTGATATTACAGTTGTAAGCTATGGCAGTACTTTACGTATTGTGCAAGATGCTGCACAACGCTTAGCTAAGCAAGGTATTAGTGTTGAAATTGTAGATGTACAAACTTTGTTACCTTTCGATGTGAACAATGGTATTCTAGCTTCTCTAAAGAAAACAAACCGCATACTTTTTGTTGATGAAGATGTACCCGGTGGTGCAGCGGCATATATGTTTACCGATGTAATGGAACGCCAAGGTGGGTATCGTTGGCTCGATGTTGCCCCACGTACACTCACCGCAAAAGCACATCGTCCTGCTTATGGTAGCGATGGCGATTATTTCAGCAAGCCTAATGCCGAAGATGTAATTGCTGTTGTAAAAGCTATGATGGCCGAGTAGTACATCATTTACCGTAAGGTATAAAACCTAAAGCCACACAAAAGTGTGGCTTATTAGTTTATCCGTTGCCGGATAATTACACCCCCTATTTTTAACAGCTATGCTGTATTTTGCTACATCTAAATTGCAAAGTACACTCCGGTTGTAACGAAGCGATTTCATTAAGTGCCATTTTCGATTTACGAAGGTGGTTTGGTAAACTGTTATCACCTTGCGGTAAATGAGGATGCCCAAGGTTTAGGTTTTGCTTTGTATCATTGTAGCAACATGAAATGGTGGCTTGTACTTTTTTGTTGTTTGGGTTATGTGCTAAATGTACATGCACAAACACCTGTATTTCGTTGGATCAACAATACCAACGGCTTGCCAACCAATGCGATTTATTATTTGCATCAAGATAAGCGTGGCTTTATATGGATAGCCCACGACCGTGGTTTAACCCGTTACGATGGTAAAAAATTCAAACATTTTAACAATGTTTCGCAACGTGGCCGGTCGCTTACCAACATTATGGAAACTGGCGACTCGGTGATTTGGTGTCAAGATTTTGCAGGCAATTTTTTTTACGTTCAGAACGATTCATTAATGCTAGAGCAGCGCATTGTTTCTAATGGCATGTATGCCCCTGCTAGTATTTTTAATGAACGTTACTTGGTACACCCCAACGCATCGCATATTTATTATTTCGATACTAAAAAGCATCAGCCACTTTACCGAAAAAGTATTGGGGCAAATGTGTTTCACGCATCTTATGGCGCTAATACAGGTTATGCCATTGGTGCACTAGAAATTATTGAGTTCGATTTAAAGGGCTTTAAGCGTAGTATCAGAAAACACCCAAAGCCATCGTCAGATAAAGAGTCTGTTTTTTTCTTGAAAGAAATAGGCAGTCGAATTGTTGGTTTTTACAAAAGTTGGAGTCCGCATGTTGCGTTAATAGATGGGCCTACCGAAGGCTTGCAAGTACCCGATCTGCCAAGTTCGGCATTTATCAAAGAGGTATTTATAACCAAAGCCGATGTGTGGATTTGTACTAGTAGTGGTGTGTACTGGTACGATACTTTACTCAGACCCAAAACAAAAGGACCCATATTGGTCGATTTTGCAGTATCCAACGTAACGCAAGATAGAGAGGGTAATTTTTGGATTAGTTCTACAGATAAAGGCATTGCCTTTGTGCCCAACCTAAGCCTAACATTGAGTCCTGTGGGAACAGTAGGTGTTACTGCTTTTTCTAATATCGAGCGTAACAACACCCTTAAAATAGGTACTTCACGCAATCAAGTGTATACATTTAATACTTTAACCAACGAAATACAACCATACGTTACCATTCCTTACAACCACGAGGTGATTGATTTGTACGAAATACCCAATACTAATTATCTTTTAGTAGGTAATAATGCCATTCATTTATATGATGGTAAGCAGCCAGTGTGGAGCCTTGCTAATTCTGGCAAAAGTTTCACTTACGTAAAAGATAACATGTTCATTGCAGCAGTAACTACTGGTTCGATAGCACTTAATATTAATAGAACAATCAAGCAACGGCCTATATGGCTTGGTCCGCCAACGCCAGACGATCCTTCTATGCTCAAACTCAATTATTTAACTGTACGATCTGTAAATGCAAGAGGGCGTTATGTATATTACGATACTGCAAGTAAATTTTTATGGATAGCTACTTCAAATGGTTTAGGTTGTATTGATAGCGTAGGGCGTTTTCAAGATTTAAAGTATCCGAATGGCAGCGAAGTGTATGCATCGCAGATATTACCTTATAAAAATGGAATAACCATTGTTGGCACTTTTGCAACAGGGGTAAGCCTATGGCAAAACAACAAAGTAATTAAAACATATCGGCAAGAGAACAATCAACTAGCCAACAACACCATTTATAAAATGGATATCGATGGCGACGTACTTTGGTTGGTAAGTGATTACGCGGTACAAGCATTAAATCTTGTTACCGACGAGCTACGGGTGTACAGCAAAGCCGATGGCTTACCACAAGTAGAAATTAAGGATATTAAATGCAGTCGTGGAAAAGTATTTTTGGCAACCTCCTTAGGCATTGTATCGTTTCCGACCAACATGCCTTCCAAAAATGAACATAAGCCGATAATGGAGTTGCTTAATGTAACCTATAACAACAGAAAATTAGCAGAAAGCAAAAATGGTTTTTATAAGCTTTTACATAACCAAAACGAAGCTGATATTGAATATGGCTTATTGGCCTATAAATCAGGAGATGAAGTAAGAGTTCAATACCGAATTAATGGAGGTCGCTGGATAGATCATAACAGCGATACCCGTTCACTACATTTGGCTTCTCTGCCACCCGGTAGCTATGAAGTAGAAATTATTGCTATTAACGAAGATGGTATTAAAGCTACGCCTCTTAGGGTAAATATTAAAGTAGCTTACCCATTTTGGTTACAGTGGTGGTTTATTCTCTTGGTACTGCTGGCAGTGATAGGGTTAGTACGATCATATCTACGTAATAGGGTAAAAGAGATTGAGCAAAAGAATGCTTTAGAGGCACAAAAACTACAACTAGAACAAGAGTTACAGAAAAGTATGCTGGCTGCCATTAAAAGTCAAATGAATCCGCATTTTTTGTTTAATGCACTAAATACCATTCAGAGTTATATATATACTAACGATAAAGAAAACGCTTCGCAGTATCTCGGTAGATTTTCGGAACTAACTCGTATGATTCTTGATATGAGTAATCGAGAAAACATACCATTGTCAGATGAAATTAAAGCATTAAAGCTGTACCTGTCGCTTGAAAAAATTCGTTTCGATGAGTCGTTAGAATACGAAATCATTGTAGAAAAAAATATCTCCGTAGAGTTAATACATATACCCAGTATGCTTATTCAACCTTATGTAGAAAACGCTATTAAGCATGGGTTACTACATAAGCGAGGGGCTAAAAAAGTAACCATTACTTTTGAACTCCGAGAATATGGTATTAAAGTTGTAATAGACGATAACGGTATCGGGCGTGAACGTAGTATGCAACTCAATGCACTTAAAAGAAAGCGGCACGAATCTTTTGCCACTTCTGCGAACGAAAAAAGACTTGAGATTTTAAATAAAGGGCTTGGTAGTAATACCATTTCGTTAAACTATACTGATAAGTACGACGAACACGGAAATGCTATTGGAACAACCGTTGCCATTTATATTCCTTTTTCTACCATTAAGCATGCTGACTCATAAATTGAAAGCTTGCTTTTGTGAAACCATTACACTTCAAAAAGCCTAGTATTTTAAACCTTTGCACAACCATGTACACCACTATTATTATAGACGATGAAGCAAGGGCACGTAACTTGTTACAAGCGGTAATTGATCAATATTGCCCGCAATTAACTGTTGCAGCACTTTGTGAAGATCTGGCAACAGGTGTAAAAGCCATTAAAAAATACAAACCAAGCCTTGTACTACTCGATATAGAAATGCCCGGCCACAGCGGCTTAGAGTTGCTCGACTTTTTCAACGACGATGAAATTAACTTCAGCGTAATTTTTACAACAGCTTATAACGAGTATGCGATACAAGCGTTCAAATTCAGTGCAATTGATTACTTGCTTAAGCCTATACAACACGCACAATTGGTAGAAGCGGTAGAACGTTTTGTTAAGCGTCAAGATGCTAGTACAAAAATAGCACAATTGCGAACATTGCAATCTAACTTAGGTAATCCTTCCTGGCAAGATAAACGTATTGTTGTACCTAGCGGGCAAGCATTAAAGTTCTACAAACCTTCCGATATTATGATGATTAAAGCAGAGGGTGCATACAGCACGCTGCACCTTGCCAACGGCACTACTTTATTGGCTAGTAAAAATCTAAAGCATTTTGAAGATGTGTTAGCTGAAGTGCCCATCTTTATAAGAACACACAAATCGTTCATTGTGAACTTGAATGAGGTAACTGAGTATGTTAAAAGCGACGGTGGCTACATCAAAATAAAAGGTGGATTAACTGCTAGCATATCACCCGAAAAAGTAGATGATTTTTTAGAACGGCTACGATAAAAATTTTGCTTGGAATGCTGGGTTAGGCACCCAGCATTCTTTTTGTTGACCAAACCAACGGTAACGATTTTTCGAAACCCAACGATATATTACATTACCGATACCTTGCGGTAAAAGTAAACCTACCCTACCTAACCAACTCCAAGGAAAGGGTAGCAGTTTCGCAACCTCAAAAACAGCATTGCTTTCAATAAAATAGTTGTTGGCACTAATAAGTACCATACTGCTTAAACTAGGTATGGTTGTATGAGCCAATAGCTTCGCTGCAATAGGCGACTGCAACGATGCAAATCTGAAAATATCATTGTTATCGTGGCGAATAATCCACTGTACTGCACTACTGCATAGGTTACAATGGCCGTCAAAAAGTACAATATGGTAGTTGCTATTGTTCATTTACCGTAAGGTATATACAAAAAAAAGACTCTATAAAGAGGCTTTAAAATTATCCCATGTTATGAAACACTTTACTCACATCTTCATCTTGTTCTAAGCGTTCAATGAGCTTACTTACATCTTCGGCTTGTGCATCTGTTACCGGAACAGTTGTTGTTGGAATCCATTCAATTTCTGCACTCAAAGTTGCAATATTGCGTTCTTCTAATGCTTTTTGAAGGTTGCCAAAATCTACAAATGCACAGCGTAGTACAATAATACTGTTGCCTTCATCATCGGTACTTTCGCCTAATTCTTCTAAACCAAAATCAATCAATTCAAGTTCTAAGTCTTCAATATTTAAGCCCTCGTTTTTTAGTTTAAATACACCCATTTTTTTGAACTGAAAGCTAACACTACCGCTATTACCAAGGCTTCCACCACCTTTATTGAAATGACTTTTAATATTGGCAACGGTACGTACATGGTTATCGGTAGCTGTTTCTACCAATAGTGCAACACCATGCGGGGCGTATCCTTCGTACAAAATTTCATCGTAGTTAGTAGTATCTTTTCCAAGTGCTCTTTTAATTGCTGCTTCAACACGATCTTTAGGCATGTTAACGCTTTTAGCGTTTTGTATACAGCGACGAAGTGCTGGGTTGGTTGCCGGGTCGGCTCCGCCGGCTTTCACAGCAATTACTATTTCTTTACCAATACGAGTGAATTGCTTGGCCATGCGATCCCAACGGGCAAACATGGTAGCTTTACGTACTTCAAATATGCGTCCCATACTGTAGTTATAACTTATAAATGAAGTGCAAAAATACGGTTGCTACACGAAATACACTGCTAAACCCAGAATTTAGACGATGGAACTGTTGGTAATAGGTTATAAAATAACTGTGTACAAAAAAGGGGACGCACCGAAGTGCTATCCCCAAACCCCCTATTGGAACTGTTTTTTTGTTTTGTGGTGTTATATGATGTGGTATTAAGACTTTTTTCCGCCACCGAAGAAAAAGCCAAGTTTGAATGATAAGTATCCACCTTTATCAATAACATTATACTCACTTGTAACTCTAAAGTGGCCAGTTTCAAAGCCAACACGCGGATAGAAGCCAAATTTTGAGGCACTTTGATTAATAGTAGCGGTGCTAGTACTACTAGCACTTACACTAGCATTTGCCAAACGGTAGATACCAGCACCAACCCCAGCAAAGGGGCGGAATCCGCTTGGTTTGAAATAATATTCACCACTAGCAGTATAAGAGCTTAATACACTTACATCGGCATTGCCACTACCGGAATTTACACTTCCAACAGCAGCACCTTCAAGGCGTAAACCTACATTGATTTTGTTATTGATGCGGTACTGTGGTTCTAAGCTAAAAGCAGCTCCTCCGCTTGTGCCGCCACTACTTGAGGTAGAGGGTAGCGCATAGCCAACACCTAAGTTAACCTTGAAGGCTTTGTAGTTGGTTGATTGTGCATAGCTAATAAAGCTTGCTAATAATAGCATGGTAATAAATTGTAACTTTTTCATAACTTGATTTTGAGGCAAAGGGGTGCTAGCCAACTTTTGCCGGTTAGTAAATGAGGTTGATAATAAATGGAATAAAAAGTTGAATTACAGTAGTTTTATTTAGAGAACCACTTTTTCTTAAGTGCTACCTTTATAGCTGCTGCTTTGTTAGTTACATGTAACTTATCATAGATATTGGCAATATGCTTTCGAACGGTGTGCGGACTTATATACAGTTTTTCTGCTATTTCATTATAGTTTAACCCATCAACAATGCCATTTAAGATTTCCATTTCTCTATCGGAAAGGAAATTAATTTCAGTTTCAGCTAAGATAGGTTGTTGTTCGGGCTTTTCTGTAGCTCTTAGCATTGCCAATGTTTTTCTGGCAACGATGGGCGACATTGGTACGGAGCCTTCCTCGATTAACGCTTGAATAGAAGCAATAATTCTTGGTATTTTTTCGTCTTTGAGTAAGTACCCGCTTGCACCAACACGAACAGCTTCAAATATCTTTTCATCTTCACTGAAAGCTGTAAGCATTAAAAACTGAATATCTGGGTAAACTTCCTTCGCAATAAGTACTGTTTCTAGTCCATCCATTTCTGGCATTTCAATATCCATGAGTACAACTAAAGGATATTGTGTTGGTTCTCTTTCCTCCATTTGTTGTAAGAAATCAATTCCATGTTCTGCTGTAAACAAAACCTCAACTTGTTCTGAGTATTGCAATTGCTCTGAAAGAGTGTTTCTCAGTAAGCGTTTATCGTCTACAATTGCTACTGGAATTTTTTTCATACAAACAAGTGTTGAGTTGAATGAATATTATGCTTTAGTAAAAGTACCTGATGCATCGGTGGTTATCGTAGTAGCGACGCCTTCTTGCTGAACGGTTGTATTCTGATTGGTTGTTCGAAGTTTCCAACTAGCAGTTGCTGTTGTATCGGGAATGTCGCTTTCTCTTATAAAGGCAGTCATTGAAACTACAACCGATTGTGAGATGAAGAATTTTTTTCATTTTGTAAAGTTTTGGTTTAGTGAATAATTAACTGTTAACGTTAACAATACAAAAATGAAAACTATTTATGCAGGCAGCAATAACGCATTTGTAGTATTTTAAGAGATAGGTACACTAATTTTTACCAAAGTGCCAGTAGGTTTATTGTTTGAGTATGTGATGGTGCCTTTCAAATAAGCAATACGCACCATAATATTTTTTAAGCCAAGCCCATTATTGTAATTGGCATTTTTAAAATCAAATCCAATTCCATTGTCAGCAACTATCACAATGATTTCTTTATCACTTCTTTCTAACAATAACTCAAGCGAATTTGCTTTCGCATGTTTGATAACATTATTAATAAGCTCTTGTATCACTCTGTATAGAATAACTTCTTCATTGAACTCTAGTTGCTCCTTAAAGCCCTTGGTTTCAAAATTAATTTTAAGTGTTGCTTCATCAATTTTTTCTATAAAACTTCTGATATCACTTGCAATACCACTTTTCAGTAAAAAATTAGGCATCATTTTATGACTAATTATACGAATTTCTTTGCAGCTTTCTTCAACAAGTGCCATAGTTTTTTCTGCTAAGAATTTATCTTCTGGTGTATTGAATACAATTCTATCAAATAATCCATTTAAGTTCATTTTTACAGCACTAAATAGCTGACCTACACCGTCGTGCAAGTCAGCTGCAATTCTTTTTCGTTCTGCTTCTTCTGCTTCAATAACTGCCTGTGTTAATTTTTGTCTGTGTACAGTTTGTTCTTTTGCGAGTACAGCTTGCTGTTCTAATTGTTTTTTTCTGTAAAATCCATAGCCTACAAGCAGAGAAATGAGTGCAATCAATGCAACGATACCAATAGTTGCATTTTTTTGTTTAATAGCAGCTTGCTTCTCTTGAAGTACTAGTTGTTGTTGCAGCGATTCTTTATACAGGTTATTTATTTTTTCTTGCTTTTTCGATGCATCAAGTTGTGTCCTCAAAATTGTTTTACTTTGAGCAATGAGTTGTAAGCTGTCTTCTACTATCTTTAATCTCGCACTAGAAAGTGCCAACTTTTGTTGTGTTAGTAAATATTTATTTTTACTAATAGCTAGTTGTTGCGCAACAATTTGAAGTGATTTGATTGAATCGGTTTTTGAAAGCATAAGAATTTTGTTTTCTTTCTGCTGCGTTTCGTATTTTGTTTGATAAAAAATGATCGATTTTTTTTGTGTAGAATCAAATAAGAGGGCATCAACAGCTCGCAATTTTTCTAAATAACGTATGGTTTGAGTATAGTCATTAATATTTTTGTAATAGGATGTATAATGACTGTACACTTGTTGAAGATTCACATAATCGTTAATAGATGTAAAGTATTTTTCTGGTGATTCTAATATGTTTAATACTTCAGGATTTTTTTGTAAAGCAAATACTTCGCCTATATTAGTTAAAGCAATATTTTGTGAGTGCAAGTCGCCTGAAGCTACTGAAAGTTGATGTGATATTTTATAGTATTCAACAGCTTTGTTATAGTTGGCCTGATAAAAATATATAGCACCAATCAAGTTAGAACTCACAGCTTGTTCTGTATTCATTTTTAGAACAGCAAAGAGTGAGTCTGCTTTCATGGCATATATCAAACCATTTTTCAATTCTCCTTGTGTTATGTAAAGGTTGGCTAGATTGCTATAAATAAGTGCTTTAGGTTTCAGAAGTGCATTAGCATCTGCAATATCAATACCTCTTTTAAAGTACTGTAATGCAAGATTCTTATTATTGGTATTGTTGTATAGAAGTCCTAAATTATTGTAGATAATGGCAGATGAATAAGCCTCATTAATCGTCTCGAATATAGTAGCTGCTTCTATATATTGCGTTGTAGCTTTTGAATAGTCATTTTTAAGTGCATATATAGCACCTTGAATATTTAATGCACTAGCCATTAATTTTTTATTATTAATCTCTACACTTCTGTGATATAAATATGTACAGATAGAAATGGTATTACCAATATCGGTTCTAAAGTTGTCGAATATAAAGTCTAAATAATTTCTAATATTTGTAGAATCTTGGTAGTAGCTTTTGTTAAGTTTGAGGGTATCGGCATTCAGTAATTCTTTTTTACTTTGTTTGGGCTGAGAAAAAGTAATGTTAGCAAATAGAATAATCCAAATTGTAAGCAGTACTCTCATAGTTGCATGTTTTGGAGCCTATAAAATAGCACTATTATTTGTTAATACAAACACACCACTTACTCTTATGCGCTAGTAGTTTTTTTATACCATTATGGGGTTCTTATTTCTTAATACTAATAAATACTAACTCACTCTCTTTAGCACTCATAGTGCGTTTGTACCCAATTAATACCATTTCATTATCAGTGTTATATAGTAGGGTATTTTATACTGTATCCCCCAATCATCATTCTTTAAAGATTGTTATTTTAGCAGCTGATTATTATAGTTGTAGGTAACGATACCAGGCGCTGTTAACAGTTGATTAGACACTTTAGCAATTATAATTCCCGATTTTCTGTCCATGGTATTTATTCAGTAACATCTTGTTCAGCAGGTAGCATTTTTTGAAGCTTTTCTAAAAGAAAATTACTTTTTGAGAAGGTTTTCCTTTCACTGATACTTTTTCAACTTGGCAACAAAGCAACGCCAGCACATCTCCTCAGGCAATACTGCATATGCGTTATTCTGGTTGGGTATAAAATGTGTTTATAGCTAGTATTGGTATATTTTGCGGGTACCTTACGGTAAATGCGCACACATTTGCCGTAAGGCACAATACTTAGTGGGCAAAAAACTTGGCAAACCTTAACTTTGACCCTCAATAAAAGCAACATGAGCGAAGAGAAAAGTTTGAATTTCTTAGAAGAAATCATAGAACAACATTTAGCCGAAGGCAAATACCCCTATATCGTTACGCGTTTTCCGCCCGAACCAAATGGTTACTTGCATATGGGGCATGCCAGCAGTATTTGTTTGAATTTCGGGCTAACTAAAAAATATCCTGGCTATACTAACCTTCGTTTCGATGATACTAACCCCGTAACAGAAGATACCGAGTATGTAGAAAGTATTAAAAACGATATCAAATGGCTTGGCTTTGAATGGAAAAATGAACTGTATGCCAGCGATTATTTTGATACACTTTATGAATACGCAGTAACCCTTATTGAAAAAGGGCTGGCTTACGTTGATGATAGTACGAGCGAAGAAATTGCTGCTCAAAAGGGAACTCCTACAAAACCCGGCTATCGTAATCAATATGCCGAACGTACTGTAGCAGAAAACTTAGCATTATTCGCTGCGATGAAAGCTGGTGAATTTCCTGATGGTGCTAAAGTGTTGAGAGCCAAAATTGATATGGCTAGCCCGAACATGCTCATGAGAGATCCGATTTTGTATCGTATCAAACATGCACGTCACCACCGAACTGGCGATACATGGTGTATTTATCCGATGTACGATTTTGCTCACGGCCAGAGCGATAGTATTGAGGGGATAACACACAGTATTTGTACCATGGAGTTTGTGCCTCACCGCGAGTTGTACGATTGGTTTATTGCACAATTAGGTATATATCCGAGCAAGCAATACGAGTTCGCCCGTCGCAACCTTACTTATACTGTTATGAGTAAGCGTAAGCTATTACAGCTAGTGAATGAGCAACATGTAGCAGGTTGGGATGATCCACGTATGCCTACCATCAGTGGGTTACGTCGCCGTGGTTATACACCTGAAAGCATTAGAGAGTTTTGCGATAGAATTGGTATTGCCAAGCGTGAGAACTTGGTAGATATTGGTTTATTAGAGTTTTGTGTACGTGAGCATTTAAATAAAATTGCATTACGCCGTATGGTGGTTTTTGATCCTTTAAAAGTGGTTATTACCAACTATCCTGAGGCGCAAGTAGAAATGTTACAGGGCGAGGATAATCCTGAAGATCCGAATACAACCTATCGCGATATTCCATTTAGCAGAGAGCTATATATTGAGCAAGAAGATTTTATGGAAAACCCACCCAAAAAGTACTTCCGATTAGCCCCCGGGCAAATGGTGCGCTTAAAACATGCTTACATTATACAATGCGATGAAGTGGTGAAAGACAGCAATGGCAAAGTGATAGAAGTACATTGCAGCTATCTGCCCAATAGCAAAAGTGGCAACGATACCAGTGGGGTGCATGTGAAAGGAACTTTACATTGGGTAAGTGTGGCTCAAGCGATACCAGCCGAAGTTCGCTTGTACGATCGCTTGTTTACAGTTGAAGATTTAGATGAAGCTGAAGGCGATTTTAAGCAATATATCAATCCTAACTCCCTTGAGGTGGTAGGGGTTGCTTATGCTGAACCAGCATTGGCATCTAGTACAGGCGTACAGCGCTATCAGTTTTTACGTAAGGGATATTTTGTAATGGATCCTGATAGTACAACAGAGAAAATGGTGTTTAATAGAACAGTTACTTTAAAAGATACCTGGGCGAAAACGCAAAAGAAATAATAATGTTTTGTTTCTGATACATAAGGGGCGGCCTCAGGCCGCCCCTTGATTGTTTACCCAATCAGCATTTTTCGGTACAGGCAACTTAAATGCCTGTTGAGGTGTTATAATAGTCTATTTACATTAATTAGCTTCATTGCCATTATGTTAGGTAACCGATTTATACGTTTTAACCCCAATACCCAGCAGAAAAATAAGTTTGAACAACTGCTCGATATTTTCATGCAGTTGCTTACCTACACCAGTGGGGATGTAAGCGAGGCGCTGCAATGGATGAACGAACTTGATAAGCAATATCAACTTACTAACAATGAGTATGGTATGGGCGACTTTATTGACGATTTGAAGGAGCATGGTTACATTAAAGATGATAACCCCAACGGTAGCATATCGTTAACTTCTAAATCTGAACAACAAATTCGCAAGCGAAGCCTCGAAGAAATTTTCGGTAAGCTCAAAAAGAGTAAGCAAGGTAGTCACCAAACATTTAAACCGGGCGTAGGCGATGATATCGCACCCGATATTCGTCCGTATCAGTTTGGAGATCTCTTTGAGCAGATAGATTTTACAGAAAGTATTCGGAACGCACAAATCAACCACGGTATTGAGCGGTTTCAAATGCGTGAAGACGATTTACATATCCGCGAAACAGATTTCAAAGCACAAACAAGTACAGTGCTGATGATTGATATTAGCCATAGCATGATACTTTACGGTGAAGACCGTATTACACCGGCTAAAAAAGTAGCTATGGCATTAAGTGAACTTATTACCACAAAATATCCTAAAGACACCCTCGATATTGTAGTGTTTGGCAACGATGCTTGGCCGGTTGAAATCAAAGATTTGACGTATTTGCAAGTGGGTCCTTATCATACCAATACTGTTGCAGGGTTAGAGCTTGCTATGGACATTTTGCGGCGAAGAAAAAATACCAATAAGCAAATTTTTATGATTACCGATGGCAAGCCCACCTGCTTAAAAATTGGCAGGCGCTATTATAAAAACAGCTTTGGCCTCGATCGAAAAATTGTGAACCGCTGCATCAGCATGGCCGCACAATGCAAAAAACTTAAAATTCCTATCACCACATTTATGATTGCAAGCGACCCCTATTTGCAACGCTTTGTACAAGAATTTACAGAAACCAATCATGGTAAGGCTTTCTTCGCAAGTTTAGACAAGTTAGGTGCTTTTATTTTTCGCGATTTTGAAAGTGGCAAACGTAAAACTGTATACTAATACCTTACGGTAAATGCAATGCCAACAACACATTTACCGCAAGGGCAACAAACCATTAATTATGAATGTACATGCAATAAAAACTTTGGGGCAACTGAAAGCAAGTGGCTATCAATCCAAATCTATCAAAGCCGAAGTACGTGATAATTTAATCAACGCAATTCGCCGAAGAGAAAACCCATTTCCGGGTGTAATAGGTTACGATGATACCGTTATACCCGATACCGAACGAGCATTACTAAGCAGGCATAATATTTTATTCTTAGGCTTACGAGGGCAAGCAAAAACACGGATGGCACGGCAAATGGTTCACCTCCTTAACGAATACATCCCTATTGTAGCGGGCAGCGAAGTGAACGATGATCCCTTACAACCTTTAAGTAAATATGCCAAAAACCTAATAGCTCAACATGGCGATGACACACCTATTCATTGGGTGCATTATACTGAACGATATGCCGAAAAATTAGCAACACCCGATGTTAGCGTGGCCGATTTGATTGGCGATATAGACCCTATTAAGGCAGCCAACTTACGACTTAATTTTGCCGATGAAGAGGTAATTCATTACGGCATTATACCACGGAGTAACCGTTGCATTTTTGTAATCAACGAGTTGCCCGACTTGCAAGCTCGTATACAAGTAGCATTGTTTAACATACTACAAGAAGGAGATATTCAGATTCGTGGCTTTAAACTTCGTATGCCTTTAGATATTTTATTTGTGTTTACTGCCAATCCGGAAGATTATACCAATCGTGGTAGTATTGTAACCCCTTTAAAAGATAGAATTGAAAGTCAAATTCTTACACACTACCCGAAAGATATTGAAACAGCCTTAACCATTACCCAGCAAGAGGCAGCAATACTACCTGCACAACAAGAAAAAATAATTGTAAGCGATTTAATTAAACGTTTGATAGAGCAGGTTGCTTTCGAAGCTCGTAACAGTGAGTTTGTAGATAAAAAAAGTGGTGTAAGTGCTCGCCTTACTATTGCTGCTTTAGAGAATGCTGTAAGCAGTGCTGAACGCAGAAGTATTATTCATAACGAGGCTCAAACACAAGTGTGGGTTAGCGATTTAGCAGGCATTATCCCAGCTATTACAGGCAAAATTGAATTGGTGTACGAAGGTGAACAAGAAGGCCCCTACCAAGTAGCATTGAATCTGGTAGATAAAGCCATACGTACACAGTTTATCAATTATTTCCCTAACCCCGAAAAGCAGAAAAAAAAGCGTGTTGTTGGTAAGAAAAGTGCCGATGAAAAGCCGGAAGAAGAAAGTATTTATAAAGCCATTACTCGTTGGTTTGATGCTGGCAATTTCATTGATATTTTAGTAGATATGAAAGATGCCGATAAGTTACTCGCATTGTACAAAGTAGATGGTTTATTTGGCTTGGTTAAAAAAATGTACCCACATGCGAACGAGCTAGAAGCTGCCTTGCTAATGGAGTTTGTACTACACGGATTAGCTAGTTATAGCCTCATTAGTAAGCAAACCATAGAAGGTAAAATTGTATTTAAAGATTTAATGGGTAGTATGGTGGATTTTGATAACTTGAATTTCGATGAAGCCGATTTCAATGAAGATGATTACCGTTAGTACCTTGCGGTAAATAAGATTTTGCTATCATTTACCGCAAGGTAAATTACTACAGTACTTTAACCACAAAGGTCGCCAATGGCGGCCTTTGTGGTTAAAATTAAGCAATTACTACGGCACCTAATGCAGGCAAGTGAATAGTAAGTTCGTATGTTTTAGAAGCTTTATCTACCAAAACTGGTTTAATAGCAGGATTATACACATCGCCGGTACCCCAGTACGCTTTATCATCGCTATTAAAAATCTCTTTCCATTTTTTCTTTTGATGTACATATATTTTCCAATCGTTACGTACAACCGGAGTCATATTCAGTATAACAATTACATCATCTTTTGGCTTTTTGGCCTTTCGCTTGAAGCTAATTACACTAAGTTCTCTATGATTTAAATCGAGCCATTCAAAACCATCTGAGGTGAATTGACGTTCGTATAAAGCGGGGTAATTTCTGTATAACTGGTTTAATTGTTGAATGCAGTATTTTAAACCGCCATGGCTTACAAAGTCTGTTAGTTGCCATGGCAAAGCACTCTTGTAATTCCATTCAATATTACTACCTATCTCGTTACCCATAAAGAGCAACTTTGCACCCGGGTGTGTGAACATATAAGTGTACAGCAAACGAAGATTGGCGAATTTTTGCCACTCATCGCCGGGCATTTTATACAACATAGGGCTTTTGCCATGAACCACTTCATCGTGGCTAAGCGGTAGCATAAAGTTTTCATCGTAGAAATACATCATGCTAAAAGTGAATTTATCTTGATGGAACTGCCGATAGATAGGGTCCATTTTAAAATAATCTAGGGTATCGTGCATCCAGCCCATCATCCACTTCATACCAAAACCAAGGCCGCCTTCAAAAGTAGGCTTGCTTACATGCGGCCAATCGGTTGCCTCTTCAGCAATGGTTTGAATATCCGGAAAATCGCGATAAAGTGTTTCGTTCAAGTCTTTGATAAATGCAATAGCTTCTAGGTTACCGTTACCGCCAAATATGTTCGGCTCCCATTGGCCTTCGTTACGGCTATAATCGAGGCGTAGCATACTGCTTACGGCATCTACACGCAAGCCATCGGCATGAAAAATATCGCACCAATACCGAGCACTACTGATGAGAAAACTTTTAACCTCGCCACGAGCATAGTTAAAAATGTAACTATTCCAATCGGGGTGATACCCCTTTCGCATATCAGCATATTCGTAGGTATGTGTACCATCGAACATGAACAAGCCATGACTATCGTATGGGAAGTGAGAAGGCACCCAATCGAGTATTACACCAATGCCAGCTTTATGAAAGCATTCTACTAAAAAAGCAAAATCTTGTGGCGTTCCAAAACGACTTGTTGGTGCAAAATAACCGGTGCCTTGGTAGCCCCAACTGCCATCGAAGGGGTGTTCCATTACAGGCATAAGTTCTACGTGTGTAAAGCCCATTTCTTGTACATAGGGAACAAGCTTTTCGGCAATCATAGCATAGCTCAAGTATGTTTCAGGATCGTTCGCATCGGGGCGCAACCAACTTGCTAAATGCACTTCGTACACACTCCATGGTGCTGCTAAGCTGTTATGTTGCTTGCGTTGCTGCATCCATTCAGTATCTGTCCATTCGTACCAAGTATCCCAAACTTTAGATGCAGTTTTCGGGCGTGTTTCCCAATGGCGAGCAAAGGGGTCGCCTTTATCTAATCGAACACCCTTGAAACCATGTATATGGTATTTATAGGCATCGCCTTTTTTAACATTTGGTATAAAGCCCTCCCATATGCCCGAATGGTCGAGGCGCACAAACAGCTGATGTGTAGTGTTGTTCCATTCATTAAAATCGCCGCTTACAAACACTGCTGTGGCATTGGGTGCCCATACTGCAAAGTAATAACCTTCAGTACCTAATACATTTTTATGATGATTACCAAATAGCTCATACAATCGGTAGTGTGTGCCCCGTTGAAAATTACGAATATCTTCCTCTGTGAAAGTACTATAGTTCCAAACAGGTTTGGTTGTATCTACAAAATGTGTGTCTTCGTAACGTTGTAGTGCAGCATTCACAGGAGGGTTTGCTGAATTCACATTGTTGTTCGCCTTGTTAGCTTTATTGGCCAACTTTCGTGCAGTGGTGCTCATATTGCCGTTAAACAATTTTTAACAACCATTTACCATAATAAAACAACATAGCTTTTCGTAAATGATTGAATATTGGATAACCAAGATACACGCTAAACACTAAACTTGCTAACTGCATGAAAAAACATTTTTTACTTACCGCTCTATGTTGCTCCTTGGCCTTCATGCTTTGGGCGCAGCAGGGGGTAAGTGGCGTTGTAAAAGATACCATCAACAAGCAGCCTTTACACATGGCAGTTATAGCCTTCCTTAACGCCAAAGATTCTGTACTCATTCGCTTTACTAGAACCGATAATAAAGGTGCCTTTGCAGTAAATGATTTACCGCAAGGGAAATATATTCTTAAAATTACCTATCCGAATTATGTAGAGTTTGCCGATTTTGTAGAAGTACCTTACGGTAAAATGATAGCTATGCCCGAAGTGTCGTTGGTTACAAAGGCAAAACTGTTAGAGGAGGTAATTGTTAAGCAAAAAGTGGCTGCCATTCGTATGCGTGGCGATACCATTGAATATAAAGCCGATAGTTTTAAAGTAGATGCCAATGCCAATGTACAAGAATTATTAAAACGCTTACCGGGTATTCAGGTGAATGGTAAAGGCGAAATTGTAGCACAAGGCCAAAAAGTAGAACGTATTTTAGTAGATGGGGAAGAGTTTTTTAGCGATGATCCGGCAGTGGTAGCACAAAACCTAAGAGCCGATGCAGTTGATAAATTACAGGTGTTTGATAAAAAAAGTGATCAGGCCGCATTCACCGGTATAGACGATGGGGAGAAATCTCGCACCATTAACGTAGAACTAAAAGAAAGTGCTAAAAAAGGATACTTTGGCAAGTTAGAGGGTAGTACAGATTTTGATCAATATTACCGTGCTAAACTGTTGTTTAATGCCTTTAAAGCAAAACGTAAAATTGCTGGCTACGTTACCACCGATAATACACAATTCCAAAGCCTTAACTGGAACGAACGAGAAAAGTACAGTACCGATGCCGATAGAACAACTGTAATTAACGACGATGGTAGTATGTATAGCAACCGCGATGAGTGGAGCAGCGGACAAGGATTGCCTCAAGCTGTTAATGCGGGCTTGATGTTTGGTAACAAATGGAATAAAGATAAAAATAATATTAATATTAACTATCAACTCAACGATCAAAGAGTAAGTGGTTTTAGAACCAATACCACACAAACTATTTTACCAGATACTAGTTTTGTTAATACATCTCGTACAGTATTTAATAGCAATAGACAACGTAATCGTGTATTTGGTACTTACGAATACACTATTGATTCTACAAGTTCACTCAAGGCAACCGCTAAATCTAACTTTCAACGTAGCGATGCTTTCCAACGCATGATTGGCGAGAGTATTAGTGAAGAAGGTAGCCGTATCAATACTAGTGATCGCATTACCCGAGGGAAAGATGAGAACAATCTTTGGGATGCCAACATCTTTTACCGTAAGCGATTTAAAAAAGCTGGTAGAACAATGAGTGTTAATATAGATCTTACAGGAAATAACACTAGCTATAACGGCTACTTAGAAGCTAACAATATATTCTTTGATAAAACAGGTAATCAAGTATTGGGTAATCTGATAGATCAGAACAAAACAAGTAGATCTACCCAAACAACATTTACTACAAAAGCTACTTACACAGAACCATTGTGGAAGCAGACTTTTCTAGAGTTGAATTATAGTGTTGCTATTAACCGAAACGATGCTGAACGTAACACCTATGAACGTTCTGTACCTGGCGGAAAATACGACCGCTTGATAGACTCGTTAAGCAATCACTTCATTTTCAATACCATAAATAATAGCGGTGGGGTTAACTTTCGTTATACTGGCAAAAAGGTTACCGCTTCACTAGGTTCGCAAATCGGGCGTACAACATTTGATCAAGAAGATTTACGTTTAAAAACTACGCGTAGTATTTTCTTCAACAATTTTTTACCGCAAGCCAGTATCGAATGGCGTATAAAAAAGCAACGTCGCTTTAATTTAAGTTATCGCGGTAGCAACACCAACCCAACACTTGCTCAAATACAGCCTTTGATAGATAACAGCGACCCTTTAAATATTACCATTGGTAACCCGAATTTAAAGCAAGCATTCAACCATAATTTCAACTTAAACTTTAGCGATTATAAAGTACTGCGTAGCCGAAACATCTATATATCAGCTTATGCGAACTTCACCGATAACGCCATTACAAATGCCAATACGATTGATACGCTCGGCCGAAGAGTTAATCAAACCGTTAATGTGAATGGTAATTACAATATTGGAGGTTATTTATCGTACGGGTTTGATATTGCTCCTTCCATCAACTTAAATCTAAGTTACAACCCCAGTATTAACCGGTTTGTGAACATCATTAACCAGCAACAAAACATTACAGATAATCAAGCTCACAGCTTTGAAATTTATAGTGGCTATTGGGGTGATAAATGGATTAATTATTGGATGAATATGAGTGCAACTTACAATATTAGTAAGAGCAGTATTAACAATAATACAACCACACGTTATTGGAGTTATAGTATGAATCCGAACGCTACTATGAAGCTTACCAAAAAATGGATACTTACAATTGATGCAACAATTGATTTATACCAACGTACCGAGGTGTTTGCCAATCAGCGAAATATCTTTTACGTAAGTTCTAATATTAAGCGATTGCTAGGTAAGCAAGATCAGCTTGAGTTAAGTTTTGGTGTGAATGATATTTTTAATCAATATCTAGGTTTTGGCAGAAATATAAGTACCAACTTTATTAGTGAAAATACATGGCAAACTGTTCGCCGTTATGCCTTACTAACACTTGGTTATAACTTTAATAAAAGTGGTGCAAAAAAATAAATAAGTATGAAAATATTTATATTTATAATTTCTTTCCTTACGGTAAATATAATTGCTGTTGCACAAGCTACTTTCTTACAATCGGGCAGGGTAGTGTATGAACGCCGCTTCAACCAACACAGTCTCCTAGAAATGTGGGATGGAGATGATGATGGCGAAGATGAAAATGTTTGGAAAAAAGAGATGCAAAAGCAGTTCCCACGTTTTGTTACTACACAATACGAGCTCATTTTTACGCCACAAAAAACCATGTATCGTGCCCTAGAAGATCCAACACCACAAAAGTATATGTGGGATAGCAAACCTTCTGAAAACGATATTGCAATTCAAGAAGTTACCAAAGGAACAATAAGTATTCAAAGAGATGTGTTTGAAAAAACTTATTTGTTACAAGATAGTATCCGCCATTTAAAGTGGCGAATTACCGATGAAACAAGAACCATTGCAGGCTTTGAATGCCGTAAAGCGGTCACTAAAATATGCGATAGTGTAGTAGTAGTAGCTTTCTATTGCGACGAAATACCCGTGAGCAGCGGGCCCGAAACAATGGGGCAATTACCAGGCCTCATTCTCGGATTGGCAGTACCTCGCTTACATACTACTTGGTTTGCAACAAGTGTTCAATTGCAACCGCTAGCCCAAGCAACAACAGCTATGCAAGTGAAACAAAAAGGCAGCAAGGTTACTTGGGCTAAGCTACAGGCCGATTTGAAAAAGGCAATTAGCGATTGGGGTAAAGCCGGAAATATTACAATGTGGCGCTTGTTGTTGTAGCTTTCTTAAGCACAGCATTGCCCACGGCACATGAAAGGCAGTGTTTGTTACTACAATATTGTTGTTGAAGTTGCAGTAACCCTTGCGACATCATGGCGTTATTTGCTACCACTCCGTATTGTTTAAATTGTTTCGTAACATGATTCACCTCTGCCGGTAATTGTTGCAACCAATCAATCGCTTGTTGTTGTTTTTGTTCTTGTTGATGGTACTTACCATATGCAAAAAGTAGCGGTACTACTACGTTAATACAAATACTATTTAATAACTGTTCTCCTGTAGTTTTAGGTTGTTTTTTGAGCATAGGTAAATCATTAAAACGATAGCGGTGATGCCAGTATTCTGGCGCTGTTGTGGTGAACAACCCTTTAACCTCATATATATTTTCTGCTGCAAGTATTTTCGAAAACAAATGTTGCTGTTCTAATACCAATGTGGCTAACTGAGCCATTCGAATGGTCGGAAATTGGTGCGGTCGCATGCGTAAATAAGCAGGTGTATAATGCTGCGAGCTTGCAATGCGATATGCTTTAACACCAAACTTGTATTGTTGTATAAGATGTGTAGTGTAAGCATCGTTATCGTTCGATGCTATAGGTAGCAACTGTGCTGTGCCAAAACAAAGTGCCATCAAAACATCTGGCTGATGCTTACATTTTGCAAGTGTTGTAACAGGTAATTGTGCTGCAGTATTGGCAAATAAATCACCGTTCACAGTACCTCCAAAATACCTTGCTGTAAGCTCCCATAGAACTTGTTCCCAATGTTGCTGCGTTACCGATAAGCGATTACTAATAGCGTTAAATTTTGCCGTAAGGCGTTCTATAGCCAAGCGTTCTAACCAGGCTTGCCATCCTAAATTACTCAATGCCGGCAACGCCCAACTACAACTAATGGTTTGCTGATGTAACATAAGTTGCCGATACTGTGCCAGCAAATGTTGGCTAACAAAATTGCATAGTGCCAGCGTTGGTAGATGGGTGCCTTGCGGTAAATGAATTGCTGCATCGGCATCCCAAACTACATGCAGAATAACATTGCGATAGTGCTCATTAGCAGTATGATGATGTGCATACCAATCGCTCGCTTTCACATGAATTTCTACATTGCCAACAAGGGTAGTACCTTGTACTTGTATAGTAGCATTTGTAAAGTCGGGGCCTTCGTGGGTGTTTTTTAACCCCGGTTGTATAACACTTAATGTTTCTCCTTGAGTAGTGTATAATTGCTTGCTGTAATAGCGATATTGCCAAATGAAAGCCAGCAGATTTTCATGTATCATATATTTTTATACGTGGTATTTTAAACGCATATAAATATATTTATTTTTGAAAAACTAGCCGAGACTTACATCTAAAAACATCATAATTAGAAATCCGGCAATAAATCCGAGTGCAGCAACATCGGTGAATTTATCTTGCTGTGTTTCAGGAATCACTTCTTCTACTACTACGAAAATCATGGCACCTGCTGCAAAAGCCAATGCAAATGGTAAAAAGCTTTGCATAAACATTATGGCAACAGCACCAATTACTGCAAAAATAGGTTCAACTATAGCCGATAATGAACCGTACACAAAGCTTCTTCTGCGACTTAATCCAAGTCGGCGTAAGGGCATGCTAACCGCAAAACCTTCTGGAAAATCTTGTAAACCAATACCAATCGCCAAGGCAATGGCACTAGCCATTGTTGCATCGCCAACACCTTGTGCTGCAGCTCCAAATACCACGCCTACCGCTAGGCCTTCTGGTATGTTATGTAGTGTGATGGCAAGCACCAATAAAGTTGTGCGTTGCCAACTTGTGCTAATACCTTCAGCCTGATTTGTTTGAAAGTTTAAATGAAGATGCGGTGTAAGCTTATCGAGGCCAAATACAAACAATGCTCCTAATGCAAAGCCAACTACTGCTGGCATCCATGGCATGGTGGGGAAGCTTATTTCACTCATTTCAATACTTGGCTTTAGCAAGCTAAAAAAGCTTGCAGCAAGCATAATACCGCCGCTTAAACCTAGCATTGTGTCCATAATGCTCCGGCTAACATTTCTAAACAAAAAAACCAAACTGCTTCCTAACGATGTTACTGCCCAAGTGAATAAACCGCCCAATAAAGCTGCCCAAACAGGTGTAAGCGTATTAAAGTATTGAACTATTGCTTCCATATACTAAATAGTTACAAATAAAGTTTGTGCAAGTTGTTGACTGATATTCAAGAGTTTGCCGCCGTTAATTTCAATATCCATAGAGTTGTCAAACGCAAAGCGTTCAACTACTTTTAGCGAAGTACCAATGAGAATGTTTTTAGTTTTCAGCATCTCTAACAATGCCGTGCTTTGGCTACCAACGCTACTAACAGTAACAGTGTGTTGTAGTGGGGCATCGGTAAGGTTAATTTGTTTCAATAGTACCATCTTGCCATTAATATCAGGAATAGGATCGCCGTGAGGGTCAAATTTCGGATACCCTAAAAAAGCATCTAAACGATCCACTAAAAGTGTACTGGTAATATGCTCTAATTCCTCTGCAACAGCATGTACTTCATCCCAGCCAAATTGCAAGTGCTCAACTAAAAAATACTCCCAAAGTCGGTGCTTTCTAATAATGGCAAGTGCAGTGCCTAATCCCGACTCACTTAATGTGAAACCCATGTAAGGCTCATAATCAACCAATTTTTTTTGGCTTAGTTTCTTCAACATATCGGTTACCGAAGCAGCTTTTGTATGCAAGCTAGCTGCCAAATCGTTGGTACTAACCTTGTCGTTAGTTTGCTGTAAGTGATAAATAGCTTTAAGGTAGTTTTCTTCTGTAATAGAAAGTTGAAGTGCCACTAATTTTATTTTTAGGCAAATCTAAATCTTGCGATTCATAAATCAAAAATTACCCTTTCGGTAAAAAAAATCGCAACTATAATTGCAATACCTATTTTAGCCATTCATATTCTTATATGCAACGTATTATTTGTAGCTACTTAGTTATACTATGCAGTTTGATGTTATTGGCCTGCGGAGGCGATGCTCCAAAGCCATCTCTACAAGGCGAAGTAGCGGTTAAGCGCAACGAGTTTATGCAGGTTTTTCCCAGCATTAAACTGCCTTACACACTCCAAGATACATCCATGGCTCGCAGAATGGATACCCTTACCATCGGCTATAAAGCCTTTATTCAATTTGTGCCCGATTCAGTTGCAAAAGCGTTAGGCTATACTGCTAATGGAAAATGGTGTTTACATCCATTGGGTAGAATTGAAAAGGGAAAAGAAACCTATTTATTAGTCGTGGCAAAGCAAGGTGATAAAAAATTAACCGCATTAGTACTATATTTCAATGAAAAACAAAAATTTGCCGGTTGGCAGCAACTATTAGACAACACAGGTAAAGATGGCTATAAACAAAGCCTTACGGTAAATAAAGAGCCAACATTTACGCAAGTAAAAGAAAAGAAAATAAGTAGTAGTGAAGCAGCATTCACACGTAATAGCTATGCTGTACTAACACCAACCGGGTTCTCTTTAATTATGCAAGAAACCAATGAAGATAAAGCGAGAACAGCTACTATTGTGAATCCGATTGATACCTTGCCACAAACACAACCACTCAGTGGCGATTACAAGAAAGAGGGTAAGTTTTTACTAAGCTTACGCGATGGTGCTAACGAAAACGATTATCGCTTGTTCTATTATTTTGAAAAAAATGCCGACTGCAAAGGTGAAATTAAAGGAAACATTAAGCTTGTAAGCCCTAAAAAAGCAGTGTACCAAAAAAGCGGAGACCCATGTGTGATAGAGTTTTCATTTGAAGGCAACGAAGTGAAAGTGAAAGAACAAGGTAACTGTGGCAACTATCGAGGCATAAAATGCCAAATTAACGATACTTACCGTAAAAAGAAAACATCTGTTGCAAATAAGGGTAATAGCGGTTCAACAAGTAAAAAATCATAGGTTATCTCCCGATTAAAATGTAGTTTTCCTGCGTTAATCGTACAACTGTAGATGATTTAATGTGTAAAAAATACATTTTGGATAAAGTCTACTATATTGCACAATTGAAAATAGAAATCTGCTTTTATGAACTTTAGAAATTTTCAGGTTCCTTTTGCTATTGACGAGCGTTACAAGAAAAAGGTAGCCTACTTCTCAATGGAATTTGCTGTTCACCAGCCATTAAAAATATACAGTGGTGGCTTAGGCTTTTTGGCGGGTAGCCACATGCGTAGTGCTTACGAGTTACGCCAAAACTTAATAGGTATTGGTATCTTATGGAAATATGGTTACTACGATCAAGCACGCAACCAGGATCAAACCCTGCAAGTAGGCTGGATGGAAAAAATTTACAGTTTCTTAGAAGATACTGGTATTAAGTTCCAAATTCTGGTACACGACCATCCGGTATGGGTTAAAGCGTTGTATTTGAACCCCGAAACGTTCAAAACAGCCCCCATGTTTTTATTAACAACCGACCTTCCAGAGAACGATTATGTAAGCCAAACCATTTCCCACCGTTTGTACGATGCGAATGTGAGCACCAAAATTGCTCAATTCATTTTGTTAGGTGTTGGTGGTGCTAAGCTGATCGACGAACTTAACTTTAACCCCGATCTTTACCATTTAAACGAAGCGCATGGTATTTCTTCAGCCTTCTATTTATTAAACAAATTCAAGAGTGTTGATATGGTGCGTAAGCACCTCGTGTTCACTACACACACACCTGAAGAGGCGGGTAACGAAAAGCACGATATTTATTTGTGCCATAAAATGAGTTATTTCTGCGGCCTAACACTCGATGAAGTTCGCCGTGTTACAGGCACTGAAGACGATCAATTTAACCATAGCCTTGCAGCATTGCGTTTTGCTCGCTTGAGTAATGGTGTATCGGCACTACATGGCGATGTTAGCCGTAGAATGTGGGGTAAGTACAATAACATTTGTCCAATTATTTCTATCACCAATGCTCAAAACTGGAAGTATTGGGCCGATAAGCAGTTATATACTGCAATGGAAAATAAAGACAATGATAAGTTCGACGATAGAAAGCAATATCTCAAAAAACGTGCTTTCGAAATTGTTGCAGATCAAACAGGTAAGCTTTTCAATCCTAACATTTTAACCATTGTTTGGGCACGCCGTTTTGCAGGCTATAAGCGTGCCGACTTATTAACCTGGGAGCGTGAACGTTTCGATGCACTAATGCGTAATACCAAGTACCCAGTTCAAATCATTTGGGCAGGTAAGCCTTATCCGGTAGATTATCCGGCTATTAGCCAGTTCAACAACTTAGTACAAATTAGTAAAGAGTACAATAACATGGCTGTTGTAATTGGTTACGAACTCACCTTGAGTAAGCGTTTGAAACAAGCCGCCGATGTATGGCTTAACAACCCTCGTGTACCACGTGAAGCTAGTGGAACCAGTGGTATGACTGCCGCTATGAATGGTGCTGTTAACTTTAGTACGAACGATGGTTGGATACCTGAGTTTATTAACCATGCCAATAACGGCTTTGTAGTACCAATGGCCGATTATGAAAATATGACAGTGCATGATCAAGACGATTATGATTTAAACCATATCTACGATATTCTTGAAAAGCAAATCATGCCATTGTATTACGAAAGCAAAGACACTTGGCGAGATATTGTTAAAAATGGTATGCGTGATGTTCGCTTCCAATTCGATAGTAATCGAATGGCACACGAATATTATGAGTTACTATACAAATAATCATTTACACGTAAGTGTATTGCTTTATTCCGAAGGGCAGCCATGGCTGCCCTTTTGTAGTTAACAAGCTTTTAAACATGGTTTCAGTACATTGTGGCATGAAGTGGTTTTTTATTTTTATAGTAACATACCTTACGGTAAATGTGGTAGCGGCACAGCAGCAATACAATAAACGATCCGTTGAATTGTATGAGCAAGCTTTATTGCTTGTTCGAGATGATGCTTTCAGGCAATCAATTCCTACACTGCAAGCTTCTATAAAAGCCGATACAACTTATTATGAACCTTACCTTACACTAGCAGGTGTGTATGGCGAATTAAAAATGTATGATAGTGCTGTTATATGGTTCGAAAAAGTAATGGCTTTTGATACCACACATACTGGCTTTTTTTATTTGCCTTATTCCATCAACCTGGCAGGCTTAGGTAAGTTTAAAGAAGCATTAACTGCGGTGAACAAGTTTTTAGAGCAACCCAAATTAAGTGACAGAAGCAGGCAAAGTGCCTTAGCCCGAAAAGCTAATTTCGAATTTGCAGTAGCTATGCAGCAGCAACATGCAGCAATCAAATTCGTTCCAATCAACTTAGGCGATAGTATCAATAGTACATATAGCGAGTATTATCCGAGTATCACACTCGATGATAGTTTGTTTGTATTTACACGACGTGCACAAGGCTTTCGTGAAAATTTTATGAGTAGCGTACTTACACCTGAGCAACATGCTTATGGTAAGGCAGCCATGATAAAAGGTAGTATTAATGATGAGCCAAGTAAGGGTGCTCTGAATATTTCTCAAGACGGCGAATGGCTAGTATTTGCTGGCAATTTTGGGCATAAAGGATATGGTAATTTCGATATTTATATGTCGCAACTCACACCAACAGGGTGGAGCGAAGCATTTAATCTCGGTCCGCAAGTGAATACCGATTTCTATGAAAGTGGCCCAACATTAAGCCCAGATAAAATGGCTTTATACTTTGTAAGCGATAGACCCGGTGGCTATGGCGGCAAAGATATTTACGTAAGTTACCGCAAGGCAAATGGCACTTGGAGCGAAGCACAAAATTTAGGTGCCACTATTAACACTGCTGGCGATGAATTAGCTCCAATGATGCATGCCGATGGACAAACACTCTTCTTTTGTAGTAACGGCTTACCGGGTTATGGTAATATGGATTTGTTTTTGGTAAGAAAGGATACTAGTGGGCAGTGGACGCAGCCACAAAACCTTGGATACCCCATTAATACCATTGATCATGAAGGAAGTATTTTCGTAGCCGGTAATGGTAAAGATGCTTACTATGCAAGCGATAGAGCCGATAGCAGAGGCGGCCTCGATATTTATCGGTTTGAATTACCTGAACACTTACGCCCTGCAAGAACTTTATACACCAAAGGTTTTGTAAAAGATGCTGTAACAAAAAAAGGATTACCCAGCAGGGTTGTACTCATTAACCAGCAAACACGTAAAGTAATTAGTAGCTTACAAACTGATGAAGAAGGATATTACTTTGTAACCTTGCCTGTTGGTACTAATTACCAAGTGAGTGTTCGAAGAAAGGGCTACTGGTTTTATACTAAACCTCTTTTGTATGCTCAAGGAAAAGCCGACACTAGCTTTTTTGAAAACATTTATCTGAGACCAATTACATTAGGTAGCAAACTGATAGTTGATAATATTTTGTTCGATAACAACCAAGTGAAATTAACCACTGAAAGTATTTTAGCCTTAGATCAAGTTTGGCAGTTATTGAACGAAAATCCCACGCTGTCATTACAAATTAATGGTTATACAGATAGTGTAGGTAATAAAAAAGCCAATCTGCTTTTAAGTGAGCAGCGAGCTAGGGCAGTGGTTTCTTATCTGGTACGAAAGGGTATAGTTCCTGAAAGGTTGCGTGCCAAAGGGTTTGGCGCTACCATGCCCATTGCTCCCAATAGCACAGAAAAAGGAAGAGCTTTGAACCGAAGAACAGAATTAGAAGTTATTGGTATGTAATTATGTATTAATATCGTAACTGCGTTTTAGCTATGTATTACGATATTGCATTAACCTTAGTAGAAGGTATAGGAACCATTCTAGCCAGTAACTTAACCGAACATTTTGGTACTGCCGAAGCGGTGTTTAAAGCCGATACCCATAAAATTGCCGAAGTACCACAAGTTGGCATTAGCAAGGCCGAAGCCATTAAAGCATTTGCCAATTGGCATTTGGTGGATACCATCATACAGCATGCAGAGCAGCATCATATTCAAATACTTACCAAAGCACATGCACAGTATCCAGAAAAGTTATTGCATTGTTACGATGCCCCAACTGTGCTTTACTTTCAAGGCAATCTCAATGCTCTAAATGCTTTAAAGAGTGTAAGCATTATTGGTACACGCACGCCCACCGAATACGGAAAATGGGCCACAGAAAAATTAGTGGCAACGTTAAAAAATCATCAAGCTACTGTTTTTAGTGGTATGGCTTTTGGTATCGATGCTGCGGCACACGAACAAGCACTGCAGCAACAGTTGCCAACCATTGGCGTAGTAGCCCATGGGCTACATACCATTTATCCGCACCAACATAAAACTTTGGCTACAAAAATGCTCGATGCAGGTGGCGGACTGCTTACCGAGTTTGATATTTTCACAAAACCCGATAAGCACAATTTCCCGCGTCGCAACCGTATAGTTGCCGCCATAGCCGATGCACTAGTGGTTGTTGAAACCGCAGCAAGAGGTGGTAGTATGATTACTGCCGAACTGGCTAGTAATTACGGCAGAGAAGTGTTCGCTGTACCAGGCCGCTGGAACGATAAAAAAAGCGAAGGATGCTTATATCTCATACAACACAATAAAGCTACGGTATTACCTATTCCAGAACAGCTTACCAATTTGTTAGGCTGGCAGCGCAAAAAAACTACCCCGCAGCAACAACAGCTTGCTATTGATTTGTCTGAAACAGAAAGCATCATATTACAAAAGTTGCAATATGATGCAGCAACACATATTGATGAGTTACTGCTTATGGTACAGCGCAATAGCAGCGATGTGGCAGCAGCATTACTATCGCTAGAGTTAATGGGATTAATAGCTGCTAAACCCGGTAAGTTATTTATGAGAATATAGTTTCATTTACCGTAAGGTATTTTGTGCCTTACGGCAAATGTTAACGCAATTACTAACCAAGTTACAAGGGTTGTTCTGGCGTTTTTAAAGCTGCATGAAGCGATAAACCTTTCGTATGAATAGAGCTATATATTTTACACATAAGCCAACCTAAAACGCAACCTAGTAAGCCACCAGCCAATACATCGAGCGGGTAGTGAACGCCAACATAAACCTGCCCATAACAAATGGTTGCAGCCCATACGAAAAACAACCATCCCCACTTGCCTATAAATGGCTTTAGAGTAAGAAATATGAACATGGCAGCACCAAAATGGTTTGTAGCATGGCTCGATGTAAAGCTAAAACTACTCGGACACCGATTAATAAGTAGCCTTGCTTGTGTTGCCAAAAACGGATCGTTACAAGGGCGTACCCGCATAAAGTAATCTTTGAAAAACCAACTGCTTACCAAATCGGTTAACGATGCAGTGGCAATTAAAAAAATAATCCAACCCACACTTCGCCAACCAAAGTTGATGATCATGAATACGAGCAAAAAAACATACAGTGGAATCCAAGTGTTGGCATCACGCCACCAAGGTAGTATATTATCGAGCCAGTGGTTGGTAAGTTTGGTATTCAAAAGCATGAATAAATCCTGATCGGCATGAATTAGTGTTTGTAACCAACCTGGCATGGTGTTTAGAAAATAAGGCATATGCTAAAAATTATTAGAACCAAGTTGAAAATAATAGATTTGCCCAATGATGCTGTTTTCGAAAATGCCACGCTACTTACAGTTTATTGTTTCTACAGTTGCTATTATGTTGGCAATAATGCTATTGTTTAGAGTAGCATTTATAGTAGTATACGAACCCGTAAATACACATTGGTACGAACTTTTTGATGCCATGCTTCTTGGCTTTCGTTACGATGCTCGTATGGCTTGCATTATTGGTTTGTTATTTTTTTTATTGGCGAATATAAAGCCCTTGCATCCGCTAGATGCAAAACTTGGTGCTAAAATTATACATGTATTACTTTGGTTGGTAAGCATTACAATGGTTTTGTTTTATGTGATCGACTTTGCTAATTATGCTTATTTGGGTCAAAGAGTTACTGCTAGCCTATTAAATTATGCCGATGATGCTGCCATTAGTGCGAGTATGGTTTGGCAAACCTATCCTGTTGTATCGTTGCTTGTAGGTATGTTGTTTTTGGTGTTGCTCATTCGTTGGTGGTTCGTAAAAAATTATGATCGCTGTTTAGCTATGCCAAAAACAGCCACTACAACACAACGTATTGTAAGTAGCATTGTAGCATTTTTATTAATGGGGTGGGCAGTTTTTGGTAGTGCAAATCAGTATCCTTTACGCTGGAGCGATGCTTTTTCGTTTGGGAACGATTATAAGGCAAGTGTTGCCCTGAATCCTTTTCAGAGTTTTTTTGCTACACTGAAGTATCGTAAAGAGGGGTTTGATGCACAAAAAGTGAAGCAACTCATGCCTTTTATGGCTTATTGGCTGGGTTTAGATAGTAATCAAGTTCAGCAGTTGGGCAGCATTTACCGTAAGGAAATGGGTGTTGACAGCTTGGCTGCAAATAAGCCCAATGTAGTAATTGTAATTTGCGAGAGTTTTAGTGCTTACAAGAGTTCTGCCTTTGGTAATGCCTTACAAACAACCCCTTTTTTTGATAGCTTGAGCAATCAGGGTTTGTTGTTTACAAAGTGCTTTACACCAGCCTATGGCACAGCAAGAGGTGTGTGGGCTACCCTTACAGGCGTGCCCGATGTACAATTAAATAAAACGGCAAGCCGTAATCCGGCGGCAGTAAGTCAACATACCATTATCAACGATTTCAAAGGATATCAGAAATATTATTTCTTAGGTGGTAGTACAAGTTGGGCTAACATAAGAGGTGTGTTAACCAACAATATCGATAGCTTACACTTATACGAAGAGGGTGATTATAAAAGCAAGCGTATTGATGTATGGGGCATTAGCGATAAAAATTTGTTTTTAGAAGCCAATGGTGTATTGGCTCAAGAACAGCAGCCTTTTGTTGCTATCATACAAACCGCCGATAACCACAGGCCCTACACAATTCCGGAAGAAGATAAACCATTCATTCATTTTCGCAATGTGAGCAGCGATTCACTACAGCGTTGGGGTTTTGAAAGTATGGAAGAACTCAATGCGTTTTTGTATACCGATTACTGTTATCGAAAGTTTATTGAGGCAGCTCAGAAAGAAACTTATTTCAAGAATACCATCTTTATGTTTATTGGTGATCATGGTATTAAAGGCAATGCGAATGCTACTATGCCTGCTGCTTTTACAACGCAAGGACTTACTAATATGCATGTGCCTTGGTTGGTATATGCACCTGGTAGGATAGCGCCACAAAAGTTTGATCGTTTAGTATCGCAGGTTGATGTGTTGCCTACGGCAGCATCATTAGCAGGTATAGCCTATAATAATACTACCCTTGGGCGTAATGTTTTGGGTGCTAACTACAACAATCCGTCAGCGTTTTATTTCGATGTTGAAACCAAACGTATTGGTGTACAATACGATTCGCTTTTGTACACGAAAAACATCGCTAACAAAGGCAATAAACAAATAATTATAGCCAATGTTAAAAGTAATGCTCCAGTTCAAGTAAGCACAGCACAGTCGGAACAATTAAACCAACTTACAGATGCTTATTATGAGTTGGCTCGCTACCTCATTTTGAATAATAAAAAGCGCTAGCTTATCGTTTTTTTGCAACAATAATCAATCGTTCACTATGTTGGCTGTCGTAATTGCCTAGCTGGTAATTACCAAAAACCTCATTTACCGTAAGGCTTTGCTTGGCAAGCATTTGTTCAAAATCGCTTAGCGTAAATTTTGCTACTTTTTCAGTGCTTGCAATATCGAAATTAGTACCATCGGTACTAACAGCTATTTGTTTATAGAAATAACCTTCATCGGCCCAACGATCAATGTTAAAATATGTTCCATCAATATGCTTTTGTTCTTTGGCTACTAAATGTGTGGTAGCATATGCCACGTTTAAATAATCGATTACAAAAGTACCTTGCGGTAAAAGACTTTGGCTGATGGTACGAAGTGCCGCATCGTGTTCTCGCTTAGTTCTGAAATACCCGAAGCTGGTAAAAAAGTTAAAGGCTACATCAAAATAATTGATCCAAAAAGGCTGCCGCATGTCGTGAACATAAAACTGTAGGCGTTCCTGTTCTTGCTGCTTGGCCTCGGCTATAGCATCGGCCGCAATATCAATACCTGTAACATCAAAACCATGTTCAAAAAGTACTTTGCTGTACCTGCCTTTTCCACAAGCCACATCGAGCATTTTACTACCGGTCTTGGGTTGTAAGAAATTCAAAAGTCTTTCAATGAAATGATAAGCTTCTGTATAATCGCGGTGTTGATATAATGTATGGTAGTGTGGACTATTAAACCAACTCTTGTACCAGGCTGTTTGTGGCATTGTTCAACAAAATTTCCGTGCAAAAATAGGTTTTGCAAGCGGGCTTTAAGTAGTTCTTTTTTTAATGATTACTTACGTAAAATCACATTCGCTGCTTGTAGCATTTTACTTATGTTTGTCGCCAAAGCCTAAAAAAAAGCAAGATGCCGTTAATCAAGAGTATTTCTGGTATTAGAGGAACTATAGGTGGCCTGCCCGGAGAAACACTAAGTCCTTTAGACGTTGTCAAATTTACAGCAGCCTACGGAACTTGGCTGCTGCAACAAAGTAATGGCAATAATAAAGTAGTAATAGGCCGCGATGGTCGTATGAGTGGCGAAATGATTCAACGCCTTGTAATTAGCACTTTAAACAGCTTAGGTATTGATGTGGTAGATGTTGATTTAAGTACTACACCAACCGTAGAAATGGGTGTTGTATTCGAAAATGCAGCTGGTGGTATCATTCTTACTGCAAGCCATAACCCTAAAGAATGGAATGCTTTAAAGCTTTTAAATGCTAAAGGCGAGTTTATTAGTGCCGAAGACGGTGCTACTATCTTAGAAATTGCAGCTAACGATAGTTATTGTTTTGTTAGCGTAGACAAGTTAGGCAGTTACACCCTCAGTACTGATACTTTAGATAAGCATATTCAAGCGATACTCAACTACCCATTAGTGAATGTTGCAGCTATTAAAAAAGCTAACTTCAGTGTAGTGGTCGATGCTATTAATAGCAGTGGAGCCTTTGCCGTACCTGCATTATTAAAGGCTTTAGGTGTTAACAATATTACTGTTTTGAATGAAGAAGTAAACGGAAAATTTGCCCATAACCCTGAGCCCTTGCCACAACACCTAACAGGGTTGTGTACCGAGGTTAAAAAACAAAAGGCACACATTGGTATTGCGGTAGATCCTGATGTTGACCGACTTTGTTTTGTATGTGAAGATGGTAGCCTTTTTGGTGAAGAATACACATTGGTTGCCGTTGCCGACTATGTGTTACAGCATCGTAAGGGTAACACTGTGAGCAACATGAGCAGTACCCGTGCTTTAAAGGATATTACACTCAAACATGGAGGCATCTACACTCCAAGTGCTGTAGGCGAAGTGAATGTTGTGAATAAAATGAAAGCTACCAATGCAGTTATTGGTGGTGAAGGTAACGGTGGTATTATTGTTCCCGATTTGCACTATGGCCGCGATGCACTTATTGGAATTGCTTTATTTTTAAGCCATTTAGCTTTAAGCAATAAAAGTGCCAAGCAATTACGCAACAGTTACCCCGATTATTTTATAAGCAAAAACAAAATTGAGCTTGAAAAAAGGGTTGATGTAGCTAAAGTATTTGAAGCCATCAAAAAGAAATACAAAAACAATCCTATCAATACAGAAGATGGGTTGAAAATTGAATTTGATAACGATTGGGTACACCTGCGTACAAGCAATACCGAGCCAATTATTCGCATTTATAGCGAAAGTAGTTTTGAAACAACCGCCGAAAACATAGCTCGTCGCTTAATGCAAGATATTAGAGAAAGTATGTAGTAATTGCGTATCCATTTACGTAAGTGTAATAACCAATAATGCCGGCCAATTGCCGGCATTGTTATTGGTATCCTTACGGTAAAAGTCTACTGCATTAATACACTATTAAGCGTTAGTTTTGTTGAATGACACAAGATGCACGCATATACTTTGATAATGCTGCCACCACACCCTTAGATTCGGCAGTATTAGAGGCTATGATGCCTTATTTAACGCAATATTTCGGTAATCCGTCTTCTATTTATAGCTATGGTCGTGAAAGTAGATTGGCCATAGAAAATGCACGAAAATTAGTTGCGAAAATTTTAAAAGCACACCCTGCAGAAATCTTTTTCACGAGTGGAGGTACTGAAAGTAGTAACACTGCTATTACGGCCGCTGTTAGAGATTTAGGTTGTAAGCATATTATTACTTCACCCATTGAGCACCATGCAACCTTACATACCGTTGAGCATTTATATCATACCGGCGAAGCAGCATTAAGTTATGTGAACATACTGCCTAACGGTCATATAGATATGGAACATTTAGAGCAGTTATTAGCAGATAGTGAAGACAAATGTTTGGTAACACTCATGCATGCCAACAACGAAATTGGCAACATGATTGATATACATGCAGTAGGTACATTGTGTATGCAACATCAAGCTATTTTCCATAGCGATACCGTGCAAACAGTAGGGCATTTTCCTTTTGATTTACGTAATACACCCGTACATTTTATAACAGGAGCCGGTCACAAGTTTCATGGTCCGAAAGGCGTTGGTATGTTGTACATCAATGAAAATGTAAAAATCAAACCATTTGTGCACGGCGGTAGTCAAGAACGTAATATGCGTGCCGGCACAGAGAATTTATACGGAATTGTAGGCTTTGCAAAAGCCTTAGAATTAGCCACCACGCATTACGAGGCTCATAGTGCTTACATCAACGATATTAAACTGTACATGAAGGCGCAGCTAGAACAGCATATTGCCGGTGTAAGCTTTAATGGCGATCCTCTTGGCCGCAGCTTGTACACGGTATTGAGTGTGAGCTTCCCAAAAACGGAGAAAAGCGAAATGCTGTTGTTCAACTTAGATATCAATCAAATTTGTGCTTCAGGTGGTAGTGCCTGTACTAGTGGTGCCGATGCAGGCAGCCATGTTATTAGAGCTATCAACAATAATCCTAATCAGGTTACAGTTCGTTTTTCGTTCAGTAAGCACAATACCAAAGCAGAAGTAGACACCGTAGTAGAGAAGCTTAAGGGTATGATTTAATGTTTAATGATATGAAAAAAGTCGTGCTAAGAAAAAAGCACGACTTTTTTCTTTTCTTTTACAGCCTATGAATCGATATGCAGTTATTGTAGCCGGAGGTAACGGTAGTAGAATGGGTACCACTACACCTAAGCAATTTTTAACCTTACGGCAAATGCCATTACTATGGCACACCTTACAAGCATTTACACAAGTAATTCCGGCAAGTAATATTATTGTAGTGGTTCCGGAGGCTTATTTGAATAGTAATACTTTGGAGTGGATTAAGGCTGATTTTGGCGCTGCTATTACACTGGTCGCAGGTGGCGAAACCCGCTTCCATAGTGTTAAAAACGGCTTATCTAAAGTGCCTAATGATGCCTTAGTTGCTGTACACGATGCTGTTCGTTGTTTGATAACGCCGGCTTTAATTGAAGCGTGTTTTGTACAAGCGGCTACCACCCAAACTGCCATTCCGGCTATTAGTAGTGTTGATAGTGTTCGCTTACAAGCACCCGATGGAAGCAATCAAATGCTGAACAGAAATCAGGTAATGTTAATTCAAACACCACAAACCTTCCACTCAACATTAATAAAACAAGCATTCGAACAACCTTATAAAGATACATTTACCGACGAAGCAAGTGTAGTTGAAGCAATAGGAGCTACGGTACAACTTATTCCGGGCGAAACCACTAATTTAAAAATTACCCGACCGCTCGATTTAGTAATTGCAGAATACATTTTACGAGAACGTACAGAAAACTTTTCTGAATAACTAAACTACTTATCTGAAAGCCTGTTAGTTTTGAAATAATAAAATCCCCAGCATTATGGATATGAATTCTTGGTACACCGGATCGGTGCACTTGCACAACGCCTTACGTTGGTTACTGTTAGTATTATTGGTGTATGGTATTTTTCGCCATGCAATGGCTTGGCAGCAAAAAAAATATTACGACATACACGATCTCAAGCGTAACACTTGGCTTATGAGTACAGCACACTTCATGTTAGTGCTAGGAATGTTTCAGTGGGTAGTAGGCTCCTGGGGTTTAAAAAATATACAAAACTTGGGTGGTATGGGTGCTGCCATGAAAGATAGTGTAGCCCGTTTTTGGGCAGTAGAACACCTTACAGGTATGTTCATCGCAATTATCTTAATTACTATCGGGCGTGGTTTTGGAAAAAAAGGTATCAGTGATCAAATGAAGCATAAAAAAACATTCACGTTTTTTATTTTAGCACTACTAGTAATCATTGCAGTAATGCCATGGCCCTTTAGAGCAGGTATTGGCCGTCCTTGGTTCCCTGGTATGCACTAATTACAATTTTCGGATAGTAAGTATAATAATCACAATCGCACCCAATGAATGGGTGCGATTTTTTTGCTCCACCTTACGGTAAATGAATACACAGCAATACAATAAATACAATAACACTCAAATACTGCTATTAAGCCTTTTGTTACTTGCTGGTATACAACAGTGTTGCTATTACAATTTAAAATAGTGAAAATTTATGCTTGCCACTGTAGGTGAAAGGTACGGTAACAAAAAAGCCAGCCTTACCAACACGGGTATTTCCGGTAACATCTACTTGCACTTCTTGGCTGGTTAAAACGTTAAGCGTGTTTTTAAAAACGTTCTTCATATCAACCTGAATCCGACTTGGTAGAGAAAACTCTGACCTTTTGTCAATATGCATGGTAGTATCTAATACATACTTTCCAAGATAGCTTTTGTTGATATATATATCACAATCAACATGTTTTAAATCTACTCCAAAATTATTCGGATTAAAATAAATAAGCTCCATAGCAAGCTGTGTTTTAGTTAAGCCTATTTTTTCTACTTGAAAATTTTTTATAGATCGATATTCAAAACCTTGTGGTTTTTTACAACCAAAGGATAGGGTAGCAAGGCAAAATAAGGCGATTATAGACCTCATAACAGTTTTTGATACTAAGATACTTTTTTTCATAGAAATGCCCGTATTTCTAATGTATCTTTATGCCATCTGCTGCTAAAAAACTTAGAATAACAATAATTCTATAGCTGAATTTTTTTAACTATAAATTTTAGTTTATGACCAAATAATCAAAAATTGACTAAATCAACTGAATAATAATTTTATTTAAAATTAAATAAAATTAAAAAAATAAAATACAATGAGATTTTTTTCATTGTTTCAAACCAAATTAAAACACACCTAAAAAAATAATTTATGAATTCAATATACATTGAAAATCAATTATTTGCACCGTTAGATACTTTTAAAATTGCTATTAGTGTTAAGAATATTTTTTTATTGCAATATGAAACCTACGAAAAAATGAGTTTTCGTAATCGATACTTGATTGCAGGTGCCAATGGTGTTATAGGTTTATCAGTTCCACTTCAAAATGGAAGATTTCAGCGAGGAACCATTAGAGATGTAAAAATTAGTTATGATGAAAGATGGCAATCATTGCATTGGAAGGCAATTGAATCGAGTTATCGTAAAGCCCCATTTTGGGAATACTACGCTTTCGATATTGAAATTTTATTAAAGGAAAAAAATACTTTTCTTTTCGATTTTTGTTTTGCTACCTGGCAATGGGCAGCAAAGCATTTAAAAATTAACGACAAATTGACAGTTTTAGATGAAGTGCCTAATGAAGTAACTTTCTCTCATTCCGAATGGTGTCGTAATAAGCTTCTACCTAAAAATTATCTTCAAAATCCAATGGGGGGGGGGCAGGTCATTTACACGCAAGTGTTTCAAGATCGATTTGGGTTCTTACCGGGCTTGAGTATTATAGATTTTTTCATGAATGTGGGACCACAGGCTGCTCAACTATTAAAAGAGGCCTCTTTTACCGAAAATGAACAATAGATTAAACAAACACATGTGATTGTTGGTCGTACACCAGTATTTTAGCGAGCCCCATAGAGATTACTTCATGAGACTATTTACAAAACTAACGGTGGTTGTTTGCAGCCTTGTTGTACTGCAAGCAAAGGCACAAGATTTTTCGAACAAGGGAAGAGAGTTTTGGATTGCTTACCCTACCCATATCGATGGTACACAATCGGCAATGGGTATCTACATAACTAGTGATGTAAATGCTACAGGTACTATTTTGGTAGGTACGCAAACTGTTCCTTTTACGGTACAAGCCAACAATGTAGTAAGGAAGTTTATTGGACCGAATGCAGCAGGCGATGCTCCAAATACAGCAGTACACCTCAATCAAAACGATGGTGTAACAACGGCGGCTGGCATTAAAGTAACCAGCGATGTTCCGGTTGCGGTGTATGCACACATCATCAGAAGTGCTCGTTCTGGGGCTACATTAGTGCTACCTGTAAACGTTTGGGGGAGAGAATACATTGTGCCAGGGAAGCAATCTACTAGCAATGGCAGTAGTCTTTCCGTTGGTGAAATCGCTATTATGGCATCGGAACCTAACACAACCGTTGAGATTACGCCTTCGGTAGTGAGTAGAAATTTAAACCGCCAACCCGGCGTTCCATTTACGGTAACGTTAGCCAACCCCGGCGATGTGTATCAACTTCAGTTTCAAGATAGGCAAGATATTTCTGGTACTATTGTACGTTCAATCGCAAGCGGCGGAACGGGGTGTAAGCCCATTGCAGTATTCTCCGCAACTACTTGGAGTGCTTTTGATTGTGGAGGTAGTGCCAGCGGTGGCGATAACTTGTATCAGCAGATTTTTCCAACAAGTGCATGGGGGCGTAGGTACCTGACTGCTCCAATGATTAATCGTAACAGCGATATTATAAGGGTATTTGCCAAGCAAGCTAATACCGTAGTTAGTATTACGCAAGGGGGGGTTACAACCAATAATACCATTGCCACGGCAGGCGGTTTTTATGAAATTGCCACCAACCAACCACTGTCTATTGAAGCTAACAATCCGGTATCGGTGGTACAATATATCACCAGCCAAACTTGTAAAACAGGTTGTGGCACTGGTGGTAATGTACCTACAACTTGCCATGCCGACCCGGAAATGATTGTGTTAAACCCTGTGGAGCAAACCATAAATAATATTACAGTGTTTTCTGCACACCAAAATTTTGTGCCACAGGGGCAAAGTGCAGTTACAAGTTGTTTCTTAAACATCATCATTAAAACAAATGCCGCTCCGAGCTTTAGAATTAACAATGCACCACCTTCCGGTAACTTTATTCAAATTCCGGGTACAGAGTATAGTTATCTACAAGAGAATGTAAGTACTCTTTCAGCCACCAATCCTGTTCAAACCCTACGAGCCGATAGTGCATTTTCAGCGATTGCTTATGGTTATGGTAATGTAGAAAGTTATGGCTATAATGCTGGTACGAATGTGAAAGACTTGTACCAGTTTATTACTCTTCAAAACAATTTTGCTACGGTCAACTTTCCGGCAACCTGTAAAAACACACCGTTTCGGTTGGCCATTACATTGCCTTACCAACCTACGAGCTTGCAGTGGGACTTTAGCAATAATCCGAACCAATCGCCCAACGGTAATGTTATTATTAACAATCCGATTGCCGACAGCACTTTTGTGGTAGATGGCCGCACTTTGTACCAGTATCGCTTACCTGCTAACTACAGTTTTACGGCTGTTGGTACCTTTCCTATTAAAGTGATTGCGAACAACCCTACTTCCGATGGTTGCTCTGGCTTGCAAGAAATCACCTACCAAGTGCAAGTGTTCGATAAGCCTGCTGTTAATTTTGATTGGGTGCATAGCGGTTGCTTGAACGATACAGTTCGCCTGCAAGACCGTTCTAACACCAATGGGAGAACCGTTATTAATTATCGTTGGAGCTTTGGTGATGGTACGATTGATAGTATTGCTCGTCCTAATAAACTTTATGCTGTTGCAGGTACTTATCCTATTAATTTGAGAATTGTAACCGATGTTGGTTGTGTTTCCGATTCTACCCAAAATATTACAATTTCTAATGTTCCGATAGCTAATTTCGGTGTTACTGATACACTTTGTGTTAACAAAGCCATCACACTAACCGATAGTAGTAGTGTTGTTGGTGGCACTATTGTTCGTTGGTTTTGGGATTATGGTAACGGGAGGAGAGACACATTAACCTCTGCGGGGCCTATAACTATCAATTATTCCGATACAGGTACTTACACCATCAGGCTTATTACTGAATCTAATAGCGGTTGTTTCAGTAATGCATTTACGCGTACTATAAGAGTACGTAGCAACCCGGTTGCTTCATTTTCGTTGCCAATTGTTTGTTTGCCGGTTGGTAGTGCTGCTTTTGTGAACCAAACGACTATTGCCGATACTACGCTGGCAGGAAATATGCGTTATCGTTGGCAATTTGGCGATGGCGGAACTGATTCTGTTGCTAATCCGACACATAATTATAGTGTGCTTGGGCCATTTACCGTAAGGTTAACAGCAATAAGTGCTTTTGGCTGTGTAGATGATTCTGTACAAGTGTTGAATAGCGTATTCCCGCAGCCGAGGGCTGGCTTTACAGTAAATGCGGAAAGCTGCCAACGCGATTCTGTTGCTTTTGTTGATACCAGTAATGGCTTGGGTAGCACCGTTACCCGTTGGCGATGGATTTATGGGGATGGTAGCACAGATACAATTCAAAATCCTCAACATCAATTTTTGTTTGTAGATACATTTTCAGTACGGTTGGTGGTTATTACCAACCAAGGCTGTATTAGCGACACTGCCGTTCGAACCCATATTGTTCATCCGCTACCTCGTACTGGCTTTAGCACGTCGCAACCACTTTGCGAACGCCAAGGCATACAATTTACAGATACTTCTTCGGCATTAGGGGCTGGCACACTGGTACAATGGTACTGGCAAATGTCTGATGGAACCAACTATACATTCACCAATGCTAATTCATTTGTACATGTGTACGATACTGCCGGTTTAAAATCTATTAGGCTTACTGTTCGTAGTTCTAAAGGTTGCCAAAGCGATACCTTAGAGCAACAAACGTTGGTACACCCAACACCTCGTACCAACTTTGGCTTGCCCGAAGTGTGTTTGAACGATGCTTTTGCAGCATTTTCAGATAGTACTCGTTTTGCAGGCAGCGGTGGTTTGCGTTATCATTGGACTTTCGGCGACCCTAATGCAACGCCTACCAACCCCGATACAAGCATTGTACAAAACCCAAGTCATCGTTATTCGCAAGCAAGGCAGTATACGGTACAACTTATTACCACTGCCAATGCTACCGGTTGTGCCGATACTTTGGTACAAAACTTTACAGTAAATGGTGCTCGTCCGGAAGCTAACTTTAGCGTGTTAGATGCAGCCCGTTTATGTAGTAACGAAAGGGTAGTGATTCGTAATACCAGCACAGTTGATTTTGGTGTGGTAACTAAAGTAGACATTATTTGGGATTTGGTAAATGCACCTACGGTTGTACAAACCGATGATACACCGCCACCGAATGGAACGTACAGCCATGCTTATCCTGTTTTTCATACACAAACTCCAAGAAATTATACCATACGCTTACTCGCCTACAGTGGGGGTAGTTGTGTTGATATAAAAGATACAACTATTACTTTGCTGCCCGCTCCAAGAGTGGTATTCAATACTATGCCGGGGATTTGTTTAAGTGCTCCTAATCGTGCCATTACGCAAGCTAGTGATAGTGCGAATCTTCCCGGAACATTTGTTTTTTCAGGAAGTGGGGTTACTCCAGCCGGTGTATTTACCCCAACTGCGAGTGGAACATTTCCAATTCAATATTTGGTGATAAGTAATAGTGGCTGTCGCGATTCTGTAACACGTAACCTTACAGTTTGGCCAAGGCCTATTGCTGCGTGGGGTACTAGCACACCATTATGTGAAAACAATGCCATTCGATTCTTAGATACCAGTAGGGCACTCGTAGGTAATATTGTTCAGTGGCAATGGAACTTTGGCGATGGTAGAACCGATACTTTTACCAATGGTAATGCCTTTAACCATACCTACACTAGTTTTAACACGTACAATGCAAGCCTAACCGTCGTAACCGATAGCGGTTGTATTAGTACAGCAACCACGCGTACATTAACGGTGCATCCGTTACCACGCGTTAGCTTTACAGTGCCTGCGGGGGTATGCTTGCCTAATGGTGATGCTAGTTTTACCAATAGCACTACTATTCCTGATGGTACAGCTGCTACATTGCAGTATTTATGGACGTTTGGCGATGCTGCCAACCCAACACCTTCGGTACAAATTAATCCAACACATCGTTATACCACATTAGGCAATAAAACAGTGCGATTGATTGTGACTAGTAACAATGGTTGTGTTGATAGCAGCTCACAAGTATTTAGTAACATTTTCCCGCAGCCAAGGGCTGGCTTTATGGCTAGTACCAATTTTGTATGCGTTGGCGATGCAATTAATTTCACAGATACCAGTAACGGACTCACCAGTGTGGTAACTAGTTGGCGTTGGTTCTTTGGCGATGGTGGCTCCAGTACCGATCAACATCCAACTTATACCTTCAATAATGTAGGTGCATTTACCGTAAGGCAAGTTATTACCAACAGTCAAGGCTGTATTAGTGATACAGCTAACCTTGCGGTAAATGTATATGCATATCCTACTGTTAATGCCGGGCCCGACTTGAATGTTTTAGAAGGTGGTAACAGTTTAATTAATGCTACGGCTTCGGGCAATAACCTACGTTTTCGTTGGACGCCCAACCGCTGGTTAAATAGCGATACCATACTACGCCCCATAACTGCACCGCAAGGAGATATTACCTACACACTAACTGTAACCGGACAAGGCAATTGTAGTGTTACCGATAACATGTTTGTGAAGCTACTCTTAGCACCTGAAATACCCAATGCATTTAGCCCGAATGGTGATGGTATTAACGATACTTGGATTATAAAATACCTCGAAAGTTACCCGGGTTGTACCGTAGAAGTATTTAATAGATACGGCCAATCGGTATTCAGTAGTAGAGGCTATGCAACACCATGGAATGGTACTTACAAAGGTACTGTTCTGCCTGTGGGAACCTATTATTACATTGTTGATCCAAAAAATGGTAGAAATAAAATTGCAGGTTACGTAACCATTTTAAGGTAAAGCCTTAATTTAGGCAGCGAAATTTGCATAAAAACAGTCCTTAATCCGTTAAGTACTTATAAAAAAGGAACTACTAACTACAAATGAAAAAACTGCTTACTGTAACTGCTGCTGCTTGGTTTGCGATGGTTGGTTCGGTGCATGCACAGCAACGCCCACATTATACACAGTATGTGCTCAACAATTTTATTTTAAATCCTGCGGTGGCCGGTATTGAAAATTATACCGATTTAAAAATCAGTCATCGTCATCAATGGGTGGGTTTAAATGGCGCTCCTGTTACTACCTATGCAAGTATTCACGGCCCATGGCGAAAAAGTGATGATGATGTTGAAACTGCAACAACCATCCATCCGCCCGGCGATAACCCACGTGGTAGAAGTTTTGTGGCAGATTATACAGCCCCTGCGAACCACCATGGCGTGGGGTTCACTGTTATAAATGATAGAACTGGTCCGCTCAACCGTTTCAGTGCTACGGCAGCTTATGCCTATCATATTGGTATAGGCCCCAGAACAAATTTGAGTATGGGTGTTGGGTTAGGTATTCAGAACATGACACTTAACACTAACAAGCTAGATTTTGGTGCAGCTAATCCTATTGATCCGGCAGTAGCTGGTAGTATGTATATGAACCGTATAAGACCCGATGTTAATTTGGGTTTGTGGTTATATAGTGCCGATTATTTTATTGGTGCTAGTGCACAAAATATTGTAAGTAGCAAGTTTTCTTATGCTGAAGACACGGTAAAGTTTGAAACTGGTAAGTTGGTGCCACATTTATTTTTTACAGCAGGTTATCGCTTTTTCTTAAACGACGATTTAAGCTTTTTGCCAAGTGCTCAAATACGTTATTTAACAGCATCTCCGGTAAGTTTCGATATTAATGCTAAGTTTCAGTACCGCGATTTTATTTGGGCAGGTACTAGCTTTAGAATTGATGATGGTTTTTCGGCGATGTTAGGTTTGAATGTGAATAGTACTTTCAATATCGGTTATAGCTACGATATTACAACAAGTCGCCTCAATACTGTAAGCCGTGGTACGCATGAAATTATGGTTGGATTTTTATTAGGTAACCGTTATGGCGATTGGTGCCCTCGTAATTTATGGTAATCATTTACACGTAAGTGCATCGTCATTAAAAAACGCCACCTCAAGGTGGCGTTTTTTAATGAATTACTTGCGTGAATGAAGAATTGTTTATTACATTCAAACTTGTAATAAATCATTACAAATCTTTGGTAGAGAACACACAAAGCATAACTTTACCCACCGCTTGAAATATGTAGTTTTTACACATTAGTAAGAAATAACGATTGCTATGGCAGTATCAAACAGTGCACCCGTAAAGGGCGGAACTTTCGCTAAACCCAAACTTAGCATAGTTCAAATTTTCACGATGAGTTTTGGTTTTTTAGGTATACAGTTCGGTTTTGCTTTGCAAAATGGTAATACCAGTCGCATTTTACGTTCTTTTGGAGCCGATGTAGATCACTTACCCATGTTTTGGATTGTTGCGCCATTGGTAGGTATGATTGTTCAGCCAATTATTGGTCACATGAGCGATAAAACCTGGAATCGTATAGGCCGACGCAAGCCTTATTTTTTAACGGGTGCCTTGCTCTCTTCAGCCGCTTTAATTTTCTTACCTAATTCAGCATCATTAGCTGGGTTTATTCCTGCATTGTGGATTGGGGCTGGCATGGTAATGGTGATGGATGCGAGTTTTAACATTGCTATGGAACCATTTAGGGCACTTGTAGCAGATAACTTACCCGACAGCCAAAGTACACTAGGCTTTAGCATACAAACATTTCTTATTGGCCTAGGTGCAGTTGCAGGTTCGGCATTACCCGAAATATTAGCTAAGAATGGTTTTTCAATGGAAAGTGGTGTAAGTGGTGTAGCCGATAATATCAAGTACGCCTTTTATATTGGTGCTACTGTGTTCATTATAGCCATTTTAATTACAGTATTCTTTTCAAAAGAATATCCACCGGCAGAATATGCTAAGTACAATCAGCCTGAAAATACAAATACTGCTACTTCTAATACTATAAAAGAAAACTGGCTCAAATCTATCATTAAAGATTTTAGTACCATGCCTAAAACCATGCGTCAATTAGGATTGGTACAGTTTTTTAGCTGGTTTGCATTATTTAGCATGTGGGTATTTACCACAGATGCAGTGGCCACTCACGTGTATGGACTAAGCGGCGATTATGTGAAAGATATTAGATACAATGAGGCGGGTAATAAAGTAGGCTCGGCCTTTGGGGTATACAACTTTGTAGCCATGATTTACGCCTTATTCTTACCACTTATTGCAAAATATATTGGGCGTAAGTTAACACATGCTATTTCGCTTGCCGCAGGTGGAATTGGTTTAATTAGTATATACTTCATTAAAGATCCTGCTATGCTTAACTATTGTATGATAGGAGTGGGCTTAGCCTGGGCAAGTATTTTGGCCATGCCTTACGTAATACTTTCTAGCAGTATACCTGCCGGTAAGTTGGGTATTTATATGGGTATTTTCAACTTCTTCATCACATTACCGCAAATTGTCAATGGTGCTTTAGGTGGGTTCATTGTAAAATACATTTACAAAGGCTTACCCATTTTATCCATTTTTATGGCCGGAGTGTTCTTGTTATGTGCTGCTGTTAGCGTTATCTATGTATATGATCCTGGTGCTGCACGCATACAAAAGAAAATGATTTAACATCATCAGAAAAAATTGTATGAAAAAGTTCGTTCTTTTACTCACTGCCTTTATTTACGTAAGTGTAGCAATTGCTCAGAACGTTAAAGTGTATCCCACCAATTGGTGGGTTGGCATGAAGCACAATAAAGTGCAGCTACTACTCCGAGGCGATAGTACGCTTGGTGCACACATACCAACCATTAAGTATGCAGGTGTGCAACTAACAAGCTACAATAAGTTAGACAACGGAAAATACCTTGCGGTAAATGTTACCATAGCCCCCAATGCTAAGCCCGGTAATGTACCTATAGAACTTAAACGTGGCAGCAATACACAAACTATCCATTGGCCTTTGCTAGCTCGCCGAAAAGGGAAAGGCAGCAGCTTTGCACAAGGTGTTACCAGCAGCGATTTTATTTATTTGATTATGCCCGACCGTTTTAGTAACGGCGATACAAGTAACGACCGTATTGCGGGAATGAGAGACCAAAGCTTGAACAGAGATACCGTTTTTAACCGTCATGGAGGCGATTTGAAAGGTATTCAAAACAATTTAAGCTATCTACAAGCTATGGGTGTTACAAGTTTGTGGTTAAATCCTGTGCTTGAAAACGATATGCCCGACCGTACAGAGCATGGTTATGCATTTACAGATCACTACACCATAGATCCACGCCTTGGCGGCGATAAAGCCTATCAAGCATTAATTGATGCCATTCATGCCCGCGGTATGAAAATCATACAAGATGCCGTGTACAACCACGTTGGCAGTTACCATTGGTTTTTCTTAGATAAGCCCACGAAAGATTGGTTCCACGAATGGCCCACTTACACCAATACCACTTACAAAGAACAGCCTTTGTTCGATGCCTATGCCGCACAAAAAGATTATAAGCAAATGGCCGATGGTTGGTTTACCACACAAATGCCCGACCTAAATCAATCAAACCCATACGTTGCTAATTTTTTAATACAACACGCTTTATGGACCGTTGAAAAATTTGGTATTGACGGTTGGAGAATTGATACCTATGCCTACAACGATTTAAAATTTATGAACCGCTGTAACAAAGCTTTGCTCGATGAGTATCCTACATTGAGCATATTTGGCGAAACATGGGTGCATGGCGTAATTAATCAAGCCTATTTTGCTGAAAATAATTTGAACATTCCCTTTAAGAGCAATCAACCTTCTGTAACCGATTTTCAAACTAATTTATATGGCATTCTACCCGCTGTAAATGAAGGCTTCGGCTGGACGAGCGGCGTGAATAAACTATATACCACTTTAGCGCAAGATATTTTATATAAAGATCCGATGAAGTTGGTCATATTCTTAGATAACCACGATTTGAGTCGTTTTTTAACGCAAGTGGGAGAAAATCTCGACAAAATGAAAGTGGGCTTACAGTGGTTACTTACTTGCCGTGGTGTACCTCAAATGTACTATGGCACAGAAGTACTCATGACAGGCGCTACACACCCGAATGACGGTTATGTGAGAAAAGACTTTCCGGGTGGTTGGAGTGGTGATACTCAAAACAAATTTACACCCGAAGGTAGAACAGCAGCGGAAAATGAAATACATACACTGGTAACCAAACTAGCGAACTTCCGCTTAAAGAGTAGTGCTATTAAAACGGGCAAATTCATGCAATACGTACCGCAAGATGGCTTGTACGTGTACTTCCGTTACGATGCTAACCAAACCATAATGTGCGTGATGAATACCAGCGATAAACCTAAAGAATTTACATTTAGCGATTACAGCGAACGTACGCAAGGTTTTGTAAAAGGTACCGATGTTGTATCAAACAAAATATTTGATGCTGCGGTAAAACATACAGTAGCTCCTATGCAAATGCTTGTGTTACACCTAACGAAATAAAGTTTGACATCATTTCAATACAATAGGCTCGCCGCAGGCGAGCCTATTGTATTTTTACGCCATGTCACAAAATATTCATGCTGCACTACAACTAATACCTATTGGTAACCCCGCAAGTGATAGCTATGCTATAATAGACCAAATAATACAACTTATTCACGATTCAGGATTAACGTATCAAGTAACACCTTTTAATACGGTTGTAGAAGCACCATGGGCAGATGTACAACTACTCTTATCTACTATTCAAGCATATCTTTTTGAATTACCGCAGCAAGAATGGGTACTTAATATACAACTACATTGTAAAGCTCAAAATGATGTTAGCTTTGCTAGCAAAGCAGTTCAAATTAACGGGTAATTTTTTGGTAGGCTTTATGTAACACTCGAAAACTAAAGTTCATTAATGGAAAGCGTTGGGTATGGTTGTTAAAACTATAATGCCACCATTCTGTTTCAAAAGCTACAAAACCAAAGTGCTCCATAATATTACGCAATAAAGTACGGTTAGCAATTACTGTAGTTGGTAGCTCCATATAATCATGATGTGCCATTGGACTAAAATCGTCGAACGGGGTAGGCATAGCGAGTGGTTGTTTGGTAGCTAAACTGTACAACCCAATATCTACTGTTGCACCTCTGTTATGGCCACTGCCTTTGGCCGGATTAGCGGTATAGCGTTCGTCGGGTACATATTGCCACATTAATGCTGTAACGGCATAGGGGCGGTAGGCATCAAACAGAATAATACCATAACCGAGTGTAGCTAGCGAATCGGCTACAGCACGTAATGCTTTAGCTGCTGGTAATCGTAAAAGGGCAACCGGCTGTTGGTAAAGTATCTTTTGTGTGAAATTATTGGTACTAGCATAAGGCCACGGCGTTTGTAATTCTGGTATGTATTTTGTTAATGGAACCATCAGTTGGTTGCTGTCTTCATTTACCGTAAGGTAATACTTCTTTATATCGCTAAGCAACAGCGTACCTCGTTCATTAGCTTGTAAATACTGTTGTTGTACTTGCGTAAATGAAGCCTCCGCCAGCAAAAGCATACAAATACTCATTATAATACGTATATTGATACATGCATGCATATTTAAAAACATTTCGGTTGGGTAATTTGTGTTGGCTACTATTGAGTGTAGGTCTTTTATTGACGCACGATGTTGCTGCCCGAAAACAAAAGAAACCCAAAGCTAAAACGAATAAGCAACAAAACGATAGCAACTATCAACCGATTGGAAAACCTGTTACCGGAATTGCCAGTTTTTACAGTCAGGGTTTCAATGGTAGGCGTACTTCAAGCGGCGAAATTTTTGGTAACGATAAGCTAACCGCAGCGAGTAACCATTTTAAGTTAGGTACTTGGGTGCGTGTTGTGAACCTGCGAAACAAAAAATCGGTAAATGTGAAAGTGAATGATCGAATGCATAAAAGTATGAGTAGAAAGGGCAGAATTATAGATTTATCAAGGGCTGCAGCGGTTAAAATTGGTATTACAGGGCATGGTTTGGCAAAGGTTAGTGTACAAGCTGTAAAAAAGCCTATAATTAAATAAGTGTTAATCTTGAGTATAACGTTTCATCCACCTATTTTTGCGAACTAATAAACCCATGTATATGAGGAAACTTTTGCTCTCTTTATTGACACTAGGTAGCTTGGGTAGTGCTTACGCACAAGTTACACCATTACCTACGGCTCATAAAAAACGTCCGACACTAACTGTTAATTTTATTGCGAACGATTTTCGTACTGCCGCTTTAGCAAAGCAAAAATCACTTGGTTCTGTATTAAATGATGGCAGTTGGAGTAGGCCCAATCAATTAGCTTATGGTTTAGGTGTTCAATACCTTGTAGGCTTGAGTGATCATTTAGATTTTTCTTCTAACTTACAATTATCTTTCCCTCGTTATGCTGTTCCAAGCAAGCCAACCTATGGACTGCAAGATGGTGCCTTAACAGAGCTCGATGCTAACATTCATCTAAAGTTATTGTCTGATAAGTATCGCTTAGTACCTTATTTAAGTGCTGGGGTAGGTGCTAACCTCTATAAAGTGTACTGGGGTGCTTACATGCCATTCGGAGCCGGCTTACAGTTTGCACTCGATAAAGCAGCTGGCGTATATGCTTTCTCTAACTTCCAGTACCGTATAGGTGTATCTGACCTTGCGGTAAATCATTTCAATTATTCAATCGGTATAGGTGGTGCTATCGGTTCTAATAAAGAACCTAAAGTTATTCCTCCTCCGCCGCCGCCACCTGTTGATACCGATAAAGATGGTATCATTGATGAGCAAGATAAGTGCCCAACTGTACCGGGTGTTGCTAAATATCAAGGTTGCCCAGTACCTGATACCGATAAAGATGGTATTAACGATGAAGAAGACAAGTGCCCAACTGTACCGGGTGTTGCTAAATATCAAGGTTGCCCAGTACCTGATACCGATAAAGATGGCATTAACGATGAAGAAGACAAGTGCCCAACTGTACCAGGTGTTGCTAAATACCAAGGTTGCCCTATCCCAGATACAGATGGCGATGGTGTGAACGATGAAGAAGACAAGTGCCCTAACGAAGCTGGACCTGCTAGCAACTATGGTTGCCCTGAAAAAGCTAAGCAAATGCAAGCTAAGGTAGATATGGCTGCTAAGCAAATCTACTTCGCAACAGGTAGCAGCAAGTTGTTAGCTACAAGCTTTACTTCTTTGAACAACGTTGTGAAGTTATTACAAGAAAATACTGATTTAGGCTTAGATATCGAAGGTCATACCGATAATACCGGTAATGCTGCTAATAACATGAAGTTAAGTCAAGCCCGTGCCGAAGCTGTAAAAGCTTATATCGCTAAGAAAGGCATTGATGCTAGTCGCTTAACTGCTAATGGTTATGGCGATACCATGCCGGTTGCAGACAACAAAACAAATGCTGGTAAGGCTAAAAACCGCCGCGTTGAGTTGAAGTTGAAGCAGCTATAAAAGATACTTTTATAAGAGCTAAAAGAGGCTGTCTCCAAAGTTGGAGACAGCCTCTTTTTATTCGGGTACCTGATGGCAATAAAAATATTTTAAGTAATGCTCAGCATGTTCATTTTTTTTTGAGCCAGCCTCTTTTTTATGATTTATGATGCAGCTACAAGAGCCATGCCTTCAACAACGATAAATATTGTGTTTCGGGTGAAAAACTCCGATAGAAAGTTGCCACATTAACAATATCGCTACCTACAAAATCGAAACTTGCATTGGCTGCACAAGCTTGTGCAATAGCAAAATCAACAAAGGCATAGGTAACGCGTTTTTCCCTTCCTAATGCTGTTGGTGCTGCCATGTAATACCAATGTTTGTGTTTATAGGTAATAATGGCAGCCACATGCAGTAACTGATTATCGCTATCGTAGGTAGTATATAATTGCACATAGCCTGCTGTTAAAGCTTGATACATAAAGCTTTTAGCAGTATCGTAATTTCGGTGATGATGATGGTGTTGCACACCGCCATAGGCAGCATCGTACACTTGTAACAATAAATCAATAGTAGCAACATCATTTTTTTTTTGTGGGGTAAGTACGCCACGCTGCTGTGCTTTTCTTATATTTTTTTGGCAAGCTTTGGTGTAGTTATGAGCAAGGGTGTGGTAGGGTACACCTTGCGGTAAATAATAATTAGTTCGCAGTTGTTCATTTGCCGTAAGGCGGCTAGTTTCGTGCCAATCGCAGCTAATATCGAGAAAGTTAAACTTGTTTTTAACCTTAAGGTAAAAGCTGCCCCAATTGATGTGCGGCTCAGAACTGATAACCGAAAAATACGGTAGAAACGGCACTTGATAGGCATAGTGGATAATACCCCATTTTTTTTTGAGGGGGAGTGCTGCAATAGCTATATAATTGCCATACACAAAGGCTTGCCATTGATGCTTGCAAAGGGCATCTAACGCCCAACTGTACATAAAAATATTGGTGTGCTTGCTCGTTGCAATGCAAGCATTCCAACGTTGCTCATTGAGTTGATTGCGTGGTATGGCTTGCCATGTTGCTAACATGCTATAAAAAGCTAAACTGTGATTTTTTGTGCAATTGTAATTTGCTCAAATCAATATCAAAAGAAATTGATTTTGCAAATTGTTGATTCCCGAATACGCTTTTATAGTAATCTCTAAACACTTTACTGTACACTATTGGAATATACAAATTGGCTATGCCGCCGAATAAAGGTACTTGTATGCCTGCATCGTACAGAAAGCGGCCTGAGCCTGCGTTACCATCTTTCCAAGCTTCGCCGTAAGTGCCTACATCTACAAAAAAGCGTAGCGGAATTTTAATAGGTAATACTTGCAATGGGTTGTAAGCATTCGGAATATCAAAGCCTGTATTTATAGCCATGAGCCAGCTATCGCTTTGTCCGGCACGATTGCTAAACAGTTCTGTACCTACTTTGAAAAAGCCATCTCTTTCTATCATTTGTTGACTTTGCCATCCTTCAAATTCGTTGCGGCCTACAAAATAGCCGCTGTAGGTATAATCCTCTTCGCCACGTGGGCCAGTCATATTTAAGTGGTAACGTTGTGTTGCGAATTGTTGTATCAAGGTTTTTTGTTGTGTATACACAAAGGCACCTGCAAAAAATCTGGTATGTACGCCTTGCTTGCTGCTGTTATAGTTGAAAAAGTATTTGCCCGTAAGGGCGGCTCTTACAAAGCCATCACCTTGGTCTATGATCATATCAGCGCTGTAAGGATACAAGGCTCGGGCATTATATACCCCACCTGCAAGCCGATTGATATAACGTTGTACGTTTTGTTTTTGAGCTATACCCGAGCTAAAGTTTAAAACTGCTTCTCGCAGGTTAAAATGCTTGGCTTGCAGCCACCAACGAGTGGTGTTACGTGCGTTGTTGGGGTAGAAGGTTATTTTAACACCTGGTGTTATGCGAATGGTTTTTTGGTGCAGGGTTACCCCATCTTCGGGGCGTGTAAAATTATCGGTAGTAAATTGAAATGCACTAAAACTGGTTTCTAGCCAGTAGCGCTTGCGGTACCAATGATAACTTGCCCTACCGCTACCATTGAGTGTTGCCGATTTGGTGCCAATCATAGGCATGATGTGGAATTGAAAGCGAGGCATGGTGAGCTGATAGTTGTGTATGGCAACACCTGCTAAAACTCCATCATAAAAATTATAGCCTGCAATGGGGGCAATATTGATGTACTGTGTTGTGCTTGCTTGTTGAAAATTAGCTAAAAATGTAGCTTGTAGTTTTTGATAGGGAGTAGCATTGCCACTTACGTAAATTTTATTGCGCCAAGTGGTATCAGTTACATCGGGAAAATAAGGTTGTAAGGCATTAAAAAAATCATGCGGTTGTAAGTGCTGAAAGCAATAGCTTTTGAACAACCGCTGTATGGCAGTATCAAACCTAGCCAACCCAATTTGGTGGGCAACATCGGCTATCCATTGTGCACCTTTATTGTAAGTAATGAGGCTGTATTGTAAGCTCGATTGTTGGGCTGCTGGTGTTGCAATTGGTGCATCGCGTTGTGTGCGTAGCATGCCTTGTAGTAAAGCTTTTTCAATATCGGTACTTGCAAATTTGGCTTCAAGTTTTGAGGTTTTATGGGTAGGATAATAGCGAGCCATATAGCGGTGCTCGTAGTAGCTATTGATACTTTCATCGAGCCATGGGTATTGGCGTTCGTTATTAGCAAGCATACCATACCACCAATTATGTCCAATCTCATGGGCTATCACTTGGTCTAGTGCTTTGCCGCCTTCTCCAACAGTTATCAAAGTGATGGTAGGATACTCCATGCCGCCGCTGCTGCCGTTTTGTGGGCCAGAAACAACATTTACCGTAAGGTATGGATATGGGCCTACTAGCTCGCTGTAAAAACGGGTGGCTTGTTTAGCACTTGTAATGCTTTTTTGCCAGTTGTTTATTTCCCAAGGATGGTAATAGGTGAATACATCAATGGTTTTATGGGCAAGCTGTAGGGTATCGTATTGTACTACAAACGATTTGCTGGCGAACCATGCAAAATCGTGTGCATTTGCTAATTCGTACTCCCAAGTTTGTTGCTTTTGGCTACTTTTTGGTACAAGCTCGTAGGGGTTAACGCCCGATTTATTTTTTTGCTTTTTTAGCAGTGCTTTATATTCATTTACTACCGACTGCTTTTCGGCGGGCTGCTTGCCGGTTGTTTTTAGTTGCTCAAGTAAGGTGGTATTAAGCAGGTTACCGCTAGCAGCTACCGTATAATTGCTGGGTAGGGTAATGGCTACTTTAAAGTTGCCAAATTCGCTATAGAATTCTCCCTGATCTAAGTAAGGCATAGGGTGCCATCCGTTGGTATCGTACACGGCTGGTTTGGGGTACCATTGTGTAATTTGATAGTGCTGGGCTATATGTCCGCCTCGAGAAAAATAATAGGGTAACTGTACCTTAAAAGGAGTGGTAATGATAGCCTTGCTTTTTGGCAATAATGGCTTCGGAAGTATTAGCTTAATAATATCGATATGATCGGGGTGCGGCTCAAAACCTGTGGGTTGATTGTTAACAGTAAAAGATAAGCCTGCAATAAAGCCGCGTTCTCGATCTTTCGCAAAGTATAAAGCGGTATTACCGTTTTCGATTGTTTGGTTAACGAGTGCAGTTTTATCGTTTTTATAGGCATTAGGCCAAATATGAAACCATATATACCTTAAAGTGTCGTTGCTATTGTTATAATATTCGTAACTGGCAAGGCCGGTTAACTGGTGCAAACTATCATCTAGGGTTACATCAAGTGCATAATTCACTTGTTGCTGCCAAGGCTTGCTTTGTTGTGCTTGTGTTGATAACGTTGCAAGTACAAGCAATGCTGCTATAATAGGTTGTAAAATACCTTTCATATGTGCACAAGATAAGGCTTGCGCTACAATTTAAAATAAGTTGGTGATATGAATAAGCGTTCTAAAGGTGAGAAGGTTTAGCAATGGTTGCTTTGTACTTGTAGCGAATCTATTTATTATTGGTTGGTGTTGTTGCAGTGCGTATACCTCAAAAAGTGTACTTCATTTACTGTATAATTCACCAAAATTTTTGTGTTGTATTGTATGGTTGATGGTTTTTGTGCCCGATAACTGTGGTAGGGTATAAGTAAGGCATGGCCACCGAGTTGCAACACTGGCAAGATGACTGACTTTAATGAGTTGCCAATCATTATCAACGATACTGTAGTAATATCTAAATGTTGCAATAGTTTTTGACGAAATGCTATTTACCCTTACCGCTTAGAATGATGCGTAGGGTGTGTAACATAATTTTAAAATCGAGAAACAAGCTCGCATTTTCAACATACATTAAATCGTACTGCATGCGTTCAATCATATCATCAACACTACTAGCATAACCAAATTGCACCATGCCCCAACTAGTAAGTCCTGGTTTTACTTTTAGTAAATATCGGTAGTAGGGGGTGTGTTGGTTGATTTGGTCAATGTAATATCTACGCTCAGGTCGTGGGCCAACTAAGGTCATATCGCCAATCAGGATATTCCATAATTGTGGTAATTCATCGAGGCGCCACTTACGCATAATTTTACCCCAAGGGGTAATACGTGGGTCGCTATCGCTACTTAATGCAGGGCCTTGCACTTCTGCATTAGAGTACATACTTCTGAACTTATAGATTCTAAAAGGGCGCCCTTTGTGGCCAATACGTTCTTGCGAATAAATAATAGGACCACTACTGCTAAAACGAGTGCGGATAGCTACAAATAACAATAAAGGCCATAAGGTAACAATACCTATAAGGCTAAGTACAATATCGAGTAATCGTTTTACATTTTCTTGCCAGGCAGGCAATACACTCGTGTGTACATTAATGAGGGTTGCTCCTAATACATTAGCTGTTCTTACACTACCTGTAACAATATCTAAAGTGGTTGGTATAAGTTTAACATCAACATCTTTTTCACTTAGTCGGGCAATGAGTTGTTCAAGAAAAGCATTGTCTTGCTTATCCATTGCAACAATAACTTGATCAATGCCATTGTTATCGATAATGTTTTCTAAGTTTTGTAATTGACCAAGTTGGGGCAAAAATTTGCTAAGGCCATTTTTATAATTCGCATCTAGCCCAATAAAACCTACAACATTCCTCCCTAAATAGGCATTGTTTTGTTTAATTTCTTTGTACACGTGAACAGCTCTTTTATTATTGCCAACAAAGAGCGTATTAAACGAAATTAATGCATTGCTCAAATGATACTTAGCAACCATTAACAACAGCCAACGAAAAAAGAAGGTGAATGTGAAGTGTAATAAGCCATACACTAAAAAACTATTTACGAATTGATTGAGCGGCAGTGGCCACGCATCTAATACACGAAACAAGGGTACTAGAATAGATACACCGAGTAAGGTTTGAATGAATGTAACTGTAAGTTCAGCTAATCTTGATTTTTGATAAATGTTTAGTTTGTAAGTACCTGATAATAAATAAATAGCACTCCAGAAAAAAGGGAGAGCTGCACAAGAGCGGAGCCAATATTCTGGTGGGTAATTATAAGTAGCGTTCGGGGTGTGGTTATATACCACTGTCATAATCCAAACCCAAGCGATACTTGTTGCAATAACATCGGCTAGAACATACCAAAACATGTGTAATGGTAGCAGCGATGGTAGCAAAAATCTACGCAACCAAGATACCGGTGTTGCTGATTTTTTCAAGTATTTGGTGTGCCACTTCCATGGCAAGGTAGCCGTCGATTTCACTCACTACAGTGTTTTTATTGTTCAATATGGCATCCGTAAATGCAGTAAGTTCAAGTAAAATCGCATTTACTTGTTGCACTTCCGGATTTGCAATTGCAATTGTTTTTGTTCCGTTGGGGGTTTCTAAATCGAAAGAAAACACGTTGGTGTCGTTAGGTTCTTTCAGTTTTATTACTTCGGTTTTCTTCTCTAAAAAATCAATACCAATATACGCATCCTTTTGAAATAAACGCATTTTTCGCATTTTTTTCATGCTAATTCTGCTGCTTGTAAGGTTAGCAACACAACCGTTATGAAACTCTAAACGTACATTAGCTATATCGGGTGTATCTGTCATTACGGCTACACCACTAGCCGAAATCTGCTTTACATCACTCTTCACTATACTTAATATGATATCAATATCATGAATCATTAAATCTAAAATCACACTCACTTCAGTTCCACGTGGGTTAAATTGTGCCAAGCGATGTACCTCAATAAACATGGGTTTGAGTGCTACTTCTTTTACCGCAAGGTAAGCCGGATTAAATCGTTCAACATGGCCTACTTGTACTTTCACGTTAGCTTCTCTGGCCATTTCTACGAGCAGCTTAGCTTCTTGCATGGTATTGGCAAGTGGTTTTTCAACAAATACATGCTTACCCATACGAATGGCTAGCTCGCATAATGAGAAATGGTGGTTCGTGGGAGCTACAACATCGGCAGCATCTATAGCTTGCATAAGTGTGGCCGCATCTGCAAAGCGTTGTAGGCCAAATTCGGCAGTTACAGCAGCTGCATTGGCATCGTTAGGGTCGTAAAAACCTACGATGGTTGCATCGGGTATTTTTAACCAGTTACTTACGTGAAATTTTCCTAAATGTCCTACGCCAAATATGCCAACCTTTAACATGCACTAAGAGTTAATTTGCAAAACAACAAAGATAATAGCTGTTTGCCGTAACCACGCTGTAAAGACTCTCCTGTAACATAATTCGTTGCTTTGGGGATAAGTTTTTGGTTGCATTGCTAACTATTTTTGGATTGATATGTAAATATTCGGTTAATTTGAAAGTATAAGCACTTAAGCAATGGTACATTTTCTTCAATCTGTTGGCTTATTATTTTTTGGTTCGCGGTTAAAGCGAATAAGCGATAGTTTTTTGCTCGATGTGAACAAAGTATATCAGAACCTCGGCATTCCTTTTGAAGCTGCTTGGTTTCCAATCTTTTTTATTTTATCGCAGAAACGGCAGGTATCTATTCGTGAAATCGCTGAAAATCTATGCATTTCGCATAGTGCTGCCAGCCAAATGGTGAGCAATTTACAAGACCGTGGCCTCATTGAAAGCGCAGTAGATGAAGACGATGCTCGCAAAAAGCTAGTCACCTTTACTGCCGAGGGGGCAGCCTTGTTGCTAAGAGTAGAGCCAGTGTGGGAAGCCATGCAAGAAGCTATGGAGCAACTGGTGGCCGAAGGCGAGCACAGCCAAAAAATACTAGCTGCATTAAGTGATATTGAAAATAGCATTCGCCAGCAAAGTGTGCTACACCGTGTTGAAGCACAATTAAAGCAAAAGGCTGCGGGTGTTTTGTAATTATACCTTACGGTAAATGCTGATAATTACATGTATCATTGAACGATTGATTGTATTGCCATGAGTTACAACTACTTACCATTAGATCGTAAGTACACCCATTTTTTTCAGCTACAAAACTTGCTGAAATACCAACAATGGGTGAGCATCACCTTCGATGCACACGAACGTATATTAGCCTGCCGTGCCTACCTCGATGAAAAAATGAAAGACGATTCGGCACTCTATTATGGCGTTAATACAGGTTTCGGATATCTCCAAAACGTACCCATACATGGTAGTCAAATTGCGGCATTACAGCACAACTTACTCATGAGTCATGCCTGTGGTATGGGTGCCGAAGTGCCAGCCGATATTGTGAAATTAATGCTGGTACTGAAAATAAAAAGTTTAAGTTATGGCCATAGTGGCGTACACATAGATACTGTGAATCGCCTGATGGATATGCATAATAACAACGTACTGCCTGTTGTGTACACCCAAGGCTCTTTAGGTGCTAGTGGCGATTTAAGTCCGCTCAGTCATTTGGCGTTGCCACTAATAGGTGCAGGCGAAGTATATTATAATGGCACCAAAATGCCATCAGCACAAGCCTTGCAAGCACTTGGCTGGCAACCTTTGCAGCTACAAAGTAAAGAAGGGCTTGCACTTATTAACGGCACGCAGTTTATGAGTGCCTACGGTATGTATTGTTTAATAAAAGCTGCACACTTATTACAAATAGCCCACCTGATTGCTGCCATAAGTTTCGATGCTTTTGATTGTGTAAGCGATCCGCTGCATCCTGCTATACATCGTATTCGTCCGCATACTGGGCAAAGTAAAGTAGCTGCTATTTTGCGTAAGTACTTGCAAGGCAGTGCTATTGCACAACAACCAAAATCGCAAGTGCAAGATCCGTATAGCTTCCGCTGCATACCACAAGTACATGGTGCAACTGAAGATGTTTTTGAAGCGGTTTTGAAAGTATTCATGACCGAAATCAACAGTGTTACCGACAATCCTAACATTTTTCCTGAAGAAGATTTAATTGTTAGTGGAGGCAATTTTCATGGTCAGCCACTAGCGCTGCACCTCGATTTTTTGGCCATTGCCATGAGTGAATTAGCCAATATTAGCGAACGCAGAACTTATCAGTTAATAAGTGGGGCTCGCAACTTGCCTATGTTTTTGGTGCAAGATGCTGGCTTACATAGCGGCTTTATGATACCTCAGTACACCGCTGCCAGTATTGTAAGTGAAAACAAACAGTTGTGCACACCTGCAAGTGTAGATAGCATTAGCAGTAGCAATAATCAAGAAGATCATGTGAGCATGGGCGCTAACGCAGCTACCAAATGCCTACGTGTGATTGAAAATGTAGAACGTGTTTTGGGCATTGAGTTATTAACGGCTGCACAAGCTTTAGAATATCGCCGACCACTACAAAGCAGTGCTGTAATAGAAAATGTAATGTACGCCTTACGGCAAAAAATTAGCTTTAATAGTGCCGATAGGGTGTTGTATACCGATATGCACCAAGCAGTAGCGTTTATACGTGATATTGATGTTGATGCCCTATCACCACATTTACCGTAAGGTAAATTATGAAAAATACCCAACTACTTACCGAAGCGTTAAGTAGTTGCAAGTGTTAATACGCTTCACTTGTATTACCCACCTACAAAACTGTACAATGACTGAAACATTGCTTACCAGCGGCATTCCTGCCACACCTAAGGGAACAAATATTTCCTGTAAAGGATGGATACAAGAAGCAGCCCTTAGAATGCTGCTCAATAACTTAGACCCCGCTGTAGCCGAACGCCCCGAAGATTTAATTGTGTATGGCGGAAGAGGTAAGGCTGCCAGAAATCATGATTGCTTGCACAAAATTATAAAAGCGTTACAATCGTTAGAGAACGATGAAACCTTACTTATTCAAAGCGGCAAGCCGGTAGCAATTTTGAAAACAAATACTGATTGTCCGCGTGTGTTACTCAGTAATTCGCAATTAGTACCTCAGTGGGCCACCTGGGAGCACTTCACAGAGTTAGAGCAAAAAGGATTGATGATGTACGGACAAATGACTGCCGGAAGTTGGATATACATTGGCAGTCAAGGTATTGTGCAAGGTACCTACGAAACATTTGCAGCCGTTGCCGATAAGCATTTTAACGGAACTCTCAAAGGTACATTAAGTGTTACTGCTGGTTTGGGTGGCATGGGTGGTGCACAACCATTAGCTATTACCATGTGCGATGGGGTAGCCTTGTGTGCCGAAGTAGAAGAATGGCGTATTGATAAACGCATAGAAACAAAATATCTTGATGAAAAATATACCGATATTGATGTTGCTATTGATAGAGCCCTTGCGGTAAAAGCGGAAGGCAGGCCTCTTAGTATTGGAGTGCTTTGTAATGCTATTCACTTATTAGAGCGTTTAATTGAAAGAGGCGTTCATGTAGATGTACTTACCGATCAAACAAGTGCTCATGATCCATTGATAGGGTACATTCCACATACTTTAAGCAACGAAGCTGCTAATAACTTACGCAGTACCAATGCCAATGCATACATGCAATTGAGTTACGAAAGTATGTACAAACATGTGCAACTGATGTTACAGTTGCAAGATGCTGGTGCTATTACATTCGATTACGGCAATAACTTACGTGCTAGAGCCATAGAGTTTGAAGTGCAGCACCCTAACCATACATTGGTACAGCAGTACACACCTTTGTTGCAGCGTTCGCCCAATAAAAAAACAAGTGCTTTATTTCCGGGGTTTGTGCCCGCCTATATTCGTCCGTTATTTTGCGAAGGTAAGGGGCCATTCCGTTGGGCAGCACTTAGCGGCGACCCGAACGATATTGCAGTAACCGATGCATTAATTTGTAACCTATTTCCAGAAAATAAGAGCTTACAGCGGTGGATGGCTATGGCGAAAGAGCGTATTGCATTTCAAGGATTACCGGCACGTATTTGTTGGTTGGGCCAAGGCGAACGCGAAAAAGCGGGCTTGGCTTTTAATGAGTTGGTACGTACCGGTAAGGTGAAAGCACCTATTGTTATTGGTAGAGATCATCTAGATACAGGCAGTGTTGCAAGCCCAAACCGCGAAACAGAAGCTATGCTCGATGGTAGCGATGCGGTTGCCGATTGGCCCATTTTAAATGCATTAGTGAATACTGCAAGCGGTGCTAGTTGGGTAAGTCTGCATCATGGTGGTGGCGTTGGTATGGGTTACAGTATTCATAGTGGTATGGTAATTGTTGCCGATGGTACGCCTGAAGCTGCAGCCAGGTTAAGCAGAGTATTACGTAACGATCCGGGTATGGGCGTTATACGCCACTTAGATGCTGGATATGATATTGCAAAAGATACTGCTGCTATTCATGGGCTGGATAAATTGTACAAATAGTTAATTTGTTTTACAGCACATAACGATATAGCATAACGGCGATAACATTGTTATCGCCGTTATGCATTTACCGTAAGGTAGTTTTAAAAAATATCAAATTCCCAGGCTGTTTTATAGGTGCCATGCTGTTCGCTGTATTGTAGCATTGCTTCAAAAAAAGCATCGTTACCTATTGTTGCACTATCGCCAATTATAAATACTTGTTGTTGAGCCCTTGTAATAGCCACATTCATTCTGCGATAATCTTTTAAGAAACCAATAACACCATCGGCATTGCTGCGAACTAGCGATATAATTACAATGCACTGCTCTTGCCCTTGAAAACTGTCGATGGTACTTATGCGAATACCTTGCGGTAAATGTGTTTTTGCAGCACTAACTTGTGCACTATACGGACTAATAAACGCAATATCACTAAGTGCATTTGGTAATGAAGCAATAATAGCATTCGCTACTTGTAGTTCTCCTAAATTCATCAAGCTTACACCATCTGTACCAGAAGTTTCTTCAAAGCCTGTACCTGCTGTATCAATGAATGTAAAATCATTTTCTGTAGAAACTTGTAAGTGTGTTGCAGCTTGTAGGGCCTTATTATAGAAATAAGCACTGCTAAAACCTGCAATACGTTGCCGCATGCGATATTGCACATTGAGTAGATGTACCTCATTGATACAAGGTATAAGTAACTCTAATACCGAGGTGGCTAGTCCGGCTTTTGCTGCATGTTCACTGATAACTGTAGGAGGTAGTTGTAAATGATCTCCAGCTAATACCCATTTGCGGGCAAGGGGCAACAAGCTAAAGGCCATTGGAGCAGGGCATTGTCCGGCTTCATCAATAATTAGGGTATCATAGGGTAGTTGTGGTATTTTGGCATCGAGCAGGCCAATTGGTGTTCCTGTAACAACGGTTGCTTCTTGAAACAATTTTTCTTCATTGTAGCGTTGTAGTAGCTTTATTTGTTGGCGAATTTGTTGTACTTCTTTCAATAGTAAGTTACGTTGCTCTCTTTCGGCTTTTCCAAAATTGCGTTTGTACTGTAACGCCATTTTTCTGAATTGCGAAGCTTGTATGTGCAGTTGCTTTAATTCTTTTTGCTGCGATCCTTGTTGTAATTTCCCTTCGGGTGTGTATGGATACACTTTTTCATGCACTTTACCTGTGTTACCAACACGTAACACTTTAACCCCATGTGCTAATAGCCCAATGGTAATATGGTCTACAGCTGCATTACTTGGTGCACTTACAATAACACGTTCGCCGGTGGCAATGAGCTGCAATATGGCTTCAATAAGGGTTGTTGTTTTTCCGGTACCGGGTGGGCCATGTATAATGGTAACATGTTTATTTGTTACAACTGCTTTGATAGCTGTTTGTTGGCTTTCATTGAGCTGTTGATGATGCCATTGTAAGTGTTTCGGTAACGTTGTATTCGTAGGTGTTGTAATAATGGCCTTACGGTAAATGTTATCTATGAGTGTAACAACGGCTGGTATTTGTTCAATACGTTGCAGTTGGGTTTTGAGCAGGGTAGTTGTTCTTGTATCGGGCGTAAGCTTTATGCCAACACCATCATCTTCTAACCAATCAGGAAAGTCTGGAGCAAACAAGCGAAGTTCGCCTTGCTTACCATCGAGTTGCAGCAGCATAGCTTTTATGGGAGTTTCGCCAGCAATAAAGCATTCAATGGCTGCGCCATTATAAAACTGATGTTGTTCTGCCGGAAATGGAACACGAAATTCTATTTCAGGGTAATCGGCATAACCAAAATACTTGCGTTTGATTTGAATAGGGTGTATGGCTACACCTTCAGCTTTCAATTGTTTAAGCGTATGCTGTTCCGATAAGTTGTATTTATTGGCTTGGGCAGCTTCTTCCCAATCTAACCATTGAATTTGTGTTGCAATGTATGGGTGCATGTTGCAAACATAAGGCCAACATTTTTCACATATTTATGTGGCTGGTGCTTGTACAGAACAAAGAGAAATTTGTACCATAAAATCAAACATATGAAACTCTTTACCTTCGGCTTCTTTTTATTGTTGTTCGTAGTGCTTTGTAGTTGTAATAAATCAGTAATTGTAGGTAGTGGACCTATTGGGCGTGTTACACGTAATGTAAGTGCTTTTAATGGTGTAATGACTCATGCCGATATTAAGGCTGTTGTTCGTTATGGTACTACACAACAAGTAGTATTAGAAGGATATGAAAACATACTTAATATAACTACTGCTAACATCGAAAATGGTACACTTGTGCTAGCATACAATCATCAGTATAATACCATTCGCAATAGTAATGTAGTTGCCTATATAGAAGTGCCAACATTGCAGCTGTTAAACATTCATGGAAGTTCTGAAATAGATGCTAGTGGCTTTCTTAACGGCCAACAAATTACAACACGCATTAATGGCAGTGGTACCATATATTTAGCAAACAGTGCCTACCAACAAGGTACTTTTAATATTAATGGTAGTGGTAATATTAAAGCTAGAACAACACCAATACAACAAGCCAATGTTAATATTAACGGAAGTGGTAACGTAGAGGTACATGCCTTACAAAGCTTAGAGGTTAATATGCACGGTAGCGGCCATGTTCGCTATTTAGGGAGTCCTCAACTAAATATTAATAGTCACGGTAGTGGTAGCGTTCGTAGACTTTAAAGCTGGAATCAATAGATGATTTATAGTGAATGATACGGGAAGATTTTAGTTCCCGTATTTTTATTGATTGATGTACTTAAGCTGAAGGGCTGCCTGATGCTTGGGCGGCTGCTGTAGCAGCCGGTACGTAGCATAGCGAAGTACGAAACCCCAAAGCAGCAGGAACAACAGTTGAGAGCGTTAACATTGCTTACAGCCCCAATTATCTGTATCTTCATAAGATGATGTATGTTAGGGGTTTATTAATCACCGGTATTGTATTCAGTATTATTTCTATTCAAGCACAACCTGTTCGTTATGCTTCGAATGTGCAGCGGTTGTTTTTTTGTCATAGCAATGCTGGCCCTAGTTTTAGTAAAATTTTAGCAAAGGCAGGAGATAGAAATACACTTTATATTACCAACGATGATATAGATATTGATAACGATGGTAAGGCTAACTTATCAGATTTTAAAAAAGCAGTTGAGCTGAAAGTAGCTAATAAAAATTATAGCGGTATTGTAACTATCGATTGGGAGGGTGTAGGTTATAACTACCTAAAATTTGCTACTCGTGTTCGTAAAGATTCTGCCGACTTTATTATCAATGAATATCTTAAGCTAATTCGTATAGGTAAGCAGTTGCTGCCTAAGGCACAATGGGGTATTTACGATATTCCATTTGCTACATACTGGTCGTGGCTTAGTGATACATGGAAGCAAAGAATTGATCTTATGGATCGGTTGTTGAAAGAGGTTGATGTGTTAATGCCATGTTTGTACGATTATTATCCGGCATCCACAACAATAGGCAAGCAATATGATAGTTTGTACATTACACAGTGCTTACAAAAATCGCTACAGAAATCTGTACAATTCAAAAAGCCTGTAATGGTGTGGGTGTGGCATCGCTACCACGATTATATTGAGGCTTCTGGCTTACAACTTATTGATACTACTGAGTTTATACAACACATGCGTTGGATTGCACAAGTACAATATAAAGGCAAGCGTGTACAAGGGGTTATTTGGTGGCACGAAGACTTATACTTTCTTAGAATTAAAAAACCTGTGTTAGTAGCAGAGCAAGGGCAAAAAACAGAACAGCAATTTTTAGATGATGCTATTACTCCTTACTACAGGCTTTTAACACAGGTTTTTAAAGACCAATAAATTAGCGATGTGCTAAAAATATTTCCGCCATCATGCAACGGGCACTACCACCTCCATTAGTTTCTATGGTATTCAGTGGGCTGTGCACTAGCTCGCTATACTTTCTTAATGTTTCAATTTGTGTAGTGTTTAAACTGTTATACGCAGTACTGCTCATCACTAATAAAGGCAATTCGTTATTACCTTTTATCTGTAGCATATTGCCAGCGAATTGTGCTAATTGTTCAAAGCTAATCGTAACCAAGGCCTTACCACTTTGCTCAATAGTTGCTATCACGTTTGCTTTTTCTGTAGCATCGGGTATGCTATCGGTACAAATTATTACCTGATTTTCGGCTACGCACATTACAACGTTGGTGTGATATATTGTAGCACCTTGCGCATCTACCGAAGTGAAAATACAAGGCTTGTAGCCAGCAGTTGCACAAAATTGTTGTAGTACCGTAGCATTGGTTCTGGGGCTCAAGCAAGCATATGCAATTTTAGCATCTCTATCTAGCACCATGCTTCCTGTACCTTCTAAAAACAACGATTGTTGCTCGTAGTACGATAAATCATATTCTTGCCTTACGGTAAATGTTTTCCTAATGTATTCGAGTACTGTAGGCTTACGTTCAGCTCTTCTATTTTCAGCATACATCGGGTATAGGAACACGGTTCCATCATCGTGAAATGAAATCCAATTATTAGGAAATATAGCATCGGGCGTATGCGGTTCAAGGGTATCGTTCACTACATGTACACGAACCCCTTTACTACGTAACAAATTCACAAAAGCATCAAACTCTGCCAGTGCTTTTTCTTGTGCAGCTTCTGCAGCGCCTTGCTGTTGAAAGCTATTATTAACCGCTGTTTGAGCATTGTAAGTGAATGCCACAGGGCGTATCATTAAAATATCTTGCGTAATCATTAGTATAGTTTTAACGAGTACATTATAAGGTATCGCGAAGCAAAGGACAACTCATACAATGGCTACCGCCTCTTGCACGACTCAGTTCTGCACTTGGTAATAAAATCAAAGTATTTTCTAAGCTGTGCGGTTCAAGCCCGTTCGCAAATAATGCGAAGGCTTGTTCAGTGGTAATTACATCGAAACCTGCATCTTTAAATGCCTCAGCAGTAAAGTCGTTTCTATCGTAACCAATTACAACACCTTCTTTTAAAGCTACTACATTGCAACTATCTGTCCATTGTTCTCTATCATCATAAGGGAAAATGTTATTACCACTGTAAATGATTTTAACATCTGATGGCATGCAACCAAAATCTTCTACACTTACTTGGTAGAGTAGTTCTTCAATACCGGCAGGGTTTTGAACTACGCTGTAATCTTTCTTCGGTTGATAGGGTTCTTCTATTTTTTTGTAGTATTGAATAATTTCTGGCATTTCTGTTGCGGTACCTTCATCGCCATGTGTTAAGCGTTGTAAGTAGCTTTGCCGCACCTTATTTTCGGCTGCTATCAATCGTTCGCTGTAGCGGCCATATAACACCCAAACATTACGTTTTACTTGCGTAAATATGGTGTCGATATGCATTTGAGCTCGCTTTTTCGGAATTTTAACAACCGATATTTTTTCGATACCCAATGCAGGATGGCTATAAATGGTATGCACAATTTCATTCACGGCATTACTGCTGGTACGTTCGCTGCAACCCACCAATAAATGGGTAGGATGAATCATCATTACATCGCCACCTTCAATACTAATAACACGATGCTTTCGTTCTGATTCTTCATATAAAAAAAAGTCACTTTCTTCAATTACTTCTAATACTTTGGAGGTGTCCTCTGAGAAAAAAAAGTAAAGTGCCAAAAAACGAGTAATTAAACTTTCACGTTTGCGAGCCGAGGTGGCCATTCTACTCAAAAGCATATGATCTTTAATCATAATGCCAATATCTCTGGTGAAAATAAAGTTCGGAATAGGCGGAAAAATGTATTGATCTTCATGCGTACCATTTACACTGGCAGGTAATATGCCGGTAATGCATATTTTGGCAAGTAATGCCGTATCGGCAATACCTTCAAGTATTTGTTGTGTTTTAAAACTACTTTCTTCGTAGCTACAAATAGCAGCAATCAAACGTATTTTAACCTTTTCATCTTGCAAAATGCGTTGTAGTAAGGTTTGTACTTCTAGTACTTTATCACTATTAAAATATTCGGCTTTACCGGGAATAAAGCAGTTTTTGGCCCTTACTGGGTCGCCACTTTGTAGGCAATCATTTACGTAAGTAGCTTTTTCCGGATCTAAAAAGTGTAGCAATAAACGAACATAATGGCTGTATTCTTGCTGCATTTTTTTTAAATGCACAATATCGTCGTACAGGTTATCGGCAAAAGTGCTGGGTATAATTTTCCCAATGCCGCCATCGGGGCTGTGTATTAATAACTTGCGAAGTGTGCCAATTTCAGAATCAACAAAAAAATGTTTATCCATAACAAATGTTTGAAAGTCAGTAACAAGGCTTATTTACTTACGTAAATAAACGAGTGTATAAAAAGTAAGAGAGCACAGTAATTGAACTATGCAAAAAGTATTGATACAACCTCAGTAATCGGGTAGGCTACCTTCGCCTGAAGCAATTAAGTTCAGGTAAATGGCTAAAAGCAAATGTGTATTGCGAAAGGCAATCATGATTGCAATATAGCGAATGCTTTTAAAGCCGGCAAATTGCTACCTGTAACATTAATAATCTTAAAACGAACAAACATATCTTCACTGTACCATTTTTCTTGATGGGTTTTGCGAACCACATCGGCATGGTCGGCCATTTTATAAGCAAAATTTTTCATGGCTGCTTTGCACTCCCAAACACTAAATGTTGCTTGCTTAATCCACGGTATTTCACCAATACCAACACTGGTTATAAAACCTTCTGTTTGTTGCATATGCCTTGCTACTATTGGAACATGCTCCCAAAAGCGGCCAAGTTTTGATAGTTTAATGGTAGCCCTTGTAAGCACTGCAATGGGGCCATCGTAATCAGAAGTTTTAGGGAGCACTCCAAATACTTGCTTACCATCCCAAAGACCATGGCCTTCTATGGGCTGTAGGTAGTAAGTAGTTACTTTAGCACCAAAACAACGCCAGTATTGTTGCATGAATGTTGTAGTACGGTTATTTTGCCATTGGTTAATATCTGTAACTGCAAGCATTACCGCCCATTGGTTAAAATCGGGCTGTTTATCGAATGTGCCGTTTTTGCCGCAGCCCATCAGTTTCCAGAATAGTAGTTGCTTGTGTAGCCAAAAGGGTACACGAAAAATAGCCATGCTTAAAAAGCCTGCCCAACCCATGAAGCGAGGGTATTTTGCGATGCTAAGTATTACCGATGGTGTTGCCATATTAATACAGCAACATTTACCGTAAGGTTTGGTTGCATAAAATCATTTGCCGTAAGGGAAAAATTGTATTTATTGTTCAAAGTAGGCTAGGCTGCCACCTACCCAAGTTTTGTCTTGATTGTAACGTACGCCAATCATTTTTCCTTTGCTGAGGCGGGCTAAGTTGTTGGTAGCTACCGGCCTCGGTGCACCCGGTTCCCAAAAATAGAAAATTCGAATTTCGGCTTTAGCAGGCACATCAGGTGTTTGTACTACTTCGGCATACTTCACTTTTCGTTGCAGTATCCAATTTTCAGGATCTTTAACACCAGCAATATCGGCAGGGGTAACATCAATTACTACGCCCTGTCCGGCGAATGAAAACAGCGGTTTGAGCACATAGTTTTCTAGGTCGGTAGGTATTACACGAATATCGCTAAGGTATTGCGTGTGTGGTATATAAGGGTGTTGTATTAAGGGTAAGGTGAACTTACTAATGCGATAAAACCAGTTGGGGTGTGGGCACCATTCAACTGCTAAATCTTCTAAAAGCAACTTGCCTTTAGCTTGCACTTCGGGTGTTTGTTGTTGCAGATCATCGAAAATGATACGATTATAGATACGTTCAATTTTTGTTTTTACACCATTGCGTAAGTAGTATAGGTTACGGCCTTCTTGTATTAACTCGGTTAGGCATACCGGCTGTATTCCAATATGTTGTTGCGTACTATAAAAATCAACCCTCGTTTTTTGTTGATGCGGAAAAATTTCGAGTAGCACCACCGATTCGGGAGCATGCCCATTCAAAATTATTTTTTGTAATAAAGCCTTGTACGTTTCGGCATTATAGCCATTTAAGTAAGTACTATAACCTTGCGGTAAATGAAAGTACTGTTGTGTAATAATATCATGATCTATCTGATAGCAAAAAAGTGTAGGGAAGCCTTGCATTTCTATCAGTTGAGGCTCTAATTCGCCATTTTGATTTTCGCAAATACCAAAGTCGAAAGCAATAAAATCGCTATATGGTGTTTCGTTGGGTACGTGTACATTAGCAGGAATAGCTCTGTTGGTACGTTCTATGAAATCGGGCTGTACAATAACATCAACAATACTTTCACATGCTGCTAATATTTTGTTTGTAAATGCCTTATCTACAAATATGGGTGTTTCGGCTACCCGAAAGTCGAGGCTATTGGGGTATAAGCTTTTCAGTGCTGTAATGTAGGCTTGATAATTTTCTTCGGTGAATGCTTGGTTGTATTGTTTTCTGATGCTTGCTATCATAGATGCTTTTTTTGCTTTTAGCTAATATAAGTAACTTGAGTGTATCATTCGTAGCTTTTACAGCGAAGCATTGCCCGAACTTTCTTATTTTGCCCACGCCAAAAACAATTGCATGCAATCTTTTACGGCTTTAGCAAAAGCATTTAACGACTATTTTCAACAACCACATTTTCCGGATACACCGGTAACTTTATATGAACCGTGTAATTACTTTCTGCGGCTTGGTGGCAAGCGTATTCGTCCGGTGATGTGTTTAATGGGCAATGAACTTTTTGATGCTATCAGTGCCGATGCTTGGAAGGTAGGAACAGCCATTGAGTTATTTCACAATTTCACTTTAATACACGACGATATTATGGATAAGGCCTCGCTTCGTAGAGGCTTGCCCACTGTGCACCATAAATATGGTGAAAACACTGCTATACTGAGCGGCGATGTAATGCTTATTGTGGCTTATGAATATCTTACGAAAATTGATGTAGCCTACTTGCCTGCTATTTTGCAATTGTTCAATAAAACGGCAAAAGAAGTATGTGAAGGGCAACAAATGGATATGGATTTTGAAAGTAGAACAATTGTTACCCTGCCAGAATACTTATACATGATAGAACTGAAAACATCGGTACTATTAGCAGCAAGCTTAGCGATGGGGGCTATTTTGGGCGGTGCTAGTGAAGGTAATGTGCAACACCTGTACGAGTTTGGTAAAAATTTAGGCATAGCTTTTCAAATACAAGACGATTACTTAGATGCCTTTGGCGACCCCAGCAAGTTTGGTAAAGAAGTAGGTGGCGATATAAAGCAGAATAAAAAAACCTTTTTAATGCTGCATGCACTCGAAGTGGCAACAGCCGAACAAAAAGCTGTAATGGCTCAACTCATGAATGAAAACCCTGCCGATAAAGTGCCTCGTATGCTCGAAGTATTTACCGCATGCGGCGTTCAATCGTGGGCATTAGATTTAAAGCAAACTTATTTGAATAAAGCTATGAGCCATTTAGAAGCTGTTGCAGTAGTTAAAAACAGAAAACAACCGCTATTAGAATTGGCGGCCTACCTCATTCAACGTGATGTGTAATGCCTTTACACAAATTACATTTTAGCGTACTTATTAACAGAAGCATATGTCGTTATTCAGAAAAAAATCACTCGAACATATTCAGGCCGAATTTGAAGCAGGTCATACCGATGGCCATAGCGGTGGCATGCATAAAGTGCTTAAGGTTCGCGACCTCACATTTATGGGTATCGCTGCCGTTATTGGTGCAGGTATTTTTAGCACTATCGGAACAGCAGCAAGTAACGGTGGCCCCGGCATTGCGTTCTTGTTTGTAATTACAGCGATTACATGTGGCTTTTGTGCACTATGCTATGCCGAATTTGCCAGTAGGGTGCCTATTGCAGGTAGTGCCTATACCTATGCCTATGTTAGCTTTGGAGAACTAATAGCATGGATCATTGGTTGGGCTTTAATTTTAGAGTATGCTATTGGTAACATTGTGGTTGCCATTAGCTGGAGTGGTTACTTCGATAATTTGTTACGCGGTTTAGGCATTAATCTTCCGGGGTGGCTATTGGTAGATCCTTTTACCCAAGCAGCCCAAGTAGAAAAAGCTAACTCAGCCTTACAAACTACACCTATCCAACTACTAGATCCAGCACTTCAAAAAGCACTCGATTTAAACAATGCTGCACCAACCATTGGCGGTAGTCGCATTTTTATGAACCTGCCTGCATTTCTCATTGTGGTGTTTATTACTTTATTGGCTTATATCGGTATAAAAGAAAGCAAAAAAACTACCAACTTAATGGTAATTTTTAAACTAGCCGTTATTGTATTGGTGATTATACTTGGCTTTTTTTATGTGAAGCCCGAAAACTGGTCGCCTTTTTTGCCCAATGGTTTCGGTGGCGTTTTAGCAGGTGTATCTGCTGTATTCTATGCCTATATTGGTTTTGATGCTATTAGTACTACTGCCGAAGAATGCGAAAATCCACAAAGAGATATGCCCAAAGGCATGATTTATTCGCTTATCATTTGCACGGTATTGTACATTCTAATTGCTCTAGTACTAACGGGCATGGTTCATTACAAAGAATTGAACGTGAACGACCCGCTGGCATATGTATTTGAAAAAATTAATTTAGACTGGATTGGTTATATCATTAGCATTAGTGCCGTGGTGGCCACAACAAGCGTAATGTTAGTATTTCAATTAGGGCAACCTCGTATTTGGATGAGTATGAGCCGCGACGGATTGTTACCTAAAAAATTTGCTCAGGTACATAAAAAGTATCAAACACCAGCATTTGCAACCATTGTAACCGGTGTGCTCGTTGCGGTTCCATCATTGTTTTTGCCTAGTAGTGTAATGACCGATTTAACTAGCATTGGAACTTTATTCGCCTTTGTACTAGTGTGTTTTGGGGTATTAGTGCTGCCTCGCATAACAAATCGCCAAGGTGGTTTTAAATTACCTTACATCAATGGGCAGCTTATTATTCCTGCATTGGTAATTGCATTTAGTATTGTATTTCGTCAACGCTTCACCGATGCCATCGCCAATCTTGGCCACGAAGGTTATCAAGAAGTTTTGTTTTTAATTTTTATTGCAATTACCTGGGTGGTGGCTGTGCTTAGTTATTTACGTAAGTACTCTCTTATTCCAATTCTTGGAGCACTTTGTTGCTTATATCTAATGATTGAAATTCCGGTAGATAGTTGGTTGCTATTCTTCGCTTGGATGGGCTTGGGCTTACTTGTGTACACTTTTTACGGGCGTAAGCGAAGTAAGTTGCATCAACCGAATACATTAACCAAAAGGTTGGCTTAGAAGCCAACCTTTTTTGTAACCATACCTTACGGTAAATACCGCAACGCTTTGCAAAAATGCTTTTGCTATTTTTGCAACTTACATCTTGAAAGTATGAAGTATCAAATAGGCGACGATATTATCGTGTTACATAGCCACGAAGAGGGTAAGGTGGTTGAAATAATGAACGATAAAATGGTGATGATTGAAGTGCGTGGTGTGAGGTTCCCTGCCTATATGGATCAAATTGACTTCCCATATTTCTATCGTTTTTCTAAGAAAAAAGTTGTACCAGAAAAAAAAACTGTTGTAAAGCAATTTATAGATCAGTTACCGAAAGAAAAAGCCAGGCCCAATAGCATTAAAGTTGCCGATGGTGTTTGGTTAAGCATGATACCAAAGTTCGATTACGATGAGTTTGATGATGAATTTGTTACCCTATTTAAATTATACTTGGTTAATAAATCTGATACCGCATTCACTTTTAATTATACGCAAGTAATGCTTGGTGATACTGCTTTTGAACTGAAAAGCGAAATATTACCGTTTCAAGATTTTTACTTACACGATGTACCATTTAGTGATTTCAGTGATAGTCCGCATTTCAACTTTGTGTTTAGTTTGCTAACACCGCAAAAGGGTAAGGCTCCATTTTTTGAGACTTCAGTTAAGTTTAAAGGGAAACAAATTTTCAAGCTGATAGAAGCAATGAAGGCTAAAAATGAGCCTAGCATAAGCCAAAAGTTATTTGACGATTACCCCAATGCAGTTGAAGAAGAAAAATTTGCTCTAACAGGCTTGGCAGCCGCCGGATTTAAGGTATACGAGGCAAAAAAAATGAAACAAAACCTACCACCGGCACGAACTGTGATAGACTTGCACATGGAGAAAATTATGGATAATTGGCAAGGCTTGAGTAATTATGAAATTCTGCAAACACAGTTACAAGAGTTTGAAAAATGGTACGAATTGGCTGTAGCGCATCGGCAACCTACATTAACTGTAATACATGGCGTGGGTAGTGGTAGGCTTCGCGATGAAATTCATGAGCTTTTAAAAGCTCGTAGAGAGGTGCGTTTCTTTATCAACCAATACGATCCGCGTTTTGGTTATGGTGCTACGGAAGTTTTTTTTAATGTGTAATGCGTTGTGTTCTTTTTTACCGTAAGGTATACAATGAAGTAGGGTTAATGTTTGGTGGCTTAGCTAGAAGCAGATTTCGTAGCATTAACCTGTCAATTCGCTAAAAAAATTTAATGCGAGTTAGAATGTTCAATGAACCAATGAACCCGCTTTTTCTAAAGGAATGTTGTAAGCTGGCTTTCTGTGTTGTTACATTGTAAGTCTGTGGGCTCCGTGGTGAATTTATTTTTTTACCACAGAGGGCACGGAGCAGCACGGAGGTTTTTTTTCTCTGTGTTTCTCTGTGCTCTCCGTGGTGCGTTTTTTTTACCACGGAGGGGCACGGAGGTTTTTTTTTCTCTGTGTCTCTCTGTGTGCTCCGTGGTGCGTTATATTTTTTTTACCACAGCGGGCACGGAGGGGCACGGAGGTTTTTTCTCTGTGTTTCTCTGTGCTCTCCGTGGTGAGTTATTTTTTACCACAGCGGGCACGGAGGGGCACAGAGGTTTTTCTCTCTGTGTTTATCTGCGTTCTCCGTGGTGAATTTATTTTTTTTACCACAGAGGGCACGGAGCAGCACGGAGGTTTTTTTTCTCTGTGTTTCTCTGTGCTCTCCGTGGTGCGTTTTTTTTACCACGGAGGGGCACGGAAGGTTTTATTTTTCCATGCCTTCTATTATCCGTATTTCGGGTATTTCCTCTTTCATTTTTTCGAGGTTTACCTGCACCGGATGCGATGGGTGATGCAAACGCTCAAATACCGTTTTGCAGATTTTCATTTTCTGCTCGTCACTCATTTTGTATGTAAACTCTGGCAACTCCCCAAGATGCTGTATGATTTCCCTTTTGTGTTTTTTAATCAACTCAGGGAAATACAGCTCATACACCATACCGTCAATGATTTGCTCGAAGTAGGTAGGCATGAGTTGGTCGGATGCACTTTGTAAATCTTGTGTTTTCAGATATAATATGTAGTCCACAATAGCTTTAAACGACTTTTGTTTGGTTGAATTCTTTATTCGCAGCCTTCCTACTGGACCGGGGTAGTATTCATATCGGTAATCCATCAATTTACCATAAGATTTGAAGTAAAAAGATAACACCTTCGAATTGAGCAATGCTAAAAGATATTTCGTATCATATTTTTTCTTTCCCGCTTCGTTTAAAGCCACTACCGTTGTGTCTGCACTTGAATAAAAACCATTGGAATCGTAGCAAAATGTGTTTTCAGATGCTTTGAATCTGCAAATCAATTTCTCCGATTCAAAAAGTTCTTGTTCACGAGGCCATTGTAAATCGAACCATCTGATTTTGCCATTTTTTGCTTCACGCCTGTTAGATAACTTAGGTTTGAATGGCAGTAACCTTTGTTTAAGTTGGGGATAATCATCTAAAGAATTGATTAGTTTAGTGTAAACTAATTCTCTTTTCTCAACCAATTCTATTGCGTATTTCTGAATATCACCAACTTTAAGCCATGGCTTGACTATTTTCTTTGGTAGATTCTTAAATTCGTTTTCTGTTGTAATAAATGCTTTATCAAATCCAGTTACAATGCCTTGCTTACAATTTGCAATTTCATCTAAGGAAATAGATTCCTTCTCAATCAACTTTAGAATATCCGTTGACTCTTCATTAGTCAGATTCCATGAATCTTTGGTTGTTATATTTTCTGCTGGAATAATATTCGAAACATATTCGCTCAGGTCTATGTAGTCGATTTTCTTTCCTGGGTGAAATCTATAATGGAAATGAGTTAGATAATCTGGAATATTCAAAAAACTTGTAATGCAAGTCTTTATCCCAATTCCATCAAACACAGTAACATTTTTGAAATCAATAATTTCTTTCAATGTCGTCTTAGTGGAAACAAATTTTCTTAGCTTTCTTGCATATTCGGCTTCTATCCAATATCTGGAAGTAATTAATGATGTTATTCCCTGCTTTTTACTAAGCTCATGGGATTTATAGAAGAAATAGTAGTATATATCTGCTTTTCCATCGAAGACCTCTGAGTAAAGATGTCTGTAGACTTCTTTGTCTTCTGTCGAATACATCTTGAAGTTTAAGTAAGGTGGATTCCCAATCACAATATCAAATCCAGCATTGCCATTTACTAAATACGGATTCAATACTTCAGGAAAATCCAATTTCCAGTCGAAATGCTCAAAGGATTCTTCTTTGTTTTGCTTTACCCTTTGCAGTTTGGAAATTGTGTTTTTCCAACTTTGTGTTTGAAGCCATAACTCCATTTGAGCTGCTGCTTTTTTCCCACTTTCTGTCGGCTTCTTTTCCAAACCTTTGGTGTTTATCATTAACTCCAACTGATTAATTAAAATATCAATTTTGAGATTACGAATTTCAGCGGCTAATTTCTGTTTATTTGCGGCATGAAAATATTCCGACTGCTTTGCGGTAATTTTTTTGAGAAGTGCTTGCCTCTTTAATACGTTCTCATTGCCAAACAAATTGCCTTGTGTACCTTCCTTGATTTCCCAGTCAATTTCAATTATCTCACCTTCAAACTTGCTCAACAAACTGTCGCCCACCACAATTTTGTAATCAAGGTTGGGCAATGCTCTTGGTTTATTTTCATCAACAACCAAACTCAGCCAGAAACGCAAACGGGCAATGTCAACCGCACCTTTTTCAATGTCCACCCCATAAATCGAGTTTTGGATGATGTTTTCTTTCACTTCAGCCGGTTTCCAGGGCTGTTGCAGTTCATAGGCAATTACTTCTTTAATGGCATGTATTTCCTGCAACAAGCCCATTGGGAAAGCACCCGAGCCAATGGCAGGATCACAAATCTTTACGTTATCTAACAAGGCATCTATTTTCTTTAGTTGGGCTTTGGTAAGGCGGCTAATGTCTTTATGTTTTACAATGAAGGCTACATCATCACGATTCAGCGCTTTGGCGCCCAATTGCTCCACCATTTTCAACTGCCCTGTTTTGGTTTCGTTGCCAAACAGTTCCACCTGTGCGTTGCCAATCTCTTTGTAAACGGTGTATTCCTTGCTCAAATGGGTGGTGAGGTATTCCGTTAAACTCTCCTGACACATGTAATGCACAATTTCCTTAGGCGTGTAAAAAGCACCTTTGTCTTTGTTGTCTTCCAGCAGGTTTTCAAAAATATGCCCGAGCATTTCGGGGTCAACCGCTACGGTATGGTCATCAGGACTATCTTCATGCACGGTAAAGTTGAAGGCATCCAAAAAGTCGAGGAAACCTCTTGCATTGTCCATGTTCTTTTCGGTGAGCAGGGTATCTTCAAAATCGGGATGGTGAAACAGTTTTGATTTGAAGGTGAGAATATGTTCATCATGGTCTTCCTTATCAAACAAACCACCGTTCAGAAAAGGCACTTTTACCTTTTTGCCATCAGGCATTTTAAAGTCGTCATTGCTGCGTTCTTTGTTGAGGGTTTCAAAAAACAGCACCGTGAGCCATGTGCTGTAAAAGGCATCATTGCCACCCGATTGTTGGAAAAGCTGTTTAATGAAATCGGTCAAACCGTCTTTGTATTGGGTATCACTTGCACCCAGCCAGCCTTTCTTTTGCACGAAGTAGAGAAACACTATGCGGCCTAAGAGTTTCTTTACAAAGTCACGAATGGGTTTGCAGGCTTTGTCTTTTTCTTCTTTGGTGGCGTTTGTGGGAATGGTGATTTTGAAAACCGATTTTCTGAAATTAGATTCCTGTAAATAATCGCAAAACTTTTGGTAATGCAGGGTGTATTCGTCAAAGAATGCCTTGCTGAGTTTCTCAACGGAGAAAGCATTCACTAATGCCTGAAAAGTAATTTGCTTTTCGGTGCTTAGCGATTCAAAACGTTCGGCTGCTGTTTTGCAGGTTTCCGAAGGACCTAAAAGATACGTGTAGCGTTTGGCATGGGTAGTTTTTTCTTTAATGCCCTGCTCGGTCAGTTCACTGTCTTTGGCAACTAAGGTCAGACGCCATACCTTTTTGTTTTGAGGAGCAATGAAGTTTACCAAGGCAATTTGTCCGGCAGTAAGTAACTTTCTCACATATCGCTGAATGGCCACCTTACTGTGTTCAATACGAACCGAAGGTTGCAGAATGATTTCATAACAGGTGATTTCGGTTCCGTCTTCGAGATGGATGGTGCCATAAATGGAAACGGATTGAATAACGGCTTGCTCCGATTTATTGGGCTGCACCGAAGCAGGAACTGCACTGCTGCTCAAATTGAAGCATGAACCGAAAACCGGACTTAAAACTTCTTTTCCAAAGAGTATCCTGTCGTAAGGTTTTTGTAAGGCGGTTTGTATTAAAGTTCTATTTGCCATGTTATACGAAACTTTGCGTTAAAACTATTTTAGGATTCACGATACCTTGTCCTGTTCTTTTTTCTTCACCTGCCTCGGCATTGGATGAAAGGTCGTAGCTATCCAGCAAGTCAATAAAGAGTTGTTCCACAAACTTGGGTGGTTCTTTCAGCAATTTGGCATTGGTAGTAAAAAAATTGTTGATAGATTTTGGTAAACCCTTCGAGCCATACGTTCCTTTCTTAATTAGGTCAAGTGCTCTTTGCAATGCCATTCTTTTTTGTTCAGTCGGTGCTACTTTGATAATCGCATTGATATTGGTAATAGCCTTGTTTTCGGCAGGACTCAGATTTTTACGGGAAATGGTTTGTACATTCTCCTGATTCTTTTCCGATTTGAAATAGTCAAGACCTTTTGCCGTTTGTTCGTAATGCTGCGAATGCAGCGGAACAGCTTTTTCAGTTTCTTCGGCTTTATAGACTTTAACGGCTTGCAGAAAATTCAATTCGATGATGTTGTAATCAGGCGTAATCAAACAGAAAATGCCTGGATGGTTTTCACTTTTCAGATAAGTAAGAGACGTATTTTGAAGGGGATAGTTTATTTCGCCAGTTTCTGCTTCCATCAAAGTAAGTTGATGTCCTTCGTCCACTTTTCTTCCACATCTTGCTTTATTTGGTATTCTTGAAATTTCTGCAAAGCGTTTCGGGTGCTTCTTTTTAAAATCTCTCAACTCGTTGAGATAATTCAGAATCTCGCTTTCTTCTTTTTGAATTTTGTTGCCGAACAATGCTCCAGCACCTTTTTCTTCCAGCAAGGAGAATATTTTATTGTCTTCCCCAAATGCGGTGTGAAAGGACTGCAATTTTCTAAGGGCATTGTTTACCAACTTGATTTGCTCGTCACCATGAGCAGATGGGTAGAAGTTGTAAACGAAAATTTGTTCAGCTCTTGAACCAATTCTGTTTACACGGCCAATGCGTTGCATTAAACGTGTAGCGTTCCAAGGCACATCATAGTTTACAATCAAATTGCTTCGGTGAAGGTTGATACCTTCTGCCAAAACCTCTGTGGTGATGATGATGTCATAATCACTTTTCCACTTTTCTTCTTCAAGATTTGCATCAAAATTTTCACGAAGAATGTTTTCAACGTTTTTCCGGTTTTCGGCACTTACCGTCAGCACTCGGAATTTGAAGTCTTTTCTGATTTGCTCTGATAATTGCTCTGCGGTCTCCTTTGATTCGGAGAAGATTACCAATTGTCCGCTTGGGTTGTGCTTTTTGCTTTTGAAGAATTCCGTTTTCAGTTTATCACTGAAAGCTTCTAGTTTAGGGTCTTTTTTGATTTTGCTCCAACGTAAAACCAATTCGTCAACCTTTTCTTTGTCTGATTTCAGTAAGGCTATAAACTTTTTATCAAAGGCTGATTTTTTGAACTCCTTATTGTTGCCACCTTTCTCATTGATTTTAGCTTCAATCTGGTCATAGCTTAAGCCTTCTTCCAGTAGTTTATTGATGTCAAGGTCAGGGGCAACAAACACCCTGTCGTTTTCAAACATTTCAATCATGTTGTCAATGGCTCGCTGAAAGCGATTGATGGATTGAGTAAATGCAAAAAAGCTGCTTTCCAAACGTTTCACCAAAAGCGTTTTCATGATTGCACTCAAACGACCGGAAATTGATTTTACGTTTCCGTAAATCTTTTTGTCGTCCTCGTTGGCTAAAAATTCAATGGCACGATAACGGTAATAACCCAAACCATCTGTTTCATTGCCATATTCGTCCAATCCGGTGATTAAGGAAACAGTTTCATAAAACAGGGTTGCAAGTTTACCATCTAATTCATAAAACAATGAAATTGGGTCATCCACTCTCGGGAAGATGATACCCTGACTTTTCATGTCTTCCAAATATTCCTTGTTTTTTTCAATGTCGGTTCGTGTTCTCCGAATTACCAATGGTTCAACAACATCATCCCGTAATTTTTGAAAAAGCGATTTCAGCTTTTTGATGTTGAGTATCTTTTCAGCAGCTAGTTTCTTGTATTGCTCGTTCAGAGGTTTGAAATAATCTTGAAGGTTACGAATATTTTCTAAGGTGCTGTTTCGTTTGTCTTGAAAAAGATAAAGTTGATTCTCGATGTCTTGCGGCCTGTTGTTAAGTGGAGTTGCTGAAATGAGAATTACTTTTTTTCTCGTATCGCCATTTTCAGATGGCCGGCTTCTTGGTTTCTTACAGATCTCCTGCAATGCCAAATACATTTCGGTGTAGTCGTTCCTGAACTTGTGGGATTCGTCCACCACAATCAAGTCAAACTTATCTGCATTGGAATAGCTGTAATTATCTTCATTCAGGATTTTATGTAAACTGCCAAGAGTAATGAACTCAAAGTGATTTTTAATTTGAAAATCTTCTGTGGTTCTTCTCCAGTTTGCCTCTAATGCCGGTGGAACTACAACAAGTATTTTGGAATGTGTTCCGTTTTCGTAGATGAACTTCTTAATCACCATGCAGGCGATAATGGTTTTACCCAAACCAACCACATCAGCCAGGATAAAGCCGTTATGTTTCATCATTATGGCGTAACCCTGATTCGCTGCATCTGATTGGTATTTCAAACGCATGAATTTGTCAGGAAGTAATAAGTCAATGTTGTATGGGTCGTATTCAACACGTTTGCCGAAATACTCAATCAGCATTTTGATGTAAAGCTCAAAAGGCGTAAAGTCGTCACGCAAGTATGTTTTCTTTTTGAGAGCTTCTGCTTCTGCATGAAGAATTGGTATGGATTCATTCCAAAGTCTTTCAAATTCTTCGGTAGCGAATTTTACATCTTCATAGTCACGAAGACTTACATTGAATTCATAATTAGATTCAGGGTTTGCACCAAGTCCGGCATCAGTTAGGTTGGATGAACCTGTAATTACTTCGCAGGGTGCATATTCATTGAATGATGCAGGTCTGAAAATATAAACCTTAGCATGTATTTTCTTTTTTGGGTGTGCTCTTAACTCAATCTTTCCGCTAATGAGGTCTTCAATAAATTGAATGATTCCCTTTTCTGTTACTTCATCATAATTTGCTTCCTGAATATTCTTAATCATATCTTCCAGGAAGTCGGCTTTAGTTTCTTCCGGATTGTCTAGATAAAGTTGTCCTTTGTCGTGGTATTTTTTGATGAGTTGGTCAACATTGATACCCACGAGAATTCGGATTCTTGGAATCTTTTCTAAAAAAGCACGAACCTTAAAGTAACCTGATGTTCTGAAATAGCCAACGAGTGCATCAAAGTGTCGAATGCTATCAATATTCGTAAATACTCCCTCAAATTTTTTAAGTAGGCTGTTGTCGTCTTGATTGGTGAAAAACTTAGTTGGCATCTATTTTTTTGTCTTTTAAGTTGTTTTTCTGCTTCTTTTAGTCCTTCGGTCAAATGTTCCAAGCCTCCAAAGTCTTTATTGATTTTATCGGCAATGAAAGTCGTTTGAACTTCTTTTAAATCCAGCTCCAGTATTGCTGCCAATGGCTTCAGGTAGTGAGGTGAAACTAGGCGTTCTCCTCTTTCCACTTTACTTAATGTTGAAGTGACAATGTCGAGATGTGCAGCAACCTTCCGCAATGGAAATTCCATTGCTTCTCTTAGTTTTCTGATATAGTCACCAAATGTTACGTCGCTCATTTAGACAAAATGTTATGGACATAAGTATCAAACTTAAAACTTTATTTAAAACGGTCACCCTATGAGGTAGGGAAATTATGCTCTTTTGGTTTTACTCATGTTATAATTCATTTTAAAGGTATTCGTGAATGCTTCGCATTTGCTGAAGGGTTAAGCTTGTGATTTGGGCAAAACCAAATGTACAAAACGTCTGTGGGCATACTAATTTTTTTTGTGCGGTGGGGTATTTGAATTTTTTCTTATGTCTGCTTGTGAGTCACCAACTTTGTCTGCTGGTCTTTGTCAAAATACAGCGAAATAGTCGGCCGAGTTAAGGTCGTCTGAAAATTCTGTTCAGGATGTGAAAGATCGATGGTTTGGTTGTCTGGTTAACGTTTGTAGTGTGTCTTTTAGGCTTGCTTATAACTAATATTAGGCCTGTTTGTGATAAAAATCACGAATTGCAGCAACTGTGTATTTTAGCTTTATACGCATCTTTTAAAGCATAAATTTCATAGCATGAAAAAGAATATGGGTAGCATTGATAAAATTATTCGTTTGGTGGTAGCTGCTGTATTGGTGTATCTGTACTATGCAGGTATTATTACAGGAACATTAGGTGTGGTATTACTGGTAGTGGCAGGTGTTTTTACACTTACCAGTGTGGTGAGTTTTTGCCCTTTGTATACACTTTTGGGCATTAAAACTTGTAAAGTGTAAAGCTATTTATTCTAGTTCGCTTTTTGCTTGGGTAAATTCGCTAGTGTAGTTATTGCTAGGGGTAGCTTGTAATTGTATTTGTTCTGCTTTAACGGCAATATCTTTGATAATAGTGTCAAATTCTTGTGCCGACTGAAATATATGTTTAAGCATTTGCCTGTTTTCTTCGGAGATGGAAGGATCGAATTCTGAGAGATAGTTCACAAGAGCCATGAGCCTTGCTAGCGGTGCACGTACAATGTGCGATTGTATCCATGCAATGTCTTTAAGTTTGGCATTTTGTTTTTCAATGGCATCTGTATAGGCTAACTGGTCTGTGATATCTCTGGCTAATACCACTCTGGTATTAGCTCCTTCATCTTCTAGTGCTTGACTTTGTATGTCTACATAAATTATAGTGCCATCTTTTTTAATATGTCTGAATACACCGTGGTAGTATTGTCGCGTATGTTTGTGGTTGCTTTCAATGGCATGCTGCAGTAAGTGTAAGTCTTCCTCGGGGCGTATATCGGTAATAAGCATATTGAGGAATTCTTCTTTAGAATAGCCGTAATGCTGTTGTGCAGCTTTGTTAACTTCTAAGAAGCGAAGCGTATCTACATCGTACACCCAAATCGGAATTGGGCTTAAATGAAAAAGGCTGCTATATTTTTTTTCAGATTTGGCAAGTCTTTGTAGTGCTGTTGATAGGGTGGTTACATCTTGCATGGCTCCCACCATGCGAATCACTTTGTTTTCTTCGTTTCTTATCACTATACCTTTATCTACTACTTCTGCGTACGTACCATCAATTTTTTTGAATCGGTATTCGCATTGCCATGTAGTGGCGTTAATATTTTCTATTACTGCTTGAATGCTGCTTTGAACATGCTTAACATCGTTCGGGTGTACATGTGAAAGCCAATGGGTGTACGTCTTTTGATTATTTGAATTAAAATGATGTCCGAAAAGTTGTTCAAAACCTTCGCCCCAAAAAATTTGGTTGGTAGTTAAATCCCAATCCCAAATTGCATCGAAGCTGGCTTTCGTTACCAGTTTGTACCGATGGTTCATTTCTTGAATGGCATTCTCTTTTTCTTTTTGTTCTGTTATATCTAATACAATAGCATCGGCGATGATAGAGCCATCTGCATTTTTATGTGGCATGCCAATACCTTTTTGCCATTTGATGGTATTTGTAATGGGGTGCGTAATACGCCATTCGCAATGCCATGGTTCAAGTGTTGCAGATGATTGATCAATAGAACTTCTAACACGGGCTCTATCTTCTTGGAGAATAATTTGACGCAATAGGCTAATGTCTTGCATGATAGCCTCGTTAGGCAAACCCCAAATTTCTTTCGAACCTTTGCTAAGGTGCATCATTTGAGTGTTGCCAAGTGCATCTATTTTATACCTGAATACGGCGGCGGGTATATTATTGATAACCGATTGAAACTGTATTTCTGTAAGTTTCTTATCTGTAATATCGCTATGGATTCCGAACATCCATAAGGGTTTGCCATCTTCTGTCCAGCTAATAACACTTCCGCGGCTTTGTACCCAAACCCATTCACCATTTTTATGACGCATACGGCATACCACATCGTAATACTCAGCTCGCTTTTCAAAGCAATCTTTAAGTTTGAGATTGGCTATTTCTAAATCAACCGGATGTGCTAGTTGTAACCAAGTGTTGATATTAATTGGGCTTAGTTCTTCGAGGGAGTAGCCTACAATTTCGGCCCATCTTTCGTTAAAAACAACCTCACCCGTTTGTACGTTCCACACCCAAGTACCAACATTGGTAGATTCTAAAATATTTTGTAATCGTGTGGCTTTTATCTCTAAACTTTTATTGAGGCTTGCCAATTGCTGCGATGCGCTGCGTAGTTCGAACAATTGAACAACTTGCATAGCTAACGCCTTAAGGGCATTAAGTTGCTGTTCTGTTAGGCTCCGAGGTTTGGTATCAATAACACATAGGGTACCTAAGGGGTTACCAAGTTTTGTTACCAAAGGTATGCCTGCATAAAAAACAATATCGGGGTAGCCTGTTACAAGTGGATTATCTGCAAAGCGTTCATCTTCACGGGCATCGGTAACTATGAAAGGATTATTGGGTGTTAATATAGCATGTGCACAAAAGGCAACTTCTCTTGGTGTTTCATTTACCGTAAGGCCCTGTTTCGATTTAAAATATTGTCGTGTACTATCAACCAACGTAATCAACGAAATAGGCGTACCACAAATGATAGAGGCAAGTTGGGTTATTGCATCATACTCTTTTTCTGGTAGGCTATCCAACAGTTGCAACTGGTATAATTCTTCCAGGCGGTGCATTTCGTTATGAAATGTTTCTGCAATCTTCATGGTTTCTTGATTTGATGCAAGCAACTCGCCAATAAAAATAAGATTTAGTGGTACAAAAGAAACAAATTCAAATAACTCTTGGGAAATCTTTTCTAATCAAAAGCCTCGTTCAACCGCACTCCAAGCAGAACCTTGCGGTAAATATTTACGAACGAAATCACAAATGCCAATAAATATAAAAATAATTAATGTTCTAAGAAAAAAAATTCCAACATCCGATATAGCTATGGTTGTACCTAGTGTGTAATAAAAGATCAAAGGTGTCAGTAATAAGCGGCACATGAAATGCATAAATAAAAAAAGAAAATGCAGTAGCTGATACAAACTAAGTTTGATGCATGCACCGCGGTTAAAGCGTATAGAAACAATGGTTGCCACAATCATATAATGATGTGAGATGTTATGGCTGGTTAATTGTAATAGCAATGCAATAACTTCGATCTTTTATATAGTCAAGCAATGTTGTTAAGTGTACAAGGTGTTTCTAGAAAAGAGGGAGATTACTTTACAGTAAATAATATTTCGTTCGAGTTAGCAGCTCATGAAAAGCTCGCCATTGTTGGGGCTACAGGTTCTGGTAAAAGCACTTTGTTGCAAATGATCGCAGGCCATGTACAGCCAACAAGTGGGGTCATTTATTTTAAAAACCAGAAAGTACTTGGTCCACTCGAACAATTACTACCGGGCCACAAAGGCATTGCTTACATTAGTCAGTATTTCGAGTTGCGTAATAATTACAAAGTGTGGGAGTGGTTAGCATTAGAAAATAAAGCAACACCAGAGGCTGCGGCCAATATTTATACACTTTGCGATATCACCCATTTATTACAACGCAAAACGCATGAGCTTTCAGGAGGCGAAAAACAAAGAATTGCACTCGCCAGATTACTTACTAAAGAGCCATCTTTATTGATACTCGATGAACCCTTTTCTAACCTCGATATGCATCATAAAGTGGCTATGAAGGCACTGATTGAAGCAGTAAGCAAAACATTAGCGATAACCGTGATACTTGTATCGCACGACCCGTTAGATACCTTATCGTGGGCAACTCGTATGATAGTACTTGAGCAGGGTAGTATTATTCAATTCGGTACGCCAAGGGCTGTTTATCAGCAGCCTGTGAATGCTTATGTAGCGGGCTTGTTGGGTACTTATATGGAGCTTGATGCAACAGCTTTATCTAAATTGTACCGTAGCGATTTATTTACCGCCACTCAAAGCGGGTTTGTTCGGCCAGAACAACTTTCCTTGCAAGTAGAAGGTACACCTGAACAAAAGGCTATCGTATATCAAGTGCACTTCTATGGAAGCTATCAATTAGTTGAAGTGTGCTGGAATGATACAGTAATGTGGGTGCAACAGCCCATCAATATTCACTGGCAGCAAGGACAAGAATGTTACCTTCATTTACCCGTAAGGGTT
>JBKBLG010000008.1:0-138626 GCA_046296295.1 Chitinophagaceae bacterium | reverse complement strand
TTAAAAGAAGGGCTACGTTTAGAAATAGAATAAGCGGTATACCTTACGGTAAATAGTATGGGGCGGCCGCAGGCCGCCCCATACTATTTACCGCTACTTAATTCCTCATTTACCGTAAGGTTATTACCATAAACTACTCGACTTTCGCTTGCTGCCACTGCCATTCAAGCCAAGTGCTCCTAACAGAGAACGTGTAAGTATGCTTGCTGCAGTTCTACCAACCTGTCGCACTACCGGATGATCGAAGATGCTTTCTTCTTTCGCTGCCTTGGTTGTTGTTTTGGATGATTTTTCGTTTGCTGTTGCTGTATGCTTTTGTGCCAACTTGGCCGTAAGTATTTCATAAGCACTTTCCCTATCAACCACTCGGTTATACTTTTGAGTGAGTTGACTAGCGGCTACCAATGCATCAATTTCACTGGTTGTTAACACATCCATTCTGCTTTTGGGTGGTAATAAAAGGGTATGTACCAATGGCGTAGGAATGCCCTTTTCGTTCAGTAATGTTACCAATGCTTCGCCTATACCCATTTGTGTAAGTAAGGCATCTACCTCGTAGTGCGTTGAGATGGGGAAATTTTCGGCCGCTTGCTTAATTGTTTTTCTATCGGCAGCCGTGAATGCTCGTAGTGCGTGTTGAATTTTAAGACCAAGCTGACTCAGTATGGCCGCCGGAACATCTTGTGGGTTTTGGGTGCAAAAGAAGATGCCAATGCCTTTACTTCTAATAAGTTTAATAACACTTTCTAATTGTTCTAACAACGCATCGCTTGCTTCATTGAAAAGCAGGTGTGCCTCATCAATAAATAAAACCAGTTTGGGTTTATCCATATCGCCTTCTTCAGGGCAAGTGGCATACAGTTCTGCCAACAGTTGCAACATAAAAGTGCTGAACAGCTTGGGCTTTTGTTGCATATCGGTAACCCGAAGTATGTTAATGGTACCCCTGCCATCGTTGGCAATTCGCATTAAATCATTCACATCAAAGCTTGGTTCACCAAAGAAAGTATCGGCACCTTGCTGTTGTAGTTCAATTACTTTTCTGAGAATTGTGCCTGTACTTGTTGTACTAATTTTACCATAGTCGGCTTCTAGTGCAGCTTTACCCTCGTTACCAGCGAATTGGAGTACTTTGATGAAATCTTTCAGATCTACCAGGGGCAAGCCGTTATCATCGCAGTATTTGAACAGAATAGCAACTAAGCCAGCCTGTGTATCGTTAAGTCCTAAAATTTTACTGAGCAGTATGGGGCCAAATTCAGTAACAGTGGCTCTGAGCCTTGTACCAGGTTCATTGCTAATGGTAAGCAACTCTACAGGGTAACCATTGGGTGTGTATGAAATGCCGGCTAATTGACAGCGTTCTTCAATTTTAGCATTGCTACTACCAGCAGCGGCAATACCACTCAAATCGCCTTTGATGTCCATCATGAGCACCGAAACGCTATTATCGCTTAATATTTCGGCCAACACTTGTAAGGTTTTTGTTTTTCCTGTGCCAGTGGCCCCCGCAATCAAACCATGTCGGTTCAATGTTTTTAGAGGAATATGCACTTTTGCTTCTTGAAGCGGTGTGCCGTTGAGCATACCTATACCTAAAAGTGCTTGTTCGCCCTTAAAAAGGTAGCCTTCTCGTATTTCATCGATAAAGTTGTTCGCCATAGCAACTTGGTTTGCTCAAACATAAGCAAGTGTGTAGAGATATTTGTTTTTTTGTGGGCTTGGTTGCAGGTGGCAACTTCGTTGTGTCACTCACTTCAACAGTTACAGCAACTTTCCCCAAATTTTGAGGGAATCTGAATAATTTTTTGTTGAAATGAAGTTTATCCCTACTTTTGCCGTCCGAAAAATTTTGAGTCATGAACGCAGCGGTTCAATTTGTACACGAGCAGCTTACTGCTAAGAAAGAATTTCCAAAATTCAAAGCAGGTGATAACATCACTGTTAATTATAAGATTGTAGAAGGTGGTAAAGAGCGTATTCAAAGCTTCCGTGGCGATGTTTTGAAGATTCAGGGAACTGGCGCTACTGCTACTTTTACAGTACGTAAAATTTCAGACAACGTAGGCGTAGAGCGTATTTTTCCTTTCTACTCACCAAACGTTGAAAGTATTGTATTGAACAAAGTAGGTAAGGTGCGCCGTGCCAAATTGTTCTACTTACGTGAGCGTAGTGGTAAGAGTGCCCGTATTAAGGAAAAGCGTATGTAATTGCAACTCGCATCATAATATTGGCGGAGGTGTTAAACTTCCGCCTTTTTTTATAGCCTAATGCAATACGTTCATTATTGAACTGTTACCTTTACACTTAAAATCGTTTTTTATGAGTATGCCAGGCGGTATGGAGTGGGTGCTTATCATCCTCGCTGTATTAATTTTATTTGGTGGTCGCAAAATTCCTGAATTTATGCGTGGCTTGGGCCGCGGTATTCGTGAGTTTAACGATGCTAAAAACAATGTTAAGCGTGAAATTGAGGATGGTATGAACGAGAAAGATCGTTCTTCAGGCACTACAGCCTCTAATTAATTCTTTTTCAACTTTTAAAAGTTCGGCCTTTGCGAAGTATCACTTCTATCAAAGACTATCATATTGCATTACAAAACGGCCATACCACATGCGTAGCGGCCGTTTCGTATTTTATAGCTGCTATTCAAGAGAAAGCACATTTAAACGCATTTATTGAAGTATTCGAACAAGATGCTTTAGCACAAGCTGCCATGCTTGATGCACATATTGCAGATGGTAAGCCGTTACTGCCCCTGCACGGTGTGGTAGTTGGTATCAAGGATGTTATTTGTTACAAAGGGCATCGGGTAACTGCTGCATCTAATATGTTAAAAGGCTTTGAGAGCTTGTATTCAGCTACAGCGGTAGAACGCTTAATTGCAGCAGGTGCTATTATTATTGGCCGTCAGAACTGCGACGAATTTGCTATGGGTAGTAGTAATGAACACTCTGCTTATGGTAAAGTATTAAATGCTGCCGACGAAGCCAGAGTTCCTGGCGGCAGTAGCGGAGGTAGTGCCGTAGCGGTACAAGCTAACTTGTGTATGATAAGCTTGGGCAGCGATACAGGAGGCAGTGTTCGGCAGCCTGCCGACTTCTGTGGGATTGTTGGCGTAAAGCCTAGTTATGGCCGTGTATCGCGTTATGGATTGATTGCTTATGCTAGCAGTTTTGATCAAATTGGTGTATTTGCACATTATATCAACGATGCGGCTTTAGTGTTGGCTACCATAGCAGGCCCCGATGGAAAAGATAGTACTGCCCTGCAAACCCATTTACCGCAAGGTGTACAACACACAACACCATACCGCCCTATGCGGTTGGCGTATTTTAAAGAGGCATTGGCACATGAAGGGTTAGATGCTACTATAAAAGCTGCTTTTGAGCAATTATTTCAGCAATTAAAAGCCGCAGGGCATACTGTAACAGCAGTTGATTTTCCTTTGCTTACGCAAATGGTGCCTACCTATTATGTGCTTACAACAGCTGAGGCAAGTAGTAATTTGAGTCGTTACGATGGCGTGAAGTTTGGCTTTGCAGCAAATGAGGTTACGCAACTGAACGATTTATATATACAATCGCGTACGGCTGGTTTTGGCAAAGAGGTGAAGCGCCGTATTATGTTGGGCAACTTTGTATTAAGTGCTGGCTATTACGATGCCTATTTTTCTAAAGCACAGCAGGTGCGTCGCTTATTACAACAACAAACTCGCAACATATTAGCGTCGTATGATGCTATTATTAGTCCTACTGTGCCCGGCCCTGCTTGGCGGTTTGGTGAAAAAAGTACCAACCCAACGGCCATGTTTTTAGCTGATATTTTTACAGTGCATGCGAACCTAGTAGGATCCCCTGCAATGTCTATCCCCGCCTTTCAGTATGAGTTTGGCATGCCATTTGGTGTACAAGTGCTGTCGGCCGAAGGTGCAGAGGCAACCATGTTCGAAGTAGCTCATGAGCTAGCGAGATTGGTAAAGCCGGAGTTAAGTATTAACTAATTGATTATCAGTGAGTTACGAGGTTTAAATACTGCATCCTTCCATTGAATCGCACTATAAAACGAACAAATGAAAGGAGTATTAACAACAAAAATTACGACTTGTGTAAGTGCTGCAAGCCGTATTTTTTCGGGTGTAGTACTATTGGTATTGCTTTTTGTAAGCTTGGTTTCTTTTAAACATCCTAAGAAAAATGTTAAAAAGAGCCAAACAATGATGGCTGTAACTGATACTACCTATACTGCCGATAAGCAATTCCCAAGCTTATTTAATGCGAGCAATTACGACCCATCAAAGCCCTATCTGGCGCAGCTCAACCCGAAAGCTGTACCTTTTGTTCAAGCATACATTGAAAAAAACAGACATATGCTTGAGCAAATGAAAGAATGGGGAAAGCCATATTTCGATTTATACGATAGGGTACTTCGTGATAACGACTTACCGGTAGAACTGAAATATTTAAGTGTTATAGAAAGCCATTTGCGTAGCGGACTTACAAGTTACGCCGGTGCAGTTGGCCCTTGGCAAATGATGCCCGAAGAAGCCCGCCGTTGGGGATTAAAAGTGAATAGTAGGGTAGATGAACGCAAAGATTTTGTGAAGAGTACAGCTGCAGCAGCACAACTCTTAAAAGCATTATACGCCGATTTTGGTGATTGGTTATTGGTAATTGCTGCTTACAACGCAGGCCCTAATCGTGTGAAAACTGCCATTAAAAAAAGTGGCTCTACTGATTTTTGGGTACTACAAGCTTATTTACCTAACGAAACGCGCAACCACGTTAAGAAATTTATTGGCACACATTATTTGATGGAAGGCGGAGCCGGATGGACTACCATGACTGCAGCCGAAACCAACATGCACAAAGCGAATGTTACAGGTATTTTGCAGCAGCCTATGCTTACCAATGCAGCGTTAGCACAAACAGCTGTGGTTGCAGTTAAAGGCCGTTTTAAAGCATCGGTGATAGCGAAAACCCTAGGTATGAGCCTAAGTGAATTTCAACAATACAATCCGGGTTTTGAGCAATTATTGGCACAAGGCAAGCCTTATCAACTCAGATTACCCGAAGATAAAATGAGCCTTTTTCAACAAAAACGTAGCGATATATTGCAAGAAAGTGTTCAGGCAATGCTAGCCGCACAGCCTAACATTGCTACATCTGCTAACAAAATGTAACCCGCCGTTGCTAATCAATATACCATCAACCAAGCACTTGCTTGGTTTTTTTTGTGTGTGTACATTTACCGTAAGGTTATGGTGAAAGTAGAAGTGCAGATGTGCCTTACGGTAAATGTTGGCTTCTATTACCAGGCACATTCGCTGGTGGCGTTGCCTACAAAAGGAGGGATGCCACGTTCGGCAATGAACCCATCGTAACGTACTATTAGCTCTTGTAACAATGCTTCTATGGCTGCTACTTCACGGAGGTTAACTAACTGATTGCGAAATTCTTTAATGTGCGGAAAGCCTTTTAGGTAGTTGGTATAGTGCCTACGCATTTCTAAAATGCCCACTACTTCGCCCTTCCAACGGATGCTTTCGTGCAGGTGCTGTAATATGGTAGCTACACGTTGCTGTACCGAAGGGGGCGGAGGTACTTCGCCGGTAGTGAGGTAGTGTTTGATTTCGTTGAAAATGAATGGGTAACCAATAGCGGCTCGGCCAATCATTACACCATCTACACCGTATCGGTTTTTATATTCTTTGGCTTTTTGTGGGCTATCTATATCGCCATTTCCAAAAATTGGGATGTGTATGCGGGGGTTGTTTTTAACGCTTGCAATGAGCGTCCAATCGGCTTGGCCTTTATACATTTGGCAACGGGTACGGCCGTGTATGCTTAATGCTTTAATGCCAACATCTTGCAGGCGTTCGGCTACTTCTTCGATATTTTTTGAGGTATCATCCCAACCAAGGCGTGTTTTAACGGTAACAGGCTTATCAGTACTGTCTACCACTGCCTTGGTCAGGCGTACCATTAAATCGACATCTTTCAGTACACCGGCGCCAGCACCTTTGGTAACTACTTTTTTAACGGGGCATCCAAAATTAATATCAACAATATCGGGGTTAACGGTGCTAACAATTTTGCCGCTAAGTGCCATGGCTTCTTCATCGCCACCAAAAATTTGTATGCCAATTGGGCGCTCACTTTCGTAAATATCGAGTTTTTGGCGGCTTTTAATAGCATTGCGAATAAGCCCTTCGCTGCTAATAAACTCGGTGAACATAAGATCGGCACCATGTGTTTTGCAAACTGCACGAAATGGCGGATCACTTACATCTTCCATTGGAGCAAGTAATAACGGGAAATCTGGTAATTGAACCGGACCTATTTGTACCATAATGTGCAGACTTACATTTACCGCAAGGTGGGTATTATTGAACTTCTGTAAAATAACTAACCTCGCAACCAAATTAAAATGCAAATTTACAGGGTTACAAGTTTGTATTATGCAGCAACGCCATTCATTACATCCGGCATTACAGTGGTTGATTTTAGTAGCAGCATGGGGAGCTAGCTTTTTATTGGGTAGTTTATTGATGTTATTGCTCTGGCCCATACTTACCGGTACAAGTATTATGAGCATGCGTTCTAACATGTTAGACCCTGCCTATGCCGCTGCAGTGCGTTGGTTGAATGTGCTATCTACCATTGTTATTTTTGTTGTGCCTGCATTGGTATATGCGAAAGTGGTGCGTAACCAACAACCACTCAAACAATTACGCATTAATGGTAATTTGAATGTAAGGCAGGTGGCTTTAACAGCTTTAATTATGGGTGCTGCTTTAATGCTAAGCGGTTGGCTGGCCGAGGTGAATAAAGCTATACCTGTTGGAGAAGCACTTACCAAAATGTTTCAATCGTTAGAAGATACCTATACAAGGCAGATTTTAATAATGGCTAACATGCAATCGTGGCAAGATTTTTTGATTGCTATGTTTGTAGTTGCCATAGCACCCGCCGTAGTAGAAGAATTATTTTTTAGAGGTGCCTTTCAAACAGCAACACAGCAATGGTTAAAACATCCGCTATTGGCGATACTCATTACCTCGTTTATGTTTAGTGTGATACACTTATCGTGGTATGCCTTTTTGCCGCGTATGGCGTTGGGGATGGTGTTAGGGTATATTTTTTATTACAGCCAAAACATTTGGTTACCCATAATTGGCCACTTTATTAACAATGCGTTGGCACTTACACAACTGTACCTTTTGAGTAGCAAAGGTAAGTTGAGCAAGGCAGCCTTACAAGCCGAAATTAATACCACCATGCCTTTATGGATGGGGCTTGTTGGCTTGTTTTTAGTAATAGTATTACTACGGCAATATCGTAAAGAAAGCTTACTGCAATATGCAAACCGAACCGATGATGATGATGATCTGTAACTCAGCACGCATTGGTACATTTTACCTTACGGTAAATGTTTTCTTACTTATTTATATTCCATAATTGGATGACGTTCAAAAGGGTGTTTTTGTTCATCAAAAATATAACGATAGGTTACCATGCGTCGGCTTTGCTTGCCTCCTAGGTTTTTATAAATGTTATGCATTTTGGGGTTCCAATCGGCAGCCCAACCCATTTCGTAATCTGTATATCGGCCATTGCCTTGAATAATGTAGGAAGCTTCTTGAATTAAGAAACTATCAACGCCCAAGGCTTGAAATTTGGGCACTACACCGAAGGCTAATCCTATAGCAATTTTGCAGGAACCGGTGTATTTCATGTATAATAAGTGCAGCTTTTGTAACAAGCCCATTTTGCCATTGAAATGCTTAAAATATTGGTTAACATCAGGTATGTTAATAAACATGGCAATAGGGGCTTCTTTGTAATAGGCGAACCATATCAGGGTTTCGTCCATAATAGGTTTCATTTTGCCAAAGAGTTTCATTACTTGTTCGGGAGTAATTTCTTTGCCCTCGCCATGTTGTGCCCATGCTGCGTTGTATACTGTTGCAAAATCGTGTGCATGTTTTTTTAGATTTTTCAGCGATATGTGTTTAGCTGAATACTCAGGCTTAGCGGCAAATTTGGCATGGCGTTCCGGGAAGCGGTTTGGTAGTGGGTCGCTTACTACCATGCGAAAAAAATACTGATTGTAGTAATTTTTAAAACCGTAATTTTCAAACAATTGTTGGTAATAAGGTGGGTTATAACTCATGCCATATACAGGTTCACGGTCGAACCCCTCTACCATTAAACCCCAATTCTTATCGCGGTCGCCAAAGTTTATGTTGCCATCCATGGCTTCCATGCCTTGGGCTATCAACCATGTTTTAGCAGTATCTAGTAGTAAGTTAGCCGCTGATTGATCATTAATACAATCGAAAAAACCTACACCACCTACCGGATAATCGGTGCCTTTGTTGATGTATTTGCTATTGGTGAAAGCTGCTACACGACCAATATATTGACCTTGATCGTTTTTAAGCAACCAACGCTTAGCTGTACCATATTTGTAGAGCTTGTTTTTAGCAGGATCAAAAACATCGTTCACTTCATTATCGAGCGGACGAATGTAGTAAGGGTTGCCTCGGTGCACCATTACATTCACCTCTAAAAATGCTTTGGCAGTAGCCGATGTATTTACTTCAACAATATGCATGGTGTAGTAGTTCTAATGATTGCAAAACGTATTAGTTTGAAATAGTGTACGATGTGGTACCATCTTTCGCATCCTTCAACTGTATGCCTACTGCTTCTAATGATTTGCGGATAGCATCGCTAGTAGCGTAATCTTTATTGGCTTTTGCTTGCTTACGTAAATCAATTAGTATTTCTAATACGCCATCTAACTTACCATCGTTATTGGTGGCATTGCTAACAGGTTGCAAACCAAAAATGGTTTCAACAAACAAATGCATTTGTGCTTGCAATTGCTGTAGGGTGCTGCTCGCCAAAGCATGCATTGCAATATGGCCATCTTTAATACCATTAATAATGGGTACTAACTCGAACATATTGGCTAATACTTTGGCCGTGTTCAAATCGTCGTTCATGCTTTCTGCAAAGCCTTGTACTAGTAGCTGCACTTTACTATCTAAAGCATGGTCGGTGGCTGCGGCATCATTTGCCGTAAGGCTCCAACTTTTTAAATACTGGTATGCTTCGAGCAGGCGTTTCATACCTTTTTCGGCAGCTTGTAATGCTTCGTTACTAAAGTCGAGTGTACTTCTATAATGCGTTTGAAGTATGAAGAAGCGCACCGTCATTGGGTGATAAGCTTGCGTTAACAAATGATGCGTGCCGCTGAACAACTCGCTCAATTTGATTACGTTATTGTAGCTCTTACCCATTTTGCGGCCGTTAATGGTAATCATATTGTTATGCAGCCAGAAACGAGCATTGAGCTTGCCATGATTGCATACAGCGCTTTGGGCAATTTCACACTCGTGATGCGGAAACTGCAAATCCATACCGCCACCATGTATATCAAATTGTTCGCCTAAGTATTTTTTACTCATAGCGCTGCACTCGATATGCCAACCCGGAAAGCCCTCGCCCCAAGGACTAGCCCAACGCATGATATGTTCTGGTGGTGCTTTTTTCCAAAGTGCAAAGTCGGCTTTGTTGCGTTTTTCTTCTTGCCCGTCGAGTTCACGGGTGGTTTCTAACAACTCATCGAGGTTGCGGCCGCTAAGCATACCATAGGGTAAGCCTTGTGCAGTAAATACTTCGTGGTATTTCGCAACATCAAAATAAACACTGCCATTTACTTCGTAAGCAAAGCCATCGGCAATGATTTTTTTGATCATTTCAATTTGTTCTACAATATGTCCTGTAGCTGTTGGTTCAATGCTAGGCGGTAGGTTATTGAACTGCTGCATTGCCCAATGGTACATGTTGGTGTATTTCTGCACCAACTCCATAGGTTCAAGCTTTTCAAGCACCGCTTTAGAACTGATTTTATCTTCTGCGGCACGGCCTTCTTCTTCAAAATGTCCGGCATCGGTAATGTTACGAACGTAGCGAACTTTATAGCCTAAATGCATCAAATACCGATATACAATGTCAAACGTAATAAAAGGGCGTGCATGGCCTAAATGGCTTTCGCCACTTACTGTTGGGCCGCACACATACATGCCCACATAGGGGTAGTTATAAGGTTCGAATACTTCTTTTTTACGCGTCAGCGAATTATATACTTGTAATGATGCTACACTCATGAACTTAATACAATTAAAGGTGGCAAAGATAACTGACCATGCTACAATGAATGGCAGTTAATGTGCAAAAGGTAACCCGTTACACTTGTTAAATATGCTGCGCCTTACGGCAAATGTGTAGCCGCATGCAAATAGCTATTTATGGTTTGATGAAAAGATCGGCCACCAGCATTACATGGTCGCTCAAATCTTCATCTTTCATTTGAAATTTTTGAACGATAAAATTGGTATCGGGCATGATATAATCGATGCGGAGGGTAGGTGCCAAATCGTTGTAAGTACGGCCTAACCCGAAGCCGTTTACCAAGAAAGCATCTTGCCTGTAACCTTTTACTTTACGGTACGTGTAGCTGGTAGGTACATCGTTATAATCGCCGGTAATACAGTGAATGTAAGGACAAGTATCTAACACTGCACGGACCAAATCGGCCTGAATACCTCGTTTTTGAAAAGCAGTTTTCATTTTTCGGGCAATTCCTTTGCTGGCTTCTACACTAGCTTCATCGGTGAGTTTAATTTTTTCGATATCTACATAATCACGTTCTGCGAATTTGAACGATTGCATATGTGTGGTATGAATACGCACCGTATCGCCTTGCGGTAAAAGCACATCAATAAAAATGATGCTTTCAGGGTTCTTACCTCTAAAAGGGATTTTACCACTTTTTAAGATAGGGTACTTAGAGAACAAAATACACCCCGATGCATAGTTGCCGCCATCGCGGGTGAAATCTTTCGAAAAGTGATAGTAGGGGTAAGTGTCTGTAAATAACCCTAGGTTATCTGCCCTGCTGCCAGGTTCGTTGTAGCGGTGGTTAAATTCTTGTAAGCAAAGTACTTGGGCACCTGTTTCTTTTAACGTACGGGCAATTTCTGTACGAGCCAGTTGCTTGCGTTCTTTGTTTTTGCTGATACCTGTTAGGCTATGCACATTCCAGTGTGCTACTCGCAGACTAGGCTTTTGCTTGCTTTTAGGACTACTAGCAGTAAAGCCCCAAGTGTTGCGTATTTGAGCGTAGCCAATTGCCAAACTTACCAACGGCAGTAATACCCAAACAGGTTTGATGGTAAGCCAAAAGAAAACCGAAAAAACCAATAATGTAGTTAAATAAGGCAGTGCCAATGCTAACATACCAAATATCCAGCCAATGCTTGATTGTGGTGGAATGTAAGGGCTGGCACAACTAGCCAAAAAAGCCATAGCCACCAATATGTTGATGGTAATGAGTAAGCGTTTAATCCATTTCCGAAGCCAATTGCCAATGCTAGTTACAGCCATAGTGTAAATATAAGGCCTTGCCGAAAATACGGGCGTTACTGCTTACCGTTGGTAGTATTTACCGTAAGGTTAGCTGGTCTTATTGTTACATTTGCAGCTTTATGGCTCAATACAAGGATAAGAAAGGCTTCGATTTTGTTGCGTTGCGGAGGGTGTTCTCATATGTACAACCGTATCGGTCGCGTTGGTACTTGAGTATTATATTGGGTATTATATTAGCTTTTATTTCGCCTTTGCGACCTTATTTGGTACAGTTAACAGTAGATAGAGCCACAGGCGGACATAAACCAGTGCCGGCTTGGTTGCAATGGGTGTTAGGCGATGATAATGTGGTGCATATAATGCAGTTTTTGGTGGCCATTACGGTATTTCAAATTGCTTTTTTATTGGTAGAAACTTGCTTGCGGTTTCTTTTTTCATTTGTTACGGCTTGGATAGGCCAGGCGGTGGTGAAAGACTTGCGAGTAGCGGTTTTTGAGAAAATCTTACGACTCAATTTAAAACAGTTCGATACAACTCCAATCGGCACACTCACTACCAGAACCATTAACGATATTGAAAGCATCAATGATATTTTTAGTGATGGACTGATTCCCATTATTGCCGACTTACTCTCTATTATCATCACTGTATCGGTAATGTTCGCCATCGATTGGCAGCTAACGCTGGTTGCGTTAATTCCTTTTCCTATACTAATTATTGCTACCTACTATTTCAAAGAAAGCGTTAACAGAAGCTTTCATAAAGTACGCAATGCCGTATCGGCACTGAATGCTTTTGTTCAAGAGCATATCACGGGCATGTTGGTGGTACAGGCATTTGCAGCAGAAGATAGAGAAATGCAAAAATTTATCACCATTAACAAGCAACATCGCAATGCTAATATTAGAGCCATTTTTGCGTACTCGGTTTTTTTTCCAGTGGTAGAAGTGGTGTTGGCAGTAAGTATGGGTTTGGTAGTTTGGTGGCTAGCAGGCAAAGCCATTGATCAACCTATGGATAGTGCCCTTGCGGGTAAATTAGCAGCTTTTATACTTTATCTTAATCAAATTTTTCGACCGCTTCGAGTAATAGCCGACAAGTTCAATGTGTTACAAATGGGGGTTATTGCCAGCGAACGTGTTTTCACTGTACTCGATAACCCTGATACCACACCTGAGGGAACAGTACAACAACCAATTAATACCAGTACACAAGCGGCAGGAGCCATTACATTTAATAACGTATGGTTTGCTTACAATGAACCTAATTATGTACTAAAGAACATCTGCTTTCAAGTACTCCCGGGCGAAACTGTAGCATTGGTGGGCCACACGGGTAGCGGCAAAACGAGTATTATATCGCTGCTGAATAAACTATATCAGATACAAAAAGGCGAAATTGTACTAGACGGCATCAATATCAACGATTATAGCACTGAAACCCTACGCAGTCGTATAGGTGTAGTACTGCAAGATGTGTTTTTATTTAGTGGCACTGTAATGGATAACATCACTTTGCGAAACCCCAATATCACAGAGGAACAAGTAATAGCGGCAGCCAAACTTATTGGGGTACACGATTTTATCATGCGACTACCCGGAGGTTATCAGTTTAACGTGATGGAGCGTGGTAGTACCCTTAGCCTAGGTCAAAGACAATTACTTAGTTTCATCAGAGCACTTTTATACAACCCATCAGTACTCATCTTAGATGAAGCAACCAGTAGCATTGATACTGAAAGCGAATTGCTAATACAACATGCTATAGATACGCTCATACAAGGCAGAACCTCTATAGTTATTGCCCATCGGTTAAGCACCATCCGTAAAGCCAATAAAATTATAGTGCTCGATAAAGGTGAGATTAAAGAAATTGGAACCCACGAACAGCTACTTGCATTAGATGGTTTTTATACTAAACTCTACGAAATGCAGTTGCAACATTCCTTGGCCGATTAGTCGGTTGAAAACTTGTATCGGATTTCTGAAAATTACGTTAACACTTCGGCTTTCCCCCTTATCTTTGCCGCAAATTTCAGATAAGGTATGGCTCAAAATAGGGTTAAATGCTTGCTGGCTTTGGTTTTCAGCGTTTTTATGCTTACAAATGCCAATGTGGTAGTTGCACAACATCAACACCCTGCGCAAGCCCATGATTCGAATGCTACTGCAAATCATACGCCTGCCGATAAAGAATTTAACGTTACTGAAACAATTCTAGAACATATTTCCGACGACCATAGTTGGCACCTTTGGGGGCACACCAGCATTGCATTGCCTGTTATTTTAAAAACTGATAAAGGTTGGGAAGTATTCAGCAGTGCTAAGCTCATGGATGAGCACCACGAACCTATTGCTTACACAGGTACAACTACCGGATACCAGTTTAAGTTGAACACTAACCACGAAACTGGTAAAAAAAGCATCGTAATTCTTGATGCTGAAGGCAACATCAATAAAGCTGCCACAGCTTCTATCTTAGACATGAGCATTACCAAAAACGTAGCAAGTATGTTTATTGCTGTGTTCTTACTATTGGTAATCTTTTTATCTGTAGCAGCAAGCTACAAAAAGCGTGGTATTACATCCGCACCAAAAGGTTTCCAAAACGTTATGGAAACACTCATTTTATTTGTTCGTGACGAAATTGCTCGGCCTAACATCGGCGAAAAATATTACAAGTACATGCCGTTTTTGTTAACCGTTTTCTTTTTCATTTTCATCAACAATTTGTTAGGCTTAATACCATTCATACCTGGTGGTGCGAACGTGAGTGGTAATATTGCATTTACAATGACGTTAGCTGTTTTCACCTTTATTGTGGTGAATTTCAGCGGCAACAAAAACTATTGGAAGCACATTTTCTGGATGCCGGGTGTAGCAGTTCCAATGAAAATATTCTTAATGCCTATCGAGGTAATCGGCATTTTCACCAAGCCTATCAGTTTAATGATACGTTTGTTCGCCAACATTACCGCAGGCCATATTCTTGTACTAAGTTTGGTTTGTTTGATCTTCATATTCAAGTCTGTAGCAGCTTCTGCCGTTGCAATTCCATTTACTGTATTTATCAGTTGTATCGAATTGTTGGTAGCGTTCTTACAGGCCTTCATCTTTACCATGTTAAGTGCCTTATATATTGGCATGGCAACAGAAGAACATCATGATGATCATCATTAAAAACTTTTTTTCTTAACCATCATAATTTCAACAAAATGATCGGAAGTATTGCTGCAATTGGTGCTGGCTTAGCCGCTATCGGTGCCGGTATTGGTATTGGTCGTATCGGTGGCTCTGCCGTAGAAGGTATGGCCCGCCAGCCTGAAGTTGCTGGTAAAATTCAAGGTGCTATGATTGTAGCCGCTGCCTTCGTAGAAGCGGTTGCTCTTTTCGCAGTAGTAGTTGCCCTATTGGGTACTCGCTAGTAAGCACCAACAGTTTCAGCCTCTACGCACAGGGCAGCGAGGCTGAAATTGTTTTTACTGCTTCGCAGTAATACACTTTGGTTGTGTACTTTGTGCAAAATGCAACATTAGTTGCGTCGCACACTTCAACTAAAGTACAAGTACGAGCTAAATTTTAGAAAGTAAGCATAAGCTGCTAGTTTTGCAGCCGCTTTCAGAAAATACAACGATATGTTTTTAGAAGTTAATCCTCTCGTATTACCTGAGCTAGGTTTGGTTATTTGGAGTACAATTGCCTTCCTAGTATTACTATTAGTGCTTACCAGATTTGCTTGGAAGCCCATTATGGCCGCTGTAAAAGAGCGTGAAACAGGTATTGAAGAAGCCTTAGCCAAGGCCGAAAAAATGAAGGCCGAGATGGCTCAGTTACAAAACGAGAACGAAGCTTTACTAGCCAAGGCTCGTGAAGAACGTGCTACTCTGATTAAAGAAGCTAAAGAAACAGCCGATAAAATGGTAGCTGCTGCACAAGAAAAAGCCAAAGCCGAATACGACCGTATTCTAGCCGATGCACAAGCTGCTATTCATCAGCAAAAGAACTTGGCACTTACTGAGGTGAAAAACCAAGTGGGTAGCATGGTAATTGAAGTGGCAGAAAAAGTATTGCGTAAGCAGTTAGCCGATAAGCCACAGCAAGAAGCATACATTCAAGAATTAGTGAACAGCGTAAAGCTGAATTAATTGGCATAAAACTAATACATCGTATTTATTATGACGAATCCTCGCTTAGCAGCACGTTATGCCAAAAGTTTGATTGATCTTTCACAAGAACAAGGCAAGCTGGAGGAAGTGTATGCCGATATGCGTTATATGCAAGCTTTGGCAAAAGCTAGTAAAGAGTTTGTTGCTTTGTTAAAAAGCCCCATCGTTAAAGGCGATAAAAAGCTTGCTGTAATTGAAAGCTTAACGCAGCATAAAGTTGGTGCATTAACAAGTGCATTCAACCGCTTGTTGGTAAATAAGGGTAGAGAAAATGATCTGGTTGCAATAGTAGATGCTTTCATTGACCAATACAACACGCTTAAAGATATACACCGTGTGAAATTCACTACTGCTGTGGAAGTAAGTGATACTTTAAAGCAAAGCGTTGTGAATACCGTTAAAGCACAGACAGGCTTTACCCATATAGAGTTAGAAGCTAAAGTTGATGCTAACATTATTGGTGGTTTTGTGCTAGAGTTCGACAATAACTTGGTTGATGCATCTGTGGCAAGAGATTTAAGAGATTTAAAAGCACAATTTTCGAAAAACTGGTACGTACCTACTATTCGATAGTACTTGTTACCTACTTGAACCTGAAGTACAAGTGAGTGACACAACGAAGCTGAGTTTTGTACAAATGCCGGTAATAACATAATTAGATAACAATCACGACAACTTCAAAATATGGAAGCGATTAAGCCCGATGAAATTTCAGCGATACTGCGCCAGCAGTTAAGCAATTTCAACGCCAGTGCCGAACTGGAAGAAGTAGGTACCGTATTGCAGGTGGGCGATGGTATTGCCCGTGTGTACGGCCTTAACAACGTACGCAGCGGTGAGCTGGTAGCCTTTGATAATGGTTTAAAAGCCATAGCCCTGAACCTCGAAGAAGATAACGTAGGTGTGGTACTACTTGGCGATAGCAAAACAGTAAAAGAAGGTGATAAAGTTCGCCGTACTGGTCAGATTGCCTCTATTAAGGTAGGTGAAGGCATGGTTGGCCGTGTAGTAAATACTCTAGGTGAACCAATTGATGGTAAAGGCCCTATCACAGGTGATTTGTATGAAATGCCATTAGAGCGTAAAGCACCCGGTGTAATTTATCGTGAACCGGTTAAAGAACCATTACAAACAGGTATCAAAGCAATTGATGCAATGATTCCTGTTGGTCGTGGTCAGCGTGAATTGGTAATTGGTGACCGTCAAACGGGTAAAACTGCTATTTGTATTGACACCATCATCAACCAAAAAGAGTTCTACGATGCTGGCAAGCCAGTGTATTGTATATACGTAGCCGTTGGTCAGAAAGCTAGTACTATAGCTGGTGTAATGAAAACATTACAAGATGCTGGTGCAATGGCTTATACCGTAATTGTAGCTGCAAGTGCCAGTGATCCTGCTCCGCAGCAGTTCTACGCTCCATTTGCCGGTGCTGCTATTGGTGAATTCTTCCGCGATACTGGCCGCCCTGCATTAATCGTATACGACGATTTATCAAAGCAGGCGGTTGCTTACCGTGAGGTTTCTTTGTTGTTACGTCGTCCTCCTGGTCGTGAGGCTTATCCTGGTGATGTATTCTACTTACATAGCCGTTTATTAGAGCGTGCTGCAAAGGTGATCGCCAACGATGAAATTGCTAAGAACATGAACGATTTGCCGGCGAGCATTAAGCATATAGTGAAAGGTGGTGGTAGCTTAACAGCTTTACCAATCATTGAAACACAAGCCGGCGACGTATCTGCCTATATTCCTACGAACGTTATCTCTATCACTGATGGTCAGATCTTCTTAGAAGGTAACTTGTTCAATGCTGGTATTCGCCCGGCCATTAACGTGGGTATTTCTGTAAGCCGTGTAGGTGGTAACGCTCAAATTAAGAGTATGAAAAAAGTAGCGGGTACCTTAAAGCTCGACCAAGCTTTGTACCGCGAACTTGAAGCCTTCTCTAAATTTGGTGGCGATTTAGATCCTGCTACCAAGAGCGTATTAGATAAAGGTGCTCGTAACGTAGAAATTTTGAAGCAAGCACAGTATTCTCCTCTAACTGTAGAAAAGCAGGTGGCTATCATCTACTTAGGTACACAAGGTTTATTGAAAGAAGTTGCAGTGAAAAATGTAAAGGCTTTCGAAGAGCATTTCTTAACTGAAATGCAAAACAAATTGCCTGATGTATTGGTAGAGTTCAAAAAAGGCAACTTACCTGAAGATGGTTTGAAGAAAATGGTAGACCTTGCTAAGAGTATTATGCCTCAGTACAAGTAAGTACAACATTTACCGTAAGGTAACATACATTAAAAAGCCCAATCAATTTGATTGGGCTTTTTGTTTTACTTACGTAAATGAAATGCCATTAGTGGCTACAATCGGGTGTAGGTAATAAAGTCGGTACTACTAACATCTGTAAAGCCTACATTTCTTAACATTGTTACTAACTGACCCCGATGATAGGTAGCATGGTTCATTACATGCATTACTATTTTGTATAATGCTGTTTTAAAAGTTTCTCCTTTCAGGTTTTGATACACTATCGGCTGCATGAGGCTGGTGATATCATTGTTTTTCACAACGGCAATCCAGTTGGTAGTTTGTTGCAACCAAAATTGTTGAATTGTTGCTGTTGCTGTATTGGTAGTAACACCCTCTTCCCAAATGCTATTGCCTGCAACACGTTGCAGCCAATTGTATTCGGCGTTAGCCATATGTGTAATAGTGCCAATGAGGGTATTAAAACTACTTATTTGTTGTTGGTGTAGTTGTTCGGGTGTACAGCGTAGCATCCAGTCGCATACTTTTTCAGTAGCCCAGTGATGGTATGCTGTAAGTTGCGTTAAAACTGTTTTCATGATCGTTGAAGGGGTTGCTATGGTTTTACATCGTGAATATTACGGTTAAGGTAGTTGCTATAATCTGGCACTACAGCTTCATAAGGTTGGTGCATGAAAGGACTTGTGATGATAAAATCGGCCGTTGCACGGTCGCAAGCCATAGGAATATTCCAAAGCACTGCAAGCCTTAATAGTGCTTTCACATCGCTATCGTGAGGTTGAGCGCTGAGCGGATCCCAGAAAAAAATAATCATATCTAAATCGCCGGTAGCAATCAACGCACCAATTTGTTGATCGCCGCCCAGCGGACCGCTAAGCAGGCGTTCAACAGGCGATTGTAATGTTTCTTGTAAGAGCTTGCCAGTAGTGCCTGTGGCCAGTAATTTGTGTTTAGAGAGCACAGTTCTGTTATAGTGTGCCCAGTCAATCAAATCATCTTTTTTATGGTCGTGTGCTACAAGAGCAATGGTTTTAATAGCACCGAGCTGTTTTACCTGAGGTTTATTACCATAATTCATGTGGGAAAGATAATGAAATGGTGTACTGAAGTAAATACATTTTGTTTAAACTTCATTTAAGGGTTTTTAAAAAATTAAAATATAGGATTTTGAATATTGCAATGCAATTGATGTCAACGAAATGTTAAGTTTGCATTAACCCAAAAGAATTGTGTTAGCATGTACAAAAAAGCATTACGCAGCATTGAGGCTACCATAGGCTTTGGCCTGTTATTATTGCTGCTGTTACCCTTCGAGGATATGCCATTACCATTTCACCTCGTTTCAGGCGTAGTAGCGAGAGCTTTTTTATTTTTTTTAACAGGCTTTATGGCTTACAAGCTACTTACCGGTAAGCCTGATTTTTACCGATTATATCGAAAAATAAGTCGCCGTAACCGAGTAAGGCGTAGAGGTTACTGATTTTGTATAGCTTCATTAGTGTGAAATATCAACAAACTGTTTATATTAGCACAAACCCCCGTATATGAAGTCTTTGCACTTAACAAGGCAAGACGTGTTCTTTTGGCTGATGATGGCCACATTATGGTACGCCATTATTGCTTAAAAAGAACGAAACGATTGTTCACTTGCCCCCGGCAGCTACTGCTCACCACCTATCTTTGAAAAAAATAGATGTGTGAGCAGTTTCATTGTTAGTAAGTTACCACAAGTAGGCACTACCATTTTCACGGTAATGAGTCAGCTTGCCGCAGCACATAATGCGGTGAACCTTGGGCAGGGCTTTCCCGATTTTCCGATGAGTGCCGAGCTTATCAACTGTGTGCACCAAGCCATGCAAGATGGTGCCAACCAATACACCCACATGAACGGGCTGCCTTTGCTGCGAGAACAGCTTTGCCAAAAAATGGAACATTTGTATGGAACGCCTTTACAGGCAAATGACCATATTACCATTACACCGGGTGGTACTTATGCCATTTATACTGCTATTACCGCTTTGCTACAACCAGGCGATGAAGTAATTGTATTTGAGCCTTGTTACGATAGCTACTTGCCTAATATCATTATCAATGGCGGCATACCTGTTACCATAGCGTTGAACGCAAATGATTACAGCATTCCGTGGGATGAGGTGCAAGATAAAATTTCACATAAAACCAAGCTTATTATCATCAACTCGCCACACAATCCCACTGGTGCGGTATTGCAAGTAAGCGATTTGCAACAGCTCGAAGCACTCGTTGCTCAAAAAGGGATATTTGTACTAAGCGATGAGGTGTATGAACATTTGATTTTTGATGGTATAGCACATCAATCGGTTTGTCGTTATCCGAACTTGTTGCAGCACAGTATGGCTGTATTTTCTTTTGGTAAAACCTACCATTGCACGGGCTGGAAAATAGGATACTGTATTTCTACCAACACAGCCTGGATGGAAGAATTTAGAAAAGTGCATCAATTTAACGTGTTCAGTTGTAACACGCCTATACAGGCAGGCTTAGCGGCTTATTTGCAACATCCCGAAGCTTATTTAATGTTGGGTACACAAATGCAAGCCCATAGAGATTATTTTCAACAGCTTATGCAGAATACGCCATTGCAGCCATTGCCTAGTTATGGCAGCTATTTTCAGTGTTACAGCTATGCTCATTTAAGCGATATGCCCGATAAAGCGGCTGCCGTGTACCTTACGAAGCAATACGGCGTTGCAACCATACCGGTATCGGCGTTTTATGCGAATGGCACCGATAATCAGGTGTTGCGGTTTTGCTTCGCCAAGCAGTTTGCTACGCTTGAACGTGCAGTAGCACGCCTGAGCGATTTGCAGTTTTAACTGCGTCAGCATTTGCCGTAAGGCACTATACAAAACCTGTACTACCCGCCGAAACCTGCCGTTTCGGCTTTTTAATGCCATACCTTACGGTAAAATGATAACAAATACCGTTTATCAGCTTATTTTTCCGCTAGTGTATTCAACAGAACTGTGTTTTCTATATAACTATCTGATAATCAAGTACTTACATTAAACATAATACAGAATGAAACAAGCTACCATAAAAAAAATGGTACTATGTGTTGCATAGTACTGAAAAAATCCCCATCTTTGTGTTGTCAAAGTAATCAAGCACTGATGAACGACCATAAACAATAACAACCCTAAACTTTTAAAAACTTATAGTTATGAAACTCGGTAACAACAGCAACAGCATTTTTTCAGCTTTAAGCAACAACAGCTTACAACAATTAACTGCACAAGTAGCCGAAACCCTAGCTACTGATGTAATGAGTGCGAAGAAAATTTTTAGTGCTGCCGATTTGTGGAAAGTGCAGCGCATGCGTAGAACAAGAAATACACGCCGCGAATTAGTGTTAGGCTAGTGGTAACCCTAAACCCTTAGAACAACCCAACCCTTCACCATCCTTAAAAAGCCGAAAGCGAAAGCAAGTAGGCACAAAACTTCGAACCATGGATATTCAGAACACACAAAGCCAAATGCGTAAAGGCGTGCTGGAGTTTTGTATCCTTTCTATCATACGCCAGGGCGAAGTATACCCAAGTGATATTGTAGATAAGATGAAAGCTGCCAACCTGAGTATTTTAGAAGGTACCTTATACCCATTACTTACACGCCTTAAAAATGCCGAATTACTTACCTACCGTTGGGTAGAAAGCAGTAGCGGACCGCCACGTAAGTATTTTAGTATGACAGCAAAAGGGCTTATCTTCTACGAAGAATTGCATGCTACTTGGAATGAACTGGCTCAAGCTGTTCAAGCCCTTACACAACCTAACAACCCTTAATCAACCTATACTACAACCTTTCAACTCTATTTTATGAAAAAGGTAATTAACATCAACTTTCAGGGCAGGGTAGTTCCTATCGAAGAAACTGCTTTTGAGATGCTGCAAAACTATACCGATAGCTTACGCAGGTTTTTTGCCAATGAAGAAGGAAAAGACGAAATTATTAACGATATAGAAGGCCGTATTGCCGAACTTTTTGCTGAAATTTTGAAAAAAGGTAATAGTTGTATTGCCGATGCCGATGTTGAAGCAATTATTCAAAGCATGGGCCGCCCTGAAGATTTTGAAACAGAAGAAGCTAACGTTCATAGTCAGTCTAATGATAATGCTTCTAGTGGTGCACAACAGCAGCAATATGCACAAGGCCGTCGCTTGTACCGCAATGCCAACGATAAGATATTAGCAGGTGTATGCGGAGGCTTGGCTAATTACTTGAATATAGATCCTATTTTGGTTCGTATCATTTTTGTAGTGCTGTTTAGTATTGCCTTTATACCTTACATAGTTATTTGGGCTTTGGTACCTAGCGAAGCCGATATGCAAGTGGGTGCTACACGCAAGCGCTTATTTAGAGATGAAGACAATAAGTTTATCGCAGGTGTTTGTGCAGGCTTAGCCAGCTACTTTAATGTGAATGTTTGGGTACCTCGTTTAATATTTTTAATACCTTTTATATCATTCGCATTTCGTTGGAGCCATTGGGATGTGTTTAGTTTCCCCAATTTCTTCAGTATCAGTTTTAGTCCGGGTGCAACGCTTATTTACATCATCTTATGGATTGTACTACCCGTAGCAAAAACTACTAGTGAGAAACTAGAAATGCGTGGCGAAAAGGTAGATGTGCATAGCATTAAGCATACCGTAACCGAAGATTTAAAAGGCTTTCCTAACCGGTTAGCACAACAAGCTGCCAAAACTGGCAGTTCGCTCAGCAGCATTGTAGGCATTATTGCAAAAGTATTGCTGTACTTTATTATCGCTTCTGTGCTATTATCGGTAGTTGGGGTATTCGCAGGCTTTGGTATTGCTGGCTTAGGTTTATTACCACTAAGTAACTTAATACTTAAAGATGGCTTACAGAGTTGGTTAGCAATAATTACACTCGTATTGTTTTGCTGGGTGCCTGTTGTAGGTATTATTACTTGGGGTATTCGCCGCTTAACAGGCCGCAAGGGTAGTAAAGGTATGTTGGCTTACGCATTTAGTGCGCTGTGGATTGGTGGCTGGATTGCAATGGTATCGCTACTGGTAAGTATGGCTAAAGATTTTAAAAGAACTAATCCTCGCAATTTTGAGCAAGTAAGCTTAACCAATGCACGTGTTAATAAGTTAGAAATTAGAAATGCCGATTATTACGATAACTATTATTACAACAGTCATCGCTTTCGCTTTGAGCCGTTCGAAAGTATAGCCTTCGATAGTATTTATGTACCTAATGTAGATATTGTAATTGAACGTAGTAGCAGCGATTCATTTACCGTAAGGTATGCCCGCCAAGCCAATGGTAGTAGTGTTGTTGAAGCTGAAAAATTAGCACAATTTCCATTCAATATTGTACAAAAAGATACCGTATTAGTAGTAGATAAAGGCATACATATTAATACCAAAGATAAATTTAGAAACCAGCGTGTAACCATAATTGTAGGCGTACCGGTGGGTAAAAAAATTAAGGTACATGAAGATGTAAATACCTACGATGATGTTACTCTTGAATTTGGCCCTAACCATTATAACGATGAATTCTGGCGCTATAATAGATACCGTATGGAGTGGAACACCGGAGTAGAATATATTATGACAACCGATGGCCTAAAACCTGTTGACGGAAAAAAATGGAACAACAGTAGCAATGCCGATGAATCGTTAGAAGAATATAAGAAAAGCCGCGAAAAACTAGAGCAAGAATTGCTCGACAAAAAGCGTGAGTTAGAGCAAATGGAGCGTGAGTTAGAGCAAGTACCCGAAACTACCCATCGCTACAAGTACAAACAAGTGGTTATTAACCCACCCAAAGCATCTGAAAAAATTATGGCTACACGCCTTGAAAAGTCTGACGATTACATTCCGTATCCTACCGCATTTATACTCATGCGTTTAGGCCGATAATCGCACAAAAGCTGGTTGTAGTAGTTGCCCTTGGTTACCCTTGGTAGCCGGGGCTTTTTTATAACCTTACGGTAAATGAACACCTACTGTTAACCATGCTGTTATACATAAATGCAATATCATTGCAGTAGTATAATACTGCCTTCATGTTACAACGCATCACCATATTATTGGCTATTTGCTTATTGGTATGGGGTAGTTATGCAGTAGGGGTTCGTATAGCAGAAGCCTCTACAAAAAGTACATTGCTTAAGAACTTAGAGGCTTACCCGGCTATGCAGCAGTTAAAAGAAGCCAAGGCTGCTGTTGAACGAAAAGGTGCTCAAAAAGGTGAAATTTTTATTACCCTTACCAGTAGTACTACGGCCGTAGTTGGCATTGCGTACACTATTATCAACGAAACATCGGATGTGCTTTTTAGCGAACCCTATGTATTTATGTATTCCATAGAATTTGATAAGGCCACAAAAAAAATTCAGAAAGTAGGGCCTTACGTAATACCTGTGAATTAGCTATGATTGCTAATTTCTGTAAATTAATATTTTGTTAATTCGGCAATTTTCTGTATTTTTTCGCCTGAAACAAGAATACTGCTATGAGAAAATTAATGTTGCTATTTTCAATGGCACTCGTGTGTGCTATGTATGGGTACTCGCAAAGTGCACCCACGTATGTTTTTACAGTGCAAAACGGCACATTTACGCAAGTAAATGATGCTAGTGCAACAAGGCTTTCTACGGTAGAGGCCGATGATGCCATTAGTACTGCCCAAAATATTGGGTTTACATTTGTATATGAAGGTGTGAATTACACACAGTTTAAAATGAGTTCTAATGGATTCATCTCATTGAATACAACAGGCACAGCAACTCTTGCAACTAATAGTTTATCTACGGCAAATACTAGTTCTCGCCCCATTATTGCCCCATTGTGGGACGATTTGGATGGTAGGGCTACAGGTGGTAGTAGGGCATCGTATGAAGTTACGGGAACCGCACCTAACCGTGTTTTAACGGTAGAGTGGCGTAATTGGGAGTGGAACTGGAATTCTGGCACTCCTGTGATTAGCTTTCAAGTAAAGTTGTATGAAACAACAAATATTATTGAGTTTTATTATCGTTCAGAAGCGGGAAGTGTATCAAGTGGTTTGGCTACCATTGGTATTGGTAGTGCCACAGGTACAGCCTATTTGAACTTGACATCTGTAACAACGCCGGCAGTATCGAGTACAACGAGTACTACTTCCCTAAACACAAAACCTAGCACTGGTACTATTTACAAATTTACCCCTCCCTCTCCTTGTTCAGGCACCCCGGTTGCAGGCACTGTTCCTGCAACAATTCGTGTTTGCCCCGGCAGTACTACGGTAATCAATGCAGTTGGAACTTCTACAACAACAGGGCTTACACTTGCCTGGGAAACCTCTGCCAATGGTATCGATGGTTGGGCCGATGTCACCGGTGGTTCAGGTGCTAACACTTTAAGTTATACAACACCTGCATTTAATGGAACCGATGTGTATTACAGGCTAAAGGTTACTTGTACAAATAGTGGTGAGGTTAGCACAACTGCAGCCGCAATGGTTACAGGCCCTGATGCACCAACAACACAAATTAGTAATATTACTGCAACAAGTTCAGGCACAACATCACTTGGGTTAAGTTGGACCAATGGTAATGGTAACTACAGAAGTGTGTTCATCAATAACACAAATACTTTTGTTGATCCGGTAACTCCTGCAGTACCGGGTACAGCCTCAGCCGTATGGGCCAATGCTGGTCAGCAATTAGTGTTCGATGGTACCGGAACATCGGTAACTGTAACGGGGTTAACGCCCGGTACTACTTATTTTGTAAGAGCTTATGAGTCGCAAAGATGTACCGGAACACCTAATAGCTATTACTACAATACTACATCGGCAACCAACAATCCTAACAACTTTACTACGCTATCTCCCATTGCTTATGAGGTAACGCGTAATACAGGTATAACATATAATTCAATTCAACCAACCGGTACTAATTTCTCTTCATGGTCTAGCACAACCAGTGGCGATGATAATTTGTCAGCAGCTACACCTATTGGCTTTGATTTTGTATATCAAGGAAGAACAGTGAACAGTTTCAAAGCTTGTACCAATGGATGGTTAACATTAGCTCCTGCTACTACAACAAGTACTGCTTTTTCCAACAATCTTGGAACCAACTCAAGTACATTACAAGCTGTAATAGCACCTTTTTGGGAAGACTTAGTAGTAACAGGTCAAACATTTGCCAATATTAATAATATCAAATATCAGCTTAGTGGAACTGCTCCTAACCGCGTATTAACGGTTGAATGGAGTGGTATGGAAACATATAATAACCCTGGCCCTAATTTAAACTTTCAAGTAAAACTCTACGAAACCAGTAACAATATCGAGTTTGTTTATGGAAACATGTCTGGTTTCGATGGAACAGCAGACTATGGTTTTGCTTATTCGGTAGGTATGAATGGCTTTAGCACCTCAAGTTCACTTGGAACTGGAGATGTGTTTGCGTTGCAAAATTTTAACACTAAAATTTTTGCTGCCACAAATGCTGGTTCTGCTAACACAGGCGCTAATGGATTAAATGTAGTTCCAGCATGTAATTCAAGCTTATTGTTCACACCTGGTGCATATACTGCTGGTACAACATTACCTGCTATTACCAATGATGAACCGGCTGCCGCTATTGCATTGGCCGTTGCAAGTGCCCCACCATCTGAATTCTGCGAATTATATACTTCTTCAGGTGCTACAGCTTCAACAGGTATTACCACTTGTACAGCAGCTACACCTGGAACGCCAGATGACGATGTTTGGTTTAAATTCGACCTTTCATCCGATGCTAATACTACCATAACAGTACGTGGTTCTGGTGGCTATAATCCTGTAGTACAGTTATTCAGCGATGCAGGTATTACATCACTAGCTTGTAATAATGCTACAGGTGCTGGTTTGACAGAAAATATAGCACTTAATCTTACAGCCGGTACTTACTATGTTCGTGTATATGATGCTGGTACCGGTAGCGGAACTACACCTACTGGTGGTGCAAATGCTATTACTAGTGCAGGCTACTTCTACATAGGTGTTTATTCAACACCATTACCTCCTGCCAATGATAATATATGTAACGCCACAAGCTTAACTGTAAGCAATACTGCCTGCCAAAATACCAATGGTACAACTGTTGCAGCCACTGCATCTGCTCAAACTGTTTGTGGTGGTACAGCCGATGATGATGTGTGGTACAGCTTTACAGCTACAGGTACTTCTGCTACTGTTGCTGTAGCAAGTGGTGCAGGCTTCAATGCACATTTGCAAGTGTTGAGTTCTGCTGATAACACTTGTAACGGTACCTTAACATCATTAGCTTGTGTTAACAATACATCAACCGCCGGCGTTGAATTTTACACCGCTACCGGGTTAACACCAGGCAATGTATATTTTATAAGAGTTTATCATACTGCTTCAGGTAGTGGAACAGGAAGTTTTAAAATAGCAGTGCTTGGAACCGGACCTATTTGGACTGGAGCTACAAGTACAGATTGGTCAAATACCGCCAACTGGTGTGGAGGCTTTCAGCCAACTTCAACGTCAAATGTAATTATAGGAGCAAGCACAAATAATCCTGTAATATCAAGTGGCGTAGGCAGTACCTCTGTTCGTTCTTTAAGTTTCACCAATAATAGTGCAAGTAGCCTTACAGTTACTGCACCGTCTGTACTAACAGTAGATAGTTTAGTAGCAGGAGCCGGCAATGTTGCACTACAAGGCGACGGAAGCGTACGCGTTATCAAAAATGTTAACGTAACCAATAACAATACATTAACTGCCAACGGTTTATTAACGTTAGTATCAACTACAACTAATACGGCAGTAGTAACAGCGCTCAGCGGCACTAGCGCTATCGCTGGCGATGTTACAGTACAACGCTTCTTACCTTCAAGAACAGTACGTAAGAGCATGTTCTTAGCAAGTCCGGTAACTGCTCGTATTGATACGAGTTGGCAGCAGCAAATTCATATTACAGGGGGTGTGGGTGTTTGTCCCGCAGTAGGTACAGGCGGTGTAGATCTTACGCCAACTGGTAATCCAAGTATGTTCACTTATGCAGCTGCTATGCCGGCTGGTCAGCGTTGGGTTCCTGTAGTAACTACCAATGCTACTACGCTTAATCCTGGTGTTGGTTATCGTGTACTAGTTCGCGGCGACCGTTCAGGAGGTTGTAGTTTGCTAGATGGGTCTACAACTAATGCCACTGCTGTAACATTATCTGCTAAAGGCGTACTTGCGCAAGGCAATGTATCTGCTACCCTTTTAGAAGGCTTTACATTAGTAGGTAATCCTTATGCGGCTCCAATTAACTTCGATGCGTTGGCAGCCTCAAACACCGATATTGATGTTAGCTACTGGAGTTATAATCCAGCTAATGCCAATGGCGTGTACAGCGTATTCAATGCTGGTACGTTAACCAACAAACCTGCAGGTTATATCAACGATAACATCATCGCATCAGGTCAGGCTTTCTTTGTAAGAAAGGCAACGCCAAACTTTGGTACGCTTACCTTCCAAGAAGCCCACAAATCAACCACTGCCCAGCCAGGGTTATTCAGAACACAGAACTGGTTAGGTATGACAAGAATTGCCTTACGGGCAAATGATGATGCACACTTAGATGAAACTGTGGTACGCTTTGGCAACCAACAAGGTATCAGCAATTTGGTAGAAGGCAGCTACGATGCCTTAAACATCAGCGAAGGCACAGAAGGCATCAGCAGCCAAAAAGCCGGCAACCGCTACAGCATTCAAACCAGAACAGCGGTAACTACTGCCGATACCGTAAGCTTACACATTGTAAGCAACAACAACGGTAGCTACAAGCTATACTTTGGCGAACTACAAATCGGCAGCAATAATGCCATTTTAATTGATAAGTTCTTAAACCAACAACAAGCCATCACCGAAGGCGATAGCTACAGCTTCACAACAACAAGTGACCCTGCCAGCAAAGGCAACCGCTTCGATGTGGTATTCCGCAGCAGCGCCACGTTACCAACAAACTTCACCGCCATCTATGCCAAGGCTAAGGAAGGTAACAAAGCAGCAGACGTAATCTGGACGGTAGCCAGCGATAAGCAGGTAGTACAGTATCAGGTAGAACGCAGCACCGATGGCCGCAGCTACAAAGCAGTAGGTAATGTCGCTAGTCAGCAAAGCAACCAAACGGTAAGCTATAGCTATACCGACAACCAAGCCATTACCACGGTAGTATACTACCGCGTGAAAGCAACGGCCGCCGATGGTAGCTACAAGTACAGTGCCGTAGCGAAGTTGAATGGCAAGGCAAGCAGCATAGAACTAAGCTTGTATCCAAACCCGGTACAGAGCCAGTTAAGTGTACAGTTAAGCCAGCCGGTGAAAGGACAGATAGCAGCAAGGGTGGTAGACGGCAAAGGCCAGGTAGTGTACCAGCAGAGCGGTATTAACCTTGCCGGCAGCAACTTGTTGCAGTTGAGCGTAGCGCATTTACCGCAAGGTACGTACCAGCTAACACTCACGAACGGTAGCGACTTCACGGCTACAGGAAGCTTTGTGAAATAAGTATAGTTACCAACAGAACACACCAATATTAAACAACGAGTGGTTGGTAGGTACAGTAGTAAGACCATTAAAGTACACTACCAACCACTTACAAAACGAATAACAATGCAACAACAAAAGTCACGATTATATAAGCAAGCCATCCGCAGTTTTGTGCTAGCGTTGATGGTGGTGATGTTAGCGATAGGAGCACAAGCACAAAATCCTGATCCGTGGGATGATGCCGATAGTGCCGATGTACCGTTAGATGGTGGATTAAGCTTATTAGTAGCCGCGGGTGCTGGTTACGGTATCAAAAAGTATCGTGATAATAAGCAACAGCGTAGCAAGTAAAAGTGTATTTACCGTAAGGTACTATAAAAAAGTTCTCATAAACTACCTGGGGCTCGCCGTAGGCGAGCCCCATGTAGTTTATGTTTAAAAGGTTGCCGTTAATGTTATTGCTTCATGCTTTTGTTTACTAAAAAAACACCAACAAGTGTAATGATGGTTCCTATTATGATGGGGGTTGTAAATGGCTCTTGCAATACCAAATTGCCAATACCAATGGCTACTAAAGGATTGATATAGGCATACAACGATGCTACTGTTGGGTGTAAATGTTTGAGCGAATAAATAAACGCAACAAACGTAAGTACCGAACCCGCTGTTACCAAGTAAGCAATAGCCCACCAGGTAGTGATAGCAATGCTATTGAAAGGTTGCGTAACCCCCGAACCATAAGCAATGCAGGCCACTATAACCGAACTCATTACCATTTGCCAACCGGTTGCATAATAGGGGTTGATTTGAAATTTATTTTTCGATAATAAAATAGTGCCTGTACTCCAACTAAGCATGGCAAAAAGTGCTAAAAGTACACCAAGCACATAGCCCTTGGGTTGTTGATGAAATGCATTCTCATACAATACAAAACCAACACCAGCAAAGCCAAGCAATAAGCCTGCCATTGTTAACCAACTTGGTTTGTATTTCAAAAAAAGCATTTGAATAATGGCAACACTCAAGGGATACAGTGCACCAATTAATGCACCTAAGCCGCTCGGTATATATTGAATGCTCCAAGTGCTAATGGCATTAGCAAATACAAACATGATTACACTCATCATGAACAGCCAAGCCAACTGCTGCTTTGTAGGAAGCTTTTCTTTTTTAAATACTAGGAAATAGATTAGAAATATACTACCCGCAATGAACTGACGTATAAAACTAACTTGTAACCCATGAGTATGTTGTACGCCAAGTTTACTTACTACCCAAGTGCTTCCCCAAATTGTACTGGTAATAGCCAAGGCACCATATGCGAGCCGCTGTTGTTGTGGTGTGGTTGTATGAATCAAAACCGCCTGAATTATTGCAGGTGCAAACATACAGGCTTTCTGTTGCAACTGCCCTAACGTATATCGGCCTGCAAGGCAGGCCGATATACGTTAGGCATGAGGTACTTACGTAAATGATGATATGGGTGTTGACTATTGTTCTTTTTTAAGTTCTAAATCTAACTGCATGGCTTCTACTATCAGTCGCATTTTAGTAACTACTTTTTGATCGTTGCGTACGAAATGCATTTTAGCGTTGTAGTTAGGCTCCATAAAAACATCAGTTGTGCCGGTAGGGCTCAGCTCGCTGGTTTGTCCCATAGCCGATGCAAAGAGTTTTCCATCTTTAAAGTCAATTGCAATAAACTCTACGGGAGAACCTGATGGGCCTCTATAATTGCCCACATAGTCGGCATAATTAACCGAATCGGTTGCCAGTTTATATTCGTGTATTTGTAGGGTGGGGGTTTCAGTTGGCAACTCCATTTGCCGCAAGGCGAAAATACTAACGAAGAGCGAAGAACATACAAGCAGTTTCATAGTGTTTTGTTTAGAATATTTATGATGTGTTAACCCAAAAGTAAAGCCTATTTTTGCCCACGCAATTGAATTGCATGCGTTCGTATAACGATATAATGAACGTTTTGTTACAACAGAAGTTGAAATTATGAGCAGTAAATTTAATCCAGATAAGCAGCATACGCTTAGCACCGAAGTAAGTATTAGTGGTACCGGCTTACACACAGGTGTTTTGGTAGATATGACCTTAAAGCCTGCTGCTGCAGGTTTTGGTATTCAGTTTCAACGTATTGATTTACCCAATCAGCCGGTGATTAAAGCCGATTGCGATTTGGTAACTGATACAAGCCGTGGAACTACCTTGCAAGTTGGCGATGCAAAAGTGAGTACCGTAGAGCATTTATTAGCAGCTTTGGTGGGTTGCGGTATTGATAATGTTTTGGTAGAATTGAACGGACCTGAAATACCTATAATGGATGGTAGCAGCCAGCCTTTTGTTGAACTGATTGAAGAAGCCGGTGTACAAGAACAAGAGGCTGCGAAAGCTTGGTACAGTATCGATGAAAATATATATCACTACGATGAAGTGAAGCGAGTAGAAATGGTTGCTATGCCTTCGGTTGATTATCAAATCACTACATTGATTGATTTTAACAGTCCTGTACTTGGTACACAGCATGCGCAGCTTAAAACCATGCGTGAATTTAGGGCAGAGGTGGCGAGTAGCCGTACCTTCTGCTTCTTGCACGAACTTGAAATGCTCATTGAGCATAACCTTGTAAAAGGGGGCGATTTAAATAATGCTATTGTAATTGTAGACAAGCCTATTAGCGACGATGCTATGGCACGCCTTGCAAAAGCTTTCAAGCGTGATCACATGGAAGTGAAAGCAGGCGGTTATTTGAATAATCTGGAGTTGCGTTATCCTAATGAGCCTGCTCGGCACAAATTGTTAGATGTAGTAGGCGATTTGGCACTGATTGGCTACCCGATTAAAGCTAGAATTTTAGCGAACAGACCCGGGCATAGCACCAATGTTGAGTTCGCTAAAAAAATTAAGCAGTACATTAAAAAGAATAAGCATGTGAAAGATGTGCCGGTGTACAATCCATCGTTGCCGCCGGTGTACAGCCTAGAGCAAATAGAACGTACGTTGCCACATCGCTATCCGTTTTTATTGGTTGATAAGATTATTGAATTAACCGATACGCATATTGTTGGCTTAAAAAATGTAACGTTCAATGAGCCATTTTTTACAGGTCATTTCCCCGGTAATCCGGTAATGCCCGGCGTATTGCAAATTGAAGCATTGGCACAAACGGGAGGTATCTTTTGTATCAATGCCATGGGAGAGGGTAAGTACGATACTTACTTCTTGAAGATTGATAATTGTAAGTTCAAGCAGAAAGTGGTGCCCGGCGATACCATGTTATTGAAGATGGAATTGATTAGTCCGATTCGTAGAGGTATTTGCGAAATGCGTGGTACGGTGTATGTGAATGGTAAGGTTGCAACTGAAGCCGATTTGGTGGCGCAAGTAGTGAAGCGTCAAGAGAAGTAAGCTGTACCTTTACAGGCAAATGCAGTTACGGTTGTGTACTGTTAATTGTATGGTAGCTATGGAAATATTTGAAAAATAATATGGCGGCCGCAGGCCGCCATATCTGTTATTGTGCTATTGGTATTTTCAGGTGTGTTATAAGGGGTGTGTATACATTTACCGTAAGGTATGTATTGGCTTTTAGCTGTTTGAGTTTTTTTGTAGTAGCGCTTGAATTTGGCGCTCTAAATCGGCGATACGTTTTTCTAAATCGGGTAAGCTTCGGCTAATTGCCTGGCTGCGTAATGCACTGGTATAGTCGTATGCTGGTGTTCCCGTAACGGCTGTATTAGGTTGTTTGATGCTTTTGCTAACCCCACTCTGAGCATTAATTTTACTTCCATCGGCAACGGTGATGTGGCCAACAATGCCTGCCTGTCCGCCAATCATTACCTGCTTGCCAATTTTAGTGCTTCCGCTAATGCCTACTTGCGCTGCAATAACGCTATGGTTGCCTATTTCTACATTGTGTGCAATTTGAATGAGGTTATCGAGTTTGGCACCTTTGCGAATAATAGTACTACCAATGGTAGCTCTATCAATACAAGCGTTGCTGCCAATTTCAACAAAATCTTCAACCACTACGTTGCCAATTTGAGGTACTTTTTGAAAACTACCATCGACTTGTGGCGCAAAACCGAAACCATCGCCACCAATAACAGTTCCGGCGTGTATGATTACATTATTACCAATAACACAATCGTGATAAATTTTAACACCTGGATGTAATACTACATTATTGCCAATTACGGCATTATCGCCAATAAAAGCGCCCGGGTAAATTTTTGTATTGTTGCCCACTTTAGCGTGGTTACCAATATAAGCGAAAGCACCAACGTATACTTGTTCTCCAATACTTGCAGTTGTTGCAATGAAACTTGGTTGCTCAATACCGCTTAACTGTTGTTGTTTAATTTGTTGATATTGTTGTAATAATTGGGCAAAAGCGGTATAGGCATTTGGTACACGAATTAATGTGCACGTAACATTGTTTTTTAAAGCTAAATCGGCATTAACAATTACGATGCTTGCTTTGGTGGTATAGAGGTATTCTTCGTATTTGGGATTGGCTAAAAACGATAACTGGCCATGTTGCGCCTCTTCAATTTTACCAAAATTATTAACAGTAACGTTTGCATCGCCATCGATTTGGCCGTTAATCAAAAGTGCTATTTGTTGTGCCGAAAATTGCATTGTGCGTTTGGTCTTACTTTTTAGGGGGCGGTTTTAAAAACCCGCGGGCTGACAAATGTAGAATTTTTTAACCGGCATCTGCAATGTTTGGTGGATTAAGCTGTTATCTACCTCAGCAATGTCTACCACGGTTTTATTTTTTGTAATAATGTGTATGCGTTCATCTTGTGGTTGATAGGTAGTGTTGGTAGCTTCGCCGGTGAATACTAAATAACTTGCTTCGGCCTCGCTAATATGCCAAGCTTTTGCTAGCTGTACTCGCTTTGCTTGCACCTCATTCATATCAAAAGGAGTAGTTTGTAGCTTGCATTTCAAGAGTTTTCTATCTAAAAGATGGGTGCAGAGAGTTTTTAATACTACATCGTTACTGCGGCTCCAAACTTTAACAGCATGCATTACATCGGCATCATCAAGGCTGCAAAACTGTGTGAGTGCTTCGGGGGTCATAACACCTTGGTATTGGTCGAAAAAATAATCGAGTGCCGTTTGGGTAAGCAAAATACCCTTATTAACAGCGTAAATCTCTCGTACCCGATCTATAATTTTCACCAACATTTTTTCGGCGGCTAGTACTGTTTTGTGCAAGTATACTTGCCAGTACATCTGACGCCTTGCTATCAAAAATTTTTCAACGCTATGGATGCCTTTTTCTTCAACCATTAAAACATCGTTATGTACGGTGAGCATTTTTAAAATGCGGTCGTAGCCAATCACGCCTTCACTTACACCTGTAAAAAAACTGTCGCGGCTTAAGTAGTCCATGCGGTCCACATCTATTTGTCCGCTTATAAGCTGATGCAAAAATGGTTTAGAATACCTTGCGGTAAATATTTCAATTGCCATGTCTAAAGCACCATTCAAATCACGGTTCATAGCCTCCATGATAAGTAGGCTTAAATTTTCGTGATGCATATTTGGTACTAATCGGTGTTCAAGTGCATGCGAAAACGGACCGTGTCCTATATCGTGCAATAAAATGGCTGCTTGTGTAGCTACTTCTTCTTCGGGTGTAATAGTAACCCCTTTACTTTTTAATTCAGTAAGTGCATTACATATTAAGTGATAAGCGCCCAACGAATGATGCAGCCTTGTATGCACCGCACCCGGATATACCAAATGTGCCAATGCCATTTGTTGAATACGGCGTAGGCGTTGGTAATAGGGGTGTTCAATGATATTAAAAATGAGCGGATGTTGTATGGTAATAAAGCCATACACGGGGTCGTTAATAATTTTTCGTCGTGTACTTGTATTGGTAATTGTAAGCATTCAAGCTTGTTTTAGCGCCAGTTCACCAAACTAGTGAGCGGATAGCGTATGTTTTGATAACCCATCATATCAACTTTAACGGTACCCACAACGATGGGGCTTTCAATACGAATAGGAATGTGGTTGGCATCGTCGGTTACCCAAACAGTCATTTTTTCACCACCTTCGAAAATAGTACCCTTAATTAAAAGCGGACTAAACTTGATGGCCCTGAACTTGCCATACTTTGTTTTAATGGTTTCTTTACCTAAGTAGCGAATGTATAAATCGTATACATTGTTATCTAAAAACATGCTGAAGGGTATTTTATCTTCAGGTTTATATTTATTATAGTCGATGTTTCTTGCGTAGTATATACTGCTCAAAACATCTTGAACGCAGTTGGGTACTTTAAATACACCCTTATCGGTAATAGCAGTATTTGTTTGTTGGTTAAACGAAACCGACTCGTTGATTTTATAACCACCTTCATCAACATTTCGAGCAAATTTGTATGGCTGTAATGTAGCAGTATCTATGAAGCTTTCGTATTTGTCGCGTACTTTAAAAATCCAGTCATACTTACTATTGCTGGTGCCAGTACCTATAATGTGGTAAGTAGGTTTATTGTTGAAACGCTCTAACTGCGTTGTAAATGTTGCAGTTCCGGCACTGATATAAATGCCAATAACATTATAAAAAACAGTATAATCAATACGTTCACCCGCCTGAAAGGCATGGTTACTGATGCCACAGAAATCGTCGCCAGCATTAAGCCGCAGACTTGTAACAACTATTGTTAAGAGAATAATTATTTTTTTCACGTTTCGTCGGGTGAGGTTACTTCAGGTTTTGAAAATAATCTAATACTCAGTACAAATATGCTACCAGCCATAGCGGGTATTATCAAGTTTAACAACCAAATTCCACCAGCGGTATAAATAATGCCTTGATGGTTACTACTTAACAAGCCAAATAGTTGCAGGCTTGCTTGTCCTCGTAAGCCTAACTCCGCCATTGGAATGGTTGGTACTACTGCCATCACTAAAAAAAATACACATACCAGCCATATACCCGCTAATAAAGGCAACTGCACATTAAATACTTGCAGCATTAGCCAATATTGCAAAATAAATACAACATAACGGCTCATTGATAGTGTTAAAATTCTTGTTAATTCACGCCAATGAAAATCTTCGAGGTGTTGAATAAAGTAGCGGTATTTGTACACCCAACTAATACGTTCAAAAACTTTAGTAAGCCAACTTAATTTGTAATACACCAGCACAAATACTAGAGCAATAATACCCATTGCATAAGCAAAGCCCCAAAACCAAAAATCACTGAGTTCGTGCATGAGGCCGCTATTGGGCCATAAGTACATACGTAAGTATATCAAACCAATTACCCCCATAATTAGCGTTACAATCAGTTGTGCTAAGCCTGCTACAACGGTAAAAGCTACACTGCGTAACCTATTGCCCTCGCCCATGTGTAATATACGCCCCACATATTCGCCCAGTCTATTAGGTACAAATAAACTGAATGCCAAACCGCTTAACACCGATTTATAGGCTGTAAAAAGATTAATATGTTGCACCGGCTTTACCAGCACTTGCCATTTACGCGCCTCAATGCCCCAATTAACAAGTGTAAGTAATGCAACGGCCAATAACTTCCAACGGTTGGTGCCATCCCAAGCGTGTTGTAGTAGCTCCCACGCGGGCATGCTATTAGGTTGTTGTTGTACCTTACGGTAAATGCTGTATGCAAGCACCATAAATAACATGGGACCAACTACATAGTTTAAAATAATCTTGTACTGCTTTTTTAGTTTCATATTGGTGGTGGCCAAACGTACACAAAGCCAATCATTTACCGTAAGGTAATTGTAATTGCATTGTAAAAAAAGCTTTGATTAATTTGGCAGCGAAATGCAACAACAAAATTCTGTAATTCTCGGTATCGATCCTGGTACGCAAGTAATGGGATACGGTGTATTGGCAATACATAACCATAAGCCACGCGTACTACTTATGGATGTATTACACATGAGTAGTAAGTCTGATATGTACGAACGCCTGCATACCATACATGCAAAGGTTTCAGATTTAATTAGATTGTATAGGCCAAGTACTTTTGCTATTGAAGCACCTTTTTTTGGTAAAAATGTGCAAAGTATGCTTAAGCTTGGGCGAGCACAAGGCGTGGCCATTGCGGCAGCCATGCAAGCGGGTTTATCAGTTACTGAGTACAGCCCCAAAAAGGTGAAACAATCTATAACAGGCAATGGTAATGCCGATAAAGAGCAAGTTTGGAAAATGCTACAAACAGTATTGGAAATAGATGCGCAACCGCAGTACTTCGATGCAACCGATGCATTGGCTGTTGCCTTATGTCATTATTATCAATCACAGAACCCGTTGGCTAAAGTAGGAAAAGGCCTAAAAGGCTGGGAAGAGTTTATTGCAAAAAATCCTGATAAGGTGGTGCGTAAGTAATAGCATTTATTTTTCGGCAATTTCTACTACCATTAAGTAACCGTATCCGCCACCAATACTTTTTAGTGCTTCTATCCAACGCAGTTGTTCGCTTTGTATGTTAACACCATCATCGTTCCAAATTTCTGGGCTGCATAAGCAACCTAAACTTGGTGTACAAGGGTAGTAAGGTTGTTGTTGATAATACAAAGGGTTAATAGCAGTACCGTGTGCAATAATTTCGGTTCTGCCAAGCTTACCAGCATGATAACTTTCCCACAAGGCATCGTAATCGGCAAAAGGGGTGAGCAGTTGCTTGTAACCATTGTACCAATTGGTGCTGCTATCGTTAAAAAATGTTGATGCGCTTGCCTCAAAGGGTAATTGCATTTGAAGGTTGGTAGTTGGGCCAATCCAGTCGTTATTCGATACTGCAAATCCACGAAGTATATATAACCCTTGTGGTGTATTGCCGTTGGTGAGGTAATAAGGTAAGTTGGTAATAGAACGTGCTAGTTGTACTGCTTTAAAAATGTTGCCGGCACTGTCTTTCAGCCATTCGTGTTGTTGATTTCGTATCATCACAAAACCAGGTTTGTTACGGTTACGATATTGAAAGCTAACAACGAGTATTTGTTGTGGTAGCAATTTATTATGCAGTAATTCATTTACCGTAAGGTAGCGTTGTTTTGTATGGCCCTTACGGTAAATGGACACTTGTAACGTATCTACCATATCTGCTGCAGAAAGTGTTGGATAAATTTTATTTAGTTGCAAGTATTCGTAAGCCATGGCACGCACTTTACTATTGCTGATGTTGGGTAGTACTTGTTGTATTTCAGTAACATATTGCTTAGGGTACAAGGTGTACAACATTTCTAGCAATGCTCGTTGATGGCTTGTTGGCAATACTTGCCATTGATTGAAGTGATGCACAATAACGCTATGCATATTAACGGGGCGATATTGCATTAACTCCATCGCCCAAAATGCCCCAGCAATACGTGGATAATTATCGTAATGTAATGGTAGTAATATGTTGGTTTGTACTTGTTGTTGGAGTTGGTGGGTAATGCTATCGCGGTTGTCCTTTGCAGTAAATGGAAATACAGTTTGGGCGGGTGCTATATGAGCAAGCCATAGTGCTATAACAAAAAAGCAATATCTACGCATACTTGCAAGATATTGCTTTAAAGGAAGTAGGAAGAATTGTATGATGAAAGAGGTTGGTTTAACTAACGTTTTTCAAATACTTGGCTACCACATCTTCTAATGCTTCGCGGTTGATAGGTTGGGTTATAAAGTTGTTCATGCCAGCATCAATGCATGTATCCATTTCGCCTTTTGGGTATTGCTCTAGCGTGGCAATGTAATACCGAATGCTTTTGTATAGTATTGCTTATGTTAATGCTAATGCTAATGCTAATGCTAATGCTTAAAGTAGGTATGCAAGCTTATTCACTATGCTAAAGTTAAAAGATCACTTCTTTTAAGGGGCTTTTAGCCGTTATAAAGTATTCATTAAGTTATATACAATTCATTCAAATTTTTTAATACTAAGCTTCAGTATTTGTTGCTATCGGTAAATGTCGAGCAATCCATCAGGGAGGTTGAGATAAATTTTCTTTTGCGTGTGGTCAATGTTAACCAAAGTTTCTTGATGTAAGGGTAATAGTGCATCTTCTGTTCCGAAAGGTACTTGCAATAAAATTTGATGTGGTTGTTCTATTACCGCTTCTACAGTTCCTACGCTTGTTTTGCCATCGAATACTTCGTACTTTAATAAACTAATTGCACTGTTTTTGGTGGCTACTTTCCTAAAGTCTGTTTCTGTTAGCCATACCTTTTTTTGCATAAGTGGTTTTACCGCCTCTTTGGTATTTACATCTTCTAGTTTAACATACAACTCGGAGTCAGATTTATGTTTGATACGTTCGATGAAGTAAGGTAAGTACGAGCCTTTTGTGGGTTCTACAAATAAAGCTGTGGCTTTTTTTAAATCTACCTTTCCCATCCCATGTTCTATGATGAGCTCACCGTTGATGCCAAAACTTGCTACGATTTTACCAATGTGTATGTACACGTTTTTATAGTTTTATTTTTTCACTTACGTGTAAATGAGAATCGGAATAAGGCTAGTTGCTTACCTGTAATTTCATTTACCGTAAGGTAGGCTTTAAAAAACAACATCCTACCACAATGAATGATAGGATGTTAAGTTTGTTGTAGCAACTAAAGTATTAAGCCTCAGCAGCTGTATCGCCACTATGGTTGTTTTCTACTTTTTTTACAATGGGTTGCTGTCTTTTTGATCTTTGAGCTTTGCGGTGCTCTTCAGTGCGGCGGCGAATGTTCGCTTCATGCTCTTCGTGCCATGCTTGGAATTTCACCATTGCAGTAGCTTCATCAAACAAGCCTAATTTAACACCACGTAGTAAGTGCTTCAGGTATAATACACCTTTGAAGCTTAAAATACGACGCACTGTGTCTGTTGGCTGAGCACCTTTGTGCAACCACTCTAACGCCTTTTGGCGATCGAGGTTAATGGTAGCTGGTACGGTTAAAGGGTTGTAAGTTCCAATCTTTTGGATGAACTTACCATCACGGGGTGCACGAGCATCGGCCACTACTATAAAGTAGAAAGGGCGTTTTTTGCTGCCGTGCCTTTGCAATCTTAGTTTTACTGCCATCTTAAATAGACATTTAAAGGGCTTGGTTAAAGCAGGTTAACGAAAAATTTGGAGAGCGAAAATAGTACCCTTTACAACACGCACCAAACAAAACTCCTTTTTTAGCAAATGAACAACAGCGTTTTTGCCCGATTGCCACTATTTTCACCGCATGTTTCGTACGCTATTGCTGTTTTTGATTGTTTTTGTTGGGCTAACCACGCTTCTAAAAGCGCAATATGCTTTTGTAGGAAATGCTTTTGATGCCGGAAATGGCTGTTATACACTTACCAATGCATCGCTTAACCAAATGGGGGCAATTTGGTATCAGGGACAAATTAACCTCACCCAAGATTTTGACATTAAAGCCGAGTTGAATTTGGGCTCAGGTAATGGTAGTGGCGCCGATGGTGTGGCTTTTGTAATACAGCAGCAAAGTTCTAATGCCGGTGCATTGGGGCAAGGCTTGGGGTACGGCAATATTACACCCAGTATTGCAGTAGAGTTTGATACCTATCGTAACCAAAACCTCAACGACCCTAATAACTTTCATATGGCTATTATGGCCAATGGCAACCCTAACCATGCGAATGGATTAACGCCGCCAATTTCTATTTTATCAAATGGTGGTTTTGCAGATAATGGGCAGCCTATTGCCGTTCGCTTTTTGTATACCGCTGCTACCAATAACCTAAAAGTATTTGTGAATTGCGAGTTACGTATAGATTATACGAATAATATACTCCAAACTATTTTCAACGGTAATCCGAATGCATTTTGGGGATTCACCGCTGCTACCGGAGGTTTTGTGAATCAACAAACGGTATGCAAAATCAGTAATTCACAGTTTTTGAACTTAAACAGAACGCTCAACCCTTGCCTACAAGATTTCGTTTTTTTAGATGCTTTGAACATTCCAGGGGCTATTTACAGTTGGCAGCCAACTACCGGGCTTTCGAATCCTGCCATTCGTAACCCAAGTGTACAAGCAAGTAGCAATGCTCAATACATCTGTACCATTACCGACCCTTGTACCAATCAAGTATTTAGAGATACTGTTACCATTGTGCCACAGACGCCGCCGCCCGCACCGCAGTTGTCGCTTGCTCGTACTTGGTGTAATGGCGATAGCTTGCTTATTCGAATTAACAACATAACCCCCGGCATACAATATCGGTGGACATTACCCAACAACACCGGTTTTATAAGCAATAGCATTAGTATTGGTAATGCTATTAGTAGTGTAGCCGGAACTTATACAGTGGTTGGTGCAACGCCTAGTAACTGTACTAGTATGGCTGGTAGCATAACGGTGGCACCGGTTAACTTACCTCAAATTACTGTTCAATCAAATACACCTGTTTGTGAGGGTGGCTCTTTGCAGGTACAGGTACAGTCAGATAGTGCCTATAATATTACATGGCTAGGGCCCAATGGCCTTACGGCAAATGGAAGCCTGTTACAACTAACAGCACAAGCTAACAGTGGGGGTACTTATGTTGCAACTGCCCGTAACCAATCGGGATGTACCCGTGTTGATAGTGCAGTGGTGATTGTGCTACCGCCAGCAGTAGCCAATATTCGCAATACTGACACCCTGGTGTGCTTAGGCGATTCATTTACCGTAAGGGGCAGCTTTGGAGGTGGCAATTTAATTTGGCAGCCTGCAAATATTGTAAGAGGCTCTATCGCTACTTCATTTACCGTAAGGCCAACTACCAGTACGTGGTTAACAGCCATTGCTAGCAGCGGTAGCGGTTGTATACAACGAGATAGTTTTTTGATTACTGTGCATGAAAAACCGAGTGTTTTTGCAGGCCGAGATACTACTATTTTCAAAGGTTTTTCAGTGCCATTAACCTTAGCAAGAGTTAGTGGTACAGCCATCAATTTTATTTGGACACCCAGCACCGGATTAAACGATGCAACTTTATTGAATCCTTTAGCTACGCCGCAGCTTACAACGCAGTATATACTTAATGTTAACAGTGCCTTTTGTGGTGCCGCAAGCGATACATTAACTATTCGGGTACTTGAAAATATTCGAGTGCCGAATGCATTTAGCCCTAATGGCGATGGCGTGAATGATACTTGGGTGATAGAGGGTCTTAATACGTATCGTTCTGCTACAGTAGAAGTGTTTAACCGTTATGGGCAACCTGTATTTAGCACTGGCCGTGGTTACCCACAGCCGTGGAATGGTACTTTTAAGGGTAAGCCTTTGCCTGCTGCAACGTATTATTATATCATCACAATACCTGAAATTCAACAAAGTTTTAAAGGTTGGGTATTGTTGTTGGAGTAAAGTGAGTTTGTTAGCTTACAAAACAACAACGGCACAGTTTTAACTGTGCCGTTGTTGTTTGATTGAAACTCAAATTATCTCCGCATCATACCCTTCATGCCGGGGAAGCCGCCCATGGGCATTTTGTTCATCATCTTCATCATTTCACGCATTTGTTCAAATTGCTTGATAAAGGCATTCACCTCCTCTAATTTTTTGCCGCTGCCTTTGGCAATGCGGTTGCGGCGGCTGGGGTTAATAAGATCGGGGTTAGAGCGTTCTTCAAGTGTCATACTGCTGATAATTGCTTCTATACCTTTAAAGGCATCATCGCTAATATCAATATCTTTTATGGCCTTGCCTACGCCAGGTATCATACCCATCAAATCTTTCAGGTTACCCATTTTTTTGATTTGTTGTAGCTGGTCGTAGAAATCTTGGAAGTCGAACTGGTTTTTACGAATTTTCTTTTCAAGCTTTTTAGCTTGTTCTTCATCGTATTGACGTTGTGCCTTTTCTACAAGGCTTGCAATGTCGCCCATCCCTAAGATACGCTGCGCCATACGTTCAGGGTAGAATACATCGAGCGTTTCCATTTTTTCGCCGCTGCTGGCAAATTTGATGGGTTTGTTCACCGTATACTTGATACTCAGTGCAGCACCGCCGCGTGTATCGCCATCGAGCTTCGTGAGTACAACGCCAGAAAAATCCAATCGGTCGTTGAAAGCTTTGGCTGTATTTACCGCATCTTGCCCCGTCATGCTATCTACTACGAATAAAATTTCGGTAGGCTGTACAGCAGCTTTAATATTAGCTACTTCGGTCATCATAGCTTCATCAACCGCTAAGCGGCCGGCGGTATCTATGATCACTACATTTTTATTATTAGCTTTGGCATGTTTTACGGCATTTTGAGCAATGGCGACCGGATTGTTATTCTCACGCTCAGCGTAAATTTCAACACCAATTTGTCCGGCTAACACAGTAAGCTGATCAATAGCGGCTGGACGATAAATATCGGCTGCTACCACTAGCGGACTCTTACCTTTTTGTGTTTTTAAGAAGTTGGCAAGCTTACCTGTAAAGGTGGTTTTACCAGAACCTTGTAATCCTGCTATTAAAATAACGGCCGGATTTCCGGTGATATTAAAATCGGCAGCGGTGCCACCCATGAGTTCGGTAAGCTCATCTTGCACAATTTTAACCATTAACTGGCCGGGGCTAATAGCGTTGAGTACTTTTTCGCCCAGCGCCTTTTCTTTCACTTTATCAGTGAATTCTTTAGCTATTTTATAGTTAACGTCGGCATCAATTAAGGCACGGCGAATGTCTTTCACCGTATTAGCTACGTTAAGATCATTGATTTTGGCTTCGCCTTTTAGGTTTTTGAAGGCCGATTCGAGGCGCTCCTGCAAGTTTCCAAACATTCGAATATCAGTTTTCGGGTGGCAAATATAACTATTGGAAGTTTTGGACTTACTGTTAAGTTTTCTTAGTTGTGGTAATCGTTTTTTTATAAAAAAATAATATAATTCTATACTAATACAATTTTTCTAAATTATATTTACAAAAAACTAACCTACAAACTGCGCTGCTTATGAAATCAATCAATCCATACATAGTCATATCCTTGCTTTTTGTTTTTATTGTTGCTTGCCGGAAAACAAATGAGTTTTCAGTTCAAAATTCGGATACAAATGTTGCAGAAAGGTTCCTTACACTACCCAAAAATGCAGGCTCAGAAATATTGCGCATTGCAGAAAGGCTAAGAGTATTAAACACGCGGAATGGCTTTTTAAGTATGATTGGTAAAAAAGATGGTATGCCCGTTTGGGATAGAGCTATTAATACGACGAAAAAAGCAATTACTTCAACAATAAAAGCAAGGGGTTCAAGTATAAATGACACTATAATTTTTATACCACTTGTTTTGGAAAATACTCAATACGTTAACGCCTTTATTCTTGCAAAACTGAATGACTCTATACAATTGAATCTATATCGTTCATCTGATTATGTAAATCATGAATTTGGAACACTACAAGACACTTCAAATTCAGCAGAAAAGTTTGCCTTACAATTCATGTTATTAGATTTTGAAACTTTCGGGTATTCTAATTTTAAAGTAATTGATAACAGACTATTTTCTAATGGTAATAGTTCAAGCATTAAACAAAAAAAAGTACATATAGACCATAACAATAGCATTACAAATGCAAGAGGTAGTATTAAAATTCTAGACTACGAGGTGTGCACTACTACCAAAACCTTAAACTGCTCTTCGAATGCTGCATGTTGTGCTTCAGAAGGTGTTGAGCCAGGAACCTGTAGTGCCTGTGAGGGTGTTTGTTGGAGTAGTAATACTATATGTATAAAACAGACAATACTAGTTATCGTGGATGATTGGGGAGGAGGTGGGATTATCCCTACTACTACAGGCGGTGGCGGTGGCGGCGGCGGAAGTTCTACTGAACCTCAGCAGCCATGTAACCCAACGCCAAGTTTAGACAACGGATTGGTACCTTGTTTGACAGGCAAAGAAAAAGGCTGGATAGCAGAGCCGATAGAAATATTCCCTAAAAACCCTTGTACCGTAATTGACTCACTGTTAAAAAAATCTTTCTTTACCCCGTTATATAAATCTATGAGGGATAGTGTTACTCGAAACTATGAAATGGGTATGTTTTTTAAAAACCCCTTTGAAGGCCGAATAGATTTTGGTATTACAAGGGGGCCGCAAGACTCATTGAGTATAGAATACACCATACCTGCCGTTACTGTTGACGGCTTCGTTCATAATCATTATAATCATCCTAACCGATATTCTGTATTTAGCGGCTCAGATTTATATACTTTATACCACTATTTTAAAAGTGGTAAAATATCAGATACAAAGATTTTTACTTTTGGATTGGTTACCGATAGTACATCTTATATTTTAATGATTAATGATACAACTGCATTCAGAAGATTTGGAGAAAAGTATTTAGAGGAAAATCCAGATCTATTTGATGGATTAATATTGACATATGATATAACTAGTTCTAAACCTGCCGTAGAGAATGAAATACAATTTTTAAAAATACTTAAGCAATTTACTAATCAAAGTGTCTCTATATTCAAAGGTAATTCGGATTTTACCGAATTTAAGCGTATTGAATATAGTTACGATTCAAATACCATTAAACATTTCCCTTGCAATTAAAATAACCATATGAAATTATTATTATTAACTCTAACAATCTTTATTGCTTTTTTAAGTAAAGCCCAAAATCCTAACTGCCCACCCGGCAGCAATAGAGCGGCTCCTGAATTGGATAAATTTGTTGGTATCTGGCGTTGGGTATCGGGTACAGATACTCTTATTCTCTATTTGCAAAAACAGTATGTAGAAGCAAAGCCAGGGTGTAATTTACCGTCCATTATTGGTTGGCATCGCTATGTGCAAAATGGTAGGCTAATTGAAAGTACTGAACAATATTTTGGCTTACCCTATTTGAACGACTCGCATGCAATGCTGATATCAGTGGTACAATCAGGAATTAACCCTAATGCTACCGAAGTTGTAGGCAGTTCCAAAGATATAACAAAAAATAAATCTTTTACGCTTTCCTTAAAAATGCTAAATACTAACTATAACCAAATGCGTTGGAAAATCAGCAATAAACAAGGTATGCAAAAACCCAATTTCGACTATGGCTCAACACTACCTTGGGATGTAGTACTACAAAAATTATAGCTTTAAGTAACATATGAGTCTACTGATATCTTTTTTATAATTCTTTCTGTTATTGTAAGCAAAGACCAAAATCCCAACTGTGCCCACCAGTAGCACTAGAGCGACTCCGAGTTAGATAAATTTATTGGCACTTGGCGTTGGGTACTAGATGCATATATACTTGTACTCTATTTCCCCAAAAAGTATGTAGAAGCAAAATCGGGTGTAATTTATCGTCAATTATTGGTTGGCATCGCTATGTATAAAATAACGGGTTAATTGAAAGCACTGAACAATATTTTGGTATATCTTACATAGACAATTCGTAAGTAATATTAATAATGGGAGTTGAATCAGTAGAAAATCCTAGTGCCACCGAAGTTGTAGGCGGCTAAAAAATGTAACAAGAAATAAATGTTGTTCGCTTTCCTTTAAAATGCTGAATACCAATTATACCCAAATGCGTTGGAAAATCAGCGTTAAACAATGCATACAAAAGCCAAATTTTGATTATAGTTCAACACTACCGTGGAATCTAGTGCAAAAAAATTATAAATTCATATACTGTTTTTGATTAGCAACTTGCTGGAGTAAAACGTGGGCATTAACAAAGGTATCAAAGTTTTAAAAGCATAGTTGCATAGCCTAAGCATTGTTAACGTCGGCATCAATTAAGGCACGGCGAATGTCTTTTACCGTATTGGCTACGTTTAGATCATTGATTTTGGCTTCGCCTTTTAAGTTTTTGAAGGCCGATTCGAGGCGCTCTTGCAAATTTCCAAACATGGTTACAACTATTTTTCGGGTGGCAAATATACCTACTTGCCCGCCTAAAAGGCAAATAGCTGTAAATTGAAAATTTTACTGGTACACATTTTTTACCACTTTAAATAACCAATTTTTTTAAAAGTCATTCTTCGCTTAATCATATTCGTCAAAAACTAATAACAAACTAATAACAATTGAATTTATAAATTTATGGCCAACGTTCTTTAATTTCAATATTATTTCATTTAAAAAATTAATTATGCTTAGTCTGAAAACTAATTCTACGTTACCAGCCTACGTACACAACATTGCACTTGCAAAACTTGCAACTTACCCAAGTTTTCCAAATTTTGAACTTGAGGAAGGCTATCAGGCTGGGGTTTCCTCTTTGAATGACGTGTTGAATCCAGGTACAACGCCTTTTGACACCCCCAAGTATGACGACGTTAGAGAGTATTACGAACTATTAGCTAATGGTTCAACTAGTTCGGAAATTCTTAATCTATTGCTAGAGAAAGGCCTAATCAATGGAAAAGAAAAAGAAGCCTTAGATGAGCTTGATAATGTCATCCAAAATAGAGAGTCGCTAGATGAATTCGATTCAAATATTAACGAATACATTTTCTCAATTGAAAATAATAGTGCATTAACAAAAGATGAAAAACTATTATGTATTTCATGTGCTAACATAAGTATAGCAAGTAAGAACTTTTGGGTAAACGCCGCGAACGATATCAAAAGCCCTTGGAATTTTTTGTTTCCAGAAGATTCAGGTGTTGCAAGTAGAGGTATTTGGAAATGGCTCAAAAAAGTTTTGATAACAGTTGCCTGTGATGTTGTTGGAGGTGCTATTGGATTTGGACTTGGAAGCATAGCATCACCCGCTGCCGGAGTTGCAGCCATGGCAATGGTAGGAGCTGGTGCATCCGCTGCCGCAACTAAATTTCAAGAATAATTTGAACTTAGTGTAATATGAACAAGATAACCCTACTAGTCGGTTGCATTATACTATTTTTCAGTAATGTTTTTTCACAGTCGAAAAATTTCGTTTTAAAGAATGTATATGTGTATGAGTCATATTATCAATTTACAGAAAAAAAACCTTTTTTGAAATTTGATAGTATAACTCTTAAAACCTATGAAACCGATTTTCTTGAATTGAATAAAAACCGAAAAGCAAACTTTTGGGGAATTACAGTAGATGGAGTTTTATTTAGAATTAAAGATAATCAATTATTTAAAGTTGAAGATACCTCAGGTCTAGTAGTTTATTCATTTTCGAAAAATAAAAAACACTTAAATGTATCATCAATGTACATTCCTGTAGATATTGGTTACGGCAGCGGGTTTGTAATGCCTTTTTTCTATGATGACGCTACAGATTCAAAGGATTATTTTTTTAGTACTTCGTTTACTAGCGATTTAAAATACTTGTCGAAACAAAATTTAGCGAGTTCAATTAAATGCGATTCATTTCAAAGAAAACTTACTAAGTTTCTAAGGTGGTATAAGCTAAATGGAGTTGAAAGAAGGGATGATAAAACCGGACAATTTTATATAAACAAAATCTTTACTGAAAATTGTAAGTAATGCAAAGGTGGCTAATTGAAATAGCCACCTTTTTTCTTATATACTGGAAAGTTTTACCGCTGGTAATGGCTTTTTATCAATTACTTTTAAATGATAAAAAATGCTTTAAAAATCTTATCAATAACTATAGTACTCACAGTTTAATAATATCAGTTCCCTTTACTTTTGCCTATGTATTTCTTTTCTCAGCACCAATGATTTACCCAAGACATAAATACTTGTACTTTAGCAGCTGGCCAATGCGTACGCAATCGCATCCAACAGCTGGATAATTCCTAACGAAAAAGCAAACAAAAGCAGTTTGGGCTATTACATCACTTGTAGGGTGCTTAATTAATGCATATTTTCTAGATTAAAATTTATAAAATGAAAAAAATTGATTTTTCAGGGGCTATATGGCCTATTTTAATTTTATCTCTTTTTCTATCACCATATTTTTTTATTGCTTTTCCACTTTATATAATTGTGGTTGTTGGTTTTGGAATAACTTTTTTTGACATTATTCGAGATGTTAACTACAAGAAGGGATTTACACAATTTACAAAGCTCTTACTACTAATTTTTCAATTAATCTTGATAGTTGGTTTTAGTTATATAGTTTTAAAGTACAGTAAAGCACTGAATTTAGATAGCTTACGTTCATTGAAATAAATGTTTCATACGTAATATGACCAAGGTTTTTAAAGCTCTTTTTGACTTTGATTTCTTTTATCAGTGGAATTATTTCAAAATATGAAGCAACTTCATTTTTTAATTTAAGCAATAGCATCACCAAAACCTTACATAGTTTTTAACTCAAAGTATTTTATCATCCAATGATTTACCCCAAAACATAAATACTTGTACATTAGCAACTGGCCAATGCGTACGCAACCGCACCCAACTGCTGCATGATATCTAAAGAAAAAACACAAATGAAAGTAGGATGGCTGCATTTAATAAATGCAGTATTATCGATATACGTTTTAATAGCGTTACTTATTGATACGCTGTACAAACTACCACCAGAAGAACACGACTTACTGCTGATGATTGATCATGGTATTTGCGTGTTTTTTCTAGTAGAATTTTGTCGTGATTTTTATAGGGCTGAAAACAAGTGGAAGTTTATGCGGTGGGGGTGGATAGATTTGTTAAGTAGCTTACCTTATTTAGAAATTTTTAGAGAAGGTAGGCTGATACGTATTGTTAGGATTATTCGCATTATCAGGGCTTTCAAAAATGTATCTGAATTGCTTAACCACTTGTTTGAAAATCGCATGAAGGGTACATTTGGTAGTGCACTTATTTTCGCCATACTTACATGGATTTTTAGTGCCATAGCTATACTTGCTGTAGAACATGCGCCAGAAAGTAATATCAAAACTGCTGAAGATGCTTTATGGTGGGCTTATGTAACCATTACCACCGTAGGCTATGGCGATAAGTATCCGGTAACTACAGAAGGCCGTTTAATTGCAGGCGTGTTAATGACTACGGGTGTAGGTTTGTTTGGCATGTTCACCGGTTATTTGGCGAGCTTTTTTGTTCAAAAAGAAGTAGCACAAGAGTTAGCGGATAGCTCAAAAGAAAAGGCTTCGAACCCGGAGGAAGAAGCCTAACATTGGTTGTTGTAGTGTTGTTTTTCTTGCTAGCCAAGGTATACTCTTAAATGGCTGCAACGATTTGTACTTTTGAGTTTGTTGAGTGCTTTATCTTTAATTTGGCGTACGCGTTCGCGGGTAAGGTTAAAACGAACACCAATATCTTCTAAACTTAGCGGGTTATCTACACCGATACCAAAGAAATAACAAACTACTTCTTTTTGACGCTCAGTGAGCATTTGTAAGCTTCTGCTAATTTCTAGTTGCAGGCTCTCGTGGTAGGTTAATTTTTCGTCGGTACTTTCGGCATTGGGGTTTTCCATTACATCTACCATGGTAGCATCTTCGCCATCGCCAAGCGGCGAATCCATACTTACGTGGCGGGTGTTAATGCTTAAGGTAGCTGTAACTTCTTCTACCGGTATTTCGAGCATGGTGGCAAGTTCTTCATCGGAAGGTTCACGCTCAAATTCTTGTTCTAATTGCTGGTAGGCTTTTAATATTTTGTTACTTAAGCCTACTTTATTGAGTGGTAAGCGTACAATACGGCTCTGTTCAGCTAAAGCTTGAAGAATGCTTTGGCGTATCCACCAAACGGCGTAAGAGATGAATTTGAAACCTTTAGTTTCATCGAAACGTAGCGCTGCTTTAATGAGCCCAAGGTTGCCTTCGTTAATTAAATCTGGAAGGGTTAGTCCTTGGTTTTGATACTGCTTGGCTACAGATACCACGAAACGGAGGTTGGCATTGATGAGTTTATTGAGTGCAGTGGTATCGCCAGCCTTAATACGGCGGGCTAGTTGAACTTCTTCTTCTGCACTCACCAAATCCATTTTGCCGATTTCTTGCAAATACTTTTCGAGACTTGGACTCTCCCGATTAGTAATTGATTTGGAGATTTTGAGTTGACGCATACTCATAGCATTCCCATTTAGAGTGTTGGTTGTTTGTGTTAAAGGGGTGGCATTTTTTGTTAGGAAAGCAAATGGGGGTATTGCGTTTCTTACCTCAGCAATCTACGATATAGCAAAAAGCAAAAAAATTAAAATTTGTATAACTTATTGATACTCAGAGAGTTATAAATAGCCTTCTGTTGAATGTTTAACGGTTGGCTTGTTAAACAAAACAACACAAAAAAATATTTTGGCACTATCAATATTTCCCTAACATTGCACAACCCATAAACATGGCTATAAAATAGCAGTAAGGAATGAGTAAAAAACAGTTATTCACCTTGGAGTACAGAGTACGTTGCTCTCCAACCATTTTGTTCGAGTTTTTGAGCACCCCATCTGGCCTGCAAGAATGGTTCGCCGATAAGGTAGACGAGAAAGATGGTGAGTTTTCTTTTTCATGGAGCGGTGCACCGCCCGATAAGGCTAATTTGATTGAAATAGAAGAAGACCACTACGTTCGCTATCGTTGGGAACATCAAACCAAAGAAGAGTATTTTGAGTTTGAAATTGCTAAAACAGAAATTTCAAACCAAACTATCTTGATTATCCGTGATTTTGCTGAGAAGTCTGAAATTAAAGACCAAAGCCAACTATGGGATTATCAGGTGAAAGATTTATTGCATCGGTTAGGCAATTAATATTTTACCGTAAGGTTATGCTTTAAACACTCGCTAAAATGTAGCGGGTGTTTTGCTTTTAGGCTATGTTAATTGGTAAGGTGCATGGGTGGTTCGTTATACCTTTGCAGTAAATATTTGAATAGAGCGTTGTGCTAAAAAAACTCGACATACTCATCATCAGGGCATTTGCAGGGCCATTTATTGCTACCTTTTTGATTTCGTTGTTTGTATTAGTAATGCAGTTCTTTTGGCTGTATATTGATGATTTGGTAGGTAAAGGCCTAGATGTTACCACTATATTGCAATTTATTTGGTATGTAAGCCTCACGTTGGTGCCTTTGGCGCTGCCTCTAGCATTATTGTTATCGAGTATTATGACGTTCGGTAACTTGGGTGAAAGTTTTGAATTGGTAGCCATTAAATCGGCTGGCATATCGCTTACCCGTTTTATGCGACCGCTTTTCATGGTTACATTAGGTTTATCTGGTATTGCTTTTATTTTCAGTAATAACATTATACCGGTGGCTAACCTTAAAATGAGTCGCTTAAAATACGATATCATTGTAACGAAACCAGCGTTTGATATTAAGCCCGGTATTTTCTATAATAAAATTGATGGCTTTGTAATTAAGCTCGGTTCTAAAACTCAAGATAGCTTAATTAAAGATGTAGTGATTTTTGAGCGTAATTATGGCTTGCAAGACAATATCATCACTGCGAAAAGTGGTGTGATGCGAGTATCTCCCGATAAAAGATTTTTAGAGTTTTTCTTGCAAGATGGTTGGCGTTATACTGAAAAGGGTAATCGTGGAACTACCAATACAGAATTCACTCGGTTAGGTTTCAAGAGCTACAAAAAAGTAATGGATTTAAGTAGCTTTAAAATGAATAAAACAGAAGATAGCTTATTCAAATACGACCCTAAAATGCTGAGTGTGCGCCAAATTCAGGAGGCTGTAGATAGCTTACATGCGAAAAGTAAAGATTATGGCAAGCGAAGTCAACGTGAACTTTCCCCATACCTAACTTTTGTTCGCTATTTAGATAGTAACATTGTTGTTGGTAAGCCACAACAATCATTAAAAAATTTCGATGATTACTTGCCCGATAGCTTGCGCACTATTATCAATGATAGAACAGCAGCGCAACTCAATGCTATAAAAAGCACGGTTGACCAGTTGGCACTTGAATATGCTAACAGAGAAGATACCTTGAAGAAACACTGGATTGAGTGGCACCGGAAATTCACCCTTAGTGTGGCATGTTTGGTATTGTTTATCATCGGTGCACCATTAGGTAGTATTATACGCAAAGGTGGGCTGGGTATGCCTTTGATATTTGCTATTGTATTTTTTGTAATATTTTATTTGCTCAACACCTTTGGCGAAAAATTTGCGAAAGAAGATGTACTCTCTCCACTCGGTGGTATGTGGTTAAGCACCATGATACTAACACCCATTGGTCTTTTTTTAACTTACAAAGCCTTAAGAGATTCACAATTATTCAATAACGAGTTTTATTATCGTACTTTTAAAGGTATTCGTGTGCGCTTTGCACAATGGCGACAACCCAAGCAAACCACCACTTAAACTTTTACATATGGCAACCTCACGCCGACAATTTTTAGCAAGTACAGGCAAGGCAACGCTCGCCGTTGGCCTATCGCAAATACTGCCTGCTAATAACTTATTAGCCCAACAGCAAGCTAGCATAGGTTTCACACAGCAACCTTTGCCCTATGCTTTTAATGCACTTGAACCAGTGATAGATGCCCTTACAATGGAGCTGCATTATACCAAACATGCAGCAGCTTATGCGAAAGCATTGAACGAAGCTATCGCTGCAGAGAAGGTAGGTACAACTACAACCCTTGAGCAATTATTGGGCAATATTTCGAAGTACAGTACTAAAATGCGGAACAATGGAGGTGGCCACTATAACCACGAATTGTTTTGGAGTACCATGCGAGCACCGCAAGCCAATAATGCACCTTACGGTAAATTAGCCGACGCCATCAACGCAAGTTTTGGAAGCTTTGCCACCTTTCAAACCAAATTTAGCGATGCTGCAAAAGCACGTTTCGGTAGTGGTTGGGCGTGGTTGGTATTAACACCAAACAAGCAGTTGGTAATAACATCAACACCAAACCAAGATAATCCGCTGATGGATGTTGCAGAAGTGAAAGGTACACCGCTATTAGGGTTAGATGTATGGGAACATGCCTACTATCTAAAGTATCAAAACAAACGAGCCGATTATATTCAAAATTGGTTTCAAGTAATTCATTGGCAACAAGTAGCTGCACGTTACGAAGCTGCGATTTAATTTTTTATATGATTACAACAGCAACTTGGGTAAGCGATTTAGCATTCGATATTACCAGCGATAACAATCATACTGCAAGGCTCGATACTACTGTAGAAAGTGGTAGCCTCAATAGCGGTATGAGTCCGAAACAAATGTTATTAGGAAGCTTATGTGCCTGTTCAGGGATGGATGTAGTAAGCCTACTTAATAAAATGAGAGTACCATTTACAAAACTGATAATAACAGCCGCTGCAGAACAAACCGATGCACATCCGAAAGTTTTCAAATCTATTGAAGTTGTATATAAGGCCGATGTTGCTGCCGAGCAATTAACACAGCTCGAAAAAGCTGTAGCATTATCGCAAAACAAATATTGTGGTGTAAGTATTATGCTCAAAAAACATTGCGAGGTTAGCTACACGATTTCACTTTTACCGTAAGGTATCAATTAGAATTAATAAGTAACATGAAGCCTAAAGTTTTCTATTTCTACGATGCCTTATGTGGGTGGTGCTATGGTTTTTCGCCAGTAATGCACCGCTTATTAGAAACATATGCTACTGTAGTTGATTTTGAAATTATAAGTGGCGGTATGGTACTGCATGAAAGAGCTGGAATTGTGAATGTACAAATGAGCCAGTATATTCTCAACGCCATCCCACAAGTTACGGCACTTACTGGTGTTAGCTTTGGAGAACCTTTTAAAGCACAGCTACAGTCGGGTACACGTTATCACAATTCGTGGAAGCCTTCGCTGGCACTAACGGCTTATAAAAAGCTACATATAGCTAGTAGTTTCGATTTTGCTACTGCTATGCAACGAGCCACATTTGTAGATGGGTTGAATTTAGAAGATGATAGCACTTACGTGCAAATACTTGCTCACAAAGCACATGTAACTGCAGAGCAACTTTTCGAACAAATGGCAGTACCCAAAACTATTGGTAGAACGCAACAAGGGTTCGACTTTACAAAACAGCTCAGTGTACAGGGTTTTCCGGCGTTGTTTGCACAAATACATGGTCAATATTATCAGCTTACTAATGGCTATGCAAGCTTTGAACAACTACAACCCGTGATGGAAAAAATAAAAGCCATCGCTGCACAATCACCAGTAATCAATGCCTAATCATGCCGATCACTACCGATGCCGCTGCACAACAAAATCTTAGAACTCAGTTTTGGATAACACTTTTATCGGTAGTGCTATTATGTGGTAAAATGGTGGCCTATTATATAACCCATTCTGTTGCAGTGTTATCTGATGCTTTAGAAAGCATTGTTAATGTAGTATCTGGTGTTATTGGTTTGTATAGCCTTTATGTAGCTGCCAAACCCAAAGATGCCGATCATCCCTATGGGCATGGTAAGGCTGAGTTTGTAAGTGCTGCAGTAGAAGGTGGTTTAATTGCTAGTGCAGGATTGTTAACAGCTTATCAAGCCGTACTACAATGGGTGAACCAACAAACACTACACAGTATAGATATTGGCTTAACAATAGTAGGCATTACTGCGGTAGTTAATTTTGGTGCTGGTGCATGGTGCTTGCAGTTAGGCAAAAAAAATAAATCGCTAGCATTGCAAGCCAGTGGAAAGCATCTGCAAGCAGATACTTACAGCACTATTGCTATTGTTGTTGGGTTACTATTGGTGCAGTTCTTACAATGGTATTGGCTAGATAAATTGGTAGCCTTGGCCATGAGTATGTACATTATGTTTAATGGCTATACCATTATTCGAGCATCGCTAGCTGGTATTATGGATGAAGCCGATACCGCCTTGCTTCAATCAATGGTACAAACCTTGAACGAAAATCGTCGCCTGCATTGGATTGATTTACACAACTTACGTGTTATAAAATATGGCAGTCACTTGCATCTCGATTGTCACTTAACAGTGCCTTGGTATTTGAATGTACACGAAGCACACCAAGAAGTAGATGCTTTAGAAGCCTTGATTAAGCAACATTATGGCAATAGCTTAGAACTTTTTGTACATACCGATGGCTGCCTACCTTTTAGTTGTACCATTTGCAGCAAGGCCGATTGTATTAAAAGAGAACGTCCACAACAACAACAGTTGGAGTGGACGCTTAGCAATATTCTTAGCAATCAAAAACATCAAGCTATTAACGTATAGTGTAACTCTGTATTTCAGTGTTTTGGTTAATGGTTCCAAAACCAGCCAAAGAACCATCAACACTCAAAGTGCTTTTTACTAAACCTACGCCATCTTCATAAAAGAACGTACCACTACCCAAGTTTAAATCGCCGGGAAAACCTGCCGGACGCACAAAAATGGTTAATCCCACTTCTGTTACTTTAGTAAAATTTCTCGTACCAACGGTTAAAGAACGATTTTTAGCATTAATCTTATAGCTCAACTTCACAGGATAGTTGGTGCCATTAAAACTAAGCGTTGAGCTTTGCTCCCAAGTACCGTTTACATTTAAATTATCTACCAAATACCATTCTTCTAAACCGGGGCCACCAGGTAATTGCAGCGTACCAAATCGGTAGTAATTATTACCAGTTTTGCTTAAATACACATTACCACCTGCACTGTTACTCAATACTTTATAGGTTTTATTAAACATACTAGTATCACTGTTCGTAGCGGTAAAGGTGTAAGTAACATTCGCAACCGTTTCTTTATAAGTCCAAGTGCTACCCGCTGTAAGCGGCTGAAAGTCGCTCGCGGAACTCGTATTTTCTGTCTCTTTTTTGCAAGCGTTCAGGGCTATAATACCGGCTAAAGCAGCCACATACATTTTTTTCATACAAAGTAGTGTATAGTTGTTATGAGTGCAAATTATGCTATTTTGCCTTACGGCAAATGCTAATACAACCTAAGAGCATTTTACACAACAAAATGCTGCTTTCAACTTACAAGCAAGCAAGAAAACACTTAAAGCAACTACAAAACCCAACTTCAACCTTAACTTCGCTGCTCACAGCAAAAAGATTGTTATGCAAGTTTGGAAAGATTATCAAGAACAACATAAAGACCGTTTCTTAAATGAGTTGCTCGATTTGTTACGCATCCCGAGTGTAAGTGCACGCAGCGAACACAAAGCCGATATGGAGCATTGTGCTGAGGCCGTAAAGCAGCGTTTGCTCGAAGCAGGTGCTACCACAGCAACCATTTACCCAACACCCGGCCATCCTATCGTATATGGCGAAAAAATCATTGATCCGGCTAAACCCACCGTATTAGTATACGGCCACTACGATGTGCAACCAGCCGACCCGCTTGAGCTTTGGCACAGCGGCCCTTTTGATCCTGTTATAAAAGATGGTAAAATTTATGCCCGTGGCGCTTGCGACGATAAAGGCCAGTTCTACATGCATGTGAAAGCTCTTGAAACCATGGTGGCTACCAATACCCTTACGGTAAATATGAAATTCATTATTGAAGGAGAAGAAGAAATTGGCAGTCCCAACTTGGCAACTTTTGTAAAAGAACATAAAGCCTTATTAAAGGCCGATGTAATTTTAATTAGCGACACCGCTATGATTAGCATGGATACGCCAAGTATTGATATTGGTGTACGTGGCTTAAGCTATATTGAGGTAGAAGTAACAGGTCCGAACCGCGACTTACACAGTGGTGTATACGGTGGTGCTGTAGCCAACCCAATTACCATGCTCGCCAAAATGATTGCCAGCTGCCACGATGAAAATAATCATATCACCATCCCAGGTTTTTATGACGATGTGGTTGAAAGTACCGAAGCAGAACGTGCAAAGATGGCCGAAGCACCTCACGACGATGCTGCTTATGCATCTGATTTGGGTGTACAGCAATTATGGGGCGAAAAGGGCTATACAACCAACGAGCGTACTGGTATTCGTCCAACCTTAGAGTTGAATGGTATTTGGGGTGGTTACACCGGCGAAGGTGCTAAAACAGTATTGCCAAGCAAGGCTTTCGCTAAAATCAGTGCACGTTTAGTACCCAACCAAAGTAGTGCCGTAATTACTGAAAAGTTGATACAATATTTTCAAAATCAGGCACCAGCCGGCGTAGTGGTAAAAGCTACAGAACACCATGGTGGCGAGCCTTATATGACACCTATTGATAGTATTGAATATCAAGCGGCTGCTAAGGCCATTGCAACTACTTTCGGTAAAGAGCCTATTCCGGTGCGTGGTGGTGGCAGTATTCCTATTTGTGCATTGTTTGAAAAAGAGTTGGGCATTAAAATCGTATTCATGGGCTTTGGCTTAGATAGCGATAACCTGCACAGTCCGAACGAAAAGTACGATGTGTTCAACTTCTACAAAGGCATTGCTACCATTCCCTATTTCCATCAGTTTTATGCCGATATGAAACAGTAATCATTTACCGTAAGGTGCATGGTTATAATATTAAAAGATATGGGGCGGCCGCAGGCCGCCCCATATCTTTTTTACCGTAAGGCCAACAAAACATATAGTGTATTGTAATTACAAAAAAAACATCATCATGCCTTTGCCTAAAGTTGCTGTTATGTGGTTTCGCCGCGATTTGCGTTTGGCCGATAATGCAGCACTCTATCACGCACTACGCAGTGGTTATCCGGTAGTTCCATTGTTTATTTTTGATACGCATATTTTAGATAAGCTCGATGATACTGCCGATGCTCGTGTAACTTTTATACACCAAGCTATCGAAAGTATGCAAGCAACGTTGGTAGCTATGGGTAGTAGTATGCAAGTGTATCATACAACACCCGAAGCAGCGTGGGAACAATTAGCCAGTAAATTCAATATTGTTGCGGCATATACCAATACCGATTATGAACACTATGCAGTTCAACGCGATGCAGCAATAGCACAGTGGTTGCAAAACAAAGGTGCTGCATTACATAGCTTTAAAGACCAAGTAATTTTTGAGAAAAACGAAGTGGTGAAAGACGATGGGAAGCCTTACACCGTTTTCACGCCCTACAGCAAAAAGTGGAAGCTCAACCTTACGCCATATCAGTTCAAAGCATATCCAACAGAAAAATATTTTGATGCTTTTTATAAACAATCACCGCAAGAAATACCAGCCTTACGGCAAATGGGTTTCGCACCCACTACATTAAGCTTTCCGCCACCAAGTGTAGCTAATGATGTGTTGCAGCGTTATAAAGAACAAAGAGATTATCCGGCCATTAAAGGAACCTCGCTGCTGGGCGTGCATTTGCGTTTCGGTACTATTAGTATTCGTGCATTAGCAAGGCAGGCAGCACCATTAAGTGAAGGTTTTTTAAATGAACTTATTTGGCGAGATTTTTACCATCAAATTACACATCATTTCCCGCATATTGGCGAGGGCAAAGCTTTTCGCAAAGAATACGATGCCATACCATGGCGCAATAACGAAGCCGAGTTTGAGGCATGGTGCCAAGGTAAAACGGGTTACCCTATTGTAGATGCTGGTATGCGAGAACTTAACACAACCGGGTATATGCACAATCGGGTACGCATGATCGTTGCAAGCTTTTTAACCAAGCACTTGTTAATAGATTGGCGTTGGGGCGAAGCTTATTTTGCTAAAAAATTACTTGATTACGATTTTGCAGCAAACAACGGTGGCTGGCAATGGGCGGCTGGTAGTGGTTGCGATGCTGCACCATACTTTAGAGTGTTCAATCCAACCTTACAAGCACAAAAATTCGATAAAGATGGTAGATACATTCGCAAGTGGGTGCCAGAATTAAATAGCTTTAGTTATCCTAAACCAATCGTACAACACGAGGTGGCTCGTAAGCGGGTATTGGAAGCTTATGCTGTTGCACTTAAAAAATAAAAGTTGAACGCCTATAGAGGTGCTTCTATAAATACAGCATTGTTGTAGCTGCTTTGTGGTTGCAGTTGTTGGTACACTTGTAGTAAGGTGTTCACGGCTGTCTTTCCTTTTGCGCCAATATGATGGCTAAAGTCGTTCACATACAGTTCAATATGTTGTTGCATTACGGTAGGCTCCATTGCTTGTGCATGGCATTGTACATAATCGCTAATATTGGGGTAGCGCTGCCAGCTATAAGCAATGCTTTGTTGTATCAAGGCATTTACCCGTAAGGCAATTGTAAGTGGAACATCTTTACGAACAGCAATACCCCCAAGCGGTATGGGTACTTGTAATTGTTGCTCCCAGAGGTTGCCTAAATCGCACAATGCTACCAAGCCTTTTTGTTGATATGTAAAACGATTTTCGTGAATAATTACACCGGCATCGGCTTCGCCATGTAAGATCGCATCTTCAATGTTGTGAAATACAGCAAAACGTTTTTGTGTTACTTGTGGGTAAGCCCAACTAAATAATAGGTGAGCTGTAGTATTGGCTCCTGGAATGATAACGGATGTAGGAGTGGCATTACCATTGGCTGCCAGCCATTCTGGTGTTGTTACAAGTATGGGTCCCACGCCCATGCCAAGTGCGCCACCTGAGGGTAGCATGTTGTACTGCGATGTAATGAGCGGCAATACCCCATAGCTGATTTTAGTAAAGGGTAGCTTACCCGCTAATGCCCATTCGTTCAGGGTTTGAACATCTTCTAATACTGGTGAAAAGTGTAGCCCATCGGTTGGAATATCGCCATTTACCAGTGCATCAAAAATGAAGGTATCGTTAGGGCAGGGGCTGTAACCAATTGTAATATTCATGTTACAAAGTTGCATGAAAGGCGTTGCAACATTTGCCGTAAGGCGAAAATATTACGACTGTTTTACCAGGCAGTGTAACCAATTTAGTAGTGTTTGGTTCACCGCTTGTATGGCTGGAGCAATTTGCCATTGTGTTTTATCTCTCACCCCAACCCAGTTGCTGATAGCTCGCATCTGTAAAAATGGAATTTGTAACATGCTGCATACGTAATGTAAGGAGGCGCCTTCCATACTTTCGATGGAAGCATTGTAATGCTTTTGTATTTGTGCTATATGGGTTGTGTTGGTACTTATTTGTGCCACGGTAGCACCAATAACTGTAGGTAATTTCAAAAAGTTATATTGTTGCAGCCAAGGGTTGCTCAACGCCTTCGCTTGAAATGGATTTTCGTTCGGAGCCACAAGTTGCAAATCGAAGATATCTTTCCATGTTTGTTGTTCCCAAACACCGGTATCAGCTAAAAATTCATGTTCTACAACTACCACTGTACTGAGCGGTAACCTTGCGGTAAATGTGCCCGCAATGCCTAATTGTATTACGATATCGGGCCGAATTTGCAGAATGCTACGTTGCAAATGAAAACATGAAGAAAGCATGCCCACCCCCGTAGTTTGAAAAAAAACTGCTGGAGTGCCATTGTTATTCGGCTGCATGGACGTTGGTAATGCGGCAGCCGCTGGCTGCCATTCTGCAGCAGTAGCAGCAGTTACAAGCACTTTCATGGTGTAAATGTAATAGCGGCTATGTGGAAAAATCTTCTGTAAAAATTAATTTTCCACTTTCAAATAAATACTATCTTTGTAGTTGTATTAGTACCACTATGGGCAGATCTCGTAATTTTTTGTTCTTCTTGCTGGGTGTTGCCGTTGGCATATCCTTGGGGTACAATATTTACCATTACAACCGCGACAGATACGGTTATTCAACAGTGTATCAAGATCATAACCGCGATGTTGTTTGGGTTTATTCCAGATAATTAATACACTTTATAAATCAACCCCCGACATATTCGGGGGTTGATTATTTTTGCAGCCAATTGAATGTGAGGTTACATGGTATACTTAACTAGGTTAGAACATTTTAACGCAGCACACAAACTCTACAATCCGAATTGGAGCAAAGAGCAAAATGAAGCTGTATTTGGCGTTTGTGCCAACGAAAACTGGCATGGTCACAACTTTGAACTCTTTGTAACCGTAAAAGGTGAGGTTGATGCCGATACCGGTTTTTTAATGGATGTAAAACAGTTGAGCAAACTCATTCAAGAAAAAGTTATTAAGCAGTTAGATCATAAAAATCTGAACCTAGATGTGCCATTTTTGGCAGGTAAAATGTGTAGCACCGAAAACTTAGCCATGGGTATTTGGGAACAATTAGTGCCGCATTTGCCTGCTCATGTGCAGCTGCACTGTGTTAAATTATATGAAACACCACGTATTTATGTGGAGTATTTTGGGTAGGATTTATTTTTACTGTTTAACAAACTTTCATAAATTCATTTACGTAAGTACTCGAGGTACTAACTAGAACATTATTGTTACATTTATTTTGCAGAAGGTTTAAACAAAGTGTAACGGGTAGCGTTATTAACACCGTACCTTAAATGGTAAGCACACTTCTTACTTAATAAGGGTATTCGGATGAAAGTTGGCAGCGAAAGTGTGTCGCTATTAGTGATCGTCCCTTACGGGCAAATGAAGCCCAATTAATTATGAAAAAAGTAGCGGTTTTTAGAAAAGAACATTTTAATGCGGCACATCGCTTGCATAACCCTGCACTTACCGATGCTGAAAATACTCGTGTATTCGGAAAGTGTAACAATGTGCACTATCATGGCCATAACTACGAACTCATCGTAAAAGTGGTGGGAGATATTGACCCTATTTCAGGCTATGTGATGGACATGAAAGTGTTGAGTGATATTATTAAAACAGAAGTGCTTGATCGCTTCGACCACAAAAATTTAAACCTCGATGTTCCTGAATTTGCTAGCATAAATCCTACTGCCGAAAATATTGCAGTAGTTATTTACAACTTGTTGCGAAAGCAAATACCATCAGAACATTCATTAAAAATTACTTTGTATGAAACAGAACGGAACTTTGTTGAATACCCCGCTGAATAAAGATATGATTGAGCTAAGCGATTTGCATATTGATGAAATGGGAGATAACCATATTGCTACATCGGTGGATACACCCATGAGAGCCAATGCGTTTGATTTAAGCGACGATGAAAAAGTTGCTGCTATTGAAAAGCATTTTAAAGCTATTATGGATGTACTTGGCTTAGACCTTTCTGATGATAGTCTTAAGGGTACGCCTCGCCGTGTTGCGAAAATGTATGTGAAAGAAATATTTAGTGGATTGAACCCTGCTAATAAGCCTGCAATTGCGTTGTTTGAAAACAAGTACAAGTACAACGAAATGTTGGTTGAAAAAAATATCAGCTTTTACAGTAATTGTGAGCATCACTTTGTACCTATTTATGGTAAGGCTCACGTTGCATACATTAGTAATGGCAAGGTAATTGGCTTGAGCAAGTTGAACCGTTTGGTTGAGTTTTATGCAAAACGTCCGCAAGTACAAGAACGTTTAACAGTACAAATCGGAAGAGACTTACAAGCAATATTAGATACCGAAGATGTAGCTGTAATTATTGATGCCAAACACCTTTGTGTAGCAAGCCGTGGTGTTGAAGATGATACTAGTAGCACAGTTACAAGCTATTACGGGGGTAAGTTTAAAGAAGAAGCTACCCGCAATGAATTATTGCGATATATAGATTTAAAAACAGACATGTAGTATTGTATTATTACCAACTAAAAGCACCGCTCTGCAGAGCGGTGCTTTTAGTTATTAATTACCTTACGGTAAATGTAGTATCGAGCGTATTACTACTCTTCAACAAATTCGGCTTGCATAATACTTAAAGCAACACTATCGGTACCTTTAGGTGTACCATATTTCAGCTTGATTTTTTCTTTGTTGCCTGGTGCTATAGTTGCATCAATAACATCTTCATGATTTTCAACTAATTGACCGTTTTTGTAGTAAAACGATTTTATACGAATGTTTTTATAGCTTACTACCGATGCCGTATTTACCAGATATGCCTTCACAACAGTTTGTCCCCAAAAGTTCTTTTTATCTTTTTCATTCTCAATTTTTAAAAACCTCTTGGGCTCCTTTTTTTCTTTCTCTACTAAAGTTTCCTTTGCGGTTTGATAATTACTATCTACACCATTGCTGTAGGAGTTATCGTTGTTATTACACGCAACAGCTAATAATGCAAACAAAATATACATAAGTTTTTCCATGATACAATATTATGATGCAAAATAATGCCACTTACGTAAATAAATATGTTGCTTCAATGCTATTACCCCTAGTTTATTTTGATGGCATAAGTAGCCTATTGCGTGGGTAGCGAATTGTATAACTAAAGCAACTTTTTTACTTTCTCCTGGTGCTAGTTTGATGTTCTTTGTAAAAAAGCCTGTTTCTTCATTCATTTGAGCATCGACACTGTCGGTAAGTTTGATTTTTTTAATATTAACGTTGTATGTGTTGCCATTACTTAGAATATCATTTGGAATTGAAATATTAAAATCTATTATATACAGTAGCTGCTTTTAACTTGCTACTATAATTTGATATGTGTTTAGTTGTTTAAGTTTGTGTTGATGCATAGCTGCAAATACATATAAAGCATGCTATCACTTTGCGAAGGTTGTACCCCATAGGGTTGGTTGTGCAGTACAGCTGTTGCATACAGGATATTTCACAAAGCCTGCTAATTATTTTTTCACGATTTGTGTACGTGTACTAATACTAAATCCACTAAAACATCCAATTACATCGGTGCCTTGAATGGTACTAATAAGATTTACTGGTGTTTGAAAGAGCCCGTTGTTATCTCTCGCTTTTTGATAACTATCCCAAAAATTGTATGTTTCTTTTGTAACGCTTGTAAGCATGTATTGTACTGTATCGCCAACTGGTAAGCCTTGAGGATGTGTTAAACGAATGTATTGCCCATTAACTAAGTCGTCTCTGCCCGGCGCTCTGCTAAAGGTTAATCCGCCCCAGCCAAAGTTAGTTCTATTTTCTCGCCATTGCCAGAAATATAAATATCTGTTGCCGATAGTATCGGGTTCTTTGTAGTTGCACGTCATCTGCATCTCATAACGAGCATCATCATCATCATAGGTGCTATCTGCGAACGATAGACTGTCGAGCTGAACTGGTGCAAGTAATCTTGTGATAGCGCTATAACTTTTGCCTGCAAAGGCTATTTCTAATAAATAATCTTTCTGAGGTCGGCCAATAAGTGCATTGCTTGAATCGGTAATCAAACGTGGATCAAAATAAACACCTTTACGAAAGTTACTAGGAATACCCGGAAAATTAAGTTCACGCAATTGAACAGTAGTATTGCGATCCCATACATATTGGTTATTACGCCATTCGCCTTCTGTAATGGTTACTGTTGCGTTGCTCACTGGTAAGCCTTGCAAATTAGGATTGAAATAATCTACGGAATTTGATAATACTACATAGTTATAAAATCTGTTCACATTGTTGATATAACCTTCTACTACCAGCCATTGCTTACCTGCCGGCACATCAATATCTATATCTTTTTCACAAGCAAAGAAAGTTATAGTAATTATAAATATAAAAAATATTCTTATTGTATTCATGGTTAAAAAATAAAATTCCAAGTAGCACTTGGTGTGATTGGAAATAGGTATACTTTTTTGCCTTGAACTTTTTGTTGATCTTGATCAACATCTACATAAATGAAAAATGGGTTAGCACGATTATACAGGTTGTAGATACCAAAGTTCCAACTGCTTTTAAAACGTTTATTACTATTAGGCTTTCGAGTATAGGTAAATGAAACATCTGCTCTATGATATGCTGGCATTCGAAAGCTATTGATAGCATCGAACCGATTGATGTTGGTGAAAATGGGTTGCTGATCGGCAATGTTAACACCAGTCATGTAAGCAAAGCGACCGTTAGGTAGGGTAAGCGCATTTCCCGTGCCAAAAACGAAAACAAAGTTAGCATCCCACTTGCGATTGATTTTATAGTTAGTAACTAAGCTAATATCGTGTGTTCTGTCGTAGCGGAACGGAAATGGGTGTCCATTGTTCAATGCTGCAAAAGTTCGCTCTGTTCTGCTAAGGGTATAACCAAGCCAACCTGTGAGTCTGCCTTTCTTTTTCTGTACAAACAATTCAATACCATAAGCTGTACCACGTCCAAAAATCATTTCACCTTCTAAGTTTTGATTTAGTATAAGTTGTGCGCCTGGTTTTATTTCTATCTGATTATCCATGCTTTTATAGTAGGCTTCCAGGCTAAATTCATAGGTATTATCATTCCACTGTGTGAAGTATCCAATAGCGAACTGGTGTGCAATACTAGGTTGTACTTTGTTACTGCTAGGTACCCATAAATCGCTTGGGAAAGTGGCACTGCTCGTAGTGGCTAAATGCAGGTATTGTGCAGTTTTAGTATAACTTGCTTTAATGCTACTTTTACTATCAATACGGTACAATAGATTCAAACGAGGTTCCGGATTTTGGTATTGTGCAATAGGCTGCCCCCTACTGTAAGTTATCGATGTTCCAAGAGCATTACCTTCAGCATCAAATTGCTGTAATGTGGTGGGTCCCACTTGATTAAAAATACTATATCGTAAGCCTGCAGAAAAATTCCACCGAGCACCGATATCATAGGCTGCACTTGCATAAACAGCCCATTCGTTAGCAAACTGGTTTTGTAATTGGCTCTTAAAATCTTGCAATCCCGTTGTTACACCTCCTGCTCCGGGGGTAAATCGATGTCGCAAATATTGGCCACCCCATTTTAACTGTAGTTGATTACTAACCCTATAATTAAAATGGGTTTGTATGCTATAATCTCTAATACCACTACTAAACAAAAACTGCAAACTGCTAAAACTAAACCTGCTATCAAGATTAAATCTGTTGTAAGTGATATTAGTTGTTTGTTGTAAGCGACTGGTTATACGCTGCTGCCAACGCAGCCCAATCACTGTATTACCGTAGTAGGTATTAAACTCTCTACGTCGTCCGAAACGTTCATTCACAAACAGAAAATCATCTTGCCCGTGATAGATGAGTAAGGCTAGGTTATTGTTGTTATTAAGCTGCCAATCAACTTTAGCATTAATATCGTAAAAAAAGTAACCGTTACTGCCAACTTCTTGTGGTGCTGCCAAACGAGCTAATGCGTCGGCATAGGTACGGCGTATATTGAACATGAAACCAACTTTGTTCTTTACAAGCGGGCCTTCTACTCCTAATCTGCTACTAATTAGGCCAATACCGCCGGTGTATCGCATACTATCTTTCCTAGCTGTTCGTGTTTCTACATTAATAACACTACTTAAACGGCCACCATATTCGGCTGGTATGCCACCTTTAATTACTTCAATATCTTTTACAGCGTCGCCATTGAAAATGCTAAAGAAACCGAGCAGGTGGTTGGGGTTGTAAATAGGAGTACCATCGAGCAGCACAAGATTTTGGTCGGGGCCGCCACCGCGTACATAAATACCGCCGCTAGCATCGCCACCGTTTTTCACACCTGGTAATAATGCTATTGCTTTTAAAGGATCTACTTCTCCCAAAATAACCGGAAGTTTTTTAAGCGTAGCCACATCAATAGTTTGTGTACTCATTTTATTGCTACCAATAAAACGGTTGGTGCTAGTTACGGTAACAGCTTGTAGTGCATTCACATTTACCGTAAGGTTAATTACAAAGCTGGTGTCGGTATTGCTGTTAATGAAAATTGTTTTTTTATAAAATCCAGTGTGGGAAATACTGATGCTATGATTACCAATTGCCAAAGGAAAGCTTACACTGCCGCTACTGTCGGTAATATAATGTTGCTTTGATTTTGCGATGCTAATACTGCTGTTCGGTAGCGGGCTACCCAATGAATCGGCTACTGTTATAGCTACTATAACTTGCTGTGCTTGTGCCCGTTGATAGAAAAAAAATATGCTTAGAAAGAAAAATAAAAACTTATTCATGCGTAATGCAAGTTGGTGTTTTTGATGCTACAATTAGCCATTGTTGCAGCCGCATTGCAATACCCTTAACAAAGAATTAGCAACCTTGCGGTAAATGCATAACAATGCTTTTACCGTAAGGTTTTCACCGCAGATACGCCTACCTTTGCCACCTCACACGAAATACCTGTTTTATGAAGTTTGGCGTTGTTGTTTTCCCTGGTAGCAATTGCGACCGCGATATGCAAGACAGTCTACAAAACGATTTGGGTAAAGAAGTTATTATGCTGTGGCATAAAGAAAGCGATTTAAGTGCTTTCACCACCAACGACTGTATTGTATTGCCAGGCGGTTTTAGCTATGGCGATTACTTGCGTTGTGGTGCCATTGCACGCTTCAGTCCAATGATGCAATCTGTAATTGATTTTGCGAATAATGGTGGTAAGGTTTTGGGAGTGTGTAATGGTTTTCAGATTTTGTGTGAGAGCGGCTTATTGCCAGGCGTGTTATTACAGAACAGCCATCAGCAGTTTAATTGTAAAAATGTGTACCTCACCAGCGGTAATGGCAAAGCCTTAAAAATTCCGATTGCACATGGCGATGGCCGTTATTATGCCGATGTTACTACGTTAGCTGCATTACAATTGAACAATCAAATTTTATTCCGTTATTGTAATGAAAATGGTGCAGTTGTACCAGAAGCTAATCCAAATGGTACTACCGATAACATAGCTGGTATATGCAATGCCAATAGAAATGTTTTTGGTATGATGCCGCATCCTGAAAGAGCCACGAGTGCACTGTTGGGAAATGAAGATGGTAAAATTGTTTTTCAGCTTTTAGGACTGAGTTAACATACCGTAATGTTACTTGCATCTTAGATAATAAAAAAATTCAACAACATGCGTTTCATCATTGCTTTATTGTTGCTCATATGCAGCCATCTTGGGTTCGCACAAATCAAAGATCCTGTACAATGGCAGTTCAACATTGTGAAAAAATCGGCCGATACTTACGAAGTTGTAATTATAGCAACCTTGCCTAAGCCTTGGCACATATACAGTCAGAACACACCGGCAGGAGGCCCTATTCCTACCAGCATTGTTTTTAAGCCTAATCCCTTAATTAGCTTGGTAGGAAAGCCAAAAGAAATTGGAAAATTGCAAACGGAACACGATAAAAATTTTGGTGTAGATGTTAAACACTATGCTAATGAAGTAACATTTATTCAGATTGTTAAACTAAAAGGCAAGGTTAAAACCAATATCAATGGTGTGGTAGAGTATATGGTGTGCGACGATCATCAATGCTTACCACCCACTAAAAAGAATTTCACTTTAGCATTACAGTAATACACAATTATGCAAAAAATTATAGCAGTTGTTATAGCATTCACTGTACTACTTCAAGTTCATAAAGCTACTGCACAGGAAGTTAATAATCCTGTGCAGTTTGCTTTTGAAACCAAACGTATTAACGATAGTATTGTACACCTTACGGTAAAAGCTACGCTCGATAAAAGCACTTTTTTGTTTGGAGTACAACAGCCTAATAATGAAGCTTTTGTAAGCAGCATAACATGGGATAGTTCCGTTACGAAATATATACGTGCTAACGATACAGTAATTACCAACGGAAGCTTAATAGTTGTAGATGATGGTAGCGGTACACAACTTAACGCATATCGCGATAAAGTGAGCTTTACTTACATCTTACACATCCCTAGCAGTCAGCAAGTAGATGTTAAGGGTAGCTTTAATTGGTTAGCCAAATCTGCCGATGCTTTTCCAAATAATACCGTATCATTTGGAGAGGTAGTTATGCCAATAGCAGCCGATGTAACAAATAACGTGGGTAATCAAATACCCACCTCACTGCTCGATACTTTTTTACTATCGTTACTAGCAGGTTTTGCTGCTGTATTTACACCTTGTGTTTTTCCACTAGTGCCGGTAACTGTAACCATGTTTTTGAAGCGAGCCGAAAGCAAAGGAAAAGGCGTTATTACAGCACTTTGGTATTCATTAAGTATTATACTAATTTATACAATCCCTACCGTAATACTTACATCCATATTTGGCGATAAAATTTTATACAGTATCAGTACAAGTGCAATAAGTAATTTATTGTTTTTCTTCATTTTTATTGTGTTTGGTATTTCATTGTTGGGAGGTTTTGAGTTACAGTTGCCGAATAAGTGGGCGAACTCAGTAGATGGAAAAGCAAGTAAAGGTGGCTTTATAGGAATTTTCTTTATGGCCCTTACATTGGTAATTGTTTCTTTCAGTTGTACCGGTCCGTTAGTAGGATTATTGTTGGGTAGTACGAGCAGCCAAGGTATTACCCTTGCTCCCGTGCTAGGAATGTTAGGTTTTAGCTTAGGATTAGCTTTGCCATTCACGGTATTTGCATTGTTCCCCTCTATGATCAAAAGCTTGCCCCGCAGTGGTGGTTGGCTGAATAGTGTAAAGGTTTTCTTTGGTTTTATTGAATTGGCATTGGCTATGAAATTCCTCAGTAATGTAGATTTAATCTATCACTGGGGTATCCTCGATAGAGATGTATTTCTAAGCATTTGGATTGTATTATTCATACTCATGGGCATGTACTTATTGGGTAAGATAAAATTCAGCCACGATAGCGATTTGCCTTATATCACATTGCCACGTTTATTTTTTGCTATTGCGGCATTTAGTTTTGCAGTGTATATGATACCAGGTTTGTGGGGGGCACCACTCAAACCATTGAGCGGACTTGTTCCGCCGGCAACAACACAAGATTTTAATGTATTGCTCACAAGTAATCAAACAGCTACTAACCTTACGGTAAATGATAACGCAGCGCAACCACCCAAAAAGTTAACTGATAAATTAAAGTTGCCTTTTGGATTAGTTGGATATTTTGATTTAGAAGAAGGTATGGCAGCCGCAAAGGCATTGAGTAAGCCAATCATGCTCGATTTTACCGGGCATAGTTGTGCCAACTGTCGTAAGATGGAGGAAGAAGTATGGAGTAATCCTCAAGTGCTACAAACATTACGCAACGAGTTTGTAATTATAAGTTTGTATACCGATGAGCGTACCGAACTACCATTGAACGAACAGTACACCAATGCCAACGGCGAACGTATAACAACAATTGGAGAGAAAAATCTCGATTATCAAAAAGAGAAGTTTAATTTCAACGCACAGCCTTTGTATATGTTCTTAGATCATAAAGGCAATACCTTAAGCGATATACGCTATGGCTACGATAGCAACATCAATAAGTTTCTAGCACATTTAAATAAAGTGATAGCTACGTACAAAGAGCGTTCTAAATAATTATTTTATTAAATATGTATTTCAATGTCTTTATTATGGCTTAGTAAGGCTGCAATAAAGGCATCTTTATTGGTAGGAGAAATAGTAACACTTTCAAATCTACGGTATCGAATTTCTAACCGATCCATGCTTAGTGCCGGAGCCGAAAGCCAACTATTACATTTCTGAATTATGGTAATACTAGCAATAGGAATTGATTGCTTGAAAAAGCCGCAATGCACAATAAGATCCGTTGCTGTAACCGTGTACTTTGTTGCAAGACAAGTGAATGCAATTACTAATGCAGGTAGCATTAATGCACTCATGTACCATTGTGGGTGCATTAATGCTATGGCCAATGTGATTATTATCAGAAAACATAGCAGTATATAATACCATGTATCAACCTTGCTTTTAAAAGTTATATCGTTCATAGTTGTTGGTTTAAGAAAATGCTTTTATAACAGCATCTGGAACAGGTTGTTTTTTGCCGGCAGCATAATCAAAACATAGCATACCGGTTTTCGCTTTTGCAGCGGTTATGGTGGTGTTATCCTTATTCACCGTAAGGTGATATACCACATCAAAACCCAGCCTATCAATACCTTGTACGGCTACATGTGCAGTAACAACATCGCCATATTTCAGTTCGTGTTTATATTCTATACCAACATCGGCCATGATAAGTGCAACGCCTGCCATGTTCAATTCGCTCCAACCAAATGAAGCCAAAAACTGCATTCGTGCCTCGTGAATTAAGCTTAAAAAAGCATCGTTACCAACGTGCCCACCATAATTAACATCGCCAATACGAATGGGAATTTGGGTGGCGAATAAAAATTGATTAGGTAATTGAATTTTAATACGTTCCATAATATGCTATAAAGGTACCTGAGTATTTAAAAATGTGAGTAATGCATCTACTGCTTTGCGGCGATGGCTATACTTATTTTTTTCGTTGACCAACATTTCTGCAAAGGTTTTATCGCTGCCTAATGGTTTAAAAACAGCATCATAGCCAAAGCCGCCTGTGCCTCTTGGTGTGTTGGTAATAGTGCCATCGCAACGCCCTTCGAATGTGTAAGTATTACCTTGCCATACCAATGATATCACCGTTAAGAAATAAGCATCCCTTACGGTAAATGAAGCCATGTTTTGTAATAATTTATTGATGTTGGCTTCGAAGTTTTTATCGTTGCCTGCATAACGGGCACTTTTTACACCGGGTTCGCCGTTAAGTGCAGGCACTACAAGGCCAGTATCTTCTCCAAAGCAATTTTTACCCGTAAGGGCATAAATGGTTTTACTTTTTTCATGTGCATTCGCCGTAATGGTATCGTGCGGTTCAGGAATATCTTGTGTGATGCCGACTTCGCCCATGGTAATTACACGTAGGTGTTGCGGTAGCAGGGTTGCTATTTCTTGTACTTTATGTTGGTTTTGTGTAGCGAATATTAGTTCAATCATAAGGTGTTGTTATGCAACTGCGAACAGTTGTTTTAAGGAAGTCCATAAATTTTTCTTTTCCGTTGTAGCGTTGGCATCGGCTGTGAGCATGCTATCTAAGTGATTGGCAAAAAGATACTGTATGTTTCCATGTGCTTGTACTCGATAGCGTGGTATGGTGAAAGGAATAGCTAATTGCACAGCAGGTACACCGAAAATGAGCATTTTTTGGGGTTGAAAATGCGTTTGTAGTTGTGGCAGCTGTACTGCTTGTTGATGTACGTTAACCAAAGCAACATCTTCTAAGGTTAGCTTACATGCCCCCAACACTTTAATGAGCAATTCAAGTGCAGCATCTTTCACATGAATGGCTGTGCTGTCGGATACAATAATTAACACTTGCTTTTTATTGCTTCCTAAAAATTTAATGGCTGTGTTGGGGGTAGCTGTGGTGGTTGAAGAAGCATTTACCGTAAGGTCTTGATTGGTTTGATTTTCTTCTAATGTACTTGCCTTTACTGGTACTGCTGATTTTGCTGCTTCGTTGAAAGGTGTACAAAGTACCAAGCTGTTTTTGTAGAGCTGTTCAATTAGTGCAGCATTGAGTTGTAGATTTTCGAAATCGGCCATTCAAAAAATATTAACGGTTGTTAGTTTTCTTTTTTCCCTTTCTTTGCAACAACAAAAGTATTGGTTATGGTACAAGAGATTGACATTCATATTACACGTGTTGAACACAGTAAGTTGAATGACCTCAATTTAGAGAACATTCCGTTCGGTCGTTTCTTTACAGATCACATGTTAGAAGCCGATTACGTGAATGGTGAGTGGAAAAACGTAGAAATTAAGCCTTATCAGCCACTAGTGATTGACCCTTCTATGGCTGCGTTACATTATGGTCAGGCAATTTTTGAAGGTGTAAAAGCCTATAAAGATGAGCAGGGTAATGCCTTCGTGTTTCGCCCATACGATAACTTCAAGCGGTTTAACTTGAGTGCACAACGTATGAATATGCCTGAAGTGCCCAAGCATATTTTTATTGATGGGTTGAAGTCGTTGTTAGAATTAGATAAAGATTGGATTCCGGCTCGTCCTGATCACAGTTTATATATTCGTCCATTTATGTTTAGTACTGATTATGTACTGGGCGTGCATACATCTCTGACGTATAAGTTCATGATTTTATTAAGTCCTACAGGTCCATATTATGCAGCCCCTATGCGTATATATGTAGAGGAAAAATATACAAGAGCAGCACCGGGTGGTGTTGGGTACGCTAAGGCTGCCGGTAATTATGGTGCTAGTATGTTGGCAACTGCAGAAGCAAAAAAGAAGGGTTACGATCAAGTACTTTGGACAGATGCCTATGAACACAAGTATTTGGAGGAAATTGGCACCATGAATGTATTTTTTGCCTTTAAGGATAAAAAAGTTGTAACGCCAGCTTTAGACGGTACCATTTTAGATGGTATTACACGTGACAGTGTGATTTGCCTGCTGGAGGAAATGGGATATAATGTTGAAAAGCGCAAAATTTCGATTGATGAGTTGCAAAACGAACACGAAAAGGGCAATTTGATTGAAGTGTTCGGTTCTGGAACCGCTGCTACCATTTCGTTCATCAAAGAATTGCGTTATAAAGATTATGTAATGGAGTTTGATACAACATCTTGGCAAATAGCCCCTGCCGTGAAGCACAATTTGAACAATATTAGAGAAGGAAGGGTAGAAGATCGTTTTGGATGGATGTTCAAAATTTAATTTGAACTTTAAACAGCATGGTAAGTATATAAAGCCCCGCACTTGCGGGGTTTTGTGTTTTCAAATAAAAAGTTGTTGCCTACAACCATCAAAAAGTTTTGTTGTGTAAGTGCTTAACATTGTTAAGGATTGCTTAATTTCATGGCGCTTTATCACAAACCTCCTTACAAATGATGAGAAAACTACTACTTGGTTTTGTGTCGATAATGCTAATCTTTATTGCTACCGGCAATTTATCGGCTCAAACGTATGCCCTCAACAACGGATTCACAAGTGGGCAAACTATTACCACATGCTCAGGCTTCTTTTTCGATAGTCAGCCAGCAGGCAACTATGGCCCCAATGAAAACTACACTGTTACTTTCAGAAGTAACACCCCTGGTCGCCAAATGCGTGTAGATTTTACAGAAATGGGCATTTTAGCTGGCGATAGCCTCGAAGTATTCGATGGTTTAACAACTGCAGCACCCCGAATTTATGTGTTTAATGCTGCTAATAGCCAGCCACTAAATTTAGTTTCTAGTAATGCCGATAGAGCTTTAACCTTCCGCTTTCGTAGCGATGCTACTATACAAGGTTCTGGCTGGAGAGGCGTTCTAAAATGTGCTCCTCCATGCCAGCCAATTACAGGCGGTATCACCCTCAATGGTGTTGGTGCCGATGCTAATGGTAACATCAATTTCTGCCCAAGTCCTACAACCAACTTTACAATTGCAGCGAATGTAACCTTCCCTCAGAGTGGGCCATTTCCAAATTATACCCAAAGTGTAGCATTAAGTCGTTTCACTTGGAATATGGGCGGTATTGCGAACGATACAACCACCAATGGTGTGAATAGTTTTGTTCGCCGTTTCAACGTAGCGGCAGGTTTTAATATTAAAGTAACCGTGCTTGATACAAATGGCTGTTCTCAAGTATTTACCGCCAAATTGCGTGGTTCTGTAAAGCCTCGTTTTAATGTTACTGGTGGTAATATGTGTTTGGGCGATACGCTATCTATTCCGGCAACATTTACGGCTGGTGTAGGTGGCTTTATTCAAGCCCCTATCCAACGCAACAGACAAATTGCATTGGTAGATAACGTTGGAGGTTCAGGTACTTGTGGTCTTGCAGTAAGAGATACCCTTACGGTAAATCAATTCGCACCCGGTACTACTATTTCGAACTTAACACAAGACTTTATAGGCGTAACTGTGAATATGGAACACTCCTATATGGGTGATTTAAGCTTACAATTGATTGCTCCCAATGGTGCTATCATTGATTTAAAACCTTTTATTAACGATTTAGCTACTAGTGGCGGTGGTACCAACCTTGGAGAGCCTGTACTAGGCGATGCCGGCAACAACCCTATACCCGGACGTGGTTATTCTTATCGTTTCCGCCCTGCGGGTACTTCTGCTACACGTAGCTTAATTGCAGCAGGTTTAGCCCCAACACCTTATACTTATGTTAGTACCACTGGTGTAACGGTGAACGATGTAGTAGCTCCAGCGGGCGATTACTTACCACGTACCGAAGGCCCAACACCAACACCTTTCACTTTATTGAATGGTTCGCCTGTTAATGGTAACTGGATTTTACGTTATTGCGATAACTGGGGTGCAGATAATGGTACCTTATTCTTTTGGAATTTAGAATTTGGTCCTTCACTACAGCGTATCGATGCTGGTTCTATTAACGAAACCTACTCCATAGGACCTAGTAGTGCCACATGGTTACCAGGTTTAGGCTTGATAGACCAAACCCAAACAGGTAACGTATATACTGCAAGAGTATCACCAACAGTAGCAAGCGTGTACAACTATCGTTTCAGAGTTACAGATAGTGCTAACTGCGTGTACGATACTGTAGTGCGTGTATTTGCAAATCCTCGTCCTTTGAAATCAACTTTCAATGCCGATACCATTATTTGTAGCAATACTGCTGCAACACTACAAGTGCAAAATGTACAGGCTAATACTACTTATAATTGGTTCTTAACAGGCAATATAAGTGGTACACCTGCTGGTACTGGTACTACATTTACAACACCAATACTACCACTACAGCCTGCCTCAGTTAAGTTTTACTTAAACGCTGTAAGCAATGGTTGTAATACACGCGATACAGTGAGTGTTCGAATTTTACAACTTGTAGATACTCCAGTTGTAACCCTTACCAATGCAACTCGCTTCACACTTACCTTTAGCTGGCCAGCAGTTGCGAACGCAACTGGGTATCAAATCAGTGTCGATGGTGGTGCAACCTTCATTACACCTAACGGCACTAACGGCTTATCACATACCGTAAGTGGTTTGCGTCCATACGAATTGAAAAACGTTCTAGTAAGAGCACTTGGTCCGGTAGCTTGCCAGAACAGCTTGAATGCACGTGCCAGCGGCCGTACCTTAGTAGATGAGTTATTTGTACCAAACGCCTTCACACCTAATGCTGATGGCAAAAACGATGTTTGGATGCCTTATGGTTATTTGATACAAGATATCGATCTGAAAATCTTCAATCAATGGGGCGAACTTGTATTCGAAAGCCGCGATAAAACCAAAGGTTGGGATGGTACTTCAAAAGGTAAGCAACAGCCAATGGGTGTGTATGTGTATACCTTACGGGTAAATACCGTTGACGGTAAAGTGATTGATAAAAAAGGTTCTATCAATCTGGTACGCTAATCTTTCAAAATAGCAAGGGGTGTTTAAATACTTACGTAAATGAACATCCCTGCTTTTGTTAACCCCTAACAATCAAGGAATAAAGAAAAACCATGAAGCATTTTAAAAAGTTGATCATAGCGGCATCAGTGGTGCTAGGTGTTACATCAAACGCAACAGCTCAAGTAGATCCTCACTTTTCTCAATACTACGTATATCCAAGTTGGCTAAACCCGGGTATGACCGGAGCCATCGATGCCGACTATCGCGTATCAGCCATCTATCGCAATCAGTGGGCGGGTATTACGAATGCATTTTCTACAGTTGGTTTGAGTGCCGATTTTGTGACCGATAAAAACCTCAACTTCGGCGTTAGCTTACTCAACCAAACCGCTGGCGATGGTGGCTATACTTACACAACCGCCTATGGCAATGTTGCCTACACAGGCTTACGTTTAGGTGTTGCGGGAACACATCGCATTGTGTTTGGCGTGCAAGGTGGTTTAATCAATCGCCGCTTTAACCCAAGCAAATTCACTTTTGGTGATCAATGGAACCCTGCAACTGGCTTCCCACCATCAAACCCTACCTCTACAGAAGTATTTGCAAGAACAAGTGCTGCTACTTTTGATGCTGGTGCCGGTGTTGCTTATTACGATGCTACCCCAGGCAAAAAGGCGAATGTGTTCTTAGGTTTTTCTGCATCGCATTTAACACAGCCTGAAGATCCGTTTATTAGTACTGGTACACCTCAAAAATTACCGATGCGTTTAACCTTCCATGGTGGGTTACGTTTATTGGTGAGTGAAACTTTTTCTATTACTCCTAACTTGTTGTACCTACGACAAGGTAATGCAGAGGAAAAAATGGTTGGTGCTTACGGACAAATTAGAGCGAACGAGCATACTGATTTTATGTTTGGAGCCAACTATCGCTTTAACGATGCTATCTCTCCTTATATCGGTTTTTCATTCAAGAGTTTTGTATTAGGTGCCAGTTACGATGTGAACACTTCTGATTTAGGCAGAGCAGCTGGCGGTGGTGCGAATAGTTTTGAGATTTCATTATCATTCTTTGGTCGCAAAAACAAAACCCTACCTGCTGAACCATTTGTTTGTCCTCGTTTGTAATTCATTTACCGTAAGGATAACTTCATTTATTACATCAAGCACATTGAATACAACACATGAAAAACGGAACAATATATAAGATAGGTATAGTAACACTAGCATTTATGGCTAGTATCGCTGTGCAGGCTCAATTTAGTTACGATTATCTCAGAAATGCCGATAAGTATTACGCCAAAGGCGATTACTTCACAGCGGCTCAGTACTACGAAAAATATTTACAAGCTAATAAGAAGAAGGGTAACGAAGGTGGCTATGAGCCCTATAGTGCCCAAAGCTTGAATAAAGTAGTAGGTAAGGCAAGTAATTCAAGAGAAAAGGTAGTATACAAGCTAGCAGAATCTTATCGTAAATACAACGATTTTGGTAATGCAGAAAAGTGGTATGCCGAAGCTGCAAAGTTTGATACTGCTCAATTTCCACAAGCCCGTTATTGGCATGCCGTAAGCTTACGTGCCAACGGAAAATATGATGAGGCGAGAGCTGCTTTTCAAACCTTTACACAATCATATACCCGTAAAGACGACTTTGCAGTAAAAGCAAAAAAAGAACTTGATAACCTCATTTTCATCGATGCTCAAATGAAAAAAAGTGATTTGGGCATGTATGTAATTGGTAAAGCCGATAGCACCGTTAACCCTGTTGGTGCCAATTATGCACCAGTTGCTGTGAATGGTGTGTTATATTTTACAAGTACCCGTCCGGATAGTGCTGACTCAAAAGGTAAAGCACAATATGTGAACCATCTCTATCAAGCCAGTTTAAAAGATACCAGCATTGGAGTTCCTGAAAAGGTAGCAATCTTACAACCCTTAGGCACGCAACAAGGCGTTAGCGCTGTTAGTGCCGATGGCAAAAAAATGTACCTAACACGCTGGACCGTGAAAGATGGGAAAAAGAACGCGGCATTATACATCAGCACTAAAAATGGCGATGGTGTTTGGAGCGAACCGGTAATGCTTGATACACTCATCAATCGTCCTGGTTACAGCACGCAACAACCAGCAGTTACACCTGACGGTAAATATTTACTTTTCAGCAGCGATGCACCTGGTGGTGCTGGTAAGTTCGATTTATACTATGTAGCTCTCGATAGTAAAGGCCTACCCAAAGGCAAAATCAATAATTTAAAGAGCATCAATACACCCGACGATGATCAAGCACCATTCTATCATGGAGCCAGCAGCACACTTGTATTTGCCAGCAATGGCCGTGTAGGTATGGGTGGTTTTGATTTATATCAAGCAAAGGGTAGTATTGAAAGCTTAGGTGCTGTTGAAAATTTAGGTTACCCGGTTAACTCCGTGAAAGACGATATCTATTTCTACAGCGGAAGCGACAGAAATATTTGGAAAGGTGGTTATTTCAGTAGCGATAGAGGTAGTGTATGTTGTTTAGAATTATACAGTATGCACAAGCTTCGCCCGGCTCGTTACATTACTGGTGCCGTGTATGATAGTAGTACCAATCAACCTACAGCCGCCACTATTAATGTGGTAGATGGTAATGGCAAAACAGTATACACCTTTAATACAGGTGCCGACGGGCGTTACGCATTCACTATGCCTGAATACCAGTCGTTGAAGTTAGAGGCAAGTAAGCCAAGCTATTATAATGGCAGCATCAACTTTAATGCACCTGCCGATCCAGAGTCAGATAGCTTGTTTAATCCGAACGTATATATATCACCCATTCCAGTTGAAACTAAGTCACAGCCAATGATTGTGTACTTTGATTTCGATAAGAAAGACCTGCGCCCAAGCGATATTAACACACTAGATAGCTTAGCTGCTTTACTACAACGAGAACCTTCGCTAAGTATTGAGTTAGGTGGTCATACCGATGGTAAAGGTGGCGAAAGCTACAACAAGCGTTTAAGCAAGAAACGTGCAGTTGAGGTGAAAGATTACCTTGTGAAGCAAGGTATTGCCGCCGATCGTTTAGAAACTAAAGGTTACGGTAAGTGCTGCCCAATTGTAGCAGAAACAACTGCCGATGGTGCAGATAATCCTGAAGCACGCCAGCAAAACCGTAGAGTAGAAGTGAAGATTATTAAATTATAAATACCTTACGGTAAATGAAATTGCGGCTCGCCTTTGGCGAGCCGCAATTATTATAAAGCCTACTGCCACAAGCACAATGTGGAAAAGAAACATATTTTTTTTGGTATTTCCCCACAGTGGCTGTACTTTTGCCGTCCGAAAATTTAAAAGGGTTTAGAATGCCTACAATTCAACAATTAGTAAGAAAAGGCCGCGAAATCATTAAGGCCAAAAGCAAATCAAGAGCACTCGATGCTTGCCCTCAACGCCGTGGCGTTTGTACAAGGGTGTATACAACCACTCCTAAGAAGCCTAACTCAGCATTGCGTAAGGTTGCTAAAGTGCGTTTAACCAACAAAATTGAAGTTATTGCCTACATCCCAGGTGAAGGTCACAACTTGCAAGAACACTCCATCGTATTGATCCGTGGTGGTCGTGTTAAAGACTTACCAGGTGTACGTTACCACATTGTACGCGGTAGCTTAGATACTGCTGGTGTTAAAGACCGTAAGCAGAGCCGTTCTAAGTACGGTACTAAGAAAGAAAAATCAAAAAAATAATTCATTCATTGTACGGGCTGAGTAAAGTTGCTAATACTTGAAGATATTCAGCCGTAATTAAACATTAGAACCATGCGTAAAGCACAAGCCAAAAAATTACCTTTAGCTCCTGATGGACGCTTCAACGATATTTTAGTAACTCGTTTTGTGAACAACCTTATGTGGGATGGTAAAAAGAGTGCAGCTCTTAATATCTTCTATGATGCGATTGACAGGGTTAGCAAAATTACCGGCGAAGATGGTTATGAGGTTTGGAAAAAAGCACTTCAAAACGTTACACCTAGCGTAGAAGTTCGCAGCCGCCGTATCGGTGGTGCTACCTTCCAAATTCCAACAGAAGTTCGTCCAGACCGTAAGATTTCTTTAAGTATCAAATGGTTAATTCGTTACAGCCGTGAGCGTAATGGTAAAACAATGGCCGATAAATTATCAAACGAAATTATGGCCGCTGCTAAAGGCGAAGGTGGTGCCTTTAAAAAGAAAGAAGATACACACCGTATGGCAGAAGCCAACAAGGCATTCTCACACTTTAAAGTATAGTGTACCTATAAATTTTCGAAATCCCGCAGTTACATACTGCGGGATTTTTTTTTGATGGCAATGTAAGTGTTGCTTGTGGTTTGCAACTTCATTTACCGTAAGGTGTACTTGCCTCGCTGTTCATATAAACTTAAAGGGGCACTTACGTAAATTTTTTGTGCCTTTGATACTTGATACAGATAAATAACTACTTTTGCGGCCTGAAAATTTCGGGCAGTGTGCCCGAAACACAACTAAAAAACAAGAACCTTTATGGCGGACTTGAGATTTCAACGCAACTTTGGTATTGCCGCTCACATTGATGCCGGTAAAACCACCACAACCGAGCGTATCTTACGCTACACCGGTATGATTCACAAAATTGGTGAAGTACACGATGGTGCTGCTACTACCGACTGGATGGAGCAAGAAAAAGAACGTGGTATTACTATTACTTCTGCTGCAGTTAGCTGCCAGTGGAACTTCCCTACAGTATTAGGTAAGCCAACTGCCGATACTAAAAAATATTATTTCAACATTATCGATACTCCGGGTCACGTAGACTTTACCGTTGAGGTGGAGCGTTCTATGCGTGTATTAGATGGTTTGATTGCATTATTCAGTGCTGTTGACGGTGTTGAACCGCAATCTGAAACGGTGTGGCGCCAAGCTAACCGTTACAAAGTTCCGCGTATTGGTTTCGTTAATAAAATGGACCGTGCAGGTGCCGATTTCTTGATGGTGGTGAACCAAGTAAAAGAAATGTTAGGCGCTAAAGCTGTTCCTTTACAATTACCTATCGGTGCCGAAGATAACTTCAAAGGCGTGGTAGATTTAATTAAGATGAAAGGTATCATTTGGCACATGGAAACTGAAGGTATGACCTTCGATGAAATTCCTGTACCAGAAGATATGATTGAAGAAGTAAATCGATGGAGACAAAACCTTATCGAAGCTGTTGCCGAATACGACGACAATTTGATGGAGAAGTTCTTCGACAATCCGGATACTATTACAGAAGATGAAGTGCATGAAGCTATTCGTAAGGCAACAATTGATCTTAGCATTGTGCCTATGATGTGCGGTAGCTCATTCAAAAATAAAGGTGTACAAACTGCATTAGACGCTGTTTGTAGATACTTACCTAGCCCGGTTGATATTGATGCTATTGAAGGTACCGACCCGAGCACTGGTGAAACACTTGTGCGTAAGCCTGATGCAAAAGAACCTTTTGCTGCGTTGGCCTTCAAAATTATGACCGATCCTTTTGTTGGTCGTTTGGCATTCTTCCGTGCGTACTCTGGTCGTTTAGATGCTGGTTCTTACGTGTTGAACGTACGTAGCGGCAAAAAAGAGCGTATCAGCCGTATCATGAAAATGTTTGCTAACAAGCAAAACCCGGTAGACTTTATTGAAGCAGGTGATATTGCTGCTGCAGTAGGTTTCAAAGAAATTAAAACCGGTGACACCCTTTGCGACGAAAACCATCCTATCACGTTAGAAAATATGTTCATCCCTGAACCGGTAATTGCTGTTGCGGTAGAACCTAAAACCCAAGCCGACGTTGATAAAATGGGTATGGCCATTGCTAAGTTGGTAGAAGAAGATCCTACCTTACGCGTAAATACCGATGAAGATACCGGTCAAACTATCTTACGTGGTATGGGTGAATTACACCTTGAAATTATCATCGATCGTATGCGTCGTGAGTTTAAGGTTGAAGTTAACCAAGGTGCACCGCAAGTTGCTTATAAAGAGGCTTTCCAAGCTACTGTTGAACACCGCGAAGTGTTGAAGAAGCAATCTGGTGGTCGTGGTAAGTTCGCCGATATACAATTCTCTATCGGTCCTGCCGATGAAGCTTGGTTGAAAGAGAACGAAGGCAAGCACTTCCAGTTTGTGAACGATATCTTCGGTGGTAGCATTCCTAAAGAATTCATCCCTGCTATCATGAAAGGTTTTGAAACTGCTATGAGCACAGGCGTATTAGCGGGCTACCCGGTTAATAACATGAAGATTCGTGTATTCGATGGTAGCTATCACGATGTGGATTCTGACTCAATGAGCTTTGAACTTTGTGCTAAGAGTGGCTTCCGCGAAGCTGGTCGTAAGGCGAAGCCTGTATTACTAGAGCCTATTATGAAAGTTGAGGTGTTAACACCTGACCAATACATGGGTGATGTAACGGGCGACTTAAACCGCCGTCGTGGTATGTTAGAAGGTATGGATAGCCGTAACAACTTACAAGTAATTAAGGCTAAAGTACCATTAAGCGAAATGTTTGGTTACGTTACACAGTTACGTTCACTAACCAGCGGTCGTGCTACTTCAACCATGGAGTTTAGCCACTATAGCCCAGCGCCCAACAACATTGCTGAAGAGGTAATGGCAAAGAGCAAGGGTAAAGTGAAAATAGAAGAATAAGTTTATAATCCCTTTGTTATACAAAGCCCCGCCATTTGGCGGGGCTTTGTGCTAGCAACAAATATGGTAGCCTTTACCTTACGGTAAATAGGAAGATGCAGTTATCCACTTGTATTTACAGTAAGGTATTAATGGTTAATATTATTGACAACAGTAAGGGCGGCCGAAGGCCGCCCTTAGCTTATGAATTATTCTTATTTAAGCCTCACTCACTCATTATAGTTTTTGAATTTGTGTACTATACAAGTTTTCACCTTTAGCATTTGTAATTACTATAGTGTAGGTACCAGTAGCAAAGCTTACCATAGGTACTGTAACACTGGTCAGTGCATTAGTACTACTGAAGCGTTGTTCTTTCATTACACTACCATTGGCCTGAATAATACGGAGGCTATAGTTGCCGGCGGCTAAGTTTGTTGCTTGAATTTTTAATTCGCTGTGTACCGGATTAGGTATGGCATTTACCGTAAGGGTGGCAACAATATTTTGCTCAAGCAGTGCAATGCTTGAATAGGTGGTTTTGCCATCATTATCTACAGCTTTAATACGATAGTAATTTTTACCCAAGAGTAGCTTCCTATCGGCTAATTGATAGTTGTTAGCTTGTTTTGCAGCTACTATTTCTATGCGTTCGAATTGTGTTCCGTTGCTCGATTTTTCAATTTCGTAGCGAGCTACATTGGTTTCATTGGCTACTTGCCATTGTACCATACCAATACCGTTTTGTAGGCTAGCTAGCACACGTACAAATTGAACTGGTAACAATGTGCCACTTGCGTTAGAACGGCTGGCATATATTTCTGCACCTGTAGCAGTTCTAGCATCACGCCAAGCGGCGATAATGCCGTTTGTAGTTGCTATTGCTGTTGGTTGGTTTTGATTACCTGTGCCAATGGCTATGGCAGCACCATTTTCGGCCCATTGAATATCGCCGCTACCATTAATAAGTTGTGCTCTAACATCTAGGCTAGATGATCCGTTGCGAGCATCGTCCCATACCATATAAGCTCCGTTATTTTCATCGGAAAAAACTACAAAGCCCGATGTTACGCTGTTAGGTTGGTTGCCGTTAGCTGTACAAATGGCAACGCCATTGGTCGTTGGCCACATGGTACTACCATCGGTATCACTTACTTTTTGTGCATAAATATCTCTGTTGCTTGTTGAAACTCGGTTATCGCCCCAAACTAGAATGGTGCCGCCATTGCTACGTACTGCACGTACATTGGTTTGGTTACCTGTTGCACTACAAACTACAACGCCATTGGCTGTCCACTGAATAACTCCATTGTAGTTCACCCGTTGTGCATATATATCTGCATTGGTGGCACTACCTCTGAGGTCGCCCCATGCAACTGTAACCCCTGTAGGGTCAACCGCCATGCTTGGTGCAAGTTGGTTGGGGCATTACAAATTACAAGCCCATTTGAGCCGTTGCCACTCCAAAGTGTATCAAGATTATTGTTAATTCGCTGCATGTGAATGTCGGCTTCAGAAGTAGCTCGGTAAGGGTCTTGCCAAAGCAAAAAAGCACCACCGTTACCATCGCTGGCAATACTCTCCGCAGTTTGGGTATTAGCACCTCCGGCAATAAGCTTGGCTGCAGTAATAGCACCTGTTGCAATATTTATTTTGTTAACAAACAAATCAACACCTTGTGTAGTGCTAGAACTACTTCTGAAAAGCATAATGAGTTCGCCTGTATTTCCTACCGCAAGTGAAGAAATCGTTTGAGAACCTACCGTATCGGTGAGTGCAATGCCATTAGCCGCCCAACCAAAAGAGCCATCGGCTAATACCCGTTGCCCATATATATCATTATTGTTAGTACCAAACCGTTGATCTTGCCATGCCAATACAACACCTCCGGCGCCATCGCTAATCATAGAGATATTAGTTTGGTTACCATCAGAACTGCATACAGCTAAACCATTGGTTGTGAATGCAACAGTACCATTGGCATTAATTTTTTGCAGGTATATATCAAAGCCAATAGTGGCAGGATTAGTAGAATCTTCCCAAGCTAAGAACATACCACCATCGCCAGATGGGATACTCACTAAACCAGTTCGGCTATTGGTGATGTTACCTGTGGCTATTGCATTGTTGAGGGTGCTATCGCCAATCCATTGTGCTTGTACGATCATTGCACCCATACAAAAAATAAAGAGTAAGGTTTTTTTCATGCTACATTGTTTTGAGTTGCTAAAGTTACCACTTAACAAGTAATGATACATGCTAACAACAGTTTGCTTCCTAATTTTATAAATTCGTTTTCCAATTTTGATACATTGCAAAGTACAGATCTTACACTTTGCAACCTTAAAACTGTGAGCATGCGTGTTTTTTCTCTAGTATTTCTTTGCTTTTACCTTACGGTAAATGTGCAAGCACTTCAAGCACAAAGCATTACTATAAAAGGTGTGGTTATTGCTTCCGACGATTATCAACCATTAGCTGGAGTAACAGTACAATTGAAGAGTTTAGGTAAGCGAACTGTTACAGATAGTGCAGGCCGATATAGCCTTACTGTTACAACCAACGATGCTGCCAAAGATGTATTGTTATTTAACTATGTAGGCTTCAGTAAGCTTGAAACTAAAATTAACAATAGAACGAACATTAATATACAGTTACAGCGTAATGTAGATGGCTTGCAAGAAGTAGTAGTAACCAATAGTTACAGCAGACCAAAACGTAAAGAAGAAGTGGTAGGAAGTATTGTTACCCTTAGCGATAAAGATTTACAAGCGAACCGCCCCATAGAAACACTGGATAAACTACTAGAAGGCTTAGCCGCAGGTGTACAAGTACAACCCAATACTGAATTAGGAACCCCGGTACGTATTAATATTCGTGGTCAGAATAGTCTTAGTAGTTTGAGCCTTTCAAACGATGCAGCACAACTTACTACAAGTACACAACCCTTGTTTGTGGTAGATGGCGTACCCATTTTAGAACCACAAAGAGGTGATATTCCATCACTTATTACCAACCAACAACTACTAAATCCGTTAGCAAGTATCAACCCCGATGATATTGAAAGTATTAGTATTTTAAAAGATGCAGCTGCAACCAGTATTTATGGTAATAATGCGAGTAATGGTGTAATCATTATCACTACAAAAAAGGGTAGGGCTGGCCGCACTAAGGTTAACTTCGGATATAACGCAGGGCAGAGTAGAAGCATCAATCGTATTAAATGGTTAAGTGGGCCAGAGTATTATACCCTTTTGTACGAAATGTATATCAACGAAGGTCGCAGCCCATTCGATGCAGAAAGGTTAGCCGGCAGTAGAGATATCAATACCAATTGGTTTGAGCTAACCAATCGTGTAGCTAATTTTCAAAATGCAGATTTTGATATTAGTGGTGGGAATGAAAATACTACATTTCGTTTTTCTGCATCATACTTGCAGCAACAAGCTATTCAACTAGGCAACGATTATAATCGTGTGAACTTAAACCTTCGTGTAGATCACAAACTCAGTAAGCGTTTAAGTGCTACTATCAATTTTGCACCATCATTTCTTACAAAGAACGGATTGAATGCTTACAGCAGTGTACCAATTGCTCCCAACGTTCCGGTATTTAATGCCGATGGTAGTTACTATGCATTCAGCAACTTAGGTGTACCAAATCCAATCGCTATATTAAATCAAAATATCAATCAACACGAAGGTGGTGCATTAAATGGTAACCTGCGCCTCGATTATAAATTATTAAACAATCTAACAATATCTACCAGCATTGGTACCAATAGTAGTGTTAACAAACAAAATGTATTCTTTAGCCCTAAAAATGCTACAGGCAGTCCATCTAATGGTAGAGCCATCATTTACGATCGTCAAGATTTTAGTTGGATTTCATTTACGCAAGTGAACTATGTTCCAAAATTTAAAAATCAACTCCATAAGCTCGATATTGTAGGAGGTTTTGAAGCCCGTCATCAAAGTGCTAAACTACTAACGGGGCAAGGTACAGGTTTCACTTATTATCGATTAAATGAGTTAAGTAATGCTGCCACTCGTAATGCTGCGAGCAGTATTAATATTAATAGAAGTACCAGTTTTTACGGACAAGCAGGGTACAGCTTCGCCGATAGATATTTTGTAACATTAAGTAGTAGGTTAGATGCTGCAAGTGTATTTGGAGCAAGCGTTAATTCAACCGTTAATAGTGCCATTGGTGGCGGCTGGGTGTTAAGTAAAGAGTCTTTCTTTCCAAAATGGAAAGCTATTACAAGTGCACGTATTAGAGCAAGCTATGGAACAACAGGTAACAGCCGCATTGGCAGCTACGAAGCTCGTGGATTATACACCTTTAACAACGAGGGGTATAATGGCAATGCAAGCAGTGCCTTGCGAAGTGCTCCCAACCCCAATTTAGGTTGGGAGCGTAGTTATAAAACCAATTTTGGCTTAGATATCACCCTGGCAAAACGTTTCACCCTAACACTCGATGCATATCAAAACATTGTAGACGATGCCATTAGTTCTATTAATGTGCCCGCCGAAAATGGTTTTACAAGTGTACTAGCCAATATAGCTAAAATGCGTAACCGCGGCTGGGATGCGGCCATCAATGCTCAAATTTTAACAGGTGCATTCACTTGGAGCAGTACCTTAAATATTGGCAATAATCGCAGCACTATTTTAAGTGTGAAAAACGATTTTCAACGTTATAGTAGTACGCAAGCTGCAACAGTGTTAAGAACAGGTGTAAGTACAACCGCTATTTGGGGCTTTGAGTTTGCAGGAGTAGATCCGCAAACCGGTTATGAAATGTATGTTGATGATGGTAAAGTAGTACGTGCCGATTCGTTAGACCGCAGCATAGCCAACGGGGTGTATCTTGGTGATAGATTGCCTAAAGCACAAGGTGGTTTTATCAACAATTTTAGTTACAAAGGTTTTACCCTTACGGTAAATATTCTATACAGTTTTGGCGGTAAGTTTTTAATGGATTACAACCTAGAAAACAACGGTAGAAATCTGCAAAATAGTAATATGAGTGTGAACCTATTAGATCGATGGCAACGCCCCGGCGATATCACATATATTCCACGCTTACGACTCATTGGTAACCCATTAGTACCCGCCAGTAGCAAATACGTTTTTAACGACGATTATCTCAAACTGAGTAATATATCGTTAGCATACGTGTTGCCTGCACAATGGCTTAAGAAATTGAAAAATAATCGAATCACCATTTTCGGTAACGTTACAAACGTCGCATACATCTACTTCGATAAAAGTCCTGCAGGCCGTAACGGTATTAGAGAGTACAAATTCCGTTTTCCTGAAGCACAAACATGGACCGCCGGCTTGCGTTGGAGTATGTAGTTACCAATAACAATATAAACAAAATGAAAAAATATTATATATATATCCTCTGTTTATTCGCCTTATGGCAAATGAACACCGCCTGCAAAAAATTCTTAACCACCGAGCCTTATAACAATGTAAGTGTAGATGATATTTTCAAAGATTTTGAAGGTGCACGTACCGCACTCACCGGCTTGTATGATAAGTTACGTAGTTCAGAATATTACATACGTAGTTACAGCATATTTCCTGAGTTAGCAGGCGGAAATGCACGCTATACCAGAACAGCCAACGTTATACTACAACAATCGTACGAGTTTCGTAACGATCCGCAAACCACCGACTTACGCAATTATTATGAAACAGCCTACAGCACCATTTATGGTGCTAATGTAGTACTCGAAAATGTTGCTAATATCACCGACGCTACTGCTTTGCAGAAAAATAGAATGTTGGCCGATGCCTATGCCATACGTGCATTATGCCATTTCGATTTAGTACGTGTATTTGCACAAGCATACAACTTTACACCCGACGCAAGTCATATAGGTATTGTAATAAAGCCGCGTAACACCACTGTAACCGATATTACTGGTACTAGAGCTACTGTAAAACAGGTGTACAACCTTATCAATAGCGATTTAGATACTGCCATTAGCTTGTACCGTAATAGTGTACCCATCTATGCTATTGGCGATGCTCGTACTTTTTTAAGTGAAGATGCAGCTAAAGCCATTAAAGCTCGTGTAGCATTATATCAAGAAAACTGGGCAGAAGTAATTCGCTTGAGTTCTGAGGTTATAGCAACTAACAAATATACGCTGGTTAGTAATGGCAACTATGCAGCAGCATGGCGCGGCAAAACCATCCATCCGGAAAGCATTTTTGAACTAGCTTTTGGTAACCGCAACGCAGAGTCGCTAGGTACTTTTTATAACCCAACTTTTGCAGGAACATCGGGTGGGTATATTGCTGTAGCAACCGATTTGCGAAATCTTTTTGCTCTGAACGATGTACGTGGTTTATCGGGCACTATGTTCAATGCTGTAAGAGATGGTGGTACATTCACATTTACACGCAAGTATCAAGGTATTAACGATACTGCTAACAATGTTAAGTTGTTTCGAGTAAGTGAGTTATGGTTAAGTAGGGCCGAGGCATATGCGAAGCAAGGAAATATTACAGCTGCTTTAAGCGATTTAAACCGTATTCGTCAACGTGCCAACCCAACAGCACCTGCGTTCACTACTGCCGATGCTACTACCTTACTCAACGAAATTTTTGATGAACGCCGAAGAGAGCTTTGTTTTGAAGGTCATATCTTTTTTGATGTTGCCCGAAACAAGCGCAGTATTAGTAGGCTCGATTGTACTGGTAACAATTGTACAGTAAATTACCCTAGTCCACTTTTTGCTAATCCCATCCCGCAATACTAATTTTAAGTTTAAGAAAGCTGTGTGTATGAAAAATTTAGCCATTGTTTTATTGTTGGTTGTTGCGGTAGCACTTGCGTGTAAAAAATATAACGCTGAGTACACTTATGCAAAGCCAACCATTGCAGCTACTTGGGCAAAGAACGAACAGTTCTATACCCCAACAGCCACTGTGTTTATCGATAGTTTGAATTTGTGGAGATCCTACACTGTGTTTAGTTTCACCTATGAAAACGACCCAGATAAACTAGGTTTTGCTAACCCATACAATGCTGGTAAAGGCACTAATGCATTATACATGCGAAACTTTTATTCAGCACAGAATTTAACCGCCGATTCACCATATTATAATGTTACCATTCCTAAATGCTTTCAGTTAATTCCTACAAAGCCAGATAATACAGAAGGTATTGTTAAGGTTATACCGCAAACAGTTCGCCTATATCGCAGAGATAGAAGTTTCTTTGATATAATTCTAGTTGGGGGCGAAGGAGTTTATAATACAAAAAGTCAACTGCTAGAGGTGGAGGTTGTATTTAATGAAACAAGTATTGGCGGGCCTGCCGACCGCCGTAGAAAATACCGTTTTCTTCCTTAAACAACAGTGCTAATTACTATGAAATTTCAATGGACGAACGCCACTAAGGTTGTATTAGCCTTGTGTGGTATTGCGACTTTAGGTGTGCTCTCTTTTACCCGTAAGGGATCTGTTACGAACGATATTGCAGCGTTGCGCAAAGCATACAGCAGTGGCGACTATAAGCAATGGCCAGCACCAATGATTGATCCATCGGTTAAGGCTAGCTTCCAAGATATTGGGGTGCTTCCAGCAGTTTCACACCCTGCCGATAACCCAAGCAACCCCGAAAAAATTGCATTAGGCAAAATGCTTTTTTACGATCCACGCCTTTCAGTATCGGGGCAAATCGCCTGTGCCAGCTGTCACGATCCACAATTGGGTTGGGGCGATGGTAAGCGGGTAGCTTTTGGGCACGACAGAAAGCTGGGAGGCCGCAATGCAATGACGCTTTGGAATGTGGCCTACTATAAAACACTTTTCTGGGATGGCCGTGCCGAAAGCTTGGAAGATCAAGCTCAGTTCCCTATTAAAGACCACCTAGAAATGAACCAAAGTTTGGGTGCCATGGAAAAAAAGGTGAAATCTTTCAAAGGCTATGAGCCAATGTTTGAGAAAGCTTTTGGTAGCAAAGAAGTGAATATCAATCATATCCTAAAAGCTATTGCTTGCTTTGAGCGTACTATTACTAGCGGAAAAAGCCGGTTCGATTTGTTCATAACCGGCAAGTCAGATGCTTTGACCGACCAAGAAGTGTTAGGCCTGCACCTATATCGTACCAAAGCGGGATGTTTGAATTGCCATAATAGCCCTCTGTTCAGCGACAATCAGTTTCATAACGATGGCCAAACACTTTGGGGCAGTAAAAACGAAGATCTGGGTCGTTATAACGTTACCGGTAACAAAGCCGATATTGGCAAGTTCAGAACACCATCGCTACGCGAAGTTGCCAATACTGGTCCTTGGTTTCACCACGGCAATTTCCCATCGTTGAAAGATGTTATTTTATTTTACGACTTAGGTAATCCGGCACCCATTCAAGATAAGTATAAGGGAACAGCACGCGATAGCTTGTTGCCAACCACCTCTCCATTATTGAGAAAACTGAATTTAACCGATGAGGAGGTGAATGCCTTGATAGCATTTTTAGGCGCCATAACTACTACCCCCCGCCGCGTGCAGCCTCCGGTAGAGTTTCCGCAATAAATCATCATTTACGTAAGTGAAAGCCCCCTAAAAAGGGCTTTTTTAATATAATACACCTTGCGGTAAATGCTATATAAGCCTTATGAATACTGAAAAAGCACATTTTTTTGAAAAATGTTGAAAAAAAACTTGAGCGAACAAAATATCCCCCTACCTTTGCATCCCCAAATCGAAAATTTGGATTAGCTATTATGTCTCAGAGAATCAGAATAAAATTACAATCATACGACCACAACTTGGTAGATAAGTCTGCTGAGAAAATCGTAAAAACAGTACGTAGCACAGGTGCCGTTGTAACTGGTCCAATTCCTTTACCTACACGTAAGCGTATTTTCACAGTATTGCGTTCACCACACGTTAACAAGAAGAGTCGCGAGCAATTTCAACTTTGTACGCACAAGCGTTTGTTAGACATCTACACTTCAACTTCACGTACTGTAGATGCTTTGAGCAAGTTAGATTTGCCATCAGGTGTTGAGGTTGAAATTAAAGCCTAATACCTTTTAAATTCTGAAACATAACACTATCTGCCAATTTCAGTATGAAAGAAAGCAGCTCTGGTTAAATAATAACGACGAAAGTCAAATTTTTCACATAAAAACAAGCCCTTCGAGGTTTGTTTTCCAACGGTACTTCTGAAGCCCATGTGCCCACCGAAGTGGAAAAAGAAAAGGTCGTTGGTTAACAGAGATGGAATCCTTTACCTCCACCCGGGACTGTACGGTGGCAAATGTAAAGTGAGCGTCTTACAACCTTGCGGGGCGTAAACCGCAAACAAATGAAAGGAATTATCGGAAAAAAAATCGGGATGACCAGCATCTTCAGTCCCGATGGCAAGCAAACAGCTTGTACCATCATTGAAGCTGGCCCTAATGTTGTAACACAAATCAAAACGAAAGACACTGATGGTTACAACGCATTACAATTAGCTTTCGGCGACAAAAAAGAAAAGCACGCAACCAAAGCCGAAATCAATCACTTCTCTAAAGCCAATACTCCGGCTAAGCGCTTCGTTAAAGAATTTCGTGATTTTTCTATCGAAAAAACCCTTGGCGACACAGTTACTGTAGACATTTTTGCTGAAGGCGAAAAAGTTGAAGTAGTGGGTGTTACTAAGGGTAAAGGTTTTCAGGGTGTAGTAAAACGCCACGGCTTCTCTGGTGTGGGTGAGCAATCACATGGCCAGCACGACCGCCAGCGTGCACCAGGTTCTATCGGTAACTCGTCTGATGCCTCACGTGTATTCAAGGGTATGCGTATGGCCGGTCAAATGGGTAATGATAGAGTTAAGGTGAAAGGCCTAAAAGTATTAAAGGTATTCCCTGAGAAAAATTACATACTCGTTAGCGGTTCAGTTCCTGGCCACAACGGTTCTATCGTATTTATTCAGAAGTAATCACCTCTTTAACAATCGCAATCATGCAATTAGAAGTTTTAAATAGTAAGGGTTTAACTACTGGTCGTTCAGTAGAATTACCTGATGAAATATTTGGTATTGAACCTAACGACCATGTAATTTATTTGGCCGTTAAACAATACTTAGCAGCACAACGCCAAGGTACGCACAAAGTAAAAACTCGTGCCGAGGTTAAAGGTGCAAGCCGTAAGCTGCACAAACAAAAAGGCACCGGTGGTAGCCGTAAAGGTAATATCCGTAACCCGTTATACAAGGGTGGTGGTACCATTTTCGGTCCTAAGCCTCATGGTTATGGCTTTAAATTGAACCGTAAGGTAAAAGACTTGGCTAAAATGAGTGCTCTCAGCTACAAAGCAAAAGAAAGTGCTATTGTAGTGGTGGAGGATATCAATATGGATGCTCCTAAAACAAAGCAATTCGTTGATGTACTCAACAACTTGAAAGTAGCCGATAAAAAAACACTTCTTGTATTGGGCGAATACAACGATAACTTATACTTAAGTTCTCGTAATATCCCAACCGTAGGAAGCACATTACTAGCCGATATCAATACTTACGACATCGTAAATGCAGATGTACTAGTAATCACCGAATCTGCAGCAAAAATTTTCACCGATTCTGAAGAAGAAGCTGCTGCTTAATAATAACTGTTAACGATCACAAACTATTGATATGCAACTCGCAGAAGTATTAATCAAGCCCATACTTACTGAGAAAAGCAATAAGCAGCAAGAAAAACTTCGCCGCTATGCTTTTAAAGTAGCAAAGCAAGCTAACAAGCTTGAGATTGCTAAGGCAGTAGAAACAATGTACGGTGTGAAAGTAGTAGATGTGAATACAATTGTTGTTCCTGGTAAAAACAAAACACGTTATACCAAAGCCGGATTTATTAAGGGTGTTAAACCTGCATATAAGAAAGCGTTGGTAACTGTAGCTGAAGGTGAAACAATTGATTTGTACAGCACTATTTAAGAGAACAAATTCTATAGCTGCGGAGCTGAAAAATCCGCAAAAAAATAACAACAATGGCTTTAAGAAAATTCAAACCTATTACCGCTGGTACCCGTTGGAGAATCGGTAATGCTTTCGCAGAAATTACAACAAGCACACCTGAGAAAAGCTTGTTAGAGCCTGTTAAAAAATCAGGTGGTCGTAATGCTCAAGGTCGTCGCTCAATGCGTTACATCGGTGGTGGTCACAAAAAGCACTATCGTATTATCGACTTCAAGCGTAACAAAAAAGATATTGAAGCTACCGTACTTACCATCGAATACGATCCAAACCGTACCGCTTTCATCGCATTAGTGCAATATACCGATGGTGAAAAGCGCTACATCCTTGCCCCACAAGGCTTGCAAGTAGGTCAGAAAATTATTGCCGGCGACGCAGTAGCCCCAGAATTAGGTAACGCTTTGATGTTAAAGAACATGCCCTTAGGTACTATGGTTCACAACATTGAAATGCAGCCCGGCCAAGGTGGTAAAATTGTACGTAGTGCTGGTGCTAGTGCACAGTTAACTTCTAAAGAAGATCGTTACGCTGTAATTAAATTGCCTTCAGGAGAAATTCGCCGTGTACTCATCAATTGTTATGCAACAGTAGGCGTAGTGAGCAACAGCGATCATAATCTTGAAAGCGGTGGTAAAGCGGGTAGAACTCGTTGGAAGGGTATTCGTCCACGTAACCGTGGTGTTGCCATGAACCCTGTAGATCACCCAATGGGTGGTGGTGAAGGCCGTGCCAGTGGTGGTCATCCACGTAGCCGTACAGGTAAGTATGCTAAAGGTGAGAAAACTCGTAAAACTGCAAAAGGTAGCGATAAGCTCATCATCCAACGCAGAAACGGCAAGAAATTATAATTTATTCATGTTAAAATGACCGTAGGTAACCCACCTTACGGTAAATAAACAACGCAAACAATCATATGGGACGTTCAATTAAAAAGGGGCCTTACGTAGATGCCAAGTTAGAGCAAAAAGTACTCGACATGAACGAAGGCAAAACCAAGAAAGGAGTTATCAAAACTTGGAGCCGTCGTAGCACTATCACCCCTGATTTCGTAGGAATTACTTTTGCTGTTCATAACGGTAACAAATTCATTCCGGTGTATGTAACTGAATTCATGGTAGGCCATAAGTTAGGCGAATTCGCCCCTACCAGAAACTTCAAAGGCCATGCTGGCAGCAAAAAATAGTTCACACGCTTAGGGTAACCTAAGTAAAAAAATTGAAATAACAACACAATGGAAGCTGTAGCCAAATTAAGAAACTACCCCACCGGCCCCCGCAAAATGCGTTTACTAGCCGATGTGATTCGTGGTATGGAAGTTGAAAAGGCCCTCGCTATTTTACAATTTCACCCTCAACATAACGCCACTCCACTAGCAAAGCTATTGAAGAGTGCCATTAGCAACTGGGAACAAGCCAACAGCGGTAGCAGTGCTGCCGATGCTAACCTTGTTGTTAAAACGGTATTTGTAGATGGTGGCCGTACGTTAAAGCGTATGAGACCCGCCCCTCAAGGTCGTGGATACCGTGTACGTAAGCGTAGCAATCACGTAACCATCATTGTAGATTCTAAAAATTAATTCAAACCTATCAATCCATCATATGGGTCAGAAAGCAAATCCTATAGGTAACAGGTTAGGTATCATCCGCGGATGGGAAAGTAACTGGTTTGGTAGCAAACAAGAGTATGCTAACAAGCTTGTTGAAGACAACAAAATCAGAACTTACCTTAATGCCCGTATTAACAAGGGTGGTATCTCAAGAATTGTTATTGAGCGTACATTAGGTAAGCTCATTGTTACCATCCACACATCTAAGCCAGGTATCATTATTGGTAAGGGTGGCGGTGAAGTAGATCGCATTAAAGAAGAGTTGAAAAAGCTTACGAGCAATGCCGATGTACAAATCAACATCTTAGAAATTCGTCGTCCTGAATTAGATGCTAACATCGTAGCCGACACTATTGCTAAGCAAATCGAAAACCGTATTAGCTACAAGCGTGCCATTAAAATGGCTATTGCCAGTGCATTGCGTATGGGTGCTGAAGGTATCAAGATTAAAGCCAGTGGTCGTTTAGGTGGTGCTGAAATTGCACGTAGCGAAGAAATTAAGCAAGGTCGTGTTCCTTTACATACGTTCCGTATGGATATAGACTATGCTAGCCATTATGCACTTACTGTTTATGGTAAAATTGGAATTAAGGTTTGGATTTGTAAGGGTGAAGTACTTGGTAAGCGTGATTTGAACCCTAACATTCTGAGTGGAAAAGTAGGTGAATCTGGTGGTGATCGTAGAGATGACCGCAGAGGTGGTGGAGACCGCCGCGGTGGTAACGACCGTCGTGGAGGTGGAAGAAAAAATTAATTAGCTAATAACTCATAGCGTAGGCATTTGCCGTAAGGCTATGAACAAATAGTATCACAATGTTACAGCCAAAAAGAACCAAACATAGAAAAGTACAGAAAGGCCGTATTCGTGAGGTTGCTAAACGTGGCACCACGATTGCCTTCGGTTCTTATGCCTTAAAAGCTACTGAACCTATTTGGTTAACCAACCGCCAAATAGAGGCTGCTCGTCAGGCCATGACACGTGCCATGAAGCGTGAAGGTAATGTATGGATCCGCGTATTTCCAGACAAAGTAATTACTCGTAAGCCTCTAGAAGTACGTATGGGTAAAGGTAAAGGTAACCCTGAATTCTGGGCTGCTGTGGTTGAACCGGGACGTATCATTTTCGAGTGCGATGGCGTGAGCCAAGAAGTTGCACAAGAAGCGATGCATCTTGCAGCACAAAAATTACCTATCAAAACCAAGTTTATTGTACGTAGAGACTTACAAGCATAAACATGGCTAATGAGATAATGAGATGATGCGATAATTATAACGCCGTTCATTATCTGATTATCAAATTATCGAATTATCAAATTGTTCATCATGGCTAAGAAAGTAGATTTTAATAAAAGCTTGAAAGATTTGTCGGCAGACGATTTGAAAGCTCGTATCGCTGAAGACAAACTTCGCCTGAAGAAGCTTGAATTTGCGCATGCAATTTCACCATTAGAAAGTCCAATGAGCATTCGTAACCTCAGAAGAGATATTGCTCGTTTGGCTACAGCTTTAAGAAAAAGAGATCTCGGCATCTAATAAAACAGTACAACAATGACCGAAAGAAATTTGCGTAAAACAAGGATAGGTGTTGTTAGCAGCAACAAAATGGAAAAAACCATTACAGTAGCTGTTGAACGTAAAGTGAAGCACCCTATCTATGGTAAGTTCGTTAAAAAAACTACCAAGTTCCATGCTCACGATGAGAAAAATGAATGTGGTATCGGTGATACCGTTCGTATCATGGAAACTCGTCCGCTTAGTAAAACAAAGCGTTGGAGATTGGTAGAAGTTATCGAAAAAGCCAAGTAATTATTATTTATCAAGCTTTACAAAGCAAATGCTTGTACAGCCGCTGATAGCAATATAATGCTACAAAGTAGCTTCATAGTTTAAAATCAACAACAATGATCCAGCAAGAAAGCAGACTGAATGTTGCCGATAACAGCGGTGCCAAAGAAGTTTTGGTGATCCGTGTATTGGGCAATTCTGGTCAAGACTATGCTCATATTGGCGATAAAATTGTAGTTACCGTTAAAGATGCTATCGCAGGTGGTGGCATTAAAAAAGGTACTGTTAGCAAAGCCGTTATCGTAAGAACTAAGAACAAATTACGTCGTAAAGATGGTTCTTACATTCGCTTCGATGATAACGCTGTAGTACTTCTTAACAACTCCGATGAACCTCGCGGTACTCGTATTTTCGGGCCGGTTGCTCGTGAATTACGTGATAAAGGCTACATGAAAATTATTTCACTTGCCCCAGAAGTATTATAAGCATATCTTTGCAGCCCGTTAAAAAAACGGTATGCTCCCAAACCATTTGAATTTTTCAAATCAACAGCAATGAGCAACAGATTTAAACCCAAATACAATATCAAAAAGGGCGACACAGTTGTGGTAATTGCCGGCGATGATAAAGATCTTAAAAAACCTCGTAAGGTTTTAGAAGTAATCATCGATAAGGGTAGAGTAGTAGTAGAAGGTGTGAATATTGTAACCAAGCACACCAAGCCTACTGCACAAAACACCCAAGGCGGTATTGTAAAAGTAGAAGCTCCTATTCACATTAGTAATGTGCAATTATGGGATGCAAAAGCCGGTGCAGCTACCAAAATTCAACGTAGCCGCAATAACGGTAAATTAGTACGTATCAGTAAAAAATCTGGGGAGGTAATCAAATAATGAGTACTGTTAAATACACTCCAAGATTGGCAGAGAAATACACCAATGAAGTAGTACCTGCCTTGATGAAGAAGTTCGCTTACAAAACTGTAATGCAAGCTCCTAAATTACAAAAAATTTGTATTAACCGCGGTATCAACGGTGCAGTTGCCGACAAGAAGTTGGTTGACATTGCTGTTGAAGAGCTTACAACCATTACTGGTCAGAAAGCAGTACCAACAATGTCTAAAAAAGACATTAGTAACTTTAAGTTACGTAAGGGTATGCCTATCGGTGCTCGTGTAACACTACGTGGCGAAAAAATGTACGAATTCTTAGATCGTTTAGTAGCTGTGGCTTTACCACGCGTACGCGACTTTAAAGGCATCAGCGATAAGGCTTTCGATGGCCGTGGTAACTATACTTTAGGTGTAACAGAGCAAATCATCTTCCCTGAAATTGATATTGATAAAGTGAATCGTATCACAGGTATGGATATCACTTTTGTTACTACCGCTAATACCAACGAAGAGGCTTATGAGCTTTTAAAAGAGCTTGGCTTGCCTTTCCGTAACATCAAAAAAGATAACAACTAACTTTTAACCCATATACAATGGCAAAAGAATCAGTAAAGGCTAGACAAAAAAAGCGTGAGGCTTTGGTAGCCAAGTTCGCTGAGAAAAGAGCTGCACTTAAAGCTGCTGGCGATTATGCTGCTCTAGACTTACTACCTAAAAATGCCTCACCGGTGCGTTTAAAAAACCGCTGCAAGCTTACAGGTCGTCCTAAGGGTTACATGAGATATTTTGGTATTTCTCGTGTTGTATTCCGCGACATGGCCTTAGATGGCAAAATTCCAGGTGTTAAAAAAGCAAGTTGGTAGTATATACCTTACGGTAAATATTTACCGCAAGGTACCAACCATTAGCAAATTCATTCACTCATCATCTTTTCCAATTATCCGCCCATGCGGATGTAGGAGGACAATTTTATGGTAACAGATCCTATAGCAGATTTTTTAACTCGCATACGTAATGCCCAAATGGCTAACCACCGTATTGTTGAGATTCCTGCAAGCAATCTTAAGAAAAGAATCACCGAAATTTTATACGAGCAAGGTTATATCCTCAAGTATAAATTCGAAGACGATAACAAACAAGGCGTTATCAAAATCGCCTTAAAGTACGATGCCGCTACTAAACAGCCAGCTATCCGTAGCTTAGAACGTGTAAGCCGTCCGGGTTTGCGCCAGTATGCTAAGCCCGCCGAATTCAAGCGTGTTATCAATGGCTTGGGTATCGCAATTTTAAGCACAAGCAAAGGTGTTATGACCGACAAACAGGCTAAAAGTTTGAATGTTGGTGGTGAAGTTCTTTGCTATATTTACTAAGATATTACCGCACCGAGCCGAGGCTCGGTGCCTTTACATATTTAGCTTGTAGATTAAGCCTCATAGTCGTGGCTGAAAACAAGCACATTAAGCATCAAACTTTAAAAAACCGACTATGTCTCGTGTAGGTAAAAAAGTGATTACTGTTCCTGCTGGCGTAACAATTTCAGTTAGCGCCGATAATACAGTAACTGTAAAAGGTCCTAAAGGTCAATTATCGGAAAAATTAGACCGCGACATCGAAGTAAAGATTGAAGGAACAGAAGTAACTGTTACTCGTCCTACAGATCAAATTCGCCATAAAGCATTACACGGTTTATATCGTGCATTAATTGCTAATATGGTAACAGGTGTTACTACCGGCTATAAGAAAGATATGGAACTTGTGGGTGTTGGTTTTAAAGCCGCTAATACAGGTAACATCTTAGATCTTAGCTTAGGTTATTCACACAACATCATTTTCGAAATTCCTAAAGAATTAAAAGTTACTACAGTAACTGAAAAGGGTAAAAACCCCATTATTTCTTTAGAAGGTAGCGATAAGCAATTACTTGGTGCTGTATGTGCTAAATTACGTAGCTTACGTAAGCCAGAGCCATATAAGGGTAAGGGTGTTAAGTTTGTTGGTGAAGTGATTCGTCGTAAGGCTGGTAAGTCTGCTGGTAAGTAATCGTTCGATAAATAAGTTTTAAACACGCCGCTGGCAGCATCAGCGGTGTAAATAATACAAGCAATGAATAGCAAATTAGTTCAAAGACAAAAAATCCGCTACCGTATTCGTAAGAAGGTAGCAGGTACTGCTACTCGTCCACGCCTTGCTGTATTTCGTAGTAATACTGATATTTATGCTCAGTTGATCAACGACGATGCAGGTGTAACTATAGCTGCTGCAAGTTCAAAAGAAAAAGATATCGCAGCTCAAAAAGGTACCAAAACTGAAAAGAGCAAAATGGTTGGTGCTGCAATAGCACAAAAGGCATTGGCGCTTGGAGTTACAACTGCAGTGTTTGATCGTGGTGGTAACTTATATCATGGTCGTATCAAAGCGGTTGCAGAAGGGGCCAGAGAAGGCGGTCTTCAATTCTAATAACAAGATTAATTACGAGATACAATGTTAAACACAAATAAGGTGAAAGCCGGTGGCGACATGGAACTTAAAGAAAAAGTTGTTGCCATTAACCGTGTGGTAAAAACCACAAAAGGTGGTCGTACTTTTAGTTTCTCTGCACTTGTAGTAGTAGGTAACGAAAAAGGTATTGTAGGCCATGGTTTAGGTAAAGCCAAAGAGGTTCAAGAAGCCATTACAAAAGGTATCGAAGATGCTAAGAAAAATTTAGTACGTGTACCTGTTATGCATGGAACTATACCTCATGATCAGTTTGCTAAGGCGGGTGCTGCTAAGGTTTTAATAAAACCAGCTGCACACGGTACAGGCGTAATTGCTGGAGGAAGTATGCGTAGTGTACTTGAAAGTGCCGGTATTACCGACGTTCTTGCTAAAAGTTTAGGTAGTGCTAACCCTCACAATGTGGTTAAAGCCACTATCAAGGCTTTAAGTACATTACGTGAGCCTGTTACTGTTGCTAAAGAACGTAACATTAAGATTACTAAGGTTTTCAATGGTTAATCATAGCGTAGTTGGCTAAAGCCGCTGCACAAACTTTTTCAATTATGAAAAAAATTAAAATTACGCTGGTTAAAAGTCCTATTGACCGTCCTGAGCGTCAGAAATTAACGTTGAAGGCATTAGGTTTAGGTAAGTTAAACAGCACCAGAGAGGTAGAAGCTACACCACAAATACTCGGTATGGTTACAAAAGTGAACCACCTAGTTAAAGTAGAAGAAGTAGCCTAATTATTCAAGCGAGGGGTTAAGATGCCCCGTAAGTAAAAAAATCTACAATGAAACTACACAATTTACAACCAGCCGTTGGTAGTACACACAAAGAAAAGCGTTTAGGTCGCGGTGAAGCATCTGGTAAAGGTGGCACTAGTACAAAAGGTAACAAAGGCGGTCAAAGCCGTGCAGGTTACAAGAGTAAGATGGCGCACGAGGGTGGTCAGATGCCTATTCAACGTCGTGTACCAAAGCGTGGTTTTAAAAACCATAACCGTGTTGAATACAAAGTATTTAACCTCGGTCAAGTAGAGCAACTAGTGGAGAAGTATGGTATCACTGAATTTAGCTTAGAGAATCTTTATATTAATGGTTTAGTAAGCAGAACCGATTTGGTTAAAATTCTTGGTACTGGCGAATTAAAGAGTGCTGTAACTTTTAAGGTTAATGCTATCAGTGCTAAAGCTAAGCAAGCTATAGAAGCCGCTGGCGGTAGTGTTGAAATAGTAAAATAATGTTGATGAATTTACCATAGACGCACTTTCTTTACGACAAGTGCGTCTTTTTTGGTTTATACACAATACCAACATTTATTAAAATATGCAGCACAAAATGGTATGGTAAGTAATGGTAAATACCGTACATTGCGTGCCGCGGTGTTATCAATAACGCTGCATAAACCCCAATCATAACTACCAGAACTAACGCTTACAAAGAGCGTATTTTGGACTACTGAAAAGACTTTTTGAACAAATGAAAAAACTGGTTCAAACACTAAAGAACATTTGGAGTATTGAGGAGCTACGCAGTAAAATCTTGGTTACCCTAGGTTTGGTATTGGTGTATCGTTTTGGTACCCACATTGTACTGCCTGGTATAGATCCAAATTTAATTGAGCAAGCTCAAAAAAGTGCTTCAAGTAATGGCTTGTTAAGCTTGTTCGACACATTTGCAGGTGGCGCTTTCTCGCAAGCATCTATCTTGGCCTTAGGTATCATGCCTTACATCAGTGCTTCAATTTTCATGCAATTGATGACTATTCTCGTACCTCAATTACAGAAAGTACAGAAAGAAGGTGAAAGTGGTCGTAAGAAAATTAACCAATGGACACGCTACTTAACAGTGTTAGTAACTATGTTCCAAGCTGGTGCATACATAGCTTATTTAAATGGTCCTGGTTACGGTGAAGCCCAAATTGCTGCTTACAAAGATTATTTCTTCTTAAGTACAATTATTATTTTAACATCAGGTACCTTATTTGTAATGTGGTTAGGTGAGCGTATTCAAGATAAAGGCTTGGGTAATGGTACATCTATCATTATCATGGTTGGTATTTTGGCACGCCTTCCACAAAGTATAGCACAAGAATTTGCTGCTAAAGTTGGTGCTAAGGATGCTTATATCAAAGGAATGGTAATATTCGGATTTGAGATTGTTGTGTTGATCTTAATCATCATGGCTTTAATCATTTTAGTACAAGGTGTACGCCAAGTACAAGTGAATTATGCCAAGCAAATTGTTGGTAACCGTGCTGTTGGTGGTGCACGCCAGTTCTTGCCGCTAAAGGTTAATATGGCTGGTGTAATGCCAATTATCTTCGCACAGGCTATCATGTTTTTACCAACATTATTCTCCTTTACCAATTTAGATAGTGCTCAGGGTATTGTTAAAATATTCAGCAACCATAGCAACCCTTGGTATATGCTTATCTACTCTATCATGGTAATTGGCTTTACCTTTTTATACACTGCTTTGATTTTTAATCCAAAGCAAATGAGTGAAGATTTAAAGCGTAACAATGGCTTTATTCCTGGTGTTAAACCAGGGCAGCCTACTGCCGATTATATTGGTACTATAATGGATAGAATTACCTTGCCGGGAGCTGTATTCTTAGCACTCATTGGGATTTTACCTGGTTTTGCTGAAATGCTTGGTGTAACACAAGGTTTCAGTACATTTTTCGGTGGTACTTCATTACTAATTATGGTAGGTGTTATTTTAGACACTTTACAGCAAATAGAAACGCACTTGCTCATGCAACAGTACGATGGCTTAATGTCTAGCGGTCGTGTACAAGGTCGTCAAGCTGCTTACAGCACTAGCATCTAGTCAAGTTTCGATATTTCTAATACTATTTTGCAACAACCTGCTATTCAAATGGCAGGTTGTTGCGTTAAAGCAATTCTACATTTACCGTAAGGGTATTATTATAAATATTTGGTTAGCTAACTTTGTACGTATGATTTTTTATAAAACAGAAGCCGAAGTGGCTATAATGAAAGAAAATGCAACCCTTGTAAGCACTATGCTTGCCGAAGTTGCATCGATGCTCAAACCCGGCATTACAACCATGCAGATTGAAACCCTGTGCAAAACGATGATTTACGACCATAAAGGGGTGCCAACTTTTTTAAATTACGGTGGTACCTATCCATTTGCTATTTGCGCCAGTGTGAACGATGTGGTGGTACATGGCTTCCCAAATAATAATGTGTTGAAAGATGGCGATGTGGTAAGCATAGATTTAGGTATTACCAAAAATGGATATATAGGTGAACATGCTTATACATTTGTGCTTGGTGAGGCAAGCCAAGAGGTTTTGCAACTGGTAAAGGTTACTAAAGAAAGCTTGTATAAGGGCATTGAAAGGGCAATAGTTGGTCAGCGTATTGGCGATATTGCTTTTGCCATTCAAGAACATACAGAACGAAAGTATGGCTATGGCGTTGTTCGTGATTTAGTGGGGCATGGTTTAGGCAAGCGATTACATGAAGATCCGCAAGTTCCGAATTATGGCAAGCGCGGCACCGGCCCATTGTTAAAAGAAAATCTTACCATAGCTATTGAACCTATGATTAATATGGGCACACGAGAAGTGTATACCGACAAAGATGGCTGGACTGTAAGAACTAGCGATGGTAAGCCGAGTGCTCATTTTGAACATAATGTATGTGTGAAAAGAGGTAAAGCACTGCTACTCAGCGATTATACCATTATTGAAGCTGCAGAACAAAAGAATAGTAATCTCAATACAAGTTATCAACTTCCAGCACAAGTTGGAGGATAGCATTAAAGCCGCTAACATGCGGCTTTTCTTTTAACCTTACGGTAAATGAATACGCAACATCCTACAGTAATAATTATTGGGGGCGGCGCATCGGGTATGTTTTGCGCTGTTAATTTGGCAAGGCAAGCACCACACTTAAAAGTGATAGTTGTAGAAAAAACAGATAAACTACTAAGCAAAGTACGTATTAGCGGCGGTGGTCGTTGTAATGTTACACATGCATGTTACGATATCCCAACGTTAAGTAGCCGCTATCCGCGAGGGCAACATCTGATGAAAAAAACTTTGCATTGGTTTCAGCCAAAAGATACAATTCAATGGTTTAAAGAAAGAGGTGTTAGTATTGTAGCCGAGGCCGATGGTCGTATGTTCCCAAGTACCAATACTTCTACTACCATTATAGCATGTTTGATGCAAGAAGCCAATAGGTACAAAGTTCAATTTTTGATGCACAGAACCGTACAAAGTGTAGTACCACACAACGGAGGATATCAGGTTGTCACGAATAGTGAGCAATTGCATGCACAAGCGGTGGTAGTTGCTTGTGGTGGCTTCCCGAAGTTGTCGCAGTTTGAATGGTTGCAAAACTTACAATTGCCCATAGCTGCACCTGTACCGAGTTTATTCACTCTAAATACGCCAAAGCATCCTATAACAGCATTGATGGGTGTGAGTGTTCAGGATGTAATTGTGAAAATTGCCGGCACCAAATTACAACAACAAGGGCCAGTACTTATTACACATTGGGGGCTAAGTGGTCCAGCTGTGTTAAAACTCTCGGCGTATGGGGCACTACATTTGGCAAGTGTGCAATATCAATATCAAGTTATTATTAATTGGCTACCTGATTATAATACCGAAACCTTAAAGCAGCATTGGTTGCACTTGCGTATACAGCTGGCTTCGCAAGCTATTGCACAAAAAAATCCGTTTGATTTGCCGAAGCGGTTGTGGGAGTTTTTGCTTACCGAGGCTGGTATACAAGGCCACCTGCGTTATGCCGATATTACTGCGAGTATGCAACAAAAGTTAATACAACAACTGGTACACTATGTTTTGCCGGTACATGGCAAAACCACTTATAAAGATGAGTTTGTAACAGCAGGAGGCATTGAACTACAAGTTATCGATGCCAATACAATGGAGTGTAAGCAGCACCCCAAGCTATACTTTACAGGTGAAATATTAAATGTAGATGGTATTACAGGTGGCTATAATTTTCAGCATGCGTGGGCCAGTGGTTGGCTGGCTGCAAAGCATATTGCGGCTACATTATAGCATTTACCGTAAGGTAATATATTAAAAATTAGCCTTACGGTAAATGAAAATATACTATTATATGTTACTTGTAGTGGGGGCTATTTCACTCTAAACGATGCTAATTTGGTTTGATAGCTCTCTGGTAGTGTACGAATTAGTTGTTGTGCATGCCTTATCTGATGTGCAGCGTTGAAGAGTAATGTATCGCCAAGCTTTAATTTCACCAATGGCATGATAGAAATAGGTACACGCACTTTGTTTAAATTCACTTGCCGGGCGAGCTCAATAATTTGTAATTGATCGTGTAAATGCTCAATAAAATCTTGCAATACTTCTGCAGTAGGTGGTGTTGTGGTGGGGTTTGTTTTAGCAGGACTTTTCATTGTGTTGGTGGGTAATCCTGATTTTGTATCGGTAAGCATACTTTTGGTAAAGTAACTACCTAACCAACCGGGATTGAATGTGTTTGTAGGCTTACAATCATGAAAGTTTTGAATGGCCTTACGCATGGCCGGGTTGTAATATTGGAAGTACATGTTGAGATGATGTAGGCACTGAACTGCACTCCACTTACCCGGTGCTGGCGGTTGTTCTAGTAAATGTGTAGGGGTATTTTGCCATTGCTCAATGGCGGTGTGCAATAATTGTTCGGTACTGTTGCTTACAGCTCTAAAAAGAGTTTGGGTTGAAAAGGTTGGCATAATTTTCTTTTTTGTTGCACAAAGCTGGAAATGTTGGCATAAAAAAATCTTGGTATGCACCAAGATTTTATAGTTTAATGGAACCTAGTAGTTTGCTAAAAGTTGTTGCATCGATACCTAAATAGCTAGCTAAATATTTGTGTGGTATAAGCTGTAATACATGTGGGCTGCGTTGCAATAAAGCTCTGAATTTTTCTTCTGCACTAAAACATTGTAGCTCTATTTGCCGTTCTAAAGCACCCGATAAGGTGCGTGTTACGGCACCAAGTACAAACTGCTCAAAGGCTCTGTGTTGTTGCATGAGTAGTTGTACTTGGGTAAAATTTGTGCGTAATAACGAACCCGCAGTTAAGCTTTCTACAAAGTATCTGCTGGGTTGTTGTAACAAAAAGCTATCGGCAACGCCAGCGAAAGAGGGCGGGTAGAAAAAAACTAAAGTAGCATCGGCACCACGAGGCGATATATAGTAGCTGCGATACACACCTTCTACTACGAAATACAAGTGTTTTTCAGTGTCTCCCATTCTAGTGAGCAAGGTTTTACGTTTCACTTGCATGGGTGTCCAAATACGGCTGAAATCATTCCAGTAATTAAGTTCTTGTGTATGCTGTGCATGTAATAATTGGTGTAATGCGCCTAAGCCAGTATCAAGTATATGTTGGGTTGTTATCAAGTACAAAAACTTTTGGTGTACAAGTTAAGGATTGTTGAAATGCATTGTTTTAGTAACTAAGTCTGCAATGCTTTTTGTACCTAGTTTTTCGCTAATATTTTTACGATGCGTTTTTACGGTAAGTTCACTTAAGTAGAGTTGTGCTGCGATTTCTTTACTTGTTTTGCCGGCAGCAATTAAGGCTATGATTTCTTTTTCTCGTTTAGTAAGTTTTAGTTCTGCTGCAATATGTTCGGTATGTCGCTTTTTATAAACAATATTTGGGTCGAAGTATTGTTGATTATTCACAAGTGCTTGTAATGCATCTTCTAAAATTTCACGGCCTGAAATTTTTAATACATAAGCATCGCCTATAAATTGTTTTAAATCTAATTGAATATCTGTGGGTTGATACATAGATATTATCATCACTTTTAAGCGAGGGAAATGTGCTTTAAGTTTTGGTAACAATTCTAAACCATTCAATGGGGGAATTTTAATATCGAGTAATAAAATTTGAATGGCATGCTCGGTAATAAGTTCTACAAGGTTTTTTCCATCACCTGTAATGAATACAAGTTCAAGTGCTGGCTGTTGTTGAATAATATTACTAATGCCTTCAGCAAATAGCAAATGATCGTCAGCGATGCCTACTCGATAAACTTTCATGATTCAATGGTTTAAATTCTACTGATAAGCTAAAACCTGCTTGAGGCGAAGTTTTGATTTGAAAGGTACCATGGAGTAGTTGTATGAGTTTTTCAATACTCTTTAGCCCAATACCATCAAAAGGTTCATTGGTATTAGAACCAACACCATCGTCTTCAATATAAATAGATATGAGGTCGTCTTCAATTAATACTTGTACAATAGCTTCTTTAGCATGTGCATGTTTTAACATGTTTTGTAGTACTTCTTGTACCGTACGGTAAATGATGATTTCATATTGAAAGTCGAGTGTTTTTTTATTGCCTAGCCATTCAAGTTGAAGATTGAGTGATGTGCTCTGTTTGATTTGTTGTACAAGATCTTGTAGTGCTACTTGTAAGCCATGATGTTGCAGTTTTAATGGCGATAAGGTGTGGCTCATCTGCCTAATTTCATTACCTAAAGTAGTTATTTGATTTGCAAGTACTACTCTACCATTTTCAGTGAGTGGCATGGCATCGGCATGTAAGCGAAGTAGTCCTACATTGGCACCAACAGTATCATGTAATAGCGATGATATTCTTTCTAGTTCTTTCTCTTGCCACTGTGCTGTTTCTTTTAAGATATTATCTTGTATTTTAAAATTTTCTATGAGTAATCTTTCTGCTTCTTCTTTATAAGTTTTATAACGCCATGCAAGTGAAAAAGCGATGATAGATGCTTCGATAGCTAACCCCCAATAATGACTGTGACTTGTAAATGAATTGGATACAATAAGTCCGTTTTGATGAAAACTATAAATGCTCAAAAATATCACGAGTACTGTAAATGATGTTACAGCAAAAACTGCAAACTGAATTTGCTTTAAGTAGCAGTAGATGGCTTGAACGAGAATAGTAATAAGTAACAATGGTGCAATTATTCGGTTCATATATATCCAAAATTGCTGTACTTGATAGTTGCCGGTAATGATGATACTAGATACTGCAATTACAAACAAGGCAGCATAGCTTATTAAAAGCCTTTTATTGAAAGATAAAAGCTGTGGTGCAGCAATTTTTAAATTCAGGAACGAATTATAAAAGAATAATAATGGTACAAGGCTAATTGCAAATGATGCAGGCCTGATAACATCGTTCAGTTGTGGTATATTGGGGTATAGGTACTTAAAAGGTAGGCCAACATCTGTTGCGATATAAAATAATATGAGTAATAAATAAATGCTATACCAAAAATATACTTGTTGCTTTAGTGAGATATATAGATATATATTGAATAATAGTAAAAAGCAGCCTATGCCTAAAAAAAAGCCTGCTGTTAATTTATTGGTTTGTGTTTCGTGTATATAGTAAGGCTCACTGCTAAAAACAATAGGAATATCAAGTTTGGTGTAACGCTTGTCGGCGGCAATAATGAGTAATTTGTTGTGTAAGGGAATGCCATCGAAGGAAAGTGTATAATCTGTACTAGGTAGCGAACGACTATGAAATACAAGATTATCACCTGTAATACCGTAATGTTTGATGATACGATTGCTACTATCAATGAGCCAACATGCAAGCTTGTTAATGTGGGGATTGGCAATACTAACGAAGTGAATATTTTGTATTGGCAATGCACTCATAGGTATTTTTAGCCAAATACATTTTGGTTGGTAGCTTATTGGAATACTATCTGTAGTGGCTTGTTGCCAACCATTTACCGTAAGGTACTTAGTTGTATCGCTAACCTGCATTGCTGTTGCATTGGTATAAGTATAGCTTAGCTTGGTTTTGGTTAAACGCATAGGTGTGCCATTCACTGATATTTTAATTTGGGCAAATACCGTGTGTTGGGTAAGTGATAGTACTAGGGTACACAAAAGCCTAAGTAGCATTTTATAAAATTAATTGTACTTGTTTGTTCTCGTAGTTATGAGTTATAAAATACTCCTTTGTAGGTATAAAGAAAGGCGATGCATTTGCATCGCCTTTCTTGCTATTTGTTGCGAACATTATTGTTGTTGTAACACTTGCATCGGATTGGTGCCGCTGCTTTGGCCACGTGTTGCTTGTTTCATTTTGAACAAGCGTAGTTTAGTTGGCTCTTGTGTGTTGTTATCTTTTGGCCAAACATTATTTTTTTCGTTGATGTCGGCTGTTTCACGTAATGGATCGAGTTTTACGGCCGTTACTTGTTTGGCTTTTAAAAATACTTTGCTGATTTTATTTTCGTTCTTACGCCAAATTTGAGCGGGAATTCTATCAACTTCTACTGTGCCATCGGTGAAGGTCCACTCTACAATTACAGGCATTACTAAACCGCCTTTGTTGCTTACAGTAATCTCGTAAAGGTATTGGCCATCGAACTTTTGTTTTGTAGCTTCATCAATGTTATCGAAGGCAATGCTGGCTGGCTTCCAACGATACGTAGAATCGTAAGCAATGATGCCTCTATCATACTTCCAATAAAAGTCGCGTAAGGTGGTATCACGGTCGGTTTCAAAAACTACAGATTTGTCTTCGCGGTTTCTAATTTTTGAAATGTCTTCGAAGCTATTTACAGCAGGGGGGTCTAAGCGGCGCTCTTGCTGTGGACGGTTAGGTATTTCTACTACGGCATTAGCATCGATTTTAAAAGCACGAACGGTATCTAGTGCTAAATCTACAGGGTCGGTATTGTAAAACCAACCACGCCAGAACCAATCTAAATCTTCGCCACTAGCATCTTCCATGGTGCGGAAGAAATCGGCGGGGGTTGGGTGCTTAAATGCCCAACGTTGAGCGTAAGTTTTGAAAGCAAAGTCGAAAAGCTCACGCCCCATAATGGTTTCGCGAAGTATATTTAAGCCAGTGGCAGGCTTGCTATAAGCGTTCGGGCCAAACTGTACAATATTTTCACTGTTGGTCATGATAGGCTCCAACTGATCTTTAGGCAAACGCATGTAATCAGTTATAGTAAATGCTGGCCCACGACGGCTAGGGAATTTGTTGTCCCAAAGTTCCTCAGTCAGATATTCTACAAAGGTATTTAACCCTTCATCCATCCAACTCCATTGGCGTTCATCGCTATTGATGATCATTGGGAAGAAGTTATGACCTACTTCGTGAATAATTACACCTAACATGCCATTTTTGGTAGCTTCGCTGTAAGTGCCATCTTTTTCAGTGCGGCCATAGTTGAAGCAAATCATGGGGTATTCCATACCATTAGCAGCTTCAATACTTTGTGCTACAGGGTACGGGTAGTTAATACTGAATTTGCTGTACGATTGAATGGTGTGGCGTACTGCTTTAGTACTGTATTTTCTGTAAAGGCCATAGGCTTCTTTGCCATACAAACTCATGCACATCACCTTGCGGCCAGCAACATTTGTAGCCAATGCGTCCCAAATGTATTTGCGGCTGCTCGTCCATGCGAAGTCACGAACGTTTTCTGCTTTATAAGTCCAGGTTTTAGTGCCTGTAGCTTTTGTTTTTTCGGCGGCGGTAGCTTCGGCTAGGGTTACAATTTCAATAGGCTCGTTACTGTTTTGTGCTTTTTGCCAACGTGCAAGTCTGGTTGGATTTAGCACTTGTGCGTAGTTCTGACACTCGCCTGTAGAGGCAACAATATGGTCGGCTGGTACTGTAATATTTACCAGGTAATTACCGAAGGTTAAAGCAAATTCGCCCCTTCCGGTAAATTGGTGATTTTGCCAACCCTGAAAATCGCTGTACACACACATACGTGGGAACCACTGGGTAATAGTGAATAAGTGATTACCATCTTCTGGGAAATACTCATAACCGCCACGGCCACCTTGTGCCATACGGTCGGGTATTTTGTAGTTCCAATCTATTTTGAATACTGTTTTTTGGCCTGGTAGTAACGCCGTTGGTAAATCAATACGCATCATCGTTTTGTTCACGGTATAGCGTAAAGGCTTGCCAATGGCATCGGTAAGTTTGGTGATGTTAACACCAAAACCATTGTCTTTTTTCTCATCGGCTAAGCGTTCTAATTGGTTGATGTTGATAATAGCCTGACTTACACTTGTGGGGTCTTGATAATTGGCATTTTTGGTAGTGCTATGCTCATTTTCATCGAGCTGAAGCCATAAATAGGTGAGTGGGTCGGGGCTATTGTTAAAATAGGTAACGGTTTCGCTACCAAATAATCGAAGATTTTTTTCATCGAGGGTACAGTTAATAACATAGTCGGCACGTTGTTGCCAATATTTACTACCTGGGGCACCACTGGCTGTTCTGTACTCGTTGGGTGTAGGCAAAATAGTACCTAATTGCTCAAAGCGGTTGCCATGATTACTGTTGGGGTTATTACGAATATCTTGTGCTGCTGCACCTATATTCAATACCAACAAACTGCAAAAAGCTAATAACGCTTTCATTACACTATCAGAATTTAAAATTTATACTCGTTGTGTTACCATTTGCAATGCTAGTAGTGCTATTACTACATTGATGGCGCCAGCAATATATTTATGCGGTGCTTTTGCCACATTTACCGTAAGGTATATAAGCGATAAAACAGCTGAAACAATAATAATTTGTCCTAACTCTAAGCCAATATTAAAGGCTAGTAATGGCTGCCATATACTTGCCGATTGGCCTAATAAGCTTTTAAGCAAGGTGCTGAAACCAAGGCCATGAATTAAACCAAAAAAAAGCGTAATTCCGTAAGCAATCCGTTGCTGTGTTGGAGTATAGGTAATGCCCTTGCGGGTAAATAAATTAAGAAAAGCCATGCATACAATACTAATCGCAATAAGCAATTCTGTAATATGTTTTGGCATAGTAACAATATTGGTAGTACTTAGTGCCAAGGTAATGCTATGCCCAATAGTAAAAGCAGTGATGGCTACAAGTAGTTGCTTCCATGTTTTGAGTGAGTATTGCAGGCACAAGGCAGTAACAAATAGGATGTGATCGATACCATGAATATCGAGTATATGCTCAAAGCCCATTTGCAAGTAAAGCCCAAAATCGTTCATGTGCAGGTACCGTACAATTTAGTTCTTGGTAAATAGTAGTGTCGTAAACTATATTGCATTCGTCAAACTGCAAAAAATAATAGGTATTATGGCGGTATGGTTGTGCAAGTGGCTGCTGATAATGTTGCATCCGTTGTATGTAAGCGTAACGGATATTCAATATAATGAGCAAGACAAAGTGATAGAGTTGAGTGTACGAATTTTTACCGACGATATGGAGGCTACTATAAAGCAGCAACATCCGCAGCAGAAGGTAGATTTAACACATCCGGCCAACCCCAAACAGGCCGATGCTTGGCTTAACGGATATATTCAACAGCATTTGCAGCTTAATAGTAATGGTAAGCTGTTGGCTATAAAGTATGTGGGCTATGAAGTTATCGGTGAAAGTGTATGGGTGTATTTTGAAACAGCCGTAATGCCTTTGCCTACACAGTTGCAAATAAAAAATACATTGCTGTACGACTTTAAAAAAGAGCAAATCAATATTGTACACACTAAAATTGGAGGTGCTGAACGAACTACGAAGCTTACTTACCCAACTGCAGAAGCAAGTTTTAGCTTTCATTAATCCATATCTTTTTTTAGTTCATCGCTTAGGCGAACGAGAATTTTATCGATACGGTGGCCATCCATATCTATAATTTCAAAATCGAAGCCACGCCAATGTAATTTATCGGCTGTTGCAGGTATACGTTGTAAATAGTGTAATATAAAGCCTGCTAGTGTATCGTAATTGCCAGCCTCATCTTCTAGCCATTCTGTTTTTTCAAAATTGCTTAAGAAATCGTAGAAAGGTATTTGTGCATCTACCAGGTACGAGCCATCATCGCGAGAAACAATTTCGTAATTGTCTTCGTGTTGTTCCGGAATATCGCCAACTATAGCCTCGAGAATATCGTTGAGGGTAATAATACCCTGAAGTGTGCCATATTCATCTACAATAAAAGCGTGGTGCACTTTTGTAGCTTTAAACTTTTCTAGTACCTGATAGGCAGTATTATTTTCAGGTACGTACATAGCGGGCTTTACTAAGGCACTAATGCTGGTATTTTCATCGGCTTTGAAAACATCTTTTAAAGTTACTACGCCTTTAATATGATCTATGCTGCCTGCACAAGCAGGATACACACTTTTAACCCTATCGCCATCGAATGCTTTAACAGTACTTACTGTTTGGGTAATATCTAGCCAAATGATATCGCTTCGGTGTGTCATTAAACTTGTAATATTTCTATCGCCTAAATGAAATACACGTTCAATAATTTCTTGTTCTGCCTCTTCAATTGCACCGTGCTCGGTACCTTCGTTAATGATAGCTTTAATTTCTTCTTCTGTTACTTGGCTATCGTTGGCTTTCAAATTCAATAGCTTCACTAATAGGGTAGTGCTTGCAGAAAGCAACCAAATAAACGGATAGGTAACCAGCATTACAATTCTCATGGGTGCTGCTGCTGCTTTCGCAATGCCTTCGGGGTTGCTTAAGCCGATACGTTTAGGCACCAACTCGCCTATTACCAACGATAAATAGGTGATGATAATAACTACACTTGTAGTTGCAAATACATTTTTATAAGGTGCTGTGAGGCTTTTGCTTCCAAAGAAATCGATGAAGTCTGCTTTCATGTGTTCGCCCGAAAAAATACCCGTTAAAATGCCAATAAGTGTAATGCCTATTTGCACTGTGCTTAAAAAAGTATCGGGCCTGTTGGCCAATGCTAATGCGGCTTTGGCTTTAACATCGCCTTTGGCTGCCTGAGTTTCGAGTTTCACTTTTCGGCTGCTTACCAAGGCAATTTCTACCATTGAAAACAAGCCATTCATAATAATCAATCCAAGAATGATAAAGAGTTCCGTCATTGAAGCTTCGCCTTCCTATGTTCAGGCGGTCTATACAAACATAAGGCATAGATGCTGTTACTACAACAATCGGTGGTGAATGCTAGGTCAAATTTGCTTGGTTATTGGCATTGGTTGGGTTGCATTTACCGTAAGGTGTGCCAAAAAAAAAGCAGCCCTACGGCTGCTTTTGTTGATTGATGAGAAGGTGGTATTAACCTTTAGCTTGACCAAACTCTAGGTTCAAACGAATTTCAACATCTTTACCAACTACGGCACCACCTGCTTCTGTTAAAGTGTTCCACTTTAATCCATAAGCCAAACGGTCGATGGTTGTTACAGCTTTGAAACCAGCTTTGGTGTTACCCCAAGGGTCTTTAACAGTACCACCGTAAGTAACTTTAAATTTAACACGCTTGGTTACATCGCGAATGGTTAAATCGCCTACCAATTCGTATTCGTTACCTTTTACTTTCTTAAAGCTTACGCTTTTAAAAGTCATTTGAGGGAACTTTTCGGCATTGAAAAAATCGTCGCCCTTAAGGTGCTTGTCGCGGCTCTCGTTGTCGGTGTTGATGCTCGAAACATCTACGGCGAAGTCGATGGTAGCACCCTGAAAATCGGCGTTAGGGCTAACAATGCTACCATTATACACTTTGAAACTACCTTCTACCTCAGATACTACAAGGTGGCTAACGCTGAACTTTACATTGCTGTGGCTAGCATCTACAATCCATTTGGTTTGAGCCGAAGTTACCAAACTTACAAGGCTGAATAGTGCAAAAAATACTTTTTTCATACGTGTTTTGTTTTTGTGTTGCAATAATATATACATGTATGTACATGTAATTGTTTGGCAAATGTGATAGTATCTTATGGCTAAAAAATTGATGTAGGATAAGAAATAACCTTACGGTAAATGTTAACGCATTTGCCGTAAGGCGGTGGTATTTCTTACCCATTGTAATTTTTCAAGCAGTGCAAGTAGCTTGGCCGTTATCTTTGCAGCCTATGGAACAAGTGTTGCAACAGATTGAACAGATTAAAGCAGAAATTGCCGCCTATGAAGCCCCCAATGCCGATGCTGTGGAGGCCTTCCGTATTAAATATCTTGGTACCAAAGGCCTTGTGAAAGCTATTATGGGTGAAATGAAAAATGTACCCAATGAACAAAAGAAAGCTTTCGGATTACTTTTGAACGAATTCAAACAATCTGTTGAAGCTCGCTACGAAGCGCTAAGGGCAACACAAGAAAGCCAAGCCGATACTGCCATTAACTTCGATGTTAGTCTGCCCGGATACCCTATAGCAGTTGGTAGCCGTCATCCAATTAGTATGGTGCGTAACCATATTGTGAGCATTTTCAAACGCCTGGGTTTTGCTATAGCAGAAGGCCCGGAAATTGAAGACGATTGGCATAATTTCGGTGCTATGAACTTGCCTGAACACCATCCGGCACGTGATATGCAAGACACTTTTTACATTGCTCAAAACCCCGATTGGTTGTTGCGTACGCATACCAGTAGTGTACAGGCTCGTATTATGGAATCGCAAAAGCCGCCAATTCGAGTAATTTGTCCGGGGCGTGTATACCGCAATGAAACCATTAGCGCCCGAGCCCATTGTTTCTTTCATCAGGTTGAAGGGTTGTATGTTGATGAGCATGTGAGCTTTGCCGATTTAAAGCAAACCTTGTACTTTTTTGTACAAGAAATGTTTGGTAAAGATGTGAAGGTGCGTTTTCGCCCTAGTTATTTCCCTTTTACCGAGCCAAGTGCCGAAATGGATATTAGCTGTTTGATTTGTGGCGGGAAGGGTTGTAATGTATGTAAGCACACCGGATGGGTAGAAATTTTAGGCTGTGGTATGGTGCATCCGAAAGTTTTAGAGAATTTAGGAATTGACCCGAATAAATATACCGGCTTTGCCTTTGGCATGGGTGTAGAACGTATTACTATGCTCAAATACCAAATCAAAGATTTGCGATTGTTTAGTGAGAATGATGTTCGCTTTTTACAACAGTTTACCGCTGCATTATAAATTGAAGCCTTAAGAACCTTTACATAGTACAAACACAATTTTATGTTACCTAAGTACAAAAGAATTTTATTAAAACTTTCAGGGGAGGCTTTGCTTGGCAATAACCCCAACAGCCGCGACCCATTTGATCCAAAAATTATTGAACAGTATGCTCAAGATATTAAAGCAGTAACAGAGCTTGGGGTACAAGTAGCTATTGTAATTGGTGGTGGTAACATATATCGTGGTATGAACGAAGCCGATAGTGGCATTGAACGTGCTCATGGCGATTACATGGGTATGTTGGCAACTGTAATTAATGCAATGGCTATGCAGGCCATGCTCGAAAAAATTGGCGTGTATACTCGCTTGCAAAGTGCAATTAATATGGAGCAAGTAGCGGAACCCTACATTCGTAGAAAAGCGTTACGGCATTTAGAAAAAGGACGTGTGGTAATTTTTGGAGCAGGCACCGGTAACCCATACTTCACTACCGATACTGCCGGTAGCCTGCGTGCTATTGAAGTGAAAGCAGATGTTATTTTAAAGGGAACTCGTGTAGATGGTATATACACGGCCGATCCGGAAAAAGACCCTACCGCTACTCGTTACGAGCAAGTGGGCTTTGAAGAATGCATTAACAAAGGATTGAAAGTAATGGATATGACGGCCTTTACCTTGTGTATGGAAAACAAACTCCCCATCATTGTATTTGATATGAACCGTCCGGGTAATTTAATGCGTGTTGTTGAGGGCCAAAATGTAGGTACACTCGTACGTTAAAAAAATTTACCGTAAGGTACAAATTTCTTGTAGCCATAACCCTACTGTTGTTAAAGCGGTGGGGTTTATTGTTTCAGATAATGCCATGTACTCATTGCCATTGCATTGCTTACACTGTTGCAACAAATGATTGAGTTGTGGTAATGTTTTGGTAGCATACGATGCTGCTTTGCTACGGGCAATTGCTTTTGAAATTGCAGGCTCGTTCACTGCTGGAATTACTTGAATATCCCTTGCGGCAAATAGGGCACGCACATGGCAGCGCAGTTTTGATAAATACTCGGCTGGATTGAGTTGTAAGAATGTTTGCATCCACGGACTATAAAAACTTTTCATATTATTCATCATGTCGGTGGTGGCAACCGCTAAAGAAGTGTACCCGAGTTCTTGTGCAAGGCTACTATCGGCATGTTGTTGATACCATGTAGCAACTGCATTTCTGGCTGCTTGCATACCGATGGCAGTATCTTTTTGTTGTAGCGCAATTTGCATACCGGTAGTCCATAATTGTTGATAGGCCGTAGCATTTTTTTCTGATGCTTTGCGGTTCGCCATCACCAATGCTTTGATTTGTGAACGCAATACTTCATAGCCGGTTACACCTGTACCTGCAAGTAATACAATACCTTTAATATCGGTACGTTCAGTAGCAACAATCGGGGCTATTAACCCGCCTTCGCTATGCCCCATGAGTATGATATTATTGGTATCGGTAGTATTGAGTTTTTTTACATAATCAACAGCAGCATGTATATCAGTTACGAAATCTAAAGTGGTACTTTTTACAAAGTTACCCTTGCTTTTGCCCATACCTCTATCGTCTAATCTAAGTACTTGATACCCTTTTTGAGTGAGATAATCAGCCCAAACGGCAAAGGGTTTGTGGTTGCCAATGGTTTCATCTCTGTCTTGAGGACCACTGCCGGTAATCAATATCACTGTAGGATAGCGTTGTTGTGTAGTAGGATGCGTAAGTGTACCTGCTAGCGTAATGTTTTGAACGTTGTTTTCTAGTGTAATACTATCGGAAGCATAGGTATAAGGCGGCGTTGGTGTTTGTGGTTTTGTAAATGCCAGTGGTTGTGCACTACGTTGTAGTACTAGTGGCATTATTTGCTCTCTTTGTATAAAAAATCCGTTCCAGGTGTTTTTTGAAAGTTTGCCAATGAATCTACCTTGTAGCATGGGCATATTCACCAAAATGCTATCGTTACGCATTTGTGGTTTGGCACACTGCATGTACTTCAAGCGTTGATCGGGGATGCTGAAAGTTGCCGTGTAGGTGCTATCGGGCTGTTGGGTAACCTGAAGCATTACAGCTATTTCAAAGCCAATATCTAATTGTCCAATCCAATTGCCTGCTAAAGTTTGGGCATCGGACGTGTAACAACATAAAAGTATAGCTAAAGAAGATATGAATGATTTAAGCATGCATAAATGTAAGCCATCAATTTTTTATTGGTGCTGTTGGTCATTGTTTTTTAAGCAGACTTTGAATTGACTTCTTAATTTCATTAGATACGTTATTATAGTTACCGGTAAATGTTTTAACAACATTACCCTCATGGTCAATAATGATTGTAGTTGGGAATGAATTTATACCAAACATATTGGCAAAGTGTATAGATGATCTATATGTTGTTGCGTATTGATATTGATGTAGACTGTGAAATTTTTTTATTGAAGCACTATCATCAATGTCATTGATGCCTATAACAACTACGTTTTTATCTTTAAACTCGTTGTGTATTTCATTTATTTTAGGCATCAGCTTTAAACATGGTGGGCAACTTAAATACCAAAAATCAAGTACAATAATATTGCCTTTTAAGGCATGTAGATAATTGATATTACTACCCACAATCGAAAGCATTGTATTACTGTCAAACGAATTGTAAATATTTTGAATGCTTACAGGCTTTTGCGTATGATTATCAGTAATTACTACTGTTGTATTATCGCTATTATTTTCTGTAACTGTAAAAATATTGGGGTCGGTTATTTGGTTGATAGAAATATAATCAACCACTGTTGATTCATACAAAGGCATTTTTTTAAAGTTGCCGTAAAAAATATATGCGATAGGTAAATACGTTTCTTTTGAAACAATGTATTGGTGGTAGGAGTCTTGTATAGCATCTTCACCACGCATATTTTTCATTTTGTATGTAATTTTAAAACATTCTACGTCTTTATACATTGTATCAATCATAATACAATTTTCTATGAAAAACCTACCTATAATTGAAGTTAGTTGTTTCATGAAACCCACATCAAAAGCATTGTTGTATAACAAATCTCTGAGTTGGTTACCATTTATCGCATTGTAGCCATCGGTAGCTACATTGTATATAGTATTTCTTTCGATGCTATTATTATTTATAGACCCTCTACTGATTTTCTTTCCATCGTATAGTTGAACAACAGTTGAAGTCTTGCCCTTTGAAATCCAATTCGCTTGTAGCCGATGGTAATTGCCTATTGGGTCTTTATTTACTTTTAAAAGCGAACAGTATCCTTCTAGTATTGAAGTATCTTCGCTGCTGAATGATTTATTTGAATTTTCTATACGGTATATAATAGAATTGATTTTTTTAATGGCATCAACACTTTTAGAAATTATCTTCTTAGCGTCTTTTTTGGAATAATTTTGAGCAGAAGAATTGTATGTGTAGGATAATATTAGTAGGACTAATAGCAGTAAATTTTTCATGATAATTATATTAATAATTGAGAAGTTTAAGATGGATTTACAACTACTAGTTAAAATAAATATAAACCTATTATTAATTTAATAATAGGTTTATATTTTAATTATCTATAATATACCTATTAGAACAGTAACAACTGTATCTATCCAAGTGATTTCTGTTTCTTTTGTATGATTACACACACCATTTTGAGGATCAGCACTGCATTTACATCCTATAATTTTTAAATTTAAAAATCCGCCTCTTACAAATGAGCAACTAGAGCACGGTGAACCTGCACAGGTATGCTTTGTTTTATTTGCTGTTTGGCTCTTGTTCGTATTGATATAGAACTTCTCATTCTCTATTTCTAGAATTGATTGAAATGCTACAGTAGCGTTATTGTAGGTTCCAATGATCGTTAAATATGCTTCTTCATGTCCGTTTTCAATACCATAATCAACTTGAACAACTTCTACCGTGTTGAATAAATCATTAGTCTTTAAAGAATCTTTAAAAGCTTCGACGTTAAATGTAAGCGTAGGACCGCTTGAGCTCATTGCTCCAATAAGCATTAAATCATTTGATTTGTTTACAACAAACGTTTTCCCCTTCCCTGTTTCTGTATTTTGTGGTTTTGTAACTCTTTCTTGTTTACAGGAAACGAATGTTGTGGTTGTAAAAATTAAACAAAAGCAAATGGTGATAATCAGTTTGTTTTTCATTTTTTAATTGTTAGCCCCTACTTATTAAGCAGTTTTCGGGAAGTCTGCGAAAAACATAAAGGTGAAATTATTAATGCTTTTTGTAAATATAATCACATTAATGTTTTACGATTTAAAAATATTACATATTTAAATCAGAAGATTCATTATTGATTAACAAAATGTTAATTTTCGCATTATGGCCATTGTTATTACATAATCTAAGAAGCACTACAGCACATTAATCCTACGATAAAGGGCTTTCATGTGCTGTTAACGAAACAGTGTCAAGCCGTGCTGTGCTTGCATTTGAGCTCTGTGGTTGAAAGGCTTAATAATTTGCTGTCCCACGTTTGTTGCGATGAAAAATTGTTAACGAGCATTTTAGTCACAGTTCGCTTTGGGTACTCACATTGGTTTGTATAAGTATGCTAACAATGGCAAATATGATTGCTTTCATAGATTAAGCTTTTGGGAATATTATATAACTATATGCAATCGGTATTACTACTAGTAAGAACATGATGCTTATAAATGCAGTGTTAGCAACGGAGGTTGGAAGTATTAGTGTTACAAGCGATGCAAGTAAGCCTCCGGCAAACCATAACCTTGCGGTAAATCTATGTGTACGTCGCCACACATCATTGTTTTCTAAAGTCCATGGCGTACGAACACCAATAAAATAGTTGGGTTTGATACTGCTTAGAAAGTTACCAAGTGTAGTAAAAAGTAATCCTATGCCAACCAACAAAGCCTGTGGTGTATGTAACGCTTTTTGTGTACTGCTATGAATAATAAACAAGTTTAATGCTGTCATGAATATGGCCAAGAGTACAGCCATTTTACCCGTAAGGGTAGGGTTACTACCAATCATTTTTTTAGGATCAATTTTTGCAGCATAGTACACTAGAAAATAACTACCGATGCCAACAGCACTTAGCAGACTCACTGCAAACCACATTTCTGATTTGTTACCCCAACGATCTATTTCACCTTGCAAATTATAGTGCATAGGAATAGTGGTTGGCATACTTGGATAGCGATACCATAAATAGCACAATGGTAATAGTAACAACGCTGTTATGGCAATATGTTTTAGGAGGGTTGTTTGTTGCATACTACTTTGTTTTTAGTGTAAGCATCCATTGAAAAATATCATCGAGTACTGTTGTATTAATGCTGTATAGTACTTGTTGGCCTTGCTTTTGTGCTGTTACGAGTGCGGCCTGCTTCAAAATATCTAAATGATGTGAAATACTTGGGAACGACATGTTGAACTGCTCTGCAATAGCACCGGCAGTGAGGTCGCTGTTTTTAAGCAACTCCAGTATTTCCCTTCGAGTAGGGTCGTTTAAGGCTTTGAATACCTTGTTCAAAATTAGATATTTAGACAAATTTCTAAATAAAACTTTACTCCTGCAAATTTTATTTACCGTAAGGTACTACCTAACATGCCACTACCACACTTTAACCCTACGATAACGGGCTTTCACATGCTGTTAACGAAACAGTGCTAAGCATTGCTGTGCCTGCATTTGAGGCCAGTAGTTGCATAGCTTACTAATGTGCGGTGCTACCGTTCGTCATTGTAAACAATTGTTAAGGAGCATTTTAGTCACAATACGCTTTTGGGTGGTTGTATTGCGAAATATGTTTGTGTTGTCAATGGGCGTTAACCCCGCCCACATCAACCTTAAAAACCTAAAAAACGAATTTGTATGAAAAAGTTATTTGTTGCCTTAATGGCTACCGTGGCACTTACGGCAAGTGCATTTGCTGCCGATGTTAACAAAGTAAGTTACAGAGCAATCAAGCATTTTACAGCCGAATTTAAAGCTGCCGAAAATGTTAAGTGGGAAGTGAAAGAGCAGTTCACACGTGCTCGTTTCGAGTACGATGGTATTCCTATGGAAATTTATTATTCTACCGACGGTGATCTTATTGGTACAAGCCGTTTAGTACAGTTTGAAACTTTACCAACAAGAGCGTTGGTTCGCTTGAAAGAGCAATACAAAGGTTATGATTTTACAGAAGTTATTTATTTTGAACATGCTCAAGAAGGTACGAACTTCTATATTAGTGCCATAAAAGATGGTAAAAAGAAGGTATTGAAAGTAGATACAGAAGGCAGCGTTAGTGTATTTGCAAAATACTAATCAAGCCCTTCAGTTTTCCTATAAATACAAGGCCGTAGTTATTGCTACGGCCTTGTATTTTGTATTTTAATGTTTTTAGTCTATTGTCCTTGTGCTAAACTATACAAGGCCCTATCGCCCATGTAATTCAATAATTCACTACTGCAAATAATGAAATCGGCACTTACACGTTGCATTAGGTTGATGATTTCTTGCTGCGTAGTTTTGCTGGCATCGGCAGTTTCAAAACGTACGCGGTATTGGTTGATCAGGTTGGTATAAATACTACCCTTAGGCCATACTTGAGTACCACGGTTACTGATTGTTACTAGCTTAAAAATACCCCCTAAATGCTGCTGTAATTTTTCGGCAACTATGTTTGGTTGTTCGTTGCTTTCAATAAATAAATCGACACCTCTAATACTTAAAGCAGCTTCTGCTACTGTTTCAAGCATAGGATTAGCATCGAGCTTACGCATTGTAATAGTTACCGGTGCGTTTGTTTGGGTTGGTCGTGGATTATTAGCTGGAAGCTTACCAAAGTTGCTGATAATGGCATTCGCAAATTCAGTAGTATTAACGCTAGGAGTTGATTTGTCGCCAAAATCGCCTGTATGTATGCCACTTTCTAAGGTGTATAGCAACGCATTTTCGATAGTTGCGGCTTGTTCTAACAAACCTAAGTGGCGTAACATACCTATACCACTTAATAACAAAGCAGTAGGGTTAGCAATGTTTTTGCCTGCAATATCTGGAGCGGTACCGTGTACAGCTTCAAAAATGCTGATGTCATCACCAATGTTAGCACTGGGTGCAAAACCTAAGCCACCTACTAAGCCAGCACAAAGGTCGCTTACAATATCACCTTGTAGGTTGGTTAATACTACTACGTCAAACAAATCAGGTCTGGTAACCAACTTCATGCACAGGTCGTCCACAATAACATCATCGGCCTTTAATTCAGGATATTCTTTAGCAATGTTATAGAATTCTTCTAAGAAAAGACCATCCGTAATTTTCATGATGTTGGCCTTATGGCCACAGGTGATGCGTTTAGCACCTTTTTGTTTGGCAACTTCAAACGCATAACGTAATACCTGACGGCTACCCGGACGTGTTATAAAGCGGCGGCATAATGCCACATCATGTGTTAGCATGTGCTCAATACCGCCATACGTATCTTCAATATTCTCTCGTATAATTGTAAGATCAATCGGAATGTTGGCTTGGCTAAAAACAGTACTTACGCCGTGTAGGGTTTGAAAGCTGCGTTTGTTAGCATAAGTATTCCACGTTTTACGTGCAGTAACATTCACACTTTTTACACCCTTTCCCTTAGGCGTTTCCATCGGACCTTTAAACAAAATCCCCAAGCTTTCAATGGTTTGTTGGGCTTCAGGCGTCATACCGTTGCTGAAACCCTTATCAAATACCCAGCGTCCCATTTCAACTACTTCGTACTGAAGTGGCACTTTAGCGGCATCGAAAATGGATAACACAGCATCCATAATTTCTGGTCCAATTCCATCGCCTTTGGCTACGGCAATCTTTGTCATTAGAGCGTATTTTAAGAAAGTTGGTAAAATTTGTGCAAATGTAGCCCCGCATCGGGTTCGATGTAATGCTACACACAACCTTTTTAACGTTTTGTACGTATTTTTCAGTTGAAGTTTGAGTCATGTATGCATGCACACCTTGTGCAAGCCTCCGATATGCATCAAAACCTCAAATTTCGTGCTTTATGCAGCCGTTATCCATTTCAGTAATATTCCTTTGCAGCATTCTTTTTGGGGCTTGTACTAAAGAAACATCAAAAGAAAATGAGATCCCATTCATTACAGTACCTGCTCCCACCGATACCAATTTTACCATGTACACCATTACTCGTGGCGTGCACGAAAGCACTCCCAACCTGCCGCAGTGGGCAAGTGTAGATAGTATGGTGTTCGATGTAAGATTCGATAGTGACTGCAGGTACCTTACGGTAAATCCTAACAATCAAGCAGATATCAACAAGTTATTTGGTTTTGCAGACAACAATATGGTGCACCATGCATACAGTGCCCGTATTGGCTGGCGTTGGTATCAAAATAAGATGGAGCTACTCGGTTATATATATAATGATAGTGTACGCACTTACCAGTTCATCAGCCAAGTACCGATTGAACAGAATAATCGTTGTGTTATTGCTGTACATGGTAATCAATATGTATTTGCTGTGAATGGTACACGCATCAGCATGCCAAGAATGGCCAGCACTGCTCGTGGCTATGGCTATGTTTTATATCCTTTTTTCGGTGGTGATGAGCCAGCACCACAAACCATGCATATCTACATTCGCCGAATTAGGTAAAGTGCTCGTGTGATTAACTGTTTTTAAAAAACCGCAAAATCCTGCAATTCTGTTACTTTTGAAATGCACTTAAGTAACAAAGTCTCCTTTTTATGATGAAAAAAATATCGATTGCCCTTGTTGCCATGCTATGTGTAACAGCTTCGTGGGCACAAGCTTTCCTACAAAAAACACCTGCTGCAACACGTTGGGCCGATAGTGTAATGGCAACATTAACACCAGAACAAAAAGTAGCTCAGTTAATGGTAGTAAGGGCACACAGTAACTTAGGTGCCGATCATGTGAAAGAAATTACCCGTTTAATACAGCAATACAATATTGGAGGGCTATGTTTTTTTCAGGGTGGGCCTGTTCGCCAAGCAAACCTTACTAATTATTACCAGCAAATTGCCGCAACCCCTATTATGATTTGTATTGATGGTGAATGGGGGTTGGGAATGCGCTTAGATAGTGTTATTAATTATCCGCGCCAGTTAATGATGGGTGCATCTTCCGATCCAAAAGTTATTTATGCTTTCGGTAAAGCTGTAGGCGAGCAATGTAAGCGTTTAGGCATTCACGTGAATTATGCACCAGATATTGATATCAATAACAATCCACAAAATCCAGTCATCAATGATCGAAGTTTTGGGGAAGACAAATTTAAAGTAGCCACCTTAGGTATACAATATATGAAGGGCATGCAAGATGTTGGTGTAATGGCTTGTGCAAAGCATTTTCCCGGTCATGGCGATGTTGCAGTAGATAGTCATTACGACTTACCTATCATTAACAAATCTATGGATGAGCTTAAAACTCTAGAGCTCTATCCTTTCGAGCAACTATTCAAAGCTGGTGTGGGTAGTGTAATGGTTGGGCACTTATACGTACCAAGTATTGATACTACTGCCAACAGAGCTAGCAGTTTGAGTAGAAATAGTGTTACCAATCTTTTGAGAAACCAAATGGGGTATCAAGGTTTGATTTTTACAGATGCACTTGAAATGCAAGGGGTGAAAAAATTCTTTCCCGATGGTGAAGCTTCTGTACAAAGTTTAATTGCAGGCAATGATATGTTATGTTTACCGGGCGATATAGATAATAGTATTAAAAAAGTACTACAAGCGGTTGCCGATGGTAAGTTGTCGCAACAAGAGTTAGATGAAAAAGTATATAAAGTTCTGATTTCAAAATTTCATTTAGGATTAAGTAAGCGTCCTGAGCCTATCAAACTTGAAAATTTAACCAACGATTTAAATGCATCTACCCTTAGTATTAGAGCACAGCTTAGCAAAGATGCTATTACACTCGTTCGATTGAAGCAACAAGCCATGCTACCGCTTTCAAATCAAAAGCCTGTAACGGTAGTAGCTTTAGGAACCAACAAGCCAACACACTTCACCGAACTCGTTGCAGCTAATTATAATGCAACTATTCATTATGTTGCCTTAAATGATAGTACAAGTGCCGATAGCTTATTGCAAGTAATTAATACCAAGCAGCCCACTATTGTTGCAATGCATGGGTATAGTCGTAGGCCTGCTAACAATTATGGTTTGGGTAAATCAGTAACTACGCTGCTAAGCCAGTTACAAGATAAAAAGCAAGCCATCTTCTTTGCATTTGGTAATCCTTATGCATTAGCAAACATCTGCGAAGCCAACAATATTGTTGCTTGCTACGAAGATGATACCTTAACCAATGCAGTTGCTTACGATGTATTAGTGGGTAAATATTTACCGCAAGGTAGCTTACCTGTTACTGTGTGTAGTTCATTGCCATTTGGTACCAAGGTAGTATTGAAAGAAAAACTACTTCCAGTTGTATCGCCACGCAAAGCTGGTATAAAAAAAAAGTTACGTCGAAAAATAGCAACCATCGTTAACCAGGCTATTGAAGCCAAAGCTACACCTGGTGCAGTGGTTCTAGTGGCTAGAAATGGCAAAGTTGCATATTGGGAAGCTTTTGGAAGTACTGATACCACAGGCCTAACCCCTGTTACACCTGAAATGGTGTACGATTTAGCATCGGTAACTAAAACTACCGCAACTACGCTTGCTATTATGAAATTATATGAAACTGGCAGGCTACAATTAGAAAAAACACTTGCCGATTATTTGCCATGGGTTCGTAATTCCAACAAAGCTAATTTAACATTAGAGAGCATTTTGCTACATCAAGCCGGCATGGTGGCTTGGATTCCTTTTTACCGCGAAACCATAGACACCATTACTGGTGATCCTAAACCAAGCATTTACGCAAGTGTACCTAACGAAAGTTACAATACTCAGGTTGCTGCCAACTTATACATGCGTAACGATTGGGTAGATACTATGTATCAACGAATACTTGCAAGCAAAGTAGTTACCCCGAATCAGAAATATGTGTACAGCGATAACGATTTTATTTTCTTGGGTAAAATTGTAGAGGCCCTCACGGGCAAAAGTCTAGATACCTATGTGCATGAAACATTTTATAAACCGCTAGGCCTTACCCTTACAACATTCAATCCTTCGCAGTATATGCCTTTGGCAACCATTGTACCTACCGAGGCAGAGGTACAGTTTCGTAAGCAAACCATTCATGGTTTTGTACACGATCCTGGTGCTGCCATGTTTGGTGGTGTAGCGGGGCATGCTGGCTTGTTCAGTAATGCTTATGAGCTTGCAACAATTTATCAAATGTTGTTGAACGGGGGTAGCATCAATGGTATTCAGTTGCTGCAGCCAAGCACCATTCAAAAATTTACTGCTTACGGCAGTACAATTAGTAGGAGAGGCTTAGGATTTGATAAGCCCGAAAAAAACAATTCAGAACGCAAAGAGCCGTACCCTGCAAAGTATGTAAGTAGCAGTACTTACGGACATACCGGCTTCACCGGTACTTGCGTTTGGGTTGATCCTGAGCAGCAATTGGTGTATGTTTTTTTAAGTAACAGGGTACACCAACCCAAAAATGGCGATCCAAATGCTTTATTAAAAATGAACGTACGTAGTAACATTCATAACGTCATCTACGAAAGTTTAAAAAACTAATCACGCTGTAAAATGCCTATATTGGCACAGTTTTAGCAGTTTTTAAAGAAATAACACTAATCATGAAAACAGTATTTGTAAGTATTGTAACTGTTGTTACAATGAGTGTGATGGCTGCTGTACATTGGAGTAGCGATGCTATTATCAACGCACTAAAACAAGGCGATGCCGAGAAGCTGAGTACTTACTTCGATACTTTCATAGATATCAAACTTCCTGAAAAAGAGGAGATCAAAAATGTTAGTAAAAATCAGGCCAGTATCGCAATTAAAAGTTTTTTTGAAACGGCTGCAATTAAAGGGTTTGAGGTAACTAGCCAGCGTGAATTGGGTGGTACAAAATATATGACGGGCAAGCTAATAGGCAACGGAAAAACTTATAATATTACTTTAATGATGAAATCAAAAGGCGATGAAGTTGCCATTATTACTATACGTATTGGATAACAACCTTACGGTAAATGGTTATTAAAGGTATCAATCACTGATAATCATTATTACAAACAAATATGGGGCGGCCGAAGGCCGCCCCATATTTGTTTAACATCGCTTTCAACCTATTACTTAAAAGCTCGCAATACCCAATGTGCAGCATGTATGACTACAAAAAATCGTTGCGTTCTAGCAATGTAACGTTTCATGAACACTCCAATTATATAATAGCTAGTAAGCATGGTAGCACCACCACCTATTACAAAACTGTATATTAAAATATGGCTAAAGCTTAAATTAGAACCCATTAGATTAATAATACCCAATAGAAATACTAGTAGCAGCGAACTAATAAGGCCTATACCTACACTTATCATCCAACGGAGTAGTTTCATCTTATAAAACTTATAATGGCAAATTAGTGTGTTGTTGTGCAATAAAAAGTTAATACCATGCCTACAACTTGTTAAACACTAGCCCCGCCGACTTGCAGCAATCAACAAGTTTAAATCGGTATACTTTACATCAAACTTTTGACTGATGTACACATTGGTGGTATAGCCTCGATACATATATACCCCATGCCGAAGGTTGAAGTTGTGCCATAGCATTTCATCAATACCACCTTCATCACTTGCTTCAAGTAGTAAAGGCATTAATACATTGCTAATAGCATGGCTTGCAGTTCTTGCAAAACCACTCGGAATATTTGGAACACAGTAATGTATTACGTCGTGCTTTAAAAAAATAGGTTGTTCGTGGGTGGTAATATCACTTGTTTCAAAACAACCACCCCTATCAATACTTACATCAATAATAACACTGCCGGGGCGCATGTTTGCTACCATTTCTTCGGTTACTACAATAGGGCTACGTCCGTTTTCATTGCTTAATGCACCTACAGCTACTTCACAAGTTTTCAATTGCTTCGCAAGAATCTTAGGTTCAATTACACTCGTCCATACACGAACGCCCAAGTTGTTTTGTAAGCGTTTTAAACGATACACATTATTATCAAAAACCTTTACAGAGGCACCTAAAGCAAGTGCTGTTCTAGTGGCAAATTCACCCACAACACCCGCCCCAATAATAATTACTTTGGCAGGCGGAATACCACTAATGCCACCCAATAAAACGCCTTTGCCATGGTTGGCACTGCTTAGGTATTGGCCGGCAATAAGCATCACAGCACTACCAGCAATTTCACTCATACACCGCACAATAGGGTAGGTACCGCTATCATCTTTTAAATATTCAAAACCCAGTGCCGTAATGCGTTTTTGCATCATCGCATCTAGTACTTCTTTTTGCAATACCGGTAAGTGAACTGGCGAAACAATTGTTTGGTTCATTTGCAAGTAAGGTACATCGTCGGCTACCAGCGGTGCACTTTTCACTAAAATCGGTGCTTTATATACTTCTGCTTTATCGTACACCAATTGGGCACCTGCTTCAGTGTAATCTCTATCGCGGTATTTGCTACCCTCACCTGCTTTGGTTTCTATCACTACCTGATGGCCATTATTCACCAGTACATTAACGGCTTCAGGAGTTAAAGCAATCCGGTTTTCTTGAAAAGCTGTTTCTTTCGGAATGCCAATATGTAAGTTGCCTTTCAATGGCTTTACATCTAAGGTTTCTTCTTGTGGTTCTAAATTAAAGCCTGCACTAATAATGGGTTTCGAAGTTGCCATGTAATGAATGGTTCTAGTTTGTAATTATAAGCTTGTTGTAAGGTATCTATCAATTGTGAGCTTACCTTACGGTAAATGCAGTGAGTTTTCTGGAGGTAGTGCTAAGTAAGTCCAAATTTACCGTAAGGCAATTATCTGGAAGCAGCCCTGCGGCTTTTTCAGGCCATTCAATAAAACAATAAGCGTTGCTATAAAGCATATCTTCAACGCCTGCAGCTATGGCTTCCTCTTCATCTTTCAACCGATACCAATCCATATGATAAATCGTACCTGCTATTGCACTGCTATATTCATTAGCTATCGCAAAAGTTGGGCTCGTTACTGCTTCTTGTACTTGTAATATTTGGGTACAAATGGTATGAATCAACGTTGTTTTACCGCTTCCCATAGCAGCGTTGAACAACCATATTTTATACTGTTGCCCATACTCCCACAGTTGCTCAGCGGCACTCTTTATATCTTTTTGTTCAAAACTTACAACCATGTTGTAAAGATATTTCGCATTGCACGAAGCTAAGCTGTAATTGTTAGGTAAATTTGTATCGAAAAATTTAAATACATTAATCAGGCATAAAGGAGGCGTATATGGAAAAGGTTGTGCTGCAAGTAGCGGGAATGGATTGTGCCAATTGTGCATTAACCATTCGCAACTACTTACAAAAACAAGGGATGGACGATGTTCGTGTGAATTACGTAAGCGGCGATGTTGCTTTTGTGGCAACAACACCAATAGATATGAACAATATTAGTAAGGGTATTGAAAAATTAGGCTACACCGTACAAAAACCAGGCGCACCTAAAACAACTAGCAATTTCTGGCAATGGTCTAACAAAACACGCATTTACGTCAGTGCTTTATTCACCTTGCCTTTGATGCTGCACATGATACCTGGTGTACATATTCATTGGCTCATGAACCCGTGGGTGCAACTGGCTTTTACCTTGCCGGTATTTGCCATTGGTATGGCAACATTTTTCAAAAGTGCTTGGAACAGTGCTGTTAGTGGCGTACCTAATATGAACGTGTTAATAGTGCTTGGCAGTGTGGCGGCACTGGTGTACAGCTTATATGGAGCTATTATTGGAGCGGCCGAACAGTACATGTTTTTCGAGACCACTGCTACCATTATCACTTTAGTATTAATTGGTAATGCACTTGAAGATGCATCTATCGCAGCTACACAAAAGCAATTAAATGCCCTTGCGGTAAATGAAGAACTTATGGCCAACATGATTGCATACGATGGTAACTATCAAGAAAATTTATTTCAAGTACCAGCCAAAGATTTAAAAGTTGGCGACCTCATTTTAGTGAAATCGGGCGAAACCGTACCTGCCGATTGTAAAGTGCTTTGGGGCGATGTTACCATTAATGAAAGCATCATCACTGGCGAAAGTGAGCCGCTCCCCAAAAAAATGAACGATATTTTGGTAGGTGGTAGTATCGTAGTAGATGGTTCATTTAAAGCTTATGTTACCGCTGTTGGTGATGCTGCTGTATTAAGCCAAATAAAAAAAATGGTGCAAGATGCCCAGTCTGAAAAGCCACCTGTTCAGCAACTAGCCGATAAAATCAGTGCCATCTTTGTTCCCACCGTAGTGGCAATAGCAGTGATAACCGTATTTGCTAGTTACTTTTTGGCCGATATTAGTTTTGGGGCTGCATTACTCCGTGGTATTGCAGTATTGGTAATTGCATGTCCTTGTGCCATGGGGCTTGCTACGCCTGCAGCGGTAGCGGTGGGTTTGGGTCGAGCAGCACGTACCGGTATTCTATTTCGTAATGCCAAAAGTTTAGAGTTGTTTAAAAATATCAGACAAGTAGTTTTCGATAAAACAGGCACCTTAACAACAGGCAACTTTTCTTTAGAACGTGTTTGGCTGCATCCCGATGCCGATATCGATGAGGCTACTTTTCAGCAATATGCATTTTCATTAGAGAAATACTCAAACCATCCTATCGCTAAGTGTGTTGCCGCAGCCTTCAAATCAAAAACAGATGTACGTTGGCAAAAAATAGAAGAAGTAAAAGGTGTTGGCATGTTTGCTACCGATGCAGCAGGCAACCAATGGGCAGCAACCAACTATAAGTATGTATCAGCATTAACAACAGATGCTAGCTTCAACGTGTACATTACTAAAAATAATACTCTTATCGGTGCACTTGCCGTTATCGATGAAATTCGTCCAGAGGCAAAAGAGGTGATTGCACAACTACATCAGCAAGGTATTAAAACAGTATTGCTAAGTGGCGATACCCTGTATAAGGCGCAGCAAGTAGGCCATGCATTAGGTATTCAAACTATTATTGCCGAACAAAAACCAGAAGATAAATTAGCAACCATTGCCCGTTTAAATGCCGAAGTCCCAACAGCTATGGTTGGCGATGGCATCAACGATGCGCCAGCTTTAGCCAAAGCAACCGTTGGTGTATCGGTGAGCAATGCTAGTCAGCTTACCATGCAGCATGCTGGTGTTGTATTGGTGCATAAAGGATTAGCTTTATTGCCTACTGCCCTCTGTTTAGGCAAATACACATATCGAACCATTCAAACCAATTTGTTTTGGGCATTAAGCTACAATGTGATAGCCATCCCTATAGCTGCATTTGGTTTGCTTAATCCAATGATCGGTGCATTAGTGATGGGGCTAAGCGATGTTGTATTAGCTATCAATAGCTTGTGGCTTCGTTTTAGAAAACTGAATTATTGAAAGCTAAACGAGTGTACAGCGCCCTCGCTAGGGGGCGTTTTTTTTTGTGAGATGCTATTGTGGGGTAGATTGTTGTAAAAGAGGTAGTTGGAGCGATTGTGGGAGATGTATGTGATGTGGTTAAGGGTTGGTGGTGTAATAATTTTGGAAAAAGATTTGGTGAAGTGATGAATATTATTATTTTTGCACCCCGATTGAGAAAAGAGGTAGCGATAGAGGGGTTAAAAAGTTCTTTGTGGTGAGGTAATGAGGTTTGTGTAGAAGTGTTGGTACGATTGAATTTGGGGTGTTGGAATTGTTGTTACGGTGCTTCGAAAAAACTTCGAGAAAAGGGTAAAAAAGATTTGGTGGAATGAAAGTGAAGCTGTTATCTTTGCACCCCGCAAAACGGTAAAACGGAGTAGCGAATAGTTCTTAAAGGGGTTGAAAAATAAATCGGAAAAACTTGAAAAAAGTTTTGGAAGATAAGAAAGAAACCCTTTACCTTTGCACCCCGCAAACGCCGAAGGGCACTAAGGGAGAGTGGTTCTTAGGAAGAAATTTTTGAATGTGAGAGTCGATAAGCGACTAGGGTATGGCGGTTCAAAACGCATCACATTACAAGTTCAGAAGTTAATAGCTGCGAGGTTATCAACTGATTGAAATAAGGTCTTTGAAAATAATGGAAGCAACAGTACGTAATTCTATGATGGATTATGGTAAGAAGTACAAAACGCTATCGAACTAACAAAACAGAATCTGAAGTTAATTCTTTGTAAAGAGTAATTAGCTAAGGAATCAAACAAAACATTTACAATGGAGAGTTTGATCCTGGCTCAGGATGAACGCTAGCGGCAGGCTTAATACATGCAAGTCGAGGGGCAGCATGGTGTAGCAATACACTGATGGCGACCGGCAAACGGGTGCGGAACACGTACACAACCTTCCTCAGAGCGGGGGATAGCCCAGAGAAATTTGGATTAATACCCCATAGGATAGTGGAGCGGCATCGTTCAGCTATTAAAGATTTATCACTTTGAGATGGGTGTGCGGCTGATTAGGTAGTTGGCGGGGTAACGGCCCACCAAGCCCACGATCAGTAACTGGTGTGAGAGCATGACCAGTCACACGGGCACTGAGACACGGGCCCGACTCCTACGGGAGGCAGCAGTAAGGAATATTGGACAATGGACGAGAGTCTGATCCAGCCATGCCGCGTGGAGGATGAAGGTCCTCTGGATTGTAAACTTCTTTTATCTGGGACGAAAAAAGGCGATTCTTCGTCACTTGACGGTACCAGATGAATAAGCACCGGCTAACTCCGTGCCAGCAGCCGCGGTAATACGGAGGGTGCGAGCGTTATCCGGATTCACTGGGTTTAAAGGGTGCGTAGGCGGGTTGGTAAGTCAGTGGTGAAATCCCCGAGCTTAACTTGGGAACTGCCATTGATACTATCAATCTTGAATGTTCTGGAGGTTTGCGGAATATGTCATGTAGCGGTGAAATGCATAGATATGACATAGAACACCTATTGCGAAGGCAGCAGGCTACAGAAATATTGACGCTGAGGCACGAAAGCGTGGGGATCAAACAGGATTAGATACCCTGGTAGTCCACGCCCTAAACGATGGATACTCGACATACGCGATACACGGTGTGTGTCTGAGCGAAAGCATTAAGTATCCCACCTGGGAAGTACGACCGCAAGGTTGAAACTCAAAGGAATTGGCGGGGGTCCGCACAAGCGGTGGAGCATGTGGTTTAATTCGATGATACGCGAGGAACCTTACCTGGGCTAGAATGCCATTTGACCGCCGGTGAAAGCTGGTTTTGTAGCAATACACAGATGGTAAGGTGCTGCATGGCTGTCGTCAGCTCGTGCCGTGAGGTGTTGGGTTAAGTCCCGCAACGAGCGCAACCCCTATCTTCAGTTGCCAACAGGTCAAGCTGGGAACTCTGGAGAAACTGCCGTCGTAAGACGCGAGGAAGGAGGGGATGATGTCAAGTCATCATGGCCTTTATGCCCAGGGCTACACACGTGCTACAATGGTAACTACAAAGAGCAGCCACTTGGCGACAAGGAGCAAATCTCAAAAAAGTTATCTCAGTTCAGATTGTAGTCTGCAACTCGACTACATGAAGCTGGAATCGCTAGTAATCGTATATCAGCAATGATACGGTGAATACGTTCCCGGACCTTGCACACACCGCCCGTCAAGCCATGGAAGCCGGGGGGACCTAAAGTCGGTAACCGCAAGGAGCTGCCTAGGGTAAAATCGGTAACTGGGGCTAAGTCGTAACAAGGTAGCCGTACCGGAAGGTGCGGCTGGAATACCTCCTTTTTAGAGTATAGCGTCTTCTTCACACTGTTGCTTCATTATTTTTAAAAAAGTTCTTTCATTAAGTAAGCGTTACTAGATAGCCACGGATAGCGAACGGCAGTCTGTAGGAAATAGAAAGCCAATACAACCCGTAAGGAAAGTAAATGTGGCGCTACTACTAAATAGACTCGTAGCTCAGTTGGTTAGAGCGCTACACTGATAATGTAGAGGTCACCAGTTCAACTCTGGTCGGGTCTACTCCTTAAAGAGAAGTAAAGCAGGGGGATTAGCTCAGCTGGCTAGAGCACTAGCTTTGCAAGCTAGGGGTCATCGGTTCGACTCCGATATCCTCCACCAAAAGTTCTTATATAATGATGTTGTAGGTGTTATATACCTTACGGTAAATGACAGGATACGTTGGAATCATCATCCAGGCATCATCAAAAGCTAAGGTCAACCAAGGTTGATGGTCACAGCAGTATCGTTGTGATATTAGCAAAGTTCTTTGACATATTGGTAAAGCGAAATCAAAATTTGTTAACGCGTAGTACAAGATAGTGGTGGTAACATCACTACAATTTCAAAATTTTTAAAGTGAATAAGGGCGCATGGTGGATGCCTTGGGTCTGAGAGGCGAAGAAGGACGTGGTAAGCTGCGATAAGCCGGGGGGAGCCGCACACAGGCGATATATCCCCGGGTTTCCGAATGGGACAACCCATCATACTGAAGGTATGATACTCGAAAGAGAGCCAACCTCCTGAACTGAAACATCTAAGTAGGGAGAGGAAAAGAAAACAATAGTGATTCCCTGAGTAGTGGCGAGCGAAAAGGGAGTAGCCCAAACCGAATCGGCGTGCCGGTTCGGGGTTGTAGGACTGCGATTAGAAATCATCATCAAGCTGAATCTTTTGGAAAAGAGAGCCATAGCAGGTGATAGCCCTGTAGGCAGAAATTGATGAGGACGAGCAGTATCCTGAGTAGCGCGGGACCGGAGGAATCTTGCGTGAAACTGCCAGCACCATCTGGTAAGGCTAAATACTCCTCAGACACCGATAGTGAACCAGTACCGTAAGGGAAAGGTGAAAAGCACCCTGAATAAGGGAGTGAAATAGTACCTGAAACCGTGCGCCTACAAGCGGTCGGAGCCCTAAGCTAGTCGAAGGGTGACGGCGTGCCTTTTGCATAATGAGCCTACGAGTTACTCCTCACTGGCGAGGTTAAGTTCAGTACGAATGGAGCCGTAGCGAAAGCGAGTCCGAATAGGGCGCTTAGTCAGTGGGGGTAGACGCGAAACTTTGTGATCTATCCATGGGCAGGATGAAGTTCTGGTAACACAGAATGGAGGTCCGAACCCGTTGACGTTGAAAAGTCTTGGGATGACCTGTGGATAGGGGTGAAAGGCCAATCAAACTGAGAGATAGCTCGTTCTCCCCGAAATGTTTTTAGGAACAGCGTCGCATTAAGAAGTTTATTAGAGGTAGAGCTACTGATTGGGCTAGGGGGCTTCACCGCCTACCAAACCCTGACAAACTCCGAATGCTAATAAATATCTGCGGCAGTGAGGCTGTGGGCGCTAAGGTCCATGGCCGAGAGGGAAATAACCCAGATTAGCAACTAAGGTCCCCAATACGTAGTTAAGTTAAACAAACGAGGTGGGGCTTCTATAACAGCCAGGATGTTTGCTTGGAAGCAGCAATTCATTTAAAGAGTGCGTAACAGCTCACTGGTCGAGAGGCCCTGCACGGAAAATGATCGGGTATCAAACTACGAACCGAAGTTCTAAACTTACGCTAGTCGTAAGTGGTAGGGGAGCATTGAAACAGCGTTGAAGCTGATGGGCGACCATTGGTGGAGCGGTTTCAAAAGAAAATGTAGGCATAAGTAACGATAAAAGGAGTGAAAAACTCCTTCGCCGAAAGTCTAAGGGTTCCTGATCAACGTTAATCGGATCAGGGTTAGTCTGGTCCTTAGGAAAACCCGAAAGGGGCATCTGATGGAAAGTAGGTTAATATTCCTACACCTGCATATCAAAGAAAGTGACGAATCGACGTGGCATCTACGGACTGACGGAATAGACCGTTGAGACAAACCTTCGGGGGCGTCGAAGATGTAAAATTGGTTCCAAGAAAAGCGAGATATGCAGCCAGTACCGCAAACCGACACAGGTAGACGGGATGAGTATTCTAAGGCGCTCGGGTGAGCCGTGGAGAAGGAACTAGGCAAATTGACGCTGTAACTTCGGGATAAAGCGTACCGCAGCGATGCGGTCTCAGTAAAATGGTTCAACCAACTGTTTAACAAAAACACAGGGCCCTGCAAAATCGTAAGATGACGTATAGAGCCTGATACCTGCCCGGTGCTGGAAGGTTAAGGAAGGATGT